>CAWBST010000027.1:0-467808 GCA_963791495.1 uncultured Alphaproteobacteria bacterium
TCCTCCCGGAGGCTCCTAACGCCGCACCGGTGCGGGACACGTCGCACGCGCGAGTGCCGCTTCTTGCCTTCGTGTCCGACGACGACACCGAGACCGCGCTGCGCGGTGGGCTCCTCAACACCGTGGACGGCGTCGAGGTCCACCGCGGCACGATCCTCCACGCCATCAAGCACCTGGCCAAGGAGCCGACGCCGCGGGCGCTGGTCGTGGACATCGCCCGCGTGCTAATCCGATCGAGGAGCTGGACAACCTCGCCGCGTCTGCACGCCGGACGTGAAGGTTCTGGTGATCGGCGACGACTCCGACGTCGGCTTCTATCGCGAACTGGTGCGCAACATGGGCGTCGCCGAATACGTGCACAAGCCACTGACACGGGACCACGTCGCCAGGCTGTTCGTGCCGCAGATCGCCGGCATTGCTTTCGACACCAGCGCCGCCCGCGGCGGCAGCGTGATCGCCGTGTGCGGCGCACGCGGCGGCGTCGGCACGACCACCATGGCAGTCAATCTTGCGCTGCAGCTCACCGCCGCCACGCGCGGCCACGTTGCCTTGCTGGACCTGCATCTGCGGCAGGGCACGACGGCACTGTTGCTTGGCGTGAAGCCCGAGGCCGGGCTGCGCGTCGCCCTCGAGCAGCCGGAGCGTGCTGACGCCCTCTTCCTCGACCGTGTCTCCGTCGAGGTCAACGAGCGGCTGCGCCTGATCGCCGCCGATGAGGCGCTCGACGGGACGCCCGCGCCCACCCCCGATGGCATGCGGCGCGTTCTGGAGCTGCTGCGCCGGCGGTTCAACTACATCGTCATGGACCTGCCGATGCCGGC
This sequence comes from uncultured Alphaproteobacteria bacterium, assembly GCA_963791495.1. GTDB lineage: Bacteria > Pseudomonadota > Alphaproteobacteria > Acetobacterales > Acetobacteraceae > JAMXLO01. The sequence continues at coordinate 822 of CAWBST010000027.1, forward strand.
CAATCTCGCCGATCTGCAGGCGCTGCGCGCCGCCCGTCACTTGCTGTTGGTCATGTCGCCGGATCTCGCCGGCATCCGTGACGCCGTGCGCCTGCGCGAACTGGCAGCCGGGCTGGGAACCAGCCACGCCACGATCGTGCTGAATCGCGTCGGCATGCCGGGTGGTCTGCAGATGCCGCTGATCGAACAGGGCCTTGGCGGCAAGCCGGCCGTCCTTATACCCGAACTGGGCAAGCAGCTCGGCCGCGCGGCCAACCTGGGCAAGCCGGCCTTGGGCGAGTGCGCCCCCTTCAGCAAGGCGATAGCTTTGCTGGCCCAGGAGGTTTCCGGGGCGCCGGCAAGCCGCACGGCCAGCCGATCGCTGCTGGACAGGATGCTGGGACGATGAAACAGTTCGGTCGCCGGCTGGAGCCGGCGGTGCCAGCCGCGAGCGTAGCGGAGTCGCACCTCACGCCGGCGCCTCTGACCCCACCGAATACCAGCCTGCAGTTGAGGTTGCGCGCCAAGATCATGGAACAGCTCGATTCCGGCGCCGTCGCCGAAATGTCGGCCGAGACGCTGCGTGCCGAGCTGGAGCCGGTGATCCACGAGATCGCCGGCAAGGAGCGCGTGCAGCTCTCTGCGCGCGACCAATTTCAGCTTGCCCAGGAACTGACCGATGACATGGTCGGCTTCGGTCCGCTGGAACCGCTGCTGCGCGACAATACGATCAGCGACATCATGGTAAACGGGCCGGACACGGTGTTTATCAGCGGGCCGGCAAGCTGCAAATCCAACGTGCGTTTCCGTGATTAGGCACATGTCGCGGTGGTTGCGCAGAAGATGTGCCGCCGATGGTCGGCGCGTCGATAAATCGAGCCCTCTCTGCGACGCCCGCCTGCCCGATGGCAGCCGCGTCTACATGGTGTTCCCGCCTCTGGCGCTGGACAGCCCCTGCATCTCAATCCGCAACCGCACCAGAAGAAGCTCGACTTGAACGCCATGGTGGCCAACGGCAGCATGGTCCCTGCCGTCGCTCGCCTGCTGGAGATCGCCGCGCGGTGCCGGCTGAACATCCTGGTCTCCGGCGGCACCGGCTCCGGCAAGACCACGCTGCTGAACGCCCTCAGCCGCATGATCTCGCACGACGAACGTGTGGTCACCATCGAGGACGCCGCCGAACTGCAGCTCCAGCAGCCGCACGTCCGCACATGAAAGTTGGACCGATGCTAGACAACGACATTGAAACAGTCCTCCCGGAGGCTCCTAACGCCGCACCGGTGCAGGGACACGTCGCACGCGAGAGTGCCGCTTCTTGCCTTCGTGTCCGACGACGACACCGAGACCGCGCTGCGCGGCGGGCTCCTCAACACCGTGGACGGCGTCGAGGTCCACCGCGGTACGATCCTCCACGCCATCAGGCACCTGGCAAAGGAGCCGACGCCGCGGGTACTGATCGTGGACATCGCCCGCGTGCTGCACCCGACCGAGGAGCTGGAAAACCTGGCACGCGTCTGCACGCCGGACGTGAAGGTTCTGGTGATCGGCGACAACTCCGACGTCGGCTTCTATCGCGAACTGGTGCGCAACATGGGCGTCGCCGAATACGTGCACAAGCCGCTGACGCGCGACCACGTCACCAGGCTGTTCGTGCCGCAGATCGCCGGCATTGCTTTGGATACCAGCGCCGCCCGCGGCGGCAGCGTGATCGCCGTATGCGGCGCACGCGGCGGTGTCGGCACGACCACCGTGGCGGTCAATCTCGCGCTGCAGCTCACCGCCGCCACGCGCGGCCACGTTGCCCTGCTGGACCTGCATCTGCGGCAGGGCACGACGTCCCTGTTGCTTGGCGTGAAGCCCGAGGCCGGGTTGCGCGTCGCCCTCGAGCAGCCGGAGCGCGCTGACGCCCTCTTCCTCGACCGTGTCTCCGTCGAGGTCAACGAGCGGCTGCGCCTGATCGCCGCCGATGAGGCGCTCGACGGGACGCCCGCGCCCACCCCCGATGGCATGCGGCGCGTTCTGGAGCTGCTGCGCCGGCGGTTCAACTACATCGTCATGGACCTGCCGATGCCGGCCAATCTCGCCGACCTGCAGGCGCTGCGCGCCGCGCGTCACCTGCTGTTGGTCATGTCGCCGGATCTCGCCGGCATCCGCGACGCCGTGCGCCTGCGCGAACTGGCGACCGGGCTGGGCACCAGTCACGCCACGATCGTGCTGAACCGCGTCGGCATGCCGGGTGGTCTGCAGATGCCGCTGATCGAACAGGGCCTTGGCGGCAAGCCGGCCGTCCTTATACCCGAACTGGGCAAGCAGCTCGGCCGCGCGGCCAACCTGGGCAAGCCGGCCTTGGGCGAGTGCGCCCCCTTCCGCAAGGCGATGGCCCTGCTGGCCCAGGAGGTCTCCGGGAGCGCCGGCAAGCCGCACGGCCAGCCGATCGCTGCTGGGCAGGATGCTGGGACGATGAAACAGTTCGGTCGCCGGCTGGAGCCGGTGGCGCCAGCCGCGAGCGTAGCGGAGTCGCACCTCACGCCGGCTCCTCTGACCCCACCGAATACCAGCCTGCAGTTGAGGTTGCGCGCCAAGATCATGGAACAGCTCGACTCCGGCGCCGTCGCCGAAATGTCGGCCGAGACGCTGCGTGCCGAGCTGGAGCCGGTGATCCACGAGATCGCCGGCAAGGAGCGCGTGCAGCTCTCTGCGCGGGACCAGTTTCAGCTCGCCCAGGAGCTGACCGATGACATGGTCGGCTTCGGTCCGTTGGAACCGCTGCTGCGCGACAATTCGATCAGCGACATCATGGTGAACGGACCGGACACCATGTTTATCGAGCGGGCCGGCAAGCTGCAGAGATCCACCGTGCGCTTCCGCGATTCGGAGCATGCCGCCATGGTGGCGCAGAAGATGGTGGCGACGATCGGCCGGCGCGTCGATGAATCGAGCCCTCTCTGCGACGCCCGCCTTCCCGATGGCAGCCGCGTCAACGTCATCTTCCCGCCGCTGGCGCTGGACGGCCCCTGCATCTCGATCCGCAAGTTCACCAAGAAGAAGCTCGACTTCACCGCCATGGTGGCCAACGGCAGCATGGTCCCCGCCGTCGCTCGCCTGCTGGAGATCGCCGCGCGGTGCCGGCTGAACATCCTGGTCTCCGGCGGCACCGGCTCCGGCAAGACCACGCTGCTGAACGCCCTCAGCAACATGATCTCGCACGACGAACGTGTGGTCACCATCGAGGACGCCGCCGAACTGCAGCTCCAGCAGCCGCACGTGGTCCGACTGGAGACGCGCACCGCCAACCTGGAAGGCCGCGGCGAGATCAACCAGCGCGAACTGTTGCGCAATGCCCTGCGTATGCGGCCCGACCGCATCATCGTGGGCGAGGTGCGCGGCGCCGAGGCCTACGACATGCTGCAGGCGATGAACACCGGCCATGACGGCTCGATCAGCACGGTCCACGCCAACACCACGCGCGACGCGCTGGCCAGGGTCGAGAACATGGTGCAGATGGCCACCGTCAACCTGCCCGCCCGCGCGATCCGCACCCAGATCGTCGCCGCGGTACACCTGATCGTCCAGATCGAGCGCATGCGCGACGGCGTGCGCCGCGTCTCGCAGATCTCCGACATCTGCGGGATGGAGGGCGAGGTGGTCACCATGAACGACGTCGCGTCATTCGAGTTCGAGGGTGAGAACGCCGCCGGCAAGATCGTCGGCCGCTACCATACGACAGGCGCGCGTCCCTCCTTCGCGACCAGGCTGGGCTACTTTGGCCTGGAGAACGCCTGGATGGATGCCTTGCAGAGTCTGTGAAATGTTGAACCCTCTCATAGCTGGCCGGGATAATTCTGTTCATCGTTGCGTCCGCGAGTGTGACGTTGTTGACGCGCGACGTTTCCGCGGCGCGGCTGCGGGAACGTGTCGGCAATGTCCGCTCCCGGCCCGGGGAACAGGCATCGGCTGAACCAGCCCGGGTGCTGGCCATTCGTTCGTCTGGCCCGCGCAGCGAGCACGTGGCCCAGCTCATGCGCTTCCTGCGCTTCAACCCGGAGATTCGGCAGCAGAACGTCATCCCCTGGAAACTGGTGTTCGCGATCGCAGGCGTCGTGGCCATCGTGGGCTTCTTCTATGGCCGGGGGTTTCTCGGCTGGCCGCTGGCCTTGCTGGTGACGCCGATTGAAGGATTGCTCGTCGCGCGCTTCATCTTCGGCTGGGAGCGCGCGCGTTTTCAGAAAGCCCTGCTGGAACAGATCCCCGAGGTGATGGCACTGATCTGCCGCGCGGTGGCCGCCGGCATCCCGCTCAGCGAGGCGATTCGCAGCGCTTCGCACGAGAGTCGATTGATCCCTCGCGTGAGGAGTTCTTGCGCGTGGTGAACGAGGTGGCGATCGGACAGTCGCTCGAATCCGCGCTGTGGAAGCTCTACGAGCGCGTCGGGCTGCCGGAATATGCCTTCTTTGCCGTCACCATCGGCCTCCAGGCACAGACCGGCGGCAGCCTGGTCGAGACGCTGGAGAATCTGCAGGACCTGGTGCGCAAGCGCGTGGCTCTTTCGAAGCGAGGCAAGGCACTGGCTGCGGAGGCGCGCATGTCGGCGATGATCCTGGGTCGTACTGCCGTTCGTCATGTTCGTGCTTCTCGTCATTCATGCAGACTGGCTTTGTCGGCTTCTTCCTGAACAGCCCCGGCGGAAATCAGCTGTTGCTGATTGCCGCGGGCCTCATGGGCACGCGGCATCTTCGTCATGCGCCAGTTGATCCGCCGGAGCCTTGCCCCATGAGCCATGACCAGCTTGTCATCTTGCTGACTGTCGGGGGCGGCGTTTTGGCGCTCATGGCGGCCGCATTCCTGCTGCTCTTCCACGGAGCGGCTGATCAGGAGATAACGCGCCGTATCAGCAGCCTGCGCGAGGGGGCGGCCGTGGCACGACCCCAATCGTCGCGTTTCTTGCCCTCCTTGATCTCGATGGTGCGGCGCCTCGGTCTTGGCATGCGCGACAGGATGATGTCCGCCAAGGATGCCGACGCTCTGGCGAAGACCCTGGCGGCATCCGGCCTGGAACCATCGAAGGCGATGCCGATATTTGTGGGCGCGAAGCTCGCCTGCCTGTTCGTCGTGCCCGTCCTGACCTGGCTGGGCACGGTTCTCCTCGGCTATTCGACCGGCAGGCAGGCCATCTTCACTGTGGTATCCCTGGCGGTCGCGATGATGCTGCCGAACTGGGTGATCGGTTTCATGCGCCGGCCTTACCAGGCGACGCTGCGTCGCGGCATTCCCGATGCGCTGGACCTGATGGTCGTCTGTGCCGAGGCAGGCCTCGGGCTGGAATCGGCCATCGAACGCGTCGCACAGGAAATGAAGCAGTCGAACCGTCCGGTCGGGGTCGAATTCTCGCTGCTGATGCACGAAATGCGTATCTATCCCGACCGCAGGATCGCCTTGACCAATCTGGCCGAACGCACCGGCCAGCCCGGTCTCAAACGGCTCGCCGCAACCATCATGCAAACTCTGAAATACGGTACGCCCTTGAGCCAGGGGCTGCGCACCCTCGCCGCCGAGATGCGCAACGAGCGGATGATTCAGTTCGAGGAGAGGGCAGGCAAGCTCCCGGCGCTGCTCGTCATGCCGATGATGCTGTTCATCCTGCCCTGTCTCTTCATCATCATCATGGGAAAGCCGGCCTCGGAGCTCATGGGCGCATTCACAAGCATGCCCCACTGACCGTCGACCGGGTCACGGTGACGGCACCTCCGGCCCCCGCGGACGACGCCAAGCGCCCGCGTCAACGCCGACACATCGCCATCCGTCACGCGGTCCCCCAGCAGTTGCCGCGACCGCTCGACATCGCCAGTGGCGGCATAAAGAAGCCCCAGGTTCATCTTGAGCCTCTGCGGCGAGCCGCCTGCGTCCTGCATCGGCGCGAGCGTCTCCAGCGCCTGCCGCGTCCGCCCCTCCAGCATCAGCGACACGGCGAGGTCGTTCCTCGCGGCAGCATCGTCGGGCGAACCGGCCAGCACCTGCTGATAGAGCGCCTGCGCCGCCGCATGTTGCCCTTGCAGGTCGAGCGCCACTCCCTTGTCCACCAGCGCGCGCGCATCTCCCGGGTTGGCCGCCAGAACCTTGTCCAGTCCCTCAATCGCCTGCGCCGGCTGTCCCGCGACGAGGTCGATCAGCGCCAGCGCCCTCGTCAGATCCGGCTGGCCGGGATTGGTGCGCAGCCTTTCCGACAGCAACGCTCGCGCCTCACTGATCTTGCCGCCGCGTGCTAGCGCATCGGCGCAGCGCAGTTGCAGGTCGATATTGGACGGCTCGCCTGCCGCTGCCGCGGTGTACATCGAAAGGGCGAGATCGCTGTCACCGGAGGCATCGGCCGCTTGCGCCACCTGCAGCCGCGCGTCCGTCGTCAAGCGTCGGCTGGTGCCTGGCGTCGGTCGGCGCGCACGCGCTCACAGCGCAGCATGCCCCGACCGACAGACGAAGAAGCAGCCCCGTGAACATACGCATGGCCGCAGGTCCTTCCACAGCGTTACTGCGCCGTCCCCGGGTTCGCAGCTCCCTGCGGCGCCCTGCTGGTTGAAGATGTTGATCGACGCAGCATTAAGATCCGGCAGCGGGTAGCGCTTCCCGGCGAGCACCCGCGCCACCGGCGGCGCCGCCTCTGCGCCGGTGCTCGCGCCCTGTCCGGTCCCCTCGACGAGGTCATGCGGGTTCGCCACCATGGTCCGCAGGTTCGCGTCGTTAGCGCCGCCCGGGTTATATGTTCCGGGCCGTTGATAAGGATCGGTCAGGTCGTAGCTGCAACCCGAAACGATCAGTGCGCCGATCAGCCAGCCGATGCGGTGCATGCGTTCCTCACTTCAGGATGAAGCCGGCATCAAGCGGTGGACCTCCCGCCGGACCGGGAGCGAACTGACGGCCCAAGTAGGATCCGGTCGAGGTCGGTCGCCGGCCTGAAGCCGTCCATTGGCGTCCGCAGTGCGGTCGGGCTGGAGGCCGGCTGCACGACGTAGGGGTAACGATGATCACCAGTTCGCTCTCGCCGCGTTGGAAGTCGTTCGATTTGAACAATGCGCCGATGACCGGGACCTCGCCGATCCATGGCAGCGCATTCGTCTTGTCGATGCTCGTCTTCTGCAGCAGCCCGGCAATGGCGAAACTCTGCCCGCTGCCGAGTTCGACCGTCGTCTCGGCGCGCCGGACCGTCAGGGCGGGGATCGTCAGCGTCCCCCGGCCAAGGGAACGCTCACCGCCCCGTTGGTGGTGAGCTGGCTGACCTCGGGACGCACGCGCAGATTGAGCCGGGTCGATGACATCACGGTCGGCACCACCGCGAGGCTGACGCCGAACGTCTTGAACTCGACGGTGATCGTGGTCTGGCCGTTGGAGGTGTTGCCGGCGATCGGGATCGGGAACTCGCCGCCGGCCAGGAAGCTCGCGGTTTCGCCCGAGAGCGCGGTGAGGTTGGGCTCCGCCAGGATGGTGATCAGCTGATCGCCCGCCAGCGCATCGATGATGCCGTTGACGTCCCACAGCTTGTTGCCGGAGATGAAACCGGCGCCGAGCTGGTTCGGGGCAGCGGTGGCACCGGTGAGCGGCGCCAACCCCAACGGCAGCAGCGGCGTGATCGCGCTGCCCACGGCCGCGCCGGTGCGCAGGCCAAAGCGCCACCCCGGGCCGCTGCCGAGCGCCTGCCAGTTGAACCCGAGCTGACGCGTGACCGAGCGGTTGATCTCCGCGATGCGGACCCTGACGTTGACCTGAATGGCGCCCAGCACGGTGAGGTTGTCCACCACGCCACCCTTGTCGCCGACGTAGCCGCGCGCGATCGCCTCTGCCTGCTGCGCCGCAGCGGCGTTCGGCACGGTGCCAGTCAGGACGGCGTCGGCTCCGGCGCCCTGGACGCGAACGGCCGATGCGCCCTGCACCGTCCGCGCGATGCTTGCCTGGATCGCCAATGCCGTCGCCGGTGTGATGGTGCCTGCCGCGACCGCGGCGGCAGGTGCCGCGCCGCCGGCACCTGGGGCGACTGTGACGTCGTATTGGACGATCGCCTGGCCTGCGTCCGTCGTGGCGATGACCGTGGTGCGTCCAGGTGCCACCCCCATCAGGAACAAGCTGGTCGGCGAGGCCGGCTGCACCCGCGCCACGCCAGGCTCGGCCGACATCACAGTGGCCGCCGGCTGCGGCAGACGCAGCAGCACGCCGGTGCCGGCCTGCACGGTGATCGGCTGACTGATTGTCGCCACAGGCGGCGTCGCGGCTGGCGCGGGCGTGCCCGGGGGAGGCGCTGGTACAGCAGGTGCCGGCGTGGGCTGCGCCGTTTGGGCCACGACCCCTGACAGATTCATCGATGGGGTGCGGGGGATCGGCACGAGCGCTCACGAGACCACACACAAGCAGCAATATTGCGAGCACGCTCAGCAAGCATTGCATCGGCGTCATTTGACGATGTTGCCTGTCGCCCCACCGCGGCGTCCGTTTTGGGGCCCGGCGGGCCTGTTCCTGTCAACCGGTCGAGATGCGTGCAAACCCGTCGTGCTCCTCACCCGATCCCCGACTACCGCGCTTCCACCTTTGAAACGACACCGCTGCAACCTCGCAATGCAGGATGCAACCATGGCGATTCGAGCCGGCGCAAGACTTTATCTGCACGTGTAGCGGGATCGGCTGATACCGCCTGAGGGCGCAGGGGCTTGGCAGGTCGTGCGTCACGAGTGAGCACTCACAAGCTGCCAAAACCTGGCCGGGTCACCGTGGTCCCCGCACAGTTGCGCTTGAACGGATCGTCGGCTGGTCACTCAGCGAGGCGAAGGCTGGCCAGCTGGTTGGCGACCTGGGTGAACGCGCTCTGGAGATTGGCCGCCGTCGGGCTCTCGATATAGTCCGCCGCGCTCGACGCGCAGGCTTGTAGACGCGGTTTGTCCGCGCTGGCGACCTCGAAGCCGATGATATAGACGACAATGCTTCCTGCTGTGCCGCCCGCCGACTTCATGGCGTTGCAGACGGCGGTGAAGCGCGAGCTGAGGGCGGGGTCCGCGTGCGTCTGGTCGATGGGACTTGATTGTTGCGCTCGAGAAGGCAGCGTTATACGCGGAGGAGGAGGCATTATACTTGTTGGTTACGCGCCCGTACGCATCGTATAGCAGCTCTGACCCCGTGGCCGATGAGCACACGCCACTGCTACTGGACCCGCAGGTGCTCCCGTAGGCCGGCTGCCAGTTGTCATCCCCGTCGGTCAACATCACGACGACCTTCTTCATGTGGGACGTGTTGTAGGGCAGCGGCAGTGCGGGTGTGTTCGGTATGCCGGCGTTCGGGTTTTGCCAGACGTTGCCTGCCAGTTGGGGCTCAGCGTGTACCAGGCACCCTGCAGTCCCGTGACCGTCGTGGTGCCACCGCTCTTTGCTGGTGCCTGGATGGCATTCACCGCGTTCTGCACGGCGGTCCTGCTTGCCGTAAGCGGCTGGATCGGGCTGAGCGCGCACAGGATGTTCGGACCCACCGACTGGCTCTGGCTCATGCCCATAGTAGTGTGCAGGTAGTTGTACATATAGTTGTTGTTGAGGTCAGTCTGCGATGGCGCGCCATTGCCGTTGCCGGCGTCCCAGTCGTTGTCGCCAAGACAATATTGGGATTGCTGCCGGACGGCTGGGATAGGCGTTGGTAGTGGTGCAGCGACCCGTGGCCGTCCCTACCAGCTTGTAGGTGCTGGGCCAGTAGTATGGCCTGAACTTGCTTCCGCCTGTGGGTGCTGCCTCGCTCAAGTCGCTCCCGTTCCGCAGCGCCTCGATACAGCCGGTCCACTTCGTGACATCCCAACCGGCGGCATGTTGGTTGTGTCCAGGAAGCCCGAGTTCGCCGTGCCTACGTTGATCGTGCGCGCGAAGGGTACCGACGGAGACCCAGAGATTCAGCTGCGTGTCCTTGTTGCCGTAGAGGATGCCCAGCAGGGTCTGGACCGCCGCCTTGGCCGCTGCAAGTTTCGTCTGCCCGTCCGGACACAGTGTTCATCGAGGATGTCTGGTCCAGCACGAGCGCAACCTCGAGCCCCGAGCCCGCGCGCTGTGCCACGGCGTAGTCCGAGGAGGAGACATTCTGTTTCGAGATGACCCCGAACAGCGTGGTCGGGATGGTCGCAGTCGCAGAGATGTGGATCTTCGAGGAATCGTTGGCATCCGGGGTGATGAGGGATCGCTGACGGTAGCGCCGAGGTAGTTGTGGCTGCCTCCGCCCTGACTGAACTGCGCCCAAAAGACGGCCGTCGCCTGCGCATTGCGGTTCGGATCGGAAATTTGGCGCGCTGCCACCAGAGAAGCGGCATCAATCGCCGTCTTGAGCCGGTCCTCGACAGCCACGCGCGGGCGGTGTCGACCGCCAGGCCGGCGCACCCGATCAGCGCCACCATCACCAGCGCCGTAATGGCGGCAGTCGCTCCGCGTTTGTTCATGCGATCACCTCTGTCACTTGGTGCAATCCGGCTGGGCATTGTTTACGAGTGTCTGCGAGTGAGGCGCGTCAGGAGCGCGCGACAGGAACAGTGTCGTGCCGTTCAGCACCTTGGGCAGGACGGTGCCCATGAAGCCGGCGCTGAACACCCAGGGCGTTCTGCGGCAGGGAGACCTCGGTCACCAGCAGCATCTGGCCGGCGGGCACGAGGAAACCTTCCGTGATCGTCGCGGGCCCGTTCACTGCGCTGCCGACCGAGCTGGTCTGCATTGTGCCCGTTTTCTTCTGCCACGCGACGTTTTTCGTGCCGTTCTTCAGGTCCACCGCACTGATGATCACGCCCCCCTTGGCGTTGGCGCCGGTCACAATGCCCAGGCTTCCGACAATCTGTTGTGCGTAGGACCAGAACTGGTTGATGTCGCCCGAATCGGTGATGCTGTTGCATTGGGAGACGAGCTGGCCGACCTGCACGGCCGTGGCATCGAGGCGCAACTGCGAGCGGATGAACTGGACGAGGTCGGCCGTCGCCAGCGCCAGGACGATCAGCACCGGCGCGACGATGGCGAACTCGAGCGCGGCCACACCGCGCCTGTCTTTGCTAACACGTCGCATTGTCGAAAGGCTCGTTCTTGACGACCACGGTCGCCTGATGCGTCAGGCTGCCCGAGCGGCCGACGAGGTTGACCCAGGCACCGGTGAGGAAGGGCTGCACGTAGGTCACGGTGTAGGTGACGATCTGCCCTCCGGCCCCTGCTCCGGCCACGGGGCCGCTGCCGCCGCTCAGGCCTGAGGCGCTTCCATAGGATCCGGTCGAGACGGTGAGACGGTCGCGTCCTTGAGGAAGCCGCCATGTGAGCCTGTGATGATCCAGCGGATGGTCTGCGACCGACAGGCGGGTAGGCTCACCTGGCAGCGTCGCCTGTCCCGTGATGCCAAAGCGACTGGCGCGCAGCACGGCCTCATCCAATGCCGCCCCCGTCGTGAGCTGCCAGCGATATTTCGATGATCCCGATGAGGATGGCCACGAAAGGAATTGCGATCAGGGCGAATTCGACAGTGGTGGTGCCACGCCGGGAGCGCAGGAGGCGCCGCAATACCTTCTTATTTCGGGGGGGATGCGACGATCTGCATGCTGTCATCCGCTCCGACACGCCTGTGCCGCACTCGGCAGGAGGAGCGTGATGGCAGGAGCGCATTCGGCTCGGTTCCTCAGTCAGCATTACTCTTGCCATGATTGATCCGGCGGCGGCGATCGCAGGATAGGCTCGCACGACCTACAAAACCGTTACTGGCAAGCAGCAGATATCGGCTACCCGCCTGTCCGCAAAACGAAATGCCCCACAACTGAACGTCGAGTGAGAGATATCGCTCAGTGCGCCAGGTGCGGGATGACCGGCGCTGGCGGCGTCAGCACCCGGGGCAAATTCTGCGCGGGTTCGGCCAGGTGCTGGATGGTCCCATCCGACTGACTCAGACCGCCCAGCCCACCAGGCCCGATTACGCGGGGAAGTCCCATCGGGGTCCGTGAGGCTGGGTCGAACGGCGTCACCACCCGCACAAGCCGCGCCTGCGGCGAGAGCAGCACCGCGTATGCCACTTGCACCTCCGGCTCTCCCCAGGGCGCATGCGCCCTGATCCACGGCCAGACGGCACGGACCTTCTGGAGATAAGCCGCGCCGAGCAGCGGTATCGCCGAGTGATAGGCAGCGACGGCGCCGTCCCATCCCGTGCTGCCCAGTCGCCCCATGCTCAGGATGCGCGCGGCCGCCCGAGCATTGGCTTCGGGGTCGAACGCCTCCTCCAGGCTCGCAAAGGCATATGGATGATAGAACAGGTCAACCTGAAAGCAGCCGACGTCGATCACGTGCGCGCCGCGTCGCTGCAGGGCACGCACCATGCCCACGGCCGCGGCCTTGCTCGGCTGGTAGTATCCCTGGCCCTCGGCGTTGATGGTCCAGGGCCAGATGATCGGGAACGTCCCGGCGGGCGCCCTACGACCGCTCTCCACGAGGCCGATCGCCGCAAGCAGACCCTGCGGCAGGTGCCAGTCGCGTTCGGCTTGTCCAGCCGCCCTTGCACACATCGAGGCTGGGATCGTCGTAAAATTGCTGCCCGGCGGCATTGTCGAGGGTCGACAATGCGACTGCCCCGACAGCGACGACGATGGTCGTGATCCGCGCGCCGCGGCTGGCGCTGATGCGTCGGCGTGGGTGCGCGTGCGGCTGTTTGATCGGAACCGGCCCCCAAGTGTGTGGCGAGTCGCCGCGTTGCACCATGCAGTAGGGCGCCGATGTCATCGTCAGGCACCCATCAATACGCCGAAAATACTGTCCGATATCATTGGAACATTACCGTAGTATTTTCCCTGTATCATGATTGGGACATGCACCCACAAGTGCCTGACGCGGAGCCGCAACGGATGAGACATCATTACAAGGGACGGCGCATTGCCGCCCTGATCTGCGGATTGTGCGCCTGCACACGCCGTCCGTGGTGCTTGCGCCTGCCGATCGTCGGCGTCCTTACCCTGCTGACGATGGGGCTGGCACGGGCGGCGCCGACCTTCGAGTTCGAAGGCCCCTACGCGGTAAGGGTGCTCAACCAGGGTCTGGAGATCGAGATAATCGGCACCTTCTCCTGGGCGCTCCCGCAACAGGTCAACGTGGCACTTGCCGAGGCACCGCAGGCGCGGGTCGTGCGGCTCAACAGTCCCGGCGGGCATATCAAGGCGGCACTCGAAATCGCCGACATGATACGCGCCCGCAATCTCGACACCTATGTAAGCCGGATGTGCGCCTCGGCGTGCACCATCGCCTTCCTGGCCGGCCACCAGCGGTTCGCCACCGAAACCGCGCGGCTTGGATTCCACCAGGCGCACGGGCCGGGACTGTCGCCTGCGGACAGCAACCAGTTGCTCCAGGAAGTGTACCAGAAATTCGCATTGCCGCCTGCGTTCGTTGCCCACGTCCTGCGCACCCAGCCGCAGGACCTGTGGGTTCCTGACCTTGCCGAACTCCGCAAGGCGGGGGTTGTCACCAATATTGTGCCGGGCGGTGCGATCGCCGCCGCGGCGGACGTGGGTCCGGCGTCACTCCGCGGCAACTGAAACACCGTATCGGCGCGGCCTTCCCGGCAGCGAGAAACGTCGGGTGCAGCCCGGCTACGCCGCAAACTCGGTCTATGCCCATCTCGAAGTGCTGATCGCGCAGGCTCGGAAGGTCATCTCCATGGACCACAGGATTGCAGCCTACGGGTTGTCACGTACGACCGCGTATCGGCCATTCGGACTAGGCAGCCGTCCACCAACCTCTGCCTCCTGGCCGAATTGTTAACCTCGTAAAGGAAGTTGTAATGTTCCGCCATCCAATCGGAGGCGACGGTGATGATGATCCTACGAGTTGGCGAAGCCGGCCCCCTTGCGTCGGGCAGCTTCGCGGAAAATCTCCGGACCTCCGGCATTCGCAGTGAGTGCGCGGCCACCGGGCGGGAGGCCCTGGAGTTCCTGCGCCTCTACGATTACGACCTCGTGCTGATGGACCTGCAGCTCTCCGATGGTCCGGCGCACCAGGTAGTGCGTTCGATGCGCGCCGCCTCGCTCAAGGTCCCTGTCCTGATCGTTTCGGACGCCGCTGCGCCGCTCGACGCCAAGGTGAAGGTGCTCGACCAGGGCGCCGATGACGTCCTGACGACCCCGTGTGACATGCGGGAACTGCTGGCTCGCGTCCGCGCCGTCGTACGACGCAGCCAGGGGCACGCCAAGTCGGCTCTGACGCTCGGGCCGGTCGAACTGTGGCTCGACAAGCGCGAAGTCCTGGTGCACGGGGTCTCGCTGCACCTGTCGCGGCGGGAGTATGCGATCCTCGAGCTGCTGTTCCTCAGGCAGGGTATCGTGCTGAGCAAGGACGCGTTCCTCAACCACCTCTACTGCGGCGGTGACGAGCCTGAGATGAAGACGATCGACGTCATCATCTGCCGCCTGCGCAAGAAGCTGACGCTGGCAGGCGTGCCGAGTCTGATCGATACGGTGTGGGGTTGCGGCTACATCCTGCGGGATCCGTCGCCAGAAGCGGTTGAGACTGTTGCGGAAGACCAGCCTTGCGCCGCACCGTCCTGGCAGGAGCACATGCAGGCAGCCATGGCTGCCTGAGGAGACCGTCCGGCCACTCCCACCCGGGACTTGAGCCTCGCGCACTGTCGGGATCACAATGATCCTTGCGTGCGACAGGCTGGTTCGGGAGTGCCATGCGCGTTCTGGTCATGGGCGGCGGCGTGGTCGGCGTCACCACCGCCTTTCAGTTGCTGAAGGACGGCCACGAGGTCGTTCTGCTGGAGCGGCAGGACGGAGTGGCGCGCGAGACGAGCTGGGGCAATGCCGGCATGATCGCGCCGGGACATTCCTTCGTCTGGTCCTCGCCGCGGGCGCCGTGGATCCTGCTGAAGTCGCTGTTCCGCAAGGACCAGGCACTGCGCTTCCGCTTCTCGACCGATCCGCGGCTTTACACCTGGTCGCTGAAATTCCTCGCCGAATGCACCGAGGCGAAGGCGCGGCGCAACACTCTGCGCAAGCACCAGATCGCGATGTACTCGCAGCGCGTGCTGCATGAGGTGATCGCAGCAGAGCCGCTGGACTACGACCGCAATGCCCGCGGCGTGCTGTATTTCCATCGCGACCAGGCGGCGCTCGAGGCAGGCGTCGCGCATATGCAGATCCTCGCTGATGACGGGCAGGAGATCCGTGTGCTGGATCGCGCGCAGGTGCTGGAACTCGAGCCGGCGTTGCAGGGGAACATCGTTGGAGGGATCTATTGCCCGACCGACGAGACCGGCGATTCGCACAAGTTCACCCGTTCGCTGGCCGACCGCTGCGTGGCGATGGGCGCGGAGGTGCACACCAGCACGACGATCACCGCGATCGACGCGGCAGGCGACGCGGTGGCGTCGGTGCGTGCCAATGGCCAGGCGTTCAAGGCGGACGCCTATGTCATGGCGATGGGCAGCTACAGTCCGAAGCTGGCGCGCACGGTCGGGGTCGACCTGCCGATCTATCCCATCAAGGGCTACTCGCTGACGATCCCGATCGGCAACCATCAGGCGCCCCCGACCATCGGCTCGGTGGACGAGACCAATCTCGTGGCGATCTCGCGCTTCGGCGACCGCGTGCGCGTCACCGCGACGGCGGAGTTCGCGGGCTACGACGCAACCCATAAGCCGGCGGACTTCGCGTTCATGCAGTCGGTGGCGCAGGAGCTGTATCCCGACGGCGCGGACTATCATCGCGCCGAGATGTGGGCAGGACTGCGGCCGATGACGCCAGACAATCTGCCGGTGCTCGGGCGCAAAAAGCATCGCAACCTGTGGTTCAACACCGGCCATGGCCATATCGGCTGGACGATGTCGCACGGGACTGCGCGCATCACTGCCGATCTGATCGGCGGGCGCACGCCGGCGATTCCGATCGACTGAGGGAGGGGCGCATGGACGCGGATTCCGGCTTCACCGATCTCGGCGTTCTCCCCTGCTCTCTCGATGCGGGACTCGCGGCGCGCGCGGCGATCGGACTGCTGGTGCTGGCAACCGATCAGACGATGGAGCACGAGTTCCGCCACCTGATCCGGCTGCCCGGCGTTGCGGTGTATGGCGCGCGGCTGTTCAACGATGCCGACATCACGCCGGAAACGCTGCGCGCGATCGGCGACCGCATTGCGCCGGCGACCGAACTGATCCTGCCGTCGCTCCACCTCGATGTCGTGGCGTTCGGCTGCACCTCGGCCAGCATGGCTCTGGGCGAGGAGGAGGTGTTCCGCCAGATCCGCCGCGTGCGCCCCGAGGTCGCCTGCACCACGCCGGTGACCGCGGCGTTCGCCGCATTCAAGGCGCTGGGCGCGCGGCGGATCGGCGTGCTGACGCCCTATGCGCCGGAGGTGAATGAAGTGGTGCGCGCCTATCTCGAACGCGCACGGACCCACGGTGGCGGCGTTCGCGACGTTCGACAAGCGGGACGACCGCGAGGCGGCGCGGATCACCGTGGACTCGGTCGCCGCGGGCATCGCCGCGTTGGCGCGCAGTGCGCGGCTGGATGCCGTGTTCGTGTCATGCACCAGCCTGCGGCTCGCCGAGAGCGTGGCGGCCATCGAGGCGGATGTGGGAATCCCGGTCACCTCAAGCGATCATGCGCTCGCCTGGCACTGTCTGCGACTTGCGGGCGTGAATGACACTGTGCCGGGCGCGGGGCGATTGTTCGAGTGCGGCTGATCGCCCGCAGGCTATCCCTTCACGCCGCCCATCGTCAGCCCGGCAACCATGTAGCGGCGCAGCGCGTAATACACCACGATCGGTGGCAGCGCATACACCAGTGACATGGCCATCATGTAGTTCCACGGCGCCTCGTCGCTGTCGAAGAACTGGTCGATCGCGGCCGCAACGGTCCAGCTGCGCTCCGAGGTCAGTAGCAGGAACTGGTACTGATACTCGTTCCAGGCCATCAGCAGTGCATAGGTGGCGACTGCGGCGAGTGCCGGCGTCATCAGCGGCAGATAGATGCGCAGATACACCTGGAGTGGTGTGGCGCCATCCACGCGTGCTGCCTCGTCGAGCTCCATTGGGATCAGCTTGCCGTACTGGTGAAAGATCAGGATCGCGTAGGGCGTGGCAAATGCCACTTCGGCCGCGATTACCGACCACAGGTTGTTGGTGAGCCCGTATATGCTCATCAACCGAGTGAACGGAATCACCAGGAAGGATGCCGGTACGGCGTAGGTGATCAGCGGCAGGTGCCCAAACAGCCACGCCTTGCGCAATTTCATGCGCCCCATGGCGAACGCCGCCAGCGACCCTATGGCGACTGTAAGCGCCATGGTCGCCAACCCCATATAGATGCTGTTGCCGAACTGATTCCAGAATCCTTCCAGGTAGCGATTGCCCTCCGTGAAGACCGCGGTGAAGCTTTCGAGGTTGGGCTCCGCTGGGTAGACCGCGCCGGTAAACTCGTCGCCGTCGTCGCTGAGCGCGATCAGCAGCAGGTTGTACACCGGCAGCAGTGTCCAGAACGCGATGAACACGCCCAGGGATCGCCGCGGCGACCTTCCCAACGTAACGCCGCGGCCGCCGCACGCGCGGCCGGCCGGCGCTCAACGCGAGGCTCACAGCTGCACCTCGGTAGCCTGCAGCCGGCGCATCAACAGCAGGGTAAGCGGGATCAGCACCGGCAAGGCCGACATCACCGCTGCTATGCCCATCGTTGGATAACCATGGTCGAAGGCGATCCGGTAGCCATAGGTGGCCAGCACCTGGGTCTGCAAGGCGGGTGCGCCGCTGGACACCAGGTAGGGCGCCATGAAGTCGCCGACGGTCCAAAGGGTCGAGAGCAGGACGCAGACCAGATAGAGGTTCGCCAGCAGTGGGAAGGTCACGAATGCGAAGCGGCGCAGGCCAGTGGCGCCGTCCACCTCGGCTGCCTCATAGATCTCCTGCGGGATTGCCAGCCGGCCGGCCAGGAATACCAGCGTCCAGAACGGCATCCACTTCCAGATATAGGCGAGAATGTTGACTCCCATTGCCAGCCAGTAAGAGTTGAACCAGATCGGGCCGTCGATGCCGAACAGCATTTCCAGCGCGCTGTTGAGAAACCCGCCATAGCCGATGAACATCCAATGCATCGAGACATAGGCGGACAGCGCCGGCAGCGCCCAGGGCAGCATGAAGAGTACCAGCAGGGGTCTGATCCATCGCTCCTTGCGCAGGAAGAAGCCGGACAGCAGGAAAGCGAGGAACATCTTGAGGTTCACGCCGACGCCCGCGAGCAGCAGGGTGTTGACAACGGTGAGCCGGTACCGCGGATCGTTGAACACACTTGCGAACAGCGCCGGATCGCTGCCCAGCCAAAGTCCGTAGACGATGGGATAGGCGACGAAGGCAAGAAACACCGCCGCATACGGTATGCAGAAGGCAATGGCCCAGGAGATTTCCGAGCCACGCAACCTGCCATGCCAGGGGGGCCGCCACGACCGACTGGCCGTGGCGGCTCCCCTGGCGAACCCGAGAACCTGTTGCGTGCTGCTCATTGGAACTCCAATGGCGCCACGCCGGGTGTTACCCCTTGACGCCACCCATGGTCAGGCCGGCGGCCATGTAGCGGCGGAACCCGTAGTAAAGGATGATCGGCGGCAGCGCATAGATGATGGCGGTGGCCATCATGAGGTTCCACGGCGACTTATCGCTGTTGAGGAATTGCGCCAGCGCGACCGCCACCGTCATGCTCTGCGGCGTGGACAGCAACAGGAAGTTGTACAGGTACTCGTTCCATGCCAGCAGCAGTGCATAGGTGCCGACCGCGACCAACGCCGGCGCCATCAGCGGCAGATAGATGCGATAATAGATCTGCAGCGGGTTGGCGCCGTCGATACGCGCGGACTCGTCGAGCTCCATTGGGATCGACTTGCCGTACTGCGAGAAGATGAAGATCGCGTACGGTGTGGCGAACGTGGTCAGCGCCAGAATCACCGATGAAAGGTGATTGCCGAGCCCGTAGATGTTCATGATCCGGTAGATCGGAATCGCCAGGAAGGATGCCGGGATCACGTAGGTCATCAGGGCGGCGTTGGTCAGCATCCAGCCATTGCGCAGCCGCATGCGCCCCACCGTGAAGCTGGCAAGCGAGGCGATCCCCAAGGTCAGGAACGTGACCGACAGCCCGACGATGAAGCTGTTGCCGAACTGGTGCCAGAAGCGCTCCAGGTACCAGAAGTCCTGCGTCACCACGACGCGGAAGGCCTCCAACGATGGGTCTGCCAACCAGACGGACCCGCCGAAGATGCCCTCGTGGGTCTCGAGCGCGATCTTCCACATGTTGTAGAGCGGCGCGAGCGACCAGACGGCAAGGAGGAAGCCGAGTGCCAGGCACGCGGCTTCCACCCCGTAGCGATGCAGCCGGTAGAACAGCGGCGAACGGATCTGCCGACGGGGAATCGTGGCACTCATAGCTGGCCCTCCGAAGGACGCAACCTGCGCATCAGGATGATGACGAGAGGTATCAGCACCGGCAGGGCCGACATCACCGTCGCCACGCCGAGATTGGGCAGCGCAACGGTGAAGGCATAGCGGATGCCGAGTGTGGCAAGCACTTCGGTGGACATCGCCGGTCCACCGCCGGAGACGAAGAAGGTCGAATTGAAGTCGCCGAGGGCGAAGACCATGTCGAGCAGCACGCACACCAGATACAGATTCGCCATCAGCGGCAGCGTAACATGTGCGAACTTGCCCAGG
The DNA here is from genome assembly GCA_963791495.1 of uncultured Alphaproteobacteria bacterium. Classification (GTDB taxonomy): domain Bacteria; phylum Pseudomonadota; class Alphaproteobacteria; order Acetobacterales; family Acetobacteraceae; genus JAMXLO01. The sequence goes on from CAWBST010000027.1 coordinate 20,502, forward strand.
CGTGAGGCGCCATCGACGGCGGCGGCCTCGTAGAGTTCCTGCGGCACCGCCATCCGGCCGGCGAGCAGGATCACCGTCCAGAACGGCAGGGTTTTCCAGATATAGGCGGCGATGTTGCTGGCGAGCCCCGACCAATGCTCGTTCAGGTAGACCGGCCCATCGATGCCGAACAGCTCGTAAAGGATGTTGTTCAACATCCCCCACTGGCCGTTCAGGAACCAGTGGATCGACATGTAGGCAGGCAAGGCCGGCGTGGCCCAGGGCAGGATGAAGATCACCATCAGGCCTTTGACCCACCACCCCTTACGGAAGAAGAAGCCTGACAACATGAAGGCCAGGAACATCTTCAGGTTCACGCCGATCACGACGTACAGGATCGTGTTGAGGACGGCGGTCAGATAGCGCGGATCGGAGTACAGTTGCTCGTAGAGAGCAATATCGCTGCCCATCCAGATGCCGAAGGCGATCGGGTAGATCACGAAGAAGAGGAAGATCGCGATGTAGGGCAAGGCGAAGGCGAGCGCCCAAATGTAGTCCGCGCCGTGCAGGCCACCGAACCAGGCGTGTCGCCAGGTGCGCGTGATGCCTGGGCCTCGTCCGACTGCCAGTGCTTGTTGTGTTACACTCATGATCGCCTCGCCAGGACTAGATCGTGATCTTCGCGAAGATCTCGTTGGAGCGCTTGAACGCCTTGTCGACCGCGTCCGCCACCTTCATGTTGCCCTTGATCACGTCGGCATGGGCCTGGCCCCAGAGCTGCTCCGCTTCCAACTGGCCCCAGGCAGGCGAGTAAGCATTATAGAGGGGCAACGTCGGGCCCAGCACGCCCTCCGTGATGTAGGGCAGCAGGCACGGCATCTCGGTGCTGGTCCAGAACGGGTCGTCTTTCACGATCTGCGGGATGGCCGGGAACCACCGGCCCAGGCCTGCCTTCAGATTTTCGTTCATCACCTTCGGCTGCATGAAATACTTCATGAAGTCCTTGGCAACCTCGACATTCTTGGCGCCCTTCGGGATATAGCCGCCGCCGGCATTGACCATGGCCTTCATCGGCGTGCCGTCATTCTTGTTCACCGGGGCCAGCGTCTTCATCTCTTCGTAGAATGCCTTCTTGTCCTTTATCATCGCCAGCTCGGTCGAGAGCGTGCCGTCGAAATCCATCACGAACAGCTTCTCGTGATAGCCGTTGTTGTCGTCGGCGTCGTTCCAGCTCAGCGCCTCCGGAGGCACCACGCCTTCCTTGTAGAGGTTCGTCATGAATTCGACCGACTTGATCGCCGCCTCGCGAACCTTCGGGTCGTCGGTGTGCAGCTTGCCGTCCTTCGTGAGGATATCCTCGCCGCCATTGGCGATCAGGAAATGTCGGAACAGGTTGTTGCCGTCGTTCGGTCCGACCGTGGTGATCTGCAGGCCACAGGCGTAGATCTTCCGCATGCCCTTGGAACGCAGCGGTGCCTGGGTCTGCTTGAGGTAGGTCCAGATCCCATCCCAGTTCTTGGGGATCTCCTCCATCTTGAGCCCGGCCTTCTCGACCAGGTCACCCCAGATGTGGAACGGCGTGGCGCCCTGCTTGATCGGGCAGATGTAGTAGCTGCGCTTCTTTGTCGTTTTGTTGTAAAAGGTCGAGTTCAACTTTGCGGTTTCCGAGAGTTGCGACTCGAACGGCGCCACGACGTCGGACACATCGACAATCTTGTCGTCCCAGGCGTTCTGCGGCAGGATTGTCTCCGGCGCATCCATGAAGATCAGGTCCGGCACGTCGCCGCTGGTCAGCGCCGAAATCGTCTTCTGGTTCAACGCCATGAACGGCATCAAGCTGTAGTCCAGCTTGTTGCCACTGGCCTTCATGTAGTCCTCGCACACCTGCCGCATCGCGGCGTCTTCCTGGGGAATGAATCCCTGACCCGCCCAATAAACGGCAGTCTTTGCTTGGGCGTTGGCGATGTAGGGCCGCCCCAGGGTTCCGGCCGCTGCCAGACCCAGGCTCCCACCCAGCACTGCGCGCCGGCTGATTTTCGGCATGGCCCTTATCCTTCCCTGTCAAGCCCGATTTTCACACCGGCTTTGGTTCAGTTTCTGTTGTGACGATACCCTACGGCGATGGGACGAGCGTAGTCAAACCCCCGCAAAGCCTTGGCGTTGCGGGGGTCACGCGGCGAGCGGCTTGCCCGCGCTGCTCGGGTCAGGTGAAACTGACCTTCGCGAAGATCTCATCGAAGCGCTTGAACGCCTTGTCCACCGCATCCGCCGGCTTCATGCCGCTCTTGATGACATCGGCATGGGCGCGTCCCCAGAGCTGCTCAGAGTTGGATAACCCCCAGGCAGGATTGTAGCCGTACCAGGCGGCGACGGTCGGTTGTAGCACACCTTCGGTAATGTACGGCTTCCTGTGCGGATCCTTCGAGTCATCCAGCCACCACGGATCGTCCTTCGCGACCTGCGGGATGCTGGGAAACCACCGACCCAGGCCGCTCTTCAGGTTGTCGTTCATCACCTGCGGCTGGATGAAGTACCGCATGAAGTCCTTGGCGACCTCGACGTTCTTGGCACCCTTCGGGATGAAGCCGCCGCCGGCGCCCACCTGACAGGGCATCTGGGTCTTGCCGTCATTCATCAGCGGCAGGGCCCGCACCCGCATCTCCTGGTAGTATTCCTTCTCGTGGCTGATCCATGCCAGTTCGGGTGACAGAGTCCCGTCGAAGTCCATGACGAACAGCTTTTCGTGGTAGCCGTTGTTGTCGTCGGCATCGTTCCAGCTCAGCGCCTCCGGTGGCACGAACCCGTCCTTGTACAGACCGGTCATGAATTCCACCGACTTGATCGCGGCTTCGCGCACCTGCGGATCGTCGGAGTGCAGCTTGCCGTCCGGCGTCACGATGTCCTTGCCGCCGTTGGCAATCAGGAAATGAGCAAACAGGTTGTTGCCATCATTGGGTCCGACGGTGGTGATCTGCAGGCCGATGCCATAGATCTTGCGATATTGTGCGCCCTTCTTGCGCAACTCGGTCTGCACCGGCTTGAAGAACTCCCAGACGCCGTTCCACGTATTGGGCATATCCGAAGCCTTGAAGCCGGCCTTCTCGACCATGTCATTCCAGTAATGGAATGGCGTGGCGCCCTGCTTGATCGGCACCAGGTAGAAGCTACGTGTCTTGGTCGCCTTGTTGTAGAAGGTTGAGTTGAGCAGCGCACTTTCCGACATCTTCGACTTGTAGGGCTCGACCACATCGCTGACGTCGACGAGCTTATCGTCCCAGGCGTTCTGTGGCAGGATGGCTGACGGCGCATCGAAATATATCAGGTCCGGCACGTCACCGCTGGTGAGTGCGGAGACCGCCTTCTGGTTCAGCGCCATGAACGGCATGACGCTGAGGTCGATCTTGTTGCCGCTGGCCTTCTCATAGTCGGCGACAGTCTTCCTGAACGCCTCGTCCTCCTGCTTGACGAAGCCCTGATTCTGCCAGACGGTGGCGGTCTTCGCCTGAGCATTGGCGATATACGGCCGCGCCAAAGCGGTCGCGGCTGCCAATCCGGCGGAACCACGAATGACTGAACGCCGGCTCATGTTGTTCACGGCCGTTATTTCCTTTCCTGTTGGGCGGACCGACACGTCCGGCTTGCGACGGCGGGTCACGCATCACCGAATTGAAACGAGCCTATGCAGCCTCATGCGCTCGGTCAATCGCTCGGTTACATGCCCCTTGCTCCGCGGCCCGCGCATGCTCAGACTTCCGGCCATGGGCGGCGATTCGCTTGATTGTCTGAAATGCCCGGCCTTCTGCTGTCGGACCGCCGGCTATGTCGAGGTCAGCCGCAACGACATCCGGAGGTTGGCCAGGTTTCTCAACCTGACCGTGCGGGAGTTCGAGGAAAAGCATATCGTCGAGCGCAACCGCAAGGGTAGCAAGCGCATCAAGTCCGGCTTCGGCACATGCCAGTTTCTCGGTGAGAACCGGCGCTGCACGGTCTACGAGGCGCGCCCACGTGACTGCCGCGGCTATGTCTGCTGGAACCAGGAAGACACGACGGTGTTCGAGTTCGCCCGCTTCTTCCAAACGCCGGTGGCGAAACTGCGCAAGAATGATCCTGACGGGAAGCACGGCAAGCAGGAGACTAAGTGATGAGCGATCCGGAAATCATTGCCCTCCGCGAAGTGATTGCGAAGCGGGTACGCTCCGATGACATCGCCCAACGCCGTCGCGACATCGACGCGCGCGGCGTGCAGTACAAGTTGCCCGCCGATGTCACCGTGGAGCCGGTCACGGCGAATGGCGTCAAGTCGGAATGGACGTCAACGCCGGACACCGATCGCGGCAAGGCGATGCTGTACCTCCACGGCGGCGGCTACGTCATCGGTTCGCTCGACAGCCATCGGCATCTCGTCGCGGAGGCGGGCCGCGCCGCGCGGGCGCGCACACTGGCCATCGATTATCGGCTTGCGCCGGAGCACCCGTTTCCGGCGGCGGTCGATGACTCGCTCACCGCCTATCGCTTCCTGCTGGCCAACGGCGTACAGCCGAGCGGCATCGTCATCGCTGGGGACTCAGCCGGCGGTGGGCTTGTCGTCGCTGCGATGCTGGCAATTCGCGATGCCGGACTGCCGCAGCCTGCATGCGGCTGGGCGATCTCGCCCTGGGTCGACATGGAGGCGATCGGCGGAAGCATGGTCAGCAGGGCCGCGGCGGATCCGACGGTGCAAAAGGCAGGCATCCTCGACATGGCGAAGCATTATCTGAACGGTGCCGATCCACGCTCGCCGCTCGCCGCGCCGATCTATGCCGACCTGCGCGGCCTCGCACCGCTGCTGATCCAGGTTGGCGCCGCCGAGACGCTGCTCGACGACGCGATCCGCCTGGCACAGGTTGCGGGTGCGGCGGATGTCGCGATCGATCTTCAGATCTGGCCCGAAATGATCCACGTATGGCACCTTTATCATCCCGAGCTCGCGGCCGGACGACGCGCCATCGCCGCCGGCGGCGAATTCGCGCGTGCCATGACCTCGCGTGGCACACGCGGCGGGTTCTGATCGGCCGATTTCTCGGTTTTGCGACGGTTCTCGCCGCCTGCACGCGAAGCCGTGGAGATGGGCTGTCCTAGCGCGACTGTGATTGACAGACCACGGCCTTTCTGTGCCAACGTTGCAACGCAATCGCATTTTGGCTTGGCTTGCTGCGCCTCCGTCCAATCGGGTGCCCTCAAGACGTCCAAAGGGCCGGTTGTCTACCAGCACCGCGCGCTGTTGTGCGGTGCGACTGACGGAAAGTGACGCAGATTATGGCTATCGGTACAGTCAAGTGGTTCAACACGACCAAGGGCTTCGGCTTCATCATGCCGCAGGATGGCGGCAAGGACGTGTTCGTCCACATCACAGCGGTACAGGCGGCCGGTCTTCGCGGCCTGAATGAAGGCCAGAAGATCAGCTATGAGGTTGTCATGGAGCGCGGCAAGGCGGCTGCGTCCAATCTCAAGCTCGCCTGACGCGGCCCAATCCCCCATAGCGCGACAGGGGACGCGCACTGGCAGGAGTGACAATCATGGCCGTTGGAACCGTGAAGTGGTTCAATGCAACGAAGGGCTATGGCTTCATCATGCCGCAGGACGGTGGCAAGGACGTGTTCGTCCACATCACCGCCGTGCAGGCTGCGGGGCTCAAAGGCCTGAATGACGGACAGAAGGTGGACTACGAGGTGGCAATGGAACGCGGCAAGGCAGCGGCCACCAACCTCAAGCTCGCCTGACGACACCCGCATACCATCGACGAAGCGGGCCGTAGGCCGGGGCGACCGCTCCCGGCAACGGCCCGCTTCGGCTTTCAGGTCACCGCATCATGTTCTCGCTTTCTGAGCTGGAAGCCGCGCTGTCGCTGGTGCACGAGAGCTTTCAAGCTACGCCGCAATATGCTTGGCCGCTGCTCGCGGAACGTTGCGGTGCCGAAGTATGGGTGAAGCACGAGAACCACACGCCGACCGGCGCCTTCAAGCTGCGGGGCGGCCTGATCTACGCCGAGAGGCTGCGACGCGAACGGCCGCACGTGCACGGCATTGTTTCGGCGACGCGCGGCAATCACGGACAATCGCTGGCCTGGGCTGGACGGCGCTACGGCATCGGTGTGACTGTCGTCGTGCCGCGCGGCAACAGCGTCGAGAAGAACGCCGCGATGCGAGCCCTCGGCGCGCGCCTGATCGAGTACGGGGACGACTTCGAGATGGCGCGCGAGGAGGCCGCACGCCTGGCCGTATCGGAGAATTTGGAGTTCGCGCCGTCCTTTGCGCCCGATCTGGTGAAGGGTGTCGCGACATATTCGCTGGAATTGTTCCGCGGCGCGCCATCGCTCGACGCTCTGTATGTGCCGATCGGTCTCGGGTCCGGCATCTGCGGTGCCATTCTGGTGCGCGACCTGCTCGGCCTCACGACAGAGATCATCGGCGTGCAGGCGACCGGCGCGCCGGCCTATGCGCGCTCTTTCGAGGAAGGTCGCGTGGTGGCGCTCAATCGCGCGGAGACGCACGCCGATGGTGTGGCGGTGCGTCAGCCGGACGCCGATGCATTCGCCATCATCCGCGCTGGCGCGTCGCGCATTGTCGCTGTGTCGGATGATGCGATCGCGGCTGCGATCCGGGCTTACTGGACCGACACCCACAATCTGGTCGAAGGCGCCGGCGCCGCACCGCTCGCCGCACTGATGCAGGAGCGAGGGCGGATGGTGGGCAAACGGGTCGGGCTCGTGGTCAGCGGTGGGAATATCGATCTGGCGCTGTTTCGGAGCTGGGTGCTCACCTAGGCTTCGGGCCGGACGGCGACTGACGGCCACTTCAGTGTGTAGCGCCGCCGGTTTCCGATGTCGTGAGTTCTCGTTGACATTGTTACGTAAACGTATTAATATTTACTCGCTGTTAACTTTCTGGACGGCGATCGGGATGGCCAGGACACGACATATCGGCAAGCGCATGTCGCAGCGCGGCATTCGAATGATCCTTGTGAATCTGGCCTTGCGGTTTGGACAGAATGTCCAGGACAGGCACGTGCTCGGGCGCCAGGGTCTTCAACTGCTCCTGCGGGAACTCCGTGACCTGGAGCGCACGGCGATGCGAGCCCTCGATAAGGGCGGGCTGGTCGTCGTCGAGGGCGACGACGGCACCCTCATCACTACATATAACCTCGATAGTTACGATCGAGCACGCGCGCGTGACTGATGCCTCCCCATTGGCCACCGATGGGACGCGCCGATCTCGACGAGGGCTGCTCGCGCCGGCGCGCTGTGCGGCCCGGGGCGTGGAGCCCGTTCAGGCCGCAGTGAGCTCATCCACCGATTCGGTCGACGCGCCTGCGTTCACGGACGATGGCTCGCGGATCATATAGCCGCGCCCCCACACGGTGCCGATCAGGTTGTCGGCCCCGGCCAACGCCAACTTCTTCCGCAGCTTGCAGATGAACACATCGATGATCTTCATCTCGGGCTCGTCCATGCCGCCATAGAGGTGATTGAGAAACGCCTCCTTGGTGAGCACCATCCCCTTGCGCAGCACCAGCAGCTCAAGGATGGCATATTCCTTCCCGGTCAGATGCACCGGCTGGCCATCCACTGCGACCTCATGACTGTCCAGGTTGAGCAGCAACGGTCCGACACGCAACGACGGCTGGCTGAATCCCTTGCTGCGCCGCACGATCGCCTGCATCCGCGCCAGCAACTCAGCCTTGTCGAATGGCTTGGTGATGAAATCATCGGCGCCGAGGCCGAGGCCCTTCACCTTGATCTTCCCGGTGCAGCCTGTGCCGACAGCGCGAAGCTGTTCGCCTCTCTGCCGGCGTTGCCGTTCGCGCAGCGCGAACTCGATGCCGCGCGGTCGCTGCTGGGGGCACAACCGTCAGACGAGCTGCTCAACGCTGCATTCACCGCGGTTGCGGTGCGTGGTATCACGCTCAAGGACTACCGCATCCTTCACTTCGCCACGCATGCCCTGCTGCCGGCGGAGCTGCGCTGCCAGAATGAACCCGCCATCGTGACATCCGCGCCGACCAACGCACGCGATGCGTCGGGGGCGCTGCTGACAGCGAGCGATGTCGCCACCTTGGACCTCAACGCCAACGCTGTGATCCTCTCGGCCTGCAACACGGGGGGTCCTGGCAACAGCACTGGGGGTGAGAGCCTCTCGGGCCTGGCGCGCGCCTTCTTCTTCGCTGGAGCGCGCTCGATGCTGGTGACCCACTGGGCAATCAGTGACCAGACCTCGGCGTTCCTGGTGGCTGACACGCTGCGCCGGCTAGCAGCGGGCGAGGATGACAGTCCCGACTCGGGGGACAGGGCGGGCCTCGCTGCTGCACTGCGGGCGGCGCAGCTGGGGATCATCAACCGGGCGGGAAAGGACCTGCCCGCCAATCTCGCGCATCCGTTCTTCTGGGCGCCGTTTGCGCTGATCGGCGAAGGCCGGAGCGGCGGAGGTGCTGGCGCGGCGCGCGGGGGAGTGTAGCGCGACGCCATTGCGCGAGCCTTGCCCTGCCATGCGGAGACGTCACAATCCGTGGGGCAGGAACAAACTGTTCATCTGCTGGTCGCTGTAATGGAATATCCTGAGCGCTCGCCACTGGGTACGTGGGACCGTCTCGACGGCCTGTACGCTGACATAGCGGCGACTATTGAGCGCCGCGATACTGTCCTGCTATCTGCTTGGGAGTGAGCGCATGATCGGACCGCATCCCGAGGAACCAGACGCCGCACGCGCCGTCGACGATCCACGACTGCGGCATAAGCTTATCAAAAAATCGCAGCCAGAACATTGAAAGTTCTGCGAGGCGGCCGACCTTGTGGCTACGGAACAGGCTGGCGACGAAATACTTGATCCCCCAGAGCAGCACACTGCCGGGGCCGCCTTGCGCTCCCGAACCAATGCATTCGAAGTTGCGAAACAGCCAGCGATGACCCAGCTCGGTAAAGCGCGTGAAATCATAGGCCCCTTCATGCACCTGCTGCATGAAAGGCGTACCGGCATAGACCAGGCCTTGCGGACGCAGCACGCGATGGATCTCGTCGACCACCTTCTGCGGTTCGAGAACATGCTCGAGAACCGCCTGCACCCACACCGCATCGAAACTAGCATCGACAAACGGGAGCGAGTGCGCATCAGCGATGAGTTGGACGTTGGCTGAGGAATAGATGTCGAACGCGACGATGTCGAAATCACCGTTCTGATAAATTGCATCCATCCCGCTGCCGATCGTGCCACCGCCTATGACGAGCAATCGCGGCCGCTCCATGCCCGGACGTCTGAGACGGGATTGCAACTCATTTGCGGCGAAAGCGGCAGATTCATCACTGCCGAACATCGCCCTGAAGAGCCGCATGCGCAGAGAACCGGGGCGGGTCATGTAATCGGCACCGACCGACCCGATCAACCGATCGCGGTCGATGACCGAATTGCTGAAATCGATCAAGGCCGGACGCCCGTCGATCAGCGGAAAGCTTCTATCGGCAGCGTAGGCGCACGCCGGATTGCTGCATCGCACGAAACCGTCTCCGGCACCGGAGCAGTCAATCGGGCTGTGGCAGCGTGGGCAGGCGCATATCGTGCCGAGACCCGGCGTTATATCCATGCTTCGAGGTTCCCGCCCGAGAAAGCCGACGTCAACCTGACGGACGTCTGTAGTCTGGAATCAGCGAGATCGCAGCGGATGCGAGAACGGGAGCCGTCGGCCACGGCAAATGTTGCCGGCAGTGCTCGCTTCAATCGCACGCTCCTTGCCCGCCTGCAGATATCCACAATCCGCAGGGCTGGAATCGTATATCCGATGTAGACATGGAGCGTGTTCTGCGCCGTGCAATCCCATTTAATTCTTTATACGACATGAAATAAGCAGATAAAGACCCAGATCCGTCCCAAATGCGCATAGCGTTGCAGCGCACTAAATATAAGTCGCCGCCAACCGCAGAAATTTATTGACCTCACAAAAGATTGATGTATCAATTAGCCGTGTGGTCCTTGAATGTCCCTCTCAGCCGACCCGGACCTCAACCCGTCTTTAACGAATTGACTGGCACATTCGCCGGTCAGCAGCAACGGAGGCACCACTACCACCGGCCCACCATCTGAAGATGATTACGCGGGATGTCGCAAAAGCCAAGTGACTTCCTGTCTTTCGAAGGGAACCAGCGGCACCTGGCGGATGCCCGCTGATGGGGAGTTCGAGCAGCGGCTGCCAATAGCACTGCCCTGGCCGAACAGAAAAATCGCCAATTCAACTGACCGACGAACCGACGCCGACGGTCCAGACCGGCCGCGAGACGATTCGCGCGCTCAATGGATTCGAAGAAGCAACATAATAGCACCAGCAAACAAAATAATGGAGCAATGATCATGGCTTTCAGCGTTTCCAGCGGACAGATCATCGGACCCGATGGCCAGCCGTTCCAGGCTCGTGGCATCAACACTGGAACGATCGGGGTTAACGGACGCGACGAATCGATAGCCATGATGAACACGATGGCATCGAACCTGACGAGCACCTTCCCGCACATCAATATGCTCCGCGTGACCATCTGGCAGAGCGCGATCAACCAGGGACTGACAGCAAACGATTTTGCAGCGGCCGTTCAGACACTGACCGCGGCTGGCGTGGTCGTGGAATTCGAGTATCACGACTTCCCTACCACGCTATCTGGTGGTGCGCTCACGTCAGTCGCGAACTTCTATTCGGGCATGGCCGCTGCCTTCAAGGGCAACGATCACGTATGGTTCGGATCACAGAATGAGCCATCTGCTGGTGGCGGCAGCATCGATACCGAGATCAGCACGCTCTACGACGCCGTTCGGGCTACCGGCAACAACACCATCTTTATGATGAACATGTACGGAGGCTACACGGTCAACGGACTGACCCCCTCCGTTTACAACTCCATGCACAACGTTGTTTGGGACCACCACTTCTATTCGTGGGAGGTAAACGGGCTCTATGGCCTCGACCCCACCAATCAGGCGCAGAATGCTCAAGCGCTTGCCAACAATCTGTCAACGATCACCAATTTCACGCACAGCGCGGATGGAACAATCCCAATCATTATCGGCGAGTATGGTCCGGCCGCAGCCAATGGCATCGACGCTGGGGGATACCAGACCGCCGCCTCTGTCGAGCAAAGCGGAACAGGTTCGCTAGCTTGGTCGTGGAATACGTTCAACAACAACGGCACTCCGATCCCTGGCGATCTGGTCAGTCCGCCCTGGACTGGCGGCCCGGCGTCCCTCACGCCGTGGGGGCAAATGACCGCGCAGTTCATCGCCGACGGCGGCGCCCCTTCTGGTGCCTCGACGACAACAGGCACCGGTCCAGACGTCCTCATGCTGAACATCTGCGAAGACGCATACAATGGCAACGCTCAGTTCACCGTCGCAGTCGACGGCAAGCAGCAGGGCGGCACGTTCACCGCTGTTGCGTCGCACTCTGCCCACGTTGAGCAGGCGTTCACCTTCAACGGCTACTTCGGTGCCGGCAACCACACCGTCGCGGTAAGCTTCCTGAACGACGCCTACGGCGGAACGGCGGCCACCGATCGCAACCTCTATGTCGACGGTATCACCTACAAGGGAGCGAACACCAACCAGTCGGCGGCTCTCATGTCGACCGGAAGCCGGAACTTCGCCATCTCGGGCGGCACCGCCCCCGTGACGCCAAGCGCGGATGGGACAAAGATAACTTCCGCGACCGCGAGCCCGATCATCGACAAGAGCGGAAACGCCTGGTCACTCGTTCAGTCTGCTTCGAGTGGTCTGCAGATCGCGGTCAACGGCACGGTCGATCCGGTCACCGCGAATGTCGTGATCCTCGAGAGCTTGAACGGCGCGATGGTGCAGGAGAACTCGGCCGGGACGTGGTATTCTGAGAGCGGACCGGGAGTAGGTTGGACCCAGCTGTCTGGCAATCCGAACCCGGCGACCCCGAGCCCTGATGGAACGAAGATTACTTCCGCGACCGCGAGCCCGATCATCGACAAAAGTGGAAATGCCTGGTCACTGGTTCAATCTACGTCAAGCGGTCTGCAGATAGCGGTCAACGGCACGGTCGATCCGGTCACCGCGAATGTCGTGCTGCTGGAGACCCTCGGCGGGAACATGGTCCAGGAGAACACCAGCGGCAACTGGTACTCCGAAGCAGGTCCAACTGGCTCGTGGGCGCAGATCGCAGCCCCCGCTCCAGTTATCGGCGGCGGTTCGGACACGCTCCTGCTGAAGGTGTCCGAGGACGCCTACAAGGGGGACGCGCAGTTCACCGTCTCGGTGGACGGCAAGCAACTTGGCGGCACGTTTGCGGCAACAACGCTGCACGCTTCGGGGGGCAGCCAGAGCCTCGCGTTCAAAGGCGATTTCGGCGCAGGGGCGCACACCGTCGCGGTGAGGTTCCTCAACGATGCCTACGCCGGTACGACAGCCACCGATCGCAACCTCTACGTGAACGATATCGTCTATAATGGAACCGACACGCACCTCGGTGCCGCACTCATGGGCAATGGCGCCAAGACGTTCTCGGTCTCCGGTGGCACAACGCCGTCGGTCAGCGAGACCGGCGATCACGGCTCCCTGCAGAAGAACCTATCGCAGACCGGCACATACACAGTCGGTGGGGATACCTTCGTGCTGACCACCGGCAATGCTGCCTCCGTCACGCTCGGCACAGGAGCCAGCCAGGTGAAGTTCGTGGGTCCAAGCTCGGTCACCCTGACTGCGGGAGCAGGGCAGGCTACCGTGACAGCCGATGCGGGCAACAACAAGTTTGTCGCCGGCACGGGGAGCCTGGATGTTACGGGCGGGGCCGGCAAGGACGAGTACGTCTTCCACGCCAAGGGCGGCCTGCTCACACTGGAGGACTTCTCACTGGCGAAGGGCGATAAGCTGACGATCGATAAGTCGCTCAACGGCTCGCTGCATCAAGCGACCGACGGGAAAGGCGGCGTGATGCTCACCTTCGGCACTGATACCAGCCATGGCGTTGACATCCGTGGCCTGACCAGCGTGTCGAGCACCTCTGACATCAATTGGGCCTAAGTCGCCTGTATCGCCTTCCGAGAGCAAGGACGGGCTCGTGAGCCGAGGGGTTCGCGAGCCCGTCTCGCTGCAGAGGTCTTTGACCGCACAACCCTGGCCCATGTGAGGCTCACGCCAGGTTCCCCGAACACGAGCGCCCGACATCCCACGCGATTGTGTTGGCGATTGCGCAGCCGCCGAGCCGATCGCTGCCAGATTATCACAACGGCGCGATCGCGGCTTTTGATGGCACGATCCTGAAGCCCAGCTTGAGCCTCGGCATTCTTGACCACGACATATTGTCGGTTACCGAAAGGATCGTGCCGAAGACAACGAACTATGGCCATTTTGGCTACACGGATGCTTATACCGAACGGATAAGTTCTTCAGACCCGCGTCGGCGCCCGATCACGAATCGGCGCGATATTGGACCAGTTGTGTATGCAGCACGATCCACGCTGGTGCCGCCGCACGGAGATTCCATCACCTTTCCGTGTGATTAACTGGCCAATTACGTATGGTACACGGGAAATTCAGTTCTCAATGACACCGAAGGCTGCTTATTATCGGCGTCGTTGGTTGACTGAATCTGCTTCAGCACAGAAACAAAAGTTAAACATTTCCTTGTTTTGAAGGGAGGGTATCGCGCGGGGTAGGTACGACTGAACCAAATGCGGGTGAGTTAAGGCCTGGTTGTTTCACCCCGCGGCAGGGATTCCTGACGCGAGGCTGACGGGAGTTGTCATGTCAGAAGTTGCGCGTCAGGATTTCTCGCCCTTGGTCATTGGAACGCCCGACGAACCGGGCGCCGCGGCGGCCCGCCCACCAAGCGCCTTCGCTAGGCGGCCCAACCTGGTGGCCATAGCAGCCATCGCCTGCGTGATCGAGTCGGTGGCCGTGATTGCCGCGTTCTGGGTCTCCTGTGCGATTTGCGGATCCCTGCTGGTTGAGTTTCATGCTCCGCAATCCTGGTTCGGGATTCTCGTGTGCGCTCTGATGATTGCGAGCATTGCGGAGCGCGGTGATTACGGCGCAGGCGTGATGCTGGATTGCGGGCTCCGGCCATGGAGCCTTGCCAAGGCCTCGCTGCAGACTGCCGGGGCGGTTCTGCTCCTGGCCTCTCCTTGGATACTTGCGACGCAAACCGTCCTTAGCGGATCGGCGACGCCGCTGCCGATAGCCGGAACGGGTCCGGCGACGTTGATTGCGCTGATGGTCGCATTCGTGAGTGCCAGTTATCTGGCCGTGCTCTCGGTGCGCCTGATCGGCCGGATCGCTACGGCTCCCCTGGCACGACCACGCCGTGTCGTCGTTGTGGGGGAACCGGAGCGCTGCGCAAGCCTTATCGGCGCTCTTCACCAGGTGCCACGTCGCTCTATGAAGATCCTCGGTGTGATCGATCACGCGATCGAACCGCGACAGCGCGAGGGAGCTGTGCCACTGCAGGGACGATATGGCCTGTCAGTGCTGGGACGGCTCAACGAACTCAAAGATATGGTTCAGCGGGGCAAGGTCGATGTCGTCATCGTCGCCCTGCCGTGGTCGGAGGCAGCAAATATCCGGGAAATCATCGGGTCGGTGGGGGGCGCAGCGGTCGACGTGCTGCTGGCCCCAGACCTCGGCCTCTTTGACCTACCTGCAACGCCAGCGACGGAATTCGCCCGCGTCCCACTGTTGCGGGCCATCTACCCGCCGGTGGTTGGATGGAAGGCCTTTGTGAAGCGGGCGGAAGACATCGTCATCGCGGGCAGCGTCACGCTGCTCGCGGCCCCGGCGATTCTGACCATTGCTGCGTTGATCAAGCTGACGTCGCGCGGTCCGGTGTTCTTTCGTCAACAGCGGTTCGGCTACAATGGCCAGATCTTCGAGGCGTACAAGTTCCGCACCATGTATACGCACCTCGCTGACAAATCGGGAGCAGAGCAGACAAAGCGAGGCGACGCCCGGATCACGCCGTTCGGCGCGTGGCTCAGGCGAAGGAGCCTCGATGAGCTGCCCCAGCTATTCAACATTCTGCGTGGAGACATGTCACTGGTTGGTCCACGCCCACATCCTCTCGGGATGACAGCGCGCGGCATACCCCTGGATCAGGCAGCGCCGGAGTACCGGCTGCGGCAGCGGGTGAGACCCGGCCTGACGGGCTGGGCGCAGGTGAACGGCAATCGCGGGCCGCTGCACACTTGCAACGATGTCATCGACAGGGTGACACTCGATCTTGAGTACATTCGTGATTGGTCACTGGCATTTGACTTGAAAATCATTTGGCTGACGTTCGGGCTCCTGATCAATGATAAGAATGCCTATTGACGCAGTCCGAGCACCTTCAGCTGGCTGGGTTGCCGACGGCCGGTGGTGCTGGACGGGTCGTCGATCCAGTCTCGCTCGTTCGTCGCTGCGCTGGCGCCTTGGTCCGCGGCTCTTGGCGGATAGACCGCACCGCTCTTAAACTTCAACTTGGCCAGGAGTTAGACAGCAGTGGATGAGCCTTGGATGAACAAGACCTTGCCAAGCGAAGTCGCTGACCGGCAACGGCGAGAGTCGCGCTCCATCGCTCGGCTGAGGTCCAGTCTTAGTACGGCGCACCATCCCTCGTTCGTGCAGCTCTACTACGCCTTGGAAGCCCGCCGCACATCATCCAGCGCGCCGATGGTCGTGCAGTTCGTCTCTCCGTCGCCGGGAGCCGGCGTCAGCACAGTGGCGTCAGGGTATGCGCGCGTCGCCGCTGCCGGACGGCCATCGCCAGTCCTGTTTGTTGACGCGTCATGCCGGCCAAACACGAGTGACTTCGCAGAGTCCGATACGCCAACCCTGATTGAAGCCTTCGACAACGGTACGGGCTTTGCCGAGGCGATCGTCCCGGCGAGGAATGCGGATAATCTCTTGTGGTCCCGATTGTGCGGCCATCCCGATGAGCTGCTGGGGCTTGGCGGCGACCGCTTGCAGGATCTCATCAGTCTGCTGGGGACCCGGCACCAACTGATCATATGCGACAGCGCGTCCATCGACCGGCCCGAAGCGGCCGCCCTGTCGCGCTTCTGTGACGGATCTCTGTTGGTACTCGAGGCCGGGGTGACTTCGCATCTGCAGACGGACGCTGCGTGCAAGAGGATCCGGCAGTTCGGTGGCCTGCCAGTGGGTGTGGTGCTCAACCGTGAGCGCCGTGCACTTCGCGGGAAGCCGGTCCAGTTCGCCTGAGCCCAATGTCGGCAGATAGGACGGAGCGTCGTCCGGCTGATGACCATGGGGACGATCGTCTAGCGCGGGCGCTCGATGGCAGCGGCCGATCCGCAAGACCCTGGCGCGTCGTGTCGGTGGCCGGATTCAATGTGACGGGCGAGGTTCGCGAGGCGCTGCACGACGCGGGCATGCTCCATGCGACACTGGTCCGCTATCACGCAGAGGCCGAACTGCCATATCCTCACGAACTGCTCCGGCTCGAGGCGCTCGACGGATCGCCGCTGAGCAATGATCAGGTCGCCAGTCGCTGGCATCGACCGCCCTACGCCCTTCCACTCCGGCTGGTACGATATGCGCCGCTGTCCGCCGTGCCTGAGGTGCTGGACTTCGCGGTCGTCGGCACGCGCGGAAAGCGCAGCGAATTTGCCGCACGCGTGGAGTGTATTGTCGCGCGGTTGATCGAGGATGCGATCATCGGGGTCAGCCGCGGACAAGCCGGGCTCTCGCTCGATACCGAAGAGCTCCGGTCGCCTCGACGTTGCCTTTCCGGGAAGATCGATCACGCGATTGCCACATGGCACACACGGCTGTTCTCCGAATGGTGGAGCATCGGCATGACCGCAACGCCCCTCACGAACATCGTTCGGACGGGCGCGACCGGCCCCGTTCGATGGCTGTCTCCGGACCGAGGCAACGCTTACCTGGCTGATCCGTTCCCCTGGCCAGGCACCAACAGATTGTTGTGCGAGGAAATGCCCTTCTCCGGAGGCAACGGACGGATCGTGGCACTTGCGCCGGGGCACGACGGGTCGTGGCACAACGCCAGCGTTGTGCTGCAGACTGGGGATCATCACTCTTACCCTTGCACTCTCAAGGATGGCGAGAGCACATATTTCTTGCCGGAAGCAACGAACCGAGGGGCGACGACCCTCTACCGCCTGGTTCCAGACAAAGATCTGACCCCGGTCTGCGCTGTCGCGCCCGGGCGGCGCCTGGCCGATCCGACCTTGTTCGTATACGCGGATCGCTATTGGATCGCCTGCACGGATCTCGATATCGGGCAGCATGACAACCTTTGTCTGCTGCACGCCGACAAGCCGACAGGTCCTTGGGAGCCGCATCGCTGCACGCCGGTAAAGATCGACGTCTGCGGGGCGCGGCCGGCCGGCCCGCTCTTCAGGATCGGATCGCAGCTATTCCGCCCCGGCCAGGATTGCGCTCGCACCTATGGCGCCGCTCTTGTCGTCCATCGGATCGACGCTCTGTCCCCAGAGCTTTATCAGGAGACCGTCGTCGCGAGGCTTCGCCCGGATCCGGAGGGGCCTTTCCCCCACGGACTTCACACGCTGGCGGCGGACCAGGAGCGGGTGTGGCTCGATGGAAAACGATTCGTATTCGACCTTGCTGGGCTGCAGCGAAAGATCATGCGTTTCGCCGGCCTGGCTGCCGGTCGCACCAAGGATGAGCGGAAATGAGCACGCTCGAACGCCCTAGGCCAGCACTCAACCAACCGGCGTCCAGCGCCCAGATCGCAGCGGACGGGCGCGGACATCAACCGCTGAGCGTTTTGGTCTACCTGTATGATCTCCGCGGTGGGGGAGCCGAGCGACAGTGCCTGACGCTGGTACGCGAATTGCTGGCAAGCGGTATTACAGTGGAACTGGTGCTGCATCAGGCGCGTGGAGAGCTGGTTGATCAGGTGCCGCCGGGCATCCGCGTGGTCAACCTGGACCGCAGCAGGACACGCCACGACGTCATGCCGCTTGCGAGGTACGTGCGACGGCATGAGCCGGACATACTGTTGGCAAACGTCGATCATATCAACATCGTTGCGATGATCGCTCGAATGCTATCAACAGCGCGCACGAAAGTCGTCATCACACAGCACAACCCGCTCTTCGGAGAATATGCGACCGACGGTCGGGAATATCGCATCGTGGCCCCGCTCTACCGGCTCTTGGCTCCCTTCATCAGCGCAGCGGTCGCTGTATCGGACGGGATCGCGCGGGAGCTAATCACGCAGGCAGGTCTCCCCCAGGGCAAGGTCGTGAGGATTTACAACGCGGTGATTGGTCCAGGGTTCGAGGAACGCGCCGCCATGCCTGCGACGCATCCTTGGTTCTGTGACAGCATGTCGCCGGTTTACGTCACGGCAGCACGTCTGGTCCCGCAGAAGGACCAAGAAACGCTGCTGCGGGCGTTGGCAATCTATCGTCAGAATGGCGGGCAGGGACGCCTGCTGGTCTTGGGAACCGGCCCGCTTCGTGAGCATCTCGAGAACCTGGCTCATGAACTTGGAATTGCCGGCGCGGTCGATTTCGTTGGCTTCCAGGACAATCCACTACCGTGGTTCCGCCGCTCCGACGTGTTCGTGCTTTCGTCGCGCACAGAGGGATTCGGGATTGCACTGGCCGAAGCCATGGGGTGCGGCACGCCGGTCATCTCGACCGATAGCGGGCACGGACCCTCGGAGATCCTGGCGCAGGGTCGCTACGGGGTCCTTGTCCCGCCACAGGATCCGGTAGCGATGGCGGCCGCACTGGGTGCGGCCGGTGAGATGCGCCGGCGGTTCACACCGGAGTCGCTGAAGGCAAGGGCCGCCGAATTCAGCAACGCAGCCTGCACAGACGGATACGTGTCACTGTTCAACAGGCTGGTCGCTCCGTGCAAGACGAGCTCGGCCGGCCTATGACCACGACGTCGACACCTCTCCCGCACGCCCACGGCGCTGCCGTTTTCAAGGCGGATCAGCGCAACCTGTCAGGATCAACCAGACCATGAGCGCGACAGTCGGTCTCCCGTCCAACGTTGTCATCCGCGATCTTCTGTTGACGTTGTGGTTCAGCCGCAGGCGAATTCTGCTCATCATGCTCGCTGCGATGGCGCTCGCCGCCTATGTGGCATTTCAGGTAGAACCGAAATACCAGTCGAGAGCGTCGTTTTTGGTGCTGCTCGGTTCGGAGTACGGCATGCGGCCGGTGGGAGGACAGCAGCTGATGAGCAACATCAATGCTGTTCCGGAAGAACTGCTGCATACCGAGGCTGACATATTGTCCAGTGACGATCTGCACCGCGACGTGATCGAACAGATCGGGGTGGCGAAACTGTACCCGGACTTGCTCAAGCCGCCGGGACTATTCGCTCGGTTGGTCAAACAGGCGAGATCATCCGTCTACGACCTGCTCGGTCTGCAGGATGGCCGGCCCCCGGCCGACGGCACCGAAGCAATTGTGCAAGCTGAGAGACAGTTCGCGCAGAACTTCGGGGTCAACGTCGACCGGAAGTCACACATCATCCAGGTATTCTTCCAGCATCCAAATGCAGTGCTGGCGGCTGATGCACTCAAGGTGCTCGAAGCTCGCTATTTTGCCCTGCGCGAGAAGCTGTTCGCGGACAAGCAGCTTGCCATCGTGGAGGGGGACCAGAACCGCGCCGGCGCCCAACTCGCCGCAGCGGATGCGAAGCTTGCCGACTTCAAGCGCGTGCATGATGTCGCCAATTTCGCTGAGCGGCAGAAGATCCTGATGACGGGACAGGGTGCGCTTGAGGATCAACTGTCGAAGGCGGAGAGCGCAACAGCGGGACTGCAGGCACGCCTCGATGGACTGACGGTGCAGCTCAAGATTGCGAGTGGACAGCCAAACGGAAAGGGCAATCCCAACGCAGCAGGTGCCTTGCAGGGGATGGTGCAGGCATACCAACAGCGACAGAATGAGGCTCTGACGACCTATCGCGGCTCGCCAGCCTACGACACGGCCAGGACCGAGATGCTGAAAGCCCAGGAGGAGATCGCGAAGATGCGCTCCACCCAGGCATTCACCGTGCAGCAGGAATACAACAAGACCGAAGCAGACCTGCGCACGAGCCAGGCGACACGTGATGCCATCAGGGTGCAGCTGAAGAACATCGCTGGTGATCTGGCCTCGCTCAATGCCGACGAAGCCCAACTGCACGAGCTGGAGCGGACGCGCGGCGTGCTGGAGGACAATTACAGGGCCATCGCCAAGGTCGCCACCGATCGGCAGGTGATCGAGGACGTCGATGCCAAGCGTCAACCGTCGGTTCGCGTGGTCGAGGCGCCCCGCGTTCCTGACAAACCTCAGCCGATCCGTACGGTGATCCTGGCAGTGGGCGCAATTGCCGGGTTGCTGTTGAGCATCATCGTCAGCCTGATGTCGGGATTCTTCCGCGGGGTTTACCTGCGCCCCGAAGCCCTGGAGGTGGACACTGGGCTGGCGGTACTCGCCGTCGTTCCCGACCAGAAGTCGCTGGCGAGCCCGGTCGTCCTGGTAACGCCGAGATGAGACAGGCGTTGTGGCGAAGCAGCGCTCAGACCTGTTGACTGCTCAGGCGGTACGGGATTTTGCCGCGCTGCTGATGGCGTTCCATTCGGTCAGCAGCTGTGCGAGCCACGTAATGGGCTCGACTGCGGAGCCGGCCGAACCGGGCGACACACGTCACTATCTTCTTCACGATCAGTGGGCTGCGGCTTCGCTTCGCATAACAGTCGCTGCCGCCGAGTAGGAAAGCATGTCCGCAAGCCCCGATGGCAGACAGACGGTTCTCGTGATTGGTGGTGGCGAAGTCACTGACTCGCGCCTGATGGACCTGCTCGCCGTGAAGTCGTCATATCGGCCAATCATCATCGCAAGAGCCGGTGGACAGGTGGCCGTTCCGGATCGTGAGCTGCGCAACTGCGATGCGACCAAGACAACCGAGGTCGGTGCGGCCTTGGCCGGGGCGGACCTAGTCGTCAACTGCATAGCCGGAAGCCCACGGACCATTGTCGCCGCGACAAAGGCGCTTTGCGATGCCGCACGGCGCAACCCGCCACGCCGAATTGTCCACCTCAGCAGCATGGCGGTTTACGGCGGGGCTGAAGGTCTCGTCGACGAGGGATCACGGCCCGAGCCGCCGCTCAATGCCTATGCCAGAGCCAGGATCGAGTGCGAGACGCTGGTGCAGCAGTACGTCGCCGACGGCGGCGATGCAGTGATCATTCGACCCAGTTGCGTCTTCGGACCTGGAAGCGAGCCCTGGGGCAGCCGCATCGCGCGCCTTCTGGTGTCACGACGCCTGGGGGACCTGGGACCAATGGGCGATGGCCTCTGCAACCTGATCTACGTCGATGATCTTGTCAGGTTGATCATTGCCACATTGTCGGAACCTGGCCTGTCGGGTGAGACGTTCAATGCGAGTGCCGATTGGCCGCGGCCAACGTGGAACGACTTCTTGATTCGCCTCGCCCGTGCTATGGGAGCTACTCCTGTTGAGCGGATCACGGCGCGGAGGATGCGGGTGGAGGTCAGGCTTCTCGCGCCATTGCTGCGAGGCGCTGCCTTGGCAGCCGGGCGTGTCGGGGCAGGACGTTTCGTGCCGGACGGAATGACGCCATCATTCGTACGTCTCCTCGGTCAGAACATCACCATCAGTGGCGCTAAGGCCTCGGCCAGAATGGGGATCACGCACACACCGCTTGATCGCGCGATCGATGAGACGGCGCAGTGGTGGCGGTCGCGGATGACGGCGGACAATCGCTTGCCGAGAGTGGCCGCTGCTCAGGCATTCCCTGCAGAAACCGTCGAGTTGTCGAGCCGCTCGGCGCCGGGCAACGAGGCACGACGATGATCGGCGATGCCCGTCACATCGTGTACGGGACGACAGTCGAGGCTGACATCTGCATCGTTGGCGCGGGAGCGGCAGGTATCACGCTCGCGCTGGAATTGCTCCGCTCAGGAATGCGGATCCTGTTGCTGGAGGCCGGCGGCTCAGCCGAAGATCCTGACGACCAGGCGCTCTACCAGGGCGAAGTCGCGGATCCCTTGCTGCATAGTCCGCCCGACAAATACCGCCAGCGCCGTTTCGGCGGCTCGACTACCATTTGGGGTGGCCGCTGCGTGCCGTTTGACCCGATGGAGTTCGAGCAGCGTTCCTGGATCCGAGATAGCGGATGGCCCGTCTCCTACCACGAGGTAGCCACACATTATCCACGCGCGAACGCCTTATGCGAGGCTGGCGACTTCGTCTACGACGCGGATCGCGCTGTGTCGGCGGGTATGCGCCCGTTGTTGGAGGATTTTTCGCCGGCGGACTTCACCACCAGGCGCATCGAGCGCTTCAGTTGCCCGACCGACTTTGGCAGACGCTATCGGGATCGGCTGGCCTCTGCGCCTTCCGTACGGGTTCTGCTTCATGCAAACTGCACACGTCTTATCGCTTCGGCGGACGGCGCCCGAATCGAGCAGGCAACCGTGCAGACCCTGGACGGCAATCAATTCGCCGTTGTTGCGACCTGCTTCATCATGGCGACCGGGGCCTTGGAAGTCGCACGGCTGTTGCTTGCCTCGCGTGAGGTGCATGCGGCGGGAATTGGCAATGAACATGGACTGGTGGGACGGTACTACATGTGCCACCTCGCCGGCACGATCGGGACACTTCGCATCGGTGGCCCCCCCGATCGTGCGTGGCAGGGATACGAGCGCACCGAGGATGGCGTCTATTGCCGCAGACGCATTGCCCTGACGGAAACGGCGCAGCGGCGCGAGGCGATCGGCAATGCCGTGTTCCGCCTTCATCATCCCAGGATTCCCGATCCACGGCACCGCACTGGCGCGCTGTCGGCCATATTTCTGGCCCGGCGCTTCATCAGCTACGAGTACGGCAAGCGGCTTGTCACTCATCAGCCGGTCGGTGCGCGCGCATGGCTGCAGCACGTCGCCAATGCAGGCTGCGACGCAGCCGGAACCTCCCGGTTCTTGTGGCACTGGGTGCGCGACCGGATGCTGGCTGAGCGGAAGTTCCCGACCGTCATCATCCGTCCGCGCAAGAATCTGTTCAGCCTCGACTTCAACGCGGAGCAGGTGCCCAACCCGGATAGCCGCGTCCGGCTGGCCGAACAGACGGACCGGTTTGGGATGCCGCGGCTGCACATTGACTGGCGCTATACCGAGATGGATGTGCGAACGGTCGCTACCGCCTTCCAACTCCTTCAGCAGGATGTTGCCCGATCGGGACTTGGAGAGCTGACGCTCGATCCGGATGAAGCGGACATCGAGGCAGTGATCCGCCGCGATGGTGCTTACGGCGGGCACCACATCGGGACCGCGCGGATGGGCCGCGATCCGGCGGATGGCGTGGTCGACGCAAACTGCCGGGTCTTCGGCGTGGACAACCTCTACGTTGCAGGCAGCGCGGTCTTTCCTACATCGGGACAGGCCAATCCTACGTTGACAATAGTGGCGCTTGCCGTGCGGCTCGCCCAACACATCGAAGCAACGGCAAGCCGCCCTGCCGAAATCCTCAGCCGCCCATTTGCGTTCGCATCCGCCCGTTCGCACGGGCGGAGCCTTCAGCCCGCCTCGCTTGGCGAGACAATGAGGGAGCGCCGGGCATGAACTTTGACGTCGTCATGAACCAGGGCTTCTGGGATCGCGTAACACGAGAGGCGTGGTCCCATGTGTCCGGCGCGAACGGTGTAATGCTCCTGATATTCTGGAGCATCTTCGCCTTTGCCGCTGTTTTCACCTATGTCCGAACCCCTCGGCCACGCTCGATCCGCGGGCTGTTCAGCCACGTTCTGCCACAAACAACACTTCGCCATCCCTCGGCGCGGGCAGACTTCCTCTTCTGGCTATCGCGGCGAATATTCGTGCCGCTTCTCGTCGTTCCCCTAGGGTTGTCCACCGTAGCCGCAGGTCATGCCGCTTATTGGCTGCTCAGCCAAGCGACCGGGCACCCCACGCATTCCCCTGGCCCAGCCGGACCGTTGCTGCTCTGCGCATTCACAGTCACGATGTTACTCGCCTATGACATTTCCTATTATATCTACCATAGGCTGCAGCACCGTGTTCAATTCATGTGGGAACTGCACAAGGTCCATCATTCGGCCGAGGTGATGGTGGGAGTGACCAAGGACCGGGTGCATTGGCTCGACGACATCATGAACGCTTGGTGGGATGGGCTCATTCCCGGACTGGCGTATGGAGTATGGCTTTTTTTCGCGCTGGATCCGGTCGAGCTCACGGTCTTCGGGATCAATGTATATTTCCTGCGCAACACCCTATTGATGATGGACTTCATCCGCCACACGCATCTGAAGCTTTCGTATGGGCGTTGGCTCAATTACATCCTTCTCTGCCCTCACTATCATCAACTGCACCACAGCGTTGCCAGGGAACACTGGCACACGAACTTCGGGCTGACATTGGTGATCTGGGATCGGATGTTCGGGACGTTGATCGTGCCGAAACCGGACGAGGATTTCGCGTTCGGCCTGCCCGACGGGGAGGCGGAGGAATACCAATCGCTCGCACGGCTGCACGTCCTGCCCCTGAAGAGGATTGCGCTGCTGATGCGGCATCGTTTGACATTGCGCGCCGGCCGCCCGCTGCTTCCGACCACTGACTGACAGGGATGTCATGGCACCCCGGATTGAGATCATCACGGAGCGCGAGCGGTTCGCGGAAATTCAGCCACACTGGGATGCACTCTGGCGCCGCTGCAAGGCCGACGTTTTTCAAAGCCATGCCTGGATAGCGGCATGGTTGGAGGCATCCGGGGGAGACACAGCGACGCGTATTGCCGTCTCGTGGCACGGCGATGACATGCTGGCGGCTATGCCGCTCACGGTCCAGCGGCGCTTCGGTCTTCGAATGCTCGAATGGTCGGCCCAGTCGTTGAGCGACTATTGCGACGCCCTGGCAACTGCCTGACGCCGCGTCGTATCTGCCACTTTTATGGAACGAGGTATGGCAGGCTGGCGGCTTCGACCTGGTCAATATCGCGCAAGTCAGGCCGGACGCTGTCGCGCGGCCATTTCTCGACCATGATGGGACGCGCCAGGTGGTGACTGAGCGGCGGGACCGACAGGAACGCTGCTTCGCGATCGATTGTGTCTGGCCGAGCGGCGAGGCGTGGTTCCGCAGCCTGGGCAAGAAAGGACGCAACAATTTTTGGCGTGGGGAGAGGATCCTTGCCGCCTGGGCGGCGAGGTCGCTTTCCACAACCTTGACCCGACAGAGCAGTCGATCGAGTCCGAACTGCGACACGTCATGGCGCTGAAGTGGAATGGCTGCGGACAACGGAGCCGTCCTCGCCGCTTCTCGGACGCGAGGGGAGGACACTCGAGGCAATGTTGCGCGCGGCCACTGGCATCGGCCTGATGAAGCTATTCCTGCTCACGTGCGGCGACAGGATCGCGGCAGCTTCCGTGAATTTCGTCCGCGGAGACCGGATGCAGGCATATATGACGTCCTACGATCCCGCGTTCGACAGAGCGTCTCCAGGCACAATTCTCATCGTGCACTATACGCGATGGGCGTTCGACAATGGCCTGAGGCAGGTTGACTTCCTGCGCGGCGATGAGGCGTTCAAGTCGCGCCTCGCGAATACCGAGATCAGCCTAGGCAGCTATGTCGGTGGGCGCACAGCCATCGGAAGAGCCGCACTCGTCGCACATCGCTGGCGTTCCCGGTTCCGAGGAGAGGGTTCGGTCGCTCGCACCTTGCCTGCTGCGACTGGCTCTGCGGCATCTGGCTCGCCACACCTCGCGGGCGGAGATTAAATCCGCATGGCACTCCTCGCTTTCGCACCCGGATACCTGGTGCCAATGTTGGCAACCCTGTTCGGCATATATGCCTTCACGCGGATCCTGAGCCCGCCTGAATATGGAAGTTATGCTTTTGTCATGAGCATCATGCTGCTCGTGCAAAGCGGCCTGCTGGCCTGGATCGACGTGGGCGCCAAACGTTTCTTCGAGCGCGCCGTCCAGAGCGGCAGGCTACCGGCCATGTGCGTAACTCTCTATCTGGGCTTGGTCATATGTGCTCTTGCGCTACTGGCAAGCTGTGCAATTGGAATGCGGCTGTTCGACGTCTCGCCGGCATTGGCTGGTCTGCTATGGATAGCCGCGGCAGTCGTCATCGCAAAGGAGATCTCGATGGTCTCCAAGACGCTGGAATTGGCGGCTCTGTCGCGCACGAGATACATGTTGATGGAATGCGGGGAGAGTCTGGTCGGTGTAGGTCTTGGCCTCTGGCTCTGCTGGTATCACAGGTTTGGAGCCGATGGCATTCTGTATGGCATGATGGTCGGCGCTCTGGTCGTGGTGCTGTTCGATGCAAAGTACATCGTGCGGCGGCTTCGTGGCGGCACGTTCGATCTGGGTATGCAAAGGCAGATACTGGCTTTTTCGGCGCCCATCTCGGTCGCATTCTTCGTTGAGTTCATGATGAACTCGACCGACCGGATGATGGTGCAGTTCCTCCTCGGAGCACATGAGCTTGGTATCTATGCGGTCGCTTACAGCATCGCCGAGCGCGCGGTGACCGCAGTCTTCATGGCGCTCGGCGTCGCGTCCTATCCATTGCTCATGCGGGCACTTGAACGTGGCGGGCCGGAGGCCGCCACACGGCAGGCGAGACAGAATGTCGAGATTCTGGTGGCGATCGCCATACCTGCATGGGGCGGCTTCACGGTCGCTTCCGGCCACATTGCGACAGTTCTGGCTGGACCAGCCTACGCCGAGCGGGTCGGGGAACTGCTGCCCCTGTTAGGGGTCGCCGTCTTTGCCTACTCGATCAGGATCCACTACTTCTCGCACGCACAACATCTGACCAACAAGACCTGGACCTTGCTGGTGGCCTCTGGTCCTGCCGTTCTCATCAACATCGCCATGAACGCTGTGCTCCTGCCCTCCATTGGTCTGATGGGTGCTGTTTGGGCGCGGCTGGTCGCTTACCTTGTCGCACTCGGCATCAGCCTCTGGCTATGCCAGCGCCAACTTCCGCTGCCGATACCCGGCTGGGGGGTCGCCAAGGCCTCACTGGCCACACTCGCAATGTGTGGCTTGCTACGAGTGCTGACGTTCCCGAACAATACGCTTGGACTCATCAGCATGATCCTGGTCGGGGCCTTGTTCTATGGGGTGGTTGCGGTGGTGTTCGACATTGGTGGATTGCGAAGCATGTGGTTGCTTCGTCGCCGGTTGCGACCCGCGGCCACCTAACGCAGGGATACGGCTGAAACGAGAAGGGCTGTGATAATGCAACCGGGGTCAGCAGCATCTGGACGCAAGGTTGGCGTTGACTTGGCAAACACGCTGCTCGGCAAGATTACGGTCATTGCCGGCGAGGCTGATGAGGCCAGACTGATAGCCGCATCGCCCAGACCGACACCCCGCTCGTCGTTTCCTTCGTGAACCAGAATGCCATGAACCTCGCGTGGCGCTCGCCGGACTATGCGGCATGCCTGATCGGCAGCGATATTCTATTGCGCGATGGCATTGGGATCGAATTGTGCCTCGCAGCCCTGGGACGGCGCGCCGGTCGGAACATGTGTGGCACGGACTTCATTCCGCGCCTCGCTGCGGCTTTCTCCGGCAAGCGGACTGCGCTGTTTGGAACCGAAGAGCCCTGGACAAGCCGAGCAGCGGACGCACTGGCCACATTGGGATGCCAGATCGTAGCAAAGATGGACGGGTTCAAACCCGACGTCAGACTATGTCACCGAAGTGATGCGCACGCTCCCCGAGCTTATCATTCTGGCAATGGGTAATCCGAAACAGGAAACCGTCGCCAGCATGATCGCGTCGTCGGTAACGACTCCGATGGTCATCGTGAATGGCGGGGCCATTGCGGACGTACTCGCCAAACGCTTCGAGCGCGCGCCCCAATGGGTGCGCCGCGCTCATTGCGAGTGGCTGTTTCGGCTGCTGCAGGAGCCAAGGCGCCTATGGCGCCGATATCTTCTGGGAGGCATTTCTTTCGCCTGGCGCGTAATGCGGCTGCGGATTGCTGCATAGTCAAGGTGGGCATCCCGTGCTGTCGGGTCGATGGACATGACGGGCAACAATGACCTTAGCGTCGCAAAGCTTCTAGTCATCGGCGCGAGTGGTTTTGTTGGAGCGGCAATAGTTCGGGCCGCCGCGGCGAGCCGCGATGTGCATCCGATAGCCTGCATGCGACGGCCGAGCGACGCACTTGATGCCATCGGCGTGGAAACCAGGGTCTGCGATGCGACGGATCCCGCCGCGCTCGGGCGCGTACTTGATGGCGTCACGCACGCGGTCAACTGCGTGCTTGGAAGTCGGGCAACAATGCTCGCCGTCACGCACAACCTGTGCAAAACCGCTCGTGATGTCGGCCTGCGCCGGATCGTGCACGTGAGCAGCATGGCAGTATACGGTCCAGTGACCGGCACGGTGGATGAGGCGGCGAGACTTCACCCGGTCGGCGCGTACGGACGGACCAAGGCAGCATGCGAGCAGATCGTTGGCGACTTCATTGCCGCCGGCGGAGATGCTGTGGTGTTGCGCCCCGGGTGCGTCTATGGTCCGGGAGGTGAGCAATGGGTCGGGCGCATCGCACGATGGCTGCAAGCAGGTCGTCTTGGCCAGCTTGGTGAATTGGCCGACGGCTACTGCAACCTAACCTTCAACGATGATCTCGCGGACGCCGTTCTTGCTGCGCTGACGAGCCCTGAGGCCGCGGGAGAGACCTTCAATGTCGCAGAGCCCGATCCAGGGACCTGGAATCAGTATTTCATACGCCTCGGCCGCGAAATCGGCGCGCCGGTGCGGCACGTTTCGGAGTGTCAGAATGAACTTTGAGACGGCCATCCTTGCCCCGCCTCTGCAGATCGCCAAGCTGGTCGGACGACGGCTGGGGATGCGCCCAGGTCGCATCCCGGAGCCGATCACACCCTCACTTCTGCCACTGTGGCGGCAGCGGATGCGCATGGCATGTCGAAAAGCAGATGCTGTCCTGGCATTTCAGCGAACACCGCCGCAACGGGGACTGGCCCTGTCGGCAGACTGGTTTCGCTCGAGAACGGCAGATCGGTAGCGGAGATCCTGGTCGCGGAATCTAAGCCCGACCTCGTCGTGATAGGACAGAGCGCGCCTGCCGTGCTCTCGGCCGGTCAGCAAGCCCGCGCATACGTCCTCGTGGAATCAAGGCAAGCGCGGTACGGGGAACGGGGGCGACCTGCGAGTTCGACGTTGCGACAGCCTCATGCTGCTGTGTCTGCGGCAGCCTGATTCTGCGCTGATCTAAAACCGCTCAGAGCCACCATGAAGCCGGCAAGAAACACGAGATCCGGGGTCTTCCGTCCAAGAGAGTTGCTGGTCGAGCAGATCAACAGGGTCGAAATGACAATCAGCCAGCCGATGGGCGTGTCCGTGCGCCGCCCCAGATGCCACATGAAGAGGAAAACTGCCGCGATTAGACACGGAAAACCGATCACCCCAAGGTTGAGGAACGTCAGCAGCCAGGGATTCTCAATGTCGTCGCCGAGACCAGTGAGCCCGACCTGGGCCTTGAACAGGTTTATTCGCTCGAGGGGCACTCCAAACAGCACATCATGCATGTTCAACAGACTGAGCACGCGCCATTGGACGATGCGGACGTCAGCGCTATCGTCCAGGTAGAGGTGGGACGTGATCCGCGCACCGACATCAGTCATCGTGGTAAGGAGCACAAACAGAGCCGGCAGCAGAATGACCCCGGCAATGAAGGCGCCTAGAAAGCCGACGTTGAGACGACCCGTGGCAAGTCCGGACGCCAACTGAAACAGCGCCGCAGCGGCGATCATGAGCATGGTTGTAGCCAGCGCACTGCGGCCGCCGAAGCTCATGAGCCCAATGATGAAGAAACCAAAGATACCTGCAGTAAGCCACCCGCGCATACGCATGCCAAGAACCATGAAAAGCGCCATGGACGTAACCAAGGCACCAGTCAGCGGGTGGGTGTAGAGTGCCTGACCGCGGAATTCATCGACGCCCTGATCATAGTTCCCTGAAGCCCGGCCGGGATCGGCAGAAAATGTGTCTGCGTAGCGCCTTCCAGCAAGGACATCGCGACGTTGACCACGCAGAAGGTCAGGACTGTATATCCAAGGACTCTGAGCTGTCGCTCCGTTCCAACCTCGAGCGCGATGGTGACCAACGCCGCTGCCAGATAGGTCTCCACGTATACAGCGACACCGCTCAAGCCCACACTGAACGCGGAATAGACCGCGCAGAACAAGATCAACATAAGGGACCAGGCAAGCGCAGGCCGTTCTCGGAACAGTCCTGTCATGCCGCCGCCGCGCCTGCTGCCGTACAGGGCGAACCACGCACCCAGGACCGCCAGATAGGTGACCGGATGAAACTTTGTCAGTACGCTATCGGCTGGTGAGTCGGAATAAAGACCGAGGGAAACCAGCAGACTGCCCGGGAGAGCAAACGTAATGACGATGGCCGCGAACCCCAGCGGGAACGCGTAGCGCATCGGGTCCGAGCGTTTCAGCCCGATGACGCTGCTGCCGGCAAAAGCCGCAAGGGCTCGCTCCTTGCGGCCAACTCCCGTCGCCTCTATCGCACGGCTGCTCCTGGCTATCACCCGCGCACGCCTCCATGTCGACGATCGCTCAACCCGCTCTCCTCGGGGACCTAGCCCGAAACTCCATTTAACCGGCAATTCTCTTTTTGTTCAATGGGTGCCCCAACTCGCGGAGCAATCGTTGGAACCTTCATCGTGAGCAGCCTCTCGAGACCATCGACGCTCACTACTTCTGGTCGAAGTCACGGAATAGGGCCCAAACAATAGCTGTGGACGTCCTATCTGAACCACGAAAAGTCGTCTTGTCCATCAATCCTGCAGCGATAGGCCCAGTAACGGGCCACAGTCCGCGGCCTCACATGAATATTTGAGCAATGGCACGGTCTCGGAACAATCTACGCATTCGCTGGGACGTTCTATGGTTCGCTTCAGGAAATCTGCCACAATTCGACGAACAGAGGTTACCCTCACATGCCAATCTTTGCGACAAACTGGCACGCCACGGACGCTGACAGGAAATGGCGCGACAGCACGGTGGTCCTCAAGCATACCTTACCCCGAAACCCCCTGTTCGAGTATGGCGGCCCTCGCGGACTTGATAGAAACATTGCCGCGTGAGAATTACGTGCTAATGTGCACCGGACCGGTCGGATCGGACAAGAAGCTCTGGGAAGAGGGGGAAATTGGCGACCTAAGCGGGGAAGACGTCATCGAAGCGATCAGACGCGGGAACCTGTGGCTGCTCATACGTCATGTGGAAGATGTCAGCGATCCGATGTCTCGTCTGCTGCAGGACATCTATGAGGAAATCGACACAAATGTCGCCGATGGGTATCCTACCTTCAACCGCATTTCCGATATCCTGATCTCCTCGCCATCAGCGCAGGTCTATTACCACTTCGACCACAATGGCCAGACGCTCTGGCAGGTGCATGGGTCAAAGCGCGTATATGTCTACCCCAACAGACCGCCCTTCCTCACCAAAGCGATGCTGGAATATACGGCATTGTATGCCGATGAAACCGCGGTACCGTATGCGCCCTGGTACGACAATGAAGCTTCGGTGTTTGAGCTGAAGGCCGGGCAAATGATCCATTGGCCGTTATTTTCCCCGCATCGAGTGGAGAATTTGGAATTCAGCGTCTCCTATACGACCCAATACTACACGCCCGGGATCAGGCGCCTTGCCAAGGTGCATGCCGGAAATGGCCTGCTTCACACCATACTCCCCAAGCTGGAATTGGGTGAATTTATCCGAGGGCCGAGCTATGCAGCGAAGTCGGTGCTGCAGATCGGAGCCCGCCGCCTAGGATTGTTGGATCGATTGAAGCAGGCTAAGCGCAGAACCGACTTCAGACTTCACCCGAAGAACCTGGGGAAGATCATACCGGTGTGACTCCAGGCATTGCAGGAATGATCCGGTGACTTGGCCGGTCGCGAGTTGACGGCTGGCCCCGCGGTTCTGCCCGTCTCGGTTCTCGTGTCGGCCAGACCGCCCGACGAAAATCACTTCGCCGCCGCGACTCGTCCCGAGTTCCTCGCCGGCCGATTTCAGTCCCCGGGTCGGCCGCATCGAGGACTCATAAAGCGCAAGGATCCGACCGGCGGACACGCTGATGTCGAACCTGTCGCGGAAGACCTGATGACCGGCCGCCCCAAGTCGTTGCCGCTCGCTCACATCATCGATTAGCCGGGCGATCGCGTCGGCGAGCTTGTCCGATGCTCCGGGCGGCACCAGGAGCGCGGTCTGACCGTCGGTCAGAAATTCCGGAATTGCGCCAACCGGCGTCGCGATGACCGCCACGCCATGGGCCATCGCCTCGAGAATGGCGATCGGCATCGCCTCGAAGAACGATGGTAGGACGAAAATATCCGCCGCGCGCAGAAGATCGCTGGCGGTCTCTCGGTCGACCCATCCGGGCACCGCCACGCGGTCCTGCAAGCCGGCCTTCGCGACCGCGGCGCGAAATTCGTCCACCTCTCCATCGCCCGCAACGGTCGCGGTCCATGACTTTCCCAACAGTCGAGGCGTCCGAAAGGCGGCGAGCAATTCCGGCACGCCTTTCCGCTCGCCGAGCTGCCCAAGAAAGACAATGCGGGCAACAGTGCCGTGCGCTGATGCCGGCCGGTCGGTATCGGTCGGTCCGGGTACTCCATTGACGATGATGGCGATCTTCTGTGGTGCGATGCCTATGTCGGAAATGAGGAACTCCCGCCAGTTGTCACCCAGCACGATGACATGCCGCGCCCTGTTCAGGGCCAACCGAAGGGCCTTCCGGCACGCCCCCGGTAGACTGGCATAGAATTTGTAAAAATTGGAGCCGTGCATATGCACGATCACTGGAATGCTGAGGAGGTCCCCGATCAGTATCAGCACGCCCTTGCGCAGCGCGCTGCCATAGGCACTCATGTGTATATGCAGGAGATCAATCCGGCGAATGGAACCCAACCATAGAACGAGACAGACCGCCTTGAGAAAGTGCAGCCCCATGCTCGCCTTGCCCCCCTCGCCCCGTGTATCGACAACACGGACCTGCGGCGCACCCGGCTTGGTCGCCCATTCATCCGTCAGATACCGAATGAACGTTCCGACCCCGCCTGAAACATGGGTAAGGCCACCTCCAGCCATCATCATGACCTGTTTGCGACGTGCTTTCATGGCGGTTTCCTACCGGACGTCCTTGGAGTCAGAGTAGCAATCATCGCCGGGTCGGAGGAGTCAGCGACCGGCGACGATCGTGGCGGCAATCTTCTCTGCCATCATCATCACAGGAACGTTGATGTTCGCGCAGGGGACAGTGGGCATCAGCGACGCATCGCACACACGCAGACCTTCTATACCGATCACTCGGCCCCTGGCATCCGCGACCGCCATCGGGTCAGCGGGATCACCCATGCGGCAGGAGCCACACGCATGCCAGTTCCCTGCAACGCGCTGGCGCAGGTGGGATTCCAACAATTCCTCGTCAGCCGCCAGTTCCGCCGGCGAGCGGTGCGTGCCAACGCCAAAGGTCATCATTCGCCGCCGAATGGCAGTGCTGTGGTCCATCATCGGGCCGGCGAGCTCCGTGAGCGCGGCGATGAGAGGGTTGGGTCGCGTAAGCTCGCGGATGCGTGGCGAATACCCGGTGGGGAACACATCCAGCACGGCCCCTGCCTGCTGGGCCGCCAACATCGCTTGAACCGTCAGACGAAACCCAGCCTTCAGTCGCGTCATGTCGCGTGGATCAGAAAGCATGCGGAACTCGATGTCGGAATCCCGGTCCGAGGAGGCGGAAAGACGCACGCGGCCCGTCGAATAGGACTTGTTCACCCAGCAGGCGAGCGCACCGATCCGCCGCCCCACAGCGTGCCAGCCGCCACGCGAAAGTATGCAGATATGCATGTCGCCTGGCGGCACGCCCGGCATGCCAGAGGAGAAGCGCAACAGCGCCTGCAGATGGTGCCCCTCACGATCTGACAGTCGCGCCGAGCGATGGAGAAAACCGGCGACACCGATGGCAGGATGCTCCTGCAGGTTCTCTCCGACACCGGGCCGCGCAGCCTGAACACCGATACCATGCTCAGCGAGGTGTGCACCCGGCCCGATGCCGCTGTTCATCAGCACGATCGGGGTTTGGAGCGCGCCCGTCGACAGGATCACCTGCCGTGCGGCAATGGTGATGGCTTGGCCATTTCGCGTAAACCGACCCGCCTGGACCTGCCCACCCACGATCACCAGGTCATCGAGCGGCGTCTCGGTGAGAATGGTGAGGTTCGGGCGTCGACGCACTTCGGGCGATAGATATACCAGTGCTCCGGCGCGGCGACCCTGCTGATCAACGTTTATGGCAGTCGGATAAACGCCGTCCAACCACGGACCGTTCTGATCCTCCTGCATCGCATAGCCCATGTCGCCGAAGATCTTCGCAATGGTGCGCGTGAACCCCGTCCAACCGGCAAGACTGTGGCGCTGGATCGGCACGGGCCCCGACCTCCCGTGCAGTGGCTCGTCAAAATCCGCATCGCTCTCCAGTTTCTTGAAATAAGGCAGCACGTCCGACCAGCCCCACCCCTTGGCTCCCCTGGCTGCCCATTCGTCATAGTCGTAGGGCGAGCCACGGTTGGCGCAGATGCCATTGATCGAGGAACCGCCACCCAGAATCCGGGCCTGTTCGTAAAGCCATGCTTCGCTGGGCTGGTTCGTTCCCCCATCGCCGCGCGATGCCGTCAATGCGGTCCAGAGCCACTCGGCCTGGAAGTGCGTGCGTCCTGGATAGGCCGATGCCAACTCCGGCGGCATGTCGGCCTGCGTAAGGTCGCGCCCCGCCTCGGCCAACAGCACGCGGGTAGCAGGATCTTCGCTCAGCCTGGAGGCAAGCACGCAGCCGGCGGTGCCGCCACCGACGATGAGGAAGTCAATGGGTTCCGTTGGGACGCATGAATCGGGAAGAATGTTCACCATTCAGGGCGAGCGGTCATCAGGCCCGAGTAATCAGTTGGCGCCAAGCATTCATTTTGCAGTGGATGCAGGAGGCCGACCCTATAGCGGCCGGGTCATCGTCTTGGCAAGGTTCGGTTTGGGATCGACCGGCGCAATGTGCGCGGACGGGCCACAGGTTTGCCGCCATGCGAGATGACTCAACCAGTTGTTCAACTGGTCCTCGACGATTGCAAGAGGAAACAGCAGGAACCCACGCAAATAACGCCACCACAGGCGGCCGGGCTCCTGGCAGATGCGCCACAGCCACTCGCAATTCAATCGGCGTACCAGGACCGGAGCGCGATGCGTGATGCCACAGGCAACCCTGACCCCCTGACCAACGCAGAGGGCCCAACAGGGCGCCAATTTCGCACGATTGGTGTCCACCCAGATTTCTGATCTGGGTGCGCCAACGCCCATAATCAGGATCGATGCGCCATGCTCATTGATCTGTCGCACCAACCCCCGACAATAGTCCTCGTCACATTCGAATTCGAAGGGGGGAACCGCAGTCTCGACGACGACATCCCGCTGTCTTGCCCAACTATGGACGGCCATCGCCGTCTCGTTGTTGTCAACCACGAAGAACAGCCGGTGGTTGCAGAGGGAGCCCGCCATGAGTTCCTGGAGGATATCGATCCCGGTCACATGTTGCACAGCGATGCCGCGGAGCGCTGCGTAATAGCGCACCGGAAAGCCGTCGCAAACTACAATGGCGGCGCTATGGTAAGCCCGTGCGAAGCCGACATCACGCCTCAGGTTCACAATGTGGTCGGTATTCGGGGTTACAATCAGCTCGGCCCGCTCCGGCCGAAGGTGGATGACCTCTCGGCAGATGTCCTGCGCACTTCCTTCGGTGATGCTCAGGCCGAAGATCCTTGGTCGCGACTGGGAATGACCTCCCATCTTCTCCTCCGACAGGATCGTCTGGCGCGATCAGCGAATATTCGCCCGGATCGGCAAAGAAAGTGTTAGCCCAAGGCCCTGCTCCATTCTTCTCGCAATAGTTGAGCACCGCCGTCTTCGTCTCGTCCCGGAGAAACCCGGCTCGGACGTGGGCGGCCACGGCCGTACCGCCATTGGCCAAAGTCGGCTCAGCCGGCATTGACCCAGGTCAATGCTGGAACACGCCGCCGGGAGGAGGGTGCCGCACGAAAACTGGAGGCCAGCCATGTCGGACGCTGCCGGAACGCCCTGCCAATCACCGCACCCGGTGTCGGACGGGATCTGACCACATGTCCGCAGCAGGCGCCGGCTCAGGCCGTGTCAGCGCAGTCCGCGGCGCGGTCGTCGACGTCAGCTTCACGCCAGATGCCCTACCGTGCATTGGCGAGGCCCTGCGCATCGACACGGGCGCCGGTCACCTTCTGATCGCCGAAGTGCAGAGCCATCTGGACGCCACGACAGCGCGTGCGGTCGCGCTGCATGCGACCGCCGGCCTCTCGCGCGGAACGCCGGTGCACCCGACCGGGGGCCCATTGACCGCTCCCGTCGGCGACTCAGTGCTCGGCCGGCTGCTCGACGTGAGCGGAATCGTGCACGACCATGGACCGCCGCTGCCTGCTGACACGCCTTGGCGGCAAATTCATCGCCCCCCCGCCGCCGCTCGCCAACCAGACCGCCGCGACGACGGTATTCGAGACCGGCATCAAGGTGATCGATCTGCTGGTGCCGCTCGCCTTCGGCGGCAAGGCGGCGATGTTCGGTGGCGCCGGCGTCGGCAAGACCGTCCTGCTGATGGAACTGATCCATGCCATGGTGGAGCGCTACCAGGGCATCTCGGTGTTCGCCGGCATCGGCGAGCGCTCACGTGAGGGCCACGAACTGTGGTCCGACATGCAGGAGTCCGACGTACTCGGCCGCACCGCCCTGGTGTTCGGCCAGATGAACGAACCGCCCGGCGCGCGCTGGCGCGTCGGCCTCGCCGCACTCACCATCGCCGAGTACTTCCGCGATGCGAAGCGGCAGAATGTGCTGCTGCTCATCGACAACGTGTTTCGCTTCGTGCAGGCCGGCAGCGAGGTGTCCGGTCTGCTGGGCCGGCTGCCGTCGCGTGTCGGCTATCAGCCGACGCTGGCCACCGAAGTGGCCGAGCTGCAGGAACGCATCGCATCTGTCGCCGGCGCCTCCATCACCGCAATCGAGGCGGTGTACGTGCCGGCCGATGACTTCACCGATCCCGCGGTGACGGCGATCTCCAGCCACATCGACAGCAACATCGTGCTGTCACGCACGATGGCGGCCGAGGGGATGTATCCGGCGATCGACCCGCTCGCTTCGGGTTCGATCCTGCTCGATCCACTGGTGGTCGGCACCGAACATTTCGCCTTGGCCGGCCGCGTCCGCGAGGCGATCGCGCACTATCGCGAGCTGGCCGACGTCATCGCCCTGCTCGGTGTCGAGGAACTTGGTGCCGCCGATCGCCTGATCGTAGCCCGTGCCCGCAAGCTGCTGCGCTTCCTCACCCAGCCGTTCGCCGTGACCGAGGCCTTCACCGGCGTGTCAGGACGATCCGTCAGGCTCGCCGATACGCTCGCCGGATGCCGCGCGATCCTCGGCGGCGAGGCCGACGAGTGGCCGGAGAACGCGCTTTACATGCTCGGCAATTTCGATGAGGCGCGGCAACGCGCCGAGGCGGCGTGATGCGCCTGATCATCGCCGAACCAGCCCGAGTAATTGCCGACCACGACGACGTGGTGTCGGTGCGCGCCGAGGATGCCAGCGGCAGCTTCGGGATCCTGCCGGGTCATGCCGATCTGATCACTGTCATGACGCCTTCGGTGGTGGCCTGGCGACATGTCGATGGCCGGCCGGGCTGGTGCGCCGTGCGTCGCGGCGTGCTGTCGGTGCGCGATGGACGCGAAGTCGCGATCGCCACACGCCAAGCGCAGCTTGGCAATGACCTTGCTGCATTGGAGGACGCGGTGCTGGCGCGGTTTCGTGCCGAACTGGACGCCGAGAGGCGAGCCCGCGTCGCCGCGACCAGGCTGCACGCAGCCGCCATCCGTCAGATCGTCCGCGCGCTGCATTCGGATGGCCGCCAGATGCTGGGGGAGGCGTCATGACACGCAAGCCTCCGACTGAGGACAATAAGCTTGTCTCCTCTATTCGCCTTCGCTCCGCCCGGGAGCAGCGTGCGCAGCGCGAAGGCGAGCCATCGTTCGGACGCTATCTCGCGCAGGTCGGCGTTCTCGGCTGGACCATCGTTGTGCCAACGTTGCTGGGCGTCTTTGCTGGACGCTGGCTGGATCAGCGTCTGGGAACCGGCATCTTCTGGACCGGCCCGTTGCTGATCGTTGGTCTGGCGATCGGGTGCTGGGCGGCGTGGCGATGGATGCACGGACGATGAGTCGCGGCGCTCTGGTTGTTTGCCGGTCTTGCAGGTGGCATCGCCCACTTTGCCCTGCTGCGCTGGAACACGTTGTTTTATGTCAAAGCCGGCGCGCTGGCATATGCGATTGGACTGCAGTTGCTCCGTCTGGCTGCCATCGCATCGCTGCTCGGCCTTGCCGCATGGCACGGAGCGCTGCCCTTGCTGCTCGTCGGCCTCGGCATTGTGCTGGCGCGTCCTGTGGTGCTGCGTGTGACGCAGGTCATGATATGATCGAATCCCCGCTATCCATGGCTAGCGTCTTCCACCTCGGCCCGGTGCCGGTCACCATGCCGGTGATAGTGACCTGGGGCATCATGGCGATGCTGGCTGGCGGATCGTGGCTGCTGACACGCCGCCTGGCGCTGCGTCCGTCCGCCCCGCAGGCCGTGCTCGAACTGTTGGTCGACGGAATAACCGGCCAGATCCGCGACACGATGCGCGCGGATCCAAAACCCTATCTTCCACTGATCGGCACGCTGTTTCTGTTCATCCTGACTGCCAACTGGTCCTCGCTGGTGCCCGGCATCGAGCCCCCGACCGCGCATATTGAGACCGACGCAGCGCTCGCATTGATCGTGTTCGTCGCCATCGCCTGGTTCGGCATCCGGGCGCGTGGGGCGATCGGCTGGCTGGCAAGTTTCGCCGAACCGAACCTGCTGATGGCGCCGCTCAACGTGGTGGAAAGCATCACCCGCACGTTCTCTCTCCTGGTCCGGCTGTTCGGCAACGTGATGAGCGGCGTGTTTGTGATCGGCATCGTCCTGTCGCTGGTTGGCCTGCTGGTGCCTGTGCCGCTGATGGCGCTCGAACTGCTGACCGGAGCCGTGCAGGCCTACATCTTCAGCGTGTTGGCGATGGTCTTCATCGGCGGCGCGGTTGGCGAGGCAACACAACGCGACGGAGCAAAGGCATGAACTGGATCCAAATCGCCAGCATCATCGGTGCCGCGCTGGCGGTGTCATTTGGCGCGATCGGCCCGGCTCTGGGCGAAGGCCGCGCGGTGGCAGCGGCAATGGATGCCATCGCACGGCAGCCGGAATCCGCCAACACACTCGCGCGCACCTTGTTCGTTGGCCTCGCGATGATCGAGACGATGGCCATCTACTGTTTGGTCATTGCGCTGCTGCTGCTGTTCGCCAATCCATTCGTGCGGTAATGCATTTCGATCCGTGGACACTCGCGCTGCAGACGATAAACGTCCTAGTCCTCGTCTGGCTGCTTGCGCACTTCCTGTTCCGGCCCGTAGCCGGGATCATTGCCGCGCGTCGTGCAGCCACGGACGCGCTGATGAGCGATGCGGAGACGGCGCGCGCGAAGGCCGCTGCCGAAGCTGCGGCATTGGCGCAGCAACGCCAGGGGCTCGCCAATGAAGGCGACCGCATTACTACCGCCGCCCGTGCCTCAGCCGAGGCCGAGCGCGCGACCGTCCTCCGTCAGGCAAACGAGAGTGCGGCACAGCTCGAGGCGGAAGCCCAACAGGTAATCGCACGCGACCGGCAGTCTATGCGCGAAGCACTTGAGCACGAGGCCGCGGACCTGGCGGTCACAGTTGCGAAGCGGCTGCTCGAACGGATACCGGTTCAGGCCCTGAACCATGCGTTCCTGGAAGGGCTGGCGGAAGTGCTCGCCACACATCCGGCGCGCGCATCGCTGCTGAATGCCCAATCGAAGTGCGCAGCGCGGTCCCGCTGGATTCAGCGACTACAGGCGGATTGCCGCACCATGCTGACGCGTCTGGTCGGTGGCACGCCTGAGCTGAGCTTCCGCACCGATCCGACTCTCGTCGCCGGCATCGAACTCGCCACGCCCCATGCGGTGATTCGCAATTCCTGGCAGGAGGATCTCGAAAAGATCACTCGCTCGCTGCAGCAAGGTACGGACCATGAAGTCCCCTCCCAGCAAGTGGCTTGACCTTGCGCGCAGCCGTGTGGCCGCGGCCGTACTCGGGCCCGAGCTGACGGAGATCGGCCGCGTGATGAGTGTGGGCGACGGCATTGCCCTGATTTCCGGTCTGCCGGGCGCGCGGCTGGACGAGGTGCTGCGTTTCGACTCAGGTCAGCTGGGCTTCGCGCAGACATTGGAAGCGGACCATATCGGGTGCGTGTTGCTCGATGACGTCGGCACGCTGGAAGCAGGCGAGATCGTGCATGGCACCGGCGAAGTCGTGCGCACATCGGTCGGTCCCGCTCTGCTGGGTCGGGTTGTCGATCCGCTCGGACGTCAACTGGATGGCGGCCCCCCGATCATTGCCGAACGACACGACCCAGTGGAACGGCCGGCGCCTGCGATCCTGGACCGCGCGCTCGTCACCGAGCCGGTGCAGACCGGCATCCTGGTGATCGATTCGCTGTTTCCGCTTGGCCGTGGCCAGCGCGAGCTGATCATCGGCGATCGCGCCATAGGCAAGACGGCGATCGCCGTCGATACCATCATCAACCAGAAATCCAGTGACCTGATCTGCATCTATGCGGCGGTGGGACAGAAGTCCGCGACCGTCGCCCGCGTGATCGATGCGGTTCGCCGGTTGGGCTCGCCGGAGCGCTGCATCTTCGTCGTTGCATCGGCAACCGCTCCGCCGGGCCTGCAATGGATCGCGCCCTTCGCGGCCATGACAATGGCCGAGTACTTTCGCGATCGTGGCCAGCACGTCCTGGTGGTGATCGATGATCTGACCAAGCACGCGGCGACCCATCGCGAGATCGCCTTGCTGACACGTCAGCCGCCAGGACGCGAAGCCTATCCGGGTGATGTCTTCTATCTGCATGCGCGGCTTCTGGAGCGCGCGGCGAAGTTGGCACCGGCGCTGGGCGGTGGCTCGCTCACCGCGCTGCCGATTGCCGAAACCGATGCCGGCAATCTCAGCGCCTACATCCCGACCAATCTGATCTCAATCACCGATGGGCAATTGGTGCTCGACGCACGGTTGTTTCATGCCGGACAGAAGCCGGCGATCGATATCGGCACCAGCGTGAGCCGCGTCGGCGGCAAGACACAGGCGCCGGCACTCCGCGACACGACCGGCATGTTCCGCCTCGACTATGCGCAGTTCCTGGAACTCGAACTCTTCACCCGCTTCGGCAGCGTGCCTGACGCACGGGTGCAGGCACGCATCATCCGCGGCGAGCGCCTTCGCGCTCTGCTGGTGCAGCCGCAGTTCGCACCGTTGCGCCTTGCAGACGAGGTGGCGCTGGCGACCGCATTGCGCGAGGGGTTGCTCGATGCCGTGCCTGCCAATGTCATCGGCCGGCTGCGGGAGATCCTACCGAACTGGCTCGACCGGCATGCCGGCGTTGCGGTGGCGAACATCGAACGGAGCAGAACGATGACCGACGGCGAAGCGGAGTCGCTGCGCGGCGCAGTCGCAAACCTGCTGAAGCAGCAGGCTGGCAATGCCTGACGACCTCGCCGCGGTTCGGACACGCATCCATGGGGTGCGGCAGCTCGACACGGTGATCGGCGCCATGCGCGGGATCGCAGCAACGCATGCCCAACAGAGTCGGCTGCTGTTGCCCGGCTTCCGCGCCTATGCGGAGGTGATCGCTCGGGCGATAGCCTCGGCGCTGCGGCTCCGCGACGACCCGCCACCCGCACGGTCGGCCCGCTCCCGATGCGCGCGCATCGTGTTCTGTGCCGAGCAGGGATTCGTCGGTGGATTCGCCGAGCGAATTCTGGATGACGCCCTGGGGCGCGGACCGGCGGATCTGTTCCTGATCGGCAGCCGCGGTCTGTCTCTGGCTCGGCACGCGGCGTCGCGACCACATGGCAGAGCGCGATGGCGACGCAGACCGACGGCATCGCCGCATTGTGCATCCGGATCGCCAGTGCGTTGTACGAGACCATCCTGGCGCAGCGGACTACAACCGTCGAAGTGGCGTATCCAGTGTGGGCTCCTGGCGAGGGTCTGCGCGTCGCATGCCAGTCGTTGTTGCCGCTGGACGAGCATCGCTTTCAGACGAATGCCGCACCGATGCCACCTTTGACCACGTTGCCGCCGGACCTGCTGCTGGCGAGCCTCGCGGAGGAGTACGTCTTCGCGTCGCTGTGCGAGGCGGCCATGCACGCCTTTGTCGCGGAGAACGAGGCTCGCGCCGCCACGATGGTGCGGGCGCGAAGCAAGGTCCAGGATATCCTGGCTGAGCTGCGCCTGTCCGAGCACCGGGTTCGGCAGGAAGCGATCACTGCGGAACTGGTGGAGCTGGCAGGCGGTAGCCTGGCCGAGACCCGATGACGTCTTGCGGCCAAACACGAGGTTGTGCCATGCAAACACAGCGTCAGGCGGCACGCCCTACCCAGTGTCAGCTCCGGAACCCTTGTCCCAGCCATGCCCATAAAGATCCCCAACGACCTGCCCGCCCGCGTCGTGCTCGACCGGGAACGCGTTTCGGTCATTACCGAGGACGTGGCGCTGCGCCAGGATATCCGCCCGCTGCAGATTGCCTTGCTCAACCTGATGCCGGACAAGATCAAGACCGAGACGCAACTGCTGCGCGTCCTCGGCGCGACCCCGCTGCAAATCGAGATGACCCTGCTGCGTCCCGGCAGCCATGAATCAAAGAACACGCCGCAGCAACATCTGACCGCTTTCTACAAGACATGGGAGGAGGTGCGAGACAGACGCTTCGACGCGCTGATCGTTACCGGCGCGCCGGTCGAGCATTTGCCTTTCGAAAGCGTGACCTATTGGGATGAACTGACGGCGATCTTCGATTGGGCGAGGACCAATGTCTACAGCAGCCTGTTCATCTGCTGGGGCGCACAGGCCTCGCTGCATCACTTCCACGGCCTGCCGAAATATGATGTCGGCGCCAAGCGCTTTGGCGTATTCCGCCACCGCGTGCTGAAACCGTTCGAACCACTGACCGCCGGTTTCGACAACTCTTTGTTCGTGCCGGTTTCCCGCTACACCGAGGTCAGGCATGCCGACGTGGCTGCCGTCCCTAGCCTCGAAATTCTTGTGGAGTCAGAAGAAAGCGGAATCTGTCTGGTTCAGGAACCGGCCAGCCGGCGCTATTACATGTTCAACCATCTGGAATACGATGCCGAAACACTGCTCGGCGAATACCGCCGCGACCGCGACGCCGGCCTGGAAACCGCCCTCCCCTTCAATTATTTTCCCGACAACGACCCGGAATTGCCGCCCCGCATGACCTGGCGCGCCCACCGCAACCTCTTGTTCGGCAACTGGATCAACATGGTCTACCAGGGCACGCCCTATGATCTTCGCGACCTGGAACCAGTGGCTTGAATGCGTCAATGCACCATGAGGATCGGCAGATCGGCACCACTGAGCATATGACGCGTGAAGCCTCCGAAGATCACCTCACGCATACGGCTATGTCCGTAGCCGCCCATCACCAGCAGATCGGCTCCCGCCGCGCGCGCAGCGGCCAGAAGGGTCTCGGCAGGAGCACGCCCGTCCCGCATCAGACGCTGCACGGTCGTAGCGGGATTATGCCAGGACAGGGCGTATCTCAGCCTTTCGCACGAGACCTCGTCGGTCTCGCCGCCCTCGTCGACCGAAAGGACGACCACTTTGTCCGCCATCTCCACGAACGGTCGTGCGGCGGCGACCGCCCTCGCGGCCTCGGATTTGTTCTTCCAGGCGATGGCGACAGTTCCTGAGAGATGACGAGGTGCGACGTCTGTCGCAATCAGCACCGGACGCCCGGTTGCCATGAGACAAGCCTCGAGTATATCCATGGCGACCGGCTCTCCCTCGCGGGCGCGACCAACCACGAGCAGATCAGCCGTCCGCCCATGCTCGGCGAGCCATGCCGGCTCGTCACCGACCTCCATCCTCCATTCCGCCGAAGGAAGGTAGGTGGAGAGATCGCTCGAGACGGAGAGTTTTTCCCGCTCGCAGAAGTCGCGAAAGGCCAGCTCGGCTTTCTTCTGCCTTGCGGCCGCATCCTGCTCCAGCAACTCGAGCAGCCCGTCGAAACCAACCCCTCCCCCCATGTCCGCTGTCGCCATGGCGGTCAGCGCGCGCTGCGCATCGAGGCGCACGTGCAGGAATTCCAGATGGCTGCCTGACAGGCGTGCGACCGCGAGCGCGGTAGAGAACACGACAGCATCGGTATCGGCCCCGGTGGCGGGGACCAGGATGTATTTGAACATCGTTTCCTCCACGCGACAGTCTCTAATGACACGCAATGCCTCGGATTGCGTTGACCTGGATCAATCGCATCCGGCACACGAGGCCGTGACTTGGCCGTTTGATCTAGATCATGGTCGTCATCCGGTCACTCCGCCTACCGTCGCGTCGGCAGGAGAGCAGCCATGAAGCAGATGTATCGCGTAAGCTTCTTCAAAAAGCTCACGGACAGCAACGGCCATCCGGTCGATGCATGGCAAGGGGCAGTCGAAGTTCGTGCTCCCAGCCGGGATGGCGCAGTTGAGCTTGCCAGGCCCAGGTTCGCCGAAATCAAGGACGTCGGAACCTGGACGCTGCGCGCCGACTACGAGACGGTCGAGCTTCTCGCGTCCCGCAAGCGCGTTTCCATGCGGCCGTGGCGAAACAGCCACGAGGAGCTGTTGCTGGCCCGCTAGTCAATGGCGATCAGCGAATTCTTCCAGGACAAGAGCCAGTGCCTCTGGACCTACCTTCACGGTTCCTGCGAACGGGTG
The DNA here is from genome assembly GCA_963791495.1 of uncultured Alphaproteobacteria bacterium. GTDB lineage: Bacteria > Pseudomonadota > Alphaproteobacteria > Acetobacterales > Acetobacteraceae > JAMXLO01. The sequence goes on from CAWBST010000027.1 coordinate 65,469, forward strand.
GTCGATGACACTGATGATAAGCAGCCCAGAGAAGATCAGGACTGACAGGATGCCAGTCATCAAGGTCTGGGCACGGAGATTCTCGGTTCCGAAGAAGAACGTGAAGCCGATCGTCAGGATCGCACCGCCGAACAGCACCAGCCAGATAACCCCAGGAACCACCCCAGCAGCGGCGACGAGCCTCGCCCGGCGGGCCTCGGTGACAAGGTCGAGCTGGTGAAGGACCTCAGAAAGTATCGCAGTTCCGCGGCCATCGTTGGGGCTATAATCAAGTAGCTTGGCATAGACGTCATCCAGTGTCTGCGTCACGACGCGACTTACCTTGCCCCGTTCCATGGCCGGCCAGTCATCGGAAATCGCAGCTTTGAGGTAGGCGGTGATCCCGTCGTGCAGCGCTGCACCTCGCTCGCCTCCTATCCCGTTCGCCAGGCGGTAGATCGTCGCCGCCGCCCCCGCCTCCTGCGCCACCTTTTCGTCCGCATCGTTGAACTTTTCCCACACAATGATGACCGCGAAGGCCAGGAGCACCGCGTAGAGAACACCTACGGTCGCGAACTTAAAGCCGGCGACCTCATTATTGGTTCTGAGCTTCTCCAGGCTTACCCGACGACGGACAACAATCGGCCCGAACATCGCAATGATCGTTGTCAGGCCAACGAGAAGGATGCCGGAAAGCCACAAAGGCTGGGTGGTCAGGAAGTTCATGCTTCAGCCTCGTTGCTGCCAGGCGCAGTGGATGGATTTGACCAAGATTGAGTGTAGCACCATAGCTGCCTGAGGTTTTGCCACATCGCTTGGCAATTCGCTTGAAGCGCTTCAGCTTGCCGATTGTCTGCTCCACCTTGCCAGCACGACACATTGCCGATCGCCAGTATCGCGTCTGCGCCTGACGCGGTTGAATGGTCGGATGGCGAATCGCAGCACTCCTGGACCACCCAGCCTTGCCACCCTCTTCCTCAGCTTCCTTGCCATCGGATCGACCAGTTTCGGTGGCGGCCTGCTGGGATGGATCCGCCGCGAACTCGTGGAGCGACGCGGCTGGATCGACGACCAGCAGTTCCTGGTGTGCTTCGGGATCAGCCAGATGGTGCCGGGCGCCACGAACGTGAATCTGTCGGTGATCGTCGGAACCCAGCTTCGCGGCGTTCCGGGTGCGCTCGCGGCAATTTCCGGTCTGCTGCTGGCGCCGTTCGCGATCCTGCTGGCTCTCGGCACCTTGTATTTCGCTGCCCGCGACGTGCCCGGCAGCGGGACGCTCAACGCTGCACTGGTGGGCGCGGGCGCCGCCGCGATCGGGTTCAACATCGCGACCGGCATCCGGCTTGCGCATCACAATATCCGCCGCGTCGGACCGGCGCTGGTCGCCGGGGCGATCATCATTGGCATCGGCATTCTCCGCATCCCGCTGCTCGAGGTCCTGCTGGTCATGCTGCCGGCGAGCCTCGCGGTCACCCTGTTGGAGCGCGCGCGATGATCGCGACTCTGCTACAGATCGCCGCGATGTTCAGCGTGCTGTCGCTGCTCGCGTTCGGCGGCGGCGCGGCGGTGCTGCCCGACATGCAGCGCCAGGCGGTGGACGTGCACCATTGGCTGACCTCGCGCGAGTTCCTCGACATGTTCGCGTTGTCCCGTGCCATCCCGCCCGGTTCGATGATCGTCGTCCTGATCGGCCAGAAGACCGCCGGCATCGCAGGGGCGGTGGTGGCGCTGCTGGCGATGTTCGGCCCGTCATCGCTGCTCGCCTACGCTGTCGCGCGCCTGTGGCACCGCACCGGCGGCGCCGCCTGGCGCGAGACGCTGGAGCGGGCGCTGGCGCCGGTGTCGATCGGCGTGACCATCGCCAGCGGCATCGCGATCGCCCGCACCACCGAGCACGACCTGGCAGCCTACGCGGTCACCGTCGTCACCACGCTGCTGCTGTCGCTCACTCGCCTGCACCCGCTCGCCGTGATGGGGGGCGGCGCGGTCGTGCTCGCGCTTACCGGAGTCTGACAACGAGCTTCTCGCGCGCCCGGGTGGCTGCTAGAAGCCCGCGACGCGACCAACGAGGACCCCATGGCGATCCGCGTCGGGATTGGCATCATCACCCATAACCGCAAGGACGTGCTGGCGGAGACATTGGCCCGCCTGCGCGCCCACACCACCTTGCCATGCACACTGGCGGTGGCAGATGACGGTTCCATCGATGGCACCGCGGATCTGGTTAGATCACAGAACATCACTCTGGTGACCGGGCGCAACATGGGCATCGCCTGGAACAAGAACCGCGCGCTCTTCCTCTTGAGTGCCATCCTCCAGTGCGACACGGTCATTCTGCTGGAGGACGACTCGTACCCCACCCAGGATGGCTGGGAGCAGGAGTGGATTCAGGCGACGCAGCGCTGGGGTCACGCCAATTTCGCGGGCGGCTGGTTCAGCAACAGCTTCCTCGGTGGCGCAGGCACGCTCGACGATCCGATCCTGAGCAAGGATGTTACCGCCCAGTGCAGCGGGTATTCGTCCACGGCGCTGTTGTATGGCGGCTATTTCGATTCGCGTTTTCGCGGTTATGGACAGGAGCACGTCGAACACACCCGCCGCCTGCTGCGCGTCGGCTATGGCGGCACCTACGAGGAGATCGATGGCGAGGTCAGGCCGATCTACAAGCTGCTCAAGAGCTGCATCGAGGTCACCAATCCCAACAGCTTCTCCGATCAGGGCGACCGCAACCGCAACTGGCTGGTCTGCCGCCAACTGTTGTTCGACGAGACCTACCGCATGCCCTGGCGCGACGATGCCGAACTCATTCAGTTCCGCGAGGAGATCGCGACCGCGCTGAAGGACCAATGATCACGCCGCCAGCAGCGCACGCAGTCGCGGCACAAACCGCAGCGCACGCGTGTCCTGCACCGTGGCCTGCTGCTGCACGTCAGAAAACACCCGGTCACCATACGGATCGAGCGAATCGCCTCGGCCGCGCCGCCGCTTGAACTCCCACTCCTCTACCGACTTGGTGAAGTAGTGATTGATCACGAGGACCTCGTGACAGGCAGTTGGTTGCATCGCATACGACATCACCGTCTCGCCAAGCGCGTTGCAGGTAGGACGCGCGCAGTCGAAGATGTGCGGGGTGCTGCCGATGCCGACGAGGTCCTTGGTGCGCACCAGCGACTTCACGTGCCGGTTGGCATCGGCGCGATCTGGAATTCGCCAGGTGAAGTCTTCGATCACCAGGCCGCCGGGCCGCCTGTCGTGGCCGGACGGTCCGAAGATCAGCCAGTTCAGCAGGATATCGGCATAAGGCTCGTATGCCTTGCGGATCAGGATGTCGCGGATGGAGCTGCCCGCGACCGGCATGATGAACTCGTCCAGATCGATGAATGCGACCCAGGTGAACTCACGGGCGTAGTTGGCATGAAAATGCCGGTAGGCCGAGACCTGACCGGGCCGGTCGGACCATTCGATCAGCCTCACATTCCTGGCAAAGCTCGACCCTCGAATGAGCTCCGGGCCGCCATCGGTGCTGCCGTTGTCGTACAGCACGAGCAGATCGACACCGACCATTCTGTGGAACGCGATCCATTCCAGAAGGTACGGCGCCTCGTCCCTGAAAATCGCGCAGACGCCGATCTTGTCCATGGTCTTCCCTGTCAGGACGGCAGCAGCGCCCGCAGCCGCGGAACGAAACGCAGCGCCCGGGTATCCTCGACAATTGCCTCGCCCGCCACGTCTGAGAACACCCGTTCCTGGTAAGGCTCCAGCAAATCGCCACGGCCACGCCGCCGCTTGAACTCCCAGTCCTCCCGCGACTTGGTGAAGTAGTGATGTACCGTCACGACGTCATGACACCCGGTCGGCTGGATCGCATAGGGCAGCACCAACTCGCCACGCGTGTTGCAGGCTGGGCCGTTGCACTCGGCGGCATGCGGTGTGTAATCGATGCCGCAGAGCTTGTCGGTCCGTACGATCGCCTTGATATGGCGGCTTGCCTCGGCCGCTTCCGGCAATCGGCGTGTGTAGTTCTCGATCACCATCCCCTCCGGGCGGCGATCGTGCCCCGATGGCCCAAATACCAGCCATTGCAGCAGAATCTGCGCATAGGGCGCGTATTGGCGCCGCATCAGGATCTCGCGGATGGAACTGCCCGCGAGCGGCATGATGAACTCGTCGATGTCGATGAACGCGGCCCAGGTGACGTGCTGCGCGTGATTTATCCGGAAGTGATTGTAGGCGGCAAGCTGCCCAGGCCGCTCAGGCCAGCCAATTATCGTAACGTTCCTGGCAAAGCTGGAGGCGCGAATCAGGTCGGCGCCACAGTCTGTGCTGCCATTGTCATAAAGAACGAATAGATCCACACCGATCATGCGATGGAACGCCAACCACTCCAGCAGGTAGGGCGCCTCGTCCTTGAAGATCGCGCAGGCTGCAATCTTGTCCATCCTTCCCGCTCCGTTTGGCATGTACAGAATCGCTCACACGCGTGACGGGAGATAGTGTATATTACCCCATTCTCGTCCTGAACGGCTGGTTTTGTACGGAAAGCGTGACAAGTATGCCGTCCTCCAGCGAAAGATCCGAAGCAAAGTCCTTCAGCGATCTCGGTGAGGCCCTGTCCGGGTTCTTCGATCCGGATTGGTATGTGTCACGCTACCCCGATATCGTTGCCTCCGGCCTCGAACCGATGCACCACTTCGTGCATCACGGCGCCGCCGAGGGCCGCGATCCGAATCGCTTCTTCGACGGCGCGTGGTACTGTGCGCACTACCCTGACGTCGCCAGTTCCGGACAGCATCCGCTGCTGCACTACCTGCAATCAGGCGCGGCGGAGTTGCGCAATCCGCATCCACGTTTCGATGCAGCATACTATGTCGACCAGCACCCCGAGGCGGCCACCAATCCGCTGCTCTATCATTTGCTGTTCGGCCTCGCGCGCGGCTGGCTGACCGAGAAGCCGATTGCGATCCGTGACTATCTGCCGACCGGCGCTACGTCGCCGTCTCCACCGCGCGATCTTGCCGTGGATATCGTCATTCCGGTTTATCGTGGCTTGGCGCAGACGCGGCGCTGCCTCGAATTGGTGCTGGCGGACCCAGATCGGCCGGCAGGGCGCGTGATTGCGGTCGATGACCGCTCGCCGGAGCCGAAGCTGTCAGCCTGGCTCGACACCCTGGCCGCAAAGGGACGTATCGAACTTGTGCGCAACCGGCGCAACCGGGGCTTCGTCGCGTCGGTGAACATCGGCGTTCAGACCGCCGGCACCCATGATGTCGTGCTGCTCAACAGTGACACGGAGGTGCCCCGTGGCTGGCTCAGGCGGCTCGCCGGACACGCCTATGCCACGCCACGGGTGGCCTCGGTCTCGCCGTTCTCCAACAACGCGACGATTTGCGCCTATCCGAGCATCCCAGGCGGACCGCCCGCGTTCGGCCTCGGCGTGGCCGAACTGGATGCCGCCTGTCACGCCGCAAACGCCGGTCGCAGCGTCGAACTGCCAACCACGGTCGGCTTCTGCATGTATGTCCGCCGAGCGGCGCTGACCGATATCGGCTTGTTCGACGCAGATACGTTCGGCCACGGCTACGGCGAGGAGAACGACTTCTGCGTGCGCGCGAGTGCGCGGGGCTGGCGACATCTTCTCGCCTGCGACACCTTCGTCTACCACGAGGGTTCGGTGAGTTTCGGCGCCAATGCGTCAGCCGCCGCGGAGCAGGGCTGGGCGTTGGTTCGCGAACGCTATCCGCACTACGCGCGATTGGTAGCGCAGCATGTATCGCTCGACGCCGCGGGGCCTTATCGCTTCGCCATCACCATGGAGTTGTTCCGCCGCTCCAATCGGCCGACCATTCTGATGCTTTCCCATGATCTGGGCGGCGGTGTGCGGCGGCACATCATGGACCTGGTCGAGCGCACCGCCGGCAAGGCCAATTGCCTGCTTCTCGAGTCGACCGCGCGCGGCGCCGCGCTGTCGGTGCCAAGCCTGCCAGGCCATCCCGAGCTCGCCCTCCCCGCCGATCGCACCGCTGACCTCGTCATGGTACTGAAGTCGGCGGGCGTGACGCGCGTGCACATCCATCATCTGATGAGCATGGATATCGACGCTCGCGCGCTGGTTCGTCAGCTCGGCGTGCCGTTCGATGTGACAGTGCACGACTATTTCGCGATTTGCCCACAGGTGAACCTGCTGCCATGGCCGCAGGGTGCCTATTGCGGCGAGCCGGATGTGGCGAACTGCAACGCCTGCATCGCTGATCGATCGAGCCACGGCGCACGTGACATCGTGTCGTGGCGGCGCGGCAATGCGTGGCAGTTCATCGAAGCCGAGAGGGTGATCTGTCCCAGCGAGGACGTTCGCAAACGCCTGGCGCGTCATGGCTTCGCCCGCCGGGCCGTCGTCGTGCCGCACGAGCCGGCGACCGCAGGCCCATGGCCGCTGTCGCCATCCGCTCTCGGCAAGAGCCGCAGACTGCGCGTTGCAGTGATCGGCGCGCTGGCCAACCACAAGGGCGCGCTCACTGTGATGACCGTCGCATCGGCTGTCGATCCGGCCGAGCTTTCCATCCATGTGATCGGCTACGTCGAACCGGAACTGCGGGAGCCGCTCACCGAGCGGGTCGCGATGACCGGCGAGTACGAGGAGACTGAACTGCCGGCCCTGCTCGCCAGGTTGAAGCCGCATGTCGTGTGGTTTCCGGTGCAGTGGCCGGAGACCTACAGCTACACACTGAGCGCCGCGATCGACGCCGGCCTGCCTATCGTCGCCACGCGCATCGGCGCGTTTCCCGAGCGGCTGGAGGGTCGGCCGCTGACATGGCTGGTCGATCCCGAGGCCCCCGCCGAGGAGTGGCTCGCGGTGTTCGCCAAGGTGCGCGGCGAACTGGGGCGTCAGCGCCGGCCGCCGACCGGCAAACCGCGCCGGGCGATGGCTGACTACTACAGCGACCAGTATGTGAAGGCTCCTGCCGTTCGGACCGTCGGCAAACTCGTGGATCTGCGCTGCGACGAGCGAATCAGTGTGGTGGTAATACCGGAGCGCTACAGCACCGGTGGGCTGACGCCGTGCGCCTACATTCGGTTGCTGCAGCCGCTTGACCATCCGGCAATCGGCGGTGACTTCGACATCGTGCTGGCCGATGCTGACGAAGCGCTCAACTACCGCGCCGACGTCATCGTCACGCAGCGCTACGCGGTGGGAGCCGTTGATGCCGCCGATGCGTTGATCCGCCACTGCCGCAGACACGGGATCACCCTGCTGTACGACCTGGATGATGACCTGCGGCACATTCCACGTGACCATCCGGACGCTGCGCTGCTGCGACCGCGGGGACGGACGGTATCACGACTGGTGCGCGGTGCCGACGTGGTATGGGGATCCACCATGGCGCTCGCCGCAACCTTGACGGACGTCCGCGACGATGTGCGCGTGGTGGAGAACGGCCTCGACGAACGGCTGTGGGTGTCGTCGGCCCTGCCAGCAACGCCGCGACAGGGACCACTGCGCATTCTGTTCATGGGCACTTCGACGCACGATGCAGACTTTGCGCTCGTGCGGGGCGTATTGGCGCGCTTGAAGTCGGTCTTCGCCGAGCACGTAGCGGTCGATCTGCTCGGTATCAGCTCACGATCCGATCTGCCGTCCTGGGCGAACCGCATCGGCATGCCGGTATATGGCACTTCGTCCTATCCCGGCTTCGTCAACTGGATCACGCAGCAGCATTGGGACATCGGGATCGCGCCGCTCGCCGATACCGCGTTCAATCGATGCAAGTCGGCGATCAAGACGTTGGACTATGCGGCAATGGGCCTGCCGGTTCTCGCATCTGACTGCGAGGCATATCGCGGCACGCTGGCAGACGGTCCGGGCGGCTGGCTGCTGCCTGACGACGAAGACGCATGGTTCGTCGCCCTCGCCCGCCTTGTGCGCGACGCGAACCTGCGGCGGCGCCTCGCCGAAGGTGCGCGCGCCGCATTCCCTGCCGGCACCCTGGCAGTCCAGGCCGCCTCACGCCGCGCCGCCTGGCGAGGCTTGGTGCGAGGCCACGAGCGATCGGAGCGCGAGGCCGTCGCGGCAGACTAGCGCCCGTCACGACGCTCTGCCGGCAGCCTCGACGTACTGAGCGCGGCCGTATCCAAGCGACCGCCCGAATTTCAACATGGGAACGTGCGGCGTCCGGCTAACCGAATGTGGCGCTGAACAGCGACAAACCCGGGGTCGCACACTCGAGTTCGAGCAAGTGCTCGCCATAACCATCGCCATCGACCAGCGTGTAGAGTGTTGGCATGCTGACGTTGATCGTACGTTCCTCACCCCCGTCGACGCTGACGCGCAAAGGCGCGGGCTGGGACGCGCCAGCGACCAGATGCAGCTTTGCCGCCGAGAAGCGCACACGAACCCTTCCGTGAGGCGAGCGAAGGACGAGCGCTTCCTCGCCACGCGCCCAACTTCCATCCAACTGGTACTCGTTCAGTTTGGGACCGCCGCGCTGGGCGAAGGCATAGGCTGCCTCGCCTTGCCGCGCAGACTGCGCGCGGTCCTGCAGCGTGGGATGGGCGGACCCGAAATAGATCTCCGGTGTGCCAACGCGGGACAGGTCGGCATCGTCCGCCGGATGTTCCCTCGCGCCGGCGCGGGCCAAGCCGAGCAGGCTGCGAATGGCGCCCTCAATCTCCTGGGAATATCCTTCGCCTTCGCGAACCAGACGAACCTGTCCATCCCGGTCCAGAAGGTAGAACGACGGCCAGGCCCGATTGTCCCATGCGCGCCAGGTTTGGTACTCGTTGTCCTGGGCGATGGGGTAGCGCACGCCCAACTCGCCGATTGCGCTCTCGACATATGGACGGGTGCGCTCGAACCCGAACTCGGGCGTGTGGACCATGATGATCTGCAGGCCCTGCGGACCGTACTCCGAATGCCAGCGGTTCACATAGGGCAGTGTCCGCCGCCAATTGATGCAGGTGTACGTGCCGAACTCAACCAGCACCACTTTGCGACGCAGCCCGGCTATGGTCAGTGGAGCGTCCGTGTTCAGCCATCCATCGATTCCGACAAGCTCCGGAGTGGCTGATCGGGCAGAGGATCGGTTCACAGCCAGCGGCCCGCTGGTGACGGCGACCGGTCCGAGTAAGTAAGACAACAAGGTACGCCGGCTCGGCATGGTTTCACTCTGAGCTTGAGGACGGTGCGGCCGCGACAGTGTCGCGGGATCGTGCTTCCCTGAGTTCGTTAGAGTTTGGCGACGTCGATGATCGCCTGGGCGAAGGCCTGCGGAGCTTCCTGCGGCAGATTGTGTCCGATACCTCCCGCGATGAGGCGGTGCTCATACCTGCCCGCGAACTTCTTGGCATAGGAGGCTGGGTCTGGATGTGGCGCGCCGTTGGCATCCCCCTCCAGGGTAATGGTGGGCACCCTGATGACCGGGCCTTCGGCCAGCCGTTTTTCCAGTTCGTCGTATTTTGCTTCGCCTTCAGCGAGACCGAGCCGCCAGCGGTAGTTGTGGATCACAATGGCAACATGGTCCGGATTGTCGAAGGCGGCAGCGGTGCGATCGAATGTGGCATCGTCGAAGTCCCATTTCGGTGACGCGATCTGCCAAATCAGCTTCGAGAAATCGTGCCGGTATCTGTCATAGCCAGCGCGGCCGCGCTCCGTGGCGAAGTAATACTGGTACCACCACTGGAGCTCGGCTTTTGGCGGCAGCGGTGCTCGGCCGGCCTCTTGGCTGCCGATCAGATAGCCGCTCACGGAGACCATGGCTTTGCAGCGCTCGGGCCAAAGCACGCCGATGATGTTGGCCGTGCGCGCGCCCCAATCAAAACCGCCGATGACGGCCTGTTTGATGGCAAGCCCATCCATCAACGCAATGACATCGACGGCGACCACCGACGGCTGCCCGTTGCGCGGCGCATCGTTGGACAGAAGTCGCGTGGTTCCATAGCCGCGCAAATAGGGAACGATCACACGATGGCCGGCCGACGCCAGCAACGGCGCAACGGCGATATAGCTGTGAATGTCATAGGGCCATCCGTGGAGAAGAATGACCACAGAACCATCGGCAGGACCGACATCGGCGTAACCGACAGTGAGTGCGCCGGCTTCGGCCTGCTTCAGAGTGCCAAACGAAGCGTTCGTCGCAAGCGGCGCCCTGTTGGACTGCGCGGTTGCCGTGCCGATCATGCCGAACTGGGCCGCGGCAAGGGTCAATGCGCCGGCGCCAAGCAGGTGACGACGATGACGGTCGATCTCTTCCTGTGTCTCGATCTTGTCCATGACAAGTTTCCTGTCTCTGGGTTGCGCCGTTCGGACGCGCAGGACACTCGGTCAGTTTGAGGAATGCAATGGGCGGAACGAGGCACTGCTCCCACGCAGCGAAGTGGTCGCCCTTGTCGACCTCGTGGAAGCAGATCAGGTTGCGATGGGCGCGCGGGGCCCACGTCTCCAGGCGCATCGTCGGAGTGGACGACAGTGATGACGATCCTGTTCGCCGTTCACCTCTTCCCGTATGCCGTGAAAATATAATCCTTTGCCGCCACTATCGTATGGCACGAGTACCCGCAATTGGACCCGCTCCCCTCGGGCGCGAACGTGCCGGACGCGGTGTTGTAGTTGAACTGGGCGTATCCCCAGCCGCCGCTGTCCCGGAACTTCTTGCTATCCTTCTCCATGAAATCAATGTCGTGCAGGGTGTCCGGCACCGTCGTCGGATCGGGGGCCTCCGCACTCTTTTTCGCTTTCCAATGGATCTTCGCCATCTTGGCGCCGTCGGGAAAATGCTTGCCGTTGCCAGGAATGCCTGCCCGGTAGGCGTCGATCATCACGGGATTTCCGAGGATAACCTCGATCAGGTCTCCGGCCTGGCTGACGGCGACAGTCCGCCAGTCTTCGTATCCCCTGAAGTCAGAGAACGCGAGCCCATTGGGCACTTTCACAGTGTACTTGTCCTGCGCCGCGAGGGCCACGCCGCCCAAGGCAGCAAGGACGACGACCGGGATCACAATCTCCGAGGCAAACATGCGTCTGCGCTGTCGCATTGAACCTTCCCCTCCGTCATCGTTTCTCACGAAACATTCTCGGCGCGACGGCTTAGTTCACGCCAATCACATTCTGGATGTCATACGAAGAAATGGCGCAAGCTCGAGCGGAAGCAGCACGGCAGGAAGAAATCCTGCTGCCTTGTCAGGTACTGATATCCATCGTGTGGGTGCAGGAACGATCGGAACGCGAGGCCGCCGCATCACATTACGGTTCCTTGGCGCAACCGGCAGCAGCCAGAGCGGTTCAGCGAGACGAGCGTCCAAGGAGACAGCCATGATCAAGACCCGCAATCTCGCCGCGTTGCTGGCGCTTTCCAGCGTCGCCGTGCTGCCCGCCTGTTCCTGGTTTGACGGCGGCAGCAGGAGCAGTCGCGTCGGCTCGCCCACCCGCAGCTATGCCGCGACACCGAACTACAACGCGACACCGCAGGCTCAAACCACCGAACTGACCCCCGACATGATCCGCAACGTGCAGCAGACGCTGCAACAGGACGGCTCATATCACGGTAGCGTGGATGGCGTCTGGGGTCCGTCCACGCAGGCCGCGGTGCGCGGCTATCAGCAGCACCACAACCTGAATGCGACCGGACAACTGGACCAGGACACCCTGGCCGCAATGAATCTGGGCGGCCAGAACAACGCCGCGCAGCCGCCGAACCAGCGCTACGGCAGCAACTACAATCCACCGCCACCGCCACCGCCGAACAACAGCAACAACCCCCAGCCCGACAACGCCAACCAGCCAACGACCAACACCACTCGCTGATGCGAGGCGGGCGCGGTCAAAGCAAGTCCCGCGCCCGCTCGATATCCTCCAGCACGGCGTGATGGGAGACGAGAAGGATCTCGTCGAAACCCATCTGCTTCATGCGGTTCAGCTTCTGCCGCACTTCGTCCGGCGTGCCGATGAGCGAAGGCTCAGCGACCTGCGCGAGCTCCGCCGATCCGGGCCGGTTGCCAAAATCGATGGCGATGTTTGCCAGCACGGCATTCGTGCCGCCGGCCTCGCGGTAGACTCGCATGCCAGCCTCGAGATCGTCCCAACTGCTGTAGCGACCCGACGGCGTCCAGCCCTGATATTCCTTCGCGGCCAAAGTGATCCAGCGATGGCTGCGCCAGGCCCCGATCAGGATGGGCGGTCCGCCTTCGCATCCCGGCCAGGCCGACAGCGTGCCGCCGCTGTTGGTGGGCTCGCCCCGCCACGTGCGACGCATGATATCCAGCGACGATCGCAGCGTACGGAACCGCTGATCGTAGTCGTAGCCGAGCAGATCGAAGTCCGCCTTCGTCGAGCCGCTGCCGACGCCCAGGACAAGGCGGTTCCCCGACAATGCCTGCACCGACTGCACGCGATGAGCCAGTTCGATCGGATGACGCAGCGGCAACTGCAGCACGCCAATCCCCAGTTCGACCTTCCGCGTGACAGCCGCAAGCGTCGCCAGCTCAACGAGAGGATCCAGTGTCGGTCGCCCTCGGCCGAGTGAATCGCCCACCCAGATGCCGGGGAATCCGCTGGCCTCGATGCGGCGGGCATAGTCGGCGACCCGGTCCAGCAAGCGGTCGTGCGGGTCTGTTCCCGGAGTGAACCGTATCATCGTGCTCACGCGCATCTATCGCCCCTCCTCTCGTCGAGAGCGCGAGATTGCAACACATGCGCCCGACGCGCCATTCTTCCCCCAGCTGCCATGCACTGGGGAGGTCATGACCATGCCGAAAGAGGCTCTGCGCTCGATCCTGCCGGTTGCCGGCTGGCCCGCCACACGCGCGGACACGGTGGCGTTCACCGGCGGCACCGACCCCATTCTCCCGACGCCATTCCGCATCGGCGTGGCCGGCGCGGCGACGCTGGCGGCGACCGGGCTGGCGGCGGCGGATCTGTGGGAGTTGCGCACCGGGCGGCAGCAGTCCCTGGCCGTCGATCTGCGCCAGGCCACCGCATCGCTGCGCAGCGGCCACTACATGAAGCTGGGCGACGGCGAGGTTTCGACCAGACGCAACTCGATCATGGGCGTCTATCCCACCAAGGATGGCCGCTGGAGCTACCTGCACTGCAATTTCCCCAACCATCGTGCCGCCGCGCTCAGCGTCCTCGGCGTGCCGGAAGACCGCGATGCGGTGGCGCGCGCGGTGTTGAACTGGAACGCCGCCGACCTGGAAGAGGCGATCATCGCCGCGAAGGGCGCGGGCGGCATGGTGCGCACGCATGCGGAATGGGCGAAGCATCCGCAGGCCGCCGCCATCGCCGCCCTGCCGTCTGATGGAGATCGTGCGGATCGGCGACAGCGCGCCGGAGCCTCTGCCTGCCGGCAATCGACCCCTCTCGGGCATCCGCGTGCTGGATCTGACACGCGTACTCGCCGGCCCGACCTGCGCGCGGACGTTGGCCGAGCATGGGGCAGACGTGTTGAAGATCACCGCTCCGCATCTGCCCAATCTCGGCTACCAGGAATTCGACACCGGCCACGGCAAACTGTCGGCGCATCTCGATCTGCGCGAGCAGCGCGATGTCGATATCCTGCGCGGACTGGTGCGCGAGGCGGATGTGTTCTCGCAGGGCTATCGCCCGGGCACGCTCGGCCTGCGCGGTCTGTCGCCCGAGGAACTGGCAGCACTGCGGCCGGGGCTGGTCTATGTGTCGCTCTGCGCCTTCAGCCATGCCGGGCCGTGGGCGTCGCGGCGCGGCTTCGATACCGTGGTGCAGACGGTCAGCGGCATCACGTCGCGCCAAGCCGAGGTGGTGCCGGGCAAGACACCGGGACCGCAGTTCTATCCCGTATCCGCGATCGACTATTGCACCGGCTACCTGATGGCGTTCGGCGCACTGGTCGCGCTGGCACGCCGCGCGCGCGAGGGCGGCAGCTGGCTGGTACGCATCTCGCTGGCGCAGGTCGGCAAGTGGATCGTCGATCTTGGCGAGGTACCGGAGACCGCAGCCCGCGACGCGCCGGCAGAGTTTGCGCCGGAGGAGCTGGAGCGGTGGTCGATGGTGACGGAAACGCCTTCCGGCCGACTGCGGCATCTGCGGCCGACGGTGCAGTTGTCGGAGACGCAGCCCTACTGGGCACGGCCGTCGGTGCCGCTCGGGTATCATAAGCCGGAGTGGCCGGCGCGCTGAGGGGGTCAAATCCCTGTCGCAAGCAACTCGCCGAGGTGCTTGTCGAGCTGGCTGATCGCATTGGGATCGGCGCCGAACAGCGCGAGATGCCCATCGACGGTTTGAATGGGCCGGAACTCCGCATCCGGGATGAGCCGCCATTCAGCCTGGCAATCAGCCGGCGGGAAGAACATGTCGGAAGACATCGGCATGACGAATGTCTTGGCTTTGATGCGGCCCAACGCTGCCCGCAGGTCGCCGCCGGTGTGACGGCTGACGTCGCCGCGCTGCCACTTCCATGCCATGCACAGCAGATCGTTCGGATCCATCACGCTGAAATAGCCATACATGAAGTTGGTGATGAAATCGTCCATCGACGAAAAGCCCAGCGCCTTGTGCCGGTTTTCCTGGAAGAACTCTGTGCTCCAACCCATCACTGCCCACATCTTGGCGTGACGCAGCAGGCCTTCGCGTACATCGGCCGGCGATGCATAGAAACCCTTGTTGAAGCCAGGATCTGACGTGATCGCCTCGACCAGCGTTTCGGCGAACAGGAAATCATGAATGGTGTTCTTCGCCGTGCCGGCGATCGGCGCGGCGCGCTTGACCATGTCGGGGTGGCGCACCGCCCATTCGTAGGTCTGCTGCGCCCCCATGGAACCACCGACGACCAACTCGAAGCTACTCAGACCGAACTTTTCCGTGACGAATTTGTGCTGCGCGCGCACGTCATCGCCGATGCGCACGTGCGGAAAATTCCCCATCCCCGCCGGCGCCGGCGTGTTGTGCGGCGAGGTTGAAAGACCGTTGCCGATCTGATTGACGACGATGATGAAATACTTGTCGGGATCGAGCGCGCGTCCCTTGCCGACATACACTTGCTCGATGATCTTGTGGGTGCCGGAGTACCAGGTGGGAACGAGGATGGCGTTATCGCCGCCGGCATTGAGTGTGCCGAAGGTAGTGTAGGCAAGCGTGCAGCCGCGGATGGTGCCGCCTTCCTCCAACTCGAGATTGCCGATGTCGTACATCTCGTAGGGACCGTGCACGTCCTGCGAGTAGTAGCTGTTGTTGATCATTGGCTCCCCGATGATGACCGCGTGTTCCCAAGTCGGCTAAGCCAATGCGAATCCCTCGTACCCCTTGGCTGCGATTTCGTCGCACCTCTTGCGGTACCCGCCGACGCCTTCCGGGTCCAGGTAAGGCAAGAAAGCGCGCGGTTTGCCGGCGATGTTGGCGCCCATGTACCACGAATTGGCACTGGTCATCAGCGTGCCGGCGATGGTCTCGTTGACATGCGCGACCCACTCGTCCTGCGCTCGGGGTGTCGCCTCTATCGTGGTCTTGCCGGTGCCGCGCATGGCGTCGATGCAGTCGGTGATCCACTCCACATGTTGCTCGATCGAGACCGGCATGTTCGACAGCACCGACGGGCTTTGCGGGCCCGTGATGGTGAACAGGTTAGGGAAGCCGGCGACAGAGATGCCAAGATAGGTGTGCGGACCGTCCGCCCACTCCTGATCCAGCGTGCGACCGCCGCGGCCTTTCAGGTTCAACGCCTTCAGCGGCCCGGTCATCGCATCGAAGCCCGTGGCGAAGACGATGATGTCGAATTCGTAGTCCTTGCCGCCGGCACGGATGCCGCTTTCGGTGATTTCCTCAATCGGACCGTCGGTCCTCGCATCGACCAGCAAGACGTTGTCCTTGTTGAACGTCTCGTAATAGTTGGTGTCCAGAGGCTGGCGCTTGGTGCCGTAGGAGTGGCCCTTGGGCATAAGCCTTTCCGCGACGCTCGGATCTTTCACGGTCTTGCGGATCTTGCGCCTGATGTAGTCGGCACAGATCTCGTTGGCTTCCTGATCGACCAGCATGTCCTGGTAGTTGGCGAGCCAGAAGTCGAAGCCGCCCGCATCCCACATCCTGTCGAACTCAAGCTCCCGCTCCTCGGGCGTGGTTTCCAGGACCGACTTCGGGATCGCGTAACGCTCCTGGCCGAACGGCGATTCACGGACGCGCTTGACCACGGCGTCATAGTCAGCCTTGCGCGCCTTCACCAATTCGGGGTCCACCTTGCCATTGCGCGCCGGCACACAGTAATTGGCGGTGCGCTGGAACACCGTGAGCTGTTTGGCCTGCTGCGCGATTTCCGGAATGGCCTGCACCGCGGTGGCGCCGGTGCCGACCACGGCGACGCGCTTGGCGGTGAAGTCGACGCCCGAGTGAGGGAAGCGGCTGGTGTGGAACCACTTGCCCTTGAATGTATCCAGTCCCTTGAATCGCGGCATGTTCGTCGTCGACAGCGTACCAACGCCCGCGATGAGATAGCGCGCCGTGACGTCTCCGCCCTTATCGGTATGCACCCTCCACAGGTTTGTGCTCTCGTCGAATTCAGCACCCGTCACGCGCGTGTTGAATTGGATGTCCCGCTTCAGGTCATGGCGCTTGGCCACATGCTCGAGGTAGCGCAGGATTTCAGGCTGCTCGGGATAGCGCTCGGACCACTCCCACTCCTGCAACAACTGCTTGTCCCAGGTGAAGCAATAGATGTAGGAGTCAGAATCGCAACGCGCGCCGGGATAGCGGTTCCAGTACCAGGTGCCCCCGACAGTTTCGCCCGCTTCATAGACCCGTACCTTCAGTCCCAATTTGTCCCGAAGCGACTTCAGCATGTGCATGCCGGAGAAACCTGCACCGATCACCACGGCGTCAAAGTTCTGAGTTGAGCCAGACATTTTTCCTCCGATCAGCGCGGGCGTGCCTCCAGAATAACGCGACAAATCACCGCCGGTCAGGTATTATGGCCAGATCGATCCGCAGAAATCGAGACCCACACCCAGGGGGAAGACCATGTCAATAACCACCGTGACGTTGAATGGAGCCGCCACCAGCGTCAGCGACGCTGCCATCGATGCATTCCGCGGCAGCATCCGCGGCGAGCTCGTCCTCAGCGACAGCCCGAGCTACGAAACCGCCCGACGAGTGTGGAACGGCAACATCGACCGGAGACCGGCGCTGATCGTGCGCTGCACGGGGCCAGCCGACGTTCAGCGCGCCGTCGATTTCGCGCGAACCCACGAGCTTCTGCTCTCACTTCGCGGCGGCGGGCACAGCGCCCCGGGCTACGGCACGAACGACAACGGCATGGTCATCGACATGTCGCCCATGAAGGGCATTCGTGTGGACGCCGCTAGCCGCACGGCACGGGCGCAAGGTGGTGTGCTCTGGAACGAGTTCGATCACGAGACTCAGGCATTCGGGCTCGCCACCACGGGCGGGACGGTCTCCGATACCGGCATCGCCGGCCTCACCCTCGGCGGCGGCCTCGGCTGGTTGATGGGCAAGCACGGCCTCTCGATCGACAATCTCATCTCGGCCGACGTGGTGACCGCTGACGGGCAGTTCCGCACCGCAAGCCTCACCGAAAACCCCGATCTGTTCTGGGCGCTGCGTGGTGGCGGCGGCAATTTCGGCGCGGTCACATCGCTCGAATACCGCCTGCATCCGGTGACCGAATCGCTGAGCGGTATCGTCCTCTATCCGCTGGACCGCGCGCGCGACGTGCTGCGGTTCTACCGCGACTTCTGCGCCACGCTGCCCGACGAGGCCGAGGCATTCGCCGGTCTGTTGACGCACGACGGCGCTCCGGTGGTCGCACTGCTGCTGGGCTACAACGGACCCATCGAGGCTGGTGAGAAGGTTCTCGCACCGGCGCGGCAGCTCGCCAATCCGATCGCTGATCTCGTTGGCCCGATGCCCTATTGCGTCCGTCAGACGCTGATCGATGAGCCCAACGCGAAGCACGGTCTGCACCGCTATTGGCGATCAGCCTTCACGGAGCAGATCTCGGACGAACTGATCGACCGGATGATCGCCGGCGCTGCGTCCTTCTCCTCGCCCCTCAGCCTGCTCGGCCTGTTCTACGTGCACGGCGCCGCGACGCGTGTACCGGCTGACGCGACCGCATTTGCCCTGCGCCGGCCGCAATGGGATTTCGACATCATCGGGCAGTGGACGGATCCGGCGGAGTCCAGCGGCCACATCGCCTGGGTGCGCGCGCTCTGGGATCGGTTAGAGTCGGAGCTGCAGGGCACCGTCTACATCAATCACTTCGCGCCTGAGGACCAGCCCGAAAAATTCCGCGCTTCCTACGGCGAGAATTACGCCCGGCTGCGCGAACTCAAGGCGGTCTACGATCCGATGAACCTGTTCAGGGTCAATGCGAACGTCAGTCCGGCGTAACCAAACGCGGCCCACGTTGCGGCGGCCGGCTCATCGGGATCATACTCGACCACAAATCAGGAGGATCGGCCATGACAGATACACCGCAACTCCGCCCACTCGGCGAGACGCTGGGAGCCGAGGCCGTTGGCGTCGACCTGTCCAAACCGCTCGATGAGGCGACCTCCGCGTGGGTCCTGCGAGCCTTTGCCGAGAACCCGGTGCTGGTGTTCCGTGACCAGGACCTTGGCGCCGGCGAGCTTGCCGCGTTCGGCCGTCGCTTCGGCACCCCCCGCATGCATTCGCTGATCAAGTACCGGCATGCGGACTGCCCGGAAGTCTCCTGGCTCACCAATGTCGACGAAGACGGCAAGGTGGACTGGTACGGTGTCAAGCGCGCCACCGATTGGCACACCGACTCCACCTACGAGGATCGCCTGCCGCTGCTGGCCATCCTGCACGCGAAGGAGGTGCCGTCGGACAAGGGCGGCACGATGTTCGCCGACATGCGCGCCGCCTATGACACGTTGCCGGAGACGCGGAAGCAGCAGCTCGAAGGCCTGACCGCGCTGCACGGCCGCAGCATCGGACCCGCCGGCGAGAAGCTCTACGGCGACGACCGTGGTGTGACCGACAAGGAGTATCGCGAAGTTCGGTGGCCGGCGGTCACGCGGCACCCGGTGACCGACCGACCGATCCTGTTCGTCAACCCGATGCACACGTACGGCTTCGTCGGCATGGCGCGCGATGAGGCCTTGCCGCTGATCGAGGAACTGGCCGAGCACGCGACACAGGAGCGATTCGTCTATTACCACCGCTGGCGGGTCGGTGATGTGCTGATGTGGGACGAGCGGGCGACGATGCACCGCGGTGCCGGCGACTACCGTCCGGAAGAGCGCCGCATAATGCTGCGCACGATCGTCTATCCGAACTGAAGCGCCTGGGCATTATGGAGCTGCCGGATCAGGTTCGCGCCTGAGATAGGGGCGACCCGTCTCACGGTATGCAGGCTTCGAGGCTTGTGCCGGGAAGACGCCAACCGAAAGCTGTCGCGGCAAGGCGGCTGCTGCATGACGCAACGCGGATCCGCACGACCATCAGTGTCGGGCTGTCCGTGGCACGCGCCGCCGACCGCAACATCGAACAGGTCATCGCACGCGCGGACCAGCAGCTCTATCAGGCGAAGCGCAGCGGGCGTAACCGCGTCTGCCACGCCGAGCTCATAGTTCCTGCGCAATGGACCGGGACCTGAAGCCGCTCGGTTGTCCCTCGGGCGTTACCCTTCCTTAACCATACGCGGGCAGGAATCGCCGTCGAGGATGCACGCTCCGGACCGCTGTCCCCGGACGGGAGACTTGGCACGATGTCAGCGACGAACAGCGACGATCTTGGCGTCAGAACCCGCTTTCTCGGCCTCGACCCCGGAGCATGCGGGTTGCTCGTCGCCTTCTGGCCCGTGATCGAGCCGCGCCTCGGCGAGATCATCGACGGCTTCTACCAGCACATCACGAGCGTCCCGCATCTCAAGCAGATGGTGGGCGATCAGATCCCCCGCCTGAAGCGAGCCCAGGCCTCGCACTGGCAGCGGCTGTTGTCGGGGCGCTTCGACGAAGCTTACTTCGCCAGTGTGCAGACCATCGGACGCGTGCATCACAAGATCGGCCTCGAGCCCCGTTGGTATATCGGCGGCTACACTTACGTGCTGAACCGCCTGGTCGCGTTGGCGATCCGCACGCATCGCTGGTCACCGAAGAAACTCGCGGCACTGATCGCCGCGGTGAATGCCAGCGTCATGCTGGACATGGACATAGCCATCTCGGTGTACCAGGAGGCGTTGATCGCCGAGAAGGTGCAGCGGTCGCAGAAGCTCGATGGCCTGCTGCGCGATTTCGAGGACAAGACGGCCGGGCTGGTCGGCATGGTGGCCTCGGCGGCGACCGAGCTGGAGTCGACGGCGCGTGCCATGACGGCAATCACCGGTGAGACCGCCGCGCAGGCGACCAATGTCACCACGGCCGTCGAGGCGGCGAGCAGCAATGTGCAAACCGTCGCGGCCGCGGCCGAGGAGCTGTCGGCATCGATCTCCGAAATCTCGCGGCAGGTCGCTCAGTCCTCCGAAATCGCCGACAAGGCGGTGCAGGACGCCAACCGCACCGACGCCATCGTGAAGACGCTGGCGGAAGGTGCTCATAAGATCGGCGATGTCGTCAGCCTGATCAGCACCATTGCTGCGCAGACCAACCTGCTGGCGCTGAATGCCACGATCGAGGCGGCGCGCGCCGGCGAGGCCGGCAAGGGCTTCGCGGTGGTGGCGTCCGAGGTCAAGAGCCTGGCGAATCAGACAGCGAAGGCGACCGACGAGATCAGCCAGCAGATCGTGCAGATCCAGGTCGCGACCAAGGAGGCGGTGACTGCGATCGGCGCGATCTCGCAGACGATCGGTGAAGTGAGCCGGATCGCGACGGCAATCGCCGCGGCGGTCGAAGAGCAAGGTGCGGCGACGCAGGAAATCGCCCGCAACGTGCACGAGGCCGCGACGAGCACGCAGCAGGTCAGCGCGAACATTGCCGGCGTGAGCAGTGGAGCGAGCGAGACAGGCGCGGCTGCCTCACAGGTCCTGGGCGCGGCAGGCGAATTGTCGAAACAGGCGGAGCACCTCAGTGGCAACGTGCAGGAATTCGTCACCAACGTGAAGGCCGCCTGATCAAGCCCGATAGCGCCGCGGGATCATATGATTGGCGATGCCGGTCAGCAGCAATGTCGTCGCCATCAGGATGAAGGCGATCGCCGCCGCGAACGGCCAGTTGTTGTCGCTGTTGAAGGCCCAGAACAGCAGCGGTGCCATCATCTGAAAGCGTGGGCCGCCAAGCAGCACCGGTGTCGCGAAGGCGTTCATGCAGAGGATGAAGCAGAGCACGGCCGCGATCGAAATGCCGGGCAGGGCGAGCGGGAACACCACACGCCAGAACGCGCGTGACGGAGCCGCGCCCATTGACGCCGCGGCTTCCTCGAGACGTGGGTCGATGCCCTCGAATACACTCTGCAGCGTCAGCACGGTGTACGGCAGGTTGATCGCGATGATGCCGGCGATGACCGCGGGTTCGGCATACATCAGGTTCAGTCCGGTGAGCATGTCCAGCATGCCGCCGTGGGCGAACAGGATCATCCAGCCGGCGGTACGCGTGGTCGAGCCGACGAACAGCGGCAGCACCATCAGCACCACCAATGCCGACTTCCAGCGGCTGGCGGTGCGCGCGAGCCGCCATGCCATCGGCAGGCCGAACAGCAGGCAGACGGCGGTGACGATGACAGAGACGCGGATCGTGGTGACCAGCACGTTCCAGTAGAACGCATCGGCGAAGAATTGCAGGTAGTTCTCGGGGGTGATCGCCTCAAGCATCAGTTCAGTCGGATCAAAGCGATTCAGACTGTCGCGCAGCAGGAGAGCGAGCGGAGCAACCAGCGTCAGCATCATCAGCAAACTGGCGGGACCAAGCAGAACAGAACCAACTCCCCCTCCCCTCGCGGGAGGGGGGCGGGGGGAGGGGGCCCTCAACCGTGCTGGATGTTCTTCAGCCACCATTCGTCCAGCTCCGGCTGCACCTTGGCCAGCACCGGATAATCGGGCGTCACCAGCTTCGGCTTCGGATCCGGGAACCCGAGTTGCTCGCCGACGGCACCGGAGAGTGGCGCGTTATCGACCGTCGGCAGATAGCCCATATGTGCGGCAAAGCCCTGCTGCGCCGAAGGCTCCAGCAGCGCGTTCATGTACTTGTAGGCGGCTTCCTTGTCCGGTGCGTTCTTCGGCACCACCATGCCGGACACATAGAGCATCGAACCTTCTTTGGGGAAAGTTCCTGCCACCGGAAAACCGCCGTTGCGCCACATGAATGAACGCGCCAGCCAGATCATGCCGACTTCGATCTCTCCGGATTTGAAGGCCGGAGCCAGGTTGTCGGTCTCCGGATACAGTCGCAGTCCATTGGCGTTGAGCTTCAACACGAATGCCTTGGCCTTGTCGAAGTCGGTCGTGGTGCCGCTTTCGAGCAGGCTCGCCGCCTGCAGGATCCACTGTCCAGCCGGCGCAACCACGCCGACCTTGCCCTTCCACTTCGGATCGAGCAGATCGCTCATCGTCTGAGGCGGCTGTTTGACGGTGTCCGGATTATACACCAGCACCTGCGCGCTATAGATGTGTGGCACGACCGCCGGCATGCGCAGATTTGGCTGCACGTGCTTCAGGTTTGGCACCTGCTTCTCGTCGAGCGTCTCCACCAGTCCAGCTTCAGTGACACGGTAGCCCGTCGTCGCATTCATGCAGGCGATATCCATGGTTCCGCGCGGCAGCTTCTTCTGCGCGTACAACTTGGACACGCGCGGCGCCTCGTCGCCAACGTCCTGCACGACGTTGATGTCCCCGGGCTTCAGGATCGGATCATCGATGTTCTCGCGCAGCAGACGTGCATAGTCACCGCCCCAGGTGCCCACGACACACTGTTCCGCCGCGCGCGCCGATCGGATGATCGCCGGCGCCGCAAGCAATGCCGCGCCGCCCAGCACGCCGCGCCGCGACAACGTGAATTCACGCATGACTGGTCTCCCTGATGTCCGCCTCCACCGCGTGGTCGGCCGCATCGAACAGACGTTCATCGTCCGCCTCCCAGCGCAGCGCCACGCGCGTGCCTGCAGTGTGACGAGGCGTCGCGTCGGGGCCAAGTGCCGGACCGCGTGCCACCAGCGTCGTCTCGGGAGAGAGCCGCACCACATGCTCCACGACCGCGCCGAGCCAGGTGCAGAGTTCAACTTCCCCCTCGACGCAACCGCCGCCATGCAGCGCAAGTCGCACGCTGTCGGGACGCACTGCCAACGTCGCCTCGCCGTCGCGCGCATAGCGATTGGCCAGTGCGATGCTCGCTCCGTCCGGCAGCACAAGACGGCGCCCACTCAGCCGGCCGGTCACGATGTTGCTGCCGCCGATGAACCGGGCGACGAACGGATTGGCGGGGCGGGAGTGCACCGTCTCCGGCGTGCCGATCTGCTGCACGCGCCCCTCGTGCATCACCACCAGGCGGTCGGCCAAAGCCATCGCCTCGGTCTGGTCATGCGTCACCATCATCGTGGTGATGCCGCCGCGCTGCTGCAGGATGCGGATCTCGCGCGCCATGTCCTGGCGCAATGCGGCATCCAGGTTGGACAGCGGTTCGTCTAGCAGCAGCACACGCGGATGGATCGCGAGCGCCCGAGCCAACGCGACGCGTTGCTGCTGACCGCCCGACAGTTGCCGCGGCAGCCGCGATGCGAACGGCTCCAGCTTCACCAGGCGGAGCATCTCGGCAACGCGCGCGTCCATGGCGGCCGCCCCCATGCGTCGCATCTCAAGCCCAAACGCAATGTTGCGTGCAACGGACAGGTGCGGAAACAGCGCATAGCTCTGAAACACGATGCCCATCTCCCGCCGATGCGGCGGCAGCGCGACGATGCTCGTGCCGTCGAGACGGATGTCACCGGCGGAAGGCGGCACGAATCCCGCGATCATGCGCAGCGTCGTTGTCTTGCCGCAGCCTGAGGGACCGAGCAGCACGATCAATTCGCCGGGGCGCACGTCGATGCTGACGGCATCAACCGCGGGCTGCGTGCCGAACTGCTTGCTGAGGTTGTCGAGCGTGAGTGCCGTCGCGGTCATCGCACCACCTGGCCCAGTCGGACGAACCGGTCCAGCACCAGCAGCAGTACCGCCAACGCGACGATCTGCGCGACGGCGACAGCAGAGACCAGCGGGTCGATGTGGTACTCCAGATATTGCAGCACCGCGACCGGCAGCGTGGTGACGCCGGGACTGGTGAGGAACAGCGCCAATTCCAGGTTCTCGAACGAGATGACGAACGCGAACAGTGCGGCAGCAACGATACCGGCGCGCATCGCCGGCAGAGTGACGCGCCAGATCACGGTGAGCGGTCCGGCACCCAGGCTGGCCGCCGCTTCCTCCGCCGCGCGATCATGGTTGGTCAGGCTGGCGAGACAGAGCCGCACCACCCAGGGTGTGGTGATCATGACATGCGCCAGCACCAGTCCCACGATCGAGCCGGTGACGGTGGAGCCAAGTTGTTCGTCGACTGCCACGAGCGCCACGTAGATCGCAAGGCCCAGCGCGATGCCCGGCATGGTGAGCGGGGCGAGCAGCAGCATGGAGACAGCGCCGCGACCGCGAAAGCGATGTCGCGCCAGACCGATGCCGGCAGGAATGCCGAGAAGCAGGCTGCCCGCGACCGACACCACGCCAAGCTTCAGGCTGGTGACAACCGCGGCGCCGAAGTTCGGCACGATGGCGAGATACCAGGCGAACGTGTACCCGCGCGGCGGGAACAGGATCAGCTTCTCGTCGAACAAGGAGAGGTAGAGGGTGAGCAGCAGCGGCACCACAATCAGGACGGTGCCGCAGACGATCAGAGCAAGCACGACGATGCGTTCCGCTGCGCGTGCGATGTTGTCGCGATCGTCGCGGACCAACGGCATGCCGTTGCTGCTGGCTGTCATGCTATGCGCAGACCAGACCGTCGGCGGACGGCGGTGTCAACCGTTAGCCATGAGGGTGGGTGAGCGCTCCTCGTCGGCGCCAGTCATTCAACAGGTCGCATCGACGCTTCTTGGCCGGCGGACGGCCCTCACCTTTCCGCTGCTTCCGCCGCCACAGAAAAATCGGTCGCCCCTATCCGATTCAAGTCCCGAGACACCGGTCCCGGCCGGCATCTCAAGGCGCTCGAGCACTTCCCCCGTCTCGCGATCGATGCGCCGGACATCGCTCGCCTCGTCCTGCCAGGTGCCATGCCAGAGCTCACCGTCGACCCAGGTGACACCCGTGACGAAGCGATCGGATTCGATGGTGCGGAGCACGGCCCCGCTTTCCGGATCGACCTGATGGATCTTGCGGCCACGGTGCTGGCCGACCCAGAGCGTTCCTTCAGCCCAGGCGAGCCCCGAATCCCCGCCATTGCCAGGCGCCGGAATCGTGCCGAGCACCTCACCGGTCTTGGGATCGATCTTCCGGATCACGGCCTCGGCGATCTGGAACAGATGCGTTCCGTCGAAAGCCGTTCCCGCATCACCAGCGACGTCGAGCGCGCCGACGACCTCTCCGCTTTCCGGATCGAGGGCGTTCAGTCTGTCGCCGGAAGCGAACCAGACCCGTTGCCCATCAAAGCTGACCCCGTGCACGGCATCGACGCCCGGAAAGGGGCCGTATTCGCGAATGACTTCGGCGCGTGTGTGCTTCATGGTTCCACCTTATCCGCTTGCCAGCGGACCCGGGAGTAACAAGCTTGTCGGGAATCCCGGCACGTTCGGCGCCATCCAGCGACAAGCCCGACCGCGACCAAAGGATTCGACCTTGCCGTCCTCCGCCAGTGCCTCGAGCGCGCGCTGGGCAGTGCGTGGGCTGACGTCGAGCGCCAGCGCCAGCGCCGAACTCGACCACGCCTCGCCATCGCCGAGCAGAGCAAGCACCTCGGCATGGTCTCCTTCGACGGGCGGCGCCAGCACAGCGACCACATTCGTCCCGGGCGGTTTCAGGTACGAAGCCTCGCTTCGTCGCGTTCAATCCGCTCAGCGGCCTGAGTGCTTTGCGCAGCCGCCCGATCTCGACACGCAGCCGCGCGCGATGCGACTCATCGGCATCACGCGCCCGAAAGGCGCGCGCGATCAGCGTTTCGCGCGATACATCTTCGGGCCACGCCTCGGTGAGCACGCGGGCGAGCGTGAACAACACCGGACGACCAGCAAGCGGAACGACGCTCCTCCCGGCGCGCACGACCTTGCGGCAGGCATCGACCACGAGCGCGTCCGAAGCAATCAGCGCCTCGACCTCGGCTAGCCCGAGCAGTCGTTGCCCAGCGCGCGTGATCAGACGCGCGGCAGGTGCATCGAGCGCGCGTGACGCTCGGTCGACCTCGGCCGCGAGCGCAGGGATCCCCGTCTTGCGTGCGGCGTGCCCGGCCCGATCGAGCGCGGCGCGTGCCTGCTCTGCCCGAATGCGCCGCATCGCGATCCCTGCGGCGACCAGCCAGTATCCGGTCCGCGACGCCGGCGGCAGCACGTCGACATTGAGTGCATCGAGCGTCCGCTCGGATTGATCGAGACGCCCGATCAGGAGGAGCCGCCGGGCATCGAGGTAACCGGCATGCGCGGCGTTCGCCCGATCGCCATGCGCCTCAAGCGTCCCGCGCGCCGCGCCGAGCGTCTGCATGGGCGCACTCAGATCGCGCGAGACGAGCGCTATCTCCGCCTCGGCAACGACGCATCGTGCACGGGCCATCGCCTCATTTGGGCCGAAGGCACGCGTGGCGTTCCGCAGCAGTTCCTTCGCGCGCGTCAGGTCGCCAAGCTGCGCCATCGCGATGCCGCGCAGCGCAAGCGCGGGCGGATCGTCGCGCAGCGCAACCCGCTTCAGCGCCGCCAGCGGATCGCCCGCCGCGAGCGCGCGGGCCGCAGCCGTGATCAGCGAGTCCATCGAAATCCCGTCACACTTGTCACTCTCACCCGCCTGTCCATCCGCCCTACATCGTCGCTCGGTCCTGCAACGGCCGGAAACGGCGACAATCGATCGGGAGCCGGAAAATGACGACGTCCTCAGCGACAGACAAAGGCAGCGGATGGGTGTGGCAGCCGCGCGGCGCGGCAGGCTGGCTCGGCCTCGCTGCCTCGCCGACCTTCACGCTCATGGCGTGGATCGCGACGAGGCATGCACCGCCGATCGCCCTCTGCACCTCGCCTTCCAGCATGCCGCCGACCGACGGCATGACTGCGATGTACCTGCTGATGAGCCTCTTCCACCTGTCGCCTTGGCTGAAGCTGGCTTCCACCCGCGGGCACACACCTAACCGATAACCAAAGGAGACCGACCATGAACCAAGCAATCGTTTCGCGCGACCAGTGGCTTGACGCCCGCAAGGCGCTTCTCGCCAAGGAGCGCGCCATGACCCACCAACTCGACGCACTCCGCGCCGAGCGCCGGCAGCTGCCCTGGGTCAGGATCGAGAAGCCCTATGTCTTCGAAGGGCCCGAGGGCAAGTGCACACTCGGCGACCTGTTCCGCGGCCGCAGCCAGCTAGCCATTTATAATTTCATGCTGACACCGGGCTCAGACAACGTGTGCCGCGGCTGCTCGTTCATCGCCGATCATGTCGACGCGGCGCGGCAGCATTTCGAGCACGCCGACCTGTCGTTCGCCGCGGTCTCGCGCGTGCCGCTTCAGCGGATCGAGGAGGTCAAGCACCGGATGGGCTGGACATTCCCCTGGGTCTCCTCAGACGGCAGCGACTTCAACTTCGATTTCGGCGTGTCGTTCACGCCCGAGGACCTCGCCGCCGGTCGCGCGATCTACAATTACGGCGAGGTGATCCGCGAAGCCCAGGACATGTTCGGCGCGCACATCTTCGTCAAGGACGCCGGCGGCGCCATCTGCCACACCTACTCGACCCATCGTCGCGGCGCCGAACTGCTGATGGGCGCGCTCAACTGGCTCGATCTCGTACCCAAGGGCCGCAATGAGAGCACCGGCACCATGAGCTGGGTGCGGCTGCACGACGAATATTGAACTGGACGGCTCCCGCCAATGCCGTTCTCGAAAGGGCGGTCTTCGAAAAGACCGCCTCGCGGCTGTTACGCCCGGTGCACGCCCCAGAACAGCGGGAACATTGATTTCACAATGTCCTTGATGTCCGAGCGGAACGCGGTCGGCTGAAACATCTGGCCGAGCGGGATGTAGGGCAGGGTTTCCAGGCCGCGAAGCTGGATCTGCTCGGCGAGTGCCTTTTGTGACGCCAGGTCGGGGGCGTCGAACCAGGCATCGCGCAGTTCTTCCAACTTTTCGTCCGTCGGCCAGCCGAACCAGGCCTTCTGGCCGCTGCCCCGCAACGCGAAGTTGCCGCCGGGATTGGTCACGGTGACGCCATCCAAGGCAGTGATGAAAGCGCTCCAGCCGCCCTTGTCCGTCGGGTTCTTGCTGGTCCGCCGCGTGACCACCGTACCCCAGTCCATCGCTTGGAAGTCCACGGTCAGGCCGAGTTTCTGAAACAGATCCCGGGCCACGAGGGACACCTGGCTGTAGACCGGGCGATCGCTGGCTGACAGCAACACAATCTTTTCGCCGCCATATCCGGCCTCGGCCACGAGCCGCTTGGCGAGAGCAAGATCGCGGGGCCGCGTCAGCACCTCGAGCCCGACGTGCGACGCCATCGGTTGGCCGTCGGCGAAATAGCCGCCCGGCACGCGGCCGAGTTCGGCCTGCTCGCCGATCACCGCAGTGATAAACGCCTTCTGGTCGAGCGCCGGCAGCAGCGCGCGCCGCAGCTTCGGATTGTCGAACGGCGTCGTCAGGTGATTTAGCGCGATGATCGGCTGCCATCCGAAAGGATCGTTCACCGCGACCACAACATCGGGCGATGTGCGCAGCATCGGGCAAAGGTCGATCAGCGGCTGTTCGACCCAGTCGACCTCGCCCTTCTGCAAGGCAGCGGCGGCGGTCGCCGAGTCCGGTTGCACGATCCATTCGACCCGCTCGAAATGCGCCACCTTGCCGCCCGCATAGAAACTCGGCGGTTCCTGACGTGGCACGTAGCCATCAAACCGGGAATAACCCGCGTGGGCGCCGGAAACCCACTCGCCGGGCAGGAAGCGAAACGGCCCCGATCCAATCGTTTCCTTGACCTGCTCGGAGGCCGGCGTCTGCGCCATGCGCTCGGGCATCATGAAGCAGCTTCGCGCACCAAATCCGTAGAGCATCTGGCGAAACGGCTTCTTCAATCGGATCTGGAAACGCCGGTCGTCGACGGCGACGATCTCATTCGCCACCCTCGTCAACTGCTGGCCGAACGAATCGCGCGAGGCCCAACGCTTCAGCGACATCACGCAGTCCTTCGCCAGGACCTTTTCGCCGTCGTGGAAGGCGAGCCCGTCGCGCAACGTGAACGTCCAGGTCAACTCGTCGGCCGAGATGTCGTGCCCCGCGCACATCTGCGGCTGCAACTTGTTGCTCGCATCGATCCCGTACAGCGTATCGTAGACCAGATAACCGTGCGCCTGGGCCACCAACGCGGTGGTCCATATCGGGTCGAGCGACGTGAGGTTCGCGTTCGGGATGAACCGCAGCGGCAGCGTGTCAGCGCGTGCCAGCGAAGGGGTCATCAGCAGAGGTATGGCCTTCAGCAGGTCGCGACGACGCATGGTGCCTCCCATATTTTTTCATTCTTGAACGTCCAGACGTTAGTCGCGTCACGGAAAGAAAGAAACACCGTGAGCAGGGCGGGTCTCAGAACGCGTCGCGCGCCCGCACCTGATCGAACTGAAGGGGAAGAACAAGCCCTCGAGGAAGGCGCGACCGGTCGATTTCAGTGCTGGATGCCGTTCATCACGCACATTCCAACACGAAGCAGCTCAGGCAGCCACATATTGCGACCGCCGGGTTCGCGCCGCTCGGTCCCTCAGGCCTCAGAATGTATCGTCGGTGGATCCACCGCCGCTGTCGAAGCCTGAATCGCCGTCGCTGCTGTTGTCCGTCCAGGACGACTGATTGTCGCCCGAGGTATCCCAGGTACCATTGTCGACATAACCCGGGTCTGTCGAG
The DNA here is from genome assembly GCA_963791495.1 of uncultured Alphaproteobacteria bacterium. Lineage (GTDB taxonomy): Bacteria > Pseudomonadota > Alphaproteobacteria > Acetobacterales > Acetobacteraceae > JAMXLO01. The sequence goes on from CAWBST010000027.1 coordinate 95,405, forward strand.
CCGCCGCCCGACGGGTCAGTCCAGGTGCCCTGATCCACATAGCCCTGGTCGGCCGGTGCACTGCCCCATGGTCCGCCGCCTGGTGCGCCATAGCCGCCGCCGAACCCTCCGCCATAGCTGTGCGAGCCGGAGAACAGGCTCATCAGCGCATTGCCGGCGACCAGGCCGCCTGCCACGCCGGCCGCGGTGGTCAGTGCCGACCCCAGGAACCCCGACCCCTGACGCTGGAACATGCCCGGCTGGTAACCCTGGCCATACTGCGGCGGCGGTGGTGGTGGCGCCTGTTGGTACCCCTGCTGCGGCCCACCCTGGTTCCACGCAGGCGCCCCCTGCTGAGGAGGCGGTGCCGAGCGTGACCCGCCACCGAACAACCCGCTGAAGAAACCGCCGGAGCCACTGCCCTGCTGTTGCTGCGCCTGCTGGGCGGCCTGCTGTGCCTGCTGCAGCTGCCATTCCAGGCGCTGGATGCGGTTCTGCGCCTCGGTCAGTGCGTGCTCCTGCACGAAGGCGAGTTGGGTAATGCGATAGGGCGCGGTCGGGTAGCGGTTGAACAGGTCGCCGATGAGCCGGTCGGCCTCCGGGTCCACCGGCGGCAGGGCCGGCGTCGTGGTCGCCGGCACCGAGCCGCCGAACGACGGCTGCGCCTGCTGCTGCTGTGCGCCGCTGACGCGTGTGATGAACTGGCTGATGATGTCGCGTTCTTCGTTTGTCATTGGGACAACCCTCTGGGTTCCGTGGCGTGCGATGTGGCTTCGCGGCCTCGTTGCGTCAATGGTACGCGAGGCCCAGGCGGCGGACTTCGATCACCGGGCAGCGGTCCATCACCACCGTGATACCGGCCTTCCGCGCCCGCTCCGCCGCGGCCTCGTCTATCACGCCTAGCTGCATCCAAACGGTGCACGCGCCGAGACGGATCGCCTCGTCCACCGCGGCGCCGGCCTTGGCCGAGGCGCGGAAGATGTCGACCATGTCGAGCGGCGCGGCATCTGCCAGCATCGCGACGACCGTGCGGCCATGGATCAGTCGGCCCGCCAGCAGAGGGTTGACCGGCGTCGCGTCGTAGCCGCGGGCGAGCAGGAAGCCGAATACGCCATGCGAGGGCCGCCATGACTTGTCCGAGGCGCCCACCACGGCGATGCGGCGCGTGCCGCTCAGAATGCCGCTGATCGTGTCGTCGCTCAGGCCGTCGATGCCCATAACGGCATTCTGCGCCCGCAATGGGCGCCTTGCCAGGGCTCGCCATTGCCCTGCGTGCGCGGGTGCTCTATGTCGCGCCGCGACTCACTGAATCCCTCCAGATGCACGGCGCAAAACTCAGTTTTCAGGCACTGATCCTACGGCTGCACGAATACTGGTCGCGGCAGGACTGCGTGATTCTGCAACCCTACGACGTGGAAATGGGCGCTGGCACATTCCATCCGGCTACCACGTTGCGGGCGCTCGGGGCCAGGCCATGGCGGGCGGCCTATGTGCAGCCGAGCCGGCGGCCGACCGACGGACGCTACGGCGATAATCCGAACCGGCTGCAGCACTACTACCAATACCAGGTCATCATGAAGCCGTCGCCCGAAGACGCGCAGGACCTGCTGCTGGGCAGCTACCGTGAACTCGGGCTTGATCCATTGCTGCACGACTTCCGCTTCGTCGAAGACGACTGGGAGAGCCCGACACTCGGCGCATGGGGACTTGGGTGGGAGGTCTGGTGCGATGGCATGGAGGTGGGCCAGTTCACCTACTTCCAGCAGGTCGGCGGCATCCCGGTGATGTTGCCCTCATTCGAGATGACCTACGGTCTGGAACGCCTGGCGATGTATGTCCAGGATGTCGACAATGTCTATGACCTGGACTTCAACGGCGCAGGCGTGCGTTACGGCGACGTGTTCCTGCGCGCGGAACGCGAATACAGCGCGTTCAACTTCGAGCACGCCGACACAACGCTGCTGACCCGGCACTTCGCCGACGCCGAGGGCGAGTGCGCGGCGTTGCTGGAACAGCGGTTGGCGCTGCCGGCTTATGACCAGTGCATCAAGGCAAGCCACCTGTTCAATCTGCTGGATGCGCGCGGGGTGATCAGCGTTACCGAACGGGCGAGCTACATCGGCCGCGTACGAACGCTGGCGAAGGGCTGCTGCGAAGCCTGGGTGGCAGGTGACAACCAATGATCGAGGAAACGGAAGGAAGCGTGATGGAAGAACTGGTGATCGAGGATGCTGAAGCCTGCCAGCTTGCCGCCGAGCTGGTCGAGCTCACGGGCGACAGCCTGCGGATGGCAGTCATCACCGCGCTGCGCGAGGAACGCGACCGCGCTCTGATCCGCCGCCGGCGGCTCGAGCGGATCATGGCGATCACCCGCGAGATCGCGCTGAGCGCGGCTTAGCGGTACAGGCGGTTCGCGCTCGACTTCGGGCGGCCGGATGACTAGTTCTACCTTGGCCGCAAGAGTTCTACCAAGGGTCAGACATGGGCGCGCAGCTGAACATCAAGAGCGAGGACGCCTATCGGCTGGCGTCCCGCTTGTCCGAGCTTACCGGCGAGAGCCTCACCGCGGTGGTCACCAAGGCACTCCAGGCGGAACTGGAGCGGCAGGAGCGCCAGCGGGATATCGCCGCGAAGGTCGAGCGCATGCTGGAGATGGGCCGGGAAATTCGCGCGCACATGCGCGAACCGGTCAGCTCCGACACTAGCTGGATGTACGACGAGAACGGATTGCCCAAGTGATCGTCGATGCATCGGCCCTGCTCGCGGTGGTGCTGGCGGAGCCTGACGCGCCTCGCTATGCGGCAGCGCTTGCGGCTGCTGGCGAACTGCGCATGTCGTCAGTCACCTGGTTCGAGGCCGCCATGCAGGTTGACGCGGGCGGCGACGAATTCGCCGTTAATCGATTTGACGATTTCGTGCGGGACTTTGGCATCCGAATCATCCCGTTCACCGCGGAACATGCCCGCCATGCCCGTGTCGGGCGCCGTCTATATGGTCGGAACAATCATCCTGCCAGGCTCAACTTCGGCGATTGCCTGGTCTATGGCGTGGCTAAGGCAGAGCGCGAACCGCTGCTGTTCAAGGGCGACGATTTCTCGCAGACCGATATCGAACCGGCACTGAAGGACTGAACATGCCGGAACTCTTCCTCGAACTGTTTTGCGAGGAAATTCCCGCACGAATGCAATCCCGCGCGGCCGATGACCTTGGCCGCCTGTGCACGGAGGCGCTGGCCGCCCTGTCGCCCGCGGGTGCGCGTACCTGGTTCGGCCCCCGCCGCATCGCATTCGCGGCTGACGTGGCGCCACAGGTTGCCGCCAGCAGCACCACCGAGCGCGGCCCGCGCACCACCGCGCCTGAACAGGCACTGGCCGGCTTTCTGCGCAAGCATGGCGCCAGCCGCGAGCAGTTGCGCCAGGAAGGCGACTACTGGGTGCTGGAAAAAGCCACCGACGCGACCCAGGCAGTCACCCTGATCGCTGACGCCATTCCGCCCCTCTTGCGCCGCTTCCCCTGGCCGAAGTCGATGCGCTGGGGCGCGAGCAGCGACTTCGTCTGGGTCCGCCCGCTACGGCGCATCGTCTGCCTGCTGGACGGTGAGGTGGTGCCGTTCGACCTGCGCGACGGCGAGGATGACGGGCATGGGCTCACATCGGACGACCTAACCGAGGGCCACCGCTTCCATGCGCCTGGCGCTTTCGCGGTGGGATCTTCCGACGAGTGGGCCGCGAAGCTGCGCGACCGGTACGTGCAGGTCGACGCAGACGAACGCAAACGGATCATCGCCGAAAGGACCGCCGAACTCGCCGACGGGCTGCAGATCCAGCTGGTAGACGATCCCGGACTGCTGGACGAGGTGGCGGGTCTGGTCGAATGGCCAGTGCCGCTGATCGGCCGCATCGACGAGGCCTACATGGACCTGCCGGCCGAGGTGCGACAGGTCTCCATGAGGGTGAACCAGCGCTACTTCGCGTTCCGCAACCCCGACGGCTCGGCCGCGCCGTATTTCGGCTTCGTCGCCAACATCCAGCCGACCGACGGCGGCGCGACCTCGATTGCCGGCAACGAGCGCGTATTGCGCGCCCGCTTCGCCGATGCGCGCCACTTCTGGGACCTCGACCGCAAGGCGCGGCTGGAATCACGTGTGCCTCTGCTGGACCACGTTACCTTCCACGCGCGGCTCGGCTCACAGGGCGAGCGGGTGCGCCGGCTGGAGCGCCTGGCCGAGGAAATCGCTCCTATGGTCGGCGCCGGGCCGGCGCTGGCGCGTGACGCCGCAAGGCTGGCGAAGGCGGACCTCGTCACCGGCATGGTCGGCGAGTTCCCCGAACTGCAGGGCGTGATGGGCCGCTACTATGCCCTGCACGACGGCGAGGAGCGGCTGGTGGCGGACGCCATCCGCGACCACTACGCGCCGCGAGGACCCGGTGACGCGGTTCCCACCGCCGACGTCTCGATCGCCGTCGCGCTGGCCGACAAGCTGGACCTGCTGGTCGGCTTCTTTGCGATCGGCGAGCGGCCCACGGGTGCCGGCGACCCCTACGCCCTGCGCCGCGCCGCCCTCGGCATCATCCGCATCATCCGCGAGAACGGGCTGCGGCTGCACCTGGTTCCGCTGATCGCACTGGCCGGCGAGGCCTGGCATCACCGCGGCGTGCATCCGGCGCCGCCGCAGGAGATTCTGGACTTCCTCGCCGAACGTCTGCGTGTGCAGCTTCGCGCCGAAGGCGCGCGTCACGACGTGCTGACCGCGGTGTTCGCCGCAGGCGCGGACGATGACATCACCCGCCTCCTGGCCCGTGCCGACGCGGTGGCGGGGCTGCTGGACACCGACGATGGTGCGAACCTGCTGACGGCGTATCGACGAGCCGCCAACATCCTGCGGATCGAATCCCGCAAGGACGGTCCCCACGATGGCCCCGTGAATGAGGCATATCTGAGAACAGAGGAGGAACAGCGCCTGGTGCGTATTATTGCAGATTCAGATGAAGAAATCACGCTGCGTTTGCAGGATGACGACTATGGGAACGCCCTGAGGACACTTGCGACGCTGCGCGCGCCGGTCGATGCCTTCTTCGATAAGGTGACCGTGAATGCTACCGAACCGGATTTGCGCCTAAATCGTTTGCGTCTTCTTCATAAACTCCGGTCAACGATGGATCGGGTTGCAGACTTTGCGAAGATCGAGGGCTGAATTGCCATGGCAAAATGGGTCTACAGCTTCGGCGCCGGCCACAACGAGGGCGGCACGGACATGCGCAACCTGCTGGGTGGCAAGGGCGCCAACCTGGCCGAGATGGCAGGGATCGGACTGCCTGTCCCGCCCGGCTTCACCCTGACCACGGAAGTTTGCACGGCGTTCTACAAGAACAACCGCGCCTACCCGAACGAGCTCTCCGGTCAGGTGAACGAGGCGCTTTCCCGCCTCGAGAAAGGGCAGTCGCTGAAGTTCGGCAGCAAGCACCGGCCGCTGCTGGTCTCTGTCCGTTCCGGTGCGCGCGTCTCCATGCCGGGCATGATGGACACCGTGCTCAACCTCGGTCTCAACGACGTGACCGTCGAAGGGCTCGGCGAGGAGGCCGACGACCCACGCTTCGCCTGGGATTCATACCGGCGTTTCATCCAGATGTACGGCTCGGTCGTCCTGGGCGTCGATCACCACCGGTTCGAGGAGATCATCGAGCACACCAAGCTGGACACCGGCATGACCGAGGACACCCAGCTCTCCGCGCAGGACTGGCACCGCGTCGCCCAGGCCTACAAGGACATGATCGAGAACGACACCGGCAAGCCGTTCCCGCAGGACCCGGAGGAACAGCTTTGGGGTGCGATCGGCGCGGTGTTCGGCTCGTGGATGAACCCGCGCGCCATCACCTACCGCCGGCTGCACGACATCCCCGCCGAGTGGGGCACCGCCGTCAACGTGCAGACCATGGTGTTTGGCAACATGGGCAATGACTGCGCCACTGGCGTGTGCTTCACCCGCGATCCGTCCACCGGCCAGAACGTGTTCTACGGCGAGTACCTGGTGAACGCGCAGGGCGAGGACGTGGTGGCCGGCATCCGCACGCCACAGCCGCTGTCCAAGGGCACCTCGAAGCCCGACGAGACGCCGCTGGAAGTGGCGATGCCCGGCCCCTACGCCGAGTTGCTGAAGGTGCGCTCGACGCTCGAGCAGCACTACAAGGACATGCAGGACCTGGAGTTCACCATCCAGCAGAAGAAGCTCTACATGCTGCAAACGCGCAACGGCAAACGCACCGCCGCGGCGTCGCTGCGTATCGCGGTGGACATGGCGCGCGAGGGCCTGATCGACCAGGCCGAGGCGGTGCGGCGGGTGAACCCGTCCGCGCTCGACCAGTTGCTGCATCCGACGCTGGACCCGAAGGCGCACCGCACGCTGCTGGCCAAGGGATTGCCCGCCAGCCCAGGTGCCGCGTCGGGCGCGGCGGTGTTCACCGCGGACGAGGCCGAGAGCCGCGCGCAGAAGGGCGAGGCGATCATCCTGGTGCGCGTCGAGACCAGCCCCGAGGACATCCACGGCATGCACGCCGCCCGCGGCATCCTGACGGCGCGCGGCGGGATGACCAGCCACGCCGCCGTGGTGGCGCGCGGCATGGGCCGCCCCTGCGTGGCCGGTGCCGGCGGGATCTCGATCGACTACCACGCCCAGACTCTGTCCGCCGCCGGCCACACGATCCGCGCCGGCGAGACCATCACCCTGGACGGCACCACGGGCGAGGTGTTCGTCGGCCACGTCGCGATGATCGAGGCCGCCATGTCGACCGACTTCGCCACGCTGATGGAGTGGGCCGACAAGTCGCGGCGCATGAAGGTGCGGGCGAACGCCGAAACGCCGCTCGATGCCGAGACGGCGAAGAAATACGGCGCCGAGGGCATCGGGCTCTGCCGCACCGAGCACATGTTCTTCGACCCCGAGCGCATCAGCGCCGTGCGCCAGATGATCATGGCGCCCGACGAGACCGGCCGCCGCGCCGCATTGGCCAAGCTGCTGCCGTTCCAGCGCAATGACTTCCACGACCTGTTCCGCATCATGGGCGACCTGCCCGTCACGATCCGCCTGCTCGATCCGCCACTGCACGAGTTCCTCCCCCACGGCGATGTCGAACTGGAGGAGGTCGCCCATTCGCTCGGCGCCAACCTCGAGGCGATGCGACGCCGTGCCGCGGAGCTGGCGGAAGCCAACCCGATGCTCGGCCATCGCGGCTGCCGGCTGGGGGTCGCCTATCCGGAGATCTACGAGATGCAGGCGCGCGCGATCTTCGAAGGCGCGCTGATTGTGGCGAAGGAGACCGGCAAGGCGCCGATGCCGGAGATCATGATCCCGTTGGTGGGCATAAGGAAGGAGCTGGAGATCACCCGCGCCCAGGTCGACAAGGTGGCGGAGGAGGTGTTCGCCGAGGCCCACCACAGGATCGAGTACAGCGTCGGCACCATGATCGAGCTGCCGCGCGCAGCGCTGATCGCCGACAAGATCGCCGAGATCGCCGACTTCTTCAGCTTCGGCACCAACGACCTGACGCAGACCGTGTTCGGCCTGTCGCGCGACGACGCCGGCAAGTTCCTGCCGCTGTATGTCGAGCAGGGGATCCTGCCGAAGGACCCGTTCGTGTCGATCGACATCGAGGGCGTGGGCGAGATGGTGCGCATGGCCTCGGAGCGCGGCCGGCGAACGAAGAACGCGCTGAAACTCGGCATCTGCGGCGAGCACGGCGGCGATCCCGCATCGATCGCCTTCTGCCAGGAGGTGGGGCTGGACTACGTATCGTGCAGCCCATACCGCGTGCCGGTGGCGCGCTTGGCGGCGGCGCAGGCGGCGCTGGGAGTGGAAGGCGACCGGACGGCGTAGGCGGCGGCACTTGCCTGAAGGTGCTATGCTAGTCCGACCATTCGCCGTCGGGGACCGTTGTCGTGCATCGTCTGATCGACCAGCGCCGCGCCGAGATCGCTGCCCTGTGCCGCCGCTATCAGGTGCGGCGCCTGGAGGTGTTCGGCTCCGCTGCGCGGGGCTCAGACTTCGACGCAGCCGCCAGCGACGCGGATTTCCTGGTTTCGTTTGAGCCAGGGAGCGACCTGCCACCCTTGGAGCAGTTCTTCGGCCTGGCCGATGCGCTACGGCGCCTGTTGCGCCGCCCGGTCGACCTGGTGGAATCCGGCGCCGTCAGTAATCCTTTCCTGCGCGCCGAAATCGACCGGGCGCGCGAGATAGTCTATGCGGCGTGACGCCCGCACCTACCTTTGGGACAGCCAGGCAGCCGCCGATGCGATCGAGCGCTTCGTCGCCGGCCTTGATGTGCAGACTTATGCCGCTTCGGAAGTCGTGCACACCGCGGTGGAGCGAAAGTTCGAGGTCATCGGCGAGGCCTTGAGCCAACTTGCCAGGCTGGATCCTGCCTTGGCGTCCCGCATCCCCAACCTGCGCGAGATCATCGCCTTTCGGAACGTGCTGATCCACGGTTACGCGGCCATCGAGCATGCGCGTGTGTGGCGCATCATAGAAACATCGCTGCCAGACCTGCGCGCCACAGTCTCCGCCCTGATCGACGAACTCGGCTCGACGTGAAATGACGTGCGCGAGCTTGATGGACCTGGTCGATGCGCGCGACCATGCGCTGGCCATGGCAGCACACGCGCGCGGCGAGGACCCGGGGCTGACGGATACCGAACTGGATGAGTATCTGGCGGCGCCAACGCCGCTCGCTTACTGGCGCAAGCACAGGGGGCTGACGCAGGCCGCACTGGCCGCGGCGGCGGGGATTTCGCAGCCCTACCTGGCGCAGCTTGAGAGCGGGCGGCGCGCCTCGGCGGACATTGCGGTATATGCGAAGCTGGCCAAGCGGCTGGCGGTGCGGATCGAGGACCTGGTGGCGCAGGCGGAGTGACTGGCTCAGGGCGCCTGCGGGTAGGCTGTAACCAAGCGCGCGGGCAGTCCAGGCTCGACCATCCAGACGGTTCTGATACACGGATTGCTCCCGTCGGGGGTCGTCAGGCGGCAGCGCACTGTCAGTCTCAGTCCGTAGCCGGTCTGTTGGCTGGATTCGGCCGGGTTGTCGATCGGATGCTGCCTGAGCGCTGCGGTGAGGACCTGCCACGCGGTCACCGAAAAGCCGCGTGACAGAAAGAACCGCGCTTTGGGTCCTCCGACGGGGTGGACGGTATTCAGCAGGTAGGTCCGGACCTTCTGTTCCGAAACGGTCCAGTTCAACCCGATAAGCCTTCGGCCGGCACGGTCACCAGGCAAGCGAAGGGCATTGCGAATTCGACCTCATAGGCGAGCCCGCCACGCCAAATACCGACAACTGTGCCCCGCGCACCAGCGGGCAGGTCCCGGCCCGCGGACTGGACGTGGATCGCTTGCGCCAACGCCACCTCGTCGAGCTCGCGGAACTGGCGGCGGCCACGGGGGGTCGTGTGGCTTGCGGTGCCGCTTGGCATGGCTGGTATCACCTCCTACCGGCCTTTGGGGAAGGCAGGTCTTTATATGGGCAGCGTATCGCATTTCCGCACCGCGCGGCACAGAAGATGGCCCGCGCGCTGATAACACCGAAGGGCGAGGAGTTGATCGTCCTGAGCCGTGAGGAATACGAGGACCTGGTCGATGCGCGCGACCACGCGCTGGCCATGGCAGCACACGCGCGCGGCGAGGACCCAGGGCTGACGGATGCCGAACTGGATGAGTATCTGGCGGCGCCAACGCCGCTCGCCTACTGGCGCAAGCACAGGGGGCTGACGCAGGCCGCACTGGCCGCGGCGGCGGGGATTTCGCAGCCCTACCTGGCGCAGCTTGAGAGCGGGCGGCGCGCCTCGGCGGACATTGCGGTATATGCGAAGCTGGCCAAGCGGCTGGCGGTGCGGATCGAGGACCTGGTCGCGCAGGCAGAGTGAGCGCTATCGCACCCGGAACACCCGCATCGCCTCGTCGCCGTGGTGGTTGATCACCTTCACCGCAATCCGCCCGGACTGCGGCCGCGGGAACGGACGGCTTTCGGTGCGGTACAGCGTCGCCCACGCATCCTCGTCGATCTCGGCGCGCAGCGCTGTCTTCAGCCGCTCGAACGGATCCTTGCCGCCGAGGAAATAGGCGCAGCTGGCGGCACCCAAGTCAGCAAGCGGACACGGAGTGCACGGAGTTTACACGGAGTTGCACGGAGTAGATTGTTTCGGCGCTTCGCGCCAAGGCAGACTCCGCGCGAAGCGCCATCATCCGCACGCACACCTGCCGACGGCGCTCAATCCATGAGAAGATCGCGTGCCTCGAAGACCGCAACCTCTCGATTGCGACCAAGTGCAGGGTCAAATTCGACCCTGATGAATTTGTCGGCGACAGTGTCATAAGTAAGAATGAGCGCGCGGCCATATACCCGATGCTCTGTGCGGCTTTTCGCCTCTCCATCCTGTCCGAGTATGCGCTCCTTGGTATCCGCGAGCGCGATACCGTCCAGCTTCTTCCGTCCGTTGACACAGATGACGAAGTCCGGAAAGAAACCAGCGCCAGTTTCCGGCAAGACGATGCGTACTGCCCACGCGTCGCGTGAGCGCGGCTGTGGCTTGTTGCGGAGCCACCAGATTACACTACCGGATTGCCGATCGAGCCAATCGGCAAATGGGGCCTCCCACGTGTTGAGTCCCGTGGGGCGGTGCCCATAGAGATTGAGGGGCGATGGCTCAAGCGGCACCTCGCTATCCCAGGTTTCCGGCAGATCAGCGGCATCAACCACTTCCGTGCATCTTGCCATCGCACGTTTCATTGCCTCGCGACAAAGTTGCGGCGAACGCACCAGGATCACATTCAGGCCACGCCGCAGTAAACGCTCTTCGGGTGGTTCTTCACCAGCCTGCTCGATAGCGAGGCGCAGCCTTTCCAACAGTCGGCGCGCAAGGTCCTGAATGCCGATATAGTCACTGACACGAAGTGCTCGGAAGGCATTTTCTTGAGCAAACAGTTCGGAAATCACCGCCTGCTCCGCGACGCGGCGCGTCGCGGCGGCGTCAAACAAGTCCGTCTCCCGTCGCTCCACGTCCGTTCGAAGCTGCCGCACCATGGCGCGGTGCTCTGCCGTAAAGGTGACGCTATCAACCAGGCTTTCCACCAGCACATGCATGTCGCGGGGCATACGCTCCGTCTGCAGTCGCTTCGGTACGGGCAAGCCCGGGCGCATCGGATAGCAGTAGGGTGACCGCGGCGGCGGCGCGCCCCCCGCGTCTCCGCGCCCAAAGCCGATTGAAGCCGCATCGCCGGGCGACAACTGTGGCGGCGGCGCAGCCATGTCCGCCAATTGCCCAAACAATGTCTCCGGCATGACGTAGAGTGGAATTGCTCGATCCCCCGACACGGGCACGGTTGCCCCGGCTGCCGTATCCTCGAGGGGAGCGGTCAACACCAGCTCACGCTGTCCGCGTTCGTCCTCGATCGTGATATCGCCATCAGCGCCATCTGTCGCCGCGTAGACAGTCACCGCGTCGGTGTAGATCTCTATCGCATCGCGTATCGCTCGGACCCTGTCGGCGGCGGTCTGCAACCCGATCTGGCCTTCGGCGTCCCCGAGAAATACATAGCCCGTGTTCAGGTTCGCAGGCAGGTCATCACGCGATTGCAGCAACGGGTGCACGCGCATGATCCTTCCGATCACCTGCAAGCCAAAGCCCGCATCCTGAACCGGCCGCAGCGCACACAACGTGCTGGCACGTGGAGCATCGAACCCCGTTGCCACAGCCATCTTGAAGATCAGCACTTCAACATTCGGGTCCTGCGCCAGCGCTTGCACATCGGGATCAGGCTCATCGGCCGTGTGCACCCCGACCGCGGCTTCCGGGAACTTCAGCCGACCGAGTAGCAGCGCCTTCACTCGTGCAGGCGTCCAGGCTGATGTCGCGGCCTGCACCAGCAGCAGCGGTACCAATGGGATGCCGGCGTCATGCAACGCCTGCTTCAAGGCGCGATGTTGTTCCACCGCCTTGCGCAGCGCGACCTCATTAAGGTCCAGCAACCCTCGGCTGGCTCCGCTGGCAACGAATGTTATGGCCTTCACAGCCTGCTTGTTGAGCCGCGCAGCAACCACGCGATCGCGCGAAATCGAGATGTGCTGGAAGCGAACGATGTCCATCGACCGGCGCAGCAACTCCACGTCACTGTCGTCTGGGGTTGCGCTCGCCAGCATCAGCAGGTCCGGTTGGAGAATGTCCTGCAAGAAGCGGAATGCTTCGGTGTTCGGTCTGAAGGAATGGTGCGCCTCGTCCACCACGGCGCCGATCAGCAGGCCGCCGTCGCGTACCGCATGGACCAAGGTATCGAGCGCCGGCTGCAGGTCATCGTCCATCCGCATCCGTCGGCTTTCGGCATTGCGGGCAGCGACGGCCGCCCAGGTCGAGACAAACACATCGCCAGGGCGTGTGCCGATGGTAGTGCGATCCACCCGTGGATCACGGACGCGCATACCTGGTGCCGCCCTGAGCAACGCCGCGGCGGTCTGCTCGACAACACCCTTGAACGGTGCGTACCAGAACCAGACGACGGGCTGCTCGACGCTTGTCCGTTCCGCGGCTGCAGCGAGCATGACGGTCTTCCCCGACGCCGTGGGCGCCTCAAGCAACAGGCAGCCGATTTGCCGCATGATTTCATGGCGGCGCGTCGGAGCCGACCGGATCTTTCCGGCAGTATCAGTCAGCGCGAAGACAAGATTGTCGACCGCTTCTCGCTGGAAATCGCGCAGTCCGAGGGGCGGCAGCGCGCGGCGTGACATGGGTTACAGTCCGGCCAGATTGCGCCGGAACTCGGCGAGCAGGCGATCGGGTATGAGTTCAATTGTGGTGCCCGGCCGCTGAGTTGCGTCTCGTAAGATGCCGGGCGTAGGGGTGAAGACATCGATTGCGCCCGCCAGGTCGGTCAGCATCGCGGCTACCGTCTGGTCCATGTGCGGGGCGTACGCAAGCGTCGTGGCTTCCTCGGTGTCCCGTGGCGGCCGGGAAAGCTGCGCCATTGCAGCGGGATCAAATGGCTTCAAAAAGTGGTCTTGCCGTAGCTGAAGTAATGTCCAGAGGGCGCACGGGTCGAGGTCATAGAGCACATCCTCTTCGGCGATACGTCGCACCTGGAGATACGCGAAATCGCCGCCTAGTCCCACAACGTCGCCATATCCATCGATCACACGTCGGATGCGCTCGGCGCAGACGTCCCGGCACAGGTTCTTTTCCGGTTCATCGGCTGTGACCTCTGTATTTGACACCATGATGAAGCGACGGTCACCTTCATCCTCGGCGTTCTGGGCAAGGACCGCGTGGGCGGTCGTGCCGGAACCGGCGAAGAAATCCAACACAATGTCTCCTTCCCCGCTGCAAGCGCGTACCAGGGCTTGCATCAGTGACAGCGGCTTGGGGAATTGAAAGACTTGTCTGCCAAATATGCGTTCGAGCAATGTTGTCGCTGCACCCTGTCGTTCGCTCCGCAGGGTCTGGACTTCGGCCACGTTTGCATCTTCTGATAAACCCGCGATCCAGCTTCCGACTGGGCGCGTCGCATTTTCCATCTCACGCGTCCAGCGCACCACTCGGCTTAGACGACTTCGCGCGATCGGCTTGCCTACCCAAAAATTGAGATCAGGCAGGTCGGCGCGCAGAATTGGCCGCCCTCGCCCGTCGCGAGGTACTGCTCCGGTGGCGATGGCTAAGTCCAACTCGGCTCGATCGGTGAAGAAGAAGGGCGGTCCCCGCTCTTCAGGAAAGTGGATGTCTCCGGCACGAATGAGCGACTCCATTGAGGATTCGAGACGCGCTCTGCCCCTTGGCGGTCGAGACTCACTCCAGAAGCGCCATACCTGATTGGGCGCACAGGGATACCATAGACCCGTGTCTGGGTTTTGGATTGGGTAGTAGGTGTTGGGGCGCGTCCGAAATGTCTTCGGCTTGGTGATGGGGTCGAGCCTTACTGGCAGGTCTCCGAACCCAGGGCGGATTCGAAACTTCCCGGAGCCCGCTTGCTCACCGATGAACCCGAACGACGGACCTGCGTAGACCAACACGTGTTCATGCACACCGCTCCAATTTCGCTGCTTATCGCTGTTATTGGTGTCTTTCGTCCGCCACACGAAACTCCCAACTCGCATCCCCGGAAACACCTGTTCCATGAGTAGATCGAGGCGCGCTCGGTTCTCATCGTTGATGCAGATCAGGATAACGCCGTCGTCTGCCAGAAGATCGCGGGCCAGCACGAGGCGGCGATACAGAAACTCCAACCAAAGCGAATGCCGGAAGCGGTCGTCCTTACCGACATAGTGGTCATTGTAAGCGAAGTCGCGGTTGCCAGTGTTGTAGGGCGGGTCGATCAGTATGCAGCGGATCCGTCCCGCGTGTGTCAATCGGAGCGCCCGCAGCGCGTCCCAGTTATCACCCTCGATAACCAGATTGCGCCAGCCCAACGCATCCTGCGGCGATGTGGACAGGGCCGGATCAAGGTCGAAAACCGCGAAATCCTGATTCAGCGCGCGGTCTGGCTCGATGCCCTCGCGTTCCCAGATCAGACCATATCGCTGCAACGTGTCGCGGCGCTCCAGCAGGCAAATCAGGTCCTCACGGGAATGGTGATCATAGCGGCCGGTCATGCAGACGAACCTAGGTCGCCAATGCGGATTCTGCCAAAGGCAAGCGGCTCGCACGGCACTGCCCGCAAGTGTGCCACCGCGATCCGACGGTCCAGCGAGCCATTGCTGCGTAAAGCGCGGCGACACGCCTCCACCCGCCCTTGCCTCTCACCGCCCTCTTCGGGTAGAACAATACGGGAACTACGGCCCTCAGCAAAGGCCAAGCAAGACGGAGCCACGCATAGCACACCGTGAGCCTACAATGATCCGGAGAATTGAAGCGTGCCTGGCTCAGCCTCGATCAGCTGCGGGCGGTGGACGCACGTCCTGGAAAATCCGGCTCGGCATCTCACTCAGCAAATCGCTGATAAGCCGCAACCGGCATCGCGATCCCGAACGGGCCCGTCTCGCACGCCGCGACATACTCTCGCTAGGCGTGACTCTGAGACAAAGCCGAGATCCAGACTATCTCACCGAGACAACGTCTCCCAGTCTCTCTCACCGCGACAGAATCTCGATCAACGTGCAATGAGACGGATCCGAGACACTTCGAGCCAGGATCGTCCCATCCGGCGCGACACCATCCCGCAATTCGTTTCATTGAGACAAACCTGAGCAGCCCGCTGCCACCCGGCGCCCGCCCTAATCCTCCTCCTCCATCACCCGCCGGATCAGCACCTCCCGCCTCCCGACGTGGTTCGCCGGCCCGACCACCCCCTCCTTCTCCATCTGCTCGATCAGCTTGGCCGCGCGGTTGTAGCCGATGTTCAGGTGCCGCTGGATGAAGCTGGTGCTCGCCTTGCCCTCGCGCGCCACCACCGAGACCGCCTGGTCATACAGCCCCTTCTCGCCCTCGCCCGACGCGCCCAGCCCCGGCAGCATCGCCGCGCCGTCATCGTCGGCCGGCTCGGTGACCTCCTCGAGATACGCCGGGTCGCCCTGCTCGCGCAGGAACTCCACGACCTTCTCGACCTCCTCGTCCGACACGAACGGCCCATGCACGCGGGTGATCCGCCCGCCACCCTGCATGAACAGCATGTCCCCCATGCCCAGCAGCTGCTCGGCGCCCTGCTCGCCCAGGATGGTGCGGCTGTCGAACTTGCTGATCACCTGGAAGCTGATGCGCGTCGGGAAGTTGGCCTTGATCGTGCCGGTGATCACGTCGACCGAGGGCCGCTGCGTCGCCATGATCACATGGATGCCGGCCGCGCGCGCCATCTGCGCCAGGCGCTGCACCGCGGCCTCGATCTCCTTGCCGGCCACCATCATCAGGTCCGCCATCTCGTCGACCACCACCACGATCAGCGGCATCGGCTCCAGCACCAGCGGCTGTTCCTCGAACGTCGGCCTGGCGGTGTCGGGATCGAAACCGGTCTGCACCCGGCGCGTCACCACCTCGCCCTTGGCCCGAGCCTCGGCGACGCGGTCGTTGTACCCGGTCAGGTTCCGCACGCCGAGCTGGCTCATCGCGCGATAGCGGCGCTCCATCTCGCGCACCGTCCACTTCAGCGCGGTCACCGCCTTGGCGGGCTCGGTCACCACCGGCGCCATCAGGTGCGGGATGCCCTCGTACATCGAAAGCTCCAGCATCTTCGGGTCGATCAGGATCAGCCGGCACTGGTCGGGCGAGTGGCGATACAGCAGCGACAGGATCATCCCGTTCACCGCCACCGACTTGCCCGACCCGGTGGTGCCCGCGATCATCAGGTGCGGCATCCGGGCGAGGTCGGCGAAGATCGGCGCGCCGTTGATCTCCTTCCCGAGCGCCAGGGTCAGCCGCCCGCCGTGCTTGTGCAGTTCATCGGAGGACATGATCTCCGACAGGAACACGGTCTCGCGCCTCGCATTCGGCACCTCAATGCCGATCACGTTGCGGCCGGGGACGGTGGCGATGCGCACCGCCGTGACCGACAGGCTCCGCGCCACGTCGTCCGCCAGCCCGATCACCCGCGCACTGCGGATCCCAGGAGCTGGCTCCAGCTCGTAGAGCGTCACGACCGGACCTGGCCGGATCTCCACGATGCTGCCCTGCACGCCGTAGTCCGCCAGCACCGACTCGAGCAGCCGCGCATTCGCCTGCAGCGCCTCCTCGCTGGGCCCGGACGAGGCGCGCGTCGGCGCGGGCTTCAGCAGCGACAGCGGCGGGAAGCGCCAGCCGACATCCGACAGCGGCAGGCTCTCCTGCCGTGGACGGCGCGCCAGCGCGGCGGCGGCAGGCCGCAACGTCCGCGCCACGATCGGGGGCGGGGGCGGCTCATCCATCGCCGGCACCAGCCGCGTCGCGGGCGGCTCGCGCCGCACGACGGGGCCGGCATCGCGGCGGAGGCGAAGCCAGCGGAACGACGGTATCGGCAGCGGACGCAGCGTTGGCACGCGCGCCACGGAACGGGCAGCACGCCCGGCAGCGCGCCACTCGCTGGCAGACAGCCCGAGCGCCAGCACCGTCAGCGTGACCGCCAGCGCGAGGCCCGTCGTCCAGACCATCAGCGCGCCGACCGGCCCGAACACGTTGTGCCCCACCGACAGGGCCAGAGACGACAGCAGTCGCCCGATCGCTCCGCCCAGGCCGGCCACGGTCGGCCAGGCAAATGTCGGCGGCGCCGGCAGACCCGCGGCCACCGCGGCCAGCACGGGCAACGCCGTCAGCATCGTGGCCAGTCGTGCGGCCACGCTGCCCAGTCCGCGCCGCGAGGCGATCCGCCACGCCCAGGCCAGCATCGCCAGCCCTGGTAGCGCCGCCGCGATGCCGAAGCCCTGCAGCAGCAGGTCGGCCAGCACGGCTCCGGCGGGCCCCGCCAGGTTGCCGGCATGGCGCGAGGTCGCCGTGTTCAGCGACGGATCGCGTGGATCGTAGCAGGCGAGCGCCACCAACAGCGCCAGGCCCGCCAGCCCAAGCACCAATCCGGTCAGCTCCGCCGAGCGCTGCTGGATCAGCGCGCGGATGGTGGGTGAGGCGAGGCGGCGTGTCTCAACGGTTCTGGCAGATGCCATGCGAGTCTGGACCCTTTGCGCCCGGGGTTCGCGCGCTGCCGCAACTATATGCCGCAAACACCTGAGTCGCAGAAGCGGGCACTGCCATGGCTTGCCGGCGATGTGTCTCCGGCGCCACTGTGCGGATGTGACCGAGCATCTTTCGGCAGAGGTCTGCATCGTGGGAGCCGGCCCCGTCGGCGGCACTCTGGCGTGCCGGCTGGCCGGCGCCGGGATCGCCACCGTGGTGGTGGACCGCGCCGCGCTGCCGCCGATGGAGCACCCGGCGTTCGATGGCCGTGCCTACGCCATTGCCGCCGGCTCTCGCCGGCTGCTCGAGCAGGCCGGCGTGTGGGATCCGCTGGCGGCGACCGCGTGCCCCATCCTCGACATCCGGGTCAGCGACGGCCGCCTCGGCCGCCCCGCCTCGCCGCTGTTCCTGCACTTCGCCCAAGGCGAGTCAGGCGACGACGACCCGTTCGGCCACATGGTGGAGGCGCGCAATCTCCGTTTGTCACTGAACGCACGGATGCACGCGCTCTCCGCGCTCCACGTGTTCGCACCGGCGACGGCCGAGGTGGAGCGGCACAAGGACGGCGCCACCGTCCGCATCGCGGGCGGTCCCTGCATCGACTGCCGGCTTGTCGTGGCGGCGGAAGGCCGCAGCTCGCCGCTCCGCCGGGCGGCCGGCATCCCCGTCACGCAGCTTCCCTACGACCAGACCGGCATTGTCTGCGCGATCAGCCACCAACGTCCACACCACAACACGGCGCTCGAGCACTTCCTGCCCTCTGGCCCATTCGCGCAATTGCCGATGTGCGCCAGCCCCGACGCGCTGGAGGGCGGCGCGCCCAACGTCTCCGCCATCGTGTGGACCGAGCGGACCGCGATCGCCCGCCGTATGCTGGCACTGGATGACGCCGGCTTCGCCGATGCGATCGCCCGCCGCCTCGGCGGCGATCTCGGCGTGGTGCGCGTGGTCGGCCGCCGCTGGAGCTATCCGCTCGGAGCGCTGCACGCCCACCGCTACTTCGATACGCGTCTCGCCCTGGTGGGCGACGCCGCTCACACCATTCACCCGATCGCTGGTCAGGGGCTCAACCTTGGCTTTCGCGATGTGATGGCGCTCGCCGATCTGCTGATCGAAGCATGCCGACGCAGCGAGGACCCGGGCTCGCCAAACCTGCTGCGGCGCTACCAGCAGCGGCGGCGGCCGGACAACCTGCTGATGCTGGCGGCCACCGACACGCTCGACCGCCTGTTCAGCAACGACAATCGGCTGCTACGTCTCGCGCGCGACGTAGGCATCGCCGCGGTGCATCGTGCGCCGCCGTTGAAGCGGCTGTTCATGCGTCAGGCCATGGGGTTGCCTGTTTCCCGCTGTTAGCCAGATCACACATCGCACGGCTGTCCGTCCGCATAATGCCGGCGACTGGAGGGACCAGACATGCCGGGCAAGCTGGACATCGACGACATCATTCTGAACTTCGACCCCGCCGCGCCGCAGCAGCGGTTCCGGACGGTTGGCCTGGAAGCTGCCTTCGCACCTGTCGCCGCCGCGTTGCCGGGCGCAATTCCCTGGCCGGAGAATGCCACTCCCAAAGCCGCCCCACTTGCAGTCGCACCAGCCGAAACGGACGATCTGTCGCGCTTCCATGGCTATGACGCCGTCGTCGTCACCTGGACCGCAGCCGAGGCCTCGGCACTCGCCGCGCTGTTCACTCCGGAGCATCCGACAGCCACCTGGTACGAATACCGCCACAACATAGCTTCGTACATTCCGCTGGTGACCGGGGGGAGGGCGCCGTTCAACAGCCGCCAGGCCGACATGGCCCGCTATTACCACAGTCTTGGGATGTACTTCCCCTGCACCATCGGCAGCGCTCGGGTGCTGCTGTTCAAGTCGGGCCTGCATCTCGATTATGACGGTCCCGCAACTCCAGTCCACCGGCTCATGTCAGAAATCGCCCAGACGGTGGCGCCGAAGGTATTCATCACCACCGGAACCGGCGGCGGCATCGGCGGCGATGTCAGTCTGGGCGACGTGGTGATCGCCGGTACAGTCCGCTTCGACTGCCGCCGGCAGTTTCATGCGCAACCCTGGGCCACCGCCTCATATCGGTCGTCCGCCCTGCCACACCGCGCCCTCGCCGCCATCACGCCGGCGCTGACGAGCGTCAACGCCGCGAAGATCCCTGGTGCAAGGGCGACACCGCAGATCTTCTCGGCCGCACACGATGCCATTGTCACCACCGATTTCTTCGCCTTCGACGACAGCACCAACCACTACCAGCTACAGGGGCTTGGTCGTGCATGCGACATGGGCGACGCGATGGTCGCCACCGCACTGCAGTCGGTTCCCGGCGTCGCGTGGTACGCGATCCGCAACGCGTCGGATCCGCAGATCCCCAACCCGGGGGACAACATCGAGCAGGCGGGGCAGGAGGCTGGCAAGATCTATTCGCGCTACGGCGGCCTCACCACCGCGGCCAGTATCATCGCGACCTGGGCGATCATTCACACTGCCCATCGCCATTGACCATCCGAGCGCTGGCTCTGGGCTGATCGACACGCGCCGGCTATTCTCTGCGGCAAGCAACCGCCTTGGAGGGAAGACGATGGCGCCGAAAATCCTGCTGGCCGACAATCCGCTGAGCGCGATGGACATCGCACGCGAGCTCGCGCCATCCGGCTTCGACACGGTGATCGCGCGTGCTGGAAGCGTGGAATTCAACGCCGCGCTGGCGGACGCCGAATACATCGTCGGCCTCGGCGAAGTGAAGATGGACGATGCGTTCTATAAGTCGGCGCCGAAGCTGAGGCTGGTGCAGCTGCTGAGCGCCGGCTACGACCGCGTTGACATCGAGGCGGCGCGCCGCGCCCGCGTGCCGGTGTGCAACAACGGTGGCGCCAATGCGATCGCGGTGGCGGAGCACGCCATGCTGCTGATGCTCGCGGTGTGTCGCCGGCTGACCTGGCTGCATGAGATGGTGAAGTCCGGTCGCTGGCGCGGCAACGACGTGGCGAGCGTGCGGCTTTATGAACTGCACGGACGGACGCTGGGCATCATCGGCCTCGGCAACATCGGCAAGAAGGTCGCCCGTCTGGCGCAGGGCTTCGGCATGGCGGTGCAGTATTTCGACGTCGCGCGGCTGAGCGAGGACGCGGCCGATACGCTCGGCGTGAAGTTCCGCCTGTTCAACGAGGTGCTGCGCACGTCCGACATCGTGTCGCTGCATGTACCGCTCATCCCGAGCACCAGGCACATGATGGGTGCGGCACAATTCAGGTTGATGAAGCCGACCGCCTATCTGATCAACACCTGCCGCGGTCCGGTGGTGGATGAACCGGCGCTCTACGAGGCGCTGACCAACGGCACGATCGCCGGCGCGGGGCTGGATGTGTTCGACCAGGAGCCGCCACCGGCGAACAATCCGCTGTTCACGTTGGACAACGTGATCCTGACACCGCACTACGCGGGGCCGACCTGGGACAATCAGTCCGCGCGGTTCCGCAATGGCTTCGACAACGTGGAGCGAGTGGCGCGCGGCGAGAAGCCGCTGTGGGTTATTCCGGAACTAAGGGAGTAGGGAGTTCGGTTTCACCTCTCCCGCTCGCGGGAGAGGTCGGCGCGAAGCGCCGGGTGAGGGTATCGAGACCGCACAGGCACCCTCACCCGCCGCGCTGCGCGCTGCGACCTCTCCCGCACACGGGAGAGGTGTCGTACTACAGGAAGGTCCCTGGCGGCTCGATGCCGAGCAAGATCTGGCCTACCGATTCGAAATGTGCGGTGCGCGACTGGATCTGCTGCGAGAGAGTGTGGATGTCGCGGAAGCGCCGCTCGAACGCGGTGCCGAGAAAGATCGCATTCACGCCGGCTGACTTGTACGCATGGTCCGCCACTGCCTCGGCCGTCTGGATGGCGAACGCGCAGGCCAGCCGCACGCGCGCTCGCGCCGGCACGTCGATCACCCATGAGTCATCGGCTGACCAGATGCTCGACAGAGTCTCCACCAGATAGGCGCGTGCCGCACCGAGCCTCGCTTCCATCTGCGCGACGTTCGACTGTACCACCGCGTTGTCGGCCAGGCGCACCATGTTGCGCGGTGTCTTGCGGGTCGCGAGATCCTTGAATGCATCGAGCATCGCGCCAGCGATTCCAATCGCGACGCCGGACGACGCCCACGGCATAGAGACCCTGCATCGGATAGGCATACAGTCGACCTGGCTCGCGCCGCAGGGTGGGGTCTTCGCGCGTGCCGCTGAACGCCTCGGGCACGAACACGTCGTCGAACCGGTAGGCTCCCGACATGGTGCCGCGCATGCCGATCACGTTCCACGTGTCGTCCAGCAGAACCACCTGCGAGACCGGGCACAGCAGGGTTCGCACCGTGGGCTTGCCTGCAGCATTCAGCCGAAGCGAACCGTCGGGCTCCACCACGTGACAGTGCGCACCCATCCAGGTGGCCTGGCGGCAACCCGATGCGAAACTCCACTGGCCGCTGACGCGATAGCCGCCGGGCACCGCGATCGCCTTGGATTCGTTCGGCGGTCCCCAGGCGACCACCGCGCGTGGATCGGCGAAGACTGCGCGCATCGACTCAGATTCCAGAAACGGTGCGATCAGCGCCGAGCTGTTGGCAACGAACACGTTCCAGCCGACCGAGCCGTCGTGCCGGCTGATCTCCTCGATGGCACGCAGATACACCCACGGCTCGGCCTCATCGCCATCGACCGAACGTGGGAGCAGCATGCGGCACATGCGCGCGGCATGCAGTTGCGACAGCAGTGGTTCGGGAATGCGCTGCGTGCGTTCGATCGCATCGGCGGCCGCTTCGATCGCGGGGCCGAGTTCACGGGCGCGCGCGAGCGGGTCTGCAACGGTTGGGGCGACGTCGTTCATAGGGCATTAGCGGCGCGAGCGGCTGTCACTGTCAACGTGCGACCTGCGCGCCGTGTCGTGCCCTGGGTTTAATGCGGATGCCAGCCGCGGAAGATCTCGTCCTTGCGAAAACTTTCGTCGAATGCGTCGTTGAGGCGCCGGTTCAGGGAGCAATACAACGTAGGGTCGTCTGCCAGCGCCATCGTCGCGCCCGCTAGCAGGTGTGCGTCGTCGGCATCCGCTACGCTGAGCGTCCCGGCTCGCTTTGCCGCGGCCTCCTTCACAGCCGCCGCTCTGCTCTCGTCATCCTCGGTCCAGGTCATGATGCGCTGGATTCCGCGATGGCCAAGGCTCGCGAACCTGCTGGTCACGATGGTGGCACCGATCTTCTCCGCCTCCTGCTGCAGCTGCGAGCGAGGGATCGGCTTAGGGTGCAGCGGGTCGCCGTAAAGAAGGTCGAAACTTTGCACGCCCGGTGCTGCGCCGGCGATGGCCGCATCGATCGCCTCGGTCCAACGGTCGCGCGACCTTTCGTAGTCGACCAGCTTCCCCACCGCCCCCTTGAGCACGGAGAGGCGCAGCGGGTCGACTGGATGCTTATCGGTCAGGTCAGGACCGAGGATCGCAATGGAGGTATTCATGGTCTCAGTCGGCTTCGACATCTTCAGCCATGCCCCCAGGCTGAGCGCGAACGAAGGGCCGACATTGAGCAGTCCCAGCACATCGGCGGCGGCTTCCTCCGCCCATATGCCCCAGAGGTTGATCCCTGCCGCACTTGATCCGACGGAATTCGCGCACATCCTGCTTAGTTCGTCGACAAACCCCTCGATACGATGCATGGCGCAGTGACCCGAGGTCTCGTGGGCAAGCAGGCCCCAGAGCAACGGAACCTCGGCGTAGCCGAACGGCTGGCTGACTATGTCGATGTCTGCAGTCGGTGTACTTCCGCACTTCGTTGGCGATCAGAGACGCAGGTCCGAGGTCGGGTTCCGTCGCAAACGTCACCAGAGGTGGCGGCAAAGCCGGCAGCAGTTTGTGCACAAGGGGTACCCGGGTGAATGCTTCGAACAGGTCGGCGACCACCGCTGCGAAGCGCTGCACGGCAACCAGTGGAACGGGGCATTGCGGGGAGGTCGCCGCCCTGCTGCGATCCCAGGCCGATGCTGCGCCCAGCAGCGAGTCCGACCTCAACAGCGCGTAGGAGCGTGCACTGGACTCCGGCCAGCCTGCATTCAGTCGGGATGAATATGCCTCCCGCAGTCCGGCTGCTACAAGGGCAGCGTTGATCCGGAGGAGATCCCGGTAGCCGACGTCGTAGCCTGGAGGCACGCACTTGCAGTACTGATCCACGTAATCCTTGACCGAGGTTTCACTCGGCGGCCAGGGTGAAGGTGACCTCCAAACCGACATATCCATCCGGGCATTGATGCCTTTGAAGGCCGCGCACAAGTTAGCAAACATGTCAGCCATGTTCTCACCTGCTGTCTAAGAAGGGCGTTGGACTGGTCGCGCCTCACCGCGTGCGGCGATACAAGGTCGCCTGCGCCGGTTCCTCCCTGAGGTGCTTCCATTCTTTTGTGGCTTGTTCGACCACGTCCTTGTACGCGCTCTCCTTATTGCGCAGCTCCTTGAGGATTTTCATGATGCCGGGGACCATGCGCTTGCTGGCTTGTCGATCGCTCGGATAGTGGACGCCGGCAATCTCGCGGTTCTGACCGACCCGCAGCGCCAGAGCCAACAGCTGCTCTTTCATATCGCGACGCACGCCGTTCTGAGCCAGCAGCTGCGACATCAGGTTGGATTGGAGCGCATGCGCATTGGGATAGGAGGCGTGCGGTGGGTTCAGCAACAGCGGCATCAAGGGCGGATAGACCTGGCTCGGCCTTGGACGCTGGTAGATGCGCTTGAAGTACATGGCGACCATCATGCCGACCGCCTTGCCGATCTCCATCAGCGTGCAGGTCGCAGGAAAGGACGCCGGATATATCATCAACAGGTTTGCCCAAAAGCTCGATGCGTCTTCAGCCTGGGCGAGGATTTCATCGCGATACTGCCCGCGCGCCATCGTTCCCAGGTTGACCAGCTCCCTGATCTCTTGCTCAACATCAATATCTTCCCGGTCGCGCCAGTCGCCGGGATCGATCTCGTACTTGGGATCTAGCCAGTCGAACTGGGAGAACTCGCCGAGCACGGCCTGCGCTAGGTGCGGTCCATCCCAGCATTGCGGCGCGAACCTGAGATGGCTCCATCGATCTTTCTCGGCGATGAACTTTTGGAAGGTCAGTTCTGCAGGCAGTGGATGCAAACTGCCCTCGTACGCTGCCTCCTTCACGCTCAACAAATCCGGCTGCACGAATCCGACGGGCGAACCGGGCACGCCGGCAAGCCCCATGCTGCCCATGCTGCCCATGCTGCCCATGCTGCCCATGCTGAACTGAACCATTGCTTCCTCCCTTTTTTCGATTGTTGGTAGACCGATCGATTACTCCTGCAATCCGGCTGTAATCAGCGCCCGCGCAATCTTCACCCTCCGGTCGAGATCACGGTAGGGATGCCGGTCGATTACGTGCTGCGCGCGAAACTCGGGCTGTACGCGCATTACCAACCCGACGAGTTCCCGCGCCTCGTTGACGTGCCCCAGCTCCACGAGCGCAGCCGAGGTGAATCTGAGATTTGCCGTGTAGTTCGGTAATTCGTGGGCCGCCAGTCGCCCCCAGTGCGCCGCTTCCTCGTAACTGCCGTTGGTGTAGTGCGCCAGGCAAAGTGAGGAGTAGTAGCGGAACAGCAGCGCATCGCGTGGCGACAGCCGCAGTGCGCGCTCTGCTCTTGCCACCGATCCCGGGCCGTCGCCGATATAGGCTTGGGTGCAGGTGCTCCACATCCACGCATTCGCATCGTTCGGTGCCGTTTCCAGCGCCCGGTCGAACAGCCTGACGGCGGTGTCGTAGTCCCTGTATAAGAACGACCGGTTGTGGGCATAGATCGCCAGCGCTCGCGTGTTGTAGGGGTCCGATGTGATTGCAGCGTGTGCCATCCGATCAGATGTCCGTGCGTCGGCGGCGATATCCTCCGACCAACCCTGTCCGACCCGCAGGGTGACCAGGTCCGCCATCAGCGCATGCGCCGCCGAGTAGTCCGACTCGAGTGATATGGCGCAGGCGAGGAGCTTCGTTGCCTGCTCCAGCGCTTGCCTGTCGAGCCGAAATACCAAATCGCGCGCCTGAAGGACGAAGTCGTAGGCTGTCATGCTCTCGGGTCGCTTGGTGCGGATCCGCCGCAGTTCAGCC
Organism: uncultured Alphaproteobacteria bacterium; assembly: GCA_963791495.1. GTDB lineage: Bacteria > Pseudomonadota > Alphaproteobacteria > Acetobacterales > Acetobacteraceae > JAMXLO01. Next base: position 121,117 of record CAWBST010000027.1, read on the forward strand.
TCATGCAGTCGCGGTAGCCAGGTGCTGACAATTCGCCCGGCGATGTTGTCCTGCACATCAAACAGCAGCGTTGCCTCGACATCATAAGGCTGCGCCCATAGAACGACGCCGCTCTCAGCCTCGGTCAGTTCAGCGGCGATACGCAGCCTGTTGCCTGACTTTCGGATCGAGCCAGCAGCGACATACCGGACACCGAGCTCCCGACCGATACGGCGAAGATTCTGGGGCTGATCGCGGTAACCGGCGGTGGAGTTCGCGGAAATCACGACCGGCTCCTGCAACCTCACGAGATTGCAGACGATGTCTTCCACCAGACCGCCGGAAAAATAGTCGGGCACGGGATCAGGTCCCGCCGCCCGGAACGGCAGTACCGCAATCCATGGAGGACCGCCGCCAGGTCGTGGGAACACCTTCGGCGCAAGCAAGGTGCCATGCGAGGCCACATTTGACCTCGCACGTGCGGGGTCGTCCAGGGAATTCCGGTCAGCCGACCCGACGGTCTCCGGATACCAGACAAAAGCCTCGACTGATCTGTCGATGTTCTTCAGTGCCAGTTCGCCCAAACTCTCGAATCGGACGTCAAGCCGGTTCATCACGTGCTCGTGCACCGTGCGCGATATGCAGATGGCGCCTGGCGGGCAAACCTCCTGCAGCCTGGCTGCGATGTTCACTCCGTCGCCGTGCAGGTCTGTCCCGTCCTCGATTGCCTCTCCCACATCGATGCCTGCGCGGAAGCGTATCTGCTGATCGCGCGACCCCGCGCCGTCGTGCGCCGGAATAGCGCTTTGCACCGCAATGGCGCACCGTACCGCTTGAGTAGCGCTCTCGAATACGATGAGCAGCGCGTCGCCGGCCGTTTGCACCAGCTTCCCCGCATGGCGCTCGATGTTGGGCTCGATCAACTCGCGGCGCAGATGTCGAAGTCGTTCAACCGTTGCAAAATCGGCCTGGCTGATCAGCCGGCTGTAGCCGACCATGTCGAAATGAACCACCGCAAACAGCCTGCGTGCGCCGCCTTCCACGGCCGCGGTGTCCGCGCGCCGACGTCGAGCTTTTCGGCGAGGCCTGGGATCGGCCGCAACATCCTTGTCCTTCTGTCCTACTCTGCTACGAGAAGGCGCTTTGCGTTGGGTACCCTGCGGTGCACGGTCCACAAGCCCGGACCCGTTCGCTGCCATCGCGCCCAATTCGGTGAGTGTTCCACTCATTTTAGCCACCGGGGATGCTTGGGTGCTCCGTCAGGCGCGAAGAGTAAGCTCGCCGATGCGAACAGGAGCAGCCAGAATCGTGGCAGTCTCTGAAGTATTTCATAGCATCTCCTGGGGTGCGCGCCCGACGCCGGATCGCGCTTTGCGTTCACCCGCGGATCACAATGGGCAGTTTTTTTCGTCCGGTACCCCAACTTGTCGCCGGCGTGGCAAAGCGCCGAGTTGCCAGCCAGGGAACACCGCAAGGAGGAACCTCGCATGGCCACCAAGAGCAAAGGCAGGATCCGCCACTTCGCGATCAGCGTGCCTGATCCCTGGGCGGCGGCGGAGTTCTACAAGAACGCGTTCGGGCTCGAGGAACTCGGCGAGACCGACAGCAAGCTCGCGGAAGGCGTGTTCCTGACCGACGGTGTGGCGAACCTGGCGCTGCTGAAGTTCAAGGACGACGGGGGCGGCACAGGGGACCGGCAAGGACTATGTCGGACAGCGCCATGTCGGCTTCTGGGTCGACAACGCGATTGCAAGCGGCGAGCAGGCGACCGTAGTGGGCGTGTGCCGCGTTTCGACGAGCGCCGCGAGCGGGCCCGCAAGGACGCTGAGAGCCGCCGCGTGAAGGTGCCGGCGGAGTAGACGGCCCCTTCAGCGCGGAAGCAGTTCGTCCAGCGCGGCACACAGCGCATCGACATCGTCGGCGGACGTGACCGCACCGGGCGACAGCCGCAGCGTGGTGCCGCGCGCGTCGCAATAGAGGTGACGCGACCGCAGTGCCGCGACGACGGTTGATGCATCGATACCTGGCGGCACAGTGATCATCACGCTGCCGCCGCGCCGTTCGGCATTCAGCGGCGACGCGACCGTCCAACCGCGCTCACATGCATGACCGATGATCCGCTCGGTGAGGGCGCGATTGTGCTCGCGGACCGTATCGATGCCGGCGCTGGCTAGCCAGCGCAGCCCCGGCAACGACGCCACCGCTGAAACGATCGACGGCGTGCCGTGGTCGAAGCGGCGCGCATCGTCGGCGAAGCGGAACTTTGTCAGATCCCAGGAGAATGGATTTTCCTGGCTGAACCATCCGCGGAATTCCGGCTGACTCTGCCCCAGCAGCGACGGAGCCACGTAGATAATGCCGGCGCCCGGCACGCCGCACAGCCATTTCAGCGAAGTCGATACGACGAAATCCGCACCGCACGCGACGGAGAACGGCAGCAGGCCAACGCCCTGCGTGATGTCCACGCCGACAATGCTTCCCGCGCGATGGCCATGCGCGATCAATGACGCGGCATCACAGCGATGCGACGCGGTCGACGTCACCCAGGTGAGCAGAGCCACGCCGACATCGTCCTGCCAGCTCGCGACAAAGTCCTCGTCGCGCACATAGGTCTCGCCGGGTCGCAACCTGACCGTGTCGAGCGTGAAGCCGAAGCGATGCGCCAGTTCGGCCAGCAGGAAATGCAGACTTGGGAAGCAGTCTTCCGCCACCAATACGCGCCGCCCGCGCAGGTGCCGTTCCGGCAGGGCACCGATGACGCTGTACAGGCCGGCTGTGACGTTCTCCGCTGTCGTCATCGTCCCCAGCGGCGCGTCGATCAGCGCACGCCAGCGGCCGATGAAGTCCTGGCGCAGCGCCAGTGCCGTCGGCCACTGTGCATCGTCCTCGCGCGACCAGAACGCCGCAAAGCGCGCGAGCTCGTCACGGAGCGCATCTTCCTTCCCGGGAAACGTGCCGATGGAGTGGTAGAGAAAGTGGCCGCTCATGGTGCCAATCGCCTCCCCAGGTTGCGGGCCGGCAAATTATATATCGGCATGCATCGAAAGACGCGGCATCAATTCTGGGGCCTGTGCAGGCGCGCACGGTCTGCTAAACTGAAACGAGTGGGGCAAAGCCGGCATCAAGTCGGCAGTGAGAGGCATCATGACATTCAGCAGACGCACCGTACTCACCTCGGCGGTATGACATTCAGCAGACGCACCGTACTCACCTCGGCGGTCGCGGGCGTCGCGACGCTCGCGGCACCGCGTGTGATCCGCGCCCAGGGGCAGAGCGAACTGCGCTTCATTCCGCACGCAGATCTCGCATCGCTCGATCCCGTGTGGACTACGGCCGACATCACGCGCAACCACGGCAACATGATCTACGACCTGCTGTACGGCTAGACGCGGACTTCCAGCCGCATCCGCAGATGGTCGACGGTCATCGGATCGACAGTGACGGCCTGACGTGGGAGCTGACGCTCCGTGACGGCCTGCGCTTCCATGACGCGATGTGAAGAACCGCATGGGCGGCGTCGGCTGCATCCGGTTCAATCACCTGTATCCGCCGTTCGACAACCCGGCGATCCGGCGGCTGGTGCTATCGGCGGTCAACCAGCACGACTTCATGGAAGCTTACGCCGGCGCCGAGCCCGAACTGTATCGCACCGGCGTCGGGTTGTTCACGCCGGGCACGCCGATGGCGACCGATGTGGGCGTCGAGGCGATCAAGGGCCGCACTGACTTCGACAAGATCAAGCAGGAGCTCGCCGCGGCCGGCTACAAAGGCGAGAAGATCGTCCTGCTGGCACCCACGACCATCCCGTCGCTGAACGCCGAGTCCCAGGTGGCCGGCGATCTGCTGCGGCGCATGGGGTTCAACGTCGATTACCAGGCGCTGGAATGGGGCATGGTTGTCGCGCGGCGCGCCAGCAAGGAGCCGCCGGAGAAGGGCGGCTGGCACATCTTCATCACCAACCTGACCAGCTTCAACAACGTGTTCGTGCCGGCGCAGATTGCCATCCGGAGCGGACCGGACGCATGGTTCGGCTGGCCCAACGCGCCCAAGCTGGAGGAGTTGCGCGCAGCGTGGCTGGACGCGAACACCGAGGAGGAACAGAAGCGCATCGTGCGCGACATGCAGGCTTCAGGCATGGCAGGACGTGCCGTATGTGCCCTTGGGACTGATCTACGGGCCGACGGCGTTCAGCAAGACGCTGACAGACATTCAGATGGGCTGGCCGGTGTTCCACGCAGTGCGACGAGTTTGATTTGGAGGAAGTCCGATGATCGAGCAGACCCTGGATATCACCACCAAGGCTGGCGCGATGGAAACATTCATCTGCCATCCCGAGCGTGGAGGACCGCATCCTGCGGTGTTCCTGCTGATGGACGCGCCTGGCATCCGCGAGGAACTGCGCGACATGGCGCGCCGGCTGGCCACCGTCGGGTATTACGTGCTGCTGCCCAACCTGTATTACCGCGCCGGTCGCGACACGATCTTCGGTCCGGATGTGCTCGAGCAGGGCAGCGCGGAGCGTGAACGCATGCGCGCCGTGCGTACCAAGATGACCATTCCGCCTGTGATGGACGACATCGCGTCAATGCTGGAGTTCGTCGATCGGCAGGACGCAGCGAAGGCTGGGGCGGTCGGCGCGCATGGCTACTGCATGAGCGGCCCTTATGCGCTCGCCGCCGCTGCGCGCTATCCGGATCGCGTTGCTGCCGCGGCGTCGTTCTACGGCACCTGGCTGGTGAGCGATGCGGAAGAAAGCCCGCATCTCAACCTCGGCAAGGTGAAGGGCGAACTGTACATCTCTTGCGCCGAACACGACGAACTGGCGCCGCTGCCGATGGTCGAGGAACTGCGCGGCCTGTTCGCGCGCGCTGGAGCGCCGGGTGAGATCGAACTGCAGCCCGGTGTGCATCATGGCTTCGCCTTCCCACAGCGCTGGTGCTACGACAAACCGGCTGCGGAACGGCATTGGGAACGGCTGATCGCGCTGTATCGGCGGCGCCTGGGGTAATACGGCTTTACGGGCTACTCGCTACGGCGCTAGGCTACCAATGAGTAGCCGCCGCAAGAAGCGAGGAACCTGCATGCTGCAGAGCCGAGAGGACATCCGCAAGGACAAGGCCGTCGACGCATTCACCGACGCGATCCTGCAACGCGATCAGCCGCGCACTGCCGAACTTTTCTTTGACCTGGTGCGGCGTGACGGGCGTTCGATGGGCGATGCGCTGAGCGTCGTCACCGAAGCGGAGGCGCCGTTCGTCCAGGTACCCAATCACGTCGACGTGCGGGATGGGCAGATCACTCTGATCAACAACGATCACACCATCCTCGGCCTGCGGACCTCCGCCGATCTGACGCAGTACCTGCCGGAGGAATATCGCCTGCTCGGGATGCTGCAGAGCGTGTGGTACATCCCTGCGGGTCTCGACATCTGGAACCAGCTGCGCGGCAAGTATCCCGGCCGTTATGCCACGATGAAGGGCATCAATGTGCCGCCGCCGAGCTACGGGCCCGTCGTGTGGAATGAGGACCAGAAGCCGATCGTCGAGGCCGGCGGGTTCGAGGATCGGCTGCACGCGCACATGATCGCGACGATGAGCGGCGACGTGAAGCGCTCCTACGGGCTGTTCCTCGGTCTCGCGGCGGACGAGGCCGTGCGCCCGAAATTGCGCGACCAGTTGCTGTTCCTCGGCCTGATCGATCTGCAGGACACGACGATGCGGCGCAAGGCGCGCAACACAGGTCATAAGGCGCTGCGTGCCCGCGCCGTGGTGGATCTTGCCGAGCACATCGGCTGGGAACGTGCGCACGGCGTTTTCTATACTGGCGTGCCCGACATGGCGATTGGGCCGCTTTACTATTCGCTCTACGACGCCGCCTGCGTGACGCTGACCGAGACGTTTGTCGATGCCGGCAAGAGCCTGAAGCAGACCAACCAGGCGCCGCTGACACCGCAGCAGGTCGAACAGATGGTGCGGCTGCTGATGGAAGCGGATGCACAGACCGTGTGGGATCAGATCACCGCGCATCTGCGCGACGGCATCTCGTTGCGCAGCCTGGGCGATGCCATCCAGCTCGGCGCGGCGGAACTGGTGCTGCGCACGACGGTGCCGCGCAAGTTCACCGAGGGTCAGCATCCGTTCGACTACTGCAACACCGCCAACTACTGGATGCGGACGTCGGACAATCCGTATCAGCCGCGCATCCTGTATCTGATGGCCAACTTCGTGAACGACGCGGCGCGCGCCAACAACCTGTTCAGTTCGGTGATCGAGCAGGAATTCGCATCGCACGACCTGAACGGCCATACACCGGAGACACTGCTGCGCGAACAGGACGAAGCCATCATGGCATTCGACTTCCCGCGCGCCACCGCTGTGGCCAATGCGTATCTGCAGACCGGCGCCGATCGACAGAAGCTGCTCGCCAGCCTCGCGGTGACGGCCTGCAAGTTCCAGGACGACCCGCACAATCAGAAGATCAGCCACTCCACGTTCGAGGAGTATGGCCACAATTCCACCCATCTGCGCGATCGGCTGCTGCTGGCCACCGCGCGGCTGCTCGCCGGCTGGCCGAAGATGCCGGGCGAGCGCGACTGCTACGCTCGCTACATGAAGGAGTGGATCAAGCACTGAAGGAGGACGACCATGGCTCGCGCCTACAACGTGATCGACGCCGACGGACACATTCTGGAGCCGCTCAATCTCTGGACCGACTACATCGAACCGAAGTACCGCGACCTCGCACCGAGGCTCATCCGCGACGCCGACGGCAAACAACGCCTGCAGGTCGGCGAACAGGTACTCGGCAGCAAGAAGGGTCTGGGCGCCCTGGGCGGTGTCGGCGCCCGCGACGGCACCGTGGTGGACGACGCCATGGAATATGAGCAGGGCCGCAAGGGCGGTTTCGATCCGCACGCGCGCATCCCCGACATGGACCTCGACGGCATCGATGCCGCGTTCCTGTATCCCAGCATCGGGCTGTTCGCCGGCGCGGTGCAGGATCCGCCGGCCGCCGCCGCCATGTCGCGCGCCTATAACCGCTGGCTCGCCGACTACTGCAAGCCTTATCCGGACCGGCTGTTCGGCGTCGCGATGATACCGATGCAGTCTGTGGATCTGGCGATCGAGGAGATGCGCTACGCACGCGAGAAGCTCGGCTTCCGCGGCGTGTTCCTGCGGCCCAATCCGTACAACAACAAGATGATCCATCATCCGGATTACGAGAAGTTCTGGACGATGGCGGAAGAACTCGACATGTCGGTCGGCTTCCACGAGGGCGGCAACAGCGGCATGATGCAGGTCGGCATGGACCGCTTCGAGGAGCGCGGTGCGCGCCACATCATCACCCACACGATGGAGATGATGCTGGCCTGCATGGCGGTGATCTGGGGCGGCGTGTGCGAGCGTCATCCGAAGATCCGCATCGCGTTCCTCGAGTCAGGCGGCGGATGGATCGCCGGCTGGCTGGATCGCATGGACCGCCATTTCGACGATAAGGGGTTCAACGATTCCGGCCTGAAGACGCGTCCGAGCGAACTGTTCAAGCGCAACTGCTGGATCGCGTTCGAGCCGGTGGAGCATTGCCTGAAGGCGCTGGTGGACTACGTGGGTCCGAACAAGATCCTGTGGGCGACCGACTATCCGCATCCGGATGGCTTCTTCCCAGGAGCGCCGGCGATGGTGCGCAAGCTCATTGAGGGCGCACCGCAGGAGACGGTCAACCAGGTGATGGCTGGCGGCGCGAAGGGGTTCTACGCGCTGCACTGAGCGTTGATCGGCCGGTGAGCTACCCCCTCCCTTGCGGGAGGGGGTAGGGGTCGCTGCGAGGCGAGTTGCCCCCGACGAGTGCCGATCAACGTCCGGCTGCTTTCGGCCTGACCTTGCCATCGCCGCCGTGAGCCGATCGGCAACTACGTGTCGTTCCGGCTTGCGGGGAACGCCCTCTGGCGCGCCGACGAGACGATGATCGCCGGCAAGGTCGGCGCTGATCTGACGGTGGAGCAGGGCTACGAGGCGGCGAAACTGTGCGGCCTGGACCAGTTGGTGAATATGATCGCGGCGGCGGGGATGCCGGAGCGCGTCGATACGGTGCTGAAGGTGCTCGGCATGGTGAACGCCGTGCCGGACTTCACCCAGCATCCGGAGGTGATCAACGGCTGCACCGATCTGTTCGTGCAGGTGTTGGGCGAGGGGGGAAGGCCAGCGCGGTCGGCAGTCGGCATGGGCAGCCTGCCGCGGAACATCGCGGTCGAAGTCGAGGCGGTCGTATTGGTGAGGGGCGCTTAACTACTGGGTCCAATTGTCCCACACTCAAACCAAACCACTCCCCGTATAGCAATCCTACATCAAACGCTCAGTCCACGTGCGGGGTGTGCGGCCATTGCGGATCTCGATGTCCAGGTGGTAGCGGAACTTCCGCGGCCCGACCTTGCGGATGTAATCCACGATGTCTCGCAGCCCGTCCTCCAGCTCGTGCGTGGTCCGATAGCCCAGCAGATCGCGCGCCTTCACGCTACTGCAGAACGCATTCCGAACTTCTTGCGGGCGATCATTCAGGTGTATTGCCTGACCCTCAAACCCAACGATGCCTTTCAACTGGCGGAACAGCTGGTTGATGGTCACGAACTCTTCGTCCGGCCCGATATTGATCACCTCGAACAGCCCGCGCTCGCTCAGTCCAAGCGCGAGCAGACACGACAGACAGTCCTCGACATGACTGAAGCAGCGCATCTGCTCACCGTCGCCGTAAATGTACGGCGAGCGGCCTTGCAACATTAGATTGGCCATGATGCTGGCGACGTTGCGGTAGGGATCGTCGAACTTCTGCCGCGCGCCGATGATATTGTGCGGCACGGCGATCGCATACTCCAGGCCGTGCACGCCAGCCAGATTTGCCAGCGCCTGTTCCGCCGCCATCTTGGCGATGCCGTAGGGATCCTGCGGCCGTGGCTGAAGGCTCTCCTCGAACGGCACACGATTGGTGCCATAGCGCGCCATTGAGCTGCAGAACACGATGCGTCTTGCGCCGTTCCCTATCGCGGCGGAGAACACCGAGACCGAACCGGTCAGGATGTTGTCCATGATCATCGCCGGCGCGAACACGGAAAGACCTTCGTAGGCGGTAGCGGCACAGTGGTATACCAGCTCACTGCCGCGCATGACCTTTGCCATCGCATTGAAATCGCGGCAGTCGTATTGATAGAATTCCGCGTCCGCTGGCACGTTGACGAGCTCGCCGCCGAGCAGGCTGTCGCAGCCGACGATGTCGTGGCCCATCGCCAACATGCGTTCCGCCAGGTGACTGCCGAGAAAGCCGGCGATGCCGGAGATGAACACGCGCATTGCGACCGCCTCAGCGTGTAAGAACGGCGCGCAGAGCCTGCCCGCCCTTGTTGAACAATCGGTTCACGGTGATCGCCTGAAAGTTCAGTGCCGCGGCGATCGCGCGCAACTTGCCCTCGGTATAGGCGCTGCTATGGAACTGCCCGGCGCCGTTCTGATTGCCAAAGAACATGGTCTGCAGAATGCCCCATCGCTGGTTGAGCGCGCGGCCACAGCCGGCATAATGATCGGGATGGCCGACGACGTAGAAGGCGCGCCATTCGTCCCTGGCGGCCAGAAACGTCGAGCAGACCCACTCGAAGTCGGGCACTTCGATCGTGAGCGTGCCGCCTGGGCGCAGTGCACGGGCCATCTCGTGCCAGACTTTCGCTTCGTCATCGAACGAGAAGTGCTCGAACACATGCTCGGCCAGCACCGCGTCAACCGATGCGTCGGCGAAAGGCAGACATGTTGCGTCGATGTCGGTTGTCACGCCCGGCGCCCGCGCGATGCGGTCGATATTGACCCACCCGGCCAGCGGATTGTCGCCGCAACCGATATGCAGGCGAAGGGGCGTACATACGCCAGCATCGGTCATGTGCACCTCATACGACGGCAGTCTGCTGAATGGTTTCGCCCGTGACGCTGGTGAGTTCGAGCAGCGCCAGGCTGAAGTCCACTTCGGGCACAATCGTCTGGGCCGCCAGCAGGCTTTCGGCGATCGTTCGCGCCTGCCAATGTGCGGTGATGACGTCGCTGCGTTGCAGCCGAGCCAGCAGAGCCGGCAGCACGGCGTGCAACGCCTCTGCCTCGCGCCGCATGTAAGGCAACCAACGCGACCGGAATATCTCGGGTACCGCGTGCATCAGCGTGAGGCGTTCGTCGAGCGTCAGGCGCGTTGCAGCGAACATCTCCAAATGTGCATAGGCAGTGGTGATGAGCGGTGTGCGCCAGCGCTGTTCGGCCAATACGTCGTCCAAAGGCACGCCGCGGCAGCCCTGTTCAGTCGCAGCCTGTGCCAGGCGCAGAACCGGTTTGCCACCGTCGCGGCGCCAATAGAGCGGTTCAGGCACATGGCGAATCTCGCCAGTCAGCGCGAGCTCGGCCAGCACGACATGGTCCCAGCCTGCGCGATAGCGGATCGTCGACAATTGATCGACCGCATCGCGGCGATAGACGCCCCAGAAACTTGGCGACGAGGTGTAGCGATGCATCACGTGCAGAGTACGTGCCTGCGGGTCGGCATCAGTTGCATGCAGGCAATGCTCGGGTGGATAGCGGCCGACCATTTCGTCACCGCGAAAGATCAGACCCGCCGCGTGACACATCGCACACGCCGGATGGGCTAGCAGCACCCTCATGAGCCGCTCGACAAAGTCTGGAGCGATCACATCGTCGGCGGACTTCGGCATCACATAGTCGGAAGTCGCCGAGCCAGAACGCGCGCTGGAAATTGGGGATCGCGCCGCCGTTGTTACGGTTGCGCTTGATGCGAATCGCGGGGTGCTGAGCGGCTTGATCCTGCAACACCTGCAGGGTGCCGTCAGTCGATCCGTCGTCAATCAAGGTGAGCGTAAGATGCGGCCAAGTCTGCGCCAGCACGCTGTCAATCGCCTCGCTCACCATGGTCGCGCCATTGTAGACGAATAGATTGACGTCCACGGTCGGCGGCGAAGACATTTTGTCGCGCTCCTGACAACGCGGATATCATACGCGCGCAACCTTGCCTGCCGATTAATATCGGGCGCACCACGCTCGCCATGCACGACGCAGCGCTTCACTCAAGTTGCGACCGAAGCGCGGCGCATCGCACAGCGGGCTTGCCTTCACGTGCGCGCGTAGGCCGGCGCGCAAGTCGGCGAGGGCCGGGATATCGGAGGTCCGTCGCACCGCGAGTTCAACATAGGTCGCGAGGTCGAGCGCCACCCAGTCGGCGAGACCGGCGTTGCTCAGATGGCTCATCGAGTGGCGGGAGGCGAAAGTCTCGCTGGGCACCGTCACAGTGGGCACACCCATCCACAGCGCCTCGCAGGTGGTCAAGCCGCCGGAATACGGGAACGGGTCGAGCACGATGTCGATGTGATTGTACTCTCCCATGAACGCCCGATGACCCGAAGGACCGCGAAGCTCGATCCGTTCCGGCGCAACGCCGCGTTCGGTGAATGCGGCCAGCACACGCTCCGCCGTCGGCGGATCCGCGAACTGGTGTGTCTTCAGCACCAGCCGCGAGTCCTGGACGCGATGCAGGACATCGCACCAGGTGGCGATGACGCACGGCGTGATCTTTGCCAGGTTGTTGAAGCAGCCGAACGTGATGTGTCCATTGGTCAGTGCTGGCAGCGGGCCGACATCCGGGGCGTAGGGCGGCGGGCTATAGCACACATAGCCGTCCGCCAGACGCAGGGGTCGCTCGGAATAGACGGGCTCCAGTTCAGGCGGGGTCTCCCAGCGGTCGGTGATGATCCAGTCCATCTCGGCAAGGCCGCTGCTGTGGTTCTGCATGCCGACCCATTTCATCTGCACCGGGGCCAGCCGATGCGCGCAGGCCGCCATGCGGCCTGCCTCTCCGTAGCCACCAAGATCGATCAGAATATCGATGCCGAGGTCCCGCGCCTTCATGGCCAGCGCCGTATCGCTCAGAGTATCGACGTCGTGCCACTCGTGGGCCATGGCACGGAAGCGCTTTGCCATCCAGTCCTTGGCGTCGTTCTGCGCCAGGCAGACAACGACAAACGCAGCGGGCTCCAGCGTCTCAAATCCGGCAACCGTCAGCCAGCCTACCGGGTGCGCCGTGAACGAGCCGGACAACAGGCCGATCACAAGCCGCCGTTCGGGGTCAGGTGTATTGGCGAATTGGGGCAGCGCTTGGCGAGGCAGGCGATTGGAGCAACCCTTGAGTGCGGCCAGCAGCTCGGCGCCGGTGATACCGTCGCGATAGGGCAGCACGTTGCACAAAGTGCGCCGCGGCCACGACAGGTCGGGAGCAAGCGCGATGGCCCGGCGGGCCAGTTCCTCCGCCTCGTCCTGCAACCCCAGACAGTTGGTCGCATTGGCGAGGTTGCCCAGGTCGCCAGGCCGCTCGCCATGCCGCTCTATACAGGCCAGCAGTTCGGTCCGCGCCTCGGCATGACGATACAGGCGCAGCATGATGCTGGCGTGCATGTCGCGAAGCTCATCGTTGTCCGGATCGAGCGTGCTCGCGTTGCGCAACACCGCCTCGGCCTCACGCACCCGGTTGGCATGGGCGAGAGCGTTGGCGAGAAGCGTTGCCGGGTAGGGCGCATCGGGCGCGAGCGCGGTCGCCGCCTCGAATGCGTCGATCGCCTCGGGCCGCCGGCCAAGCCGTTCCAGAAGGACGCCAAGTGCGGCCGGCAATACGTGGTTCAGCGGATCCTCTTCGCGCGCGACTTCAAGCCAAGTCAACAACGCCTCCTGCGAGCCGGCAGCGAATGCGCCTTCGACGCGATGCAGCGCGTACTGCAACGTCTGTGGCGACAGGCTCTGTGCCTCGGCGAACGCCGGTTCCGCGAGCGACCTTTCGTCGGTCAGCAGCAGCGCGAGGCCCAGGGCGTCCCAGGCCTCAGCCCGATCCGGAGCGATGCCGCAGCATCGCAACAGCAGATCGCGAGCAGTTTCGCCACATCCGCGCATGATCAACAGGCCGGCCAGTCCTAGCAGCGCGGACTCGCGACGTGGGTTGATCTCCAGTGCGCGACCATAGGCCCGCTCGGCATCTTCCGATTTGCCCGCGGCGCGAAAGGCCTCCGCAAGTCGCAAAGGCGGCTCGTCCCAGTCAGGCAAACGACGTTCCAGATCTTCCATGAGTCGCAGGGCATGCGCTGGATCGCCGGCCTTCTGTTCGGCCAGGGCCAGGTTCAGCAAGGTCGTTGGAGCCGTATCGCCGAGGGCGGCAGCCTTACGCAGGTCGGTCAGTGCAGCGGCTGGGCTGTCGTTGGCTAGGTGCACCATGCCGCGCGCGACGAGCAGCGCGGAATCCAGCTCGTCAGAGGACACTTCGTCGGCCAGCAATGCGAGCGCACCAACCGCATCGCCCCGGTGCAGCAGGTCGAGTGCAGCTTCAGCCGTCATGTCCGATCCCGCTGCAGCACGGCAAACAGCCCGGCTACCGGCGCATCGTCCTCGTAGCGCAGCGTCTGTCGTTCCAGGGTTCGGATGGCGAATCCCGCCGCGAGCGCTGCCGTCTCCACGAAATCCAGAGCATGCGCGTAGCGACCCTGGCGCTGCAGGGCCCACCTCCCGTTGCCATGGAGCTCGCCGTCCTTGTCCGGCAAAAGCTCCTCGACGGAAAACACGAACCACGCATTGGCATCAAGTCGCTTGTGCACGCGAACGAGCACGCCTCGCAGATCGCCGAAGTAGCACAAGACATCGGCAGCCAGGATCAACCGCCAGGACGCCCCGTCCTCGGCGAGCATCTCCATCAAGTCAGCCTCGCGCAGTTCGGCATAGCACTGTTTTGCCGTTGCCTGAGCCAGCATGCCGGGAGAGACATCGACGCCAACGAGAGGGCCAATCGGCAGGTCGGACAGCACAACGGCAGTCAGCCCGGTACCGCAGCCCAAATCGAGAACCGGGCCGAGCCTATCGCCAGCTTGGATCGTGGGATGCTGCAGCAGCGCCGAGCGGATCAGGCCGGGAACACGGTAGCCGAGCGAGATCAGATGCGAGTCAAATCGATCAGCGTAGCCATCGAATACACTACGCACATAATCGACGTGCGCACGTCCCGTGTCGGACACCTTGCCCGATGCAGCCACTAGGTGGCGGACATAGGCATCGTCGGGGCCGAGCTTGAGCGCCTCGGCATAGGCATCCGCCGCCTCCGCGTGCCGACCGAGGCTGGACAATGCCTGGCCTTTCAGGCCGAACAGACGTGCGTCTGCCACGCCGTCCGAGCAGGCCTGCTCGGCCAACCGCAGGCCGCTGGTGAAGTCGCATCGGCGAACTGCCAGCAGGGCGGCAGCGCTGCGCAGCGCTGCCGCCCCCGGCGTCGCGGCGATGCCCGCGACGAGTGTCGCAAAGGCTGCGTCGCCGTCGCCATCCGCCTCCTGCGCGGCGGCCAAGCCCTCCCGATACGCTGGGTGAGCCGGATCGGCGGCTACAGCCTCACCGAGGCAAGCGGCGGCCTCGGCTGGGCGGCCTAGTTCCAGCAACAGCACGCCAAGCAGCGCCTTGGCTGACGGGTCGCGACGGTCGAGCACCACGGCCTCCGCTGCGTCGGCGGCGGCGCCGGCCTTGTCATTCATCCGATGCCGCAACTCGGCCCGGCACTTGCGCAATCCGGCGTGATCGGGTGTCTGCGCGATCGCGGCGTCCAGCTCCGACTGTGCAAGATCCGTGCGGTCCTCACGCATAGCAAGCACTGCGGCGAGCAACGCGAGAAGCGGTGACGGTGGCGCAAGGCGCCGCGCCGCGACGAGAAGCGGCCGGGCAGCGCCAATGCGTCCTGCATCGATCAAGGAAGCGATGCGAGTTGTCAGTGCCTCTACATCGACAGTTTGCAGTTCCGGCATCGAATGCTCCTTTTGAGCAACCGCAGTCGGGATGCGGCTCAGACGACGAGGCCTCGCGCCTGAACAGCGAGGGAACTCAAGGTCGCCGTTGTGCTGTCGCTGCCGTTCGAGGCCGCCGCCAGCAGATAGCGTTGGACGAAACTCTCGACGAACTTGGGGTCCTTGAACTTCGTGATATCGAGCCGCGTGCTTACTGCCTTCTCCTGTGCCTCGAGCGGCTGAAAGGCGATCTGGAGCGGCAAACCAAGTGCGGTGGTGACCACATTGCGCATCACCTTGTCGCCCAGAATCTGAACCACCGATGTGATGGTCGAAGCTTCCTTGCGGAACGTGAGGGCGTTCGACAGACCGGGCGTGGTGGCATCGAGCGACTGGCGCCACGTCGCTTCCGCATAGCCATCGGCGATAGCGCCGATCACCTTAGGATCCTGAATTATGCTGAGGCCCTTGGCGGCGAAGTCGTAGGTCTGAGCGACCGACTGCCAACGAGTGTCGGTCAACGTGTTGGCGAGCGACTTGGGGTCATCCAAGTTTGACTGCAACGCCTTGCCGACCATGGCCGTGTAAGGGATCTGGTCGGCAAGACCATTCGCGGTCAACAGCACCTTCATGACCGCCGGGTTCGACAGGAGCTGCTTCACCGTCTTGGCGCTCTTGACTCCGGCGGTGAAGGCATCGACGTCACGCTTCACCGCGGGCTCCGCCGCCGTCACCTTGATGTCTTGCGTCTGGTGCTGTTCCGCCGACTGCAGTGCGATGACGGGGTTCTGTCCCAGCGAGGTGGCAGAGCCGTAGAGCGCGGACAGCAGGCTGGACGAACCAGAGCTGTTCGCACCGTAAAGGCTCGTCAGGTAGCTGCCGATCGTGCTCACGACGAATGCGTCTACCGGCGGTTTCCGGTCGTGTCAGGGCCGACCGGCAAGTCCCGCCGCCACGTTCTCGTTGACGGAGATCAGGAAATCGAAATCGGGTGCATCGCGATCCATCTCGCGCTGTACTGCGAGCCCTACAGAGACGATCCCAGCACGGAGATCGGCGGGCAGTGCGTTCGAGGGATCACTCATGAGATTCGTCACGGTCGTCCAGAGCCGACGATTGTCGGCAATCGCGCGCACGCGCTGGATCGCCCCGGACTCGCGCGCCGCCTTCAGCGCACCTATGGCGTGGTGGAACACGTCGGCTTCCTGCTCACGGTCGGTTCGATGCGTGGCAGCAGACTCGTAGGCGCGAGTAGCCTGGTTCATATCGGACATGACTCTGGTTGGTCCCTCTGGGTTGAGTTAGGCTTTGGAGATACGCTGGCAATCGCGTGTGTGCGATCGAGCACTGTGTCTTCGTGGCGAATGACTCGCCGCGTGAGCTTCAGGGCCAAATAGCAGTCGTCAGTTTCCGCGGCACACAAGGCACGATCAAGGATTTCGCACGCCAGGCCTGACGTGGTCGCCCGTTTGAACTCGGCGATCAGTTCACGTGCCGCGACGAGACCCCTGGCCCGCTCTTCCGCCGAGCCGATATAGGCCGACTGCAGGGCGAAATAAATCCGTCGCGCCGGAGTGTCGGCCTGGTCGGGCGGCATGATCTGCTTGCCGAACAGGAAGCGCGCCTTGGCGGTCAGCTCGATCCGCGACTTGGTCCGGAAGCGGATGGGCGCGCCGTTGACGATCATCATTTCGCCCTGGCGCAGCTCCAAGACAAGGTTAGACATGCGCCTCTTCCTGGTTGGCCGGTTCCCGCACAAAGCGCTGCGGGACCTGATGTGCGTGCCGGCGTTTTGCCGGTCTCCTGAGAGTCACCCGAGCCCCGACCAGACGTTCTGTCCGGTCGGGATCAGGTCAGATGTCTACCTGAACAGGCTCATCAGCGCCTGAGGTGCCTGGTTTGCCAGCGACAGGGCCTGCGTGCCCAACTGCTGGCGGATCTGCAGCGCCTGCAACTGCGCCGATTCCTTGGCCAGATCGGCGTCCACCAATGAACCGAGACCGGCGTTCAACGAGTCGACCTTGTTGTTGTTGAAGGTGATCTGGCCGCTGACGAAGTTCGCCTCCGAGCCGATCGTGTTCAGCGCCGTTCCCACCGCATTCATCTGCCGGGTGAACATTCCGCCGGCTGTCAACAGTGCCGCCACTCCGGCGGCATTAGTCGGAAACGCGACAGCATCGTGGTGATAGGTGGCGGCGGTCACCCCATGAGCTGCCACGCTGACAGACGAGGCTTTGGCTATGGCAATTGAGCCGTAAAGGGCGGCCCCACCGAAAGTGGCGATGCCGTACGTGGCGCCCGCTTCATTCCGAATCGTCACCACGCGCGCAAAGTTGCCGCTACTTCCGGTGATGTTGCCTACCAGCGTCGCGCCGTTGTAACTCGTATCCTGAATGTTCGATTTAACGGCTGACAGCAGGGAATTGTATTGCGTCTGATACTGGGTGCGCATGTTGCCGGACACGTTACCATCCGCCAACTTCACCAGCACGTCACGCATGCTGGCCATCGTGTTCGAGACGGAGGTCAGACCCGTTTGCGTGGTGGAGATCAGACCCTGCACGCTGCCGAGCTGCTGGTTCGCAGTAGTGATGGAGCTGACCGTGGAGCGAACATTCTGCGCCACAGCGAAGGCCGCGCCGTCATCGGTGGCGTCCGCCACGCGGTAGCCGGTGGAGACCTGCTTCTGCGTGGCAGCCAGGTCCGTATTGGTCTTGTTCAGCGACTGGAGGGCGATCATCGCGCCCACGTTTGTTTGCACAGAGTTGACGGACATGATGTCTTACCCTTCTAGTACATCGAGTTAAGCATGCTCCCGCCTTCTGCGGGCATGGGGCCATATTGATGCCCCCAGGTTAACGGCCGATGAAGCGTGCCGCGGTTTCATCACGCCGCAGGCAGGAATTTTGCCAGCGACAGGCCGTTCAGCGTCGCGATGAGCTGGTAGGAGGCCTGCATCTGCGTCTGCACCTGTGTAAGCTTCGACAGCGCGGCCGCCATATCGACCTCCTCGGCCGAGGAGACCTGGCCGGTCAGCGCCGTCTGCGTGTCGGCGAGCCGGCTCTGCGTGGCGGTCAGCGACGACTGCACGTTGCCCAGCACGCCGGCGTCCCGCGCCATGGCGCCGATCGCCCCCGACATACTGGTGCGTGTGTTCTGCACCAGGTCCTGAAAGCCCGCGACATTTGCCTGCGAACTGCTGAGCGATCCGATCGTGGCCAACCCGCGCAGGACGTCTCGCATATAGGATCCGGTGGTGGTGGAACTGCCGTCATCAACCGTCGACGGTATCAACCCGTTGTGGCTGGCCGACAGTCCCGTCGTCTCAGTCAGGTTCTGCCCTACCTGCACACTCGGCAGCGCCGGTGGATCATTTTTGGACAGAAAGTTGGAAAACGGCGATGGGGGGCCGGCGACGCCGGTGTACCGTGCGGCAGCAAGCGTCGCCTGGGCGACCGTTGCCGCATCGTGTCCAGGCTGGCCGAGTAGGCTGACGGCCGAACTGATTGTCGCAAAGAAGCCCGTCGGGTTGGCGGTCGTATCGGTGATCCGGTCCGGATTCGGTACCGGCGGATTGCCGGTGTCCTGGCCGGCGAACACGTAGACGCCACCGTCCTGCGTATCCAGCAGGCCCGCCACCTGCCTCAGCGCGTCCCTTGCCGAGGCTGCGATGGTGTCTATCGCGCTCGTGTTCACGCCCTGCACGTTGTTGAGCTGCGCATAGAAATTCGCGGCGATCGACTGGATCTGCGTCAGCGACGACTGCGCCACCGACATCCGTCCGGTCGCGGCATCCACGTTGTTCTGCCACGCCTGCATGCTGGCGATCTGTGGATGCAGATTGAGCGAAACCGGCGCGCCCGTGCCAAGACCGGCGTAGTTGTCGGCGATGAGGCCGGTGCTCACCTGATTGCTGATCTTGTTGAGCTGGGCATGCGTCGCCTGGCTGTCCTGGATCAGCTTGGTGAGAGTTGCGTTTCCGGTGACCCCGGTCATCGTGGTGATGCCGCTCATGGCGCGCCCCTCATTGCACTGCCTGCAGGAGTTGCGTCCACATCGACTGTATTGTGGCGATGACCCGTGCGTTGGCCCCGTAGGCGTTCTGCAATTCGATCATCCGCGACATCTCATTATCCATGTTCACGCCGCTCTGCGCCGACAGCTTGCTCGCCAGCGTCGACTGCACCGCAAGCTCGGTGTCGGCCTGCGTTGTGGTGGCGGCGCTCTCCTGCGCCTGCGATGCGACCATGGTGGAGGCGAGCTGCCCCAGTGTGGAGGGCGCGACATACGGCGCGTTCAGGTTGCCTGCCGGGCCGAGGCCACTGACGGTGGAAACCAGCGTGTTGCCAAACGTCTGGTTCAATACCCCTTTGATAACGTCAGTGAAGCCGGCGAGCTTGTTGACGTTGACGCTGGGCGTGCCGTCGCGCACCAGCGATGGCGTCTTCACTACGTCGGGATTGACTTGAATGGTGCCGGCAAAGCCGACATAGCCCTGCTGCGCGGGCGGCGGCGTATTCGCCGGCAGTGTCCCGTCCGGCTCGGTGAATAACTTGAGGCCGGTGGCTGCGAACTGACTCGAGAGGTTCTGCGCGAATTCGTCGAGCTCCGCCTGATCGGTCGGCAGCGTGACGTCGCGCAACGTGATGTTGGCGCCGATCTGCCCACCGCGAAGCTGGCTGGTCACATCGTTGCCACCGAGCATGATCCCCTCGATGCCGCCCTTCGGGTAATACGCACCGGGCTGCACGTTGCTGCCAGAAGTCGTGAAAGGATTGTCCGTGCCACGGGTCGGCAACAGCAGACCGGCGGTGGTGGAAATCAACTCGTCGCCGTTCGGCTGCTGCAGCGCCTTGATCTCGACCAGCTGCGAGAGCTTCGCCACCGCCGCGTCGCGCTGGT
The DNA here is from genome assembly GCA_963791495.1 of uncultured Alphaproteobacteria bacterium. Taxonomy (GTDB): domain Bacteria; phylum Pseudomonadota; class Alphaproteobacteria; order Acetobacterales; family Acetobacteraceae; genus JAMXLO01. The sequence continues at coordinate 140,831 of CAWBST010000027.1, forward strand.
TCTCGAGATCAGCGGTGCTCTGGCCGCTCGCCTTCAGTTCGATGATCTTGGTGCTTAGCCCGCCGATCGTGCCAAGCGTGGAGTTCAAAGTCGTCACTTCGCCGACGATGTTGTCCTGCGCCGTCTGGCGCTGCGTTGTGTAGGCATCGCTGAGCGTGTTGATGCCCTGCGCCAGTGTCGTCGCGGTCGACACCACCTGGCTCTGCTGCGGCGCATTGCTGGGGTCGTTGAGCAGGGCGGAGAATTGGTTCTGCAACTGCCCCAGCAGGCTGGCAATGTCGCTGCCCTGGCCGGGTGTTCCCTGCACCGCGTCGATCGCCTGCAAGGCGGTCTGGCGTGTCTGTAGACCGGCGACGGTCGCGTTCTGGCTGAACAGCTCGCCCTGCAGCATGGTGTCGAGGTTGCGGATCGCCGGCCCGCTGTGCACGCCGAGGCCCTGGCCGTCGGCGGTGACGCTGGTCTGAGTGGCGATCTCTGCCGCATATCCCGGCGTGTCAACGTTCGCCACGTTCTGCGACACGACCGCCATCTGGCGATTGACGTTGGCCAGCCCTCCGGCCGCGATCGACAGTGCGCCGTCGAGTCTCATGGACCAGGTCCTAAACTATAAGCATTAACGTTTCGTATCTATATTCTTTATTGCGACATAGCGTCGGCTTGGGGTTCGCCGGCGTTCGCCACGTTTTGTGGCACCAGCGCAAACTGGCTGTCGGTGTTGGCTAGCCCGCCGTCGACGATCGACCGTGCGGCATCGACGGTCGCGGCAAGTCTCCTACTGCTTCATGTTGATCGTCTGCTGCAGCATCTGGTCGGCCGTCGTCACCATCTTTGTGTTGGCGGAATAGGCCTGCTGCGCGACGATGAGTTTGGTGAACTCGGTGGCGATATCGACATTGGAGCTCTCGATCAACTCGGTGACGAGGGTGCCCGCACCGTTGGTGCCGGCGGCCTCGGCCAGCGGCGTGCCGGAGCCTGGCGTTGCTGTGAAAGCCTGGCCGTCCTGGCGCTGCAATTGGTCGGGAGCGTTGAAGGTTATCATGGGCACCTGGGCGATCGTGCGCGACTGACCGTTGTCGTAGTTGACCACGATATTCCCGTTGGCCTGCGTGGTGACCGACGAGAACGCGCCCGGCGGCACTCCGTTCTGGGTCAGCCCGCGCAGGCTGTATTGCGTGCCGGCATATTGCGTCACGCCGTCCGATCCTCCGTAGGTTCCCAGGTTCAATTGAATGGTTTGCGGCCGGCCGGAACCGAAGTCGGCGGAGAAAGTCAGAAATGCCTGGGTGTTCTTGCCACATATGGTCCAGAGCTGGAAGCACCTGGAGCTACACTTGCGACACTATCGATGGTTCCAGTCACCGATGGCGCTTTGTCCGCTTGTCTATCCGAAAGTGACGTCAGTCGCTGCCACCGGGAGATCTCCCGTGTTGGTTGGATAGCGGATCAGGGATGTTCAGTGTCCACGGGCCACCAGCTGTAGCCTGCGACCAGTTGAGCAAGCGTATGCATAGTGCCCAGTGCATCATACACGTTGATGTCCGACGAGAGCGGCGTCGTGGTCGTTCACTGCGGGCGTGGCAGGCAGGTTCGCGGACAGTGTCACCGAGGAAGTATTAACGGGATTGTAGACAGCTCTGCGACACCTGGATCGGCGTCAGCATGTTCTGATTCACACATGCTGTGCCGGTGTTCGGATCGGTCACGACCGGCCAGCCATTGAGAAACTTGCCGGCGCTGTTCACCAGGTAGCCGTTCTTGTCCATTTGAAAATCACCGGCCCGCGTGTAGTACCTGCTGTGGATCGAAGGTGGTGACATTGTTCGCCTCGCCGTTCTGCTGCGATACGGCGAAGAAACCTTGGCCTGCGATGGCGAGGCCAAGCGGATTGTCTGTCTGTGTGATCGTGCCTTGCACGTTGTTGACATAGTTGGGAGTGGCAACCACGGCGCCAGGATCATTATGGGCCGCGCTGCTGGTGGTCAGGTAGTCGATGAAGTTGGTATCGACCCGTTTGAAACCAACCGTCTGGCTGTTGGCGACGTTGTCGCTGATGTTGCCGAACGCGCTGGATTGCGCCGTCAGTCCACTAATCGCGGTGTTCATGGCGCCGAACAAGGACATTGGGTAGCTCCTACAAGGGCTGCGGTGGTGGTCCGCCCGCACGCTTCCTCGCAGGAACCATGCCATCGATCAGTGCGGTGATTCCGACGTGTTTCATCGGATTCCGCTGATGCGTTCGACGCTCCCAGGCACAACCGCCCCGGCAGTTGCTGCCTACCACCGTTCTGCAAGCCAGCGCTGGCCGCCGTTCGCCATGCGCCAGTCGATGGCATGACACTTGCTGCCAGGCAGGATCGAGAAGCAAAACCAGATGCAAGCAAGAATTTCCGTCGCACCTCAGACAACTGCCGCACCGCAGTCCCCCCAACCTGCCGGCGGGGAACGGACAGCGAAGGCCGCGCAGCAGTTCGACGCGGCGATCGGCGTGGCGAAAGCGGCCTATGACGCGCAGCCGAAGCCCGCGGGCGAGAGCGCGAAGATGCCGCACGGTGAGACCGCCCATTCTGCCGCCTCGCGGTCTGACGGGTCGGCAGCCGATGCGCACGTAGATGCCGGGAAATCGGGTGAGGCGGCGGCTGTGGCATCGCAACCGGCCGCCCGTGGACAATCACCGCGGAACGCCTCAGCGACCGACTCCGCCAGTCGCCAACGACGAGCACAATCACAGACGCCAAAATCGACGGAGGCCACGGCTATCGCCGCGCCCACCGGCGACGTCCACGATGCTGCGGCCGCTGCATCGGAGAGCAACCCATCGCCGGCTCCCATCGACGGCTCGCCCGCCGCGGCGGTGCTGAACGCGGCGCAAACCGGGTTGCCACAGTCGATCGTGCTTCCGACGGCGACCCCACCGGACTCGCAGTCGCAAGATCCTTCAGTCCAGGCCGGCCTCGAGCAATCGGTCGCCGGACGACGCGGATCCTTCGAGCACCCGCCCACAGCACCGATTACCGGGCCTGAAGTCGCCGCGGATGACGCGACCGTGCAGCCGCCGCTCGCCGGGGCTGCCGCCCCCGCCCCGGGTCGATCAGCGCCCAGGGGCGATTTCCGGGCATTGGCGGATCGCTCAGGCGAAGCACGCCCGACCCACGCACCGGCCGACCACGGGCCGTCAGCCACCGCAACGCCAAGCCCGCTCGGACCGGAGTCTGGTCCCCTGGGGAACCCGGCGACGGCGGCATCGGCACACCAAGAGACCACTTCTGTCGCATCGACTGAGCCGCCAACGCAGCCTGGCTCGCCGATCGCACTGGACACCGCACCCCCTGTGTCGCTGCCCAGTGTGCCGTCTGCATCAGGCACACCGCATCCTTCGGCGCCTGCCTCTCCGGCGTCGCAGGTGGCACCTGTACTGGTGTCGCTCGGGCATACGCCGGACGGCGCGACGCAGCTGACAGTGCGCCTCGATCCACCAGAACTGGGCCACGTCGAGGTGCGCATCGACCGCCTGTCCGACGCGGGGGCCCGCGTCGAGATCACTGTCGAGAAGGCCGAGACGCTGACGCTGCTGTTGCGTGATCAGCAGCAGCTGCAGCATGCGCTGGACCAGGCCGGCGTGCCGGCGGACGGTCGCAGCGTCACGTTCCATATCGCCTCGCCCGAACCGACATCACGCAATGAGTGGGCAACCCCCTCCGCCCCAGGCGCGGCCGCTGGTGGGCTGAGCGGGGACAGCTCGCATGGCGCCTCGCGTCAGGGCGGCCAGCCGGGACGCCAGCATGCCGGCACGAACGCCGGTGACGAAACCGAAGTCACGCCGATCGCGACGCCAGACTGGGCGCGCGCGGGTCTCAACATCACAGCTTGACGCGAAAGGGAACCATCCCATGAGCCTTGCATCCGTCGCCGCGCAGCAGAATAGCACCAGCACCGCGGCCGCGCAGCAGACTGGCAGCGCGGCGCTCAATTCGCTGTCGGCCAACTTCGGCGACTTCCTCAAGCTGCTGATGACCCAGCTGCAGAATCAGGATCCGACCAGTCCGCTGGATACCAATCAGTTCACCAGCGAGCTGGTGCAGTTCTCCAGTGTCGAGCAGCAGATCAACACCAATACCAGTCTGACGCAGTTGATCCAGCTCACCCAGGCCGGCGAGGTGATGCAGGCCTCGAACATAACGGGCAAGACAGTGACGGTCAGCTCCGATCATGTGCCGCTGCAGAACGGCAAGGGGACGGTCAAGTTCACCGCGCCGGCAGCAGAGCAGGTGGCGATCGCGATCTACAGCGACACCGGCGCCAAGCTGAGCGACGCGACCATGACGGCGACCAAGGGTACGAACACCTGGACGTGGGATGGCACCGACAGTTCTGGCCGCACGCTGCCGGACGGCAGCTACAAGGTCGCGGTGGCCGGTGCGAATGCCGACGGCACCGTGAGCGCGCTGCCGTTCAGTGTGGTCGGCACCGCGACCGGCGTGCTGAGTCAGGCGAACGCGGTCCAGTTGCAGTTGGGCACGCTGTCGGTCGATTTCTCCAAGGTGCAGTCAGTGGGGAACTGATCGTATCAGGGTCCCATGCGCATCGACGCCGGGTGGCCGCCCGACTTCAATCGCTTGCCGGTGTTGGTGACCTTGGTGCCATCAACCTTGAGGATGGAGAAATCCTGGTCGGCATAGTTGCCGACGTACAAGGTACCTGTCCATCTGGCGAGAAAGCCATCGGCTCAGGGAAGTTGCCGACCTCGATGGTCTCGACCGGCGTCACGGTCTTGCCCTGGATGCCCAGGATCGTGACGCTGCCGTTCGGGTGATGGAACCACGCCTGCTTCATGTTCGATCCATCGACATTCAGCGCCGCGGCAAGGTTGCCCTTTGGGCTGATCGCCAGCCCCTCCGGCGCATCGCCGACTGTGACGTGCGCGATCGCGCGCGGGTGCTCGCCGTCCAGGTCGATCACCGTCACCGCGTCCGCGTTGCCATCGGACGATCCGCCATTGCCATTGTCCGCGGTGAACGCCAGCTTCGAATCAGGCGACACTACGATGTTGTAGGGAAACGGATAGGTGGGAATGTCCAGCTTGTTGTAGCTTACCTTGTCGCCGTCCACATCGAGCACCGCCACCTTGTTGTCCGGTGACTTGAGCGCCAGCGCATGCTTCCCGTCGGGCGTGAAGACCACATGCGACACACCGGGGCTGACCTGCACGGTGCCGGTCTGCGTCACGTTGGTGCCCTCGATCTTCAGCACGCCGATCGTTCCGTCCGCGCGGTTTGCCACCAGCGCCATGTCACCCTTGGGGCTGAACGACAGCCCCGACGGCTGCTTGCCGACGGTAATGGTCTGCGCCAGCTTCGGAGGATTCGCCTTCATGTCGATGACGTGCACCTTGTCGGTCGGCACCATCTTGCGGGTGCCGTTCTCCTCCGCGACCGTCATCGAATCGGCAACCAGAGCGATGCTGCCGTTTGGCGAAATCGCCAGATTGACCGGCGGCCCGACGATGGAGTTCTCGAGCTTCAGGGAGGCGACGACCTTCGGATCCTCGGGATTCGCCAGGTCGAAAATGACCACGGTGTCATTGCCGGTCGGATTGACCACCGGCTTGCCCTGTGCATCGGTGCCGGGCTTCTCGTCGTTGCCCACGATCATGTAGGGCGCTGCGTTTGCCGGGATAGCCGTGGCGACAAGCAGCGCAAGACTTGCCGTGGCGGCGTGCTTCAGCATCGTTTCGCTCCCTCGAGTTGTGTCTTGTTGGGCCGGCAGTGTGGGAAGGATCGGTTCAACCGGCAAGTCCGGAATGGCTCACTCCTCCGACGCGGTCTCCGCTTCCAGTTCCAGCAGGCTCTCGGCGCGCTCGGCGTCGATCTCCTCCACCCCGCGCAGCTTCCGGCCAACGGCACGCGTGCGCCTGCGCGCCGTGTCGATCGTGTTGCTGAACGCGCCCGCCTGCTTCGCCAGGCGCTCCAAAACTTCGTCCATCTTCAGCATCTCGGTGCGCGTCGCGCCGAGCAGGTCGCGGATCTGGTCGGCCTTCTGCTCCAGCGCCAATGTGATGAATCCCAGGTGGATCGTACGCAGCAGCGCCGGCAACAAACTCGGTCCCATCACCAGCACGCGACATTCGCGACCGATCTCGTCGATCAGGCCCGGGATGCGCGCGACCTCGGCGTACAATGCGTCGGTCGGCAGATACAGCACCGCGAACTCCACCGTCACCGGCGGATTGATGTATTTCGTCGCGATCTTCTTCGCCTCGTCGCGCATGCGTCGCTCCAGCATGCGTGACGCCGTACGTTCGGCATCGGCATCTCCCGCATCGGACGCTGCCAGCAGCCGCTCGTAGTCCTCTACCGGGAACTTCGCATCGATCGGCAGCAGCGGCCGGTCCGCGCCCTTTGCCGGCATGCGCACAGCGAACTCGACCACATCGTTGCTGTCGGCCCGCACCTTGCAGTTGGTCAGGTATTCACCGGGCGGCAGGATGTCGTCCAGCATCGCGCGCACCTGCGTCTCGCCCCAGCCGCCGCGCGTCTTCACGTTGGAGAACAGCCGCTTGATGTCGCCGATCTGCGCGGTAACCGCCTGCACATCGCCCATCGCCTTCTGCACCGCGGTGAACTGGTCGATCACCCGGTTGAAGCTCTCATTCATCTGCTTCTCCACCGCGGCGTGGAGCTGTTCGTTCACCGTCTTCTGGATTTCCGCAAGCTTTGCCTCGTTGCCCTCGCGCATTTCGCGGAGCTTGGCTTCCAGCATGGCGCGGGTGGTCTCGAACTGGGCGCCGACATGGGCAGCCGACTTGAGTTGGCCGTCCGCCATTGCCAGTCGAAGTTCGCCCTGCTCGCGCGTCAGGATCGTCCGCACCTGCTCGATGCCGGTAGCGAAGGCACCCCCCAGGCCAACAAATCGCTCGGCCGTCGTCGTGTCGCCGGCACGCAGCGCCGTTCGGGTCGTCTCCGCCTCGGACCGCGTGCCGGCGAGCGCCTGCTCCCCGAGAAGGCGCAGCGCCGCCAGGGTACGCCCTTGTCCCGCGAGCAGAACGAGCGCTGCGAGTGCTGCGAGTGCGGCAAATGTCGACAGTGCCGTCACGATATACGGCATGGCACGTCTCCCGAGTCGTCGATCCGATTATGCACGAGAGAGCGAGCATCTTCCCGCCCGCCGCAAGCCTTGAACGGGGCCGGCGCCCTACCATGTGCTGCGATCAAGTGATCCGGGCCCCTCTGGCGAGGCAAGGGCGCATTGCCGCTTGCCGCGTGATGTCGGATCGCCGTGTCCTGTGTCGAAGTAGGAACGGTCGATCTGCGGCTCTGGTGACCATGCCCGGTCCGTGCCTCGCCTCTCCTGCTCCCGACGTCTGGTGAAGGAGCATGGCCATGGTCGCCAACGACAGGGATCACAGTGCAGCGGATGCCGGGTCCGACCGGGAGCGGCGCGTGGAGCTGCTGATCCAGCGGCTGCCGGCGGCGTTCCAGCCCAGGATTCGTTGGCTGCGTCAGCCATCGGTGCGCTGGGTGCGAATCGTGGCCGGGATTCTGCTGATTGTCGGCAGTTTGCTCAGTATCCTGCCGATCTTCGGTCTGTGGATGCTGCCGGTCGGCGTGCTGCTGCTGGCCGAGGACGTGAAGCCGCTGCGGCGGCTGACTGACCGCATCCTCGCCTGGATCGAGGATCGCCGGCCGCACTGGCTCGGACTGGCCCCCGCCCGCTGGCGCTAGACCGAAGTTTGCATTTGTGAACTGCGCAAGTGGTTGATCTGGTTATCGGAATTGGCAATCAGTTTTAGTGGCTACTGGACACGCATGGGTTCGAGGTTGAGCAGGCTGAAAGCGGCCTCCTGCAGTGGAGTTGTCTTGGCGTAAAGCGTGAACCGATGGGCGGTTCGCATCGGCACACGCATTGTGTTGCGGGTCAGCGTCCCGAGATGTGTCATGAGGCCGGCGAAGCCCATGACACGCTGACCGTTGGCGGTACGCTTGGTGGCCTTCTTGGCTTTGGCTGCCTCCGACGGTTCCGTACTGGCGACTGGGGAGGAGCGCTCTGCCCTTGCAGCAGCGCGTTCAGTGTCGTGGAACAGCAGCGGGGCCAAGGCGTCGCGCAGATGCCACTCGACGTGATAGGCGAGCATGCACAGGAAGACGTGGGCGCGCACGCGCGGTGCGGTCCAGTGGCGGATCGGGCGGATATCGAGATCAACGGTCTTCATGCTGCGGAAGGCACGTTCGACCCGTGACAAATCCTTGTAGGCCTGCACGGCTTCGTTCGCATCGAGATGCTCGACCGGCACGGATGTGCGGATCACGTAGACGCCGTCGAGGCGAGCTTCTGCCTCAATCTGTTCGATCCGGCGCTGGAATGCGAAGTGGCCATCGCGGATCTCGATGGCGAGATGCTTGGCCATCTTCCGACTGTTCACCACACCGCCCACTGCCAGGCCGATCTCGGCGGCGCTTCGCAACGGCGAGTGCCTGCGGCGGACCTGCGCCTGGATGCGGGCAAGCTCGCGTTCGGTGGCGGCCAGCAGTTCCTCGCGCTTGCGCGCGCGTTCGGCGGCGAGTTCGCGGTTACGGCAGACAATGAGCCGCTCGCCGGGGAACATCTCGGGCGCGCTGATCTCGGCCAGGTCGCGCTCGTCGAACAGCGACAGCTGCAACGGCCCGTTCTCCGCCGCCAGCGCCTGAATGGCCGGTGCCCGCAGGCAGGTGATCCAGTCTACGCCGGCCGGCCTGAGGTCTGTGCCGATCCGCGCCGAGGTGATCATGCCGCGGTCGCCAACCAGCACCACGCGGCTGATGCCGAAGCGATCCTTGAGCTTCTCGACCTGCGCGCTCAGCGTCGCCGGGTCGGCCGTGTTGCCGTCGAACACCTCGACTGCGACCGGCAGCCCCTCGCGTGTGCACAGCAGTCCGTAGACGATCTGCGGCCGGTCGCCACGGTGATCGCGGCTGTAGCCGTGCTGCGCCAACGGACAGCAGCGACCCTCGAAATACGACGAACTCACGTCGTAGAGCACCAGAACGCCGTCTTGCAGATGCCGCCTTGCCAGGCCGCTCTCAATCCGCCGCTGACGGTCCAGCAGCCAGTCCAGGGCCTCGTACGCCTCGCGCTCCTTGACCTCGCCCAGACGCAGCACCGCGCCCAGGCTCGTTGTCGCAGTCTCCTCGTCCACCGCGCGGACAAACCCGAGCTTGGAGCGCGGCGTGATCAGCCGGTCCACGATCATCGCCACCACCAGACCGCAATGTCGCCGCGACGCCGCGTCCTTCGCTGTGCTCAGGATCAGCCGGTCCAGCGCGATCCCGCGCAGCATGCCGAGCGCCGCTGCGACATGGCCATGCGGCAGTGACCGCTCGATCTGCATCTCGTTCGGGCCGGTGCCGATCACCGTGCCGCCCTTCAGCAGCGCCTTCAGCCCATTGATGACATCACCCGGCAGCTTGCTCAGGTTGGCCAGCGTGCGCTTCTGCGCACGGCCTTCCTCGTCGCGATAACTCTCCCGCAACAGCACCGCCGGCGGAGACGACCGATTAGGAACCGTCTCGATGAACATGGCCGAATCGAATCACACTCCGGCCGTTTTGGGAATCCCTACATGGACACAAAATCCACACCAATCTTCAAACAACACACTGACAGGATTCAGCCTTCAAGTCCCGACACGTGAAAACTTCAGGCTAGACCATGGAGTTGCTCACCAGCCCCGACACCTGGGCGAGCTTCGCCACGCTGGCGGTGCTGGAGATCGTCCTCGGCATCGACAATCTGGTGTTTATCGCCCTGCTCGCGGGCCGGCTTCCCGTCGCACAGCGGGCGCGGGCACGCACGGTGGGCCTCGCCATGGCGCTCGGCACCCGCCTGGCGCTGCTGTGGTCCATTGTCTGGATCATTCACCTGACCGAGCCAGTGTTTTCCCTCGCCGGGCACGCCTTCTCATGGCGCGACGTGATCCTGATCGCCGGTGGCGGCTTCCTGCTGTTCAAGGGGACGCGGGAGATCCATCTGCGAGTCGACGGCCTCGAGGACGACGCATCGGCGCGCCCCGGAGCGACCGGGTTCATCCGCACAGTATTGGAGATCATGCTGCTGGACGTCGTGTTCTCGCTCGACAGCGTGATCACGGCGGTCGGCATTGCCGATGAAATCTGGGTAATGGTTGCGGCGATCGTCGCCGCAATGATCGTGATGCTGGCGGCGTCGGGACCGCTCGCCGCCTTTATCGAGCGCCACGCGTCGGTAAAGATGCTGGCGCTGTCATTCCTGTTGCTGATCGGCATGGTGCTGGTCGCCGACGGGTTCAGCTTCCACGTGCCGCGCGGGTACGTTTATGCCGCGATGGGATTCTCCATTCTGGTGGAGAGCCTCAATCTGATCGCCGCGCGACGCCGCCGCGTCAGGAATCGCGCGAGCGGTCCGCACAATCGGGCCGAACCGGTGTCGTCGGCGAAGGTCCCATGAGCCGGGTGTTCCGGTTGCGCCTTTGCTTCGGACAGTGAGGACGAGCGACTCAGAGTCCTAGGCGGCCGCCGGCACAATGTCCTGGTTGGCGGCCAGTTGGGGCAGCAGCGGCAGCAGGGTCTTCAGGTCCCGCTCTGCGACGCACACAAGATACTGCCGCGCCTCCGGCGTCTCATCGGGTGACTCAGGCAGCGGCAGCCCATCAGGGCCGAGGGGTAGAGCGGTCAGTCCAAGATCGCCGTACACCTTCAGCAGGTCGGGCCCGGCGCGCCAGAACGCAGGATCCAGCCCCTCCTGCTGTGCCAGATCGCGCAGCCGCCAGATCGCCGAAATGCGGTCGCCCTCGGCCCCCATCGGATCGCCGATCCCCAGCAGCACCCGCCCGCAGCGGCGGAACGGGATGCCGGCACGTTCGGCCTCGCCCAGCACCACGCCGTCGGCCTTCGCAGGCGGGATGGTGCCACCGAGCAGTGCCAGCCGCTGCCGCGCCTTGGCATCCCACGGCAGCCAGCGCACCTTGCCGGGACGCAGCAGGCGCCAGAGCGCGATCAACGCCAGCACCACCGCCAGCGCCACCGTCAGCCGGAGCGAATTGGGCACGTTGTGCGACATCACCACGGCCCACCAGGCGTTGTTGGTCAGCAGGTGCACCCGCGGGCGCGTACCGGCCAGGGCGAGCAGACAGATCACCAGCGCGAACAGCGAGAGCGCACTCGACGCATCGAGCGGTCCGGTCAGCAGATTGGCATGGCGGTAGAAGCACCGCCGCAGCGGCGCCACCAGCATGGTGACGACCACGAGCACTCCGGAGATCCACAGGCGCTCACCCTGCGTGGCGGTAAAGGCGGCACCCAGCACCAGCAGGAAGATCGTCGCACCCCATGCCAGGTTAACCCTCTGCGACAGGCCGAGTGCCACCACGATCAGCCCGGCGCCGATCAGTGACGGGATGAACTGGCCGGCCTGATTGGCGATCTCGGCAAAGTCGGGATCGATCCAGGAGAAGTCCGGCTGTGGTGCCAGAACACCGACACAGAGCAGCATCACACCGCACAGCGCGACCAGACCGGTGCCGCTTGCGACGGCAAAGTCGGGCTCGCTCCAACGCGCGAGCGCCTGCATCGTGCCAAGGCGCTCCACCCGCCGGAGCAGCACGCTGCCGCGCAACAGCATCTCATTGCCGGTGAACAGAGTTCCGGCGAGGAACAGCGGTATGATGTAGTAGTAGAGCCGGAACACCACGATCGCGCCCACGATGTGCGGGGCGCTCATGTAAGGCTCCAGGCCGAGCAGAATCGCTGTGTCGAAGACACCGATGCCACCGGGCAGGTTGGCGGCAAGTCCGGCCGTGTAGGAGGCAACATAGACGCCGAGAAATACCGGCCACGTCAGACCCGGCACAGTCGGCAGCAGCGCATAGAAGATGGATGCGGTGATCGCGACATCGACGGTTGCCAGCAGGACCTGCAGCAGCGCCATGCGCAGTCCAGGCAGGGCGATCACGCGGCCGAACAGGCGCGCCCTGCCGAAAACACGCGACAGCGTGACGTAACCGATCACGATCGCCCACAGCAGCGCGCCCACCGCATACATCACCCAGGGCGGCAGGTGCCGGCCGAAGAACGGGATCGACTGTGGTTCGAGGAACAGGATCGTGCCGCCCAGCACCATGCCGCCGAGTGCGAAGGTCAGGCTGCAGAACGCCACGGTCTTGGCGATCTGGAACGGCGTCAGCCCCCAATGCGCATAGAGCCGATAGCGCACCGCGGCGCCGGACACCGCGGCGAAGCCCAGATTGTGTGACAGCGCGTAGGCGCAGAACGACGCGAACGCGACGCGGCCGTAGGACACCTTATGTCCGGCATAGATCGTGCCGAGCCGGTCGTAGATCGTCAGCACGGCGTAGGACAGAATCGTCCAAAGAAACCCGATCGCCAGCGCATGCAGCGGAATGTCATGCAGCGCCGTGGCGATGTCGTGCAGCCGCAGATGGCGGAACTCCTTCTGCACGACGTAGATCGCACCGATCAGCAGCAGCACGCCCATGATCGCCGGCAACTGGCGCAGGCAGGCCTTGCCGATGTCGCGTGAGCGCTCTGCCTGCATCGCCGTCAGGCGGCGTCGGCCGGGCGTGACAGAGCGGCCTCGATCAGCGCCACTGTCTCGTCGATGCCGTAGAGCGCGACGAAGCCGCCGAAGCGTGGGCCTTCCTGCTGGCCGAGCAGCACCTGATACAGGCAACCGAACCAGGCGCGCAGTTCGGCGAACGGGTGCCGCTTGCCCACCTCATACACGATGGTCTGGATCGCCTCCGCATCGGCGCCGCGGTCCAGGCCCTTCAGCGTCTCGGCCAGATCCGCGAGTGCGGCACGCTCGACGTCGGTGGGATGACGGTAGCGCTTCTCGGGCCGGACGAAGTCGCGGTAGTAGGCAATGGCGTGGTCGACCAGCCGGTCGAGGAACGGCATCGTGTCAGGCGTCGCGTCGGGGCTGTAGCGGCGGATGAATCCCCACAGGATCGCCGGCGTGTCCGCGTTCACCACCGAGGCAAGGTTCAGCAGCATGCCGAACGACACCGGGCTGCCGCCGTGGTTCGGCAAACGGCCGGCGTGAATGTGCCAGGCCGGGTTCAGCCTCTGCTCCTGCGGCGACTGCATGGGCAGACGCGCGGCATTCGCCAGGTATTCATCGACCGCACGGGGGATCACGTCGAAATACAGCCGCTTGGCGCGCTGGGGCGCGTTGAACATGAACTGCGACAGGCTCTCGGGCGGCGCGTAGCGCAGCCATTCCTCGACCGAGAGGCCGTTGCCCTTCGACTTGCTGATCTTCTGTGCGTGCTCGTCGAGGAACAGCTCATAGGTGAAGCCTTCCGGCGGCGTGCTGCCGAGGATTCGGCAGATCCGCCCCGACAGGCGTACGGAGTCGATCAGGTCCTTGCCCGACATCTCGTAATCGACGTCGAGCGCATACCAGCGCATCGCCCAGTCAGCCTTCCACTGCAGTTTGCATCCGCCGCCTTTCACGGACGTTTCGAACGTCTCGTTATTGTCCGGATCGCGCCAGACCACCGTGCCGGCGGCGGGATCGTGGTGGTCCATCGGCACCTGCATCACGCGGCCGGTACGCGGATGGATCGGCAGGATCGGCGAATAGGTGGCGCGGCGCTCCGGTCCGAGCGTCGGCAGGATGACCGCCATCACCTTGTCGTAGCATTCCAGAACGCGGATCAGCGCCGCATCGAACCGGCCGGCGGCGTAGTATTCGGTCGAGGACGCGAACTCGTAGTCGAAACCAAACGAGTCCAGGAACACCCGCAGCCGCGCGTTATTATGCGCGCCAAAACTCTCATGCGAGCCGAAGGGGTCCGGAATGCGGGTCAGCGGCTGGCCGAGGTACTGCGTCAGCAGGTCGCGGTTGGGGACGTTGTCCGGCACCTTCCGCAAACCGTCCATGTCGTCGCTGAACGCGATCAGCCGCGAGGGCAGACCGGTGAGGACGGTGAACGCGTGGCGCACCCACGACGTGCGCGCGACCTCGCCGAATGTTCCGATATGCGGCAGACCGGAAGGACCGTAGCCGGTCTCGAACAACGCATGGCCCTTGCCGGATGCGGCAAGTCGCCTCTCAACCTTGGCCGCCTCCTCGAACGGCCAGATTTTTGCGGCCGTCTCGTTGTTGCGAAGTATTGCGGACATCAACCGGAAGCTAGGAACCGGCGAAGGTCCGGTCAATCGCGACAGATCAGTTTGTGAGGCCGCTACATGCCGCCGGAGCCGCCCATTCCGCCGCCACCGCCGCCATCATTGCCGCCACCGCTGGTCATCGGCGTGAAGTGCGGCCGGGATGCAACGGTGCAGGCGGCGCATGGGAGAACCAGAAGGAGGATCGCGAGGCGTGCGACGGCGAGCATTGCATTAATACCCGCCACCACCGCCGCCGCCTCCTCCGCCACCCCCATCGCCGCCTGGGTTCATTCCGGTCCGTTCCAACGGCTTCTGCCCCGCGGCATTGGTCGTATTGGGCATGGAGCATGCGCTGATCGCCAGGAGGACGGCCACCACCGCTGCCAATGTTCCGATCATCCTGCTCATGGCCCGCGTCCCTTTCCGTGGCCGATCTATCCGGGTGACGTATCGTCCGCGGCAAGAATTCCTGGCTCACCAACTCGTGGTCACGCCCATCAGCGATGGCGCTGTCTGCTGATTGCGGATAGTGAAATGTGGTGATCTCAGCAGCCAGATGACCATGGCGCGTATCGCCCTGCCCGACGCGCCGTCGATTGTCGCCGGCCACGGCCGTGCCGCGATCCTGACTGTCGACGGCGAATTGCTGCTGCTGCCGGCAGCCGAGGCCGCCACCCATCTGCGGGCCCTGCCGCCGCCGCTGCTGGTGCACGGACCGGCGACGTTCCGCCGGCTCGGCCTGCGTGGAATGCCGGCATTCGATCTCCTGGAGCTGTTCGCCTTCACACTCCCCGCCCGCGCCGCTGCGCCGACGCCGCGAGGCCTCGCCCTCGCACTCGATTTCGAACCGCCGCACGGTGGGCTGGAAGCCGAGGCTGCACTGCTGCCGGAACTGGTCGCGGCCTTGCTGCATCGGCTCGCGCAGGGCAGCGATACTGCGCTGAACCGCGATGCCGCGGGGCTCGCGGCGCGCATGGGCCAAGCCGGCTGGGGCTGGGCACCGTTCGTGACGGCCGCGTTGGGCCGCCCGGACGCTGCGCCGTCGAGCGAGGCGTTGCGCGTCTGGAAGCGCCTGCCGGAGTGGGAGGACACGGCACCGTTGCCGCCACCGTCGTCGCTTCCTGTGGCGGAGGCAGAGGCACGGTCGCGGCTCGCCGCGATGCTGGGGCCGCACGCCGAACAGCGGCCGGGCCAGGCAGACTACGCCGGCGCCGCAGCGGCAGCGTTTGCGCCCCGCGAAACCCGCGGCGACCCGCACCTCGTCCTGGCCGAGGCCGGCACAGGGACAGGCAAGACACTCGGCTACCTGGCGCCGGCCAGCCTGTGGGCGGAAAAGAACCACGGCGCGGTGTGGATCAGCACCTTCACCCGCCACCTGCAGCGGCAGATCGACGACGAACTTGCACGCCTGCTGCCCGATCCCTCGGAGCGCCACAAGCGCGTGGTGGTGCGGAAGGGCCGGGAGAACTACCTCTGCCTGCTGAACCTGGAGGATGCGCTTGGTCCGGCCACCTCGGGCCTGACGCCGGCATCGCTCATCCCCCTTGGCCTGATCGCGCGCTGGGCGCTGGTTACCGACGATGGCGACATCCAGGGCGGCGACCTTCCCGGCTGGCTGGCGGAACTGTTTGGCACGACGACCATCTTCGGCCTCGCCGACCGCCGCGGCGAATGCATCCACGCCGCCTGCCCGCACTGGCGGCGCTGCTTCGTCGAGCACACGATCCGCCGCGCGCGAACCGCGCAGCTTGTGGTGGCCAACCATGCTCTGGTGATGACCCAGGCCGCCTGGGGTGGGTTGGACGACAGCGTCGTGCCCGCCCGCTATGTGTTCGACGAAGGCCACCACGTGTTCGATGCGGCGGACAGTGCGTTCTCCGCGGAACTCTCCGGTCTGGAGACCGCGGAGCTGCGTCGCTGGCTGCTCGGCGCCGAGGGCGGCCGGTCGCGCGCCCGCGGACTGCGGCGGCGGCTGGAGGAGTTGGTGGCCGCCCGTCCGCTGCTGGAGACGCCGCTCGACGCCGCACTTCAGGCGGCACGCGCGCTGCCCGCCCCGGGATGGCATGGCCGCATTGGCGGAGAGCATCCCGACCTCGGCGGTCTGGACGCCGGCCGGCCGAACCCGACCGAGGCGTTCCTGCGGCTGATCCGGCATCAGATACTCGCGCGCTCCGCGAGGGACGAGACCGCTTGGGGCGCGTTGGAAGGCGACGTGTTCCCGCTCGGTCCCGGGATGGCGGAGGCCTCGGAGCGGCTCGCCCGCGCGCTGGCCCGCATTGCCGAGCCGCTGGCCACGCTGCGCGAACGCCTGCTCGGCCGCCTGGACGAGGAGGCGGACGACATGGACGCCGCCACGCGCAACCGCATCGAGGCCGCGGGCCGCTCGCTCAACCGCCGTGCCCTCGCACCGCTCTCCGCCTGGCAGAACATGCTGCATGCCCTGGTCGAGACTGACGGGGATCGCGACGGCCGTCCGCACCAGATCCTGTTCCTGCGGCTGGACAGGGTAGAGGGAGGCCGGGAGATCGATATCGGACTGCACCGCCACTGGCTCGATCCCACCATCCCGTTCGCGGCGACTTTGGCGGCGCCGTCGCATGGCCTACTGGTCACCTCCGCCACACTGCGCGACGCCGGCGACGCCGATCCGGAGACGGCCTGGGAGTCGGCCGAGGCGCGGATCGGCGCGCCGCACCTGCCCTCGCCGGCGATCCGGGCCGCGGTCGCCAGTCCATTCGACTACGCGACGCAGACCCGCGCCTTCATCGTCACCGACGTGTTTGGCGGCGATATCGCCCAGCTTGCGGCGGCCTATCGTACCCTGTTCATCGCCTCGGGCGGCGGCGCACTCGGCCTGTTCACGGCGATCCGCCGGCTGCAGGCGGTGCATGCGCGCATCGCGCCCGAACTGGAGGAGGCTGGGATCCCGCTTTACGCCCAGCATGTCGATGCGATGGGCAACGCCACGCTGGTCGACATCTTCCGCACCGAGGAGGAAAGCTGCCTGCTCGGCACCGACGCGATGCGCGACGGCGTCGATGTGCCTGGCCGTGCCCTGCGCCTCGTGGTGTTCGAGAAGGTTCCCTGGCCACGCCCCGACATCCTGCATCGGGAACGGCGCATCCATCTCTCGGGTGGCGATCCGAAGGGCTTTGACGACCGTGTGGCACGCCTACGTCTGCGCCAGGCTTTCGGCCGGCTGATCCGCCGCGCCACCGATCGCGGCGTGTTCGTGCTGCTGGACCGGCAGACGCCATCGCGGTTGCTCTCGGCGTTTCCCGCAGGCGTGGCGATCCGGCGTGTCGGCTTGGCGGAGGCGGTCAAACAGACGCGTGCGTTCCTGGGGAACTCGCTGCCGGCTTGAACTGTTTGGGCGCTTCGATCAGGTTCGCCATCGAGCAGGCACGGAGTGTGGAGCAATGCGCGCGCGCAAAACCCTGGACGCGCCGGAGGCACTGGTTCTCACCATGGTCCTGGTGGCTGTGGCGGACGGCGGCATGACCGACAGCGAGATTGGCGTGATGGCCGGGCAAGTGCAGACGCTGCCGGTGTTCCACGAGTTCACCACGGAGCAGCTTGCTTCCGTGACCGACTCCGCGGTGCGGCTGCTGAACGAGGAGGACGGGCTGCAGCATGCCGCGCGGCTGATGCGCGGCGCACTGGAACCGCGGCTGCGCGAGACCGCATACGTGCTGGCGTGCGAGGTCGTCGCGGCGAGCCAGCGAGCGGCTCAGCGGACACTGGAGATGCTGGGCTTCGTCCGTGAGGAACTTCACCTCGACCCGCTGATCGCCGCTGCCATAGAACGCGGCGTGCGCGCCCGCTACCAGCGCATCGAGGTCGAGAAGTAGTCATGCGGACACTG
The DNA here is from genome assembly GCA_963791495.1 of uncultured Alphaproteobacteria bacterium. GTDB lineage: Bacteria > Pseudomonadota > Alphaproteobacteria > Acetobacterales > Acetobacteraceae > JAMXLO01. The sequence goes on from CAWBST010000027.1 coordinate 158,837, forward strand.
GCGGCCGCATTGGTGGTCGCCGGAGCGCCGGTACTGGCGCTGATCGTTCTGGCGGCGACGGGATGGGTCGCGATCGGGGCCGCGCTGGTGGCGATTGGCGCGACGCTGGTTGTCGCACTGTTGCTGGGCTTGTCTTGGTCGCGCGATCTGGCATTGCTGGCGGACGGCGTGCGGCGGATCGGTGCGGACGAACCCATGCAGCGCCTTGTCCCGGTGCTGCCGGGGCTGCGCGGTCTCGGCGGCGACCTCGAGCGGTTGGCCCGCCGTGGGGCCGCGCGAACCGCATTGATCGAGCAACTCCGTCGTGCCGACGCCACGGTGGTAGAACGCCTGCCCGACCCACTGATCGTCCTGGCGGAGGATCGCGGCGTGCGGCGCGCCAATTCGGCGGCGCGTGCGGCGTTCGGTGACGACATGCCAGCGGTGCTGCGCCATCCCGATCTTCGTGCCGCGATCGACCGCGCGTTCGCCTTGGGCGTGACTCAGACCGCCGATGTGACGCTGCATGTGCCGGTGCCGCGTGAGGTGCATGCCGCGGTGGTGCCGATGGATCCGCCGATCGCCGATGGCGGCCGCGCCGTCGTGGTGCTGTCCGACCGAACGCGGGAACGTGCCGTCGAGCGCATGCGCGCCGATTTCGTCGCCAATGTCAGCCATGAGCTGCGCACGCCGCTGACCTCACTGATCGGCTTCATCGATACGCTTCGTGGGCCGGCAGCCGATGATCCGCCGGCGCAGCAGCGGTTCCTCGGCATCATGGGCGAGCAGGCGGGGCGGATGAACCGGCTGATCGACGATCTGCTGAGCCTGTCGCGTATCGAGCTGATCGAGCATCAGCCACCCTCCGGCGCGGTCGGGCTGAATGAGCTGGTGGCGCGGCTGGTGGCGGGGTTCGAACCACGACTGAGGGAGCGGTCTGTCACGCTCGATCTGCGGTTGCCGAGTAACGTGCCGGCGGTGATCGGCGATGCGGACCAGTTGACACAGCTGCTGCAGAACCTGCTGGACAACGCGGTGAAATACGGGCGCGAGGGCGGCACGGTTCGGCTCGATGTCGCGGCTGCGCCGTCCGGGAGGCCGGGTGTGACGGTGACGGTTGCCGATCAGGGTGCCGGCATTCCGCGCGAACACCTGCCGCGGCTGACCGAGCGCTTCTACCGCGTCGATACCAGTCGCTCGCGCGCGGCGGGCGGAACCGGGCTTGGCCTCGCCATCGTCAAGCACATCGTGAACCGCCATCGCGGGCAGCTCTCGATCGAAAGCGAGGAAGGGATCGGCACCACTGTCAGTGTGTGGCTGCCGCAGGCGGTCGCAAGGCCAGTGGCGTCCGGTGTGTCGGCGTAGACTTAGATCATTTCTCTCGCATCGACTGGGCGGCGGTCTCATATTTGGCGCTACAGGAGTCCAGCCCATGTTGACGATCGAGATCGAGCAGGACCACGACGGCCGGTGGATCGGCGAAGTGACCGCGCTGCCCGGGGTCCTGGCGTACGGGGCGACAGCCGATGAGGCGCGGTCGAAGGCCGCGGCGCTGGCCTTGCGAGTCATTGCCGATCGGATCGAGCATGGGGAGCCGGTGCCCGAAGAAGCACGCGGCATCTTCTCTTTCGCGTGACGGATTGGCCCGCGAGCCGAGCGGGCGCGGTCATCCGGGCGCTGCATCGCATCAGCTGGACCCTGAAGCGACAATCGGGGTCGCATCGGACACTCGCGCGCGACGGCTGGCTGGATTTCGTGTTTGCTTTCCACGACAGGGAGGAAATCGGGCCGCGCATGCTGGCGCGCATCGCCAAGCGTACCGGGCTGCGGCCAGAGGATTTGTAGGCGCACACTTGCCGAGGCTGCCAGTGCGTTGCGCGGCGCGTGAGCGCGCGCGACAGTCACCGCACCAATCAATGCGGAGGACAGGACCATGGCGGGCGAGAAGAAGATCGCGATCGTGACGGGCGCGGCGAGCGGCATCGGCCGCGCTATGACGCTCGGACTGCTTGGCGCCGGCGTCGATGTGGCAGCAGTGGATCGCAACGAGGCCGGGCTCGCCGCGCTTGCCGCGACGGTGCACGACAAGCCGGGCGCGATTCAGACCATTCCCGCCGATCTCGCGCAGCCGGATGCGTTCGATGCGATCGTCGCAGCCGTGCTCAGCCGTTCCGGCAAGATCGACGCGCTGGTGAACAACGCGGGCATCGGCCAGTCATCGGTCAAGCCCGACCGGCGGCGCAATCCGTTGCGCTTCTGGGAGATCACGCCGGAGCACTGGCAGCGGTTCCTGGCGGTGAACGCCACCGGACCGATCATGATGGCGCGCGCCGTGGTGCCGCATATGCTGGAAGCGGGGAAGGGTCGGGTGATCACCGTCACCACCAGCCTCGGCACGATGGTGCGCGAGGGCTATCTGCTGTACGGCGCGAGCAAGGCGGCGGCCGAGGCTGCGATGGCGGTGCTGGCGGCGGACCTGAAGGGCACCGGCGTGACGTCGAATGTGCTGGTGCCGGGCGGCGTGACCAACACCGCCATCGTGGGTGACGAGGCGGGTGATCGCGCGCGGATGCTGCAGCCGGAGATCATGGTGCCGCCGCTGCTGTGGCTGATCTCGGACGCGGCTGCGACGGTGACGGCGCGCCGGTTCGTGGCGATGGACTGGGATGCGTCGCTGCCAAGTGAACAGGCGGCCGAGAAGGCCGGTGTGCCGATCGCGTGGCTGTCGATCGCGCGGATGCCGGTGGAGCCGCGGTAAGCCTGCTCAGCGAACGATCAGGACAGGGCAAGGCGCCGTATCGACGACGCGCCTTGCGACGCTGCCGATCAGTGCCTGAGCCAGCCGGTGACGGCCGCGGTGACCGATGACGATCAGGTCGACGGCATGTTGTTCGGCAGATGAGACAATCTCCGTCGCGGCGTTGCCGGCACGAACGTCGCAGAACGTCGTGACAACACCCTGCCCTGAGAGTCGGCCGCTGAGAGACCGGAGTTCGTCACGCGCCGCTTCGGCAACGAGGACGCCCGGTAGATCCGGTTCGTGTTCGTGCCGCAGATACTCGGTGAGGTCGGGTTGAGCGGCATCCGGCAACTGGACAACGGTGAGGAGTACCAGCTCCGCCTGGTATCTGGCTGCCAGGTCCATTGCGAGCGTCGCTCCTCGCAGTGACGGCTCCGAATGGTCGATGGCACAGAGAATCCGTTTCATGTCACATGGCGTGCCGCCACAACGCAGGACCCGTTCACCTCACTCCACGACGGATTGAGGTGAACGGCTTCCGCGTTGCGACAGTCGGTCGCGCCTCCTGGTTCACTTGCATGCCACGCTGTTGGTGCCCTCGCTGGGCGGCGGCGTGTACTGCTGTGCCACGCTGTTGGTGCCCTCGTTGGGCGGTGGCGTGTACTGCTGTGCCACACTGTTGGTGCCCTCGCTGGGCGGTGGCGTGTACTGCTGTGCCACACTGTTGGTGCCTTCGCTGGGCGGGGGCGTGTACTGCTGTGCCACACTGTTGGTGCCCTCGCTGGGCGGTGGCGTGTACTCTGCCTTTGTCACCCCGCAGGCCGCATAGCTTGTTCCGGTCAACGCCAAGCCGATAACGGCGGCTGCAGTAAATGTTCTGAACTTCATGATAATTCCTCCATCCGTAATTGAATGTTGATGCTTAATTGACAGCTGTCTCTGCGTCTTACATTGATCTAGATCAAGCATTGCACTGTCATTCGGTCACGAACCCGCTACCGGCCAAAGACGCGGGCGGGTCAGGATCCGGCGAACAACCTGGCGGCCTCGTCGCGCAGCGCCGCGCGCGAGGCATCGTTGGTGTAGAGCATGTGGCCACCGGGATGGACCGACAGACGCATGCGTGCGGCGATGTCGGACTCAGGCACCTGATCGATTAGCAGCTGCGTGCCGAAATACGGCGTAATCAGATCGAACAGCCCGTGCACGATCAGCGCTGACGCTCGCGGGTCGAGCGCCAGTGTGGTGCGCATCGCACTCATCGACTGCGGCGCGTTCCACAGGCCGGCATCATAGTCCCACTGGTGGTTCACGGCCGCGTTCTGGAGCCGGTAGTCGCTGTCAGGCCGCCAGTTCAGCCGCGTCCGGTAAATCTCGACCATCGCACTGCTCACCGGCGCCTTCAGCCCTTCCAGTACCGGGTCTGGCGTGCTGCTCAGCGTTTCGAGCGGGAATGGATCGGCGCTGGTGATGGTGGCGTCGTAGATGCTGCCGACGCGGTTCCGCGCGCGATCGAGTTCGTGCAGGAAGACAGTGTTGCTGATGAGCCCGTGGTAGCGGCGCACCAGCACAGGATCGAGGCCGGTGAATTCGGCGACGCGCGCGCTGCGCCGGGCAATGGCGTCCGCATCGCGTTCGCCGCGCGTCACGTCGAGCAGGTAGTCGGTGGCGGCGTAGCGCTCGACGTCGGCGAGGTCGGCGCGCGTCACGGGACCCTTGGCGGCGCGCGCGGCGGCGGCCATCGAGGGCAGGCGCGTCACATGGTAGAATGGGTCGAACGCGGAGCTGCGGCCGCCGAGATCGAGCGCCGGCGAGATCAGCACCATGCCGGAGATGCCGGTTCCCTGGTTGGCGGCGAGCTCGCGTGCCAGGCGCGGCACGCGGAAGCCGCCATAGCTTTCGCCCAGCAGGTATTTGGGAGAGACGTCGCGGTCGAACCGGTCGAGCCAGCGGCGGATCGCCACGGCGAGGGACTCGATGTCGCCGGCGACCGACCAGAGTCTCCGACGCGCCTCGTCGCGCGCGAGCACGCGGGAATAGCCGGTGCCGGCGGGGTCGATGAACACCAGGTCGGTGAAGTCGAGCCAGGTCTCGGCATTGGCCATGGGTTCGGGCGATGACGAAGGGCCGGCGGCGTCGCCGCCGAGTGCAATGCGCCATGGTCCGACGGCGCCGATATTCAGCCAGGCAGAGGAGAAGCCCGGGCCGCCGTTGAAGGCGAAGGTCACCGGGCGGCGGACCCTCTCGGCGCCCGGAAGCTGGTAGGCGATGAAGGCGAGATCGGCACGCGGCGCGTTGTTCTCGCCGGTGAGGCGGATGGCGCCGGCGGTCGCATCGAAGTGCAGGGTGCGGCCGGGCAGGTCGATCGCGTGGTGGGTGGTGACGTCCGAGGGCAGCCGCGCCGGTTCAGGTCCGGCATCGTCTGATTTCGCGGCTGACGGCGGCGCGGGGTTGCGACCCTGCGCGTCGGCCGCCGTGGCGCTCCCGACCAAGGCGAGGCCGGCGAGCGAGAGGGCGCGCCTTCGGTCGATGCCGCTGCTGCTCATGCGGGGTGGCTCATGGCGGTGTTGTTCTTACAACAGCGGCGGCGCCCTCGACAGCGGGACAGTTTTCCCAGTTGTACGTTGACACTGCGTTCTGTACTTCTGGTGGGTGATCCATTACTGTGATCGCGTACGTGGGAGAGAGCGATGCATCTGGAGGATCGGATCGACAACTACGTCAGGGAGACAGGCTTCCCGCGCAGCCTGTTCGTCTCGGAGGACGGCCGCATCGTCGGCACATGGATCATGGGCAACGACTACCGGGTGAAGTCCGAGTACTATGGCGGATATCCGGCGGGCTATCTGCGGCGCATCCGATCGCTGTTTCCCGACAAGCGCCGCGTGCTGCACATCTTTTCCGGCAAGGTCGATGCCAACGCGCTGCCGGGCGATACGGTGGACATCAAACCGGCACTGAAGCCGACCTACGTCGACGATGCGCAGACGCATGCAGAAGGTGCCGTTGCAGGAGTACGATCTGATCCTGGCCGATCCGCCGTACAGCATCGAGGACGCCGATCGCTACCGGACCACCATGGTGAAGCGCAACACCGTGCTGCGCGCCCTGCGCCGCGTCTCGCCCGGGACGCACATCGTCTGGCTGGATCAGGTGCTGCCGATGTACCGCAAGGACGCGTTCGCGATCGACGGGGTGATTGGCATGGTGAAGAGCACCAATCACCGCTTCCGCGTCGTCACGATCTTCCGCAGGCTGAACACCGCTGTCTCGGATGGCCCGGCGCGCCGGAGGAAGCGGATGGTCGAGGATGTGCAGCTTACTCTGGAAGCGTCCGGGCGGGAGGGGATGGCGGCCTGTCGCGGGCGTTCGGTTTCGTCTCAGGAGTGATGCCCATGAGGCAATACCTCGGGCAGGCGAGACATTGTCTTGCGGCATCATTCTGCGGCGGAGGCGACTGGCGGGTTCTCGAGTGCCCGGAGGATCGGCGTCGTCGATAGGCGCGGCGCTGCGCCTGTCGTCACACTCGATGGCCTCTACCCGCCCTTCAGCGCAAGCTCGTCGTAAGGCGCGGTATAGGGAAATCCCGGAATGCGCCCGAAGCCCGACTCGGCGACGCGCGGTCCGATGCCGTTGATAAAGGCCAGCTGCCAGATCGGTGCATAGATCGCTTGTTCGTGCACGATCTGCTGCATCTGGTGCAGGATCGCCTCGCGGCGCTTGTAGTCCAGCTCTCCCGCCTGCTGCTGGAACAGCGCGTCGAGTTCCGGATAGGTCCCGTAGGTGAACGTGCCGCCCGTGACCGCGTGGGTCTCCAATCGCGTCGCGGCATTGCCAAATCCAGCGGGACCTGCCTGGATGACGTTCTTGTACTGCTTTTCCGCGAACGCCTTGATGTAGGCAGCCCGCTCCATCGGACGCAGCTTGATGCGGATGCCGACCTCGCCCCAGTTGTTCACCACCGCCTCGGCGATATTGGAGTACGAAGAGTCGCAGTTATAGAAGCCGGCATCGAAGCCTTTCGAATAGCCGGCAGCGGCGAGCAACTGCTTCGCCTGGGCAGGGTCATACACAGGCGCGGGCGGCTGCCAATAGAACTCGAACATGTCCGGCACGAATGGATTGCCGGTGACGTGCGAGTACCCCATGGTCAGCGCGTCGTTGATCGTCTTGCAGTCGATCGCGAGGTTGGCGGCGCGCCGCACCCGCACATCGTGCCACGGCGATTTCGGATCCCACTGATCCACGAAATACACGCAGAACACGCCCTGGATCACTACGGGCTTTATGCTGAGCCCGGGGGTCTGCAGCAGCTCGCCGGCAAGCTCGCCGCGGATCGAATAGGCGATGTCGATCTCGCCTCGCTTCAAAGCCGCGAGCCGCGTGGACTCGTCAGGGATCACCTTCATCACCAGACGCTTGACCGAAGGTGTCTTGCGCCAGTAGCCGTCGAACGCCTCCAGCACCAGTTCGACGCCAGGCGTGAACGAGACGAAGCGATAGGGCCCAGCGCCGATCGGTGCCTTCTTGAAGCCTTCGTCGCCCACCTGGGCCAGATATTTGCGGGGCACGATCCATGCGGCACCGCTGACCCCGGCATAGAAGGTTAGGAAGTCCGGCCACGGCTCCTTCAGTCTGAACCGCACATGCTGCGCATCCGGCGTCTCGATCGCGGCGACCCGCTGCTTCAGCAGGCTTTGGCTGGCGCCGCGATAACGCTCGAACGAGAACTTCACGTCGTCCGAGGTGACGGGATCACCGTTGTGAAAGGTGGCGCCTTTGCGCAGGACGAACTCATGGGTGAGGCCGTCCTCCGACGCCGAGTATGACTCGGCGAGGCTCGGCGCCTGCTTGTTGTCCGGCATAGCCTTCACCAGAGCGTCGTGCAGGCCGTAAATCAGCATGTAGGGCGTGATAATCCCGGCGGCCTCTCCCGGGTCGAACCATGCAGGCGCGAGCGACACGTGCACGCCGTAGGTCAATTGTCCCTGCGGCGCGGCAATGGCACGTGATGTGCCAGCCGCGACGCCCGCTGCCGTCAACGCGAACAGCGATCGTCGCGTCACACGCCGACCGCTGCTGTCAAGGATCGTATGGCCACGACGTCGCGCGGGTGAACCCATCGTCCCCTCCCTTTGTGGTCTCTCTCCGGAGAACTGCAGCGACTGTAGAGGAACTGCGCGCCCTTGTCATTTGCCTGCCATGCCAACAATGCTTGCCGGCTCCGCAAAGACAACCGGGAGACACGCGATGACCAGCGTTGCCGTGCCACACAGGATCCATCGCCGGCAGCCGGTGCACGGCGTGACCATCGGCATCATGATGCTCGACACAGGTTTTCAGCGTCTGCCCGGCGACATCGGCTACGCGCCGACTTGGCGTTTTCCCGTGCAGTTCGCCGTGGTCCGCGGCGCGACGCCGGACCGGATCGTGAAGCCGAACGCCGATGGCATGCTGGACCTGTTCCTTCGCGCGGCTGACGAACTGGTCGCTCTCGGCGTCGACGGCATCACCACGAGCTGCGGCTTCCTCGCCATCCTGCATCCGCAGCTTGTCGCGCATTGTCCTGTTCCGATCGCGACCTCCAGCCTGCTGCAGATACCGTTGGTGCAGAGCATCCTGCCGAAGGGCAAACGCGTCGGCGTGCTGACCGCCGACAAGGACGCGCTCTCGCCCGATCATTTCCGCGCCGTCGGCTGTCCGACGGATCTTCCGGTGGTCGGGATGCCGCCAGATGGGATCTTCCGCCACAACAACCGCACCGGTCAGCCTGTCGTCGACTATGCGGCGCAGGAACGCGAAGTACTCGGCATGGCCGAGCAGTTGCTGCGCGAAAACCCTGATGTCGGTGCCATCGTTTCCGAGTGCACGAACCTGCCGCCTTATTCGGCGCGGATCGAAGAGACATTCGGCGTGCCGGTGTACGATATCATCGGCTTCGTCGAATGGTTCCACTCGGGTCTGAGGCCGCGGCGCTACAACAACAACGGGGGCTGATCATGCAGACACGACGCAGGCTTGCGACCGCGCTTGGCGCAGTCACAATCGCCGCCACCGGCACCGCGGCGGCACAGACGCCGTCGGGTGAGGCCACGTTCGACCGGATCCGCCGCACCGGCGTGTTGCGCATCGCGGCGCTGCCCGGCGAGATGCCGTTCTTCCACAAGGATCTGGCCACCGGCGAATGGTCCGGCGTTGCGATCGACATGGCGAAGAGCATCGCTGCGCCGTTCAACGCCAGGCTGGAATACATCGAATCCACCTACGCCAATTCGGTGCTCGATCTGCAGGCGAACAAGATCGATCTGGCGTTCGCGCTGAACCCGACACCGCAGCGCGCGCTCGCGATCGGTTTCAGCCACGCCTACTACATGCATCCGTTTGGTTATGTTGCCCGGCGAGGCTTCGCTCCGCGCACCTGGGAGGATCTCAACAGGCCGGAGGTTCGCGTTGTCTCGCTGATTGGTTCGCTGACCGACGTGCTGCTGGCGCGGTACGCACCCAAGGCGCAGGTGATCGGCGCGAAGCAGGGCGACGATGCGATCCTGCTGATCCAGGCCGGGCGCGCGGACTGCATCATGTATGCGCTGATCCAGGCGCTGAGCGTCAGCGCTCGCGCACCGATGCTGGAGCAGGTGACGCTGCTGCAGGGCCCTTATGTGGCGTTGCCGAGTGCCATGGGCGTGCAGATGGAACCGGACCGGCGCTGGCGGGATTTCCTGAACAGCTGGGCCGATTACAACACCGGCACCCGTCAGGTGGGCGCATGGATGCGGCAGTCGCTGCTGGCGATGGGCGTGAAAGCCGAGAGCATACCGGCGAATGCCGACCTCTAGGTGCGAGAGCCTGTGGCGTTAATACGCCGTCACGGCGGTCGATTAAGATTGCATTTCGATAATCAAACGCACTAAATCTGCATCGTCACCCGCTGGAGCGATATGAAAGTTCTGTTCGCGACCAGCGAGCTCGCCGACTATGCCAAGGCCGGTGGATTAGGCGAGGTGTCGGCGGGCCTTCCGCGTGCCCTCCAGCACCGCGGCATCGACGTGCGCGTGCTGCTGCCGGCCTATTCCGAGGTGATCGCCAAGGTCAGCGACATCGTCGTGGTGACGCACCTGTCGGGTCGTGCAGGCATCCAGCCATGCTCGATCTGCGAGGCACGCACCATCGACGGTCTGGTCGTGTATCTGGTTCTTGAGCCATCGCTTTATCAACGCGCCGGAAGTCCTTATGCCGGACCCGAGGGTCGCGACTGGCCCGACAATGACCTGCGCTTCGCACGCCTGTCGCTCGCCGCCGCCGAGATCGCCGCCGGCCGCGCCGGCATGAACTGGCAGCCTGACGTCTTGCACGTGAATGATTGGCCGGGCGGTCTCGCGCCGGCGTATCTGCGCTGGCAGGGTGCCCGTGTGCCGACGGTCCTGACCATCCACAACATCGCCTATCAAGGCCTGTGCGACAGGGAGCGCGTGGGGACGCTCGGTATCCCCGAGAGCGCGTTCCACATCAACGGTGTGGAATTCCACGACCGCGTGTCGTTCCTCAAGGCCGGCCTGTTCTATGCGGATCACGTTTCCACCGTGAGCCCGACCTATGCGCGCGAGATCACCACCGAGGCTTTGGGTGCCGGCCTGCACGGGCTGACACGCGACATCGCCGCCGAGGGGCGGCTGTCGGGGATCGTCAACGGCATCGACGAAAGCTGGGATCCAAGCCGTGACCCGCATCTGCCGCACCATTTCGAGGCGGACGACCTGTCGGGCAAGCAGGCCAATGCCGACGTGGTCCGCACCGGGCTGTGCCTGAGGCACTCCGACGGACCGCTGTTCGGCGTGGTGTCGCGGCTGGTTCACCAGAAGGGGCTGGATATCATCGCGGATACCGCGCGCGACATCGTACGCGAGGGCGGTCAGATCGCCATGCTCGGCCTGGGCGATCCTGATACCGAGCACATGCTCAGCCGGCTTGCGCGCAGCCATCGCGACGATATCGGCCTGCTGATCGGCTACAATGAACCGATGGCGCGGCGCATCGTCGCGGCGAGCGACTTCTGCCTGATGCCGTCACGTTTCGAGCCGTGCGGACTGACGCAGATGCAGGCGCAGCGCTATGGCGCGTTGCCGATCGCGCACCGCACCGGCGGACTGGCTGACACGATCGAGGACGGCGAAACCGGCTTCCTGTTCTCCGACCTGTCGGGCGAGGGCCTGCTCGGCGCCTGTCGCCGCGCCTTCGGCGTGTTCGACGATGCGGACGTGCTGGCCGAAATGCGCCAGGCGGCAATGGCGCGGAGCTTCCACTGGTCGGCAGCGGCGGCGGAATATGAGCTGCTGTATTCGCGGCTGATCGGACAGCGTCTGCCTCAGGTTACGGCGGCTCCGGCACGACGCACGGCGGTGGCGACGGAGTTGCAGGCAGCCGCCTGACAGGCGCGGTTCAGGCGCCCATCTGCTCGGCCAGTTGCGCAAAATTGGACACGACTAGATCCGTCGCGGGGTGAGGCACTGGATCGGGTGGACCGGCCGGTCCCCACTCGTCGGGGCGACGCACGAAGCAGGTCCGGTAGCCGACACCCCTGGCGGCGTTGAGGTCGAAGTTGTGGCACGCCACCATCAGGATGTTGTTGGGTTCGAGCTGTAGCAGCCTGGCCGCTCGCTGATACGCCTCCGGTCGCGGCTTGTACACGTCGAGCATTTCGCAGGAGATCACCGCATCCCAATGCAGGCCATTGCGACGTGCGGTATCGATGATGAGCGAGACGCTGAGGATGGTGAATGACACCACGATGTTGCGCTCGCGCAGGCGCTTCAGCGCGGCGGGAAAGTCCGGCCAGGCATCCAGCTCGTGCCAGCGTCGGGCGATGGCTGCGCGGTCGGCTTCCGAGAACATGCCGAGTTCGTGCTCGCTGGCGAGTTCGTCCAACACCGCGCGGTGTACGTCATCGATGTTGAATCCCGGACTCGTTTGGTTGGTCATGCGCTGAAGTGCGCGGCGGCGATACGCGTTGGTGATGGCGGTCCAGTCACGCTCGACGCCGTGCCGCGCCCCCACCTGGGCGAGCGCGGCACGGATGCCGGTGTGCCAGTCCAGCACCGTGCCGCCAGTGTCGAACGCCAGCGCCTTGATTCCGGAGAGCGGCATGGTGCCTTCCTTCTACAGGCCGCGCAGCACGTTTAGCGTTGTCTCCGGTTCTGGCCGGCGTGTGTAGTCCGGATCGGCCTCCGCCGAGGCAACGACGCCATCACGCCGGATGACAATGCGTGCAGGCATCGAGAGACGCCAGCTTGCATCGCCATTGTGGCGTGTCAGGTCGATGCCGTTGCTCTTGTAGATCGCGATCAGGTCGTCTGGCAGGCGGAAGGCAAGCCCGTAGGCCTCGCCGACCTTGTTGTCCGGATCGGTCAGGATTGGAAAAGTCAGCTTCTGCCGTTCCGCGCCGGGTTTGGTGAATTCCTGCAACTGCGGCGACAGCACGATCAGGCTCGCGCCCAGCGACTCGATTTCGGGAAGTACTGCTTGCAAAGCATCCAGCTCATGCCGGCAGTAGGGTCACCAGAAGCCGCGGAACACACTCATGAGTACGGGACCTGCCGCCAGCAGTGTCGACAATGTGACTGCGGCACCGTTCTGATCATTCAGAGTGAACTCCGGTGCCTTGGCGCCTGGCTTGATCACCCGGTCCAGCGCGCCGGATTGGCGCAGCCGCTCTGTCGCGTTGAGCATGATGGCGAGACGGTCGGGTGGGATGCGCTTCGACGCGGCCTCGCGCACCGCAGCCAGTTTTTCCTCAAGGCTCATGGAGCCCTCCCTTGACGAATGAGGGGCGCAGTCTGATCCATCTCGAGGCAACGGGAAACCGGGCCGTCGGTATGGAACCGATGCCTTGCGTGCATCGAAGACCGGGAGACTTCACAATGTCCGAAGCATCAGCGCAGGTGCGCCCTCCGCTTCCCCCCTTCAACGGTGAGACCGCCGCGCAGAAGGTGCGAATGGCCGAGGACGCATGGAACACGCGCGATCCGGCCCGGGTCGCGCTCGCCTACACGGTGGATAGCCGGTGGCGGAACCGTGCGGAATTCCTGGAAGGCCGCGCCGCCATTGAGGCGTTCCTCACGCGGAAATGGCAGCGCGAACTCGACTACCGGCTGATCAAGGAAGTCTGGGCGTTCCGCGAGAACCGCATCGCCGTGCGTTTCGCCTATGAGTGGCACGATGACAGCGGCAACTGGTTCCGCAGCTATGGCAACGAGAACTGGGAATTCGACGAGAACGGGCTGATGCGGCTGCGCATTGCCAGCATCAACGACCGGCCGATCGCGGCAGCCGAGCGCAAGTACCACTGGCCGCTTGGCCGCCGTCCGGATGACCATCCTGGTCTGAGCGATCTCGGTCTGTGATCGGATCAGCATGCGGCACGACTGCTGCTTGCCGTCGTCCCTTCGGTGGCCCGATGATCCGCCATCAATCGGGAGGAAGCCGCCATGAGCACCACCACGCAGCCGGCCAGCAGCACCTATCTGCCGGTGCGCGACGACTGGCTCGCCCGCCGCACCGAGGCGATCCTGGAGCCCGATCTGCCGATCGTCGATCCGCACCACCATCTGTGGGAACGGCCGGGCTGGGTCTACATGCTCGACGACCTGCTGGCCGACACCAACAGCGGCCACAACATCGTCGCCACCGTGTTCGTGCAGTGCCGCTCCATGCATCGCGCCGGCGGGCCGGAGGAGATGAAGCCGGTCGGCGAGACCGAGTTCGTCAACGGCGTTGCCGCGATGAGCGCCGCGGGTGGCTACGGCAAGACCAAGGTGTGCGCGGGGATCGTCGGGCACGCCGATCTGCGGCTTGGTTCGCGTGTGCGCGGCGTGCTGGAGGCACATATCCGCGCCGGCGGCGGACGCTTCCGCGGCATCCGCCACATCACCGCCTGGGACGCCGATCCGGCGCTGATGAACCCCGCCTATGCGCCGCCACCTGGGCTGATGGCGGACGCGACGTTCCGCCAGGGATTTTCGTGCCTGGCGCCGCTGAACCTGAGCTTCGACGCCTGGCTGTATCATCCGCAGATCGACGAGGTGGCGGCGCTGGCGCAGGCATTCCCCGATACGCGCATCTGCCTGAACCATGTCGGCGGGCCACTGGCGATCGGCGTCTATGGCGGGAAGCGCGACGAGGTTTTTGGGAAGTGGTCGGCGTCGATCCGCGCGCTGGCGAAGTGCCCCAATGTGGTGGTGAAGCTCGGCGGCATGGCGATGCGCATCAACGGCTTTGACTTCCATGAGAAGGCTGATCCGCCATCGTCGGAGGCGTTGGCCGCGGCATGGAAGCCGTATGTTGAGACATGCGTCGAGGCATTCGGCGCCTCGCGCGGGATGTTCGAGAGCAACTTCCCGGTGGACAAGGGATCGTACGCGTACGCGCCGTACTGGAACGCGTGCAAGATCCTGTCGCGCGGGGCGAGTGCGGCGGAGAAGCGCGATCTGTTCAGCGGCACGGCGGCGCGGTTCTACCGGCTGGAGCTATAATCAAACCGCAGATGAACGCAGATAAACGCGGATTTCTTATCTGCGTCCATTCGCGTTCATCTGCGGTTCCTCTTCGTCGCCATCAGGGCGGGCCGGTGCCGGCAGGGGCGGGGGATTGCAGAGCCGGCGCGGGAAGAGGGGTGAAGGGCCAGGCGGGAGCGGGACGCTGAAACGCCCGATCGAGGAAGTCCTCCACCAAATTGGCCAGGCTGCCGTCATAGCGGATGATGGCATGCTGCAATTCGCGCCACAGCGGATGGCTCGGCAGGATGCCGAGATCGCGGCAGATGTCGGCGATGACCGCGCCGATCGGGCGACGGCGGACCTCGGCGGCGATCTGTGCCGGCGTGGGCAGGCTGATCACCGGGTCGACCCCCGGACCAAGCGCCTCGCCGGAGGCGACGGTGTCGGTGGGCCGGGCGGTGGCGGCCCGGGCGGGCGGCGCTCGGCGGTGGGAGGCAGCGCGCGGCGGCGCGGGCTCGGCGTCCAGCGTGGCCGCTGTGCGGATGATCCTGGCCTCGAGCGCCTCGGCACGCAGGAGGCCGCGGGTGATGCGCGCTAGGATCAGGGCGATATCGCTGGCGCCGAACGGGTGGGGGTTGCTGCGGAGCGTGGCGGCGAGCTGTCTGCCGTAGTCGATGAGCTGACGGACGAGGCCGAGAAGGCCGCTGGCGCGGCTGGGTTTGGGGTCGGAAGCGGCCTCGGCGGCGGACATAAGGGGCACAAGAGCATGGGACGGGAGTCCGCGTCAAGGAATACTTCCTGGACGCGTGTCCTGTCTGAAGCAAATTTGCGGGGAGCGGGTTATCAGAATTGTTGAGCCTGAATAAAGCCGGAACGCCGGTTGCGACCGAAAAAGGTCGTTCCATTTGTGGGCGCCAACTGGCGGAAAAGCAGACACCGCGCTCATTGCCCAAGAACATCTATTCGTCCCCCCAAGAACATCTATTCGTCCCCCAAGGCCGACGCTATCATGCGGCGAGCAACTGAAGAGGGCGCAAGCGGGTTTAGTGTGTCTGATTGTTGGCAAGGAGCTGTACGGCCTTGAAGGGTGATTGGCGTCGACCTCAGGACGATGTCCCTCAAAGCCACGCTTCGCGGTGCCTGTAGATGTGGGGAACGGTTGGATGGCCGCGGGAATCGTATACCTGCTAACAAACGAAGCCATGCCTGGCTACATCAAGATCGGCCTTACACGGCAGAATGACGTCGGCGAGCGCATCCGCCAACTCGACAATACTTCCGTTCCGACGCCCTTCGAATGCTATTTCGCGGCGCATGTGCCTAATTGCGAGAAGCTGGAGCGTACATTACATTTCGTCTTCGGTGAAAAGCGTTCGCGCCGCAACCGAGAATTCTTCACCATCACCCCGGACCTTGCAAAGGCGATCATTGAGCTGGTCGCGGATACCCGGATCGACGTGACCGATGTAGAGCAGTCCATCGATGCAGGCGAGCGCCAAGAAATCGAAAGATCCGGCAACGCCGCGAGATACGGACCTTCACCAGCCTAAATATTCCGGTCGGCGCGACTCTCACCTTCGCTAAAGATCCGGCGATTACCTGCACAGTTGCCCAGGCGCGTAAGGTACTATTCCGAGGTGAAGAGATGTATCCTTCGGCGGCCGCCCTGAAAGTTGTGCACGAAATGGGCTACGAGTGGCCCCGTGTCAGTGGAATGGAGTATTGGGAGTGGAACGGCGTGAAGCTTTCCGAAATTGGCGCCCAACCACCTAATGACGCGGCCGATTTGGAATAAGCCTGTAATACCAGCGGCCACAAGTTCTGACTCTCCGGGTGGGTTCCCGAATCGGCGGAACTCTGACTCGCTGTGAACCCGAGGTTCGGTGGGGTTCGCATGATGGGCAAAGCTGTTGAGATCACACGCCTGGAGCGATCGGCGGCGGAATTGCGAGCGCTTGCCGTGAAGATCGAGGATGCTGACGTGGTGCGACGCCTGTTGGATATCGCGCTGCTGCTGGATGGTTGGCCGCGCGGCGAGGCGGCGAGAGCCAGTGGGATGGACCGGCAGACGCTGTGCGACTGGGTGCATCGCTACAACGCAGGTGATGTTGCCGGCTTGGCGACTGCGTCGCGGCCTGGGCGTCCGCCGGCGTTGAGCGACGAGCAAATGGCTGAACTGAAGGACATCGTGATCCAAGGGCCTGATCCGGAGAAGGACGGCGTGGTGCGTTGGCGCTGCGTTGATCTGCGGGTGAAGATCGTCGCGCATTTCGCGGTAACATTTCACCAACGCAGCGTGGCCAGGCTGTTGCGCAAGCTCGACCTGACGCGCTTGCAGCCGCGGCCGTACCATCCGAAGAACGACGCTGCGGCGCAGGGGGCTTTTAAAAAAACTTTGCCAGCCTGGTGAACGAGGCACTGCCCGCCTCTGCGGCTGGCAAGCCGGTGGAGGTGTGGTTCCAAGACGAAGCCCGCGTCGGCCAGAAGGGTTGGATCCCCTATCGGTGGGCGCCGATCGGCTCACGACCACCTGCGGTGCGGGACAACCGCCATGACTCGGTCTATCTGTTTGGCGCGATCTGCCCCGATCGAGAGGTCGGTGCCGCGATCATCATGCCGGCTGCCAATACCGCCGCGATGAACGAGCATCTGAAGGAGATCAGCACGCAGGTGCGGCCAGATGCGCACGCCGTCCTGATCTGCGACGGTGCCGGCTGGCATCAGCGCGGCAAGCAGCTGAAAGTTCCCGCCAACATCACTTTGATCCGGTTGCCGCCCTATTCACCCGAACTCAACTCGATGGAGAACGTCTGGCACTACCTGCGTGCCAACAAACTCAGCATGCTGGTCTGGGACAGCTATGAGGCCATCGTCGCCGCTTGCAAAGCGGCGTGGGATTTTCTGATCAGCGACCCAGATCGTATCAGATCAGTCGGGTCTCGCGATTGGGCATGCGTCAATACTTAAGACTTCTGGTATAACTTGGCGCAATACGCGTACCGAGCGCATGGACTGTACAGCGTTGCCTCTGACCTGGAGCCCAAGTTCCCTCCAGTCAAAGTAGAGTCCGGCGGGTTGCCGCCACGCCCATCGTGACGGCGTTTCTTCATCCCGGCCGTGTTCATCAGCGCCGTCGGAAAACGCGCTGAGCCGTTCTGGTGTGGCCCAACGGACCCTTGTCACTTGGCCAGCGATGCTCATCGAGTTAGGGAGACCATGCCGGCACATTTCCGAACAAAGGGCCCAAGCCCTCGGCGACGGTGAGGTGCGCGATGACAGCGTCGCGCAGTCTCGTATAAGGCAGCTCGGCGAGCATCGCCGTCTGTATCGCCGCCATCACCTCGCCTGCCTCGGGGCCGATCATCGTAAAGCCCAAGATCCGATCGTCGTTGGCTCCAACCAGCACTTTCATGAAGCCGTCCGTTTCGTCGGTCGCCTCCGTTCGCAGGACATTGCGCATCGGCAGCTTTGCCACGCGGGATGAGATGCCCTGGCGTCGTGCCTCGCCCTCCGACAGGCCGACATGCGCGAGCGGCGGATCCGTGAACACGACATACGGAACGAGCCGATCACTCGTCTTACGGTTCCCGCCCGCCATGTTGTCCCGGACGATCCTGAAATCGTCGACCGACACGTGCGTGAACTGCGGACTGCCAGCGCATTCGCCGATCGCCCAGACGCCAGGAGCGGTCGTTTTCAGTCGCTCATCGACCCCGATGAAGCCACGCGGGTCCACGGCGATCCCAGCCTCGTCGAGCCCGATACCGGCCGTGTTCGCAATGCGGCCGGTTGCCACCAGCAGATGACTGCCTTCGATCTTTCGCTCCCCTGAGTCTGTTCGGACGGCAACCGAAACCAAATCTCCACTCAAACCATGGACACGGAGAGGTTGGGCGCTCGCGAGGATGTCGATGCCTTCACCGCGCAAAATCCTGCTCA
Source organism: uncultured Alphaproteobacteria bacterium (assembly GCA_963791495.1). Classification (GTDB taxonomy): domain Bacteria; phylum Pseudomonadota; class Alphaproteobacteria; order Acetobacterales; family Acetobacteraceae; genus JAMXLO01. The sequence continues at coordinate 176,984 of CAWBST010000027.1, forward strand.
TCTCCTCGGCGACGTCCGGATCCTCGCGTCCCATGATGTGTGGGCCGGGCTCGATGATCGTCACTCGGCTGCCGAAGCGGCGATAGGCTTGCGCCATTTCGATGCCGGTGTAGCCGCCACCCAGGCACGATAAGGTGAGGCGGGAGGTCATCCAGTTCGAGCGCCTCGATATGGGTCAGCGGGCGCGCTTCCTTCAGACCGGGAATGTCCGGGATGGCGGCATGCGATCCGACATTGATCACAAGCTCATTGCCGAGAAGCACGCGGGTGCCACCTTCATTCAGTGCGACCTCGACGGTTTTCGGACCGATGAAACGGCCGCTGCCCATGATGAGCTTGGCGCCGGTTTCCTTATAGGCATTCAGATGAAGCTGCGATCTCGCGATCGATCATCTCCTGCTTACGGCCGCGCACCCTGCGCATATCCGTTCGAACCCCATCCACGAGCGTGCCGAAGCACGCAGCATTCCGCACAACATGGGCGACCCTGGCGCTCCACAACTCGTTTTTGGAGGGCATGCAGGCGACGGCTGGACAAGAGCCGCCGACCCAACGTCGCTCGACGACGGCAACACTCTTGCCGGACCGGGCCAGACGCCAGGCAAGCAGTTTTCCGCCCTGGCCGCTGCCCAGAATGACGGTGTCGAAGATTTCGGGCTGAGACATCGCTATTTCTCCCGATGAGTGCGCGAACCGAGCGATCGCCGCGGGTTGTTGGAAAATCAGCCACGAAGAAAGTCGCGGATGGCCGCAGCGATCTCGGTGGCATGCGTCTCCAGCGCGAAATGGCCGGTATCGAAGAAGCGGACGACCGCGTTCGGGATGTCCCGTTTGAAAGCCTCGGCACCCGCCGGCAGGAAGAACGGATCATTCTTGCCCCAGACCGCCAGGAGGGGCGGCTTGTGGGTGCGAAAATACTGCTGGAAGGTCGGATACAGCGCGACGTTGCTCTTGTAGTCGCCGAACAGGTCGAGCTGCAGCTCGTCGGCGCCGGGTCGCGCCAGGTAGAAATTGTCGAGCGAGTAGCCGTCAGGTGACACCGCAGTAGGTTCGGGAACGCCGTGGGTGTATTGCCAGGCGGTCGTCTCCGGCTTGAGGAAAGCACGAAGCGCCTCCCGGTGGGCCGATGACGCGTCCTCCCAATAGGCCCGGATCGGGTTCCAGCCGTCGCTCAGGCCTTCTTCATAGGCGTTGCCGTTCTGCGAGATGATCGCGGTGATCCGGTCTGGATGCTTCACCGCGAGACGGAAGCCGGTCGGTGCGCCGTAGTCGAAGACGTAGACGGCATAGCGATCAAATCCGACGATCTCGGTGAAGCGGTCGATCGTGTTCGCGATGCGGTCGAAGGTATGGCCGCGGCCCGGCATGTCGGACCTGCCGAAGCCCGGCAGATCGGGGGCCATGATGTGGAAGCGATCGGCCAGGAGCGGGATGAGGTCGCGGAACATATGGCCGGCGCTCGGGAAGCCATGAAGCAGCAGCAGCTTCGGGCCATCAGGCGGACCCGTCTCACGATAGAAGATGTTGAAGCCGTCCACGTCGGCGGTTCGATACGACCGGGGACGAGCGCATGCGAGCCTTCATTCGCTCGGCCATGAAGCACTGGTTGTCATGGCGGATCATGCGGTCCTGCTCGGCGAGCAGAAACCTGGTCGGACGGTCCTTCCACAACGGCCGATCTACGGCGACCGTGATGCAAGCTGGTGAGATCGGTCTCTGAACCGCCGCCAGCAACGCCTGCTCCTCAATGGAGGCGTTCTGGGCGAAGGCCGCCGCGAAAGCCTCGTGCGGCAAGTAGATCAGCCCATGATCATCAGGCGCGAGCTTGGGAGCCTGCGGGTGTGGTTCAGCGCGGTAGAAGACGTCCGCGACGGTCTCGCCCTCATCCGGCGCCAGGGCAGCCACGTAGACGAGAGCCCTGACCTTTTCATCGCGCATCGCTGCGATGACAGCGCCGGCATACGCGTGACCGACAAGAACGACTGGACCCGCCATGCGCTCGAGCGTGCGGTCGAGCGCTGCGACATCATCCCGGAACGAGGTCAGCGGGAGCGGCGCAGCGATGACGGCGACACCGTCGGCCGCCAGCGGCCCGATCACCTTTGCCCAGCTTGATCCATCAGCCCAGGCGCCATGGACCAGTACGACGCCCACATCATTCGAGGACATACCTGCTCACCTCCGCAGGGCCGCTATATCGTAACCTATAAAATCTTATGAGAACGGTTACGTCGGGTCTTTATAACTTGTCAATCCGTGACCGGCCACTCGTTTTGGTAACTTGTCTAAGCTCGATTTATCAGTTACTGAAATGTCAGCCATAGGGCTTTCCTGAGCAACACCGCATGACTACGCGCCCCGCGCCCTTCTTTATTGCCGACCACGTCGGACTCGATTTCTTAAATACGATCGCGGTCCCGATAGACACGAAGGTCGAGTGGCTTGCCTCCGGCGCTGATCTTCTCGCATGGCTCGAGCAAGCTGGATTGGTGCCCGGAGAGGTACTGGAGGCTTTCCGGCTGAGTGCCGTTCCGGGCGAGCTCGATGCCATCGCGGGACAAGCGCGCGCGCTGAGGGATTGGTTCAAGTTGTTCGTCTCTGACCACAAGGGCAGAACGCTCCGGCCGGATGCGTTACGCGAACTCGATCCGCTCAATCGGCTACTGGCGCGCGATGAAGAGTTTGGCCAGATCGTGATTCGTGATCAGACGCGCGGGCATGGCCACGGATTGGAGTCGGAACAGATTTCCAGCTTCGCGTGGCGACCTCAGCGACGTTGGCATTCCCCGGAGTCACTCCTGCTCCCTGTAGCCCGATCGCTGGCTGATCTCGTATGCGCGGAGGACTTCACCTACGTGAAGGCTTGCGAGGGGCCGCCTTGCACGCTTCTGTTCGTCGATCGAACGCGCGGTCATGTTCGCCGGTGGTGCAGCATGGCGGTCTGCGGGAACCGAGCCAAGCAGGCAGCCCATCGGGAACGTGCTCAGCGAGCGCAAGAGGGCAAACTCCGACTGCAATGAGGCGCGATAGCGGACGCCGTTCCGCGGTTCCGGTTCGTGCTACGCGAGCAAATCCTCGATCCTGATCGGCACCTTGCGCACGCGCACGCCGGTCGCGTGATACACCGCGTTCGCCACCGCGGCCGCAACGCCGACCATCGGCAGCTCACCAATGCCCTTCGCGCCAAGCGGATTCGAGATCAGTTCGTCGTTCGGCACGATGATCGTCTGTATATCGGGCACGTCGGCGTTCACCGGCACGAGGTACTCGGCAATGTTGGCGTTCACGATACGACCGGTCTCGCCGTCCACATGCGTCTCCTCGAGGAGCGCCATGCCGAGCCCATACACAATGCCGCCGATCAATTGGCTGCGCGCCGTCTTGGCATTCATCACGCGGCCGGCGTCGAATGCGCCGACAAAGCGGCTCACCCTGATCTCGCCCAGATCGGCATCGATCCGCACTTCAGCAAACTGCGCACCGAATGCGTGCATGGCGTAGCGCTTCTCCTCGTCGCCCGGCTTCGCCTCACCCGTTCCTTCCACGAAGTCCATGTTCTGTCGCGCAAGCAACGCGGGAAGCGATGCGCCAGGATCGCCTTGGAGTTTCGCGCGCACCGCCTCGCACGCGGCCTTCACGGCGGGACCGACGCTCGCCACCGTCATTGAACCGCCGGACACCGGCGCATGCGGAAACGCACTGTCGCCAAGTTCGAACTGGATGCGCTCGATCGGGATGCCGAGCTCATCGGCGGCGATCTGCGACATCACCGTGTAGGTGCCGGTGCCAAGGTCCTGCGTGCCGACCTGTACGAGCGCTGTGCCGTTCGCACCGACCCGCACACGCACGGCCGCGGGCATGCGATGCGTCGGATAGGTGCTGGTCGCCATGCCCCAGCCAATCAGCACATTGCCGTCGCGCATGGAACGCGGTTCGTGCGAACGACGCGACCAGCCGAACGCCTCCGCCCCCTGGCTATAGCATTCGCGCAACGCCTTGCTGGCGAACGGCCTATTCTGGTGCGGCTCCTGTTCCGCGTAGTTGCGCAGCCGGAATTCCAGCGGATCCTGCCTCAGCGCGATCGCCAGCTCGTCGATCGTTGATTCCAGTGCGAAGTTGCCGCTCGCGAGGCCGGGCGCCCGCATGTACGTTGGCAGCGACGCATGCGTTGCCACCAGCCGATGCGTCACGGCCACGTTCGGGCAGGCATACAGCATCTCGGTCGCCAGCCCGACGGGTTCGGAGAATTCGCCAAGCGCCGGCTGCGACATCTGCGAGAAGCCGTCATGCCGCATCGACACCAGATGGCCCTGTTCGTCCGCCGCGAAGCGCAGTTTTTGCACGGTGCGCGGGCGATAGCCGTTGGAGCTGAACATCTGCGCACGCGTCACTGCGAGCTTCACCGGCTTCCCGACCACCTTCGCTGCCATCGCGGCGAGCGTTGCCGGCGGCCAGGTGTTGCCCTTGCAGCCAAAGCCGCCGCCGACATAGGGACAGATCACGTGCACATTGGCTTGCTCGATGCCGAACAGCGAGGCCAATGTCTGCTGCGCTCCGGAAATGGCCTGGGTCGCTGTCCAGACGGTGAGTCGGTTGCCATCCCAGCGCGCGACTGTCGCGTGCGGCTCCATCGGATTGTGATGTTCGATCGGCGTGATGTAGGTGGCATCGACCTTCACCGCCCCTCCGTCGAACGCCGAATCGGGATCGCCGCGGCGCGAATCCGCCGGCCGCGTGCCATTGCGGAAACTCTTCGGCGTATAGGCTTGGCCGAGCACCACATCCATCGACGTGACCGGCTCGTCGCGACGATAGCGCACGCGCACCAGCGAGGCGGCGGCATCGGCCTGCTCCAGGGTCTCCGCCACGACGACGGCGACATGCTGTCCGTTGAAGTGGATGTCCCGATCCTGCAGCAGCGGCGCGTGAACCGATTGCTGGGAGCCGCCATTTATCTGCAGTTTCGGCGCATTGTCGGGCGTGATGATCGCCAGCACGCCCGGCATCGCCTGCGCAGCCGCAAGGTCGAATCCGGTGATGGCGCCCGCTCCGATCGTGCTGTTCACCAGCACCGCGTGCACAACGTCCGGGACAGCGAATTCCGCCGCGTAACGCGCCTGTCCGGTCACCTTCAGGCGGCCGTCGACCCGATCGATGCCTTGTCCGATGTTTGCCATGGGAGCCTCCGTCAGGCCGAAACCGTCTGCAACGCGCGCAACACTGCGCGCCGCAACAGGATCTGCTTGAAGCCGTTCTGCGTTGCCGGTTGTGCGCCCTCGCCGGCGCGCGCCGACACGTCGTGTAACGTGGCATCGTCCGTGCGTTTGCCGCGCAGCGCTGTCTCGACTTCCGGCAGCCGCCACGGTCGCGTGCCGACACCGCCCGCCGCGATACGAACGTCATGCACCGCGCCGTCGCGGATTTCCAGCGCCACGGCGGCGGACACCAGCGCGAACTCGAAGCTGGCGCGATCGCGCAGCTTGAGGTAGTGCGAGTTGCGCGCCGCCGCGCTGGCGGGAACCGTGATAGCCGTGATCATTTCGCCCGGCTCCAGCACAGTCTCGATATGCGGCGTATTGCCGGGCAGGCGGTAGAAGTCGGTGATCGGCACCCGCCGCTGCGCGCCGCCCGCCCGGCGCAATTCCAGGACCGCATCGAGCGCGGTCAGCGCGACCGCAAGATCCGACGCATGAGTCGCAATGCAGTGATCGCTGCCGCCAAGAATAGCCAGCATGCGGTTTTCGCCGGCGATGGCAGGGCAGCCGGAGGCCGGCTCGCGTTTGTTGCAATTGAAACCTGTGTCGCGGAAATAGCCGCAACGCGTACGTTGCAGCAGGTTGCCGCCGATGGTGCCCATGTTGCGCACCTGTGGCGACGCCGATGCCTCCAGGGCCTGCGCGATCACCGGCCAGCCTGCCCGCACATCCGGATGCGCGGCGACATCGCTCATGCGCGCCATGGCCTCCAGTCGCAGGCCGGTGCTGTCAACCTGGATGCGCGACAGGCCGACGTGCTCGAGGTCCACGACCTGTGTCGGTGCCTCGACGTTGTCCTTCAGCAACTGCATCAGGTCGGTGCCGCCGGCGATGAATTTCGCACCGTGCGTGCCGGCAGCGGTCAGCGCGGCGTCGAGCGATGTCGGCTGTGACAGGTGAAAGGCCTGCATGGCTCAACCCTCCTGAGCCGCGTCGCGGATCGCCGCGACGATGTTGGGATAGGCGCCGCAGCGACAGATGTTGCCGCTCATCCACTCGCGGATTTCGACGTCGGAGTTGGCGTGGCCTTCCTTGATCAGCGCCGCGGCCGACATGATCTGGCCGGGCGTGCAGTAGCCGCACTGGAACCCGTCGTGGTGCAGGAACGCCGCCTGCACCGGATGCAGATCGTCGCCTGCGCCAAGGCCTTCGATCGTGGTGATCGCCTTCCCCTGGCAGCGCGCGGCCAGCGTCAGGCACGACAGCACGCGCCGTCCGTCGATATGCACGGTGCACGCGCCGCAGGCGCCGCGATCGCAGCCCTTCTTGGTGCCGGTCAGTCCTGCTTGTTCGCGCAGCGCATCCAGCAGCGAGGTGCGCGGATCAACGGACAGCGGAACGCTGTTGCCATTGATGCGCAGCGCGACCTCGATGCGGTTCTCCTGCGACGGTGCAGACGAGGCCACTCCGACAGGCGTTGTGTCGTCGGCATGGCCAAGCACCGGATGCATGGCGAGGCCGCTGACCGTGCCGCCGAGCACCCCACGGCGTGTAACGCTTGGTGACATGATTCCACCTCCCGCTAGAGTCAGCGGGTAAATGTGAAACCCGACGCCCGGTGCGCGTCACATTGGTGTGTGGGTCTTCCTCAGGAAGCCGGTGCGCTGTGTCGCACTCGCCATCAGGAATGCAGCGTCGTTACCTGACAGAATGAAACGTGCGCCCATCTCAATGTAACGCTGCATGAGCGGCTCGTTATAGATGCCAGCCATTCCAGGGAATTTTTGGTGGTTCCTGCTGGCGGCGATCATGGTCCGATACGAGTCCGCCACCCGTTCGTTGCCGAAGTCGCCGGGAATGCCCATCTCGGCGCACAGATCGTTGGTGCCGATCAGCAGGACATCGACACCCGGCACCGCGGCAATCGCATCAGCGTTTGCGATTGCGGTCGGCGTCTCCAGCATCACGACCGTGAGATTGGCGGCATTCAGTGCCGTTGCGGCATCGCCGGTGCTGGCGGCGCGCAGGCCGTAGTGAGGACCGGTGCCGCCCATCGAGCGGTGCCCGATCGGCGGATACTTCAGCTTCTGCACCACCTCGCGTGCTTCGTCCGCGGTATCGACGTGCGGCACGACGATACCGAGTACGCCGTTGTCGAGCAGACGCGTGGCGATGGAGTATTCGCCGTTCGGCACGCGGGCCAGCGGTGCGATGCCGGCATCAAGTGCGGCTGTCGCGATCTGTGCGGCAGCGTCGATCGACATGGTGCCGTGCTCCAGATCGAGGAACAGCCAGTCGAACCCTGCGGTCTTCATGGCGATGGCGATCTCTACGCTGCGCGTCATGCGTACGCCGCAGCCGAGCGACAGTTCGTTCTGTTCCAGCTTTTCACGCGCGATATTGCGGATGGCGGGCATGGCTGTTTCCCTCAACGCCAACGGACGGTCAGTGCGGTGGCAATTGCTCGGTTCAACGCAGCGAGATCCATCGGATGGTCTGCTTCATTGGCAACCGATACGACCATCTTATGCCGGCGCAGGATGAAGATGCGTTGATCGGACGCGCCCGACGCCCATGCAGTATCCGGCGGCAGATCGGGGAAGCTGCGATCGGCATTGCTGCGGAAGCATGCGGCGTAGCTGCTGCCGGCGTGCGTCGGCGTGAGCGCATAGTCGGCCCACCCGGGCGGCAGCAGGCGCTCGCCATCCCACATGCCGTCCTGCACGTAAAGCACACCAAGTTTGGCGTAGTCGCGCAGCGTGGCGAAGCCGGAGCCGGAGGCGATGAAGTTGCCCATGCAGTCAGCCGAATGCTGATAGGTGCTCATGCCAAGGCGGTCGGCGAGAAGTCCGTACAGCGTCGTGTGATAGGGCAGGTCGCGGCGTTCCAGGCGGTCGCGGATGATCGCGCCCAATACATTGATGCCGGCGTTGATGTAGCGGTACACCGACCCGGGAACGGTGGCGACGATGGAGCGCTGCGCGGCGTCAAACGCATCGGCGGCGTCCTGATAAACCGCGCTGTTCTCGAAACCGATGGTCGAGTGGCCATGCTCGTCGACAACGGGAAAACCGAGGCCCGAGCGCATGCGTAGGAGATGATCAAGTGAGATCAGGTGATGGATCGACCGAGGGTCGCGCCACAGCGGCGCCGGCGCGGGGTCGTAGACCGAACCGAGCCACCCCTCCTGGATCAGCCGGCCGATCAGCGAGCAGGTGACAGCCTTGGTCATCGACCAACTCGGCGTCGCGCGATCCGGTCCGCCAAATGTACTGTAGCGTTCTGCCAGTACGCGGTCCGGCGACGCGATCAGGATGCCGTAGATGCCCGGCGAATTGGCGAACAGCACATCGAGCGCCGCGCCAAGCTCGGCCGGCGGTGGCGCGGGCGGCTCGACGGCGTCGCCCAATGGCCAAGCGCGCGTGGGGTTGGATCGGCGTGCAATCGGTGCGGGATCGAAGCCCGGCGCGGCGCGCGAACCGAGCAGGATGCCACCATAACCAGGACGGGCGATCGCCGTACCGGTGATCGGCGCACCGAATGTCGGATCGCTCCACTGAACTGTGGCGCGCCTATCGGCATCGTTGGTCTCGATCGTCAGGCGGTCGGCGCGATGTGCGGCGATCAGCTCTGCATCGCCGCCGGCCGGATCGGGCCGCGCGCTCAGGCCGCCAGGTATCCCCAGTGCGCGCCAGCGGAAATGGCGTTCCGCCGTACCGCGATCGAGGCCGGTCACGTACATCATATCGGCGAAGCGCTTGGCGGCGAAGTTCACCGTGCGCTGACGCATGGCCCGGGTTGAAGCGTCATATACCACCGGATCGGGCGGACCATCGGCGAACAATGGGCGCGTGATATCGAAGGTGGAGTCGACGACGGGTGGCGGGATCGACGTTGCGTCGTTCACTTCACAGCCTCCGGCTGGCGTGCTTCGGTCGGCACGGCGAAATAGCGACTCTTCATGCCCTTCTGATTTTCGTAGAGCGAGCCTTGCAGTGTCGCCGGCGGCAGCGGCAGTCGCACAGGCACATGTTCGAGCCGCGGCTCACGGTGGCCGCCGCATACCATCAGCTCCTTGAATTTCTCGATACCTGCGGGGAAGCCCAGCAACGGCCAGGCATCGGCGGTGCGGAACTGGAACAGCAGCAGTCGGCGATCCTGATCGGAGATGTTCGGCGCGGAGCCATGGATCGCGCGTACGTGGTGCACCGTGATCGAGCCTGCCTTGCCGGTAAGCGGAATTGCGTCGGCGTAATCCACATCGCGATTTGTCGGATCCATCGCGCCGCAGAAGATGCCGTCGGCATGGTGGTCGTGGATCGGTCCACGATGGCTGCCGGGCACGATCATCAGCGGCCCGTTCGCCATTTCCATGTCGTCGAACATCACGCCGACGGCGGCCAGGTCGTCATTGGTGTGCGGATAGAACGCCCAGTCCTGATGCCACTCCACCGGCGCGCCAAAGCCGGCGCACTTCATGTTGAGCTTGGCGGTGTCGAAGCGGATGTCGGGTCCCCACAGGTCCTGCAGCACGGCGAGGATCTTCGGATGGTGGACCAGACGTGCATATTCGGGGTGATGCTGGTGCGCCGCCTTGATGCGGCGGACCCGCGGATTGTCCGGCGTATGGCTGTCCTCAAGGTCGTAGATCTCGTTGTGTGCCGTGACGCCGCGAGCGCGCTCGACAAATTCATCGGTCACCCGGCGCAGGCGGTGCACTTCGTCGGCGCTCAGGATGTCGGGCACGACGATGGCGCCGAGTTCCTTGTACTGCTCGATCTGGGCTCTGCTCAGCATCTGCTTCCTCCCGTGCGACTGCGAACCTAGCATCGCGCCCTGTCGGCGGTCGAGTTCGCGCCGGCGTCCGCACCCGCAGGAAGGAGATCAGCGAGCCGAAGGCGTCCCCCTTAGCCGGGAACCCAGAAGAGTTCGATCACGTGGTGCTCCTCGGAGACGAACATGACGTGCTGGGTACTCTGTGCCGCAAACGCATAGGCCGTCGGATTGCTGAGCGCCTGCGGAGCGCCGGTCGCAGAGGTCAGGTCGTTGTGGTGCCAGCCGAACACGTCGCGCCAGTATTCATGGATATGGCCGTCCACGCCGAGGTAGTTGACGTGGAGCGTGCCGTCGGCAGGAAACAGATACCCGGTTGGAATGGCGCCCGAGGACGCCGGCGGCCCGCCGAAGTTTGCCGTCAGGTCGAGCGGCTGCCACACGCCGTTGACCCAGCGGAGCTGATGGATGTGACCGTCGGTTCCGCGGTAGTGAACGAACTGCGTACGCTCGGCCTCGTCGGTAAACCCGGTCGCCGGGCCACTCGCCAATGGCGCCCGCGCGGCAAGCGTCAGGTTGTTGTGATGCCAGGTCTGCAGATCCCACCAGAGTTCGTGGACGTGGTTGTCGGTGCCGATATAGAGGACGTGGTGGGTGCGCTGAGCGGCGAAGCCGTAGGCAGTTGGGCCCTGAAGCGCGAGAGGCGCATCCATGGTCGTCGGAAAGCCGAACAGGTCGATATGCTGCCAGCCGTTATCGATGTCCCACCGAAGCCAGTGGATGTGGTGATCGTCGCCCTCGTACATGATGTGCTGGCCGAGGAATTCATAGCCGAACGGATCGCCGAGCGTCGGTGGGGCGTGGGCCTTTTTGGTCAGATCGTTGTGGTGCTTGTCGTCTTCGTCCCACCAGATCTCATGCACGTGGCCATCATCGCCCTGCCCGGCGACAAACCCCTGATAGACGGCGTGCTGGGTACCGCCGTCCGGCTGGCCTTCGAACGCGTAACCGGAGGGCGCGTTGCCGATCAGGGTGGCACTCGCCTTTGCCGTCAGGTTGGTGTGGTGCCAGCCCTCGCCATTCCACCAGAGCTCGTGCAGCACACCGCTCCCCTCGCCGTCTCCGGCAAACCCTTGGTAGAGGACGTGCTGGGTCCCCTGCCCGACAAACATGTAGCCCGACAGGCCGAAGATCGCGGCCTCCGGTGCCCCGGTTCTGGCTGTGAGGTCGTTCAGTTTCCACCCCATCGTCAAAGCTCCATCGCGGTCATTCGCTGCCGGCAATCGGCGAGCGGCACGATGGGCTAGTAACGACGCGGCCCTCCCGGCGCTGTTGCGTGGATCATAGCGGTGAGAAAGAGCAAGCCGGAAGCACCCTAGCGAACGAACGAGTAGCGGAACCGCTCGCCGTCGCCTGTCACACGTCCCACGGTCGGCGAGGGAAAATGGATCGGCAGGATCAGCGTGCTGGTATCCGCCACATCGCTCAGGAACCTGCGCCGCGATGCCGCGGCCTCCTTTGCGTCCCAGTCGAAGATGGTCGACCACTCCGGTTCGCGGCATTGCAGCGCGTGGTGCATCATGTCGCCGGTCACCGACGCGCGCTGGCCGCCCGAGCTTATGTTCACGCAGCAATGGCAAGGCGAATGGCCCGGCGTCGGTGTGAGCCATACCGTATCGTCCAGTGTATAGTCGTCGTCCACCAGAAGAGCCTGGCCCGCCGCGACGATCGGCTCGCAGTTAAATCGCCAGACATCGCCAGGCGGCTGATCGCCGCGCCGGGTCGCTTCCTCCCATGCCGCGTATTCGCGCTTGTGGAAGATGTATTTCGCCTTCGGAAACGTCGGCACCCAGCGCCCATTGCGCAGCACCGTGTTCCAGCCGCAGTGGTCGATGTGCAGATGCGTACAGAACACGTAATCGATGTCTTCAAACTTCAAGCCCTCGGCGCGAAAGCCGTCGAGCCAGGGCTGCTTGGGAAAGTCCATCGGCGCCGGATAGCCCTTGTCCTCGCCGGTGCACGTATCGACCAGGATCGTGTGATGCGGCGTCCGCACGACGAAGGTCTGATACGTGATCACCATGCGGTTGGTCGCCGGGTCGTACACCTCGCGATCCATCTCCGCCAGGTAACGACGCCCCAGGTCTGGATCATAGGCGGGGAACATGTCCTCCGGCTGCCGCCATGGTCCGTCTCGCTCGATAATGCTGGTGATCGTGACGTCGCCGATCCTCAGGCTGCGCATTGCGTTCCCCTTCCCTTTCGTCATCCCCGCGACCACTTCGTCCCGCGGCCGATGATCAGGGTAATCGCATTCTGCCCTCGCCGTCTGCCCACGGGCGGCGTCGCTGGCACCTTGCCTCGGATCGTCACGGCAGCTCCAGCTAGAACCAGCATGTTGAGCGTCCTATGAATCGGATCCGCCGCAAGGTGGAAGAACCGCCGAAGGAGCTGCAAACAACATGGGAAAGAGCGCAACGACCAAGGGCGAATCCCCTTCTCGGCTGATCGACGCGAGGATCAAGGAACTGGACGACTGGAGGGGCAGGGCGCTTTCCCATGTCCGCGCTCTCATCAAGCAGGCGGACCCCGAAGTGGTCGAGGAGTGGAAGTGGCGAGGCGTTCCGGTGTGGTATCACGATGGCATGATCTGCACCGGCGAGACTTACAAGAGCGTCGTGAAGCTGACCTTCGCCAAGGGCGCCTCGCTCAAGGACCCTTCAGGTCTGTTCAACTCCAGCCTTGAAGGCAACGTCAGGCGCGCCATCGATCTTCATGAGGGCGACGAAATGGATGCGGATGCCTTCAAGACGCTGATACGGGCGGCTGTGGCCCTGAACAGGCCTTCAGCCCGATAATCGAATGCGGTTTCCTCAAGGTTCGATGCCAATCGTGACCGCCGCAGCATTATCTTCAACTATTCAATTGGTCGTGCTCTGGCGCGACGGCGACCAATCGGCAATGAGTTCGTTCTGGCACTATTGACCCGAGCCGAGGACGCATGGCTTCCACCAGCACCCCGCGCGATACGTCGATCCGCACCTACCGTGCGAAGCGCGATTTCGCGATCACCCGCGAACCGGCACCCTCCAAAACTGGCGGCAAGCAACGAGCGCCGATCTTCGTGGTGCAGAAGCACCAGGCACATCGCGCCGGGCTGCACTGGGACTTCCGCCTGGAACACGGCGGCGTCCTGTGGAGCTGGGCGGTACGCAAGGGGCCGTCGCTCGATCCCGCGGACAAACGGATGGCTGCGCATGTCGAGGACCATCCGCTGGACTATGCCGACTTCGAAGGCTCCATTCCTGAAGGTCAGTACGGCGGCGGCGCAGTCGAATTGTGGGATCGCGGCACGTGGCATCCGTTGGATGATCCCGAAGAGGGGATGCGCAAGGGCGAACTGCGTTTCACGCTGGACGGTCAGCGACTGCACGGGCGGTTCACGTTGGTACGACTGAAGCCGCGTCCCGGTTCGCGCAGCCGGCAGGACAACTGGCTGCTGATCAAGGGCCACGACGAAGCGGAACGCAAAGGCGCCGATGCGCCGACGATCGAACGGCAGGCATCCCCGCCAACTCACTCTCGCAGCAGGCGCGACGAACCGCCGGCAGAGGGCGCGGTGTGCGGAAAGCTGCCGCAGCGCCAGGCGCCGCAACTCGCCGCTGTCGCGCAAGATCCGCCCGACGGCGATGGTTGGGTCAGCGAGATCAAGTTCGACGGCTACCGCCTGCTGTGCTGGCTCGATCACGGCAAGGTGCGCGTCGTGACGCGCAATGGCCTCGACTGGACCGACCGCCTGCCCGCCGTCGCAAAGGCTGTTGCCGGCCTGCGCGCCGATACAGCGTTGGTGGATGGCGAACTGGCGGCGATCGACAAGAAGGGTGCCTCGAGCTTTCCCGCTTTGCAGGCTGCATTGTCGGCAGGCAAGGACGGTACGCTCACTTTGTATCTGTTCGACCTGCTTCACCTGGATGGCTGGGACCTGCGCGAATGCAGCCTGCTGGATCGCAAGCGCGTGTTGTTCGCTCTGAACGGCTGGGGCGGCATGCTCCGCTACAGCGACCACCAGGTCGGGAGTGCCGCCGAATTGCGCGACAGGGCGTGCGGCATGGGCCTGGAAGGCATCATCTGCAAACAGGACGACGCGCCGTATCGTGCGGGGCGCGGGCATGGCTGGCTCAAGGTGAAGTGCCGCGGTCGTGAAGAGCTGGTGGTGCTGGGGTGGACACCGCCCAGCGGTAGCCGCGTGGGTCTCGGTTCGCTGCACGTCGGCTATTACGATCCGCAGGGCGGGCTGCATTACGCCGGCGGCGTGGGCACAGGGTTTTCTGACGATGTGCTCGCGCGGTTGAGTGAACGGCTGGCTGAGCTTGCGTCCGAGCCGCCGGCAGCGCTGCTCATGGCGGGCGATCCGCTGCCAAAGAACATAAACTGGGTGCGGCCGGAGCTGATCGCCGAGGTGCAGTTCGCGACATGGTCCGGCTCAGGTCGCGTGCGGCAGGCGGCGTATCTTGGTCTGCGAGAAGACAAGGCGGCGGAGGAGGTGGTGCGTGAACCAGCGGACCCCGAAGCGGCGCGCAAGACGGTCCGGCCGCATCCGGGTGACCCAAAGGCAGCGAAGCGCGGTCCCGTGGTCGCCGTGCCGCCGCGCCGCGAGAGCGCCATCGTGTCGGCGCGCGCGCCGAAGCGTCGGGCGGTGACCGTGGGGAATGTCGCGCTGACGCATCCGGAGCGGGAGCTCTGGCCTGGGATCACCAAGCGTGACCTGGCGGACTATTGGAGCGCGGTCGCCGATCATGCACTGCCCGGACTGGCGCGTCGGCCGCTCGCCGTTGTGCGCTGTCCGGAGGGGATCGGCGGCGAACGCTTCTTCCAGAAGCATGGCCACGGCACGTTGCCTTCGGCGGTTCGCCAGGGTGAGGCCGACCGGCAGCCGTATCTCGTGATCGACGATGCGGACGGGTTGATCGCGATGGCGCAGATCTCCGCAATAGAACTGCATCCCTGGGGCTCGACCGAGGCCGATCCGCTGCATCCTGACCGGATCGTGTTCGATCTCGATCCGGGCGATGACGTGGCGTTTCCCGAGGTGGTGAAGGCCGCAGTCGACGTGCGCGACCAGTTGCAGCGTCTCGGTCTGACCTCGTTCTGCCGCACCACCGGCGGGAAGGGGCTGCATGTGGTCGTGCCTTTGGAGCCGGTCGCGCATTGGGACACGGTGAAGCCGTTCTGCCGCGCGTTTGCCGAAACGCTGAGCCAGGAACAGCCTGACCGCTTCCTGTCCACGGTGAGGAAGGCTGATCGCCAAGGCAGGATTCTGATCGACTGGCTGCGCAATGGCCTCGGTGCGACCGCCATTGCCTCATACAGCCCGCGTGCGCGTGACGGTGCCACCGTCGCCACACCGGTCTCCTGGAATGACGTCAATCAAAAACTGGATCCCGGGAAGTTCACGCTGCGCAGCGTGCCGGAGCGTCTCGCGCGCCTGCGCACTGATCCGTGGGAAGGCTTTTCGTCGCTGCAGCAGCGTCTGCCCGATCTCGCGGGCAAACCGAGCGCAGCCGCGCCCAGGCGCAGTTCGGCCATCGTGACCGCCGCGAAGCCGAAGCGCCGGCGCTGAGGGGCAATCATGGAGACGGATATCCCCAAGCCCCATTCTGACCTTTTTGTAACCGCCGCGACACGTCTGTACCACCTCAATGAGGTCGGAGGACGAGGGTGACATGCCGCTCGCAACTGTGAGCTTGACATGCCGAGGGTCCGCACAATGTCTTCGGCGCGGCGGATGGCTCCCCGCCATCGCCGCGTGACGTTTCCCCCCCAAACTTGGCGGCGCTCTTCGGAGCGCCGTCATTTTGTCGACATAGTGCGGGGCTGGTGACCCGCCCGCCGTCGCAATAGAATCAGCACCGGCCGCAACGGGGGGCGCTTTCATGGTCGCGATATTGCCGGTTCCGACGCTTGATCACGTCGTGGTCAACGTGCGCGATCAGATTGATGCGGGATTGGAGACCTATCGCCGGCTTGGATTCACGCTGACACCACGCGGTTTTCACACGCTTGGATCGATGAACCATCTGGCGATCCTTGGCAGCGAATACTTGGAATTGATCGCCGCTGCGCCTGGCGAGACGCGTCGGGCGGAAATCCTGGCCGCTCCGTTCGGGCTGAACGGCCTTGTGTTCGGCACGGAGAATTCCGCCGCGGTGTACGCTGCACTGCACGACGCCGGTGTGCCGGTCGAACCGCCGCTCGAATTCTCGCGACCGGTTGAACTCACGGAAGGCGCGCTCGATGCAACATTCCGCACCGTTCGGCTGACGCCGGGCACGGTGCCGGCGGGGCGCATCTATTTCTGTCATCACTTCACGCGCGAACTGGTGTGGCGGGATGAATGGCGGCACCATGCCAACGGTGCGATCGGCGTCGTGCGTGCCGTGATCGCGGCGCGTGATCCGTCCGTGCTGGGTGCGCTTTTCGCACGCATGTTCGGCGAGGACGCGGTGCGGCGCAGTGCGACTGGCTGCTCGCTCGCCGTCGGGCTGTCGCGCTTCGACGTGGTCACAATGGATGCACTGGCGCGCGAATTCGGCGACGCCGCGCCGGCGGCAGATGGGCGTGACGAATACATGGCCGCGCTTACCATCCGCACCCGCTCTCTGGAGCGAGCTGCCGGCGCGCTGGCGGTGGGAGGGATCAAGGGCGTGCGGCAGGAGCCGGGTCGCATCGTCGTTCCGGCCGCCGAGACGTTCGGCGTCACGCTGGAATTCTGTTCGTGAACCTGGGCAGCGCCGTTGCTGCCTCGATCGATCCAGCGACGATCGCGTTGATCGATCTGGGGGGCGGCGCGCCGCGCACGTTCAGCTACGCCGACATTCAGCAGCGCTGCGATGCGTGTGCGCGCGGACTGCTGCGTCAAGGCTTGCGGCGCGGCGACCGGGTGGCGATCCTCGCGGCGAACCGCGCCGAGTATCTGATCGCCTTCCTCGGCGCCATGCGTGCGGGCCTTGTGGCGGTGCCGGTGAACTACCGGCTGCCGGCAGAGACAGTGAACTTCATCATCGAGGATGCCGATGTGCGCCTGGTGCTTTGCGATGCGCCGCGCGCTGAATTGCTGCATCGCGATGTGCCGCGGATCGTCATGGATGATGCGTTCGAGTCGCTGCTTGACGGTGGCGATTTCACCGCGGTGAACGCGGATCCAGCCGAGCCCGCACTGTTCCTGTACACCTCGGGCTCGACCGGGCGGCCGAAGGGCGTCGTGCTGTCGCATCAGAGCCATCTCTGGGTGCTGGACATGCGGGCGACGCCGAGCACCGCCGCCCGGTCAGCGCGTCCTGGTCGCGGCGCCACTGTACCACATGAATGCGCTGTCGGTGTGCCAGGTGGCGCTGAACAACGGCGGCACGATCGTGCTGCTGCCATCGTTCACGGCCCACGGCTTCATCGATGCCGCGTCGCGTTATCAGGTGCAGGCGCTGACCGGCGTTCCGACCATGGTCGCGATGATGCTGCGCGAGCGCGATGCAATGGCGGCGGCGGATTTTTCGGCGGCGCAAAGCCTTCGCATCGGTTCGGCACCGCTGTCCGAGCAGTTGGTCGGACAGATACGGCAGGCGCTGCCGCATGTTCGAATTCTGCATGGCTACGGCACGACCGAGGCCGGCCCGGTGGCGTTCGCATCGCAGGAGCATATGCCGCTGTCGGTCGGCACCGCACACCCCGCGGTCGATCTGCGGCTGATGCGCGATGGCACCGAGGTGACGGACGAGGGCGTGCTGGAAATGCGCTGCCCCGCACTGATGAATGGCTACCACAAGCTGCCGGACGTCACGCGCAAGGCGATGACGCAGGACGGCTACTACATCACCGGCGATGTGTTCCGCCGCGATGCGGACGGCTTCTTCTACTTCGTCGGCCGCGCGGACGACATGTTCGTGTGCGGTGGGGAGAACATCTATCCGGGCGAAGTGGAGAGAATGCTGGAACGGCATCCTGCCGTGCACCAGGTCTGTGTCGTGCCCGTGCCGGATGAGATGAAGGCGCACAAACCGGTTGCCTACATCGTGCCCCGTGCCGGTGCGACTGTGAGCGAAGACGAGATCAGGCAGTTTGCGCTGGCACATGCACCTGCCTATCAGCATCCGCGACGCGTGTGGTTCCTCGACCAGTTACCGCTCGCGAGCACCAACAAGATCGATCGCAGGCGCCTCATGCAGCAGGCGATGATGGAGGTCGGATGAAAGCGATAATCGTCCGCCACCACGGTGGACCCGAGGTGATGGAATTCGTCACCGACTTCCCCGATCCCGCAATCGGCGAAGGCGACGTGCTTATCCGCGTGCGTGCCTCGTCGCTCAACTACCACGACGTGTTCACGCGCCGCGGCATGCCGGGGATCAAGGTGCCGATGCCGCTGATCATGGGCCTCGACGTCGCTGGCGAGATCGCGTCGGTCGGACCTGGCGTTGCGGGCTGGTCAGTCGGCGACCGCGTGCTGGTCGATCCGATAAATCGTGTGGAAGGCGGGCTGATGGGCGAGACCATGCATGGCGGCCTCGCTGAGCTCTGCCGCGCGAGGGCGCATCAGTTGGTGCGCATCCCCGATGATGTCAGCTTCGCCGATGCCGCCGCGCTGCCCGTCGCCTATGGCACGGCGCATCGCATGCTGGTGTCCAAGGGCAACGTACGCGCCGGCGACAGGGTGATGATTCTCGGTGCAAGCGGTGGCGTCGGCGTGTGCTGCGTGCAGCTCGCCAAGCAGGCCGGCGCCGAGGTCGTGGCGTGCGCCAGCACGGCAGCAAAGCTGGATCGGCTGCACGCACTCGGCGCGGATCATTTGATCAACTATGCCGAACGCGACTTCGTCCAGGAGACATACGGGCTGTACGGCAAACCGTCGCGGCGCGGGGCGAATGTCGGCAATGGTCTCGACGTGGTGGTGAACTTCACCGGCGGCGACACCTGGGTAAAGTCGATGCGCTGCCTCAAGGTGGGTGGCCGGCTGCTCACCTGCGGCGCCACCGCCGGTTACGATCCGAAGGAGGACATCCGCTTCATCTGGACGTTCGAACTGGAGATACGAGGTTCGAATGGCTGGCAGCGGAGCGATATCGAGGCACTGTTGCAGATGGTGCGGCAAGGCAGGCTGAACACGCTGGTGGAGCGCACCTATCCTCTCGCGGAAGCGGCTGAGGCGCTGCGCGTGATCGAGGACCGTGACGTGTTCGGCAAGATCGTGGTGACGCCGTGAGCGGGCCACTGACGCCGGCCGAGCTGCAGGAGCGATTGGAGCAGTCGCCGTTCATTCGATCTTTGGGTCTTGTGGTGACCGAGGCAGATCCGGACCGTCAATGCGTGACAATGACGCTGACGATGAAGCCGGAGTTCGAACGGGCCGCCGGTAGCGGGCAGTGGCATGGCGGTCCGCTCGCCGCGGTGATCGATACCGTCGGCGACTACGCGCTGGTGATGAGCATTGGCCGGCCGCTGCCGACGATAAACTTTCGCGTCGACTATCTACGCCCGGCGGTGAACACGGCACTGACGGTCACGGCGCGTGTGCGACGCGCAGGGCGCAGCGTCGGCATCGTGGATGTCGATGTCATGGATTCCGCGCAGAACGTCGTTGCCATCGGTCGCGCGACGTATTCGACTGCCGGGTAGGCTCAGCCATCCATCCGCTGCACCTTCTCCGCCCACCGGTCGAGGATCGGCACCACCTGATCCGCGCCGGCTGACGGCAGGGTGATCACCACGCGCGTTATACCGATGTCACGGTAGTGGCGCAGCCGGTCCAGTTCCTCCACCACGCGGAACATCGTCACGGGCAGCGTCGCCGGATCGCGCCCCGCCTCCTTCGCCATCTGCTGGAACTGCGGCAGGAAGTCGCTGACATCGCCGTATTCCGGGCGGCTGGCATGCGGCACCCAGCCGTCGCCATAGCGGATCGCACGCCGAGCGCCGTACGGGAACGCGCCGCCAACGATCACCGGTGGGTGCGGCTTCTGTACGGGCTTCGGCCACGCCATCATCGGATCGAAGTTGACGAACTCGCCGTGATACTCCGCTTTGTCCTGCGTCCAGATCGCCTGCATTGCCTCGATGCGCTCGCGCGCGATCTTATGGCGCGATTTGAACGGCGTGCCGTGATCGGCCATTTCCTCGGCGTTCCAGCCGGAGCCGACACCGAACAGGAACCGCCCGGCCGACACCTGATCGATCGAGGCCACCAGCTTCGCGGTCTGGATCGGATCGCGCTGCTGCACGAGACACACCCCGGTGCCGACCTTCAGAGTCTTCGTTGCCGCTGCGGCAGCGGCCAGCGTGATGAAGGGGTCCATCACGTCGTAGTACTCTTTTGGCAGATCGCCGCCGGATGGAAAAGGCGAAGTCCGCGACACGGGAATATGCGAATGCTCGGGTGCCCAGAGCAACTCGAAGCCGCGCTCTTCCAGGGCGCGTCCGAGGTCTGCCGGCGCCATGGAATAGTCGGTGAAGAACATGGCCGCACCGAAATGCATGTCGGATCCCCCGGATGATCGGGAGAAAGCCTAACCTGCCTTCGCTGTGATTGCGACCGGCGCCTTACCCCTCATCGTCATGGCCGGCGGAGGCCGGCCATCCAAGTCTGTCTCTGGTGGACGCGGGAAAGACGTGGATGGCAGGGCCAAGCCCTGCCATGACGTATGAGGCGGCGGCTGGGGCGGCGGCAGGTGATTCGTTTTGCCGCCGGGCGCTACTTCTTTGGTGGCGAATGTCGAACTCGTTGCTCCGCGCCCGCGCCGCCGCCCTGGCGTGCCTGCGACACGAGATCGCGGATGTGGAAATCCGGCTCGCTGTTCCACGGACCGCGACGTTCGGCCTCCGGTCCCGCGGTCAGATTGAAATACACATCCACCGTGTCATCCGGCTTCAGATCGCCGAACATCGGATCGTCCAGCTTGTTCATCGCCTCAAGCGCCTTCATGAACATGCGCGCATGAGCGACCTCGCGTGTCGCGAGGTGCCGTAGCGCCTCGCGCGAACCGTCATCCGGTGCCTGATGGATCAGTGCCTCGTACGTGGCCAGCGCTCCGGCCTCTGCCGCGATGTCGGCGCGCAGATCCCGCACCACACTGCCGCCCTCGTTCACATAGCGCGCATCCCAGGTGGTGCCGCGCGAATCCACCACATGCGGACCGTATCCCCGCATCGGCGAACAGCGTGCTGTTGAACGCCTTCTCCTGCGCCCCCTGCTTCGCGCGCTTGGTGTGCTGCTCGATCATCAGCGCCACCATTTCCAGGTGGCCGAACTCTTCGGTCGCGATGTTCTGCAACATGTCGCGGATGCCCTGGTCCTCGGTATGGAAGGACTGGGTGAAGTAGGTGAGTGCTGCCGAAAGCTCGCCGGTTGCACCGCCGAACTGCTCGAGCAGCTTCTCAGCGAACACCGGATCAGGCGTGTCAACACGTACCTGGTGGATCGGGTCGGGTCGATGAATGAACATGGCGGTCGTCCTTCGCGAGAGTCCACAGCCTCAACTGCCGCGCATGGCGCGGGTTGGCCTCTCACGCGAAGTTTCCCCGAGTTACCGATGTGTCGTTACATAGCCGACTGAATCGCTTCGCCAACAATGTTGGTAATCCGATCCAGCGTGGGCTCCGGCGTCATCAGGGGCGGTGCGATGCAGAGCGAATCACCGCTGACCGGCGTGCCACCGCCGCCACGCTGACGGATGATCAGGCCGCGCTTCATCGCCTCGGCCACCACGCGCCCGCCCAGACCGATTGCCGGCTTGCGCGTTGCCTGGTCCTCCACCAGTTCGACGCCGCACATCATGCCGAGGCCGCGCACGTCACCGACCGCCGGCAAACTGCGCAGCGTCTCCAGGCCGGCGAGGAGCTTCCTGCCCATCACCGCCGCGCGCTCCGGCAGTCCTTCCTGCTCAATGATGTCGATGTTGCGCAGACCGACCGCACAGCACGCCGGATGCCCGGAATAAGTCGCCGCGTGCATGAACCGTTCGTCCATCGGCGCATCTTCCATCGCCTGATGCACACGCTTCGACACGACAACGCCGCCAAGCGGCAGGTAGCCACTGGTGACGCCCTTGGCAAACGACATCAAGTCCGGCTGCACGCCCCAGTGTCCCAACGCGAACCACCGACCCGTGCGACCGAACCCTGTGATCACCTCGTCCGCGATCAACAGCACGTTGTGCCGATCGCAAATCTGCCGCAGACGCGGGAAGTATGTCGGCGGCGGCACGATCACGCCGCCGGCGCCCATCACCGGCTCGGCAATCACCGCAGCGATCGTGTCCGGACCCTGCGCCTCGATTGCGGCTTCCACCGCATCGGCCGCCTCGATGCCGCAGTCGCCGTTGCCTGGCCAACGATACGGATAGGGCGGCGCCACCTGCAGGAACTCCGGTACCAGCGGGCCGAACATCTTGTGATAGCCGGGCAGGCTGGTGGCGCTCATCGCCGCAAGCGTGACGCCATGATAGCCGTACTGGCGCGAGATAATCTTCACCTTGTTCGGCTTGCCCATCCGCTTCCAGTAGTAACGGGCGATTTTGAAGGCGCTTTCGTTGGATTCCGCGCCACCAGTCGTGAAGTACGCCGCCGCCATGTTGTCGTACGCCAGACCGACGATGCGCTCCGCCAGGCGGATGGCCGGCTCGTTGGAGAAGCCTGTATAGGCAGACGCATAGGCAAGCTTGGCCATCTGCGCCGCCGCGGCATCCGCCAGTTCCTTGCGGCCGTGACCCACGTTGACATTCCACAGCGCCGAAAGTCCGTCGATGTATTCGGTGCCATCGGCGGTACGCAGCATGGCACCGTGGCCCTCGACGAAGATGCGCGCCTGCGCATGCTCCTTCGGGTGATGCAGAGGATGGATCAGATGCCGCCGGTCGGCATCGAGCAGTACGTCACCGGTCGCCGCATGATCGTTCATGTCGTCTGCCTTTCCGCCTGCCACTGGCCCTTGCCGAACTGGCTTAGATTGACCGGACCGCGATGATGATCGGTGGCGCTGCCAAGGAACACGTCGCCTTCCATGCGGCCGTCGTTCACGGTGCCCTCGAAGCGATAGGCGATCGCGCTGCCCTCGTGTCGCGTTTCGAACTCCATGCGCACGTGCTGCGCCGCCAGCTTGCCGATCACGTTGCTTTCGAACTGTTCCGATTGCTGGCTGCCGCTGAGCTGACTGCCCTGCTGCTGCAGCCGCAGCCGGTGCTTGCGTTCGCCATGCAGGAACTGCACGCGCACATCCCAGTTGCCTGACAGGTCGATCGCCGCGGCAGGCTCCTTTGCCGGCTGCATGGATCGTGCCTCGGTCAGCGCGGCAGCAATCGCCTTGCCGACCTCGGCCGCCTCACCAGGCGAGAACTGGAACGGATCGATGACCAGCGAGTTCGCTTTGGCCGACGTGTCATCCGTCATGATGCGCGGTGTGCCCTCGAGCAGGCGTTGCCGCAGCCCCATGCCATCAAGCGCGATGCCTTCCCACGTCACGCGCAGCGCCGGGACGCGCACCACGCCAGCGGGCTCGATCACCTCGCTGCCGGCACCAGGCACTGTGGCGACGCGACGCGCGATCTCCTGCAGGTCATCGTGCCAGTGCTGCAGTTCGGCGGCTTCGTCGCGCTCCTCCAGCCAGTATTCGACAGCGGCCAGCACGCCGATCACGTCTTCCTTCGACACCTTCATCGGTCGTCCGAACGCCTGATGCGGCGAGGCGTTGCGCCACGCCGCCTGCACCAGGTTCTTGTTGCCAAGCAGCAATCCGCTGGTCTGCGGTCCGCGCAGGAATTTTCCCCCGCTGTAGATCACCATGTCGGCGCCGCGTTGCAGCCACGGGCTGGGCCGCTGCAAGTGTTCCGACGCTGCGTCTACCAGGATTGGAATGTCCAGGGGCTTCACCCTCGCGACGATTTCCTCCAGACGGATCCTGGAGAATTCCTCGTTGGTGCCGAGGATCGCCACCATCGCCACCGGCTCGCGCAGCGCGGCTTCCAGGTCGGCGGCGGAGTCGATCTCGACGATATGCGCGCCGACCATGCGGATCGCCTGGTCGTAGGCGAAGCGCTGGTTCTTCGGCAGGATCACGCGGTTCACCCAGCCGTCGGTGAACGGCAGGCGCAGCATGCGAACCGGATCATTGCCGGCGATGCACGCCGCCGACGCCAATGCCACCGCGGCCGCACTGCCGCAGGTCACGATGCCCCATTCCGCGCCCGTCAATTCCGCGAGGCGCTTGCCCGCCGCTTCCATCAGTTCGTCCAGATTGACGAACTGCCGCGATGCCGCATCCATCGCCGCGCGCACCCGAGGCAGCATCAGGCTGCCGCCGTGCATCGTGCGCACGCTGCAGCAGTTGATGAAGGGACGCACGCCGAGTGCCAGGTAGGGGTTGGCGTTGCTCTCGGTCCGCTCAGCCATGGGAAGCACTCTCCGTTGTTGTCTGGTACACGGCGGTCTCGAAGTCATCCAGCAGTTGCAGCACCGTCGGATCGGCGAAGGGCAGGATCTGGGTGAGGATCACGCCCGTCACCTGTCGTTTCGGATCCAGCCAGTAGTAGGTATTGTACAGCCCCGCCCAGGCAAGACTGCCGGCGCTGCGGCGACCCGGCACGTCCTCGGTATTGATCAGCCAGGTCAGGCCCCATTTCTTCGCCATGCCGGGGAACAACGCGACATCGTTCGACAAGTCAGAGCTCTGCGTCGTCATGTCCTGCACGTCGAGATCGCCGATGTGATTCTGCCCCATCAGTGCGACCGTCTCCGGCCGCAGCACCTGAGCACCATTCAATGTCCCGCTGTTCAGCAGCATGCGCAGAAACGCCATGTAGTCGGGACCCGTCGAGGACAGCCCGCCGCCACCCGCATGGAATTCGCCCGCCACCACAGGCGTCAGCGGGATCGGCTCCAGTGATCCGTCGGGTTTGCGCGCATGTGCCTGCGCTCGGCGTCCTGCCTGCTCCGCACTGGGCACGAAGCCGGTGTCCCGCATGCCAAGTGGCGCAAAGACGTTCTCGCGCATGTAGGTATCGAGGTCCTGGCCGCTTACCTTTTCCACCATGCGGCCGGCCCAGTCGATATTGATGCCGTACTCCCAACGCTCGCCCGGCTCGAATGCGAGCGGGGCATTCAGCGCGGCGAGCTTCCCCGTCATGATCGTCGGAATGCCGGTCGCCTCGACATACCGGGTGAATACCTCGTTCCAGACGGGATAAACAAAGCCCGCCGTGTGCGTCAGCAACATGCGCAGCGTGATCTTGCATCGTGCGGGACGGAGCTTCGGCTCTCCGCGCGCGTCGAAGCCTTCGATCACCAGCGGCTCGGCGAGCTCCGGCATGATCTCGCCGGCCGGCTGATCCAGCGCCAGCATGCCGCGTTCGACGCACTGCATGGCGGCGACGCCGGTGACGGCCTTCGTCATCGAGGCGATGCGGAACACAGTGTCTGCCGTCATCGACGCGTCCTCGTCGAGGCCGCGTTTGCCGAACGTCCCCTGGTAGAACGTGCCGTTGCGGTCCGCCGCCAGCGCGACTATCCCAGGTACCCGCCCGGACCTCACCGCATGATCCAGCACCCGGTCGATATCGCTCGCAGTCATCGGAATCCCTCCACCAGTCCGCACAGTATGCCGTCCAGTTGCGCCGTCTGGCCAGCGAGGCAACAATGCGGCGGGCTTGCAGTGGGGGAGACGTCCGGATGATCGAGAGCGAAGTCATCGTCACAACCAAGCATGGGCGGATGCCCACCTTCATGGCGGCCCCCGATACGGAAGGTCCGCACCCGGGCATCATCTTCTACATGGACGCGCCAGGCATCCGCGAGGAACTGCGCAACATGGCGCGGCGTGTCGCCAAGCACGGCTATGTCTGTCTGCTCCCCGACATGTACTACCGACTGGGCACAGTGCGCTTCGACATCCCGCGCCGCGACGATGGAATGTCGGGCGTGATCCGTGCGTCGATGAACAGCCTATCGATCCCTTTTGTGAACGACGACACCGCGGCGATGCTGGCGTGGTTCGATGCAAACGATCGCGTAAGGCCAGGGCCGGTGGGCTGCGTCGGACATTGCATGAGCGGACGCTACATAACGTCGGTGGCGGCCGCGTTCCCGCATCGTATGGCTGCGGCCGCATCGCTGTATGGCGTTGGGATTGTCACCGACAAGGACGACTCACCGCATCTGTCACTCGGCAAGATCAAAGGCGAGCTGTACTACGCCTTTGCCGAGCACGATCAGTCGGTGCCGGCCAACGTTATTCCAGAGCTGAAGGCGGCGCTCAACAAGACGGATGTGAAGGCGACAGTCGAGATATTTCCTGGCACACATCACGGCTTCTGCTTCCCGGAACGCGCGGTGTACGACACACTGGCATCCGAGACGACGTGGGCGAAGATCTTCGCTCTGTGGGATCGCCATCTGAAATAGGCCAACGCGCCAGAGACGTAGGGCGCTTTCAAGACGCGGGCACGACCCTGCCGCGGCATTCGCCAAAGCCGATCGATACCGCGCCTGCACGCTGGCAATGCGCGCGAAAGATCACTTCGTCGCCGTCTTCAAGATAGCGCCGGGTTTCGCCATTGCTCAGTGTGATTGCGTCGCGGCCACCGAAGGTCATTTCCAGCAGGCAGCCGATGCTGGTCGTGTCGGTTCCGGAAATCGTGCCGCTGCCAAACAGGTCGCCGGGCCGCAGATTGCAGCCGTTCGATGCGTGGTGTGCAACCATCTGCGCCACTGTCCAGTACAGCTCGCGCGTATTGGATCCGCACATACGATGCGGCTCGGCGCCGGCGGCACGCATCGTCGGTGTGGACAGGTACACCTCGCAGTCGATGTCGTATGCGCCATGAGCCTGATCAGCCACGTCGAGAAGATGCCGCAGCGGCGCGGGATCGCCATCGGGTCGCGCGGGCTGCGCCACGCGGAAGGGCTCCAGCGCCTCCGGCGTGATGATCCACGGCGAGACCGAAGTCCGGAAGCTCTTTCCTAGGAACGGCCCGAGTGGCTGCGATTCCCACGACTGAATGTCGCGCGCCGACCAGTCGTTCAGCAGACAGAAGCCGGCGATGTGTTCGCCCGCCTCGTCCGATCGGAATTGCGTCGCCCTGCCGATTGCCGTGCCCTATCCACACGCCGAGTTCGAGCTCGTAGTCGAGATTGCGGCATGGCCCGAACGTCGGAGTGGTCTCACTCGGCTGCTTGCGCTGGCCGTTCGGTCGCCGCACGTCCTCGCCCGACGGCCGCACCGACGAGGCGCGACTGTGATACGCGACGGGCACGTACTTGTAGTTCGGCATCAGCGGACTGTCGGGACGCGAAATCTGCCCGCCCTTGCGTGCGTGGTGGATGCCCGCGAAGAAATCAGTGTAATCGCCGACGTCTGCCGGGAGATGTAGCGTGCATGCAGCCGCGTCGTGCAGCAGGCGCGATGCGTTGCCGCGTGCATCGCTGTGAGCCGCGAGTATTTCGGAAAGGCGCTGGCGCAACGCCCGCCGTGCCGTGGCCGGCAACGCAAGCAGCGGGTTCAGCGCAGGCCCCGCCGCCGCCTCGGCTGCATCGCGCGCGGCGCCGGAGAACAGCCCGGCCTCCAACGCGGCGCCGATGTCGAGGATCGAATTGCCGATCGCCACACCGCCGCGTGGCTTGCCGCCATGCGTGCTGAACACGCCGAACGGCAGGTTCTGGATGGGAAACTCCGCATGGCCATTGGCGGATGCGACCCAGCTCAGGCGCGTCGGGTCATGCGTTGCGTCGGCCATGTTGCGTCCCCCCTCGGGTGAGCCTAGCGCGCATCGCGTGGGCGCGATATATCTGGGGCAGCTGGCCAGGGAATGTTCCCAATGAAAACAAAGTCAGGGAGGACGCGCCGGGAAATGCCGGCGGCGAATGGCGGGGCCTTCAGGCTGGAGGATTTCCTGCCATATCGATTGTCGGTTGCCGCGAACCGCGTCTCGCGTATGTGCGCTCGCCGGTACTCAGAAGCATTCGGTCTCAGCATTCCGGAATGGCGCGTACTTTCGATTGTCGGACGGTTCGACACGCTGTCGCCAAGCGCTGTCGGCGAGTGGACGGCGATGGACAAGGTGAAGGTGAGCCGCGCCGCCGCAAGCCTGGTGGCGCGAGGCCTGTTGCGGCAGACACACGATCCAGAGGATGGGCGCGGGCGTCTGCTGCGTCTGACGCGTCGGGGCGTGTCGGTCTATGAAGGCATGGTGCCGCTCGCCTGCGAGCTGGAGGGCCAGCTTGCCGAACACCTGAGCCGTTCGGAATGGAGCACGCTGCTGAAGGCGCTCGACAAGCTCAGCGCGCACGCCGAGGAGGTTGAGGGCGACGAACAGGCCCTGTTGGTGTGCTGACGGCAGGACTCGCCTGTCACAGAAACTTCGCTAGGATCGGGACCCAGAGCTCAATGGGAGGGCGCCCGCATGTCAGGAACACAGAACGGCAGAAGTCCCCGCTCGGTGGCGTTGGTCGGGCCATACAGCAGCGGTAAATCAACTCTGTTCGAGGCGCTGATGGAGGCTGCCGGCACACCGGTCAAGCGGCCGGCGGATCCGCGCAACCGTCCGGCGACCACCGAGGTCAGGCTCGGTCACTGCAGCTATCTTGGCGATGCGTGGACGGTGCTGGACTGCCCGGGTTCGGTTGAATTCTCCTACGAAACGAGCTGCGCGCTGGCGATGGTCGATCTCGCGGTGGTGGTGTGCGAGCCAGCGCCGGCACGCGCGCTTACCGTGGCGCCGCTGCTGAAGCAGTTGGCGGATGACGGCGTGCCGCACATGCTGTTCATCAATCAGATCGACACGCTGGAAGGCAGCGTGAGCGACACACTCGCGGCGTTGCAGGGTTTTGCTGGCTCGCCGCTGGTGCTGCGTCAGGTACCGATCATGGATGGCGAGGCTGTGAGCGGCTATGTCGATGTGGTGAGCGAGCGCGCCTATCGCTATCGCAAGGGCCAGCCCTCAGAGCTGATCCAGATCCCGTCCGCCGTGCAGGCAGACGAGCAGAGCGCGCTGGACAAGCTGGTCGAGGTGCTGGCGGACCGTGACGACGCGCTGCTCGAAAAGGTACTGGAGGACGTCAAGCCGACGACTGCGGAGATCTACAACGACCTACGCAAGGACCTCGCGGCGGGTGCGGTGATCCAGGTGCTGCTGGGTTCCGCGGAGAGTTCCGGTGGCGTGCGGCGTCTGTGGAAGGCGCTGCGTCACGACACGCCGGCGGCGCAGGAGACCGCTGCGCGCAAGTCGATCGGGACCGAAGGGCCACCGCTCGCGCAGATCTTCAAGACGGTGCACGCTGGGCACACCGGCAAGCTGTCATTCGCGCGCATCTGGCGTGGCACGATCAAGGACGGCGTCACGTTGGGGGGCACGCGGCTGGGCGGCATCTATCACATGCCGGGCGGCGAGCTTGCGAAGATTGCCGAAGCGGTCGAGGGCGACGTGGTCGCGCTGGGACGGCTGGATGGTGTGCCGACGGGTGCCACCGTGTCACCCGGCGCGACGCCGGAGCAGTTGCCGTTCCCCGTTGCTCCGCAGCCGGTGTACGCGCTGGCGATCGCCACCTCGGATCACAAGGATGATGCGAAGCTCAGCGGCGCACTGCAGAAGCAGCGCGAGGCGGATCCTACGCTGGCGATGGAGCAGCAGCAGGACACCAGCGAGACGGTCCTCTACGGTCAGGGCGAGATGCACCTGAACTCGACGGTGGATCGTCTTTCACGGGACTACGGGTTGAAGGTCACGACACACAAGCCACAGGTCGCCTACAAGGAAACCATCCGTCGCGCGGTGCATGAGCACGGGCGATTGAAGAAGCAGAGCGGCGGGCACGGGCAGTTCGCTGATGTGAAGATCGACATCGCGCCACGCCCGCGCGGCGAGGGCTTCGAGTTCATCGACAAGATCGTTGGTGGCGCTGTGCCACGCAACTTCATTCCAGCAGTCGCGGAGGCGGCGGAGGAATCGGCGAAGAAAGGGCCGTATGGGTTCCCGGTGGTCGATATCTCGGTGACGCTGGTGGATGGCGGATTCCACTCCGTCGACAGCTCCGACATGGCGTTCAAGACAGCGACCAATCTTGCGATGAAGGAAGGCCTGGCGAAGGCCGAGCCGATCCTGCTGGAGCCGGTCGATCACGTGACCATCAGCGTGCCCAGCGAGTTCACACCGCGCGCGCAGCGGCTGTTGACGGGGCGTCGTGGGCAGATACTTGGGTTTGCCGAAAAGGAGGGATGGCCAGGTTGGGATGACGTGGTGGCGCTGGTCCCGGAAGCGGAGCTGCATGACCTGATCATCGATCTGCGCTCGCAGACATTGGGACTCGGCACGTATCGGCGGAAGTTCGATCATCTCGCGGAGTCGCGTGCCGAGATGAAGCGCGGGGCCGCGTAGCTATGCGGCTGTTCGATCTGACCGGCAAGGTGGCGCTGGTCACCGGCGGCAACGGCGGCATCGGTCTGGCGATGGCGCAAGGCATGGCGTCGTGCGGTGCGTCGATCGTGATCGCCGGACGCAATGCGGAGAAGGCGGGCCCCGCGCTCGCCTCTCTGCGCGAACTTGGTGTGGCGTGCGCGTTCATTGCAGGCGACGTCACGAAGAAGGCCGCGTGCGTGAAGCTGGTCGCCGATACTGTGGCGGAGTTCGGCCGGTTGGACATCCTGGTGAACAACGCCGGCACGGCAATCCGCAAGATGCCGCAGGACTACACCGAGGAAGAGTGGCATCTGGTGATGGACACCAACCTGACCAGCGCGTTTCTGTGTTCGCAGGCGGCCTATGCGCCGATGAAGGCCGCGGGCGGCGGCAAGATGATCAACACAGGCTCGATGATGTCGCTGTTCGGCGCGCCCTATGCGACGCCGTATGCGTCGAGCAAGGGCGGCATCGTGCAGATGACGCGCGCGATGGCGACCGCGTGGGCGAAGGACAACATTCAGGTGAATGCGGTGCTGCCTGGCTGGATCGACACCGACCTGACGCGGCGCGCGCGGCGTGAGGTGCCGGGGCTGCACGAGCGCGTGGAGAACCGCACGCCGGTGGGACGCTGGGGCACGCCGCCCGACATGGCGGGGATCGCGGCGTTCCTTGCCAGCCCCGCGTCGGACTTTGTGACGGGAACTGCGATTCCGGTGGATGGCGGTTACTCTATCGGCATGTAGCGATTACGCCCAGCCGAACGACCGTTCCACGGCCTTGCGCCATGATGTCGTCAGTGACGCGCGCTGGTCGTCCGCCATCATTGGCGTCCAGGTGTGGGTGACGCCCCAGTTGTGACGCAGATCGTCCGTGTCGTGCCAGTAGCCCACGGCGAGTCCCGCAGCGTAGGCGGCGCCGAGCGCGGTGGTCTCGATCGTGCGCGGCCGCAGCACCGGCACATTGAGGATGTCGGCCTGGAACTGCATCAGCAGCGCATTCACCACCATGCCGCCATCGACGCGCAGCGTGCTGATGGGAATGCCGGAGTCCCGCTGCATTGCCTCGATCACATCGCGCGTCTGGTAAGCGGTCGCCTCCAATGCGGCGCGGGCGATGTGGCCGGCGGTGGCGTAGCGCGTCAGGCCGGCGATCACGCCGCGCGCATCGGCACGCCAGTACGGCGCGTAGAGGCCGGAGAATGCAGGGACGAAATACACGTCGCCATTGTCGGCGACCGAGGCGGCCAGCGTCTCAATGTCGGCGCTTGACCTGATCAGGCCCAAATTGTCACGCAGCCACTGCACCAGAGCGCCGGTGACTGCGATGGAACCTTCCAGCGCATAACACGTTTTTTGCTCACCGAGCTGCCACGCGACAGTGGTGACGAGACCACTGGTCGATGGCACGGGAGTCTCGCCGGTGTTCATCAGCAGGAAGCAGCCGGTGCCATAGGTGTTCTTCGCCTCACCCGGCGTGAAGCATGCCTGGCCCATCAGCGCAGCCTGCTGGTCGCCGAGGATGCCAGCGATCGGCACGCCTTCCGTGGCCCCGTACACGCTGGATGACGGCACGATACGCGGCAGCACGGCGAGCGGAATGCC
This sequence comes from uncultured Alphaproteobacteria bacterium, assembly GCA_963791495.1. Taxonomy (GTDB): domain Bacteria; phylum Pseudomonadota; class Alphaproteobacteria; order Acetobacterales; family Acetobacteraceae; genus JAMXLO01. Next base: position 208,982 of record CAWBST010000027.1, read on the forward strand.
GAACGCGGCGAGCAGCGTGTCGTCCCAGTCGAGCGTCATCAGGTTCATCAGTTGCGTGCGGCTGGCGTTGGTGACGTCGGTCAGGTGCTGGCCGGTGAAGTGCCACAGCAGCCAGCTATCGATCGTGCCGAACGCGAGATCGCCCGCTTCCGCACGCCGGCGCGCATCGGGTACATTGTCGAGCAGCCAGCGCAGCTTCAGTGCGGAAAAATAGCTGGCGAGCGGCAGGCCGGTCTGCGCGCGGAACCGGTCCTGGCCGCCGTCGCACGCATATTCTGCCACCAGCAGATCGACGCGCGTGTCCTGCCAGACCACCGCATTGTGCACTGGCTCACCGGTCGCGCGATCCCACAGCAGTGTGGTCTCGCGCTGGTTGGTGATGCCGATCGCGGCGAGGTCGCGATGCGTCAGGCTTGCGCCGCGCAGCGCCTCGGCGATGACCGACTGCGTGTTGCGCCAGATCTCCATCGGATCATGTTCCACCCAGCCGGGCTGCGGATAGATCTGCTGGTGCTCCATCTGCGCGCTCGCAATCGTCCCGCCTGTGCGGTCGAACACGATGAAGCGGGTGCTCGTGGTGCCCTGATCAATCGCGCCGACGTAGCGGGTCATGCTGCCTCCGAATTCGGCCCAGCATAGACACGGCTTGCGGTGCCGGCCCACAGGGGCCTTGATAGCTGCTCAAAATATTGGGAGGCCTGCATGGCAGCACGCTTCGCGAACCGCGTGGCTATCGTCACGGGTGGCGTCTCGGGTATCGGCGCCGGCATCGCCGCGCGACTGGCGGCCGAAGGCGCACGCATCAGCCTGTGGGACCACGATGCCGCAGCGCTCGCCAAGGCTGAGGCGCCGCACAAGGCCAAGGTCGATGTCACCGACGCCGAAGCCGTGCAGCGTGCCGCCACCGACACTGCCAACGCCCTCGGCCGCATCGACATCCTGATCGCCTGCGCCGGCATCACCGGACCCAACGCCTCGGTGTGGGACTATCCGATCGCCGACTGGGACCGCGTGATCGATGTCAACCTGAACGGCGTGTTCTACTGCAATCGCGCGGTCGTGCCGCACATGCTGCGCAGCGACTATGGCCGTATCGTCAATATCGCCTCGATCGCCGGCAAGGAGGGCAACCCCAACGCCGCCGCCTATTCGGCCTCCAAGGCGGGAGTCATCGGCCTCACCAAGTCGCTCGGCAAGGAGCTCGCGAAGACCAACGTCCGTGTCAACTGTGTCACGCCTGCCGCGGTGCGCACGCCGCTCTTTTCGCAGATGACGCAGGAGCATATCGACTTCATGCTGTCGAAGATTCCGCTCGGCCGCTTCGGTGAGATCGACGAGATCGCCTCGCTGGTGTGCTGGCTCGCGAGCGAGGAATGCAGCTTCTCCACCGGTGGCGTATTCGATATCTCCGGCGGCCGCGCGACTTACTGAACAGGGGCACACGAATGGACAACGAGACGCTTGCCTTCACGCCGGCCGTGCAGCTTGCCGAGATGGTCCGGCAGAAGAAGCTATCGCCGGTCGAGCTGATGACCGCGCTGCTGGCGCGTATCGATGCGCTGAATCCGCGCGTGAATGCCTTCGCCTATCTGGCCGCTGATGCCGCGATGGACGCAGCGAAGCGTGCCGAGGCGGCGCTGATGCAGGGCGATCGTATCGGCCGACTGCACGGCATTCCCGTCACCATCAAGGATCTGGCGATCACCAAGGATATGCCGACGCAGATGGGCAGCCACATCTTCGCCGGCAATCAACCGACCGAGGACACGCCCATCGTGCCGCGGCTGCGCGATGAGGGCGCGATCATCCTCGGCAAGACCACCACATCGGAATTCGGCTGGACCGGCGTCAGTCATTCCCCGCTCACCGGCATCACGCACAATCCCTGGAAGCACGGCTACAACGCCGGGGCGTCATCGGCTGGTGCGGGCGCCGCCGCCGCCGCAGGCTTCGGTCCGCTGCACCAGGGCAGCGACGGCGCCGGTTCCATTCGCATGCCGTCGCACTTTTGCGGCGTGTTCGGGTTGAAACCAACCTTTGGCCGCGTGCCGTACTATCCGGTCGGCAGCGGCGACTACACGTCGCACATGGGTCCGATGACGCGCACCGTCGCCGACAGCGCGTTGATGCTGCATGTCATGGCCGGTCCACATCCGCTCGATCACACGACATGCGAGGCGTGGCCTGCGGATTATCTCGGACGCCTGCACGAGGGCATCCGCGAGAAGCGCATCGCCTACAGCCCGGACCTCGGCGTCGCGCGTGTCGATCCCGACGTTGCCGCGCTGGTGAAATCCGCTGTCGGACGCTTCACCGAACTCGGTGCAACGGTGGAAGAGGTGAAGACGCCATGGGCCGCGCAAGGTCCGGAAATGATCCGATTCTTCTGGGCCGCGCACCAAACTCGTCTCGTGCAGCATCTGCCGAAATGGGAAGCGAAGATGGATCCGGGTCTCGTCGCCTGCATCAAGGCAGGGCGCGAATACACGGTGTCCGAGTATCAGGCGATGCGCGACCGCAAGATGGCCTATATCGCCGCAATCCATCGCTGGTTCGAGGACTGGGATTTTTTGCTCACACCGTCCGTGTCGGTTGCCGCCTTCCCGGCCGAACTGCTGATGCCGAAGCACTGGCCGCAGCATGACTGGGACTGGCTGTCCTGGGCGGAGTTCTCCTATCCGTTCAACATGTCCTGGAATCCCGCCGCCAATGTGCCGTGCGGGTTCACCACCGAGGGCCTGCCGGTCGGATTGCAGATCGTCGGCCGCCGCTTCGATGATCTCGGCGTGCTGCAGGCGTCCGCGGCTTTCGAGCAGATCCAACCCTGGGCGGACAAGCGGCCGCAACTCGGCGTAGGCTCGCAGAGCCAACCAGCAAGGGAGTTTCGTCACATGGCGTTCTCGATGTTCCAGGCAGCTATTCCGCCCTGCGTGCAGATTCTCGGCAGCATGTCCACGGTTGCCGACAAGGCCGCGGCGCATTGCGCGGAGAAGAAGTACGATGAGGCGTGGATGCTGAACGATCGGCTGTTCCCCGACATGTTCACACTGGCGCGGCAATTCCGTCAGGTGAGCGATTTCGGCCGCAATATCCCGGGGCGTCTGGCTGGGGGTGCGCTGCCGGACTTCCCGGCGACGGACGCCACAACGTTCGCTGAGGTGAAGGATCGGCTGCAGAAGTCGCTGGAGTATGTGAAGGGATTCACCGCCGCGCAGATCGACGGCAGCGAGGACAAGGACATCACCTGGACGCAAGGCCAGCGGCAGATGTCATTCAAAGGCCGCGCCTATCTGCTGGGCTTCGGTCTGACGAACTTCTTCTTCCATGCCACCACGGCGTACAACATCTTGCGCCATCGCGGCGTGGAGCTGGGCAAGCGCGACTTTCTCGGATCGTTCTGAGAATTTCACCTCGCCCATGGAAGTGGGAGAGAGCCTGCCCCGGACTTGATCCGGGGTCGCCGCGCCAAGCGCGGCGGGTGAGGGTGTGGTGCAACGGCTACACCCTCACCCGACGCTACGCGCCGACCTCTCCCGCATGCGGGAGAGGTGTTTCCGTTACTTGAGCGGCCACGTCAGCAGAATGAGCCACGTCCCGCATACCGCCACCAGAATCGACAGCGGCAATCCCAGCCGCCAGTAGTCGCTGAACCGGTAGCCTCCTGGTCCCATCACCAACGTGCTGTTCTGGTGCCCGATCGGCGTGAGGAAATCGGATGCCGCCCCGAACGCGACCGCCATCAGGAACGGGTCGACGCCGAGTCCGAGATTTTTCGCCACTGCAGCTGCCACCGGACCCATCAGCAGCACTGCTGCCGCGTGATGCAGCAGCGGGGTCACCAGCATCGACACCACCATGATCAGACCGACCGCGAAATACGCCGGCAGTTGGGCCGCGAGCACTGTCAGCCCATCGGCCATCAGCTTCGCAGCCCCGGTGTCCTTCAGCGCCTCGCCCACCGGAATGAGACACCCGAGCATCACGATGATCGGCCACTCCACCGCATCGTAAGCCTCTCGCGGCGTGATGAGCCGCAGCAGCACGATCAATGTCGCGGCGACGAAGAACCCGACCTCCACCTCGACCGCGCCCAACGCCATGGCGACCATGGCCGCGAGCAGGATCAGCAACGGCAGCCAACGCCAGCGGGGTCTGCCGATCGCCAGGTTGCGTTCGGCGAGTGGCAGCAGCCCGAGTTCCGTCAGCGCACGATTGAGCGGTCTCTGCCGACCCTGCAGCACGATGATGTCGTTCGGAGCGAATCGGCTGCTGCGAAGCCTCGTGGTGGTCCGCTCCTCCGCGCGACTGAGCGCGACCAGATTGACCTCGTAGTTCTGCCGCAGATGCAGATCCTGCGGCGTGTTGCCGATCAGCAGCGAGTCGGGTGCTATCACCGCCTCGGTTGTCTCCAGCACATCGTCCTTGTCACTCGGCTTCAACGCCGCCATTTCGTCGGCGCCAAGCAGCTTCAGCTTCGCCTGATCGACCACCGGCTGCAGCGCAGTGGGATCACCTTGCAGCACCAGGATGTCGCCCGCGTACAGCGTCCAGTTCCGCCGCGGAACATAGCGGTGCGAGTGTTCGCGGATGATGCCGGCGACCGCAACTTCGTCGTCGCCGAGCGCCTCGAGATCGGCGACGGTCTTGCCGACCAGCGGTGAGTCTTCCGGCAGCAATGCCTCGCTGGTGTAATCCTCGATGGCAAAGCGCTTTTCCGGTGACGGCTGGCCGCGCCGGTTCGCGGGTAGCAACCGCCAACCCACGCTGAGGAAAGCGACGGCTAGGCATGTCAGCGGCAGGCCGACGGGCGTGTAGTCGAACAGGTGATACGGTTGGCCCATGACCTCTTGCCGCACCTCGGAGATCAGGACGTTGGGCGACGTGCCGATCTGCGTGATGGTACCGCCGATCAGGGAACCGAACGCGAGCGGCATGAGATAGCGCGAGACAGGACGGTTGCGGCGCTCTGCGGCCTGGATCGCCACGGGCATGAAGATGCCGAGTGCGCCGACGTTCTTCACGAAGGCCGACAGAAAACTCACGGCGGCGGTGAGTGCGCCGACTTGCAGCGTGGTCGAATCAAGCCTCCGCAGCATCCGGCGCATCACCGTGTCGATCACGCCCGAGACGGTGACCGCGCGGCTGATCACGAGCACCGAGGCGATGATGATGATGACCGGGCTGGCGAATCCCTCGAACGCCTTCTTCGCCGGCACGATTCCGGAAAGTACGGCAGCCGAGAGGGCGATCGCGGCGACGAGGTCGTAGCGCAGGCGATCCGATACGAACAGGACGAGCATGCCGGCAACGATGGCCAGCGCTTCGATCTGGGGTACGGTCAAGTGGCTGGGTTCCCGACGGCTTCCCGTCAGGCATGGGTACGCAATGTTCCGCCGGCAACCCCGGCGAGGGTCAGAAGTCCGTCACCCCCGCCGCAACGTCAGCGCTCACTGTACGCGGTTATCGACCAGCTCGTTCACCACCGCGGGATCGGCGAGCGTCGAGGTATCGCCCAGGCTGTCGGTCTCGTTGGCGGCGATCTTGCGCAGAATTCTTCGCATGATCTTACCGCTGCGCGTCTTCGGCAACGCCGGCGCCCACTGGATCGCATCCGGTGATGCGATCGGTCCGATCTCCTTGCGCACCCATGTGACCAGTTCCTTGCGTAGGTCCTCGCTCGGTTCCTCGCCCAGCTTCAGGGTGACATAGGCGTAGATGCCCTGTCCCTTCAGCTCATGCGGGAAGCCGACCACCGCGGCCTCGGCCACCTTCGGATGCGCCACCAGCGCACTCTCCACTTCGGCGGTTCCCATGCGATGGCCTGACACGTTGATGACGTCGTCGACGCGGCCGGTGATCCAGTAGTAGCCGTCGGCATCACGCCGCGCGCCGTCGCCGGTGAAGTAAAGGCCCTTGAATGTCGAGAAATACGTCTGCACGAACCGGTCATGATCGCCGAACACCGTGCGCATCATCCCGGGCCACGCATCCGCGAGACACAGGTTGCCCTCGCACGGACCGTGCAGTTCGTGGCCATCACCATCGACGATGATCGGCCGCACGCCGGGCAGCGGCCGCGTCGCTGAACCTGGCTTAGTCGGAATCGCACCCGGCAGCGGTGAGATCAGGATGCCGCCCGTCTCCGTCTGCCACCAGGTATCGACAATCGGGCAGCGATGCTCGCCGACGACACGGTCATACCACAGCCAGGCTTCCGGATTGATCGGCTCGCCGACGCTGCCGAGGATACGCAGAGACCGACGCGATGTCTTGCGCACCGGGCCTTCGCCGTCGCGCATCAGCGCACGGATCGCCGTTGGCGCGGTGTAGAAGATGTTGACCTTGTGCTTGTCCACCACCTGCCAGAAGCGCGAGCTGTCGGGATAGTTCGGAATGCCCTCGAACATCACAGTGGTGGCGCCGTTCGCCAGCGGGCCATAGACGATGTAGGTGTGCCCGGTTACCCAGCCGACATCGGCGGTGCACCAGTAGATGTCGCCGGGGTGGTAGTCGAACACGTTTTCATGGGTGAAGCTTGCCCACACCAGATAACCACCAGTCGTGTGCAGCACGCCCTTCGGCCGGCCCGTGCTGCCTGACGTATAGAGAATGAACAGCGGGTCCTCCGCGTTCATCTCCAGCGCCGGGCAGTCGGGCGACGAGACAGAACACAGCGTCGCATAATCGTGGTCGCGGCCGGACTGCATTGCGACCTTGCCGCCCGTCACCTTCACCACGATCACGTTCTTCACGTCCGGGCATGACTTCAACGCCTCGTCGGCGTTTGCCTTCAGCGGCACCTGGCGCCCGCCACGACGTCCCGCGTCGGCGGTGATCAGCAGTTCTGATGCGCAATCCTGGATACGGTTGGCCAGGCTGTCCGGCGAGAAGCCGCCGAACACCACGGAATGAATTGCGCCGATCCGCGCACAGGCCAGCATCGCCACCGCGGCCTCGGGCACCATCGGCAGATAGATCGTGACACGGTCGCCCTTCTTGACCCCGAGGCCCTTCATCGCATTGGCCAGGCGGCAGACCTGTTCGTGCAACTCTCGATACGTCACGTGCTTCGAGACGGATGGATCGTCGCTCTCCCAGATGATCGCGGTCCGGTCGCCGTGCGTTGCCAGATGGCGGTCGAGGCAAGAGACCGAAGCGTTCAGCGTGCCATCCTCGAACCACTTGATCGACACATCGCCGGAGAAGCTCGCGTTCTTGATCTTGGCGGGCGGCTTCATCCAGGCGACGCGGCGAGATTGCTCGGCCCAGAACCCATCCGGGTCGCGCGCGGCGCGCTCGAACATGTCCTGATAGCGCGCGGCCGTGATATGCGCCTTCGCGGCGATCTCGGGCTTGACCGGAAATAGCTGTCCGTCTGCTGGATGGACGTCTGGCATAACGCGTTCCTTCCCTCGCTTGACCTAGAGGCCGGCATCTTCGGGCACGTATATGGTGCCGTCCCTGATCTCGATCACGACCGGTTCCAGGCGATCGCCGAGGCAGGGACCGCTCAGGCATGAGCCGTCGGTTATGCCGAACTCGGCGCCGTGCGTGGCGCAGACGATAAGGCTGCCGTCGGCGGACAGGAAGCGGTCGCGCATAAAGTCGAGCGGCGTGCCGATATGTGGACAGGAATTCACATACACGAACACGGCGTCGCCCTGGCGGACGGCGAACAGGCCGGTGAAGCCGCCCGGCGGGGGAGGGAAGCCCTTGGAGGTGCCGTCGGGGATTTCATCGATCCGGCACAATTGGCGTTGCCCCCTCCCCCCAGCCCCCTCCCGCAAGGGCAGGGGGAGACCGGGACCTTCTCCGTGCTCGCTCATCCCTTCCACCCGCCTAGCCGGCAGATGTAATCCCAGTGCGGCTTCGACACCGGCATCACTGACAGCCGCGACAATCTCACCAGAGCCATATCGGCCAGCTTCGGGTCGGCCTTGATGGCTGTCAGCGTGACCGGTTTCGGCATCGGCGCCACCGCCTTCACGTCGACGCACACCCACGGGCCTTCCTCCGCCGTGGGGTCCGGGTAGGCCTCGCGCACCACCTCCACCACACCCACGATGTCCTTGCTCTTGCCGGAGTGATAGAAGAAGGCGCGGTCGCCGTTCTTCATGGCCTTCAGATTGTTCCTGGCCGTGAAGTTGCGCACGCCGGTCCAGGGCTCCACGCCGTTCGCCACCTGCTGGTCCCAGGAGAACGCGTCCGGCTCCGACTTCACCAGCCAGTATTGCCTTGCCACCGATCCTAACTCCCTACCTGCCCCACAGTACGACAACGCTGTCCGCCTTCAAACGGCGGCTGGCATGAGTTAGGTTGACCGCGTGGATGCACGCTCCATCGTTGCCCCTCCCCCCAGTGGGCGAAACCCGGGGCGCTCCCTGCACCGTTTCGCCAACCCGGGACGTTTTCTGCGGCTGTCCGGCGCGGTGTTGCCGTGGCTTGCCGCTGTCGGCGTCGCCTTGACTGTCATCGGCCTGATCTGGGGCCTGCTCTTCGCTCCCTCCGACTGGCAGCAAGGTGATGCGGTGCGGATCATGTATGTCCACGTCCCGGCGGCGTGGCTTGCATCCGCAGGGTACCTGGGTCTCGCGCTCTGCTCTGTCCTGTCCCTGGTCTGGCGGCATCCCTTGGCCGATCTGGCCGCCGTCGAGATCGGGCCCGTCGGCGCGGGCTTCACCGCGCTGTGCCTGCTGACAGGCAGCATCTGGGGCAAGCCTATGTGGGGCGCCTGGTGGGTGTGGGACGCGCGGCTGACCTCGGTGCTGATCCTGTTCTTCCTGTATCTCGGCCACATCGCGTTGGTGCGCGCATTCGACGACCCGGTGCGAGGCTACCGGTCGGGCGCCATCCTGGCGCTGGTGGGCGTGGTGAACCTGCCGGTGATAAAATTCAGCGTCGATTGGTGGAACACACTTCATCAGCCGGCAACGATCAGTTTCACCGGAGCGCCGACAATGTATGTCGGCATGCTGTGGCCTCTGCTGTTCACCGCTATCGGCTACACACTGGTGTTTGCGGCCATCGTCGTGGCGCGCACCCGCGCCGCGGTGATGGAGACGGCGCATCCGTTCCCTGCTCATGGCGCGCGCCAGTGAGACCGCCGCATGACTCACTTGCCCTATGTCGTTGCGGCCTATGTGTTGGGAGTGGTGATCCCGGGCAGCTTCGCACTGTCGGCGTTCCTCCGCATGCGCACGGCGCAGCGCCGCCTTGCCGCCGTGGACCCCCGGGTCAAGCGCCCGGGGGCAGGCCGCCGGTGACCCGCAAGCGCCGCCGTCTTTGGATACTGCTGGCCTGCGGGCTAGGCCTTGGCTCCGCCACTGCGCTGGCGCTGTTCGCGTTCCGCGACAACCTGGTGTTCTTCCTTGCGCCGTCGGACCTGGCGAGCAAGGCGCCGCCGCCCGGCCGCACGTTCCGTCTCGGCGGATTGGTCGAGCAGGGCAGCGTGCAGCGCTCCACCGATGACGGTCATCCCGCTGCGACATTCCGCGTCACCGACGGCGGCGCGAGCGTCGACGTAACCTATGTCGGCATCCTTCCCGACCTGTTCCGCGAGGGCCAGGGCGTGGTGACCTTGGGCGCCATGCAGCCCGACGGCACCTTCCGCGCCTCCGAGGTGCTGGCGAAGCACGACGAGACCTACATGCCAAAGGATGTGGCGGATGCGCTGAAGAAGTCCGGCCACTGGAACCCGTCCTCCGGCCCGCCGCCTCCCGCGGCGACGTGGAACACGCTGCAGGTCAGGAAGACCGGCGGATGAGGGCGGCAAGTGACGTCATTCCCGCGCAAGCGGGAACCCAGGCGGGCGGCACAGGTGAGGTGTCACTGGGTCCCCGCTTGCGCGGGGATGACGACAGCGCATGATCCCCGAACTCGGCCACTTCGCGCTGGCCCTCGCGGTGGTGATCGCCGGCGCGCAGGCGGTGCTGCCGCTGTTCGGCGCCCACGCGCGCGATGCCCGGCTGATGCAGACCGCGCCGGCGCTCGCGATCGGCCAGTTCATCGCGCTGGCGACCGCCTATGGCTGCCTGGTCTGGAGCGCCGTGGTGGACGACTTCTCGGTCGCCAACGTGGTGGAGAACTCCAACAGCCTGAAGCCTCTGATCTACAAGATCACCGGCACCTGGGGGAACCACGAGGGTTCCATCCTGCTCTGGTGCCTGATCCTCGCGCTGTGCGGCGGCGCCGTCGCAGCCTTCGGACGCTCTCTTCCTTCGTCGCTGCGGGCCCGCGTGATCGGCGTCCTCGGCTTCACCTCTGCCGGCTTCCTGCTGTTCGCTCTGACCACGTCGAACCCGCTGGAACGCATCTGGCCGCCACCGATCGACGGCCGCGACATGAACCCGCTGCTGCAGGATCCCGGCCTCGCCGTGCACCCGCCGGTGCTCTATGCGGGCTATGTCGGCTTCGCCATTCCGTTCGCCTTTGCCGTCGCCGCGTTGCTGGAGGGCCGCGTCGATGCCGCCTGGGGCCGCTGGGTGCGCCCCTGGACCCTTGGCGCATGGTGCCTGCTGACCGGCGGCATCGCTCTTGGCTCTTGGTGGGCTTACTACGAGCTCGGCTGGGGCGGTTACTGGTTCTGGGACCCGGTGGAGAACGCCTCGCTGCTGCCGTGGCTCTCCGGCACCGCGCTGCTGCACTCCGCCATCGTTGTGGAGAAGCGCGAGGCGCTGAAGATCTGGACCATCCTGCTGGCCATCGGCACGTTCTCGCTGTCGCTGTGCGGCACGTTCCTGGTCCGCTCCGGCATCCTCAACTCGGTGCACAGCTTCGCCAACGATCCGACGCGCGGCGTGTTCATCCTCGCATTGCTGGCGATCGTGATCGGCGGCTCGCTGCTGCTGTTCGCATTGCGCGCACCGGTGATGGCGCCGACAGGCATCTTCGCGCCGATCTCGCGCGAGGGCGCGCTGGTGCTGAACAACATCCTGCTCTGCTCGATCTGCGCCGTGGTGCTGACCGGCACCACGTATCCGCTGTTCGCCGAACTGCTGTTCGGCGCCAAGCTCAGCGTCGGGCCGCCGTATTTCCAGAGCACCGTGTTTCCGCTGGCGATCCCACTGTTCATCGCGATGTCGCTGGGCCCGGTGCTGCCTTGGAAGCGCGCCGAACTTTGGCCGGCGCTGCAAAAACTGTGGTGGGCCGCGCTGATCGCCGCTCTGGTCGGCATTGCGACGGCGCTGGGGCTGCGCGCCGGCCTCGCCGCGCTGGGCTTCGCTGCGGCGGCCTGGCTGATCGCTGGCGCGCTCGCCGAACTGGTGGAACGCACACGGCTGCTGCGAGCGCCGCTTGCGACGGTCGGCGCGCGCCTTGCCGCGCAGCCGCTGTCGGTGTGGGGATCGGCCGTGGCTCATGCCGGCATGGGCGTCACGATCGCCGGGATCGCCGGCATGTCGCTGGCCGTCAGCACGATCGTCGCGGTGCACCCGGGTCAGAGCGTTCGGCTTGGCGGCTACGACTGGACGCTGCTGGCGCTCCGCGACGGCCAGGGTCCGAACTATACGGCGCGCATCGCCGATATTCGGGTGAGCCGCGGCGATGATGAAATTGCCATGTTCCATCCGTCCCGCCGGATGTTCACGGTGCAGAAGACCACGGTCACCGACACCGCCATCGAGACCAACGGGTTGCGCGATCTCTACGCGGTCCTCGGCGAGGAGCGCGACGGCGCCGCGGTGCTGCGCCTGCACGTCAATCCACTGGCGCCATGGATCTGGTTCGGCGCGCTGGTCATGGCGGCGGGCGGCGCATTGTCGCTGGTCGATCGGCGTCTGCGCATCGGGGCGCCAGCGCGACGCGCGGCGGCAGTGAGGGCAGGTGTGGTGTCGTGACGGCCCCCTCCCCCCAACCCCCTCCCGCAAGGGGAGGGGGAGAAGGTAGTGCGGTGCTCCCCCTCCCCTTGCGGGAGGGGGTTGGGGGGAGGGGGCCGCGCCGATGACCCCGATCCAGCGCCGCGCCTTCCTCCTCGCCCCTCTTGGCGCGGCTGCACTTGGCGGCACTGCGTTCTGGCTCCTGCTCAACCGCATGCGCGAGGGCACCTACGATCCGCACGGCGTGCCCAGCATGCTGGTCGGAAAGCCGCTGCCGAGGTTCTCCCTTCCAGGCCAGCCGCCCTCCCAGGGCTTCTCCAGCACCGAAGTGACGGCCACTGGCCGGCCCACGCTGATCAACTTCTTCGCCTCCTGGTGCATCCCCTGCGTCGAGGAAGCGCCGGTGCTGATGACCCTGAAGCAGAAAGGCACCCCTATCTGGGGCATCGCCTATAAGGACAAGTCGGACGCCACGAGCCAGTTCCTGCGACAGAACGGCGACCCCTATGCCCGAATTGCCCGCGACGAGCCGGGCAACACCGCGATCGACTTCGGCCTCTATGGCGTTCCGGAAACCTACGTGGTCGACAAGTCCGGCATCGTGCGTTGGCGCTGGGCCGGCGGCCTTAGTGCGGACATCGTGCAGCAGTCCCTCGCCCCGCTGATGCAAAGCCTGGCGTGAAGCGGGTCCTTGCCGTCCTGCTTCTGCTTGCCTCACCCGCCTTCGCGGTGAGCGATCCCGCCGAACTGCTGCCCGACCGCGCCCAGGAACAGCGCGCCGAAGCACTCGGCCACCAGCTTCGCTGCCTGGTGTGCCAGAACGAGAGCGTCGAGGAATCCAACGCTGATCTCGCGCGCGATCTGCGCCGCATCATCCGTCAGCGTGTCGTGGCCGGCGACAGCGATCAGCAGGTGATCGACTGGATGGTGGCGCGCTACGGCAACTTCGTCCGCCTGCGCCCGCCGTTCAACGCGATGACGTTCGTGCTCTGGGGCGCCCCCGGCATCGCGCTGCTGGCCGGCCTTGCCGCCGCGGTCATCGCACGGCGGAGGCGCCCCGCCGCGCCGGCACCGCTCACCGATGCGGAACGTCAGCGACTGGCCGATCTGCTGAAGTCATGATCTGGCTCGCCATCGCTCTGCTGGCGGCAATCGCTCTCGCGCCGCTGGCCCTGTCGCTGCGCCGCACCGCCGCCGCGCGCGGCCGGCAGGAGGCAGCCATCGCGCTGCATCACGCGCAGCTTGCCGAACTCGATCGCGATCTCGCCGACGGGCGCATCGCCGTGCCGGAACATGCCAGTGCCGTGCTGGAAGTGCAGCGCCGGCTGCTTGCCGCGGACAGCGGCGGCGAAGCGGAGTCGCGCATCAGCTCCCGTGGTCCCGTGCTGGTTGCGCTGCTGCTGCTGCCGCTCGGCGCGTTCGCGCTCTATCTGCTTGGCGGATCACCTGACCTGCCTGCCCAGCCGCTCGCCGATCGCGTCGCCCTTGCCCGCGAGCGTGAGGCCCGCGAGGTCACGCTGATCGCTCAGCTTCGCCGCCGGCTCGCCGAGATCGATCCACATTCCGAGCAGGCGCGTCAGGGCTACATCCTGCTGGGCAATGCGGAAGCGAGCCGTGGCCGGCTGCCGGAAGCGGCCGATGCCTGGCGCACTGCACTCGCCACACGCTTCGATCCGACGATCGCCGCGGAAGCGGCCGAGGCGATCACCGAGGCGCAGGGCCACGTCACAGACGACGCGGCTGCGCTGTTCCGTCGCGCTCTCGCCGAATCGTCGGCTGATGCGCCGTGGCGCCCTATGGCACAGAAGCGGCTGTCCGAGATCAAATGAGCTCGGATAGATTGACGACAAACCGAGGGAGCGAAACGCCATGAGCGATCAACTGCCCACCGCCACGCGCGTCTCCGATCCGGGAATCCGCGCGCTGTACCGGCTGGAGAACCGTTGGCAGGCTTGGCTGGATGTGGAAGTCGCCCTGGCCAGGGCGCAGGCCGAACTCGGCATCATCCCGGCCGACGCCGCCGAGGCGATCGCAGGCGCCGCGCGGCTGGAACTGCTGGACCGCGCGCGCATCGACGAGGGCTTTGCGCGTACCGGCCACACCATCGTCCCGCTGGTCTGGGAGCTGTCGCGCGTCGTGGGCGACAAGCATGGCGGCTGGGTGCACTGGGGCGCCACGACCCAGAACATCACCCAGACCGGTGACCTGCTGGTGCTGCGCCAGGCGCATCGCATCTTCCTCCGCCTGATCGGCGACGCGCTGACCGCGATGGCCGATCTCGCTGAACGCGGCGCGGACATGCCGATGGCCGGGCGCACGCATGGCCAGCACGCGGTGCCGGCGACCTTTGGCTACAAGGTCGCGGTCTGGATTGACGAGCTGCTGCGGCATGTCGAGCGGCTGCGCCAGGCCGCGCCGCGGCTGTTCGTGGCAATGCTGGGCGGCGGCGCCGGCACGTTCGCCTCGCTGGGCAAGCAAGGGCCGCCGGTGCAGGCGGGGATCGGCAGGCAGCTCGGCTTCGGCACGATGACTGTGCCGTCACGTGCTCTCGGCGACCACCTGGCGGAGAACATCTGCCTACTCGGGTTGCTCGCGGCCACCTGCGGCAAGATCGGGCGCGAGGTCTACACGCTGATGAAGACCGAGTTCGGCGAGGTCGAGGAGCCAGTGCCTCCGGGGACCGTCGGCAGCTCGACCATGCCGCAGAAGCGCAATCCGAAGCTGTGCCAGGACATCATCGCCGCTTCGGCCGAGGTGCGGGCGATGGTGCCGCTTGCGCTGGAGGCAATGCAGACGGAGCACGAGGCGGACCGCACCACCAGTCTCATTATGGACTCGGCGGAGGCCCGCGCGTGCATCGAAACCGGGGATATGCTGGCACGGCTGGGCGAGGTGATGCGTGGCCTGCGGCTCGATCCGGCGCGCATGCGGCGCAACCTGGACCTGGGCGGCGGGCTGATCATGGCGGAGGCTGTGATGCTGGAACTCGGCGCCACGATCGGCCGGCAGCATGCGCATGACGTGGTGTACGACGCGGCCCAGGCGGCGTTCACCAGAGGGGCGGTCGTTCGGCGACCTTTTGGCGGCGGATCGGCGGGTGACCGAGCATCTGGATGCCGGGGCGATTACGCGGTTGCTGGACCCAACCGCCTATACCGGGCTGTGCGCCGACATGGCGCGCGAGGCGGCCGGGCGGGCGCGACAGGGGGCAGAAAGTTGTCGGGATGCCTGAAAAGGAAAACGCACGCCCCGGCAAGGGAACGTGCGTTAAGTGGAGCATTGATCAAGCCAAACGATACCCGAGATTCGAGCCGGAAAGCCAATAACGGAAACGTGATTCACGGGATCGTGATAAGCCTCACTGCGCCGGCACCCGGGTTTCGGCCAGTTCCGCCTTCACCGCCGAGGTCACCGCGTCCAGCGTGTGGCGGACATCGGCTGCATCGTGCGCCAGGGAGACGTAGAACTTGCTCTCGCCCTTGAGGATCCCGGCCGCGCGGAACCGCCGATTGAACCGGCGACCCATCTCGGCGTCGGCGCGCAGGGTCGCGCGATAGTCGCTGACGTCGCCGGCCGCATACACGACGTCGAACAGCGGCGGCACGCCGATCACCTGCGCCGGCAGGCCGGCCTTCTCCAGCGTGGCGGATATGCCGGCCATCAGTTCGCGCCCTGTAGCGAATACCTTCTCGTAGGTGCCGGGTCGCCGCAGGACCTCCAGGGTCGCCAGGCCTGCCGCCGCCGCCACGGGATTGCCTGACAGCGTGCCGATCTGGGTGAGGAACCGTTCGTCGCCCACCTTGCCGCGATCGAACAACGACATGATGTCCTCACGCCCGGCGATCGCCGCGAGCGGGAAGCCGCCGCCGATGATCTTTCCCAGCGTGCACAGATCGGGCGTCACACCGTAGAACGCCTGCGCGCCGCCATAGGCGAAGCGGAACCCGGTCACCACCTCGTCGAAGATCAGCGGGATGCCGTGTTCCGTGCACGCATCGCGCAGCGCCTGCAGGAAGCCAGGCTTCGGCGGCAACAGGCGCTGGAACGGCTCGACGATCACGCCGCCGAGTTCGTCGTGGTGCTGGTGGATCAGGCTGACGGCCAACGCCGCATCGTTGAACGGGGCGATGATCATCTCGTCGCGCACGCTGCGCGGAATGCCTGGCGAGTCGGGCACGGCCTGCGGGAAGTTGCCGGGCCGCTTCGGCGCGAGGCTCATCAGGCTGTAGTCGCTCATGCCGTGATAGCCGCCCTCGAACTTGAGGATCTTGTCGCGGCCGCGGAAAGCGCGGGCGACGCGCATCGCGTAGGCGTCGGCCTCGGTGCCGCTGCTGACGAACCGCACTTTCTGCGCACAGGCGACCGCATCGACGATCGCGGCGGCCAGCCTGATGCCGTGCTCGTTGTTGGCGAAGAACGTGGTGCCGCGTGGGATCTGCGCCTGCACCGCCGCCATCACGTCGGGGTGGCAGTGGCCGATGAACATCGGGCCGGAGCCCAGCAGGAAGTCCACATATTCGTTGCCGCTGACGTCCCAGACGCGGGCGCCGCGACCTTCGCGGATGACGATATCGCCGGCGACGTTGCCGAAACTGCCGGCAGGCAGCACGCGCTGCGCCAGCTCAATCAGCGTCTGTTCCTGGTCGCTTTGCATCAGTCCGCTCATCTCTATTCTTACTCCGCCTGAAGCAACGCCCCACCATGCGCCCGCTGGCGCGACCGTCGGTCACCGACCAGCACCGCCAGCACGGTCAGCGTCATGAAGCATACCGAGCTGTAGAAGATCCAGCGCGGCTCGCCATGATCCATGAGCCAGCCGCCGATCATAGGGCCAATCGCGCCGCCGATGTTGAAACCGGTGGTGACGATGCCGAACACGCGTCCTGCCATGCCGGGGGGCGCGGCGGCGCGCACCATCATGTCGCGCGAGGGCATGATCATGCCGCCGAGGAACCCCGCCGCCGTCATGGTCGCCACCAGCAGCACGGTGCCCAGATCGAAGGTGCCGATCGTGAACGTCAGCACCGCGGCGAGCGCGAACCCGGCCGCAGCGACCTCGGCGTGACGGCGGGTGGCGTCGGCGACGAAGCCGCCGGCCAGCACGCCGATCGCGGTCGCCATCAGGTAGGCCGACAGCGCCGCGTTCGCGACGGAAAGCTGCACCCCGTAGAGCGCGATCAGAGCGACGACCGAGAATGTCGTGATGGCGCCGGACGACAGGCTCAGCAGCGCGAACAGCCCGGTCAGGCTGATCACCGCGGGCGACAGCACGGCGCGCACAGGCGAACGCTCGGGTTCGTGGCGCATCGTCGGCTGACGGCGCGTGGCGAGGGCGTCCATGCCGGGCGACAGCAGCAGCGGTACCGCCACGACGAAGGCGATCAGGCCGCCGAACACGATCGCGGCCTGGTACCCCGCCAGGTTCGCTATGACCAGCGTCACCGTCGGCGCGATGGCGCCACCGAAGAAGCCCGCGAAGGTGTGGATCGAGAAGGCGCGCCCGACACGCGACGGGTCGATCACCGAACCCAGGATCGAGTAGTCGGACGGGTGGTACACCGCATTGGCGATGCCGGCGAGCACCGCGGCGCAGAGCAGCCAGCGGTAATCCGGGAACACGCCGATCGAGGCATAGGCGAAGCCCGAGAGGCACAGGCCGGCGATCAGCACGCGGCGCGGTCCGACGTGGTCAACGATCCAGCCCATCGGCGCCTGCACGACGGCCGAGGTCACGTTGTACATCGTCATCGCCAGGCCGAGCTCGACGAAGCCGATGCCCATGCGCTGGCGCAGCACGTAGAACAGCGGCGGCAGGACCAGGTAGTGGTAGTGGCTGACCAGATGCGCGGCGGATATCAGGGTGAGCGCGCGCGCCTCGCTCATTTTTCTTGGCTCGGACGTCATGGCGGGTTCTTAGCCGATCGGGCCGGAGATGGCGAATAACGCACCGTCACGCCGGGCTCAGTCCTCCATGCCATCGAGGAGGTGTTGAGCCTGTGGCTTGAGCCTCGGAAGGTCGCGCGTCACGGCCTGCCATACGATCTCGGTATCGATATCGAAGTAGCCATGCACGAGCACGTT
This sequence comes from uncultured Alphaproteobacteria bacterium, assembly GCA_963791495.1. Classification (GTDB taxonomy): domain Bacteria; phylum Pseudomonadota; class Alphaproteobacteria; order Acetobacterales; family Acetobacteraceae; genus JAMXLO01. The sequence goes on from CAWBST010000027.1 coordinate 226,876, forward strand.
GCGCATCCCAATGATCTGCGGCCATGGGATGTCGGGTGCGAGTGCCTGCAGCTCTGGCGGGAGACGCCGGGCGGCTTCACCAATGCTGGCGGTCAGGCCGAGACGGGTGCCGTTGCTAGGGGCTGAGGCAGGAGGATAAGCCATGACCTTCCGACCATGCTGAGTATGGCGCGAGACCGCTCGATCGGCTGGATCGTCGGCAGTTCCTCGCGAGTGGTGATCGGGGATCGATACGTATCGTGAGCCGGCTGCTGATCGGGTTCTTTCTGTTCGCACCGCTTGTAGAGTTGACGGATACGATCCTCGCAGGGGCCTCTATCCTCAGCCTGCAGACAGCTCTCAAGCTTCGGCATTGCCGCATCGTTGCACGGATCATCCGGATAGGCAGCAGGAAGCGCACCCAGAATCATTCCTAACCCGACAAGGTGCCTAAGCAATTTGTGCCTCCACTCTCGATGAGCCGATCATGGCCGCAACGACCTGCCAGGGCAATCATGCTTCAGCGAGAGGCTGCCCCCTGCTTCTGACCAAGCACCGGGTCGTGCACCGGCCGCGATCCGGCTGACCGGATCAGGCGCTGGGGTTGTATGTCGTGATCTTGGACCCTTGCAACGACAAGCCCGCCATGAGTCCGTTTTGGCCGAAAGGAATGGCGATAACCTTATGCGACAAGGTGGTGCTGTCTATGGACGCGCCTGCACCTGTATCGATTACGGCCACGCTCGGATCGGTGCCAATCGACCACCCGTCGCTCTTGTCGAGGAATTGCACCGCCTGAGGATCCATGAAAAATAGCGCATAGCTGAACCATTGCACACCGGCTTGTAGCCCGAACGAAGCGGCGGCAATCGTGTAATAGCCATCAATATGATTATGTACCCATAGCACACCTTTGCCGCCTTGCGCCCCAAAGATGAAGCCGCCCTTCACGATCTTGGGGAACACCAGAATTCCCGCGGCCTTTTTCCCGAGCTCTGCTGCCCGATGGTCTGCTGCATAGAGCTTCCGCAGCGCTGCGGAGGCATCCCGCTCGATTTGAGCGGCATCCGATGCCGCAAACGCCTCCCTTGCTCCCAACAACATCAGCGGGCCCATGGCGGCAACCGCCTGGATGGCACTTCGCCGGGTCGATTTCATTTACTGGACCTCCTTCGGGTGGGTCGGCGTCTAGATAGTTCAATCAGCCGAGGGCCTTAGCCACAACGCAGCGTGCCACAGGATTGCACGCCTTCAAACTGCGACACTACCCGCATCTTGGGGCAATAGCCCATGCACCAGCGAGCGCGTCGCCAACGTAGCCAACGCCAGACTGCGGAACGCCACCGCAGCCTGAAGTCTCCGCGCCGCGGCATTCGCCGGATGTAGCCCGGCCGGAGCGGTCCCCCGAACACTTGTGAGCCGGATCGGCAAATTTCGCTCATGTGTCGGCTGAAGAAACATCCTTTGTGGGAACGACCTTAAACCGCGTACCAACGGCAGCGGGATCGACCGCATCGGTGAGTTGAGCGGACGGCGTCCCCGTAGAGTTCGCCACATAGAGTCATACGCTCACCAATGGTGGTGCGCAGCCGATCGAATGAGCGCCCGCGACGCGCCGTCTAGGGCGTTATTTCCGGCTGTGTGCATTCCATCACCGAAGAGAGGAGGGAGAAAGATGATGATGGAGTGTTCCGAGGCAGCGTATGCCAGTTATTCGGTCTCCCGAGCCCCTCACGGAGCGAAGCCAGACCGCACGGCGAGCTTTTGTTTGAAGGGGCTGCGGCTGATCGCCATTCTCGTAGGCATGCTAGCCACCGGAACCGCGCAGGCAGACCCGTTGTTGTCTGGCACAGCGTTGGTCACGTCTTTGCGTCAAGGCGGTTATGTTCTTCTCATGCGGCACGCGAGTTCACCTGCTGCGCCACCGACTGCCGGAAGTAGCCGAGTACGACAACACCAAGTTAGAGCGACAGCTTGATGAGACCGGGCGCAGTTCGGCACAGGCCATGGGCAGGGCAATCAAGACACTGAGCATACCTGTTGGAGAGGTTTGGTCGAGCCCGACCTATCGCGCGCTGGAGACGGTGCGCCTCGCCGGCCTGCCAAACCCGACGACAGCGGTTGAGCTGGGTGACGGTGGACAAAGCATGCAGGCGATTTCCAAGGGCCAAGCGGCCTGGCTACAGGCGAAGGTCGCCGAGAGGCCACGCGCCGGAACCAACACGATCATCGTGACACAGTATCCCAACATCCAGGAAGCTTTCGGCCAGAACGCCTCCGGCCTCACGGAAGGAGATGCTCTGATTGTCCATCCCGGCGACGCGGGTGCGGATGAGATCGTGGGCCGGGTGAAAATCGAGGAGTGGCCCACGTTGGCTTCTCAACGGTGAGCTTTGCCCGGCGCGCGCCGCCGTATCAAGTGCCTTCGTGCCGCTGAGCATCAGCCAACACTTGCCAACTTCCGATCGACGAACTCCAGCCGGTCCTGGCCCCAGAAGATCTCATCGCCGATGACGTAGCTGGGTGCGCCGAACACGCCGCGATCCAGCGCCGCCTGCGTGTCGGCGATGCGGCGCTCGGTCCAGCGCGATTCGGCGCCGAGCTTCATCACGGCGTCGGCGTTCAGGCCGATCTCGGTGATCAGCGTGGCGAGCGTCGCGGGATCGCCCGGATTGAGTTCGTCCTGCCACACCGCGCGCAGCACGCGATGTGCCAGCTTGATTGCGGGAGCGTCGCCCTGGGTCTCGCGCAACGCGATGACGCAGGGAGCGGAGAGCTCCTCGCTGGAGGGGAAGTGTTTCGGCTGGATGTTGATCGGCACGCCGAGGAGGTCGCGCCAGCGGCGAAGCTCCATCAGGCGGTAGGCCTGGCGCTGCGGCGCGCGCCTGGGCAGCGGCAGGCCGCCGGATGCGGGGAAGATCGTGCCGAAATCGACGGGATAGATGCGCAACGAGGCGCCATGCTTCACCGCCAGTGCCTCGATGCGCGCGGCGCCGAGATGCGTCCATGGCGAGTTCAGCGAGGCGTAGTAGTCGATGTGCTGGGCCATGTCGGTGTCCTCCCGCGTTGGCGCCAATCGTGATACGGCGACATGGTCGGCACAAGGCGAAGGAACATCGATGTCCAGATGGCGGATCGGCGACGTGACGGTGACCAAGGTCGTCGAGCTGGAGGTGACCGGCGGCAGCCGCTTCATCCTGCCGCAGGCGACAAGGGAAGCAATCCAGCCGATCGCCTGGCTACGGCCGCATTTCGCGGACGAGGACGGACGGCTGCGCATGAGCATCCACAGCTTCGTGGTGCAGACGCCGACGCGACGGATCGTGGTCGATACCTGCCTGGGCAACGACAAGGAGAACCGGCGGATACCGGCGTGGAACAACCTGCAGGGGCCCTTTCTGGCGGACCTTGCCGCGGCGGGACATCCGCGGGAGGCGATCGACACCGTGCTGTGCACACATCTCCACGTGGACCATGTCGGTTGGAACACGATGCTGGTCGGCGGCAAGTGGGTGCCGACTTTCCCGCAGGCGCGCTATCTGATGGGGCGCATCGAATACGAGCACTGGTCGCAGCCGCAGGGCCGCGAGGATATGGTCTCGGTGTTCGGTGATTCAGTGCGGCCGGTGTTCGATGCGGGTCTGGTCGACCTGGTGGAGACCGACGCGCGGATCTGCGACGAGATCGATCTCGTGCCGACCGTCGGCCATACGCCCGGGCATGTCAGCGTGCGGATCCGCTCGCGCGGCGAGGAGGCGCTGATCACCGGGGACTTCATGCACCACCCGTGTCAGATCGCGCACCCCGAGTGGGCGTCGACGGCGGACTCCGATCCGGAGCAAGGACAGCGAACGCGCGAGGTCATGTTCGAGCGGCTGGCCGGGACGCCGGTGCTGGTGATCGGCACTCACTTCGCCGGCGCGACGGCGGGGCGGATCGTGCGGGATGGGGAGACGTATCGGCTGGATGTGTAGCCCGATTCTCCCCCTCCCCTCGCGGGAGGGGGTTGGGGGAGGGGGCGTTGGGACATTGGCGCGGCCCCCTCCCCCAGCCCCCTCCCGCGAGGGGAGGGGGAGGAGATTACCTACTCGGCCGCGGCGACGCCTTGCGCTATCGGGTCAACCACAAGGTCGCGCAGCCTTGGAGCCACTTCGCGGCCGAACAGCCGGATGTTCGCCGCCGCATCCTCATGGCTGAGGAAACCTCCCTGACCGAAGAACAGCAGATGGCCGATACCGCCCATCCGCTGGGAGAAATCCCTGATCTGGCCGAACACATCGTCCGGCGTTCCTGCGAACACGGTGTCAGTGTCCATAAACTGCTGCACCGTTGCACGGCGGTGATCGATCGGATTGCCCTGCCGGTCCTTGACGATGCGGTGCGCCCGCGGCCCTGCCTTCATGATCGCGACATTCGCGCCGATCGAGTTGTAGCCAGGCGGGTTGGTGAACGGCTCGGCGACAACCGGCGCGGTGCGCACATAGTCGGCGATCTGATCAGCGCGCCGCAGCCCTTCCTCGCGCGTGGCACCGACGCCGACGACAGCGGCAAAGGCGAGCCGATCCGGTCCTGCCTCCCAGCCCAACTCACGTGCCCTCTGGCGATACGCGTCGTACATCGGCTTGGCGGTGCCACCGGACAGCAGCGTGCCCACCACGTGACCGCGCTCCGCCGCAAGCTTGCCGGTATCGACGCTCATGCCGGTCATCCACACCGGCGGCGTCGGCTTCTGCACCGGCTTCGGCCAGATGTTGACGCTGCGGTAGTGGAAGAACTCGCCCTCCCAGTTGAACGGGCCGTCATGCGTGGACATCGCCTTCAGGATCAGGTCGTGCGCCTCCCAGTAGCGGCGCATCAGAGTCGCGGGATTGCTGTTCGCCGGCTGGATCTCGTACGGCGCGCCTTTCACCAGGCCCATCTCCAGCCGCCCGCCCGACAGCACGTCGAGCCACGCCATCTCTTCCGCCACGCGCACCGGATCAGGCCGATTGGCGATCGGCGTGCCGAGTGACAGCAGACGCGAGCGCTTGGTTTCACGGGCGATGATCGCCAGCGCCATGGGCACCGACACCGTCATGCACGTCGCCGTGCTGTGGTGCTCGTTCACCATGATGTCGAGGCCCACCTCGTCGCACAGCGCGAACTCGTCGAGATATCGGTTCAGCAGGCCGTGTGCGGTCGGCGGATCGAAGTTGCTGGACGGCAGCACCACCCGCAGCGTGCCGCGCGCGAGGCCGGCTTCCCACGCCGGGTGATACGCCATCTCGGAGAAATACCAGCAGCGCATGGGCGCGCTCCTCAGTTGGTTTCGATAAAACGCGAAAGCCTGTCAGCAAAGCCGCGCGGCTGTTCCCAGTGCGGGAAGTGACCGGCGTTGGAGATCACATCCATACGCGCGCCGCGAATCTCCGCGCGCCAGGCCTCACCGTAGGATGGGCGGACAATACCATCCTGCTCGCCCCACAGCAGCAGCGTGGGAACGTCGATGCGATGCAGCCAGCGCTTCAGATGCGGGTTGTGCATGTAGGGCTTCCAGCCGAACCGAGCGAACGCCTCGCGGCCACGCGCAATCGATGCGAGCTCCGTTTCCGGCATCTGCATCAAGTCGCGCTCGCCCTTCGCCGGATCGGCCCAGGAAAGCCGCACATACTCGTCTCGCGGTATCGCGTGCATGTCGGCAATATCGCGCTCCGTCACGCCGCCGACCTTGATGCCGAGTGGATCGACGAGCGCCAGATGTGCGAAACGCCGCGTGTCGCGCACCGCCATCTCGGCGGCAATCCAGCCGCCGAAAGCAGGCACCGACCAGAACGGCGTCCTCCAGACCAAGTGTCGATGCGAGATCGAGATACAGGTAAGCCAGGTCATCGACGGTGCTGAGCCAGTCAGGCAGCGACGAGTTGCCCCACCCCGGATGATGCGGCGCGATCACGCGAAAGCGCTGCGACAGAAAATCGAGCCACTCGCGTTGCGCCTGCAGCCCCTCGCCAGGATGCAGGAACAGCAGCGGCGGTCCGTCGCCACGCTCCTCTACTTCGAGTGAAACGCCGGCGATGGAGATCGTACGGCTCATTCGACGCTCTCGGCCAGCTTCGCCAGATAGTGCGCGGTATCGCCGAACAGACGCTCGATCACCATGCAGCGGCGGAAGTAGTGGCCGACGGCAAGCTCCTCCGTCATGCCAATGCCGCCGTGCAGCTGCACCGCGTTCTGCGAGACAAAGCGTCCCGCCTGGCCGATGCCCACCTTCGCCAGCGCGATGTTGTGCGCCCGCTCATCGGCATCGGGTTCGTCCACCATCATCGCCGCCAGCATCGCCATCGAGCGGCCCTGTTCCAGCGACATCAGCATCTCGGCCAGCCGATGCTGCACGACCTGATTGGAGCCGATCGGCTTGCCGAACTGCTCGCGCGTCCGGCTGTATTCCAGCGTCATCGTGTGCAGCGCCTCCATGGCACCGACGCTCTCCGCGGCGGTTGCCGCGATGCCGGCCTCGATCACCCGTTCGATCAGCGCCAGTCCGTTACCGACCTCACCGAGCACCGCGTCGGCGCCAATCTGCACACCGGACAGCGACACTTCCGCAGCGCGCTGCTCGTCGCGCATCGTGTAGCCGCGACGCGCGACACCGTTCGCATCGGCGGCCACGAGGAACAGCGTAATCCCGTCCGCATCGTCGCGTTCACCGGAGGTTCGCGCACTTACCACCAGCGTGTCGGCGCAGTCGCCGTGGGTGACCACGCTCTTCGCGCCGTCAAGCACCCAGCCGCTGCCGCTCTTCTTCGCTGTGGTCATCACGTCGGTGACGTCGTAGCGCGCCTGCCGTTCGCCGTGCGCGAACGCGAGCTTCATGCTTCCGTCGGCGATCGCCGGCAGCACACGCGACTTCTGGGCATCGCTGCCGCCGAGCCGCACCGCGGTGCCACCCAGCACCACGGTCGCGAAATACGGCTCGAGGATCAGCGCGCGGCCGAATGCCTCCATCACCAGCATGATCTCGACCGCGCCGCCGCCGAACCCGCCGTACTCTTCGGCGAACGGGAGACCGAGCAGGCCGAGTTCGGCGTATTGCGACCAGAGTGCAGTGCTCCAGCCGCCCGGTTCCTTGAAATGGTTCTTGCGCTGATCGAACGCATAGCGGTCCGCCATCAGCCGATCGACGCTGTCCTTCAGCAGGCGCTGTTCATCGGAAAGTGTGAAATCCATCGTAGGTCTCGCCTCGCAAATTCACCACGTCATTCCCGCGCAAGCGGGAATCCAGCGCCGACGTCCGTGTCGCAAATGGATTCCCGCTTGCGCGGGAATGACGAAGGGTGGGGTGGCCGGTCTGTTCAGAGCCTCAGCACCGCCTTGCTCAGGATGTTCTTCTGGATCTCGTTCGTCCCGCCATAGATCGACGCGGCACGCAGGAACAGATAGCTGCCGGTGGACTGCGTAGCCCATTCCGGTCCGACATCCGGCTCGTTCGACAGCGCCGCGAGTTCCTCCGCCCAGATCGGCATCGACATCGGGCCGCCGACATCCATCGCCAGTTCCGTCGTAGACTGCAGCAGCTCGGTGCCCTTCACCTTCAGCACCGACGACAGCGGATCGGGCCGCCCATCGCGTTGCCTGTCATACGCGGAGACGACGCGGTACTGCGTGATCTCCAGCGCCTTCATGTCCACCTCGATCTGCGCGATGCGCTGACGGAACGCGGCATCCTCGATCAGCGGTTTGCCGTTCTCGCGCACGTTGCGTGCCATGTCCTTTGCCGACGCCACGCGTTCCTTCGATTTCCCGATGCGCGCGATGCCGGTGCGTTCATTGCCCAGCAGGAACTTCGCCACATCCCAGCCGCGGTTCTCCTCGTAGACGCGGTTCTCCACCGGCACGCGCACATCGTCGAAGAACACCTCGTTCAGGTGATGGCTGCCGTCGATCGAGATGATCGGCCGCACCGTGATGCCTGGCGTCTTCATGTCCACCAGCAGGAACGAGATGCCCTCCTGCCGCTTCGCGGCGTTCGGATTGGTGCGCACCAGCAGGAAGCACCAGTCGGCCTGATGCGCGGTCGAGGTCCAGATCTTCTGCCCGTTCACCACATAGTGGTCACCGTCGCGCTTCGCCGCGGTCTTCAGCGACGCGAGATCGGATCCCGCGCCGGGCTCGGAGAACCCCTGGCACCACCAGTCATCAAGGTTGGCGGCGCGCGGCAGGAAACGCTTCTTCTGCTCCTCGGTGCCGAACTGGATGAGCACCGGGCCGATCATCGTGATGTTGAAGCCCGACAGCTCAGGCGCCGGCGCGACCTGGTTCTCCTCCAGGAAGATCATGCGCTGGATCGACGACCACCCCGGCCCGCCCCATTCCTTCGGCCAGGAGATCGCCGCCCAGCCGCGTTTGTTCAGGATGCGCTGCCAGGCAACGGTGTCCTGCTTGCGCGGCCCGTAGCCGAGACGCATGCGTTCGCGGATCTCGCCGGGGAGGTTGTCGCGGATGAAGGCGCGCACCTCGTCACGGAACGCCACCTCTTCCGGGGTGAAGCGCAGATCCATCGGCCGATCCTCCCTACTGACCAGTAGCTGTTGGCCGGACTGTGGCAGCAGCCGATACGCGGCGCAATCCGACGCGGCGCGCGTCAGAACTGCTTCAGCAGCCGGTCGATGTAGTCCAGCTCCGGCTGTGGCCGCATGCGGTCGGCGCCGCGGCGACGCAGCTCCTCCTGGATCGCCTGAGTCCGCTGCCGTTCACGCTCCTCCGGTATGGTCACATCGGCGCTCTCATCAGCGCCCGAGCTGCCCTGCCCGTACCGCCGCCCGAGCGGATCGCGGCCAGGGTCCGGCCGGTCCGGCGGGCCATTGCGCCAACCGTGGCCCGGGCTGTCGTTCTGGCCGTCATGCAGCGTCAGCCCCATCGGGCCATCGGAATCGCCTTCCTGCTCGCTGCCGTCCTGGCTGCCCTGAGGGCCGAACTGTTTGGCCATCGCCTGGCCCATCTCACGGCCGCCCTTCTGCAGCGCCTCGATCGCCTTCTGCTCCGATTCGCCGGCGCCGGCGTCGTTGCCCTCACCCAGCTGACGACCCGCCTCACGCATCGCGGTGTCCGCCTCACCGAGGCTTGGCGGCACCTGCCCGGTCAGGTCGCCGAACTGCTGCATCAGCTCACCGAGAGCCCGTCGCAGCGCCTGCTGCACTCGCCGATCCGCCTCGCGCTGACCCGCCTCGTCCTGCGGCTGTGTGGGTGGCTGATTGCCGCGGAACCGCGTGGTCTCGTCGACGCGACCTTGCGAGTGATCGAGCAGGCCGCCCTGCCGGCCGATCATGTCCTGCACGACGCCCATCTGCTGGCGGCCGCGCCGGCGCTGCGCCTCGGTGCGCTCGCCGTCACGCCCGTGCTCGGCGCGCGCGTTGCGCAGCTTGTCCAGCATGCGCTCCAGCTCCGCCATGCGCTGCTGCGCATCTTCCATGCGGCCCTCGCGGGCAGCCTCGCGGGCCTGTTCCGCCATCTTGTCGAGGTCGCGGTTGGTCAGACGCTGCGCCTCCGGGTCGTACGGCATCTCGTCGTTGTTGCGCCGCGCCTGTTCCGCCAGCGCCTGCAGGTGGCGCTCGATCGCCTCCTCCAGTTCCTTCAGCTTGCGATCCAGCGCCTCGCGATTGGCCTCGTTCGGCTCGCGGATCGCCTTGTCCAGGGCATCGCGGACCGCCTGCCGAGCTTCGTCCAGTGCGCGGGCGGTTCGCTCGGTCTGGCCCTCCTCCAGATGCAGCGCCAGTTCCCACATGCGCTGCTGCGCCTCGCCGATCCCCTCCAGCGCCTTGCTGCGCAGCAGCAGATAATAGATGTCGCCCAGGTTCAGCCAGGCGCCGTAATCGCCCTTGAGTGCCTCCGGTGTCTTGAGCAGCGCGTCCAGCCCGTTCACCGCCGAGCTTCTGTCTTTCGGACGCAGGCTGAGGTCGCGGCGGATCGCCATCAGCGCCTGCGCAACGGGGTTCTGGAACTGTCGCTGCGGCAGGACGAACTCGACTTCGCGGCTCTCGCCGGTCTGGTTCAGCGCATCGCGTGCCACGAGCTTGGCAATCACCGGCAACCCGGCCCAGGGATGCGCCGTCAGGTCCTGCTGGCTGACCCCGTGCGCCGATTTCGGCGTGCCGCCAGGAAGCGGCAGGCTCACCACCAACGGTGGCGCGTCCCGCCGGTCGCGCAGCAGCATCTCGGTCTGCAGTGACACCACGCCGTAGTCGTCCGACGCACGCCATGGCAGACGCGTCTGCTGGCTGCCGGGGGCGCGGGCGGGATTGTCGCTCCACTCTGCCGTGGGCGGCTGGTCGGCGACGACGGCCAGGTTCCACGCCGCCAGTTCGTGGCCATCGCGCCGGACCGTGAGGTGCCCGCCCTCGTTCAGGTCACGGTCAGCCTGGTAGCTCGCCTTGTCGAGGGCGCGGAACGGCTCGGAATGGCCGTCGAGCGCCAGGGTCGGCGCGCCGCTGCCTCCCCCGGTGACGCTGACCGTCAGGCGGGCGCCGGCAGGCACCGACACGGTCCCGCTGTCCGGCTTGAGGAAGATCGGCGCCAACCGCGTATAGGCGGGCGGCGTGATCCAGGCCTGCAGCTCCGTCGCCGGTGGCGGAATCTCGCGCGGCAGGGTCGGCTCCATCGCCTGTGCAAGTCGCGAGGGCGCGTCCTCGCCGGCGATCGCGACGGCAGCGACCAGGGCGACCACCAGGGCCGCGCGCAGCGCACGCGGATCGAGCCGTGCCAGGCCAGGTTGCGGTTTGCCCACGCGCAGCCTGCGCACCGAGCGGACCGCGCGTGCGACATGCGCCTGCCAGAGTGCGACGGACGCCGTGTCGGGTCCTCTGGCGCCGCGCGACGGACGATCGGTCAGCACCGCAAGCGGGCGATGCGGCAGGCCGGAGGCGAGTTCCAGACGCCGGTCCGCAGCCTTGTCGTCCGGCGCCGCGATGCCGCGCAGACCGCGGACCAGCAGCCCGACGATCAGCACTGTCGTCACGGCAAGCAGGCCGATATGCCACCAGGGCGGCAGCAGACGCGGCAGATCGAGCAGTGCGGCGCAGACAAACAGCCCGATGACACCGAGCGCCGGCCACAGCGCCGGCCAGATGCGCTCGAACAGGATGGCGAAGCGAGCCAGGGCACGACGGCCGGCGAGCCGGCGCAGCAGGCGATCGAGGTCTCCGCCCGGGGCCTTCATTCCAGCCAATGTGGCACGATTTCGCCACGCCACAAGTCGGCGTGGCTTTCACGCTCGCGGATGACCGACCAGTTGCCGCCGTCCACCATCACCTCGGCTGCCACGGGACGGGCATTGTAGGCCGAACTCATCACCGATCCATAGGCGCCGGCATCGAGGATCGCCACGCGGGAGCCCGCCGCCAAAGGCGGCAGCATACGATCGCGCGCAAACGTGTCACCGCTCTCGCAGACCGGGCCCACCACGTCGGCCGGTGCCATTGGTCTGACCGCATCGACCGCCGAGACCGGCACGATGCCGTGCCACGCTTCGTACATCGCGGGTCGGATCAGGTCGTTCATCGCCGCGTCGAGCACGATGAAGCGGCTGCCCTGCGTCTGCTTCGCCAGGATCACCGACGCCAGCAGTACGCCCGCGGGACCGACCAGCCAGCGCCCCGGCTCCAACACGATGCGGACATCGAGGTTGTGCAGCGCGCCCCGGATCGCACCGGCGAGTGCGGCAGGCAGTGGCGCGGCCTCGCCGCGGTACGGAATGCCGAGGCCACCGCCACAGTCGATCACCTCCACCTTCAGTCCGTCCGCACGGAGCACGCGCACGAGGTCAGCCAGACACGCATAGGCCGTGCGATAGGGTGCCAGCGACAGGATCTGGCTACCGATATGTGTCGCCAGTCCGACCGGATGAATGCCTGGCAACTCGGCCGACCGCCGATAGAGAGCCGCGACGTCGGCGAAGGGGATGCCAAACTTGTCCCGTGCGCGGCCGGTGGTGATCTTGGCATGCGTGCCCGCATCGACATCGGGGTTTACGCGCAACGTGATGCGCGCGGTGCGGCCCATACCTGCGGCGAGCGCCGACAGCATGTCCAGCTCCTCGGCGCTCTCCACGTTGATCTGCGCAATCTCCTCGGTCAGTGCGAGCCGCAGTTCGCGTTCGCTCTTGCCGACACCGGAGAAGACGATGCGCTCAGCAGCAATGCCGGCCTCGCGCGCACGGCGAAGTTCGCCCTCGCTGACCACATCGACGCCGGCGCCCTCGGCCGCGAACAGGCGCAGCACGGCGAGCCGGTCATTCGCCTTCATCGCATAGTGGATGTGCGCATCGAGCCCGGCATCGGACAGCGCGCCTGCAAGCATGCGATAGCGTCGACGCATGGCGGACGCCGAATAGACCCAGACCGGTGTCCCGACCTCATCGGCGACTGCGTTGAGCGGCACGTCGTCGATCACCAGCCCGTCCATCGCATGCATGGTGAGGTGCGGCCGCGCAGCGATCAGCTCCGCGGCAGTTGGTTCGGGCGTGTCGGAGGCGGTAACGGTGGCCATGGTACGGCCAGAGTACACGAGGTCCCAGGCAGCGACCATACGCCGACTCACTGCCGGCCGCGAACGAGATTGATCGGCTACACGAGATTTTAATGCGTGGTCGCTATTCCTGATCCGCCGAACAGCGAGTCAGCATGAACCACAACAGCGCAGCTCTTTGCCGCCTGGAGCGCGAGCGGGTTGATCCGCGCACGCTTGGCGCCGTCCTGATGCACAGCGAAGCAATTGCGCTTGCCGCGATGCGTCAGGGCCGGATCGTCTTCGCGAATCCAGCCTTCGTCGCGACATTTCGGGCCGACGATTCGCTGGCCGGCATTCCCCTGGCCGACATCGTGTTCGATGTCGAGGGCGGCGAACAGCTGGCCGCGTCACTCGCTGCCGCCGAACACGCCCCGACCCACTATTGGGGCGTTGGCAGGCGAGGCGACGGATCGGCATTCGAGATTGAGCTGAACCTGGAGTGCATCGAAATCGGCGGCGAGCCAACGGTTGTCGCCCTCGCCAGGGATGCGACCGGGCAGCATCGCGCCAGTGTGCAACTCGTCAATTTTGCATACTCCGATGCGCTGACCGGCCTGGCGAACCGTGCGCTGTTCGCCGATTGCCTGCATCGGGCCGTGCGGCACGCGCGCCGCCATGGCACGGCATTTGCCGTCCTCATGATGGACCTCGATGGCTTCAAGGCGATCAATGACACGTTTGGTCATCAGGTGGGTGACATCGCACTGCAGATCACCGGCCAGCGGTTCCAGCATTGCATTCGGAACGGCGACACGCTGGCCCGCATCGGCGGTGACGAATTTGCCGTGCTGTTGCCGGAGTTGGCCGATCAGCAGGCACCCGCTCTGGTGGCGCAGCGCATCATCGGTTCCCTGGCAAGTCTGCTCGACCTGGGAACTCAGACCCTCCGGCTCAGCACCAGCATCGGTATCGCCGTATGGCCCGACCATGCCGGGAATGCCGATGCCCTGCTTGCGGCCGCCGACACCGCGATGTACCGCGCCAAGCGCGCTGGGGGCAATCAGTTCTGCTGGGCGACAGGACAATCCGACGCGACCATTGTGCCGCTGCAGCCGCTGGCATGGAGTGCGGCGCATGCAATCGGCATCAAGGAGATCGACGATCAGCACATGCATATGGCTGAGCTGATCGATCACCTCTCCGCAGCGCTGAAGGACAACTGCGACAGCGACACGATCCTGGCCAGCTTGAGCGAACTGGTCCAATTCGCGGCATTCCATTTCGCAACCGAGGAGCGGTTGATGGAGCAGCACCAGGTCGAGGATCTCGTGCCGCATCGTGAGGAACATCGTCGCCTGCTGCACGACATCGGAAACCTGAACGTGGACGAGGACGTGGCCAGCATCAGCCTGATCCTGCGATACCTGCAGGAGTGGCTGCTGCGCCATGTCGACGGCATGGACCGGCAACTTGGCGCGGCGCTGATGGCCAAGGGCTGGCAGTAGCGGTTGCGGTCAGTGCGTGGGATAGGTCCGAGGCCAGGTGATCTGGTCCGGCGGGCCGGGTGGCGATGGCGGACCCTTCTTGCCGCATGCTGCGAGCAGGACAACGCCGGTCACGACAGCCAGGATCAGCGCTGATTTCATGCCAGCTTCGCCTGCCACCGCGCAGCCTCGCCCGAGACGTTGCGCGGCGCCGTACCGCCCTGGCTGGTGCGTGATGCGACCGAAGCCTCAACGGTCAGGACCGTGTAGATATCAGCGGTGATACGCTTCTCCGCGGACTGCATCTCGGCCAGCGTCAGGCCGGCGAGGTCGACCCCCTTCGCCTCAGCCGCGCCACCAGCCGGCCGGTGATGTGGTGCGCGTCGCGGAACGGCAGGTTCGCGACCCGCACCAGCCAGTCCGCCAGATCGGTCGCGGTGGCGAAGCCCGATCCGGCCACCTCCCGCATCCGCGCCACGTCCGGCGTCATGTCGCGCACCATTCCTGCAATGGCGGCCAGCGACAGTGCCCAGGCCTCGGCGGCGTCGAACACCGGCTCCTTGTCCTCCTGCATGTCCTTGGCATAGGCGAGCGGCAGACCCTTCATCACCGTCAGCAGGCCCACCAGTGCGCCGGTGACACGTCCGGTCTTCGCGCGCACCAGTTCGGCCGCGTCCGGATTGCGCTTTTGCGGCATGATCGAACTGCCGGTGGTGAAGGCGTCCGACAGCCGGATGAACCGCCAGGGCGCGGAACACCACACCACGATCTCCTCCGCGAAGCGCGACAGGTGCATCGCCGAGATCGCCGCCGCGGCGAGGAACTCCAGCGCGAAGTCGCGGTCCGACACGGCGTCGAGCGAATTGGCGGTCGGCCGATCGAAGCCCAGCGCCTCCGCGGTCATCGTGCGGTCGATCGGGAACGACGTGCCGGCCAGCGCCGCGCTGCCCAACGGGCACTCGTTCAATCGCCGGCGGCAGTCCGCAAGCCGCCCGCGGTCGCGATCCAGCATCTCGACATACGCCAGCAGATGGTGGCCGAACGTTACCGGCTGCGCCGTCTGCAAATGTGTGAACCCAGGCATCGGATCCGCTGCGTGCGCCACGGCGCGATCGGCCAGCGCGCGCATCACGTCGGTGATCTGCGCCGACAGCCCGTCGATCGCGTCGCGCACCCAGAGACGGAAATCCGTCGCCACCTGGTCGTTGCGGCTGCGCGCGGTGTGCAGCCGGCGGCCCGCCTCGCCGATGCGCTCGGTGAGGCGGGCCTCGATGTTCATGTGAATGTCCTCGAGCGCGGCATCGAACGGGAAGCGCCCGGTCTCGATCTCGTGCGCGATCGCGGCTAGACCGGCGCTGATGGCCTGCTCATCTTGTGCCGAGATGATCCCCACCTTCGCCAGCATCGCGGCGTGCGCGAGCGACCCCCGTATGTCCTGCCGCCACAGTTTTTGGTCGAAGCCGATCGAGGCATTGATCTCCTGCATCACCACCGACGGGCCGGCGGCAAAGCGCCCGCCCCATTGCGGGTTGGCAGCCTCGTTCCGCTGGTCCGGCGTCTCGCTCAAGGCGGGGGGCCCGTCATGGTTCTGATCACGCGCCGGCACATGCTCGCGGCGTGCGGGACCCTAGCCGCCGGCCTGGGTGTTCGCAAACCGCGCGCGTCGGAGCTGCATGATCTCGCCACCGCGCTGACGCCGACCGATCCGCCGGTGGCCGCACCCGATGTCAGCTTCGTTGCCGCCGATGGCAGCGAGCATCGTCTCAAGGACTTTCTCGGCCACGGCATGGTGATCAATCTGTGGGCGACCTGGTGCGTCCCCTGCGTCGAGGAGATGCCCTCTCTCGCTGCGCTGTCGAAGACGCTGGCGCCGGACGACATTGCCGTGCTCCCGCTGTCATCCGATCGCGGCGGGGCGCGCGCCGTGGAGGCGTTCTATCAGCAGCACGAGATTACCGGGCTGCCGGTGCTGCTGGATCCGAAAGGCGCCGCGGCACGCACCTGGCACGCGCGCGGCATCCCGACCAGCCTGGTCATTGACAAGCAGGGCCGCGAGCGGGCGCGGTTGGAAGGCTCCGCCGATTGGGCCACACCGGCGGCGGCGCGGATCGTCCGCAAGCTGGCCGCTGGTTGACACACTATCGACACGGGCGAACCGGGGAGGTTGGGGCAATGCTCAAATCATGCATGCGGTGGTTGTCGCTGTGGGGTGGAATTCTGTTGGCCGCCATACCGGCGGCACAGGCGCTGGCGCAGCAGGCACCCCATCCGGCTTTCGTTATCGTCGAGCGGACCGCGACCACGGGTCCAGAGTCAATCCAGCAGGATTATGCCAAGTTGGCGCGCGAGATTCTGCCGAAATTTGGCGCACGCTATCTTGCACGCAGCCAGCAGAACGTTCTGCTCGAAGGGGAAGGAGAGACGCCCTGCTGCATGGCTCTGCTCGAATTCCCGAGCATGGATGCGGTGCGGCGTTGGTATGATTCACCCGAGAACAAGACAGCGACGAAGGTGCGCCAGAACGGTGCCAGGTTCCGGTTGGTGGCAATCGAGGGTCTCGCGGCGCAACAATAGGCTGCGCCAGCCCTTGCCCGTCCCGCGGTTATGCCCTCAACCGTGGTCCAGCTCGCTCAGCAGCATGTTCTCGGTCAGGATTTGCGGCAGCACCGTCGGCTGGCCGTGCGGCGGGTAGTACACATAAAGCGGCACACCATCTCGGCCGTTCTCGCGCAGGAAGTCGGTGATCTGCGGATCCTGCCGTGTCCAGTCGCCCTTCAGATACGTCACGCGCCGTTCGGAGAACGCCTGGCGAACCGCGTCGCTGCTGATCGCCACCCGCTCGTTCACCAGGCAGGTCACGCACCAGGCCGCGGTCATGTTGACGAACACGGGCCGCCCCTCGGCGCGCAACGCGGCAAGGCGCGTGGGACTGAACGGCTCCGCTCCTGCCTCCACCGCGCTGGTCGGTGCGGCCGGTGCCACCGCAATCCCGCTCAGCACCGCCAACGCCGCCAGCAACGCCGCCGCGGCTGCCGACTGCCCGATGCGACGGCCGCGATCGGTCCCGCTCTGCGTGATCCCCAGCACCCAGCCTCCGAAGCCCAGCAGGACCACGCCGGCCAGCGTGCCCAGCACACCGGATGAGCCGGCCTCCTGGCTGACCACCCACACCAGCCAGGCGCTGGCGCCATACATCGGGAAGGCCAGTGCCTGTCGCAGCACCTCCATCCAGCGTCCCGGCTTCGGTGCCGAACGCCACAGACCCGGCACCGCCGCGAGCACGGCATAGGGCGCCGCGAGGCCAACGCCCATGGCGAGGAACACCAGCATCGTCACGGCCGGTGGTGCCGCGAGCCCGGCGGCGATCGCGACACCCATGAATGGCGCGGTGCACGGGGTCGCCACCACCACGGCGAGCAGCCCGGTGCAGAAGCTGCCAAGCTGCCCAGGGCGTGTGGCCAGTCCATGGCCGGTGCGGACCAGGCCGGTGCCGACCTCGTAGACCCCGGACAGATTCAGGCCGACGGCGAACAGCAGCAGGGCCATCGCGGCGACGAACACCGGCGACTGGAACTGGAACCCCCACCCGGCCGCCGTCCCCGCGGCGCGCGCCGCCAGCAGGGCCGCGCCGAGAACGGCGAACGCCACCAGCACGCCGGCGGTGTAGGCGACGGCCTGCCAACGCGCCTTGCTGCGCGCCGCTCCTGCCAACCCCACCACCTTCAACGCGAGCACAGGAAACACGCACGGCATCAGGTTGAGGATCAGCCCGCCCAGGAAGGCCACGCCCAGCAGACGCTGCAGTCTCATCGTCGGCGGTCGCGGCGGCACGGTGCCTGCAGCGGCGTGCACTGCAACGTCGGTCTCCAGCCCGCTCCGGTCGCGGATCGACAGGATGCCTGACAGCTCGTTCTCCGCGCGGAACGCCTTGCCCGGCCGCAGCCCGAGAGTGAACCCGCCATGCCAGACCGTCAGCGGCTGCGCGGCACTGTCGCGGATGGTGCCGGGCGCATCGGGAATGAACCATGCGTCGTCAACGGTCGCGGGAGTCAGCTCGGGGCCTTGCACGAACAGCGTCCCGTCCTGCCCAACCACCGCGTGCCAGGGCGACGGCCGCGGCACCTGCCTGTCGGATGCGGCGAACAGCGGCGCCTGCGCCGACGGTGAGGCGTTCCCGGTGGGCAGATCAAGCCGGAAGTCCGCCTCCTCCGGGACGCAGATATCGCGGCACACCAGCCAGTTCGCGTGCACCTTGATGTCGGTTTTTCCCTCGGACGAAGGGGTAACGGTGACCGGCAGAAGCACCTCGCCATTGTAGGCGTAGGTCATCAACGACCCTTCGGCCACACGCTGCGGTGCCGGCCACACGATCGGCCCGGCGGTGGCGTCGGGCGGTAGGTTCAGATCCAGCTCCGTTGGAACGCCGGCATCGCCGGGGTTCTGCCAATAGGTGTGCCACCCTGGCGCCAGCCGCAGCCACAGGCCGACGCGGAAAGCCTGACCCGGCGCAACCGTGTCGACGTCCGAAACCAGAGAGGCCGTGGCGCGCGGACTGGTGGCCAGCGCGCTCTCCAGGGCGGCCGCGGGCAGCCCCCAACAGGCGAACAGCGCAAGCAGCATTGCCCTGAGAACGAGCGGCATGGAGTCCCCGAATGTCGGCTTTCATGCGCATATTGCGCAGAATCCGCCGGACCACCAGCATGCTGCCTGACCTTCCAGTCGCCGACGCCGTCCCGACGCTCCTGGAGACCCTCGCCGATGGGCGCAACGCCGTCCTGGTGGCGCCGCCCGGCGCCGGCAAGACCACGCTCGTGCCGCTCCACCTGCTCAATGCGCCGTGGCGCGGAGACGACGTCATCCTGATGCTCGAGCCGCGCCGGCTGGCCACCCGCGCCGCCGCCACCCGCATGGCGTCGTTGCTGGGCGAGGCGGTCGGCGGCACGGTCGGCTACCGCACCAGGCTGGATGCCGCCGTCTCACCCGCCACGCGCATCGAAGTGATCACCGAAGGCCTGCTGATCCGCAGGCTGTTGTCGGACCCTGTGCTCGATGGCGTCGCCGCGGTGATCCTCGACGAGGTGCACGAGCGCTCGCTGGAATCCGACCTGGCACTGGCGCTGTGCCGCGACCTTCAGCGCATGCTGCGGCCTGAGCTGCGGCTGATCGCCATGTCGGCGACCATCGATGGCGCCCGCCTCGCCGGACTGCTGGAGGCGCAGGTGACCGAAAGCGCCGGCCGCATGTTCCCAGTCGATGTCCGCCACGCCGCGCGCGACATTGCCGGCCCGCGCGACCTGCCCGAAGCGATGGCCCGCGCCGTGCGTGCCGCTCTGGTGGATCATGACGGCGACATCCTCGCCTTCCTCCCCGGCATGGCCGAAATCCGCCGCACGCAGGCGGCGCTGGCGGGCTGCGGCGCGCTGGTGCTGCCGCTGCACGGCGATCTGCCGCCAGCCGAGCAGGACCGCGCGTTGCGGCCGGCCGAGGGACGGCGGGTGGTGCTGGCGACCTCGATCGCCGAGACCTCGCTCACCGTGCCGGGTGTGCGAATCGTGGTCGATGGCGGCTGGCGGAGGGCGCCGCGGCTCGATGCATCCACCGGGCTCACCCGGCTGACGACGCTTCGGATCTCCCGCGCCGCGGCCGAGCAGCGGGCAGGTCGCGCAGGCCGCGAGGCGCCCGGGGTCGCGATCCGCCTATGGTCCACGGCGCTGCACCGAGGACTGGCCGCCCACGACCGGCCGGAAATCCTCGAGGCAGAGCTGTCGGGCCTGGCATTGGACTGCGCCGCCTGGGGCTCGGCGCCTGGCGCTCTGCCGTTCATCGACCCGCCGCCGCAGGGCGCGCTCGCCGCCGCAACCGCGCTGCTGACCGAGCTTGGCGCTCTCGACGCAGGAGGGCGCATCACCGACGCCGGGCGGCGGATGGCCACCCTGGGCGCACATCCGCGGCTTGCGGCGATGATGCTGGCGGCGCGGACGCCAGGCGAGGCCGCACTCGCCGCCGATCTTGCCGCGCTGCTGGAGGAACGCGACCCACTGCGCAGCCTGGATGCGCCGGCGGACATCGGACTGCGGCTGGCGGCGCTCGCCGACGGCGATCCCGCGGCCGACCGGGGGGCACTGTCGCGCATCCGTCGCGTGGCGGGCCAGTATCGCCGGCGGATGCGGATCGGCGCGCCGGCCGATGGCGACCCGGGGCGGTTGCTCGCGGCCGCCTTTCCGGACCGCATCGCACAGCGCCGCGGAGAGCCCGGCAGCTTTCGGCTGGCTGGCGGCGGAGGGGCACGGTTGCCGCGCGCCGATCCGCTGGCGAGCGCGCCGCTGTTGGCGGTCGCCGCACTGGAACTGAAGGCGGCGGCGCGAATCAGGCTGGCGGCGCCGCTCGATCCCGAAACGCTGCCCGCCGACCGCTTCACCGAGCAGGTGGAGACCAGCTTCGATCCGGTCTCGGGCGCCGTGCTCGCGCGGCGGCGCCGGCGGTTCGGCGCGCTGGTCCTGGCCGATCGCACCGAACCGGCGGACCCCGCCGATGTGGCGGCCGCACTGGCCCGCGCCGTGGCGGCGGATGGGCTGCGGCCGCTGCCCTGGGCCGATCCGGCACGCCAGCTTCAGGCCCGTGTGGCGCTGATGCGGCGGATAGAGCCCGACACAGGCTGGCCCGATCTGTCGGATGACGCGCTGAAAGCCAACGTGCAGGAATGGCTCGCGCCGCACCTTGGAGGCATGTCGCGGCTTGCCGAACTTGCCCGGCTCGACGTGCTCGCCATCCTGCGCGGCCTGCTGCCGTGGGACCTGGCGCGGCGGCTTGACGCTGCGCTGCCTGCGCATCTCGCGTTGCCAAGCGCGCGGGCTGCGATCGACTACACGCAGTCCGTGCCGGTCGTGTCCGCACGCGCGCAGGCGTTCTACGGTCTGACGGAAACCCCGCGTCTGGCGGAAGGCCGTGTGCCGTTGCAGGTTGCGCTGCTGTCCCCGGCGGGCCGGCCGGTTGCCATCACCGCCGACCTGACCGGCTTCTGGCGCGGCGGCTGGGCCGACGTGAGGCGCGACATGCGGGGGCGCTATCCAAAGCATGCCTGGCCGGAAGACCCGTCGCGCGGCAATTAGTTGTTGGCCGCAAATTCTTGTTGCCGCCGCAACCGCATGCCATTTGCTGCTGGCGCAATCCCGCGTGAGAGAACCCGTCGAAATGCATTCCAGAGGCCTGCTGCTCGTCCTGGTCCTCTTCGTCACCGGCTGCACCGGTGCGCCGGGCAGCGCCATCGCCCGCTCGGCGCCCGAGAGCTTCTCGCCGCTGGTCAAGCGCGTGCTGCCGTCGGTGGTCAACATCGCGGTGACCGAGACCGTCTCCGGCGGGCAGGTGCTGAGCGAATTGCCGCCGGAACTGCGCGACACGCCGCTCGGCCGCGAGTTCCGCAAGCGCTTCGGCAATCGCCGCGAGCAGACGATGGGCGCCGGCTCGGGCTTTGTCATCGATCCATCCGGCCTGATCGTGACCAACAACCACGTGGTCGGCCACGCCGACAAGATCGTGGTCGGGCTTACCGACGGCACGCGGTTGCCGGCCCGGGTCATCGGCACCGACGAGCTGACCGACGTGGCGCTGATCAAGGTGCAGGCGACCGGGCCGCTGGCCGCCGTCACGTTCGGCGACTCCCGCCAGGTCGAGGTAGGCGACTGGGTGCTCGCCGCCGGCAATCCGTTCGGTCTCGGCGGCTCTGTCACCGCGGGCATCATCTCGGCGCGCGGCCGAGACCTGGGCGCCGGCCCATTCGACAACTTCCTGCAGCTCGATGCGCCGATCAATCCGGGGAACTCAGGCGGGCCGATCTTCAACATGGACGGCCAGGTCATCGCGGTCAGCACCGCCATCGTCTCGCCGTCCGGCGGCTCAGTGGGCATCGGCTTCGCCACGCCAAGCGAACTGATCGTGCCGATCATCAACAAGTTGCGCACCAGCGGGCGGATCGAGCGCGGCTGGCTCGGAGTCTCGGTGGAGAACTCGGACAATGGTGTGACGGTCGCGGGGGTTGAACGCACCAGTCCCGCGGCGCGTGCCGGACTCCGGCAGGGTGATGCTATTCTCGCGGTGAATGGCGAGCGCATCGAGGGTGCGCGGGGGCTGATCCGCACCGTCGCCGCAGTGTCGCCCGGCAGCAATGTCAGCCTGACGATCCGCCGTCAGGGTCGCGAGATGGATGTATCGGTCACGGTCGGCCGGCGTCCCGAAAACGGCGCCGGTTGAGGGAGCAGGGCAATGCGTATCCTGGTGGTGGAAGACGACAAGGACGTGGGCGCCTTTGTCGTGCGCGGACTGAAGGAGGCGGGCCACGTAGTGGAACTCGCCGACAACGGTCGCGACGGCCTGTTCATGGCAGCGAGCGAGGCGTTCGACGCCGTGATTCTGGACCGCATGCTGCCTGGCGGCATCGACGGCATCCGCCTGCTGGAGACGCTGCGGGCGCAGAAGAACACCGTGCCGGTGCTGATCCTGTCGGCGCTCGCAGATGTCGATGAGCGGGTACGTGGCCTGAAGGCCGGCGGCGACGACTACCTGACCAAGCCGTTCGCCTTCGCCGAACTGCTGGCGCGGGTCGAGGCGCTCGCGCGTCGCGGCAAGGGCGAGGGGCCGGTGACCAAGCTGGTGGTCGAGGACCTGGAGCTCGACCTGCTGTCGCGCCAGGTGAAACGCGCCGGCCAGAAGATCGATCTGCAGCCGCGCGAGTTCCGCCTGCTGGAATACCTGATGCGCCACGCCGGCCAGGTAGTGACCCGCACCATGCTGCTGGAAGGCGTGTGGGACTATCACTTCGACCCACAGACCAACGTAATCGACGTGCACGTGTCGCGGCTGCGCCAGAAGGTGGACAAGCCGTTCCCGACGCCGCTGATCCACACGGTGCGCAACGCCGGCTACATGCTGCGCGCCGACAGTGCGTGACCGGGTCCCACGCAATTCCTCCCCCTCCCCTTGCGGGAGGGGGTTGGGGGGAGGGGGAGATCGTTCAGTCGGCCGCGCATTCCGCGTCGCGGCGTCTGCTGCGCTCGGCCGGCTTCCGCTTCGCCGCAGTCTATGCGGTGTTGCTCGCGGTCAGCGCGGCGGCCCTCGCGCTGTTCCTGTGGTGGTCGACCGCCGGTCTTCTCGATCGGCAGACCACGGCCGCGATCCAGGCTGACGCGCAGAGCCTGTCGGAGCGTTTCGCCACCGGTGGCCTGCCTGCGCTGGTGCTCACCATCGAGGACCGCCTGACGCAGGACATCGAGGACGATGCCATCTACCTGCTGATCGATCCGTCGGGGCGGCGGATCGCCGGCAACCTGGAGCACTGGCCGCAAGGAGCGGCACAAAACGGCGCCTGGTACGAACTGCCGATAGAGCGCGCCGGCATGCGCTCGCTGGCGGTGGTGGAAAGCTTCGATCTCCCCGGCAGGTTTCACCTGCTGGTCGGTCGCGATGTGCAGGTGCGCGCGCAGCTGCGCGGGCTGCTGACCGACGCACTCCTGTGGGCGCTGCTGGTGGTGCTGGCGATGGCATCGTTCGGTGCGCTGGTGGTGCGCAGCCTGTTCCGCCGGGCGCTGGCCAACGTCTCGGCTACCGCTGTCGCGATCGCCGGCGGCGACTTCACCCAGCGCGTGAAGCTGTCAGGCCGTGGCGACGAGTTCGACCAGCTTGCCGAGACCATCAACGACATGCTGGACCGCATGGCGCGGCTGATGGAGGGCGTGCGCGCGGTATCCAACGCGATCGCCCATGATCTGCGCACGCCGATCACCCGTGCCCGCGCCCGACTGGAGGACGCGGCGGTGCATGCCGATACCGTGGCAGAGCTGCATGCCGCGATCGAGCGGGCAACCGCCGACCTCGATGGCATCGTCGCGGTGTTCCAGGCGCTTTTGCGCATTGCCGAAATCGAGGCGGGCTCGCGCCGCGCAGCCTTCGCGACGCTGGACGTGGCGCCGGTGCTCGCCGACGTGGCCGAGCTGTACGGTGCCGTGGCGGAGGAGAAGGGAATTGCCCTGACGGTGCAGATGCCTGACGAGACAACGGTGTTCGGCGATCGCGAACTGCTGCAGCAGGCCGTCGCCAACCTGGTGGACAATGCGGTGAAGTTCTCGCCCTCGGGCAGCACGGTGCATCTGTCCGCGACCTCGTCCTCGGCAGGGATTGAAATAGCGGTGGCGGATCGGGGCCCGGGTATCCCGGAGGTTGACCGGGCGCGCGCCGCCGAGCGTTTCTTCCGCGGCGAGAGTGCGCGGAACACACCGGGATCGGGGCTTGGCCTGGCCCTGGTGCAGGCGGTCGCACAGTTGCACGGCGGCAGCCTCCGGATGGCCGATGCCGGGCCGGGCCTGGTCGCGGCCCTATGGCTGCCGGGCCATGAGGCCACGGGCCGCGGCGCCTAACGTCGTTGTCATGCCATCACCACGGCGGTGTGAGGTCGGAGATGCCATTCTCAGCGCCATGGGACCTGTGGCGCGTACACTGAGCCTCGGGGCAGCAACGGTGTGGCTTGGCGTCACGCCGCCGCTGGCAAGCCAGCCGCCGCCGCAGCGGGTGACCAGCGATACGCCGGAATACTGCCTGCACCTGCTGGACCGTGTCAGCGAGATGGTGCGCGTCGCCAGTTCGCCGCCGCCGCAGGAGGTCACGTTCCTGTCCAGCGAAGGGCAGCGAATGTGCGATCAGGGTCAGACCCGAGGCGGCATCCTACGGCTTCGCCGCGCCCTGATGCTCATGAGCCATCAGGGCGAGGGACCGTAGTCAGCGAATCTTCTTCCCGTGCTTCGGACAGCGGTCCGCCAAGGCATCCAGTCTCCTGGCGAGCGACGCGTAGCGGTTTGAAATCGTCAGCATGGCTCGCTGCGCAAGGGCGTTTCGCATCGTTGCGCCCTTGGCGCGGGCTGCTTCGGCCAGCTCCATAAACCTTCTCGCTTGCTCTCGTCTGCGCATACGGCCTCACCACAGGCCGCCTCAACGTTAATTCTCCGAACGAAGTTGCGCTCTGCCCAAGGCGTGATGAGCGTCGCCCGCGCTCAGTTGCCCTGGCCGATCGAGCCCAGGCGCAGCGTCCATGGAGCAATGCTGGTCGTTGATAGGTGCTGTGATCCCGTCCAGGGATCAGCGGACAGCCGTGCCTCGATCTGATTCGCATCATCGGCGCGTGCGATCAGGAGGGCGTCTCTTGTCCCCTCGAGCGGCCCGACCAGGACAACGAACCCCTCGGCATACAGCGCGTCCATGAAGGTTGCGTGCCCTGCCCAGTCGGTCTGCTGCTCCATGGATCGCGTCTCATCCCAGGCAGGACCTCGCGAACGGATCACAGCGAAGACACGCGCCATCAGGCGTCCTCGCGGCGGAAGGTAACGACCAGGACGTCGCGAAATCCCGGCTCGGCTGGTTCGATGGGCTCGACCGGCGTGACCCCGTGCAAGACCCGGTGATCGTCCACCCACGCCGCATCGCACGGCTCCGCCAGCGTGAAGCTGCCGAGATCCCGCCCATCCGTCCCTCGGATCGATGTGACCCCGCTTTGGATGTTGCGCCGCCCGACAAGCAGCACCAGCACGTAGTCGACGCCGTCGCGGTGCATGCCCTCTGGGGTCGGGCGCCCTTCTGCGCCGCTGCACGCCTCGATGCGGAACTGGTGCACCTCGATGTGCCAGTCCCGCGTCGGTGCCAGGTGCTCGAACAGCCCGCGGCAGGTCGCCAGGATCGCGGTCATGCTCGGGCCGTCGGCGATCTCCGGCAGCACCGGATCGAACCAGCGCGCGATGCCGCCGTTCAGCGGGTTGTAGTCGCGGCTCTGGTAATGCGGCTGGTGCGGCTTGCGATGGATCGGCTCGCCGGCGCGTGCGCCGAACGCGGCGTGACGCCGCTTCCGATAGCGCCCGCCATCCGCCATGTAGGTGTCGAGGCCAAGGTCGTCCCAGCTCGCCGCGAACGCCGGCCAGTCCGCCATCGGGCCGAACAGAACGCGCATCTCAGCCCCGCGCGCGAAGGCAAACCCCTCCGCTGCGATGGTGGCGGCAAGCTGCTTCACGACGGCACTTCCTGAGGGATCTGGCGTACAGCGACCATGCGCTCCACCGGGTTGTAGAGCTGGATCCCCAGCTCTTCGAACCGCCTCTTCATCCGCCTGTTGAACTCGCGCTGCACGCTCCAACGTCCGGAATCCGTGCAGACCACTTGGCCGGCGATCGTCACCGACGCGCCGTCCACCTTGTCGACGCCCCAGAGCTGCAGGTCGCCCAGCATACGCCCCGAGAAATCCGGATCCTCGCGCATCCCGGCCGCGATCTCCTTCAGCGTCGTGCAGACCCGATCGGTATCCTCATGCGCCGCAACGTTGACATTCACCGATGCGTTGCCCAGCCCGCGGTTCACGTTGGTCACCGTCGTCACCGAGCTGAACGGGATCAGGTGGACCGAGCCGTCGCCGGCGCGCAGCCGAATGACGCGCACCGACAGGTTCTCGACCGTGCCGGACAGGCCCGACACAGTGACGAGGTCGCCGACCTGCATCGCATTCTCCAGCAGCAGGAAGATGCCGGTGATCAGATCGCGCACCAAGGTCTGCGAGCCGAAGCCGATCGCCACACCGACGATGCCGGCGCCGGCCAGCAGCGGGCCAATGTTCACGCCGATCTGGGACAGCGCCATCATGCCGGCGACGACCAGGATGGTGACCGACAGCGTCGTGCGCACCAGCGGCAGAAGGGTGCGCAACCGCGCGGACCGTGCCGCCTGCGCCTCATTCGTCAAGCGGGCCAGATGCCGTTCGATCGCCGCGTTGACCGCTTCCCAGACTGCCACGGCCACCAAAATGGTGACCGCGAGCGACATCAGGCTGGACAGCGCGCGGCGGCCAGGCTCGGTCCCAGCCAGGAAATCGAAGGTACCGAGCCCCCAAAGCTGGAGCAGCGCGATCGCGGCGGCGAGAAAGATCAGGGCGCGGGCGATACTGGCCAGCACCGGCCGATAAAGTGCGAGCCGCGCCTCGATCCCAGGGTAACGCGAAACAGCTTCGGGCCGTGGCATCAGCGCGCGATCAAGCGCGCCGAGCACGACGATCTGCGCGATCCGCGCCAGGACGAGCACCACGACGACGCTGCCGAAGTAGCGCAGCATGCGCTGATACCCGTGCTGAACCTCTACCGCGGAGGCGAGCCAGAGCGCCGCGAGCAGAGCCAACGCCAGCCAGTGCCAGATCCGCGCCAGCCAATTGCGCAGCGCGGCGAGTGGTCCACTTGCCCCCTCTGGCGCGCGCAAGAGATGCCGGACGACCCGCCGCTGCTGCAGCACGATGATGCCGAGGAACACGTGGTCGGCGAGAACGACGGTCTTCAGCAGCGCATCATGGGCGGTTTCCGACAGCCCAAGCAGCAGGCCGACTTCGGCGATCGCGTAGCCGAACACGCTCACCACCGCGATGCGCCTGGTCCAGCGGGTGGCGTAGGCAGCCAGACCGTCAGGCAAGGCCAGCAGGCGGAGCCGCGGGTATCGGGGCGAAAAGATCACCCGCGCAGTGCAAAGGATGGAGACACACAGGGCGTAGGCATCGATCACTGCGAGCAGGACGAGGCGCGGAGGGTCCTCGCCGCCGAGAGCGGTCGCCGCGAGCAGATGGCCGACGACAAGGAAGGCGAGGATCGGCAACAGTTCGAGGACGAAGCGGGCGAGCACCAGCGGTACACGGCGGAGCAATGTCAGCGCCGTGATCCTGCGCGACCTCGGCGGCTCGGTCTCGCCGCGTTCGGCACGCGCCACGGCGTCTTCTTCCACGCGGTGGTTGCCACGCGGCGCCCGGCGGGCCAGGGCCACGATGGGCCGCCTTATCGCGCGGCGCACCCCCCATTCGAGCCAGAGGCCCACAGCCAGGATCACTACCAGGCGCCAGGCCGTATCCAGCAGGACACCGCGTGCCTGGGGATCGGTCGCCATCACCGTCAGCCAGCGCCAGAACAGCGGCACGCTGCGTACTGCCCCGAAGGCGGCGATCATCTCGCTGGAGAGATGATTGAGGAAGCCGGAGGCGCCGATGAGCACATCGGCACCGAGACTGCCTGGGGCGATCGGGACGGTTGCCTGGGCCGGTGCAGGCTGCTGCTGCGTCTGCGCGATGGTTTGGAGCGTCTTGACGAGCTGGTCGCGCTTCTGCGGGTCCTGCAGGACGTCGAGCGTCCGACGGGCATCGTCCTGGCTTACCTGCGCGTGGACGGTCGGCGCAAGGACGAGAAGACCGGCAAGGATCAGCAGGCGAATCATCATCAGAGCTCCGGACAACTGAGAGCGAGATCGGTCAACAAAATGGCAGAGACACCCCTTGTTCCTCCCCTCCCCTCGCGGGAGGGGTTGGGGGGAGAGGGCGGCGCTCTCTATATCACCCCGGTGAAGACCTTTCTCGCCATCATGGTCGCGCTGCTCATGTTCGCCACCCTGGGCGTCCTGTTCGCCGGCCTGCTCGGCCTGGCACGCGGCGGCGGCGACCCGGCGCGCTCCAACCAGCTGATGCGCTGGCGGGTGATCCTGCAAGGTGCGGCGCTGCTGCTGTTCATGCTGCTGATGACCCTGCTCCGTTCGTGACCGGCGTTTGACAGCCACCCTGCCCCTGCATATCGTCCGCCGCCTCTATTGCAGGTGCGAACAGGCGGACAACCCGCCTCGCCAAAGCTCAACATTCCTGGAATTGGCACGGTCCTCCCCATGAAAATACTGGTCCCGGTCAAGCGGGTGGTTGACTACAACGTGAAGGTCCGCGTGAAGGCGGACGGCTCCGGCATCGAGACCGCCGGGGTGAAGATGTCCATGAATCCGTTCGACGAGATCGGCGTCGAGGAGGCGGTCCGCCTCCGCGAGAAGGGCGCCGCCACCGAGATCGTCGCTGTCTCGATGGGTGTTCCGCAGTGCGCCGAGACAATCCGCACCGCGCTCGCGATGGGCGCCGATCGCGGCATCCTGGTGGAGACCGACGTCGAGCTGCAGCCGCTCGCGGTCGCCAAGCTCCTGAAGGCGATCGCCGACAAGGAGCAGCCGAAGCTGATCATCCTGGGCAAGCAGGCGATCGACGACGACATGAGCGCCACCGGCCAGATGCTGGCGGCGCTGCTCGGCTGGCCACAGGGCACCTTCGCCTCGAAGATCGTGATCGAAGGCGACAACATCACGGTCACGCGTGAGGTGGACGGCGGGCTTGAGACGGTCGCGCTGACCCTGCCGGCGATCGTCACCACGGATCTGCGGCTGAACGAGCCACGATACGCCTCGCTGCCGAACATCATGAAGGCGCGGAAGAAGCCGATCGAGAACGTGAAGCCCGCCGATCTCGGCGTCGATCCGACGCCGCGTCTGACCACGCTGAAGGTGGCGGACCCGCCGAAGCGTCAGGCTGGGGTGAAGGTCGGCTCGGTGGCCGAACTGGTGGCGAAGCTGCGCACGGAAGCGAAGGTGATCTGACCGATGACGGCACTCGTTCTGCTCGAATTCGACACTGCCGGCATCAAGCAGCCGTCACGCAGCGCCGTCGCCGCGGCATCGAAGCTGGGCGAGGTGCACGCGCTTGTCGCCGGCAGCGGCCTTGACGCCGCCGCTCAGGCCGCGGCGAAGCTGCCGGGCGTGGCGAAGGTGCTGGTGGCGGACGCGCCGCCGCTCGATCACCTGCTGGCCGAACCGACCGCCGCGCTTCTGGTCGCGCTGGCGCCGGGCTACGACCACCTGCTGGCGGCGACCACCGCGGTGGGCAAGAACATCATGCCGCGCGTCGCGGCGCTGCTCGACGTGCAGCCGATCAGCGACATCGCCGACGTGGTGGATGCCGACACCTTCGTCCGGCCGATCTATGCCGGCAACGGCATGGCGACGGTGAAGTCGGCCGACACGAAGAAAGTGATCACCGTGCGTGCCGCCAGCTTCGATCCGGTTGCCGCGGAGGGCGGCAATGCGCCGATCGAGCCCGTGTCGATCCCGGACCTGCCCGGCATGTCGCGCTTCATCTCGGCCGAGCTGTCGAAGAGCGAGCGGCCGGAACTGACGGCGGCACGCGTGGTGATCTCCGGCGGCCGCGGCATGCAGGCCGGCGATAATTTTAAGCTTTTGGAACCGATTGCTGATAAGCTCGGAGCCGCGGTCGGGGCATCCCGTGCCGCGGTGGATGCCGGTTTCGTGCCCAACGACTACCAGGTGGGACAGACCGGAAAGATCGTCGCCCCGGAACTTTACATTGCCGTCGGGATATCCGGTGCCATCCAGCATCTGGCTGGCATGAAGGACAGCAAGGTGATCGTGGCGATCAACAAGGATGAGGAAGCGCCCATCTTCCAGGTCGCCGACTACGGCCTGGTGGCTGATCTTTTCAAGGCACTGCCGGAGTTGGCAGAGGAACTGGAGCGCTCCTGAATGACCGTAGATGTGAAGCCTTCGCCTGCCGGCGGCACGCTGCTGGCGGAGCCGCCGGAGATCGCCCGTGTCGGTGTGATCGGGGCCGGGCAGATGGGCAACGGCATCGCGCACGTCTGTGCGCTGGCGGGTCTTCCCGTCACGCTGCTCGACGTGAAGGCGGCGGTGCTGAAGAAGGCGCTGGGAACGATCGCCCACAACATGGATCGCCAGGTCAACCGCAGCCTGATCTCGGCCGAGGACCGGGACGAAGCGCTCGCGCGCATCACGACGCGCACCGACTACGAGGCGTTCGGGGACACCGACTTCGTGATCGAGTCGGCGACCGAGAAGGAGGATGTGAAGCGGACGATCTTCAAGCTGCTGACGCCGCATCTGAAGCCTTCCTGCCTGCTCGCGTCCAACACTTCGTCGATTTCGATCACCCGGCTTGGCGCGACGACCGACCGGCCGGAGAAGTTCATCGGCATGCACTTCATGAACCCGGTGCCGGTGATGAAGCTGGTGGAGATCATCCGCGGCATCGCCACCGACGAGCCGACCTTCCAGGCGGTGCGCATCCTGGCCGAGAAGCTGCACAAGACCGCGGCCGTGGCGGAGGATTTCCCGGCGTTCATCGTCAACCGCATCCTGGTGCCGATGATCAACGAGGCTGTTTACGCGCTGTATGAGGGCGTGGGGTCCGTCGCCGGCATCGACACATCGATGCGGCTCGGCGCGAACCATCCTATGGGGCCGCTGGAGCTGGCGGACTTCATCGGGCTCGATACCTGCCTGTCGATCATGCAGGTGCTGTATGAGGGACTTTCCGATTCCAAGTACCGGCCGTGCCCGCTGCTGGTGAAGTATGTCGAGGCAGGGTGGCTGGGGCGGAAGACCAACCGCGGCTTCTACGACTACACAGTGACCCCGCCGCGACCGACGAGGTAGGGCCAAGCCCGCCCCGCTCAGCCCGATAGTGCTCTAGCGCCGCGAACGCCGACGCATCGCTCTGACGGACACGAGCAAGATGCCAATGGCGGCTCGGAAGATGAGGATGGCCAAGGTCACTTGAACCCAGATGCCGAAATTGCCGATCGTTGATTCGATCCGATCTCCCCATGGGTATGGAAGCCGCGCGCAACTGGCTTCGACGAACGCATCGACGCTTCGCTTCCACCAGGTAAGGTACTCGGGCTTGTTCAGCCAAAGGTAACCGCCGGCACCCACAACGATCAGTGCAGTCCACAATCGAAAGAGTTGAACCCGGAGCCATACCCAGCTCGCTGCAAGAATTTGCCTCATCGAAACCTATTCGGCATCAGCGCGGTCTGACGCGGGCGTTCGCGCTCTGCCATGCTGCCTCCACGCCCCCGTTGCCCCGGTCGGCACGAACGGCGTCGCGCCACCGATGTAGTCGAAGGTCCAAATCCGCTTTCATCTATCGGACTGTACAAGCACCTCCCGCGCTTCCCGAAGATCGGGGAGCGTCAGGCCTTCGGTGAACCACGCATGCACCGGTTCCAGCACAACGCGGGCATCGGCGCGTCTGCCTTGCGTCAACCAGAGACGGGCAAGGCCCGTGCACGACTGCAGCTCGAACAGCTTCGCCGACTGGTTCCGCGCAATGTCGATCGCGTGCCTGAATTCGCATTCCGCGGCAGCGATGTCGGCATCCGGACCGGATGCCAGCACCATGGCCTTCCTGCACCGTATCCTGGCATCGAATGCCGCTACACCCGAGCGAGCCGACGTCAGCAATGTCTGATCCAGCAGCTCGATCGCCTCCGACGATCGGCCGGCCCACGCGAGCACATCCGCCATCAGTCCATTGACGTAAGCCGCTTCCCGTTGCCACCCGAGCGAAACCAGTACCGCAAGCGCTTCCGACAGTGTGCTCAGCCCGGCCGTGACCTCACCCTGCCGCGCGGCGAGCCAGCCCAAAAGGCATTGGCCAAGCGCCAGGTATTGCGGAAACCCCTGCTCTCCCGCCGCGGCGAGAAGCGTATCCACGTGGTGCCGGCATCGCACGTCGTCGCCGATCGTCTGAAAGGTCCGCGCCGACGTCGACAGCGCCATCGAATATGCCAGCGACGCAACGCCGAGTGGCCGGGCGCGTGCGACCGCCTGCTCGGCGTGCCCAATTGCCTGCTCGGGATAACCAAGATGCGCCAGCGTGTTGGCGAGATACGCCGCCGCGGCGACGTCCGGCGAGGACGTGATCGCGAAGTCCGGCAGGTCTCTGTCACCTTCGCCGCAAAGCTCGAGCGCTCGCGAGAGGCTGTCCCGTGCCGCATCGAGGCGCCCCTGGTGAAAGGTCAGGATGCCAAGCCTGACATGCCCAGCGATCGCTATCGGCGTGCTCTGAGTCGCTTCGGCAAGCCCGAGCAGATCGTCGCTGATCTTCTGCACGGATTGCAGCTCGCTGCGGCTCATGGCGACGGCGCCGAGTGCGAAGAGAGAACGCGCCAGCATCTCGGGGTCACCGAGTTCACGGCAGACCGCGACAGCACGATCGAACAGGCTCCATGCCTCCGGATCGGATTGTCCCTTGATCGCGATCAGCAGTCTGCCGAGAGCGATCAGCAACTCGGCTTCGAGCAACTGCCGATCCGGGCCGTTCGGCATGCTGCGGGCGAACTGCAGCCCTCTCTGCAGGTGATTTTTTGTCTCGGCCAGACCAGCGCGTTGCGCGGAACGCTCCCCGGCGGCGCGGTAGTAGTGCGCAGCCTTGGCGATCAGGCCCGCCTGCGCGCAATGGTGCCCAATGCGGCCGGATCTCATGATCCCGACGCTGCTGTCGGTCTCGACAGCGGTGACGACCGAAGCGTGTATCTCGGCACGCCTGTTGCGGGGCAGGCTCTCATAGGCCACGTCCCGTACGAGAGCGTGCTTGAAGGCATAGATCGCGTCGGGTCCGACGCCCTGCTGGAACGCAAGACCAGATGCGACAAGCTCCTGCAGTCCTTGTGCGAGCAGGTGCTCCGGCAGGTTGGCGATGGCGGCCAGCAGCGCGTAGGAGAAGTTCCGGCCGATCACCGCGCTGATCTGCGCGACCTCCTTCGCCATCGGAAGCCGATCGAGGCGCGCCATGAGTGATCCCTGCAGCGTGCTGGGAACCGCGATCGCCTCGGTTGTGTCTGGGTGGCTTCGTGTCTCTTCAAGGACCGCCTTGGTCATCTCCTCGATGAACAACGGAACGCCGTCGGTCTGCCGAATGATGTGATCGCGCAGCGCCGGCGGCAAAATCTGCTGCGCGGCGATCTGGCCGGCGAGCGCCTCGGAATGATGCCGGTCAAGCCGCCCCAGCGTCAGCAAAGTGACGTTCGGCCGGCCGGTCCAGGGCGGGATGAATTCCGGACGGAACGAGACAATCCGGAACACAGGCAGGCCGGCCAGACGGTCGATGCCGGCCTGGACAAGCTGCAGCGTGGTCGGGTCGGCCCAGTGCGCATCTTCGAACATGATCAGCACCGGCCGTGCCTTTGCCAGGTCTGCCAGCCGCCGGATCAGCATGTCGAAGGTCTTTTCCTTCTGACGCTGTGCGCTGAGGTCGAGGCCGGGGTGGCGGTCACCAAGCGGAACGGAAAGCATGGCGGCGAGCAGGGGAAGATCGTCCGGTTCAAGACCGCGGGACGCCACGATCGCCTCAAGCTTGCGCAGCCTGTCCTCCGGCGTGTCAGTGCGCGCGAACCCGGCCTCGCGTTCCCACCGCGAGATGATCGGATAGAGCGCGTCGTCCTGGTGATGTGGCGAGCAGAAATACCGCAGGCTGAAGTGCCGCTCGTTCGCCAGCCGCTCCTCCAGCGCGGCGAGCAGTCGCGACTTGCCGATCCCCGGCTCGCCGGAGATCAGCACCACGCGGCCATCGCCGGAGACGGTTCGCCGCCATTGGCGCAGCAGGAATTCCAACTCGTCATCACGCCCCACGATCGGCGCCGGCGCACCGCTGAAGAGCGCCTCCGATCGGCCGGAAAGCGCAGTCTCCCGGTGCACGCGCCAGACCCGCTGCGGCGCAGCGAAGCCTTTCAGTTCGACCTGCCCGAGGTCCTCCGTCTCGAACAGCAGGCTCACCTGGGCATGCGTGGCATCACTGACCAGGATCGCGTCGGGCTTCGCCAGTGCCTGCAGCCGGGCGGCCAGGTGCAGGGTCTTGCCCACGGCCATCTGCTCCGTCACCGCTCCGGCACCCAGGAGGTCGCCGATCACGACAAGGCCGCTCGCAATGCCGACGCGTACCGAGAAGTGGTGCGTACGCGTCGTTTCGATGATCGCGAGGCCCGCCCGCACCGCACTTTCGGCGTGTGCCTCGTCCGCATGTGGCCAGCCGAAATAGACCAGCAGGCCGTCGCCGACAACGCGGGCAACATATCCGCCGGTCGCCGTCACCGCCGCCGTGACGTTCATCTGGTATGTGCTCAGAAGATCACGCATCTCTTCGGGATCGAGCTGGGTCGACAGCGGCGTCGAGCCGACGATGTCGCAGAACAGCGCGGTTATCTGGCGGCGCTCCGCCGATGAGCCCGGCCCCTGTCCGCGGTCGTTGGCAGCGGCCTCGAACAGTGGTGCCCCGGCCGGACCGCGCAGCGCCTCTATCGCGACGAGCAGCCGCCGGCGATGGCCGACCAGGGTGATGCCGAGTTCCCTGAGGTCGTCGCTGGTGAGATGCGGCAGGACATCTGCCGAAATGTCGTGTTCGGCGAATACCTGGGCGTACTGCTCCAGGCCGATCTGTCGTAGCCAGTCTTCGACATTCATGGTCGGTTGGTTGGAGCGGGTGAAGGGAATCGAACCCTCGTATGCAGCTTGGGAAGCTGCCGTTCTACCATTGAACTACACCCGCACGGGCTCGCCCGCTGTGTAGCGCGTCACGGGCACCATCACCACCCCTGCAGCGCCTCCACTTCCCCGCACGCTCCCGCCAGAACCCAAGACCATGCGTCATCCGAATGCCGGATATTCCGCCCGATCCTCCAGCGCGGCGCTGCCCTCGGTTGGCAACGCCACGTAGTGGTTCAGCGCGGCGTTGATATCGCCTTCCCACGTCTCGCGCGGCAGTTCGTAAAGCAGTTCCACGCTGTAACCGTTGGGGTCGCGGATATACAGGCTATGCGTCATGCCGTGCTCGACGCGGCGCTCGAACGCCACGCCACGGCTTTGCAGGAACGCAAGCTGCCGCAGCCAGGACTCGCGATCCGGCAGGGCGATCGCGACATGACCGATCGGATTCGGTCCCTCCGGCTGAGCGAGATCGGGTGTATCGACCAGCGCGATGTCGTGATGGTGCATCCTGCCGTCACGCACGCCGCTGTAGAACCGCATGGCGCCACGCTGCACCCCACCCAGGCGCGGCGGTACCTCGCCGACCTGATGGAACCCAAGCATCTCGGTCCAGAACCGGTGCGATGCCTCGATGTCGCGAACATTCAGCACGAGGTGGTTGAGGCCGACCGGCGTCACTGCGGCAGCAGGGCTCGATGGGACTATATCGTTCATGTGGAAACCTCCCGAGATCATCGCAACCAAACCCTAACCATCGCCGCGATACAATACGGCAGGCCCAGACACGCGGCCCAGTGGCGAACCAGTGACCAAACGATGTGACGATCCGGGCGGGACATCCCCAGCCGCGTCGGAAGGTCGGCAGCCCTCTGCCGCACTCATCCGGCGTCTGCGCAAGGACCGTGACCGCCACGTCGCGTTCGCCTTCGCGGCTGCCGATCTGCTCATCGAGGTGGGCAGTGACGACATCGTCGTTGCCGCCGCCGGCGCCGGCCACGCCGTGCTGGGTATCGACCTGGACGACCTGATCGGCAGGCCGATCGTTGATTTTGTCACCACACCGGACCAACCGCTTGCCCGCAGACTGCTCAAGCACGTCGCGACGCAGTATCGCCTCGATCCCGCGCTGATCCGCCTGGCTCACGCCGATGGGACTGCCAACGGTGTCCTGCTCGGCCTGTGCCGGTTGCCCGACCGAGGCGACGCCAAGTTTCTGAGCATGGCGCTGGTGCCCAAGGCACTCGCCCCAATTGCGCGGCCTCGCGATGAGGCAACCGGCCTGCTGACGTCGGATTCGCTCCACGCCGCCGCGCAGCGTCTAACGCATGACGATGCGGCTGGTGCACAGCAGCTGCAGCTCGTGCAGCTTGATGGACTTTCCGGCGTGGCCAGGCAGTTGCCGGCCGACCAGGCGGCGATGCTGATGCAGGAGATCGGTGCGGCCCTGCGCGCAGCCTCCGTCGGCGACGTCGCGGGCCGCCTGGGCGACGATGCGTTTGGCCTTGTGGCGAAAGTGGGACGCGATTCCAATCGCGACGCCGTTCTGGCGGCCGAGCTTGCCGACGCGATCCGCGAGGCAGGCATAGCCGATGGCCAGATTCAGTCCAGCGTCGCCGGGATCGATCTTCCCGTCGGGGGTCTCAGCAACACCGATGTCGGGCAGGCGCTCACTTACGCGATGAACAGCTTCGCCAGGTCGGCCGGCGATGACTTCAACATCCACACGCTGCAGGCGGGACTTGTTCAGGTGCTGAACCGAACCGTCGCACGGGTCGCAGAGACCCGACGGATGCTGACGGACGAACGGCTCTCGCTGGTGTATCAGCCGGTCGTCGACCTTACGACGCGGACGATCCACCACTATGAGGCCCTGCTGCGCTTCCCTGACGGAGCGAGCACCTTCGAGACCGTCGTCTTCACCGAGGACACTGGCCTCATCATGGACCTCGACCTGATCGTATGCCGGCAGGCAATCGAGGCACTGAAGCGCAGCGTCGATGCGAGTGTGGCGGTCAATATGTCGGGACGATCCATCCAGAATGACAGCTTTCGTCATGCCCTGATCGAGCTCACCGGATCACTCGGCGCTCTGCGCAACCGCCTGTTGTTCGAACTGACCGAATCGTCCGAGATCGCCGACATGACGGAAGCCGAGCTGTTCCTTGCCCGGCTCAGGCGCGCGGGGCATGCGGTGTGTCTGGATGACTTTGGCGCCGGCGCAACCGCCTACAACTATCTGCGGCGCTTCGATGTCGACTTCCTCAAGATCGATGGGCCGTTCCTCAAGGCGGCCGGCGGTCGAGGTCGCGAACGTGCGCTGATCCGGTCTATCTGCACGCTGTGCGGAGAGATCGGCTGCAAGGTCATCGGCGAAATGATCGAGGATGAGGACGCGGCCTTTCTATCTGCGAGCCTGGGGATAGAGCTCGGCCAGGGCTGGCTGTTCGGCAAACCGCTTGAGGCGCTGCCCAGATCGCTCGGTCGCAAGGGCGCCATCGAGACCTGGAAGTAGGCACGCCGCGCGGGAGCCCGTGGGCCACTGCGCTACCATCCCAGCGAGGCGCGAATCGTCGCCACTGCCTCCAGATGGCGCTCGTGCTCGCCGGCGAAGCGCAGCACGAGGTCTGTCGCTCCGGCCTTCGCATAACCGTCGAGCCACGCTGCGAGGCCCTCCGTTGGTCCGGAATAGACCGCCTGCCGGCGCCGCAGCACCGCGGCCGGCGCGCCATAGTACCCTTTCAGGAACGCGTCCATTCGCGTCGCCGCGCGGTCCGCATCGTCATCGATGGTGAGCGTCAGGTACATCGCTGCCGACAGCCGCGCCGGATCGCGACCTGCCGCACGGGCGATCGCCTGCACTTCGCGCCACTGAGCGGCGAACTCCGATGCGTCCGGCGCGTTGGGGAACCAGCCGTCGAACCACTTTCCCACACGCTCCAGGCTCGCCGGCGTGTTGCCGCCGATCCAGATCGGCGGACCTCCGGGCCTGTGCGGCACCGGAGCCAAGACACCGGCGCTCACCGGCCAGCGTCCATCCCAGTCCACCGCCTCGCCGCTCCACAGCGCACGGCACAGCCGCAGGCCTTCCATCATGCGCCCGACGCGCTTCTCGAACGGCACGCCGCAGGCGGCGAATTCGGCGCGGATGTTCGGCACGTCGCTCGCGATGCCGACGCCGAGGATGAACCGCCCCTCCGAGACTTGGTCCAGCGTCGCCACCTGGTGCGCCAGCAGCACCGGGTTGCGCAGCGCGGGCAGCAGCACCGCGGTGCCGAGTGCCACCCGCGGCACCCGTCCGGCCACGCCGGCGAGCAAGGTCAACGGATCGTGCCGCGGGCGTGCCAGCACCGAGTCGCCCGCCCAAACCAAGTCATAGCCCAGTGCCTCAGCGCGCGTTGCCAGATCCAGTAGCGGCGCGGCATCCGGCTGGCCCTCCATGATCTGCTCGCGCGTCGGCAGCAGGTATCCGATCCTCGGCGGCATCTCCGGCCTCCCGGCTATGTCAGGAAACTCTCCATCGCTGCCAGTTCGTCGTCCAGGCCGCGCCGGAACGCCGGGTCCTTCGGTCGCGTGCCAACAAAGCCGGGCTTCGCGTCCAGCCGCCCCCCGGCAAGGCTGACATTGGCCCAGCCGATGATGTCGTAGCCCCACAGCAGCGGCATGGCGTAGTAGCCGAACCGGCGTTGCTCCGGCCTGGTGTAGGCCTCGAACCGATACTCCCAACCCCACAGATGCTCGAACCGCCGCCGTTCCCAGACGATCGGATCGAACGGCGCCAGCAGCCGCACCGCCTGAGGCGAGCCGCGTCGCGCGGCACCGCCAGCCAGCCAGTAGTATCGTTCGCCGTCGACCTCGCCGCTCTCCACTTCGCCGGACGCGAGGAGCGCAGCCACTGTCTGCCGCCATCCACCGACACCGGGCGCACCGCGGCCCAGCAGGCCGAAGGTAGCGGCGAGCCCCGCCTCGGCCAGCGGTGCCAGTATGCCGATCGCCAGCAGAGCAATGCGCCGGCCGCGCTCCCCGGGCGGCAATGGTTCGACCGGCAGAGACGCGGCCTCATAGACGCGGATACCATCGCGCCGCCCTGCGACACGCAGCAGACCGTGGTAGTGCAGGCTCTGCAACGCCCGGGTCGTGGCCTTGGAGAACCCGCCCCAGCCGTTGACCGCCCGCTCGCGGCCGAAACGCTGTTCCAGGTCGGCCGGGTGTGTCGGCCCCTGGTCGCGCACAAAGGCCAGAACCGCGGCCGCAAGCTCGCCAGGCACCTGCCACCGCCCCGAGGTCTCCAGATCGCGCGGATGCAGCAGCCGGTGGGTGTCGCGCGGCATGAAGCCGTAGGCGTAGAAGAAATCCTCCTCCAGCCCGAGCCGGCCGAAGCGGCGTTCCAGGTCGCCCGCCCGATAGCCAGCCACACGATGCCGCAGGATCAGATCCTGGGCGCGCGCCGGCGCCCGAATCGGATCGGCCTGCACGAAGCCCGCCACGCCGATCGCCCGCGCCAGCGTCGTCGGCGGCGGCAGCGAACCGAGCACCGCCTGACGGCGCAGAGCCTCGATGGTGAGTTTGCCGGCCATCCAATTCAGCGCGCGG
The DNA here is from genome assembly GCA_963791495.1 of uncultured Alphaproteobacteria bacterium. Taxonomy (GTDB): domain Bacteria; phylum Pseudomonadota; class Alphaproteobacteria; order Acetobacterales; family Acetobacteraceae; genus JAMXLO01. The sequence goes on from CAWBST010000027.1 coordinate 266,565, forward strand.
ACAGTACCTCGTGTACTCGCTCGGCCGGCCGGCACAGGCGCACGCCGCGCGGTCCGATCACCACCGGCCGCTCCATCAGGATCGGATGCGCCAGGATCGCGCCGATCAGCTCCTCGTCCGACTTGGCCTTGTCATCCAGGCCCATGGCGTCGTACGGCGTGCCACGCCGCCGCAGCAGTTGGCGAGCCGTTATGTGCATGCTCCGCAGCATGCTGAGAAGTTCCTGCCGGGTGGGCGGCATCTTCAGGTACTCGATCACCTGTGGCTCGACACCTGCCTCGCGGATCATGCCCAGCACCTTGCGTGACGTGGCGCAGGACGGGTTGTGGTAGATCACCACCTCGGGTTTAGCGGATTTTGCGCGCGCCATCGGCTGTCTCCCTCGCCACGAGCATAATCCGTCGCCCCCCTTCCCGAAACCCGGATCATCCCCATCCTTCGCTGGCAAGCCTACCAATAGGGGGAGAAAACCGTGTTCGCACGCCTTATGCCGCTCGCACTCGCCGGGTTCCTGTGCGCCGCCACCGCCTTTGCGCAGAACGCACCGCCTACTCGCATCCGCGGCACCATTGCCGCACTCGATGGCCAGACCCTGAGCATCAACACGCGCGAAGGATCGAAGGTCGACGTCCTGCTGAACGACCCGCTGACGGTATCGACGGTAAAGAAGGTCGATCTGGCCGACATCAAACCAGGTACTTATGTCGGCATCGCCACGCGGACGGCCGCCAACGGTGAACTGCAGGCGCTCGAAGTGCTGGTGTTCCCGGAGGCGATGCGCGGTGCCAGCGAAGGGCACTACCCGTGGGATCTCGAGCCAGGCAGCATGATGACCAACGGCACTGTCACCGGCGCCGTGCAGGCGACATCTGGCCGCGAGCTCAGCATGTCATTCAAGGGCGACACCAACAAGATCATCGTGCCGCCCAGCGTGCCCATCGTGACGTTTGCGCCCGCGGAGAGGTCCGACCTGAAGCCTGGCGCACCGGTGATGTTCGGCGCGACGAAGAACACTGAGGGCAAACTCGCGGCGAGTTGGGTCACCGTCGGCAAAGATGGTGTCGCGCCACCAATGTAGCACAGAATGTCGCCTCTCCCGCATGCGGGAGAGGTCGGTGCGAAGCGCCGGGTGAGGGCGTAGCAGTGCTCGTGATGAGGTTGGCCACGAGGGAAGTATGAGCCAATAATAGGCAGCCGAGCTGACTGCGGCAGCCCAATATTATCCAAGGCCACCCTAATTCCCGCCTTAAGACATCAATATATTGGTTGCAATTGCCAATATACCGGCATGAGCGGTTGGCAAGTCAAAGCGCGCTGCACTGCAGAGCGCGATCGATCAGATGCGTGATCTCATCTCCGACCGAGATGCCACGTGAGAGGCAACAACGCGTCCGCAACAACCTGCTTGTTGTGGTGCGTCCTTCCAGGCAAGTGCCGCTTTACCTCAATGCGCCATCTGTGCAATCGAATGGCACCGGCGTTTTCAGGCTGGCTGACGTTCTGCCGATCGCATAAGAATATCGGAGCCGCTCCGCCATGACATAATGGAGGCTCTGATGCCCGGCTCATTCCAGCCCGACGTGACACTGCCCGCACTTTGGACCGACCGGCCAAACTGGCTGAACCATCTGCGCGCCCTGGCGGCGACCGGGCATATCAATCAGATGGATGCCGATCAGTTGGCGCATTTCGCCGACCACGGCTGGCTTTTGATGGATCGGGCGATCGAGCCTGAACTTGTTGACACACTGGTCGACGACATCCGCAACCTGCACCAGCATCCGGGCTATTTCGCCACCACCGATTTTCGCCACAATCGTCCCCAGAAGCTGAACGGCAATCAGCCCGACGCGCTGGAGAGCATCTTCGACCTCTACGTCAATCTGCAGTCTTCGCGCCACGTCTGCATGCACCCGAAAATCGTGCGCTTCCTCAGCCTCGTGTTCCAGGCGAGGGTGCTCGCCTTCCAGCAGCTTCTGTTCCAGGTGACCAATGGCCATCAATGGCACCAGGACACGGCCTATGTGGTGGTCAACACACCGACCCTGCTGGTCGCGACCTGGATTGCGCTGCAGGACATCGAGGAAGGCAGCGGAGAACTGGCCTATTACGACCGCAGCCACCGCCTGCCACATTACATCTTCAGCAACGGCAGGAAGCACAGCGACGGCGATACCACCAACTATGTGAGCGATCTGGAGGCGGCCTGCCAGACGCGCCAACTGGCGCATCACCGATTGCTCGCCAAGAAGGGTGACGTGTTCTTCTGGACCGCGGACCTCGTGCACCGTAGCCATCCGCCCACGCTGCCGTCTGGCACGCCGCGGCTTTCCTGCGTGACGCACTACTGCCCCGCGACCTCGATGCCGCATTGGTTCGGCGAATCGGACAAGCGCGGCGTCGAGTCGTATTGGGACGCGGGAGGCTTCGCCAGCTCGTTCTATACGCTGCCCAATCTCAGCCAGATGGTCCGGCCGGTTCCACGGTGGGAGTTCTATAGCTGAGCAGTGTCCGGCCGCGGATTGCGTGTTTCGGCACCCCGCAAAGGTTAATATTAATATATTACCGCTGACTCCACGCCGAATCAGCGATTTAACGAAGCATAGACGGAATGCAGACCAGAAAGTCGCTATTGATTTGAAAAAATAGCACCGTTGTACGCGGACATTATCGCGCCATTGACGGATCGCTATCGGTCTGTCGGGTATCAGGCGTGTCACGCAATTGCACTGATCCGCATCCAAGCACAGGACCAGGGGGAGCAAGACATGGCGACCGTGACTGTTTCCGGTTCACACGGCCAAACCGTGACTCTCAATTTCGACACGAACGCCAACGCGGCGCTCGCAGGGCAGCTCGCAGCGGCAATCACCGCCGGCGTGGAGATCGGCAGCATCGTGCCGGTCGACCGCGCCGGCATGTCGCCGCCACCATTGGATCCCGGCAAGACCGGCGAACTCGTCCAACAGACCGATGGATTGACGAACCTGCGGCCTGGCTACAAAGCGGTGGTGAATACCGCCAATGAGGCGGTGATATTCGGCTCGGGCGATGCCGATAAATCGGTGCTGTCGAGCACCGGCAACCTTTCGTTCTTCGCGACCGGTGGCTCCGGCACCGTGGTCGCGGGCGGCGGCAACAACCGCATCGTCATACCCGGCGACGACAATGGCGACTGGTCGATCAACACCGGCAACGGCGATGACACCGTGCTCGCGCTGGGCGGCGGCGACGACTCGATCGCCGCCGGGGGCGGGCGCAATGCCATCGAACTTGGCAGCGGGAAGTCGGCAGTTCAGACCACCGGCGATGACACCGTGAACGCCAGCAGCGGATCGGAGACAATCGCTGCTTTCGGCACGGGCCAGGACCTGATCTATGGCCACAGCAGCCAACTCTTCTACGTCGGCAACAGTGGCACGTCGGCAACTGTCTTCGGGGGCACCGGCAGCGACACGTTCTTCGGCGGCGGTGGGCCAGACCTCGTCTATGGCGGCACCGATGGCAACAACTACCTGTTTGCCGGCACCGGTCAGGCGACGCTGTTCGGTGGTGGCAACGGCGACCAGTTGTATGCGGCGGGTGGCCAGGCGCAGGTCCTCCACGCCGGCTCCGGGACTGAGACGCTATCGACCAAATTCGCCTTCGGTCAGGATACGGTGTTCACGGGGACCGGCTCCTACGACGTTACCGCTGGTCAGGGTGACGACACCTTCGTCTTTGCCAGCACCCTGGGCGGCGGCAGCTCGACAATCACCGGCTTCGGCCTCGGCGTCGATAAGATCGACCTGCAGGGCTACGGCAAGAACGAGGCCGCGAATGCGCTGAGGCACCAGCAGACTGATGGCACGTCGAGCACCATCAAGCTGTCAGACAACACCACGATCACCTTCGCCGGCATCAGCAGTCTGACCGCAGGCGACTTCATCACCACCGGCGGCGGCAGTGGCGGCGGCGGCAGCGATCAAGGCAACAACGGCGGCAATGGCAAGGGCCATGGCAGTCAGAGTGGCGACGACCTCAACCATATGAAGGACGCAGTGTTCAAGCCGAATTCCTGAACCTGGCCAGGCTCCACCTCGCCCAATGACGTGGGCGAGGTGGCCTTCGTGACGATTGCCGGCGCCTCCGCCGCGATGGCAGTCTGGCAGCCATGGCGACCCTCGAACTCAGTGGCCTGCGCAAGAGCTTCGGCCTGATCGATGTGCTGCACGGCATCGACCTGGCGCTCGCCGATGGCGAGATGCTGGTCATCGTCGGCGCGTCGGGCTGTGGCAAGTCGACCCTGTTGCGTCTGGTCGCCGGGCTGGAGCGTCCAACCGCCGGCCGCGTGCTAATCGATGGGCACGACGTGACCGGCCTCGACCCATCGGAACGCGACATCGCCATGGTGTTCCAGAACTACGCGCTCTATCCGCACATGAGCGTATTCGACAACATGGCGTACGGCCTTCGCATCCGTGGCCTGTCGCGCGATGACATACGCCGGCGCGTCGACGAGGCCGCAGACCTGCTCGGTCTCGGCGCGCTGTTGGAACGCAAGCCGCGGCAGCTCTCGGGTGGTCAGCGGCAGCGCGTGGCGATGGGACGCGCGATCGTGCGCCATCCCAAGCTGTTCCTGTTCGACGAACCGCTGTCCAATCTGGACGCCAAGCTGCGTCTGGCGATGCGCGCCGAGATCCGCCGGCTGCAGCGCAGGCTGGGCGTCACCAGCCTGTACGTGACTCACGACCAGGTGGAGGCAATGACGCTGGGCGACCGGCTGCTGGTCCTGCACCTTGGCCGGCCGGCGCAGCTTGCCACGCCAATGGAGGTGTTCGCCCGCCCCGCCGACACCTACGTCGCCGGCTTCATCGGCGCGCCGACGATGAACTTCCTGCCCGGCGAACTGGCGCGCGGCGGCACCGCGGCGCAGCTTACGGCTGGCCTGTTGCTGCCATTCGCCGACGGAAGACGCCCGGGCAACGACGGCGACCGGCTCATCATCGGCGTCCGTCCTGAGCACCTGATCGCTGGCGCCGGGCTCGACCTCGCGATTGACCTCATCGAGCCGCTCGGGTCTGAGACCCTGGTGCACGGACACCTTCCCGGCGGGGAGGACCAGTCGCTGACGGTCAAGCTGGCCGGACCCGCCCCTGCTGACGATCGGCTCGCCGTGGCGCCGCAGCCTGAGCATCTGCACGTGTTCGACGAGACCTCGGGGCGGCGAATCGACCCGATCGGTGAAGAAACTTCGGTGCCGCGGCTTGCTGCCCTGGGCACGGCTGACTAGGGTTCCCAGCCGTTACGAAAGGGGTGCCGATTCGCATGCCCGCGGCTCCGGCCATGTCCGTCCCGGCGATCAGCCCGGGCGAGATGCAGCTTCTGCTTTCGCGTACCGGGCTGGTGCTGAACCCTGGCCAGGTTGCCGACCTCGTGCTTGCCTGGCGGCAGGTGGCGGGACTGATCGCGGCCATGCCGCATGACCGGCCGCTCGCCGACGACATGGCCTGCACATTCCGGCTGCCACCGCCCTCCGGCACGGCCGTGTCGGTGCAGCCTGCGCGGACGGCCGCGAAGCCCAAGGCCAGATTACCGGCCAAGCCCAAGGCCAAGGCTGCGGCCAAGCCCGCGCCGAAGCGACGCGCCGCCCGGCCAGTCGCCCGCAAGCCCGCCCGTCGTGGGCGATGACAGGCCCCGCACGCCCCTTTCTTACCATTGCTGAGGCCAGCCGCCTGATCGCCGCGAAGCGGTTGTCGCCGGTGGAGCTCGTGAAGGAACTGCTGGCGCGGATCGAGGCCAAGGACCCGCAGCTGAGCGCTTTCCTGTTGGTGACCGAGCGCCAGGCGCTGACCGCCGCGCGCGCTGCCGAAAGGGCCGTGATGGCCGGGAAGCGATCGCCGCTGCTCGGCATTCCACTGGCCTACAAGGACATCTACGAGACAGCCGGCGTGCGCACCACGGCGCATTCCCGCATCCTCGCCGACAACGTGCCGAAGCAGGACGCCGAAACGATCCGGCGGCTGCACGCCGACGGCGCGGTGATGCTGGGCAAGCTGGCGACCCACGAGTTCGCCATCGGTGGGCCGGCGTTCGACCTGCCCTGGCCGCCGGCACGCAATCCCTGGGACACGCGGCGCTACACGGGCGGGTCCAGCTCAGGATCGGGCGCCGCCGTGGCGGCCGGGCTTGCGCTCGGGGCACTCGGCTCCGACACCGGCGGATCGATCCGGCTGCCGGCGGCCTATTGCGGCATCGCGGGCATCAAGCCGACGCCCGGGCTGGTGTCGCGCCGCGGCGTGATCCCGTTGGCACCCAGCCTGGACACCGCAGGCCCGATGGCATGGACTGCGCAGGATTGCGCCATCCTGCTCGATGCGTTGGCTGGCCATGACCCGGCCGATCCGGCCTCGGTTCCCGGCCCCCAGGTGTCCTATGCCACCGCAATCGCGGCGCCGCTGCGTGGCCTGCGCGTCGGGCTGCTGCGGCGGTTCTACGAGCACGATGTGCCCGCCTCGCCCGAGATGCTGCAGATGATGAGCCGCGCCGCCACCATCCTGCGCGGTCTCGGCTGCCGGGTGGAGGACGCGACGCTGCCCGCGGTGCAGGAATACAACGCAGTCGGACGGGTGATCATCTCGTCCGAGGCCTACGCGTTGCACGAGGCGATGCTGAAGACCCGGTTGGCGGACTACTCGCGCGTGTTCCGGGTGCGTGTGCTGGCAGGCGCCCTGGTCCGCGCGGCGGACTACATCGCCGCGCAGCGCAGGCGCACCGACCTGATCACCGCGACCGCGCAGGCGTTCGAACGGTTCGACGTGCTGATCACCGCGCCGACCGGCGGCACCGCGCCGCTGCTGACCGAACAGCGACCGGATGACGGGTTTGCCCGGCCGCTGCTCACCACGGTGGCGAATGTCGCGGCGGTGCCGTCGATGGTGGTGTGCGGCGGCTTCACCCCCGCCGGTTTGCCTCTGGGCCTGGAGATCATGGGACCGGCCTGGGGCGACGCGACCGTGCTGCGCGTCGGGCACCATTTCGAACAGGCCGCGGGAAATCGGGGGCGGCGACCCGATATTTGACAGGCCACTCAACGCCGCAGGATCAGGCGAGCCTGAAGTCGGCGACGTTGATCGTCGTCGGGCTGATGCCGCTGAGCCTGATCGAACCAGCGACAGTCACGCCGTCGGCTTGCGTGACGGTGATCAGCACGCTGTTGCTGCGGTTCAGGATGTCGGCCCGGCGCAGTCAGCCCTGCCTGGGCTGGGAGGCGGTAGGCGATCATGATAGCCGCTGATCGCCTCCGCGGACACCTCGGCGCTACACGAACTTGAAATCAGCCGACGTAAGGGCCGTCTTGGTGACGTTGTTGAGCGTTAGCACGTTGCCGGCGTCCTGGGTGATCACGACACCCGAGCCGACCTGTGCGGCGTGGGCCATTACGTTGGCGAAGCTGTTCAGTACCTGGGCTCCCGTGGAAGTTGATGACGTCGTGAGCGGAGCCAGTCGCGGCGAAGTCGGCGATCACATCGTGCCCGAAGAGCGAAGTGAACGTGAAGGTGTCCGCACCACTTCCGCCATAGAACAGATCGTTGCCTGCGGTGGCGGTCAGCGTGTTGGCACCGCTCGTCCCCACGAGTACCGACCCGCTGGTTGCAGAGCTCTTGTTGCCCGCCGCATCGGATCCGACCGCGGTGAGCGTCCGCACCGAGGAGGAGGTGGAAAAGCTCAGGCTCCAGGTTCCGCCTGTGCCGACCGTGGTGGTGCCGAACTGGGTCGTGCCGTTGAGTACGGCGACAGTTGTGCTTGCGTCTCCGGTACCGGTGAGCGTCAAGTTGCCTCTGCTCGCGCTGACGGCAGTGAACGCCGGGGCGTTCGGCGCCACGGTGTCGATGGTGACCGACAGCTTGCTGGAGGCGGCGCTGACGTTGCCGGCAACATCCGTCGCCTTGGCGCTGATGCTGTGGGTTCCGTTCGCCAGTGTCGAGGCGGCGATGGTCCATTTGCCGCCCACGGCAATGCCGGTGCCGATCACTGTCGTGCCGTCGAACAGGGTCACTGTGCTGCCGGCCTCGGCCTTGCCCGAGTAAGTCGGCGTGGTGACGCTGGTGATGTTGTCTGTGCTGGAGGTACCGGTGTCCGACGCCGTCGCCAGGTCCAGGTTCGTCGGCGCAGCCGGGGCTGTGGTGTCGATGGTGACCGACAACGCGGCCGATGCGGCGCTGACGTTGCCCGCCGTGTCCGTTGCCTTGGCGGTGATGCTGCGGGTTCCTGCCGCCAGGGCTGAGGTTGTGGTGATGGACCACTGTCCGGCCGTGGCAACGCCCGTGCCGACCGCTGTCGTGCCGTCGTACAGCGTCACCGTTGCACCGGCCTCGGCCGTGCCGGTGAAGGTTGGCCTGGTCACGTCGGTGATGTTGTCCGTGGTCGACACACCACTGTCCGAGGCCGCCAGTAGGTCCGGTGCTGAAGGCGCCGCTGGAGCTAAGGTATCGATGGTGACAGACAAGGCTCCCGATGCGGGGCTGAGGTTACCAGCCGCGTCCGCCGCCTTGGCGGTGATGCTGTGGGTTCCGTTGGCCAGCGTCGAGGCGGCGATCGTCCACGTCCCGGCCGCGGCGACGCCCGTGCCGATCACTGTCGCGCCGTCGAACAAGGTCACCGTGCTTCCCGCCTCGACCGTGCCGGTGAAGGTCGGGTTGGCGACGCTGGTGATGTTGTCGGCGTTCGACACGCCGCTGTCCGAGGCAGCGGTCAGATCCGGCGCTGTCGGGGCAGCCGGTGCGGCCGGATCCAGCAGATAAGGCTGGGCACTATAGTTGGTAGGCCCGAATTGAGCCCCACCATTTATCTCGTAAAGCGTATCGATGGCGCCCGGATTGCCGAGCGTATAGACGGGTATGGCAAACTCAATCGTGCGGTGATCGGTCGAGTAGGCCAATTGGATGTTGCCGAGCGCAAGGGTCTGGCCCGCCGCGCCGGTGTAGAGCGACGCGGAGCCATCGCTGTTTATGGTGAGGTTGTACTCGGCGCCGGCCGCCCAGCCCCACAACTCGTAGCCGGTTGTGGCATTCAGGTCGGTGTTGAACCAGACCGAGGTGCCGGCACCAATGACCGCCGCGCCGCTTAACGCGAAGTCGAAATAGCCGTTCTGAAGGGTGCCATAGAAGCTGTAGCCCGGCACGTCGTTGTAGTCGATGCGCTCGGAGGCGACCCAATCAGACAGGTTCCCGTCAATGTTGATGATCGGCCTGGAAGGTGTCGTGGTGTCGGTCACAGCGAAATTGTTCGGAACAAAGCCGATGATCGCCGCGCTCTGATTGGTGTTCGTCCCGTCATAGCTGATGGCGTTCACATACAGGTTGCGGTCGGTGGCAGGCGTCCCGCCATATGCATCGTTGAGGAGGTTCACCGTGACGGTATGCGCCCCGACCCCCCAGTCGCCCATGAAGGTGAAAGTCTGGCTGGTGCCAAAAGCGTGTAGCGCCGTCGTGGTGAACGTGCCGCCGAACTGCACTCCGTCGACCGCGACGGTGAACTGTGCGTCGCCCAGATAGGCGTCCTCCGACATGCTGAGCACCAGCGTGTCGGAGCCGCTGCCGGTGGTGACGGACGCCGGGGCCGGGACCGTCAGACCCTGGACACCCTCCATGTCGATGCCGTTGAGGTCGAGATGGGCGATATAGCTGCCAATGCCTGCAGCGGCTGCTTTCGCGTGAACGTCGGCGATCTGCGCTGCGCCGGACACGTATTCGATATTGATGACGCTCTTGTTCGCGGCCAGGGCCTGATCCAGAAAACCCATACTGTAGCTCGTATCGGTCGGTGGCCGCGTGTTCCCGGTGCCATCGTAGAACAGGCTTTCCATGAACATGCCGTCGATGGCCTGGAGGTAAGTGCTGTTGCCCAGCAGCTCCGGGGCGCCATTGACCCAGATCTGAAAATTCGGGTTTTGCGCATGGGCATAGTCGGACAGGTACTTGACCAGACTGACCATCGCGTTCACGGCCCCACCGGGCGCATTGCTCTGGGCCCAGGGTCGCTGAAATTCGTCCACGACGTCGAATACGGCGCCGTCGAAGCCCAGCGCGATCATCTTGTCGATGTAGCTGGTCGTTATGGCCCGCCACGCATCGGACCAGTACGCCACCTGGTAGCTGCCCGGAAAATTCGGGTCCACCGGCCCGAGGTCTGCCGGCGGGATGGTGGCGAAGTAGTCGCGGTATGTCTCCGCCTCGCCGACGCTCATATAGCCAAGCAGGAGGCCCCCGCCTGGCCCGCCACCCATCTGATGGACTTGAGCAGCGGTGAAGAGCTGCTTGTCGTCGCCGTACAGGCTAATCGCCTTGACATCGAACGGTGCGGCGCCGATGACCGCGGGGTTGATCCCCTGCAGCACGTATATACTGGTCTTCGGCGGCGCGACGGTGACCGTCAGCGCCGCGGATGCGCCGCTGACGTCGCCCGCGAGGTCGGTCTGTTTGACCGTCAGCGCGTGATCACCACTGCTCAGCGTGGAACTGGTGATCGACCAGTTGCCTGATCCATCCGCGATGGCCGTGCCGAGCACGGTCGTGCCGCCGGTGTCGTAGAGCGTCACCGTGGCGCCGCTCTCGGCGCCGTTGCCCGTCACGGTGGGGATGGTGACGCTGGTGACGTTGTCGGTGCTGGAGGGCCCGGTGTCGGACGTCGCCACCAGGTCAGGTGCCGATGGCGCCGGCGGCGCGATCGAGGGCAGTTCCGACCGTGTAACCGTCGGCGGTGAGTGCCGGACCGCCACCATAACTCGAAATCGACGTGGACATCGGCGCCGGTGACGTTGGCACCCAGCATCGCCAGCGGGACCGCCACCTCAACGCTCTTGTAATCGGTCGAGAACGCGAACGGCACCGGGCCCACCGTCTCCGAGTAGACGGCCGCACCGTTCTCCGAATAGGCCGGCCACAGCGTGTTGCCCTTCTCCAGGATCACATGACCGGCAGTGTCGAAGCGCAGATTGTATTCTGCGCCGACCTGCACCTGAGGGGCGCCGCTGGTGTTCGAGATGGGCACGCCGAACCCGGTAGCCCTGTTGAAGTCGGTGTCGAGCCAAAGGGTTGTGTAGCTGGCCGACTTGAAGTCCCCGGAATTGAGATGCAGCGCGAATATCATGTTGCCGCCATCGATGCGGCCATAGACATCCATCGCTGGATTTGGCGCAGACGAGTCTATCCGCTGAGGTTGCGTCCACTCGCCAAGATTTCCATCGAGTGCAACGGCGCCCACCGTTTCAACCGCAACGCCAGGCGCCTGGGGCGCGGTGAGGTAGGACGTGCCCGAACCGAGGGTGACGAACGCGGACTTCGCCCCCCCGATCAGGTTCGTCGGGATGGCGAACTCCAACGCGGGCTGGGCGGTGGGATTTTGTGCGTTCGGCACATAGACGTAGTCGGTCAGCGTCGCGATCAACGTCTGACCAAGCGATCCAGAATAAAGCTTCGGGGGGCCGCTGCCGGACCAGATGACGTGATAATCGTAACCGTTGTAGCCGGTTGCCTTGTTGAGATCCGTGTCCAGCCAGATCGGTCCCGTCGACCCCCCAAGCTTGACCAGAAAGATGAACGCGTTGCCGTTGACCGGATCGCCGTCGAAACCGCCGTAATCAGGGTAGCCGGTCAGCCCATAACCCTGGTTCAGGAATTGTAGATTACCATTGAGCACGCCGTTGACGGACGTCGATCCATAGGTCGCCACGGCGCTTTCCCCCAGCAATCGGAGCTCTAACAGCTGGGCGGCCGATGCGACCGCCTTGCTTGTTTTGCTCGGCGCCGAACCGTTGCACAAGCATTATATTTCTGTTTTGTACCAATTGTCTATGGCGATTGAACTTTCGGCTGGTCTCCGCTGCCGCAGGCTCGCGAGTCAGTCATACGCGCATCCTCACGCCGATATCGCGCAGCACCTGGTGCGCAGAAAGCACAGCACCTTCCTGCCAGCCGTTGACGTAGGACACGTGCTCGCCGGCGAACAGGAACGGGCCGTCGCCTTTCAGCAATGAGCCGTAGTGATTGGCGCGCGTGTCACTGCTCCACTCCGCCCAGGCGGAGCCGCTGTATGGGATGTTCTTCCAGGCCACCGAGACGCCCTTGGTCAGGTGCCGGCGATAGTCGGGATGCAACCGCTCGCCATCTGCCAATGCCGCTTCGAGGCGCGTCGCCGGTGACATGGCAGCGAATTTGTCGCCGAGGTCGTCCGACCAGATATAGGCGCCCAGCAGGATGCCCTTCCGTTGGTGGATGCCGGCCGACGGGTACCAGACCTGGGTGATGTCGCGGCTGGTCCAGGAGATGCCGCCATAGATCGCCTCGTCCAGCTCCCAAAACCGGCGCTCGGCCTGGAAGGCGATCTTCACCGCCGGCACGTAGTCCACCGCCTCGATCGCGGTGCGGATCTCCGGCGCGAAGTCGGCGGGAATGGCGCGCAGCACGGGAAGCGGGATGGTAACCACCACCAGCGGCGCCTCGATCGCGCGCTCGCGCCCCGATTTCGCGTCGCGCCAGACGACGCGCGCGTCATCGCCGCTGCGCCGCAGGGCACGCACCTCCGCGCCATAGGTGATCGAGCCGCGGAGCTGGCGGCCAAACGCCTGGCCGATGCGGCCCATGCCGCCGACCGGCTGCATCATCGTCGCCGCCTGCTCCCAGCTCTCGCCGAAGTTGGTCTGGAGGCGCCAGAAGCCGGCATCCAGGATCCTGCGCAGATCGAGCGGCTGGCTGCGCGTGCCCGGCTGGGTGCCGCCGCCGGGAGGCTCGCTGTAGCCGGCGCGGCCGGAGCCTTTGTAGGCCATGTCCTTGTCGAGGGCGCCGAAGCTGCGCAGCAGAGCACGGATGCGTTCCTTGTCCTCGGTGGTGACCGCCTGGGTCAGCGCGTCGTGGTCGATGGCCTTGGCGGCGAGCTCCGCGACATAGCCGCGAATGTCGCTGACCACCTGGCGGTTGCGCTGCGGCTGGCCATCGAACGCCACATCGGACTGCAGCAGCGCACCGCGGTTGTCGTTGCTCATCACCTCGAGCGACACGCCCAGCTCGCGGCAGTAGGACAGCATGCCCTCGTGGTGGTACGGCAGCCGCGCCGGGCCGGGGTTGAGATACATGTGCGGCCCGGAATCCCAGGCGACATGTTGCACGCTCGTGGTCTCGCGGATCTCGTCGCCGCCGCGCAGCGACCAGTTGCGGCCGCCGGCACGGTCGCGCGCCTCCAGGATCAGGGGCGCATAGCCGGCCTTGCGCAGTTCCCAGGCCAGCACCATGCCGGCGATACCGGCGCCGATGATGACGATACGGCGCCCCTTGCCGGGTGGCAGCGAGGGCGGGCCCGCATAGGCCTCGGGGATGGGCAACAGGCCCATCGCCGCCATGGTGTGGTAGGCGGCGGCCACGCCACCCAGCCTGCCAACCTGATGGATCAGCTCGCGTCGCGAAACGGTCACCGGCGCGCCCGCAGTGCCGCGGCGAGCGTGCCATCGTCCAGCACGTCGAGCGCACCGCCGATCGGCACCCCCTGCGCGACGCGTGTCACGCTGACGCCGAGCGGCCGAAGCCGATCGGTCAGCCAGTGCGCGGTGGTCGCGCCGTCCACCGTGGCGCCGAGGGCGAGGATCACCTCGGTCACGCCGCCTTCCGCGATGCGCGCGAGCAGCGGGGGCCACGTTCAGGTCCTCGGGCCCGACGCCGGACAGCGCGGAGAGCGTGCCTCCGAGCACATGGTAGAGGCCGCGGAACACGGCGGCGCGCTCCAGGGCCCAGAGATCGCCGACGCCCTCGACGACGCAGATCAGCGAGCGGTCACGCTGAGGATCGGTGCAGATTGAGCACGGGTCCCGGCTGTCGAGATTGCCGCACAGCCGGCACGGCTTCACCGCGCGCGCCGCCTCTGCCAGCGCAGCAGCCAGCGGCAGCATCCGCGCCTCCGGCTGCTGCAGCATCCTCAGCGCGGCCCGGCGCGCGCTGCGCGGCCCCATCCCCGGCAGCTTCGCCAGCAGGCCGATCAGTCGTTCGATTTCAGGGCCGCCCATTCCACGCGCAGTCCTCCCCCTCCCCTTGCGGGAGGGGGGCGGGGGGAGGGGGCGGTTCGGAGGTGACCGGCAGTCCCCTGCCCCCAACCCGCTCCCGCAAGGGGACGGGGAGCATGTGGGGGCCGCTGCGCACTAGAACGGCAGCTTCATCCCGGGCGGCAGCTGCAGCCCTCCGGTGACCTTCTGCATCTCCTCCGCGGTGGCCGCCTCGAGCTTCTGCCTGGCGTTGGCGTGCGCGGCGACGATCAGATCTTCCAGCATCTCGGCGTCGGCCGGATCGATGACCTTCGGATCGATCTTGATCCGCCGTAGATCGCCCTTGCCGTTCAGCGTGACGGCAACGAGACCGGCACCGGCCTCGCCCGAGATCTCCATGCCCTCCAGCTTCGACTGCATCTCCTGCATCTTGGCCTGCATCTGCTGGGCCTGCTTCATCAGGCCGGAGAGGTTCTTCATTCATCAAGCTCCATCTCATCGGAGGGTTCCGCGTCCGGCTCGTCCACCGTAGTCAGACCATAGGCGTCCGCGGCGGTGTCATGCACGGTGTCGATCCGCGCGCCAGGGAATGCGTCCATGATCGCGCGCACCAGAGGGTGATCGGCGGCGGCCGTGCGCCGTGCCGTATCGGCGGCGGTGCCCTGTTCGGCGACCGTCGGCTCGCCTTCTGCCGTCGACAGCGCAATCGTCCATCGCGTGCCGGTCGCCTCGGTGAGCAGCGCTCCCAGACGCGAGGCCAGATCCTTCGGCGCCTCCGCCTGCGGCCGCAGCTCAATCACCGGCGGGGCGAAGCGGACCACGTGCACCGAGTGGATCAGGTGCGCGTGGAGCATCGCCTCGCGTCTCTCGGCCACCAGGGCGGTGACATCGCGGAAACTTGCCAGCCTTGGACCGGTGGCGGGCACAGGAACCGGCGCGCCGCCGGCGACCGCGCGCACTCCCCCACCAGACGGCGGAGGCGCAAGTGCGCCCGTCGCCTGCGTCGGAGCGTTGCCGAGCCGCCGCAGCAGGTCGCCGGGCGGCGGCAGCTCCGAGACGTGACACAGCCGGATCAGCACCATCTCGGCCGCGGCGCGTCGGTCGGGCGCGGTCTCCACCTCGCCGACACCCTTCAGCAGCATCTGCCAGGCGCGTGCCAGGACCGGCACGGACAAACGGTCGGCCAGGGCAGCGCCGCGCGTGCGCTCCGCCTCGGGCAGCTCCTGGCTGTCGCGCAGCGACGGCACCGATTTCAGGCGGGTGATCGTGTAGGTCAGCTCCAGCAGGTCCTGCAGCATCATGCCCAGATCGGCGCCGCGCTCGTGCGCAAGATCGGTGATCTGCAGCGCCTGACGCGGCAGCCCGGCCATCACCGCTTCCATCAGGTCGAACACCAGGCCACGATCCGCCAACCCCAGCATGTTGACGACCGCCGCCTCGGTGACGGCACCGTCCGCCTGGGCGATGGCCTGATCCAGCAGCGACAGCCCATCGCGCACCGAACCATCCGCCGCGCGCGCGATCAGGTCGAGCGCGCCGGGCTCCACCACGACGGCCTCCTGCACGGCGATGCGGCCGAAATGCGCGGCCAGCTCAGCGATGCGCACGCGCCGCAGATCGAAGCGCTGGCAGCGCGACAGCACGGTGACCGGCACCTTGCGCAGCTCGGTGGTGGCGAACACGAACTTAACGTGCGGCGGCGGCTCCTCCAGTGTCTTCAGCAGCGCGTTGAACGCGTTGCGCGACAGCATGTGGACTTCGTCGATGATGAACACCTTGGTCCGCGCCTGCACCGGGCGGTAGCGCGTCGCCTCGATGATCTCGCGCACATCGTCGACGCCGGTACGGCTGGCGGCGTCCATCTCCACCACGTCGGGATGGCGGTCGGCGAGGATGGCCACGCAGTCGGCACAGACGCCGCAGGGATCCGCGGTCGGCCCGCTGCCGGCAGTGCAGTTCAGCGCGCGGGCGATGATGCGCGCGGTGGTGGTCTTGCCCACACCTCGGACGCCGGTGAGCATGAAGGCGTGCGCGATGCGGCCGGTGGCGAAGGCGTTGCGCAGGATGCGCACCATCGCGTTCTGGCCGATCAGGTCATCGAACCGGGTCGGACGATACTTGCGGGCGAGCACCCGGTAGGCGACGGCGTGCGCCGGCTCCGGCGTGTCGCCGAACAGGCCGGGACCTTCCGGTGGAGGCGGCGCCTCGGTCTGCGGGTCGTCCTGGAACAGGCCGGACATGCGGGGCGGACTTTTGGCCGCCGCGGCGGCCCCCTTTATATGTGGCGAACAAACGGTGGGAGACCGGACGAACGACCCGGGCGGAAACTCACTGCGGCTGCTTCCTTCCGGACCTGACCGGGTTGGCGAGGCGCCCGTCCGCCGCCGACCTCCCGGGTCTGCATATCATGCTTTCGGGGGCTGGGGACAAGGCGGCGTCACCCCTTCACAGCGCCTGCGGTCAGCGCGCCCACAATGAACCTCTGCAGCACAAGGAATGTCAGCATCGCCGGCAGCGCCGACAGGATGGCAGCGGCAGCGAGCAGATGCGTGCTCACCGAGTCGCTGCTGGACTGGTAGTCCAGGATGCCGACGCTGACCGGATAGAGATCGCCTCGCGTCAGCAGTACGAACGGCACGATGAACTGCCCCCAGGTGCTGATCGCTAGCAGGATCGCGGTGGAGGCAAGGCCCGGCAGCATCACCGGCAGCAGCACGCGCAGCAGCGATTGCAGGCGCGTGCAGCCGTCGATCCGTGCTGCCTCGTCCAGTGCCGCCGGAACGGTGTCGAGGAACCCGGTCAGCATCCAGGTGGCGAACGGCGCACTGAGCGCGACATAGACCACGAACCACCGCGACATGCGAGTTGATCAGACCAAGCGCCGCGAACCAGCGATACAGCGGCAGCGCGGTGACCAGTGGCGAGATCAGTTGCACCGACAGCATGCCAAGCATGACCAGCGATTTCAGCACTGGCCGCCGGAAGCGCAGGCGCGACAGCGCATAGGCACTCGGCACAGCGAGTGCGAGCGCGCAGAGCACGGTGGCGGAGACCAGCTTGACCGAGTTCAGCAGATAGCGCGCCAGAGGCGAACTGGTGAGCACGTCGCGATAGGCGGCAAGCGTCGGATGCTGTGGCATCAGCCGAGGCGGGAAGGCGAAGAGTTCGGCCATCGGTCGCAGCGATAGCGACAGGACCCAGAGCAGCGGAAACAGGAAGATCAGTCCGATGACGATGTACCCGGCGTAGATGGCAACTGATCCGGCTTTGCGGCGGGACAGCGGTGATGGGCGAAGGGATGAAAGGAGTGAAAGGAAAGAGGGAACATAAAGACCTCCCCCTCCCCTTGCGGGAGGGGGTTGGGGGAGGGGGCCTGCCGTACTGCACCGCCCCCTCCCCCCGTCCCCCTCCCGCAAGGGGAGGGGGAGATCGTTGCCTCTGCCGGCCGCTTTACGGCCATGGCCCGTCACGCCGCACGCTCCTTTCTCAGCATGCGGGCGTAACAGGCGGACAGCACAAGGCCGATCGCCATCAGCACGACGGCGACCGCCGCGCCGCGGGCGGACTGAAATTCGGAGAACACCAGATGGTAGATGTAGAGCGCGATCACCTCGGTCGCGCGCCCCGGCCCCCCGCCGGTGAGCGGCAGCACCATGTCGAACGTGTTCAGCGTGGCGATGGTGATCAGCACCAGATTGATCAGCAGGATGCCGCGCAACGATGGCAGCGTGACGTAGCGGAACTTCTGCAGCCCCCCGGCACCGTCGACCGTCGCCGCCTCGTAGAGCTCTGGCGGCACCGTTTTCATCCCGGCGTACTGCATGATCATGCTGAACGCGGTGCCTCGCCAGATATTCGCGATCGTCACCCAGACCAGCGCAGGCACAGGAGCGGACAGGAAGATCGGATTGCGCACACCCAGCAGTGATGCGGCATAGGCGATGATGCCTGCACCGGATTCGTCGAGCAGAAGCTTCCAGATGATGCCGATGACCACGCCCGGCAGCACCCAGCCAACCAACACGGTGGCACGCACTATCGCGGTGCCGGGAAGCCGGCGACGCTCGCCCTCGCAGACCAGGGCGGCGATCAACATGCCGAACACCAACTGGCCAGCAATGCTGGCGGCGACGAAGATCGCGGTCACGCGCGTCATCGTCACGAACTCCAGCGAACCGAGCACGGCGCGATAGCTGGCGAACGTGTAGTGCACCGGCGCTGCGGCATCGGTCGCGTCTGTCAGGCTCAGCCGCGTCACGTCGATCAGCGGATAGAGGTACAGAGCGGACAGCAGCAGGAACAGCGGCGCCAGCCAGAGGAATGGGCGGTCCTCGATCGGTCGTCGTTGTGCCGCGATCAAGGTGCCAGCTTGTGCCAGGCCTGATCGAGCGCGGCGTCCGGCGTCTGCTGCCCGGTGATCACGTCCGACATCGCGACCTGCAGTTCGGTAGAGATGCTGGGATAGATTACGGCACCCGGACGCGCACGCGCATAGCGCAGCAGCGTGATGAAATCATGTACCGTCGGATCCTTGACATAGGCGGAGTCGCCCTGCGCGACGCTCATCCGGGTCGGAAGGTTGCCGATCGCCTGAGTGGATGCCGCCATTGCCGCTGGGCTGGCAACCAGGCTGTTGATCAGGTCGATGATGATGTCCTGCTTCTTCGCATCTGTCGTGAACACGGCATAGGTCCATCCGCCGGCCGCGGTGACGGGATCGCCCGGCGTCATCAGGGGAATCGGTGCGACGCCCCACTCGTTCTTGTCGCCGAGCTCGCGCAGTTGCTTGGCCATCCAGTTGCCACCGAGGAACATCGCGACGTTGCCGCGCAGGATCTCCGGGTACAGATCAGCCTCGAATTTGTAGTTCACGACGCGGCCGGGGCTGGCGCCGGAGTCGATGCTGCGTTTGAGAAACCCGAGCAGGTTCAGCATCGCGGCGCAATTCTTGCCCTCGCCGAACACCGGCTTGCCGGCAGCATCGACAAGTTCGCCGCCCTGCGCCCAGAACATGGGCAGGTGCTCCATCACCGCGCCTTCGCCGCGCCCACCGGGATACAGGTAGCCGGTCAGCCCACGCTTCGACAGCGCCGCTGCCTGCGCGATCAGCTCATCCCACGTCTTCGGCGGGTTCGTCACGAGGTCCTTGCGGTAGTACAGCACACGCACATCGGTATTGACCCAAAGCGCCTTCAGTTTCCCGTCTGGTCCGCGCATGCCGTTACGGGCAAATGCGACGAAGTCGTTCACCTGATCGGAGCCATAGAAGCGATCGAGCGGCTGCAGGAACTGATAAAACCGGCTGAGGAAGAACGAATCAAGCATCGCGAAGTCAGGCGTCCGGCCGGAGGTGGCCTGTTCCTGCATCCGCGTCATGCTGGCGTTGATGTCGGTGCTGTTGAATGTGACGTCGAGCATGACGTCGGGATGCGCCTTGACCCACGCCTCGATGTGCGACTGGTAGTACTCCTTCACGGCGGGGACCGAAGATTTCGGCGACTGCGTCGGCTGCATCTGCCAGGTGATGTGGATCGGCGCGCTGTCGGAGCCGTACTGGTCGGCACGCGCGTTGACGCTCAGCGCAAGCGCCAGAGCGCCGATCAAGACGCGCGCGATCCACCACGCTTTCATCGTTCCCTCCAGCCGGTTGGCAGCACCTTCGGCGGATCGCCCGGGGTTGACAAGGCGCGGAATTGTGGTTGCCGCTTCCTGACCTGTGCAGGAGGCGTCGATGACCGGGCAGCAGAACACGGATCGGATCATGACCACGCATGTCGGCAGCCTGCCGCGGCCGCACGACCTGCTCGACACGATGAAGGCGCGTTTGGAAGGTCGCGATCACGACGAGGCCGCCTATCACGCGCGCGTGCGCGCAGCGGTGGCTGAGAGCGTGCACAAGCAGGCCCAGTGCGGCATCGACATCGTGTGCGACGGCGAGCAGTCGAAGTCAGGCTTCTTCACCTACGTGCGCGAGCGGCTGGATGGATTCGAGACGCGACCGCAGCAGCGCCGCACGATGTTTGCCGCCGAGCTCGCGGCGTTTCCGGAGTACTACGAGCAGTATTTCAAGACCGCGATGCTGGGCGGCTCCGTTGCGCCGGCGGTGCCGCTGGTGTGCACAGGCCCGATCCGCTATCGCGGCGAGGCGGCGCTGCAGCGCGACATCGACAATCTGAAGGCGGCGCTGGCCGGCGTGCCGCATGTCGCGGCGTTCATGCCCGCGGTGGCGCCGAGCGGCGTGGGCGAGAACGAGTACTACAAGACCGACGAGGCGTTCTTTCACGCGGTCGGCGCGGCACTGCACACCGAGTATCAGGCCATCGTCGATGCTGGCTTCATCCTGCAGATCGACGATCCGTTCCTCTCGGATCTGTTCGGTGATCCGTCATTCGATGCGGCACAGCGCAAGGCGAGGGCTGAAATCTACGTCGAGGCGCTGAATGCCAGCCTGCAGGGCATCCCGCCGGAGCGCGTGCGGTACCATACGTGCTACGGCATCAACCACGGCCCGCGCATCCACGAGGCGGCGCTGGCCGATGTCGCAGGCTACATGCTGCGGATGAACGCCGGCGCCTACAGCTTCGAGGCGGCGAACGTGCGGCACGAGCACGAGTATCACCTGTGGGAGACGGTGAAGCTCCCCGCGGGCAAGGTGCTGATCCCCGGGGTCATCACGCATTCGTCCAACATCGTCGAGCACCCCGAGTGGATCGCCGAACGCCTGGTACGATTCGCGCGCCTGGTCGGGCGAGAGAACGTCGTTGCCGGCGCCGACTGCGGCTTCTCGTCGCAGGCGACGTATCGTCCCGAGGTCCACCCGACAGTGATCTGGGCGAAGTTCGAAGCGCTGCGCGACGGCGCGCGGATCGCCAGCAGGACGCTGTGGGGGTAGCGAGGCTGGACTACGCCTTCACCTGCTCGCCTAGCCAGTCGATGGCAGCCTGTGCGCCGCCGCTCCCGTGCGGGATGCCAAGCGCCACCAGCGCCATCTCGACGACGCTGAGCGTGCCGAGGACCATCGGCGCATTGACATGTCCCATATGGGCGATGCGGAACGCCTTGCCGGAGAGCTCGCCGATGCCGTGGCCCAGGATCACGCCGCACTTCTCGTCGCAGTACGCGCGCAGCGCATCGGGGTCGTGACCGTTGGTCAGCACCGGAGTGACGGTGTTGCAGCGCTCGCTGGGCTCGATGATGTTGAAGCCGATCACCTGGCCTTCCGCCCAGACACCGACCGCGCGCCGCACCGCCTCGGCCAGCAGTGAGTGGCGCTGGTACACGTTCTCCAGCCCCTCCTCGAACAGCAGGTCGATCGCCTGGCGCAGGCCGTACAAGAGATGTTCGGGCGGCGTGCCGGCATATTTCTTGTAGTGCTGTTGTTCCTCGCGATCGGTCCAGTCCCAGTACGGCGTGCGCAGGTCCGCCTTTTCGTGCACCTCGCGCGCTCGAGCACTGGCGGCGACAAAGCCCAGGCCCGGCGGCGTCATCATGCCCTTCTGCGAGCCCGACATCGCGACGTCCACGCCCCATTCATCCATGTCGAACTTCATGCAGCCCAGCGACGCCACCGCGTCCACCATCAGCAGCGCGTCGTGCCCGGCGGCGCGGATGGCCTGGCCGATCGCTGCGATGTCGTTCACCACGCCCGAGGCGGTGTCGATCTGCGCCACCAGCACGGCCTTGAAAGTGTCGCGCCCGGGAGATTTGCGATCGGCCTTCAGGCGTGCCTCGACCTCGGCCGGGCGAACGGCGCGGCGCATGTCGCCCTTCAGCACCTCGACCTCGAGGCCCATGCGGCGGGCATGCTCGCCCCAGCTGATGGCGAACCGGCCGCTCTCCAGTACCAGGATCCTGTCGCCCTTGGAGAGTACGTTGCTGAGGGAGGCTTCCCAGGCGCCGTGGCCGTTGGCGATGTAGATGTAGGCACGGCCCTTGGTGTTGAACACGCGCGCGACGTCGCGCATCAGGCCGTCAGTCAGCGCCAGCAGCGGGCCGGAATAGATGTCCACAGCGGGCCGATGCATCGCCCGCAGCACCTCGTCCGGCACCGTCGTCGGCCCCGGAATGGCCAGGAATTCACGCCCCGCACGTACGCTCATTCGGACTGTTCCTCCGCGCCACCGTGGCGCGGCGGGAAGAATAGCACAAACCCGATGGTGACGGACTTGACCAAGAGCGATTGATCCCTTCCTTGGTCAACTCGCCAAGGAGTCCGGTATGCTGACCGTCAACCTGTATGAAGCAAAGACCCGCCTCTCTGCCCTGGTCGAGCAGGCTGCGGCCGGCGAGGAGATCATCATCGCCAAGAATGGCATAGCCCGAGCCCGGCTGGTGCCCATCACGGAGCGCCGGGCGGCCCGCCAACCCGCCAATGCGCTGCGGCTCAGTCGAATCGCCGATGACTTCGACCTGCCCGATCCTGCCATCGCCCGCGTGTTCGCGGGCGGAGACCGACACGCGCACCAGGATCGCAGATGCCTATAACCGCGTGCTTGTCAGCGCCGCCTCAGCTTGGGAGATCGCGATCAAACGCCAGCTCGGCAAGCTGGACTTCGAAAGCTCACCCACCGCTGCTGGTCACCGCCGACGCGACAGTGCGCGCCTATGGTGGCGTGCCGGTGATGTGGGCGGGGTAACGCCATTCTGTGTTCAGGCGCATCGCTTGCGGGCGCGCTGCATGAATGAGCGAAGTGCGGCGTTGATGCGCGTCTGATAGCCCGGTCCTTGCAGCTTGAACCACGCCACAATGTCGCCGTCGATCCGCAGCGAGAGCAGCCGCTTCGGTGTCGGCATGACGGCTTCGGCTGTCGCGACCCAGTCTTTCGGGACGTTGCGGAAGTCAGGGTCGTCGGCGATGTCGCGCTCGAGCTCCGCCGCGGTCTTCGCGCGGACGCGGGCGAGGTCGGTGCGGCTCTCGCCACGGGCGCGGCGGCGCGCCAATTCAGCGGCTGAATAGCGCTTGATGCTGCTTGCGTTCATTCGTTCTCCTCACTCGCCGGAGATTCGTCCGCGAACAATTTGATATATGGATCATAACGATATCGCCGATTCCGCGTCTGCCCAGTCACCTCCACCAGAACACCTATATCCGTCAGGCGCTCCACGAGTTGGTTGGCGGCGGGATATGTCGTACCGATCAGTTGCCGCACCTCGTTCACTGAGACGATAGGGTGTGCGAATAGATGCTCCAGCGTGCGATGGCCGTTGCCGGCGGCACGACCCAGGCGGCTTGCGATCAGGTCGCGATGTTGCTCGCGCAATGCTAGGATCCGTCGCGCCGTAGTGCTGGCCTCCAGGCTCACCTCCAGAACGCCGGTCAGGAAGAATTCCAGCCAGTCCTCGAATGCGCCCTTGTCACGCACTGCCTGCAAATGGTCGTAATAGTTCTGCCGGTGGCGCTTGAAATAGTGCGACAGGTACAGCACCGGCTTGTCCAGCACGTGCTTCTCGCACAGCAGGAAGGTGATCAGCAGACGCCCCACACGGCCATTGCCGTCGAGAAACGGATGGATCGTCTCGAACTGTGCATGCGCCAGCCCGATCTCGATCAACAGCGGCAGGCGTGTTGTCGGTGTGCAGGAAGCTCTCCAACGCGCCGAGCGCCTCGGGCACCTCGACGGGTGGTGGCGGAACAAAGCTTGCCTCGTTCAGCGTGCAGCCGGCCGGGCCGATCCAGTTCTGGCTGCTGCGCAGTTCGCCTGGTCTCAAATGAGACCCACGCACCCCCGCTAGCAGCTTCGCGTGGATTTCCCGGATCAGCCTCACGGAGACAGGCAGCGAAGCGAGCCGTTCCAGGCCGTGGTTCATCGCGGCCACGTAATTCAGCACCTCGCCCACATCGCGCGGGCTGCTCCGGATCGAACACCTGGGCCTCGGCGGCCAGCAAGTCTTGCAGCGAGCTCTGCGTGCCCTCGATCTGGCTCGACAGCACTGCTTCCTTGCGGACATACATCAGAACGAACAGGTCCGGGTTGGGCAGCGTCTCAATCGAGCCGGCCAGCCGGCCGAGGGCCAGATCGGCCTTGGAGAGCATTGCCTGCAGGCGCCCCTCCAGCCGCACTGGCGGGTCCGGTGGCAGCCGTGCCGGGATGAAGGCGCGATAGGCGCCGGGCTGCCGGCGATAGGTTCCGGCTCGGCCAGCCGGCGAGGACGCGGGCGTGTGCGCTTCCTTTAACATGGCCGATATTGGATTCCATACGAAAGGCTGCCTTTAATATAGGCTAAGGGCGGCCTCATATCAAAGGCTGCCTTTCATATGGCTATAGTGCGACTGGCTACTCCATCGCCGACGGCGCAAGGGTTGCCGGCATCTACTCCGCCGCCGCGGCCTCCGTCTGCTCCGCCGCCCGGCGCACGCGCAGCCGGCGGATCTGCCGCGGGTCGGCGTCGAGCACGCGGAACTCGATCCCCGACGGGTGGCTGATCACCTCGCCCTTGGTCGGCACCCGCCCGGCCAGCGTGAACACCAGCCCGCCCACCGTATCGATGTCTGCGTCCCGTTCGTCCTCCGACAGCACCGGACCCATGCGGCTCTCGAACTCCTCCACCGGCAGACGCGCGTTGATGTCGAGCGCCCCGTCGGCGCGCTCCACCACCATAGCCGCCTTCACCTCGTCATGCTCGTCTGCAATATCGCCGACGATGGTCTCGACCAGGTCCTCGATCGTCACCAGCCCATCGACCCCGCCGTATTCGTCGATCACCAGCGCCAGGTGCATGCGCTGCTGGCGCATCTCCAGCAGCAGGTCCAGCACCGGCATCTGCGGCGCCACCATCAGCGGGCGGCGCAGGATCGCCTCCAATGAGAACGCCTCCGGCCGGCCGACATAGGCGAACACATCCTTGATGTGCACCATGCCCATGATGTCATCGAGCTGTTCTCGATACACCGGCAGCCGCGAGTGACCCTCGGCGCGGATCTGGCGCAGCGCCTCCTCCAGCGTCACGTCGACCCGCATCGCCACGATATCCGCGCGCTGCACCATCACGTCATCGGCGGTGGTCTCGCGCAGCCGCAGCACGTTGGCGATCAGCGCGCGTTCCTGCCGGTCCAGTTCCGGCTGCTCGCCCGCCACCAGTCTGCTCGTCCGCCGCCTCCTGCACCAACTCGGCGATCGACTCGCGCAGCGAGTGCTCCGGCTGGTGGCCGAGCATCTGCCGCAGCCTGTCGAGCAGCGACGCGCGCGTTCCGTTCCCGTTGCTCATGTGCGCTTCCACGGGTTGGGCACGCCCAGCCGGTGCAGGATGCGTGCCTCCGCCAGTTCCATGCGGCGAGCGTCGCCCGGATGGTGGTGGTCGTGGCCAGCCAGGTGCAGTGCACCGTGCACCACCAGATGGGCGAGGTGGTGCGCCGGCCGGCGGTGCGCCGCTGCCGCCTCGCGGCGGATCACGCCGAGTGCCAGCAGCATCTCCGGCGCCGGCGCGGTGTAGGTCAGCACGTTCGTGGGCTTGTTGCGCCGGCGATGCCGTGCGTTCAGCCGACGCACCGTGCGGTCGGCGGCCAGCACTACCGTGCCATGCGCTCCGGCCGCCCGAGCGGCGCGGGCAGCCACCAATTCGGCATGCCGGACCAGCCGGCGCCAAGCCGGCTCCACAACGATGACGTTGACCTCGTCCCGGAACCCCGCTTGCGCGGGGCCGCTACTTGCTGCGGGGTCCATCGCCTATTTGCCGGTCCCCTCACTCTCGCCGCGCCGGCGGGCCTCGCGCCGTTTGTCGCCTTCCGCCGCGGCGCGCTGATCATACGCGTCCACGATGCGCGCCACCAGCGGATGACGCACCACGTCGCGGGTGCCGAGCCGGACCACGCCGATGCCCTGGACGCCCTCCAGAGTGTCGAGCGCATCGCGCAGGCCCGAGCGCAGGCCGGTCGGTAGATCGACCTGGGTCAGGTCGCCGGTCACCACCATGCGCGTCCCTTCCCCCATCCGCGTCAGCCACATCTTCATCTGCACCGGAGTCGTATTCTGCGCTTCGTCCAGAATAGCATAGGCGTGAGCCAGCGTGCGGCCGCGCATGAAGGCCAGCGGCGCCACCTCGATCTCGCCGTTGCTCAGCCGCCGGATCACCTGCTCGGCCGGCAGCATGTCATGCAGAGCGTCGTAGAGCGGGCGCAAATAGGGATCGACCTTCTCCTTCATGTCGCCGGGCAGGAACCCCAGCCGTTCCCCCGCCTCTACCGCCGGACGAGACAGCACGATGCGATCCACCTTGCCGGCCTGCAGCATCGCCACCGCCTGGGCCACCGCGAGGTAGGTCTTGCCGGTGCCGGCCGGCCCGACGCCGAACACCATCTCATGCGTCGCCAATGCCTCGATGTAGGCCGCCTGGCCTGGGCTGCGGGGCCCTACCGCACCGCGGCGGGTGCGGATCGCCGGCACATCGGATAGCGGCAGACGCGGGTCGGTATCCGCCTCCGCCAGCCGGATCGCGGCCTCCACGTCGGGGCGGCCGATGCTCTCGCCGCGTTCCAGGCGGCGCCACAGCCCCTCCAGTGCCGCCTGCGCCGCATCGACGCGCGATGCCTCGCCGGTGATCGCAACGCGGTTCCCGCGACACGACAGCCGCACGCCGAGAGCCTGCTCGATGCGGACCATGTGCCGGTCATGGTCGCCGAGCAGCAGCGGCAGCAGCGTATTGTCACTGAACTGGAGGGTCACGGCCTTGCCGTGGGGGGAAGCGGCGGAGATGGCAGGGATGGCGGTGGTCTGGCTCAAGCGCAGGCTCTCTCCTGGGTCGTGTTATGATTCCGGGCGACAGCCCGGTCGTCATTCGTCGGCGCCGAGCTTGACCCGGCCATAAGCGTTCCAGACAAGGAATTAGGGAGCGCAGCGGCGATATGCACGGATATTTCTTTGCCGATCAGGTCTGGCGGCCCGCTGGCATGGACAGGCTGAAGGAACGGTGACCGCCCAGCGATCTGTCCGGGGTGACGGCCCGGTCCGGTGAACAGCACCGGCAGGGTCAGCCCGACGCAGCCGGCGTTGAACGTCGCCTGCTGGTCGCGAAGCAGCGCCTGGAGTTCGGCCAGCCGCCGCTCCTTGTCGGCCTCCGGTACCTGCGAGGTCGCGCCCGCGGCGGGGGTGCCGGGTCGCGGCGAGTACTTGAAGCTGAAGGCCTGGGCGAAGCGGACCTCGCGCACCAGCGCCAGCGTCGCCTGGAAATCCGCCTCGGTCTCGCCGGGATGGCCGACGATGAAGTCGGACGAGAGCGCCAGATCCGGCCGCGCCGCGCGCAGCTTCTCCACCAGACGCAGGTAGTCGTCCGCCGCGTGCCTGCGGTTCATCGCCGCAAGGACCCGATCGGCCCCCGACTGCACGGGCAGATGCAGGAACGGCATGAGCATCGGCAGGTCGCGGTGTGCGGCGATCAGTTCACCATCCATATCCCGCGGGTGCGACGTCGTGTAGCGCAGGCGCAGCAGGCCGGGCAGTTCCGCCAGCTCGCGCAGCAGGCGCCCGAGCCCCCAGGTGCCGCCGTCCGGCGCCTTCGCCGTGCCAGGCGTTGACGTTCTGCCCCAATAACGTGATCTCGCGCGCGCCCTGCGCCACCAGCCGCCGCGCCTCGGCAATCACCGCAGCCGCAGGCCGGCTCGTCTCGACGCCGCGCGTGTAGGGCACCACGCAGAAGCTGCAGAATCGGTCGCACCCTTCCTGGATGGTCAGGAACGCCGTGATCCCCTGCGGTGCTGCCGCGTCGGGCAGGAAGTCGAACTTGTCCTCGGGGGGGAAATCGGTCTCGATCACCGCGCCCCCGGCCCGCGCCGCCCGTGCCACCATCTCCGGCAGCCGATGATAGGTCTGCGGCCCCAGCACGATATCCACGTAAGGCGCGCGCGCCAGGATCTCTGCACCCTCCGCCTGCGCCACGCAGCCGGCGACCGCCAGGATCATGCGTCCGCCGTCCGCAGCGCGCCGCTCCTTGAGCCGACGCAGCCGGCCAAGCTCGGAGAAAACCTTCTCTGCTGCCTTGTCGCGGATATGGCAGGTGTTGAGGATCACCATGTCGGCGCCATCCGGCACCGCCGCCGGCGCGTAGCCAAGGGGCGCCAGCACATCGGCCATCCGCGCGCTGTCATACACGTTCATCTGACAGCCCCAGGTGATGACGTGCAGACGCCTCGGGCCAGCCTCCATCTTGCTCATCGACGGGGAGGAATCACCGGGGTGGTCGGTCGGGTCAAGCGGCGCAGCTCGGGTCCGTCTCCTGGGGCAGCTCGGGAGTGTGGCAGGAAGTCCCGTCATCCTGTCAACTGCCAATCAGGCATAGGCCGGCTCGCCCATCACATCCTCCACAGCCGGCGCCTGCACCGGCCGGTTTTGCCGCAGCGTCGAGGCGCCGTCGGCCACCGCCTGCCACACCGCGTGCGACAGCGCCTTGCGGCTGGCGAAGCGCGCCGGATCGACTGGCGGATGCAGCAGGACACTGACGCGAAGCCCTCGGTGCTGGGCAAAGCGCCAGAAATGCGACGCCATGTCCATGTCGCCGTACCAGGCGAACACCGGCCGGCTGGCTCGACCTGTCGGAAGGCCGCCCAGCCGGTCGTACACCACCGAGACCGGCTGGATCAGCGGTGGATCCTCACCCTCCGCGATCGCGAAGAACGCGCTGCGGAACGGCATCACGCGCGAGCCGTCAGACGTCGTGCCCTCCGGGAACAGCACGAGGTTGTCGCCGGCGGCGAGCCGCTCACGCATCAGGTCGCGCTCGCGACGAGTGGCGTGACGCTGGCGCGAAATGAACACAGTGCGGCCGAGCCGGGCGACGGTTCCTACCAGCGGCCAGCGTCCCACTTCGTTCTTCGATACGAAGCAGGCGTCGAGACTGCCGCCAAGCACCGGAACATCCAGCCATGATGAATGATTGGAGATGAACACCACCGGCCGGGCATTCGCCACGTTCGCTGCCGTGCCGATCACCCGCACCCGAAGCCCCAGCAGCCGGCAGGTCACGGTCCAGTAGAACCGCGCGTACACGATCTTGGCGCGGCCCGGGCACAGCAAGCAGATCGTCTGGACCACCATGCATGGCAGCGTCCACAGCAGCACGCCGGCACCACGGCGCACCACCCGCAGCAGGCGGAGCAAGCCCCATCGGCCACCAGGAATCGGCTCGACATCGGTATGCTGCGGCACAACCGGGCGCGCCAGCATCAAGCGGCGAGCGCCCAGCCGACGCGGACGACGGGACGTTTCCCTCATAATCGACCGGCATAGCTCGCCGACAGTTTCTTAACAATGGCGCGACCGTGACACTTGACGGAACGTTGGAACGTTAGAATGGGACATATGCGCCGGATCGTAGCTTTCCTGATCGTTGCAATTCCACTTCTGGGACAGGACCATGCGACAGCCGCCGATCCGCAGCCCTATTCGGTCACCCTCAAGCCGACCGGCAATAAGACGCTGGACAGCGCGCTGCACGACTCCTCGTCGCTGATCTCGCTGCAGGACAAGGCGCCGGTCGGCGGCTTCGCGCTGGTGGAGCGGGCGCGCCAGGATGTCGATCGGTTCCAGACGGTGCTGCAGAGCTATGGCTACTACGCGGGGAAGACCGACCTGACGATCGCGGGTCATCCCATCTCGGATCCCAACTTGCCGGACATCGTCGGGCAGTTGCCGGCCCAACCGAAGGCGGAGATCGCAGCGAACTTCACCCTCGGCACCCAGTTCCACCTCGGCCAGGTGAGCATCAAGGGATCGGTGCCGGCCGACGCCCGCGACAAGCTCGGCCTCGCCGCCGGCGCTCCGGCCGTTGCCGCCGATGTTCTGGCGGCGCGCGACCGCCTGCTCAATGCGATTCGCGATGACGGCTACCCCATGGCCAAGGTCGACCTGCCGCCCGTCACCCTGCGCTCCGCCGACAACGCGATTGACGTCGCCTTCGATGCGGAAACCGGCCCGCGCGCTGACCTCGGACCGATCCACATCGATGGCCTCCAGGCGATGCACGAGGACTTCGTCCGCCGCCGCCTGCTGATCCACCAGGGCGAGCAGTTCAGCCCCCCCGCGCTCGACGCAGCGCGGCAGGATCTGATGTCGCTCGGCGTGTTCTCGGCAGTGCGCATGGAGCCAGCCGGCCAACTCGACGCACACGGCAACCTGCCGATCACTGTGATGGTGTCGGAGCGCAAGCTCCACTCGGTGGACATGGGCATCGCTTACTCGACCGACCTCGGCATCAACGTCAACGCCGGCTGGCATGACCGGAACCTGTTCGGCAATGCCGAGCAGCTGAACCTGACAGCCGCCGTGGACCTGGGCGGCACGGCGGTGGCCGAGCCCGGCTATCGCTTCGCGGGACAGTTCATCAAGCCGGACTTCCTCGCCCGCGACCAGCAGCTCGAGCTCGACCTGATCGCCCTGAAGCAGAGCCTGAAGGCCTACGATCAGATCGGTGTCATCGAGGAGGCGATGCTCAACCGCAAATTCTCGCCGCATTGGAGCGGCAGCGTCGGATTGCTGGGCGAGCAGGAAAAGGTCACCCAACAGGGTATCGCGACGCACTACAACCTGCTGGGCGTGCCGGTCGTGGCACGCTACGACAGCACGAACAACCAGTTCGACCCGACCGAGGGCATCCGGGCGAGCGCCGGCATCACGCCGACGGAATCATTTTCCGGCCGCAGCGCAACGTTCTTCGTCATGCAGGCATCCGGCTCGACCTATTTCGACGTCAGCGGCAGCGGCCGCAGCGTCGTGGCGCTGCGAGGCCTGGTAGGCAAGATCGCCGGCGCCGGCGTGTTCGCCCTGCCGCCGGATCAACGCTTCTACGCGGGTGGTTCCTCCACGGTGCGCGGCTATCGCTATCAGTCGGTCGGGCCCCAGTTCCCCGACGGGAACCCAACCGGTGGCACCGCGATCTCCGCTGGAACGATCGAGTTCCGCCAGCGTTTCCTAGACAGTTACGGGGTGGTGGGGTTCGTCGATGCCGGCCAGGTCAGTTCCAACGGCGCACCATTCACCGGCAACTGGCGGGTCGGCGCCGGTGTCGGCTTCCGCTACTACACATCGATCGGACCGATCCGGGCCGACATCGCCGTGCCTCTGAACAAGCACCCCGGCGACGACGCGTTCGAGCTTTACCTGGGTCTCGGACAGGCGTTCTGAATGCGCCGCGCCGCCAAGTGGCTGGCCTGGACTCTGGCGGTACTCATCGGCGTTCCGGTACTGCTGGTGGCGCTGGTTATCGTGGGAGCCAACCTCGAGCCCGGCCGTAACCTGCTGGTCAAACTGGTGCCAAGCCTCACCGGTGGACAGGTGACCATCGCGGGCCTCGGCGGCCGGTTTCCCGACGCGCTCAAGGTCGCGACGGTCGAGCTGCGCGATACCAAGGGCGCCTACCTGACCTTGCACGACGTGGTGCTGGACTGGTCGCCATTGCGGTTGGCGAAGCGTGTGCTCGACATCGACCAGCTGTCCGCCGGAAGCGGTGAAGTGGCGCGGCAGCCCGAGCCCAGTTCGAGCAGCAGCAGTAGCTCCAGCCTGCCGGTCAGGCTCGTGCGTGCACCGGCTCCAGGTCGGGCGGCTTGAGCTGGCACCGGCGGTTGTGGGCGCGCCGTATGCCCTGGCGCTCGATGGTGCCGGCCGGCTCAACTCGTATACCGCCGGCGAAGGGCCAGCTGACCGTCACCCGGCTGGACTCGCCGGGAAGCTACAAGCTGGATGCCGACGTGGATCCCGCCCGGATGCATGTGGCAATTCAGGCCGACGAACCGCCGCACGGACTGATCGCCGAGGTTGCGAAGCTGCCCGACCTCGGCGCCATCGCAATCAAAGCCTCGCTGGAGGGGCCGCGCGAAGCGATCGCATCACGTCTTGCGGTCAGTGCCGGCCAGCTCGATGCGAGTGCGCAGGGCACCGTGGACCTCGTGCACAGCGCCGCCGACCTGACGATCGCTGCCCACGCACCGGCGATGACCCCGCGGCCCGACGTCTCCTGGCAGGCCGTCGCCCTCGATGCCCGCGTGCAGGGTCCCTTCATCAGACCAACCGTGAATGGCCGGCTGCAGCTCGACCAGGTCAACGGCGGTGGCGGCGGCGTGCAGCGCCTCGTCGCAGACGTTGCGGGCGACCAGGGCCAGATGCGCGTCCATGCGGCAGCCGAAGGGCTGCGCGTCCCCGGCGCTCCACCGGACATGTTCGCGGCAGCGCCGCTCACTCTGGATGCCACCGCTCACCTCGAGGCCGCCGACCGTCCTGTCGAATTCGCGCTGCGGCATCCGTTGCTGACTGCAGAGGGCTCCGCGCAGACCGCCGGTGCGCCACAGGCCAAGGTACGGCTGACCATCCCACAGTTGGCACCGTTCGCCGCAGTGGCCGGTGCCACGCTGCAGGGCCACACCACGCTCGACCTGAGCGCCGCGATGCAGGACGGCACCACGCAGCTTGGCGTAACTGGCACGATCGGCCTGGACTCCGGGACACCGCCCGCCCCTGCCCTGCTCGGCAACGACGCCCACATCGACCTGCTGGCGAGCATCCGCGGCCAGGATCTGACGATCACGCGCTTCGCGCTGAACGGCAAGGAGGCCACTGCCTCGGTGCAAGGCCACGCCAGCCCCGACAACGTCGATCTAAACTGGTCCACGGCGCTGCTGGATCTGGCAGCCGTGCAGCCAAGCCTGCAGGGCAAGCTCGCGGCGCAGGGCCATGTCGGCGGCAGCTCGCAGGACCTTTCGCTGGTGGCGGATCTGACGGGGGAGGTCGCCACCAAGGGAGTCAACTCGGGCCAGGTCAGCGCACACCTGCAAGCACAGGGCCTGCCGTCCGCGCCCAGTGGCCAGCTGACCGCCCAGGGCACGCTGCTCGACGCGCCGATCGAGCTGGCCATTGTCGCGGAGCGCCAGCCGAGCGGCGCGATGCACGTCGCCGTCGACCGCGCCGACTGGAAGAGCGCCCATGCTCAGGGCGCCGTAACCCTGACGCCCCCCAACATCGTGCCCGAAGGCCGGCTGACCTTCGCGATGACACGGCTCGCCGACGTCGCCCCGCTGCTCGGGAAGCCGGTCACCGGCAGTGTGGAGGCGACGCTGGACTCCACCCCGAAGGAGGCCAGGCTCGCGGTGAATGTGCGTGACGCCGGATTGCCAGGCACCGCCTCGGTGTCACGCGTCGAGCTGAAGACGACGGTCGCCGACCCGGCCAGCCATCCCGTGGTCGATGGCACCCTGACGCTGGACGGCCTGGCAGCCGGTGGGATGCGGGCGTCCGGCACGGTGCAGGCACAGGGCCCGATCGACGCGCTCGCGATCAAGCTGGCGGCCACGCTGCCCGAGCTTTCCGGCGCGCCGGCAAGGCTGAACACGACGGCGACGCTGAACGTGCCGCAGCGAGGCGTTATGCTGGCGTCGCTGCAGGCAGAGTGGAAACAGCTAACCCTCCGCCTGCTGGCGCCCGCGCGCATCAACGCCGCCGATGGCGTCGCGGTGGACAACATGCGGCTGGGCCTGCAGCAGGCGGTGCTCGCAATCAACGGCAAGGCCGGCAGCACTCTGGATCTGACGGCAAGCCTGCGCGATCTGCCCGCCGACATTGCCGCCATCGCCTCGCCCCAGCTGGCGGCGAACGGCACGATCTCGGCCGATGCCCGCATCACCGGAACGTCGGCGCGGCCCGACGGCACCGTGAAGCTCGACGCGCGCGGCGTTCAGTTGAAGAGCGGCCCGGGGCGGGCAATTCCGCCGGCCAATCTCACCGCCCAGGCTGCGCTGAGCGGCGGCGCCGCGCGGATCGATGCCCGGCTGACGGCGGGGAGCTCCCACCTGACACTGACCGGCACCGCGCCCGTGGCGGCGGGCGGTGCGCTGGACCTGCGGGCCGAGGGCTTGGCCGACCTCAGCGTGATCGAGCCGCTGATGGCCGCCAGCGGTCGTCGCGTGGCGGGTCGGGTGAACCTCGACGCGCGTATCACCGGCACCGGGAAGGCGCCGCGCATCGCCGGCACCGCGCAGCTCTCGAACGGCGAGGTGCAGGACTACAACCTCGGGGCCAATCTGCGGGCGATCACGGCAACCGTTCAGGCGGACGGCGAGCGCATCCGTCTCGCCCGCTTCTCCGCGCAGGCGGGACAGGGCACGATCGGCGGGTCTGGCACCGTGGGCCTCACTGCGCCGATGCCGGTCGACCTCACGTTCACCGCGCAGAACGCGACGCTTGTGACAAACGATATGCTGACCGAGCGGCTCGATGCGAACCTGACCGTCGCCGGCGAGGCGCAGGCCAATCTGACGGTGCAGGGCACGGTGCGCGTGCGCCGCGCGGACCTGCAGATTCCCGACAAGCTGCCGCAGAGCGTGGCGGTGCTGCCGGTGCGCAACCCGAATGCGCCGCCTCAGCCCACGGCGAAGCCGGCGCCGGCTCCCAATATCGCCCTGAACATCACCATCAAGGTGGACCAGTTTCTGATAAGCGGACACGGGCTGGATGCGGAGCTGGCGGGGGAGATGCAGGTCCGCGGCACCGCGGCCAATCCCCAGCCGAGCGGCGGCCTCAAGGTGCAGCGTGGCACCTTCGGCGCGCTCGGCCAGTCGCTGACCTTCAGCCAGGGCAGCGTGGACTTCATCGGTGCCGGCATCGCCGATCCGGCGCTGCATTTCGTCGCCAACACGACCGCCAACAATATCACCGCAACGATCACCATCGGCGGCACGGCGCGCAGTCCGAAGATCACGCTGAGCAGCGTGCCCGAGCTGCCGCAGGACGAGATCCTGGCGCAGATCATGTTCCATCGCAGCACGAGCCAATTGAGCCCGATCGAGTTGGCGCAGATCGCGGCGGCACTCGCCTCGTTCTCGGGTGTGACATCGGGCGATCCGCTCGCCAACCTCGGCAAGTCGCTGGGACTGGACAGGCTTTCGGTCGGCACCAACAACGCGGGCGCGGCGACCGTGCAGGCCGGCAAATATGTCGCTCCCGGCGTCTACCTGGGCGCCAAGCAGAGCGCATCGGGTGGCAGCCAGGCGGCGCTGCAGCTCGATATCACCAAGGGCCTGAAGCTGGAGACGACCGCGGGCATGGGCGGCGGCAACCCCCAGGGCGGCCAAGACACCAGCGGCTCGAGCGTCGGACTGACCTACCAGTTCGAATATTGAAGTTGGCAGGCATCGCCTCGCGCCTGTATCAGAGCCGATAGAGCGACGCCGGGACTGACATGCAGTCGATCGAGACGATGCTTCGAGATGTGCCGGATTTTGCTCAGCTGGACGGCAAATCCCTGAAGCTTATGGCTGACGCTGCCGAACTGGCCGAGGTCGGGGCGGGCGACGTGCTCTTCCGGGAAGGCTCCAAACCTGAGTCGCTCTACGTTTTGCTCGAAGGCAAGGTAAGCCTGATCGGCACAGCAGCCGATGATACAACCACGGTGATCGATATCCTGGGGCCCGCCAGCAGCTTCGTGCTGGCCAATGTGCTCGCCGAGGAACCCTACCTGATGGGCGCCCAGACAATCTCGAAGTCGGTGCTTGTGCGTATCGCGGCAGAGCCGATGCGGGCGGTGGTCGCGGCGCAGCCGGCCGCCGCGATGGCGATGATGCGCGCGATGTCCGCGGAGCTTGCCAACATGACGCGCCAGGTGGTGGACCTGAAGGTGCGCATCGCGGCGCAGCGCCTCGGCACGTTCCTGCTCAACCAGGTGAAGGAGCCGACCGCAACGGAGGCGAACTTCAGGCTGCCGGTGACCAAGGGACTGCTGGCGCCCTGGCTGGGCTGCCGCGCCGAGAACCTCTCGCGCGCCTTCCTGACGCTGCGCAGCTATGGCGTCGAGACCCACGGTTCCCGCGTCACGCTGCACGATGTCCAGCGCCTGAAGGACTATGTCTACGTGTCCGAGGGCGCTGCCAATGCAGCGGCCAGCCAACCGGTCGAGAAGCTGTTCGGTGACGCCTTCAGGCTGCGATCCGGGCGCCGGCAACAAGCCTGACCTCACAGAGCATGATCAGGTTCGTCGGATCGCCTCTGGCAACGGCCATCTACCTGCTCTGTGTGATCGCCAGCCTGCTCTGCGCCTTTCTTCTGGCACGCGCCTGGCTGCGCGGGAGAGCGAAGCTGCTGCTCTGGAGCTCGATCTGCTTCGCGCTGCTGGCGCTGAACAACCTCGTGCTGGCAGTGGATATCCTGCTGCTGCCGGACAATGACCTGGCGCTGCTGCGGCTCCTCACGGCACTGCTTGCCGTCGGCGTGCTGCTCTACGGCTTCATCTGGGAAGCTTCGTGAGCGGTCCTGCGATCACCAACTTCCTGGCGGGGATGGTGACAGCCGGGTTCCTCGCCTGCGGGCTGTTCTTCGCCCGCTTCTGGCGACGCAGCGGGGATGTTCTGTTCCTGGCCTTCGCGGCCGCGTTCTGGCTGCTGGCGCTGAACGCCGCGCTGGTGACCTTCATGCCGGAGCCGGACGAGAGACGCGCCTGGTTCTACCTGCTGCGTGTGGCGGCATTCCTGCTGATCGCCGTCGCCATCGTGCACAAGAACATAAAGGATTAGCTGCCGCGTCTGGCCTCGATGCGGTCCCAGATCATCGCCTCGATGTTGATGCCGTCGAAGCGGTCGATCTCCTGGATGCCGGTGGGCGAGGTCACGTTGATCTCGGTGAGCCAGTCGCCGATCACGTCGATGCCGACAAAGATCATGCCCTGCTCGCGCAGCGTTGGTCCGATAGCGGCGCAGATCTCGCGGTCGCGCGCGGTGAGCGTGCATTTCTCCGGCCGGCCACCGACATGCATGTTCGAGCGCGCCTCGCCTTCCGCCGGCACGCGGTTCACCACCCCGACCGGCTCGCCATCGACCAGAATGATGCGCTTGTCGCCCTGCCGCACGGCGGGCTCGTAGCGCTGAAACATCAAGGGCTCGCGCGAGCGGGCGAAGTGCATTTCCAACAGCGCGGCGAGGTTCTCGTCGTCCGGCTTGATGCGGAACACGCCGGCCCCGCCGTTGCCGAACAGCGGCTTGACGATGATGTCGCGGTGTTCGAGGCGGAAGGAACGGATCGCCTCGAGATCCCAGGTGATCATGGTGGGCGGCATCAGCTCCGGGAAGTGCGTGACCAGCAGCTTCTCCGGCGCGTTGCGCACAGCGGCGGGGTCGTTCACCACCAGGGTCTTCGGATGGATGTGTTCGAGCAGGTGGGTGGCAGTGATGTAGGCCATGTCGAAGGGCGGGTCCTGGCGCATCAGCACCACGTCCATCGTGCCGAGATCGAGCAGAGCGCTTTCGCCGAACGTGTAGTGGGCGCCGCGCTTGCGCTCGACCGAGACGAGGCGGGCGCGGGCTGACAGGCGTTCCTCGCGGTGTTCGCCCTGGCGCCTGACACCCTCGCGCAGCGCCATGTGGCGCACCTCGTAGTGCCACAAGGTGTGGCCGCGCTTCTGGGCCTCCAGCATCAGGGCAAAGGTGGAGTCGGCGTCGATATTGATCGAACTCGATCGGGTCCATCTGGACCGCGACCTTGAGCTGGTGCGCCATTGGGGGCTCCCGGGTTCGCTGGCGTGGTCTTCTCTATGGGGAGACGAAGCCGAAGGCCAGAGGCTGGATCGTGCAATCAAGCCTCCAGGGAACTATCGTGTCGGCATGCGGAGAGGCAATTCCGTAGCAATGCACGTCGCGTGCAGTCAGCAGCGGCAGCGCGATCAGTGGTGCATACAAGGCTGATTGCTCATCCCAGGTACCGCGCCAT
Organism: uncultured Alphaproteobacteria bacterium; assembly: GCA_963791495.1. Taxonomy (GTDB): domain Bacteria; phylum Pseudomonadota; class Alphaproteobacteria; order Acetobacterales; family Acetobacteraceae; genus JAMXLO01. The sequence continues at coordinate 304,239 of CAWBST010000027.1, forward strand.
CACGCACGTCGTAGGCAACCCCTCGTCTCCACCACGCGGCAATGCTAGCAGTGGCGGAGACGGTTGGGCTGGCCACGCTTCATGGGCCGTCCACACCATCGGGTCATGGGGCATCGCGCTACCCGCAGATTGTCGTCGATCGGCGGCGCGCCGGTGCCCCGATCGAAGCCTTCGACGCACTCATCGCGGCCACGGCACTGGTGGCCGGCGCCGCGGTTGCCACGCGCGACGTGGCGGGCTTCAAGGATTGCGGCCTCACGATCATCAATCCTTGGGACGCGACAGGACAGACAGACTGAAGCCGAAACTTGCGTCGATCAGGGTTCGCGGTCGATGACCAGGAAGCTAGGCCCCTTGTATGCCAGTGCACGGTGCAGCACGTCCGTGACGGCGCTTAGGTCGCTGATCTTCTCCGTGCGCGCACCGAGACCCGCGGCGATGCCCGCCACATCCACATCCGGATCGGTGAAGTCCATGCCGACGAAGCGCGTCGCGTCGATCGTCGTTCCCATCGCATGGCACCAGAGATCCTTGAGCAGCCGGTACTCGTGGTTCACGAAGCAGACGAATATTGCCGGGATGTGGTACCTGGCCGCGGTCCAGAGCGCATGGATCGAGAACAGGCTGCCTCCGTCGCCGACGAAGCAGACGGCGTGTTTGCCGGTCGCAAGACCGATGCCGACGCCGAGCGGCATGGCCCAGCCAAGGCCGCCGCCGCGCGGCGAGAAATGCACGTTGCGGAAGCCGAGACGGACTGCCATGTCCTGCACGATCGCGTCCTCGGACGAGCCTTCGGTGATGATGTGGCTGTCGCGGTCGAGATCGCGCAGCACGCCGAGGATCAGCGCATCGCTCGGACGCTTGCCGGAAGTCGGATATTTCGCCTCGAGCGCCGCCACGTCCGCCGTCCGCACCACCACCGTGGCGGCTCCTCTTTCGGCCTCGAGTGTGCCTGCAATCGCCTCAAGAGTCGCGCGTACGTCGCCGAGCACCGCCATGTCGCAGGGAAAATCGAACCCGAGTTGGCTGGTCGCGGGCGCAATCTGAATGACCTGCAGATCGCCTGGCAGAGCCTGGCTGCCATCGTAGGTGAATGTGTCGACCTTCTCGCCGACCAGCAGCATCGTCTGGTAGCGGCTCAGGGTCTGATTGATCTCTCGGGTGGTCGGCGGGAGCTGGCCACGAAAGTTCGGATGCAAGGGATCGACCGTTCCCTGGACATGGAAGGGCGCGGCATAGATGTCTGCGCCAAGCACGGCCGCGATCCGGCCCAGCGCATCGAGGCCGTGGCCTGCGCCCACCGCATAATCCGCGACAATGGCCAGCTTTCCCAGTGTGACGACTGTCAGCGCACGCACGACATCACCCACCGAGCGGGGCACAACATCCTCGATGATGCGCGTAGGCTTGAACGTGGTGTGCGCAGTTCGATCCAGCATGAAGTTCATCGGGATCGAGAGGAACACCGGGCCGGTCGGCTGCAGTCGCGCCTGCAGGTAGCAGCGCTGGAGCGCCACCGTTAGATCATCGACGCTGGTCACTTCATAGGCGTACTTGGTCGCCGTCTCCGCGAGTCGCGTGTTGGGCGCACCCAGCACGGGATTGTGGATCAGGAAGCGCGAGTCCTGCTGGCCGTTGATGACGAGCATCGGCACGCCGGCCATCAAGGCATTGCGCATGTTGAACATGCCGTTGGCGAGGCCGGGATACGTGTGCAGGCTGACGATGGACGGTTTGCCGGCGATGAGCGCATACCCTGCGGCAATGCCGACCGCGCTCGAACTCGTGCAGGGCGAGGATGTAGCTGGCCTGCGAGGCTGCCACAGCTGCGAGGAAGGTGGTCTCGGTCGTGCCCGGATTGCCGAACACGTAGGGAATTTCGAAGGTCCGCAGAAAGTCCCCGACAAGGTCACCACCCGTTCGTTCCGCCATGCTTTCCTCCCATCGCGCTCGCTGCGGTTACGATCGCGACATCGTATGGCACCGATCGCAGTACGCCGGAAGCTAGCTCCGCGCCTGCCTTATTGCTGCGAGTACCCGCTGCGGTGTCAGGGGCGTCTCGTTCAACTCCGCTCCCAGCGGCCCAAGCGCGTCGCGCACTGCGTTGGCGATTGCGGCGGGCGGGGCGACGGCGCCGCCCTCGCCCATCCCCTTCATGCCGTATTCGGTTGATGTCGCCGCGGTATGCAGATGCGCGATCTTGATCGACGGCAGCTCCTGGGCGCCGGGCATGTGATAGTCGAGCAGCGTCGCCGCGAGCGGCTGGCCCTGCGTGTCGTACGGAATCTCCTCGTGCAGCGCAGTGCCGATCCCCTGCACCACGCCGCCGCGGATCTGACCTTCGACCAGCATCGGGTTGACCATCGTGCCGCAGTCCTCGGCGACAGCGAAATCGAGCAGCTCGACCACGCCGGTCTCAGGATCCACTGCAACCACAGCACCGTGCGTCGCGTACGAATAGACGCCGGTGCTGATGCCTGGCTCGTAGGTCGCGGTCGCGTCGAGCAGCGGCTCCACGCCGGGCGGCAGTTCGTGCATCCGCAGATGCGCGATGGAGGCGATCTCACCGATCGTCACGGAGCCTCGCGGTCCGTGCACCGCGCCGCCTTCGCAGCGCGCCTCTACCAGATCGCATTGCAGCAGATGAGCGCCGATGCGGCACAGCTTGTCGCGCAGGATGCGGCTCGCGCGCGCCACCGCACCGCCCGACATGACCATGCTGCGCGAGGCAAAGGTGCCAAAGCCGAACGCGGTGCTTTCAGTATCGCCGTGCCGCACGGAGATGCGCGCCGGGTCGATGCCCAGTTCCTCACAGGCGATCTGCGACAGTGCCGTCTCCAGCCCCTGGCCGTGCGACTGGATGCCGACCATCAGCACGACGCTGCCGTCGGTCAGGATGCGCGCGGTGCAGCTTTCGAAACCGGGAATGATCGCCGCACCGCGCGAGGCAAACTCGGCGGCGCCGTGCGCGGTCTGCTCGGTGAAGCTGGCGAAGCCGATGCCGATGAGCCGACCGTCCGGCTCGCCATGTCGTTGGCGTTCGCGGATCTGCGGCAGGTTCAGTTGCTCCGCGCACAGCCGCACGCTTTCGGCATAGTCGCCGTTGTCGTAGCGCATGCCGGCAATTGAGGTGTAGGGCATCTGCTCCGGCCGGATCATGTTGGCGATGCGCACATCGACCGGATCGCGGCCGACCGCGCGCGCGACCTCGTCGATCGTCCGCTCCACGGCGAAGCAGGCGCCGGGCCGGCCGACGCCACGATACGGACCGAGCGGTGCCTTGTTTGTCGCGACCGTATAGGTGCGCGCTCGGTAGTGCGGAATCGCATAAGGACCCGGCAAAGAGCGCGCCGACATGTTGGCTTCCTGATAGGGACCCTGCGGCCACAGCCCATACGCGCCGGCATCGACGGTGATCTCGCAATCGATGCCGAGGATGCGGCCCTGTCGGTCGGCATAGGCGGTCACCCGATAATGATGATCGCGCGTATGTGCGGCAGTCAGGAGATGTTCATTGCGGGTCTCGATCCAGCGCACCGGGTGGTCGAGTTCCATCGCCAGTGCGGCGAGGATGATCTCTTCCGGATATAGCCTGGCCTTGGGCCCAAAGCCGCCGCCGACATCGGGCGCCACGACGCGGATGCGGCGTTCCTCGAGCCCAAGGATCTGGCCGAGCGCCACGCGCATCGTGTGCGGCGTCTGGGTCGACGCATACACGACGACCTCGTCGAGACGGTGGTCGCGACAGGCGAGCACGCCGCGGCACTCCATCGGTGCACCGGACTGCCGGTTCATGCGATATTCGCGGCTGACCGTGATATCGGCCGCCCGCATGGCGGCATCGATGTCGCCGCCGGCGATCGTCCGCTCGTGGAACAGGTTGTCGCCAAAGTATTCATGCACGAGGGCGGGACTGCTGTCGCGCGATGCAGGTGCATCGACCACCGCAACGAGCGGCCGGTAATCAACCTCGATGGAGGCAGCGAGATCCTCTGCTTCCGCGTGCGTCGGCGCGACGCAGGCAGCGATCGCCTCGCCGACATAGCGTACCTTGTCGGTCGCAAGCGGCGGCCACGGTGGCGAGCGGGCGCCGGCGGCCTGCGTTACCACCTGTATCGGCTTGATGCGCGGCAGATCGCCCGCGGTGAATACCCGGCCGCGCAATGCAGGGGGAACGGAGACAGAGTTGATGACGGCATGCGCGTGCGGACTGCGCAGGAACACGACCTCCTGGGTGCCGCGCAACGCAATGTCAGCGACGAACTGGCCGCGGCCGCGCAGGTGGCGATCGTCCTCCTTGCGCAGCACCGATGCGCCGACCCCGTTGCGTTGACCGGAGTGCTCGTTCGCCATAGCCGCCTCCCCAAAGCCGCGGACTTGATCGTTGAGCATGGGCTGTCGGAGGTCGGAAGACAACAATTCCGCTGCCGCGGAACAAGAAAGGTTTTAACGCAGATGAAGGCAGATGCACGCGGAACACGCAGATGGTCCGGTGCGGCTCATAGACCGCGGACTACGCGTTTGACCTCCAGGCGCGACTTGCCGAAATTAAGCAGCAGGCAGAGATGCAAGCCTGTCGCCTTGAGATAATTCGTGCATTGCATCCGATGCGCGTCGTCCAATGCTTTGACGGTCTTCAGTTCAACCAGAAGCACGTCCTCGACCAGCAGGTCCGCAAAGTACTCGCCGACCAGCACGTCGTAGTAGTGCACCTTGACGCCACATTGCTGCACAACCCCGAGGCCGGCGGAACGCAACTCATGCGCCAACGCATTCTCATAGACCTTTTCCAGGAATCCGGCCCCGAGCGTATTGAGCACAGTGAACGCGCAGCCGATCACACGCCCCGACAGATCGTTCACCCTGTCACTATCTGCGTGCATCCGCGTGCATCTGCTTACATCTGCGTTTAAATTCTTCCTTTGCGATGCTGCCGAGAGATAGTTGCCGAAGTATTGACGGGCCTGCAGGATGCGACAGGAGGCTTCTCAGATGACCCGGATCAATGTCGCCATCCGTGTTCCGGTTGGCCGGCCGTTGCCAGACATCGCGGCATTCGTCGCACGCTGCGAGGACGCGGGATTCGATGGCGTGGGCATTCACGACCATCCGTCCAGCGGCCGCGACGCCTACCTGGCGCTTGCACTGGCGGCCCAGGCAACACAGCGCTTACGACTGTTCCCGGCCACTTCGAGCCCGCTGGTTCGGCATCCGCTCGTGCTCGCGTCGCTTGCGCACAGCCTTGAGGAGATCGCGCCAGGACGCACGTGCCTCACCGTTGCGCCCGGCTTCATCTCGACGCGCAGTGTCGGGAAGCCCCGCGCCGGCGTCTCTTTCATGCGCGATGCGATCCGCGATCTCCACCAGCTTCTCGCGGGCGAAGAGGTCGCGTTCGGCCCAACGACAACGCGCCTCAGGAACCGGAGTGCCACACCGACCCCGGTGTATCTGCTAGCGGCCGGACCCCGCATGATCGAACTCGCGGGCGAAATGGCCGATGGCGCATTTCTCTTCGTCGGCCTGCATCCGGCTTCCATCCGCGCCGCATTGCGTCACCTCGAGGAAGGCGCCAACCGAGCCGGCCGCTCGCTGGCCGGCTTCCCGGTGGTGTTCGTGGTCACGCTCGGTCTCGGCCCCGATACAGAGATAGGAGCGCGATGGGTGCGAAGCTGGTTCGCGCCAGGTCAGCCGTTCCTCGCCTATCCAAGCACCTCGAATCTCCACTGGCTGGGCGAAGCCGGCATTGCGATCGAGGCAGCACACGATCCCGCCGCCATCCCCGAAGACCGCGCACGGCAGATCGCCGATGCATTCGGACTGTTCGGCTCGCCGGAGCGTTGTGCGGAACGACTCCTGCGTGCGCGCGAGGAGGCCGGCGTTGACAACGTCTTCCTGTTCCCGGCGCATGATCTTGCAGGCGGCTACAACATGCCCGACGCCGAAGTGCAGGCCTTCGAGCGAATCATTCGCCCGCGGCTCGGAGCCTAGTGTTGAGGGCACTCCACACGCGATAAGAGGTCGCCGGAATATCGAACTGCGCAACGCCAAGCGAGCGAAGCGCGTTGAACACGGCATTGGCGCAGGCCGGCAGCGCTCCGGTGGTTCCGGTTTCTCCAGCCCCCTTGGCGCCCAGCAGGTTCATCGCAGTCGGCTGGGCGTGACTGAACAGACTCAGCCCCTGCACCAGTTCGGCGCGCGGCATGACGTAATCCATGAAGCTCGCAGTCAGGAGCTGCCCATCGCCCGGATCGTAGTGGCAGCGCTCGCCGAACACCTGGCCCGCGCTCTGTGCGATCCCGCCCATGATCTGGCCGTCGGCCAGAACGTGATTGATGACATGCCCGATATCGTCAACCGTCGTGTAGCGATCGATCTCGATCGCACCGGTCTCCGGATCAAGCTCGATCTCAACCACGTGGGCGCCGTTTGGAAACGCCCGTGATATCGGCAACTCCGCGGTCGTATCCAGCGGATGCGGATCGGCGGACGCATACTGCTCGATGACCGCGATCAACGACACGCTCCGATCGGTTCCCTTGATCACATAGCTCCCATCCTGGAATTCCAGATCCGCCGTCGAAGCTTCCAGCATGACCGCCGCAAGATCGTATCCCTTCTCGACAACGGTTTCGGCGGCGAGCTTGCAGACGCTCCCCTGTGACATTCCCGAGCGCGAGCCGATCGCGGGATTGCCGGTCAACATCGGACCGGACGGGTCGCCGGCGCGCAGCACGATGCGGTCGGCGTCGATCCCGAGCACCGTTGCCACGATCTCCGGAAAGACCGTCTCGTGACCCTGCCCGCTCGATCCCGCCACGGTGTAAACGATCACCGACCCCTCAGCTCCGAACCGCACAGCGACCTCGTCTTTTGGCGCAACGCCGCCGCCCGAAGGTTCGACGAACACCGCGCAGCCAATCCCCCGGCACCGGCCATGTCGCGCCGCTTCCGCCTTGCGCGTCGCGAACCCAGCCCAGTCGGATGCCTGCCTCACCGCATCGATCAGCCCGGAGAAATCGCCACTGTCGTACACCGTGCCGGTAAAAGTCCGGTACGGCATCTGGTCTGCCCTGATGACGTTCGTCAGCCTCAGCTCCAGCGGGTCCATGCCGAGGACCGCCGCTGCCTCATCAACCAGACGCTCGACGATGTAGTTCGCCTCTGGCCGGCCGGCGCCGCGGTAGGCGTTGGTCGGCGCGGTATTGGTGATGATCTGCCGGTGCCTGCCGTAGATCGCCTGCACGTCGTACACCCCGGCCCCTATCGTCATGCCGTTGAGCGAATTGGTCAGCACGCCGGCGACGCTCAAATAGGCACCGGAATCGCACAGCCACTCGGTCCTGAGCGCACGGAACCGGCCGTTGCGGTCAAAGCCGAGTTCACCGCTCAGCGTGACGGCGCGGCCGTGATTGTCAGTGAGGAAGTCCTCGGTGCGGCTCCCCAGCCATTTGATCGGCCGTCGCAGCATTTTCGCGGCATGCATCAGCAGCGGGTATTCCGGGAATGCGAACGAACGCGCGCCGAAGGCGCCGCCGACATCCACCATCTGCACGCGTATCCTGTCGGCCGGAATGCCGAGCATCGTGGCGAGTCCGTCACGCAGCGCCGGCCCGCCCTGATTGCTGCACCAGACATCGAAGCTGTCCGTTGCCGCATCATAGGCGGTCAGGAAGCCGCGCGGCTCCATCGGCGTCGGCGCCACGCGCGGGCTGTCCAATGTCACGCGCACCACGTGGTCCGACAACGCGAGCAGCTCCTGTGCCCGCGCCTCGTCGCCGTATTCGAAGTCGAAGCACACATTGCCCGGGACGTTGTCGTGGACATCCGGCGCGCTTGGTGCGAGCGCGGCATCGAACCCCACGACGACAGGCAGATCGTCGTACTGCACGTCGATTTGCTCCGCGCCATCGATGGCCGCGGCGCGCGTTTCGGCGATGACAACGGCCAGTTCCTCGCCGACGAAGCGCACGCGGTCCCGCGCGAGAATGGGTCGGTGTGGCACCTTGACGCGCTGCCCCCCTCGGCCAGGGAACGGCACGATCGGCGGCAGATCATGAAAGGCATCGGCGGACAGATCGGCGCTCGTGATGACGGCCGCCACGCCCGGCACACGTTCGGCAGCGCTCTTATCAACGGATCGCAATCGCGCGTGCGCCCGGTCGGAGCGGCGAAACACCGCATGAAGCTGGCCAGGCAGGTTCTGGTCGTTCGTATAACGCCCGCGCCCGGTCAACAGGCGATGGTCTTCCCGGCGCCCGGAGAATCCCGCTGTCATCGATCGCATCTCCCGTCCAGCACCTGCCTGTGCGCCGTGCTGTCCGATCGCTACAAGCGTCCCGGCCCGTCCACAAGTGCAGGGATGCGGTGCGCTCGCGATCCGCGACCACAGCCCTGTCGCAGGGGACTACCTTACCACTGGATGTCTGAGGCGCGCGGTCACTTCGCTTCGGGGACCTTCGTCGCATAGATGGATGCAAGTCGGAAACTACCTCAAAGGCTCGTTGATCTAGATCAATGACAATGATTTGGACGCCGGGCCAACTCTCTCGCGGACAAAAAGGGGATGGAACATGGCTGCACGCACTTGTATCGGCGGCAGCACCGCTGTCGCGCTGGCCCTCGTGGCTGGACTGGGACTATCAGCGGGCGCAAGAGCCGATGAGGCATACGCGAAGCAAAAAATGAAGGCCATGTCCGACTATATGGCGGCCCAAAAGGCCTTATCGTTCGGGTATGACACAGACCTGGAGATAGTAACGCCAGACCATCAGAAACTTACGCTGGCGAACTCTGGCACAGTCGATCTCAGCCGACCGAACAAGATTCGAGCAACGCGCGACGGCGGATTCTCTAACGTCGAGATGATCTTTGACGGCAAGATGCTCACCCTCCTGCACAAAGATGCCAAGACCTATGCCCAAGCCGACATGCCCGGCACCTTGGACCATCTTATCGACGATTTGCGGGACAAGCTCCACAAACCTTTCCCTGGTGCTGACCTGCTCGCGTCGAATATCTATGACCAGTTGATGCCCAACGTCATCGACACGAAGGACCTCGGCAGTGGGGTGATCGGCGGCACCGAATGCGATCACTTCGCCTTCCGAACTCAGGACGTAGACTGGCAGATTTGGGTCGCGCAAGGCGATAAGCCCTATCCATGCCGCTACGTCATCACGTCGAAGGATGTAGACCAGGGACCGCAATACAGCGTGCAGCTGCGAAACTGGAAGACTGGCAGCGAAGTGGCCGCCGACAACTTTGGCTTCACCAACGCGGTCAGTGCCAAGAAGATCGATATCGGCGACCTCGGTGATGTCGATGAACTGCCGAGGCAATTCAAAGGAGCCGCCAAATGAAACTGCGACTGATCCTGCTGGCCGGCTTCGTCGGATTCTTGGGATTTGCTGCCCCGGCGCCAGATCGGGTTGCGAGCCCAGGCTTTCATGTCATCACGACGGCTGAGGCGATTGTCGGGCGTCCGCTGACCCCGGTGAGCTACGCCGGAGTGGCACGACGTACGGCACGACGATATTAAGTTTCGCTCCGAACACTCGGTCGCATCACCGCCTCACCGCTCGTCGATCGAGCCATATGTAAGACATCGGTCGCCGGCTTTTAGAGAGGACCGCAACCAACGGGATGGACGTCGCATGAGAGCCGCCGAGTTAATCTTCGCGATGGCGTTGTCGGGTATCGCCATTGCGTCCAATTCGTCCCACGCCGTCGCTCAGCAGGTGACCGGTGCCCCAGGTTCACCCGGTGCCACCACGACGATCGACGGAAAGCAACTTCCGCCGCCTGATCCGAAATTCGGCGGGGTGATTAAAGAGAAAGCCTCGGAGTCAACGCCTTGGTGGGCTCCCCGTGTCGTGCCGCCGAAGGACGCGCCCAACGTGTTGCTCATTATGACGGACGATGCCGGCTTCAGCGCGCCGGGGACGTTTGGCGGTGTCGTCCCGACTCCGGCACTCGACCGTATCGCCGCGGCGGGGCTGCGCTATACGAACTTCCACTCGACCTCGCTGTGCTCGCCGACGCGAGCCGCGATCATCACGGGTCGCAATCACCACGTTGCCGGCTTTGGGGTCGTGGACGAGATCGGCACGGGGTATCCGGGCTACAACTCGATCATCTTGAAAGCGAACGGTACCATCGGCACCATCCTGAAGGAGAACGGATACGCGACCTCATGGTTCGGCAAGGACCACAACACGCCCTCCTATCAGGCGACCCAGGCCGGGCCGTTCGACCAGTGGCCGATCGGAATGGGCTTCGAGTATTTCTATGGCTTTATCGGCGGCGATGCCAGCCAGTGGGAACCGAATCTGTTTCGCAATACGACCCCGATCTACCCCTTCCAGGGCAATCCCGGCTGGAACCTGACGACGGCCATGGCTGACGAGGCCATCCAGTATATGAAACAACTGAAGGAGGTCGCGCCCGGCAAACCGTTCTTCGTCTATTACGTTCCGGGTGGCACCCACGCGCCGCATAATCCGACGCCGGAATGGACCAAGAAGATCGGCGACATGCATCTTTTCGACGACGGCTGGAACAAGCTCCGCGACACGATCTTCGCCAACCAGAAGCGGCTCGGTATCATGCCTGAGGATGCCAAGCTGACCGCCTGGCCGGATACGTTGCCGCAATGGAACTCCCTCGGACCGGTCGAAAAGAAGCTCTTCACCAAGCAGGCGGATGTCTATGGAGCCTATCTGGCCTACACCGACCATGAAATCGGCCGCGTCATCCAGGCGGTTGACGATCTCGGCGAACTCAACAACACCTTGATCATCTATATCAGTGGCGACAACGGCGCGAGCGCGGAGGGCATGCTCAATGGCACGCCCAACGAGTTCACCACCTTCAATGGCGTGGAGGTGCCGGTCGCGGACCAACTTCTCTGGTACCCGTTCTGGGGTTCGGAGCGGACCTACCCGCATTTTGCCGCGCCCTGGGCCTGGGCGTTCGACACGCCCTTCCAATGGGTGAAACAAGTGGCGTCGCACTTTGGCGGAACCGCGCAGGGCGTGGCCATGTCCTGGCCCGGCCACATCAATGACACGGGCGGTATCCGCCGTCAGTTCCACCACATGATCGACATAGCCCCGACGATCCTTGAGGCGACCGGCATTCCGCAACCCGAGACGATCAATGGCATCACGCAACGTCCGATGGACGGCGTGAGCATGGCGTATACGTGGGACAAGGCGAATGCCACCGCCCCGTCTCGGCGCACGACGCAGTATTTCGAGATGCTCGGCAATCGCGCCATCTACCACGATGGGTGGGTGGCCGCCACGACGCCAGTGACCCTTCCCTGGGCGCTGAGCACGGCTGCGCCTCCGGACGTGATCACCGGCTACAACTGGGAGCTTTATAACGTCAAAGATGATCCCACCGAGTCCAATAACTTGGCTGGCACGATGCCGGCGAAGCTCAAGGAAATGCAAGACCTGTTCTATGCCGAAGCAAAGAAGAACGAAGTCCTGCCGCTCGACAACTCGACGCTCGCGCGCTGGAACACGCCGCGCCCGAACCTGACAGCGGGACGCAAGGTCTTCACCTATTCAGGCGAACTGATCGGCGTGCCTGCGAGCGGCGCGCCAGATATTCTCAACAAGGCCTACACCATCACGGCCGAGGTAGAGATCCCGGAGGGAGGGGCGGAAGGCATGATCGTCACCCAGGGTGGTCGCTTCGGTGGATATGGCCTGTTCTTGAGTAAAGGCGAATTCGGCTTTGATCGAGGTAGGGTGGTGTTCCTGTACAATCTGCTCGACCTCAAGCGCACGATGTGGGAGGGGCCTGAATTGGCAGCGGGCAAGCACACGATCGTTTTCGACTTCAAGCCGGATAGTCCCGGGTTGGGCAAGGGCGGCACGGGTGTGCTGTATGTGGACGGTCAGGAAGCGGCCCGGAATTCCATGGACCACACCACGCCGATCACCTTCCCGGAAGACGAAACCTTCGACATCGGACAGGACACCCGCACGCCGCTCGCGCTCGTGGAGTACCGCTACGATGTGCCGTTCAAGTTCACCGGCAAGATCGACAAGCTGACCTTCGAACTCGATCCGGGGCAGTCTGCGGCGAAACCGTAACTACCTCGGCCCATCGGATAGCGAGAGGGAAGCACAGGGTTCCAATGGTCAGGCTGGCCGTGTCCAAAGTCATCCGTCTTCCGAAGACCTGCCCTGCGAGCCGGGACCGTACAGCATAGCTGACATTGACATCAGCATACCTAACCACCACCTCCCCTGGTTTCACCACGGAACCAGGGACCATCATGGATACCGAAACCCCCAACCTCTCCGGCGCCAACTACCGCGAAACCTTCGCCTACCTCTGCTCCCAGTTGCCGCCGCCCCCCGACGGCACGCCGCCCGAGGCCAACGCGGAGCGCGAGCGGAGCGCGATGGATGCCGTCGTCGCCCTGACCCCCATGGACGCCTTCGAGGCCAGGCTCGCCGCGCGGATCGTGGCGATGGACGATCATGCGGCTGACTCGCTCCGCCTCGCCGGCCTCCACCCCGACGACGCCATGGAGATACGCCGCTGCCGCGCCCAGGCCGCCTCGATGGCGCGTCAGTCGGACTCTGCGTTGCGTTCCCTGCTGCGTATCCAGGCCACCCGCGAAAAGCAGGAGGCCGCGATGCATCCGGCGGCACTCGAGCGTGCCGGCTACTGGTTCCGCGACATCTCGGTGCCCGCACCCGCGCCCACCGCACCCCCACCGCCCGCCGCCGCGGAGCCCGAACCCGCTCAGGCCGATACCGCGGCCGAGGCCAGGCGCTATGCCGTCATCTACCCCGACCGCGCCGCGCGCATCCGTGCCGCGGGCGGCTTGCCGGCCGACCTCGACTTCGGGCCCCCCGAACCCGCGCTCGTCGCCGCTCTTCTCAAAGGAGAGAACGGCCTCTCACCCCACGCGACACTCGCTCATAATTCGAAACAATGAGACAAACGCGCGACTGGGCTCAATGCCTTCGCCTGAGCCATGGGTTTCCTCGCCGCCGATGTGCCCTATGATCGGATAGTCGCGACCCGCTTCCGCCATCTCCGGGCAGGCAACGGACGCAACAACCTGAAGGGAACCGAGGGAGAAAGCGCCAGATGCACGATACCGTCATTCGCGGTGGCACCATTGTCGATGGCACCGGCAGGCAGGCCTTCACCGGCGACGTCGCGATCGACGGCGACCGCATCACCGAGGTCGGCGGCAAGGCCGGCGCCGCGAAGCGCGACATCGCTGCGGACGGCAAGCTGGTCACGCCCGGCTGGGTCGATGTGCACACGCACTACGACGGCCAGGCGACCTGGGACAAGGAACTCGCGCCGTCGTCGTGGCACGGCGTCACCACGATCCTGTTCGGCAACTGCGGCGTCGGTTTCGCGCCGGTGCGGCGAGACCATCATGCCTCGCTGATCGGCCTGATGGAGGCGGTGGAGGAGATCCCCGGCATCACGCTGTCCGAGGGCCTCAAGTGGGACTGGGAGACCTTCCCGCAGTATCTCGATGCGCTGGAGCGCATGCCGCGCGCGATCGACGTGGCGGCGCAGGTGCCGCACCATCCGCTGCGCGTCTACGTCATGGGCGAGCGCGCGATCAATCGCGAAAAGGCCACCGCCGAGGACATCGAGGCGATGCGGCGCATGACGCGCGAGGCGCTGGAGGCGGGCGCGTTCGGCTTCACCACCTCGCGCACCAATTCGCACAAGACGCCGACCGGCGAGATGGTGCCTGGTCGCTACTCCGAGGTGCAGGAACTTCTCGGCATCGGCTCCGCGCTGAAGGGCCTGAAGCACGGCGCGTTCGGCGTGAACAGCGACTTCGACATCGAGAGCGAGGAACTCGCCTGGATGACGACGCTCGGCCAGCAGACCGGCCGTCCGATCTGGTTCCTGCTGACCGACCGCCCCACCGATCCGGTGCGCTGGCAGCGGCTGATGCAGGGCGTGCGCACCGCCCGCGCGCAGGGTGCCTTCGTCACCGCGCAGGTGGCCGGTCGGCCGATCGGCATCATGCTGGGCGTGGATACCGCGCTCAATCCGTTCTCGATCCGCGCGAGCTACCAGGAGCTGCTGAAGCTCCCCGCCGCGGAGCGCCTGGCGCGGCTGCAGGACCCGGCGGTGCGTGCGACGATCCTGGCCGACGAGCCGTCGGAGGAGCTCATGCGCCGGCTGACGCAGTTCCGCACCCAGATCACCACGCGCTGGGATCGCATGTTCGTCATGGGCGATCCGCCGGATTACGAGCCGGAGGAAAGCAGCAGCATCGCCGCGATGGCGAAGCGCTCGAACCACACGCCGGCCGAGGTTGCGTACGACTACCTGGCCGGCGGACTCGACAGGTTCCTGTTCTTCCCGATCGTCGGCTACAACGAGGACAACCACGACATCATCCGCACCATGCTGACCTCGCCCGAGACGATGCTGGGGCTGTCGGACGGCGGCGCGCACTGTTCCTCGATCAGCGACGCGAGCGTGCCGAGCTGGATGCTGGCGCATTGGGGCCGCGACCGGAAGCGCGGGCCCGGCCTGCCGCTGGAGCTGATCGTCAAGCGGCAGACCAGCGAGACGGCGGACTTCTTCGGCTTCGCCGACCGCGGCCGACTGGCGCCGGGGCTGAAGGCCGACGTCAACGTGATCGACTTCGAACGCCTGCGCCTGCACGTCCCGGAAATCCGCTACGACCTGCCGGCCGGCGGCCGACGTCTGGTGCAGCGCGTCGACGGCTACATCGCGACGTTCGTCTCAGGCACGCCGGTGTTCGAGCACGGCCAATACACCGGCGCGACACCCGGCCGGCTAGTCCGAGCAGGTTAAGTCAAGTTCTCAAGTTCTCAAGTTTCCCCCTCCCCTCGCGGGAGGGGGCAGGGGGAGGGGGCTCAGCGCGCCCTGTACGTCCGATGGCAGGCGCTGCAGACGTCGCCCACAACCTTGACCTGCGCGGCGACGCCGTCAGCGTCGCCTGCCTTGGCGAGCTCCGACAACTTGGTCGCGAGACTCGACCAGCTCGTCCGCGGTCTTCAGGAAGCCTTCCCTGTCGCTCCACACCGCAGGCAGTGCCTTCGTGTTGTGTCCCTGCTCGGTTCCCGGCGGGAACTGGGTCGGAAACTGGCGCATCCACCGCGCCATCGCCTTGGCGGGGTTTTCCAGCGTCTTCACGTCGCCTTTGGCCGCGACGACGCCGCGGATCAGCGTGTAGGTGGAGATCATCAGGTCCTGGCCGGCCTGCCGCGTCTCGATTGGATCCGGCGCCTGGGCTCTCGCCGTACCCACGCCAGCAGATACAAGTGTCGCCAGAACTATCAACCACTGCTTCATTCAGACCCCCCCGCGCCGCCTGTGCGGCCTGCCAAAATAGGACGCCACCTGTCCGGCAATATTCCAGCCTCCGGGACGAAACAGGTGGCGGAATCACCGGCCCACGGCCACATAGCCATCATGCCAGAGATCCACGCCGTCGCCGTATTCTGTGGCTCCCGGACGGGCAACGATCCCGCTTACCGCGCCGCCGCGCAAGCGCTCGGGGACGGTCTGGCGCGCGCCGGCATACGGCTCGTCTATGGCGGCGGACGCATCGGACTGATGGGCGTCATGGCCGACGCCGCCCTCGCCGCCGGCGGCGCGGTGACCGGCGTCATCCCGGAGTTCCTCACCCAGCGCGAGGTCGCGCACGCGACGATCACCGAGCTGATCGTCACCGACTCCATGCACAACCGAAAGCAGCGCATGTTCGAGGCCGCCGATGCCTTCATCTCGCTGCCAGGCGGCCTCGGCACCCTCGACGAGACGATAGAGATCATCACGTGGCGCCAGCTCGGCCTGCACACTAAGCCGGTCTTGATCTGCAATGTGGCCGGATCGGCGGCGCCCTTCCTCGCAACGATCGAGGCAGCGATCGCCGCCGGTTTCGCCGGCCCAGAGGCACGCCGGATCTACGAGGTACTGGACGGAGTTCCCGCGGTGCTGAAGCGCCTGGCGCACCTCCACCGCGGAGCACGTGGTGAGGCCGCGCGACTGTAGCGGCGCCTTGCCGGGGGCAGTGCCCGGGGCTATATGCGCCGCCTTGGCCGGAGTGTAGCTCAGCCTGGTAGAGCACTGTGTTCGGGACGCAGGGGCCGGAGGTTCGAATCCTCTCACTCCGACCAGCCTCACTCATGCCGATCCTCTGACCGAGAGTACGATCCCCAGGGCGCCCGGTGACGGCGTTGGTGCGGACTGTATCAGGACGGGAGGTTGTCTCTGTGTAAACCCGACGTTCGACAGCGCCTTCTGCACAGTGTCGGCGCGCTGGAGTGCAAAAACGGAGGCGGGTGCATTCGCATCCGATTGGGGCTCGATCACCACCTGCATGATGCGGGGGTCAAGCATGGCCTGCGTCACGCTCGCCAGGGCAAACTGACCGCACGGGCTCAGGTCCGTGCGTCCGATGAGGAAGAGCGAGGTCTCCGGGAGCAGAATTCTTGCGCCGTCCTGCAGGAACTCGACGCTTACCGGCCGATTGCATGGCACGGTTTGGTTCAGCCTTGCCGGGATGCGGCTGGATAAGACCTGCGTGCTTGACGGTTCAGAGCACGCCGCGAGTGCAAGCAGGATGGCTGGGATATAGGCTTTCATCATTCACCACCTTTTCCGTTCGAGTGTATGCGAATTGGACGTGCGGCGGGGATAGTTGCCGCACCGATCCGTGAGGGCAAGCATGCGGTGCGTCGTGACCGACCGTGCTGGGACCGGCTACATTGCGGCGTTTGGCCAGGGCCTTGGGTTGACACGCAGAGCGCAACGGCTAGCTTGCAGAGTAGCCAGTGGATGTTCGGGGTAAGTTAGCGATTTTGAACCGAAGGACTCCACGAAGCCCCCAGATTCCTAAGCACCCCGGCGCGTACTCTGTCTTCGGGACGCAGGGGCCGCCGCTCCTGGTCGGGCGATGGCCCTGCTGAGCGAACTCCCTGCTGTCGTCGCCCGCACCGAGGTGGCCGCGCCCTCCTGGCAGCGCTGGCGGCACGTTCTACGGCACACCCTGGCACGGCCGATCTATGCTCTGTATGAGCGCCGATTGCTCGCGCAGGTGCTGCTGCGTCCGCCACCGCGCCATGTCGGCATCATCCTGGATGGCAATCGCCGCTTCGGGCGACTGTCGGGCCTGCTCGATCCGCTGATGGTCTATGCGCACGGGGCGCAGAAGCTGGACGACCTGCTTGACTGGTGTGGCGAACTGTCAATCCCCGCAGTCACCTTGTGGGTGTGTTCGACCGATAATCTCGCGCGCCTGCCGCAAGAGGTTGCCGGCATCCTCGGCGCGTTGGAAGTGAAGTTGCGTGCGCTGGTCGGCGACCCGCAGATCCATCGACGCCGCGTAAGGGTGCAGGCGATCGGCCGGCTGGAGCTGTTGCCGGAGAGCACCGTTGCTGCAATCCGTGCGGCAGAGGCGGCAACGGCGGACTACGACACGATGCGGCTGTCGATCGCGGTCGCTTACGGCGGTCGCGAGGAAATCGCCGACGCGGTGCGCGAAATGCTGAAGCAGGCCATCGACGATGGCGCGTCGTTGCCCGATATCGTCGAAGCAATATGCCCGGAACAGATCGGCAGGCACCTTTATCTTGCCGGCACGCCCGAGCCGGATCTGATCATCCGAACCAGCGGCGAATTGCGGCTCTCGGGCTTCCTGTTGTGGCAGAGTGCCTACAGCGAGTTCTACTTCTCCGACGTGCTGTGGCCGGCGTTCCGCAAGATCGACTTTCTCCGCGCGGTCCGCGCGTTTCAGCAACGCAAGCGTCGCTATGGCCGCTGACCGAACAGGTGACGGCGAAGCCGTGGCAGATAGTAGCGCATGAAGGTGCGCAGCGAACCTTGCAGCAGGTCATGCTCGCGTTGCAGCAGGGCGTGCTCGTTTCGCAGCAAGCCGTGCTCGCCACGCAGCGTGCTCAGATGTGCCTCGGCCTGCTCCGCCCGCTGCCTCTCGGCGTCCAGAGCACGCCGAGTTTCATCCTGCCGCAGCCGCAGCGATGCCAGAACGCCTGTCAACCGCATCGCCTCGGCCGCCCGCGCATCACGCTCGACCGTCAGTTCGTCGTGGCGAGCGCGGAACGCAACCAATCGCCGTTGCAGGACATCATGCTCATCCAGAGCTGCCGGCAAGCTCGGCGTGGCTGACACCGTCTCTCCGCCCCGGTCACGCGCCACGCGGAGGGTGGCGTAGTCGGCATCCAGCGAGGCGCAGACGCGCTGGAACTCTGCTGCGCTGTCCAGCCCGCGCTCCTCCTCCCAGGTCTTCAGCCGATCGACCAGGTCGTAGGTCGCGCGCAGCACCGCGACCGCTTCCGGGTAACTGCCCGGCGAGTCATTGCGTGTTCGCGAGAGCCAGTGATCGATCCTGTCATGTGCAAATCGGGCAAGGCTCTGCGCATAGTCCGTCACGCGTTCGCGGTCGGCGCGCGACGTGTAGCGATTTGTCTTCTCGATCCACTGCGCCACGTTCTGATGGGAGAGGTGATGGATCGCCACTCCTGAGTCGGGAGCCACAAGCAGGACGCGATCGGAGTGCAGCACGATGCCACCGTGCACAGTGGCGCTGAACGTCACTGCCCCGCGACGAAACATGCGGATCTGGTGCTCCGGCCAATAGTAAGCCGCCGGGTCGTGCACGCCGAGGATATAGTGATTCTGCAACAGTCCGTACACATCGGCGCGCGGAGCGACCAGCTCTGCCTGGATGAAACGGATCGCCTCGACGCTGAGGCATTCGTCGTCATCCAGACAGATGATCCAATCGTGCGCGCACCGCTCCACCGCGAAGGCGCGGGTCTCCTCCACTGTCGGCGACCACGGGACGGTGATCACACGATCGGCGTGCCGGGCAGCGATCGCGGCGGTGCCGTCGGTGGACGATTTGTCAACCACGATGACCTCATCGGCGAAACCGAGAGCGCGCACACAGGTGCCGATCAATGACGCACGGTTGTAGGCGATGACGACCGCACTCAGCATTCTGAACTCAGGCTGGCTACCCAGCTAATTGAGCCGCGTACGAAGCTCGTGCATGGCGCCACGGATGCGGTTGGCGGCGTCGCCTTCCGGCACGAGTGCCAGGAAGCGCTCGAAGCAGCGCAGCGCGGCCCCGACGCGATCGAGGCGCTGGTTCATCACCGCGGCCTGGCGCCACAAGTCGGCGTGATCCGGCGCCATGCGCAGCATGTCCTCGGTGCATGTCAGCGCGCCCGGCAGATCGCCCACCTGCAGCCTGCGGCTCACGATGTTGTTCTGCAGCCGCAGCAGCACCCGCCGCGCATTCATCGGACGCAGCAGGCCCGGACGCAGCTCGGCGTTCTCGCCCTCCACCCGCTTCAGCAGCACGCGAAGGTCGCGCGCATCCAGCGTGACGCCGCCGCCGAACACGTCGATCACCGCCTGGATGCTCTTGCCTTCCAGCGCGACCAGGAAATGCGCAGGGAAATCGACGCCGTGCGCGCCCCATCCCGCGGCACGTGCGGTATGCAGCCAGATGATGCCGAGGGCGACCGGTAATCCCTTGCGGCGCTGGGTGACGCTGATCAGGTTGGCGTTGGCGAGATCGTCGTAGGTATCCGCATCACCGGCATAGGCGTAGCGGCCGGCGATCAGACCAGCGAGCGCCTCCGCGCGCATCGACAAGTCGTTGGTGCCGATCGTGTTGGCGAGCTCCACTGCGTCGCGCGCCAGATCCGACAGATGCGCTCGCGCCGCATGCCAGTCGGCGGCCGGCGCATCGATGCGCGCGAGCTGCAACGCTGCGTCACCGATGTCGATCTCGGTATCCGGCAGCACGCCGATCGCTTCCAGGGCGGCGCGTGGGTCGCTCATGTGCGCCAGTGTGGAGGTGAAGGCGGCGGCGTGCAAGACGGATCGATCACAAGGACAGGAAGGCACGAAACATTGGTTCGCGCCCTCGTGTCTCTGTGCGGCGGATGGCTCTATTCGGCGGCCGGCAGGTAAATCTCCTTGCCCTGCTCGGCGAACTCCTTGCTCTTCTGTTCCAGACCCGCCATCCGTTCGGCCTCCTGGCGCAGGTCCTGCGTGATCTTCATCGAGCAGAACTTGGGGCCGCACATCGAGCAGAAATGCGCGACCTTGTGCGCCTCCTTCGGCAGCGTCTCGTCATGGAAGTTGCGCGCGGTATCGGGATCGAGCGAGAGGTTGAACTGGTCCTGCCAGCGGAATTCGAATCGCGCACGGCTGATCGCGTCGTCGCGCAATTTCGCGCTGGGATGGCCCTTGGCGAGATCCGCCGCGTGCGCTGCGATGCGGTAGGTGATGACACCAACCTTCACGTCGTCGCGGTTGGGCAGACCTAGATGTTCCTTCGGAGTGACGTAGCAGAGCATCGCGGTGCCGAACCAGCCGATCATCGCGGCACCGATCGCCGAGGTGATGTGGTCGTAGCCGGGTGCCACGTCGGTGGTGAGCGGGCCAAGCGTATAGAACGGCGCCTCGCCGCATTCGCGAAGCTGCTTGTCCATGTTGACCTTGATCTTGTGCATCGGCACGTGGCCGGGGCCCTCGATCATCACCTGGCAGCCCTTGTCCCAGGCGATCTTCGTCAGCTCGCCCAGCGTCTCCAGTTCGGCGAACTGCGCCGCGTCGTTGGCATCCGCCTGCGAGCCGGGCCGCAGCCCGTCGCCCAGCGAGAACGACACGTCGTATTTGCGCATGATGTCGCAGATCTCGTCGAAGCGCTCGTAGAGGAAGCTCTCCTTGTGATGCGCCAGGCACCAGCGCGCCATGATCGAGCCGCCGCGCGAGACGATGCCGGTGACGCGGCGCGCGGTCAGCGGCACGTAGCCGAGACGCACGCCGGCGTGGATGGTGAAGTAATCGACGCCCTGCTCGGCCTGCTCGATCAGCGTGTCCTTGAACACTTCCCAATCGAGTTTGTCGGGTTCGCCGTCGACCTTCTCGAGCGCCTGGTAGATCGGCACGGTGCCGATCGGCACCGGCGAGTTGCGCAGGATCCAGCCACGGATGTTGTGGATGTTGCGGCCGGTGGAGAGATCCATCACCGTGTCGCCGCCCCAGCGAATCGCCCACACCAGCTTTTCCACTTCCTCGGCCGCACCCGATGTGACGGCGGAGTTGCCGATGTTGGCGTTGATCTTCACCAGGAAGTTGCGGCCGATGATGACCGGCTCGAGTTCCGGATGGTTGATGTTGGCGGGGATGATGGCGCGGCCGCGCGCGATCTCGTCGCGGACGAATTCCGGGGTGATGAATTCGGGGATCGATGCGCCGAAATCCTCGCCGTCGGCGCGACGTTCGGCGGCACCTGCGAGGGCCTTCGCGCGACCAAGATTCTCGCGATGCGCGACGTAGATCATTTCTTCGGTGACGATTCCGGCGCGGGCGAACTCGAACTGTGTGACAAGCTGGCCCGGCTTACCGCCGAGGACTGCATGTTCGGCGGGGCAGGTGGGGACGAGGCGGTCGCCTGACGCGCCGCCGTTGTCGACGTCCTTCACCGCGCGGGCGGCGATACGCTCGAAGCCACGCTTGGCGATCCAGTTTGCGCGTACCGGCGGCAGACCTGCTTCCAGGTCGATGGTGACGGCGGGATCGGTGTAGGGGCCGGAGGTGTCATAGGCGCGATAGGGTTCCTCGCGCGCGGTGGGTTCCAGCGCGACCTCGCGGAACGGCACATTGATGTCGGGACGGCCGGTGGGCGAGGTGTAGATCTTGCGGGAGCCGGCGATCGCGCCGGTGGTGACGCTGCTCGGACGGGCGGCGGTCTTCGACTGGACGGTCATGGACGTCTCCTCAATCGCACTCGCGGGCTTTGCGGGCGGGGAACGGGCGAAGCGATTGCGAAGGCACCCGTCCCTACGCCGGCATGACCCGGTTCAGGTTCAAGGGTCACCGCGCCGCCGCATTGGATGCGGGATGTGGCGGTATCTCAGCCCCTCGCGGCGGGGCTCCCCTCGGCAGCCCGCTAGGATGGGATGGGTTGGGGGCGGTGTCAAACGGAGCGGTGTGCCTGTGGTAGCTCGTGGAATGTCCGGTGTTTGTAGCTCGTGAAGTGTCCGGTGAAGTCGGCCTCCTTGGGTGGAGGTTTGGATGGACCGGGCACGCATTCACGAGGGGATACGTCGGATGCGTTTCGAGGATGTGCTTGGCCGGACGGAGCGGTCTGAACTGAGCCAGATGGAGGCGGCGGAGTTGCTTGGAGTAAGCGAGCGAACGTTCCGCCGATGGCGGGATCGGCACCGGGAGGAAGGACTGACGGGGTTGGCGGACCGCCGTCTGCAGCCGTCGCCGCGCCGCGCGCCGGTGGCGGAGATCGAACGGATGCTGGGGCTATATCGCGACCTCTATCGCGGCTTCACGGTGAAGCATTTCCACGAGCACCTGGCCAAACGGCACAAGTACACTCTGGGCTACACGGGGACCAGGCTGTATCTGCACTGTAGCGATCAGGGGAGCCCGGCGAAGACGCGCTCAGCGCAACGCAAGAAGCGCATGAGTCGCCGAATGGTGGGAATGAAGCTGCATCAGGCGTGCAGCACTTTACCGTGTTTGGCTCTACGGCACGCCTGGAGGGCGGGGGCTGCCGGCAAGCATGACCTGGTGGTGACGATGGAGGACGGAACCAGGGCGCTCTACTCGCTGTTCCTGATGGATGAGGAGGGCACGGCGAAGAGCCTGCGTGGTGTGCGCGAGGTTGTCGAGAAGCAGGGTCTGTTCTGCTCGCTCTACACCGATCGAGGCAGCCACTACTTCGAGACCCCGGCGGCGGGTGCTCGGGTGTCGAAGACGGTGCTGACGCAGTTCGGCCGCGAATTGAAGCAACTCGGCGTGGAGCACTCTTTACCTGTTTGGCTCTAGGCGCGCGGTCGCTCGGAACGGGTGTTCGGCACGCTGCAGGACCGGCTGCCGAAGGAGCTGGCGCTGGCCGGCATCACCACGGTGGAGGCGGCCAATGATTGGCTGCGGGAGGTCTACCTGCCTGACCACAATGCACGGTTCGCGATCGCCGCGGAGCAGGAAGGATGGGCATTCGTGATGGAGAAGGAGGGCGCTGGCAGCGAAGATCCTTGGATCCAGGAGGAGCGCCGGGTGGGCAACGACATCATGACACGCGGCCAGTCTGCATCCTGTCTTGCGGGAGCGCATCGAAGCGTCCGCGCTGCAGGTATTCTGATGGCCGCTCGGTGGCAGCGGGGCCGCGGCTGCACGATATCATTCAGGCCGTCAGCCACAGGCCGCATGACACGCTCAGCGCGGCGCTCTGTGCCGGGGCATGCCCCGGCACAGAGCAAGAACGGATTCGCGATGAGCTTGCTATGGTGAGTCTCGACGCGTTCGAGGCTGATTGGCGCAAGCGCTGGATCGTGGAGCGCGGAATCGAGATCATCTCAGAGGCCAGCCGCCGTCTGACTGACGACCTGAGGGACAGGCATCCGGGGATTCCATGGCAGAGGGTGGCGGGGATCGGCAATATCCTGAGGCACAACTACGAACGCGTGGCGGCTGATGTGTTGTGGAGCATTGCGCACGACCACTTGCCGGAGCTGGAGAAAGTGTGCCGCGAGGAGATGGCACGCGAAGTTCGGGCAGGTAACGAAGATAGCAAATGAAATTCCCCTGGAGACGCGTCAGTTCCCCGCTGGGGGTGGTAGGGGGGCAGATGATGTTCTGAGCCGAGGCTCCGGATGGGGCGGCCTGGTCGGGGGCGGCGCAAGAGAAAGCCGATGAGCGAGGCGGTCAGAGCGTAAAGAGTGTAATGGATTAGGGGGAGGACTAAGTGTGATTGTGTGAGAGGGGGGGTGTGTTGTGGCGCATACGGGGGGGGCCTATGGGTGTGCCAGTTCCCGCTCGAGCGCCACCCGCCACGCCCGCGCCAATCCTTCGGGCTCCCGCAGCAAAGATCAGGATCGGCTGGCCGAGCAGCCGAGCGTGCTGGCGGCCCGCTGCGTCCTCGTAGGGTTCGCCCATCGCCTCCGGTGCGGCGCCGGCAATGCCGGTCGCGAGGAACGCCGTCACGTTCAGCTTCTGCCACACCGCGAGATCGTCCAGCACGACGATGGCCACCTTGGTGTCGAACATCCTGCCCGTCAGCCTCGCTGCAAATGCATGCGTCGATCCAACTTCGCGGTTTGGTGAATGGCAACCTCGGGAGGCCCGACTACCTCTGGCCGCGCTTCCGCTCGGTATGGGCGCGAAGGCTCTTCTCATACATCGCAGAGGAACGTGAGTATCATGAACAGGACGTCACGCATTACCGCGACCACTCTCGCCGCATTGCTCGCCGCCGCACCCGCGGCAGCGTTCGCCCAATCCAGCACGACAGGTGCGCCGGGGAGCGGGACCAGCACATCCAACCCCGGCATGACCACTGGAGCGCCGACCGCGAACCAGCCGACCGCCGCTCAGCCTGGCGGCATGGCAGGCGACACCGGACAGGGCCAGCAGCTTTCGCAGAGCACCCTGGAGAACGTGCAGCAGCAGTTGCAGCAGCAGGGCTTCTACAAGAACGCCAAGGTGGATGGCCGGTGGGGGCCGCAGACCCGCCGGGCAGTACAGAGCTTCCAGCAGGCCAAGGGCATGCCGGCGACCGGCCAACTCGACGAGCAGACGCTCGGGGCGCTGGGCGTGAACAACCAGGGCGGATAAACATTTGGCCAGGGGGTGCGGCTCGCCGCACCCCTTCCACCTGAAACAGTCCTCTTGCCTTTCGCAGCCAACCGCGCTTGAACCCGCGCCCCTTGCGGAGCGGGTCGATGATCAGGGCGATCGGCGTCGATTTCGGCACCACCAACAGCGTTGTCGCGTTGCTCCACGACGACGGCCGTGTGGCCACGCAACGCCACGCCGCGCTCGACGTCTTCCGATCGGTGCTCTGCTTTTGGACCGAGGAGACCGCGGCACGCCGCGTGCTCCGTCAGGAAGCCGGTCCCGAGGCCATCGCCGCCTACCTGGAAGACCCGCTCGACAGCCGACTGATCATGTCGATGAAGACCTACCTCGCGCAGAGGAGTTTTTCCGAGACCCGTATCTTCGGCCACCCGTTCACACTGGAACGACTGATCGGCCGCTTCCTCGCGGCACTCCTCGCCGACACCACATCCGCATCGCGCGTCATCGTCGGCCGCCCCGTGCGTTTCGCAGGCGAGCTGGTCGACGATGCACTGGGCGCCGACCGTCTGCGCGGCGCTTACGCGGAGGCCGGTCTGCGGGACATATCCCTGGCGCTCGAACCGGAAGCCGCCGGCACCCGCTTCGCCAGCACGCTCACCGAACCCGCAACGGTGCTGATCGGCGACTTCGGCGGCGGCACCAGCGACTTCTCCGTCATGCGCTTCGATCCACGCCGAGGCTGCACGCCGCTCGGTCACGCTGGCATCGGCATTGCAGGCGACGTGTTCGACTACCGCATCATCGACCGCGCCATCGCGCCGCTGTTGGGCAAGGGCGACACCTACCGGGTGATGGGCAAGCCGCTGCCCGTGCCGCCCGAGTACTACTCCGGCTTCGCCCGCTGGCACCTGCTGTCGCTGATGCGCACGCCCCGCACGCTGCGTTCGATCGCGGAGGTGGCACGCACCGCGCAGCATCCCGAGCGCCTGCGCCACCTGATCGCGCTGATCGAGGACGGCCTCGGCTATGCGCTGTATCAGGCGGTCTCCACCGCCAAGGCGGAGCTCTCGAACGCCGACACCACCGTGCTGCGCTTCCGCCACAAGGACTTTGCCGTCGAACGCACGATTGCGCGCGCGGAATTCGAAGAGTGGATCGCGGGTGACCTCGCCCGCCTCGCGGGGACCGTGGATCAGGTGCTGGCCGACGCCAGGATCTCGCCTGACGCGGTGGACCGCGTGTTCCTCACCGGCGGCACCGCCTTCGTTCCTGCCGTGCGCCGCCTGTTCGAATCCCGCTTCGGCGCGGGCAGGATCGGCGGTGGTGGCGAGTTCGTCTCCGTGGCCGAAGGGCTGGCGCTGCTGGGCGCGTCCTGACGACACTGGGTCGGCATCATCTTGCCCTGAGGACCGGGACCGCCTAGTGACCGCCGCTCAGCCCACGACCCAGGAGCGAGCCCCATGGCGACCGAGCGGACGCTGTCGATCATCAAGCCCGACGCCACGCGGCGGAACCTCACCGGCCAGATCAATGCCGCGCTGGAGACGGCGGGTCTGCGCATCGTCGCGCAGAAGCGCATGCGACTGACGCAGGCGCAGGCCGAGGCGTTCTATGCCGTGCACAAGGAGCGGCCGTTCTTCCGCGGTCTGGTCGAGTTCATGATTTCCGGTCCGGTCGTGGTGCAGGTGTTGGAAGGCGACAACGCGGTCGCGCGCAACCGCGACGTGATGGGCGCCACCGATCCAAAGAAGGCGGCAGCAGGCACCATCCGCGCGCAGTTCGCCGAGGACATCGAGGCGAATTCGGTGCACGGATCCGACAGCGCCGAGAACGCCGCCATCGAGATCGGCTTCTTCTTCGCCCAGGTGGACATCGTCGGGTAGGTGCCACCATGCCGGCATCGCACCTCCAGACGCTGCGCGCGATGGCTTACAACAATGCCTGGGCCAACCATCGTCTGCTGTCCGCCTGCGCCGCGCTGACCCAGGAGGAATTCGAGGCGCCGCGCGTCGGCTTCTTTCCCTCGATCCAGGCGACGCTGAACCACATCCTGGTCATCGACCTGTTCTATGTCGACGCGCTGGAAGGCGGCACACTCGGCCCTGACGCCTGGGCCAACCAAATTCCGTGCCTGACGTTGCCGGAACTGCAAGACGCACAGGCCACGGTCGATCGGCGGCTGATCGCCTGGTGCGATGCACTGGACGAGGATGGGCCGGACCGCATCATCCACGTGCATCGCGGCACACGCGTGCAGACCGAGCGCGCCGACCGGCTGCTGCTGCACCTGTTCCAGCATGACATCCATCACCGCGGTCAGGCGCACTGCATGCTGAGTGGCACAGGCGTGAAGCCGCCGCAGCTCGATGAGTTCTTCTCAATC
The DNA here is from genome assembly GCA_963791495.1 of uncultured Alphaproteobacteria bacterium. Classification (GTDB taxonomy): domain Bacteria; phylum Pseudomonadota; class Alphaproteobacteria; order Acetobacterales; family Acetobacteraceae; genus JAMXLO01. The sequence goes on from CAWBST010000027.1 coordinate 331,240, forward strand.
GCTGAAGCACCATTGCGCGAAGCTGAGTTCGTGGAGCTTGGATGGACCGAGGAAACAATCTGGCGGGCATGAGTTCGCCATGACGAACGGCCCGCTCGGTCTCGAACATCCGCTTGTCGTCTCTGACAACCTCGACGCGCTTGCCGAGAGGTATCGCGCCATGGGCTTCGCGCCGACGCGCAAGGGCTATCATCCGTGGGGTACCGGAACGCAGCTAGTGCTGTTCCCCGGCAACTTCATCGAGCTGATGGGCATCGAGAACCACTTCCTGATCGATGAACCGAGCGAGACCGGCTTCCGCTTCGGCCGCATCATCGCCGATCAGCTCAACCGCCGCGAGGGCATCGCGATGATCGCGCTCCATAGCGATGACGCCGTTGCCGATGCGGCGACGGTGACAGCGCGTGGCGTGGAACCGGACGGGCAAGTGAATTTTCGCCGCGAGGTGGCATTGCCCGACGGCACGAAGGACGAGGCTGTGGTGTCGCTGGCGATGCTGATCGACTGGGAGCGACCGCAGCTCTCGCACTTCATCTGCCAGCAGCACCGGCCGGAGGTCGTCTGGGTGCCCGAGTGGATGCAGCATCCCAACGGCGCCCAGGCGATCGAGCGCGTGGTGTATGCTGCTGCGGAACCTTATGCGCTATGGCAGCGCTTTGCCGGCATCTGGGGCGAGGCCGCGCTGAGCGAATTGGGTAACGGGTTCAGCGTCGCCACAGCCGGCGGCGAACTGTTGGTGCTGGACCGGCCGTCGGCGGAGGCGCGCTTCGCCCCGGTCGAGATGCCTTCTGGCTGGCGCGACTCACCGTGCGCGGTGGCGATCACCGTTCGTGTCGCCGACATCAACCGGGTGCACCTGATGATGATGCAGAACAGGGTGCCGCACCTTCGCCTGGCGGAGCTGGTGCGCATTCCGTCGACGCACGCCGGCAACGTGATCCTGGACTTCGCGCCGTAGCCGCTACAGCAGGAAGATCGCCATCAGAACCAGCACCAGCACGACGAAGATCACGCTTGCCAGGGTGAAGTGAGTGAAGCCGCTCCAGAAGCGCTGACGGTCGGCGAGGAAGGCTTCCGGCGTCTCGGTGCGCATCGGCGGGTGGACGGCTTGGCTGTGTTCGGACATGCGGCCTCATAAGGATGGGTTTGCTTGCCTTGTATGGCAGAGGAACCTGATCCGGCAATACCAGGGGGTGCGTTGCGAGCCGCCCCATGCCGCAGCAAAGAGCAGCGGCATGGGATCGGCAGCCCGGATTACGTCACCGGAGACTACTTCACCGGCAGCATCAGGTGCTCGTACTCGGGGGTATCATTCGCTGTATCGTGCGGGGGCCGGACCGCCGGGGGAGGACAGAGGATGGTTGCCAGCGACAGCTTTGCCGAGTTCCTGCGCGAGCAGCTCGCTCCGCTCGGCCGCGTCACAATGCGGCGTATGTTCGGCAAGACCGGCGTGTTCTGTAACGGGGTGATGTTCGGGATGGTGACGGAGAACATGCTTTACCTCCGGGTTGATGACCACAATCGGGCGGCCTTCAAGGAAGCCGAGTCCTTTCCACCCCTCAGCTACGAGAAGAAGGGCTGCACCATAGATCTCGCCTTTTGGCGCGCCCCGGAGCGGCTGTTCGACGAACCCGATGAGCTTGTCACGTGGGCACGAATAGCGCTGGCGGCAGCGCATCGGGTCGCGGCGAAAAGAGAACGGACAGCGCCAGCGGGAAAATCAAAGCCGCAACCTACACGATGGCGTGCCTGAGCCTCATAACCGACGGCCCTGTTGGATAAGCGCTCTCGACCACGCCCGCCATAGGTCAGCCGATGGGCTTGCGCGATGTCCGCGCAGTTGTTCCGTCGCGCGGTGCGTTGGTGCTCCGGTATCTGACGTGCTCGATGAACGCGCGCAGCTTGGGCGATACCTGACGTCTGCCGGGGTAGTACAGGAAGACCCCGGGCGTCGTGACGGCGAAACGCATCAGGACGGCGCGCAATCGGCCGTCCGCAATCGGCGCTTTGACAAGCGGGGCGGGCAGCTGAACAAGTCCGAGGCCTTGGATCGCTGCTCCGAGCAACGTGGAGTAGTCGTGCGCGACGAGTGGCCCGGACACGACCGCCTCGATCATCTCGTTGCCATTGACAAAGCGCCAGGGTGCAATCGATCCGTCCGAGCGACGGAAGCGCAGGCAAGCGTGCTGGCGCAGATCGTCGATACGCTCCGGCCGCTTCTGCCTGCGCAGATAGTCGGGGCTGCCGACGACCGCCAACGGGAACGGCGGCGTCAGCCGCACTGCGACCATGTCAGCGGCGATGAACTGACCCAGCCGGATGCCAGCGTCAAACCCCTGAGCCGCGAGGTCGACGAGTTCCCCGCTTGCGGCGATCTCCAGCTCGACCTCGGGGTAGGTTCGGCAGAAGGATGCGATCAGCGGCTCCAGCAGGATCGGCACGACCGCGCGCGGCACAGAGAGCCGCAACAATCCGGTTGGCCGCTGTCCGAGTTCGCGCGCAACCTCGCTTGCGGCGACAAGTTCCTCGAACGCGGGCTTGGCACGCAACAGGAAGCGTTCTCCGGCTTCGGTTAGGCCGACGCTGCGCGTGGTGCGGATGAAGAGCGCCGCGCCGGTGCGCGCCTCAAGAGAGCGTACCGCCTGGCTGATGGCCGACGGGGTTACCCCGAGTTCTGCCGCGGCTCTACGAAAATTGCGGTGCTGCGCAACACGCAGGAATGCCTCTACGCCGTCGAGCGCGCCTTGTCTGACTGTGAAGTTCTGCTTCATGCCTCGTCGACATTATCGCGGATAGTCCCTCGCAGAAAGCGGTCCTATGTCACGCACCTGAAGCCTCATGAGGAACACTGCAATGACCGATCTCCTTGATGATGTGCGCGACCATTATCGCGCCACCGGCCTGACCGAGCGGCTGAAGGCAGCGCTCACGATTTTCGGGCCAGAGGAGCAGCGGCTCACGCCGCGGCAACTGGCGACGCTCGATCAGTTTCACACCCGAGGGCTTGCCGCGACCACCGAGCTTGCCAGGTTGGCTGGGATTGCCGCCGATATGTCGGTTCTGGATGTCGGATCGGGCATTGGCGGGCCGGCGCGGTTTCTGGCCGCGACCTATGGCTGCCAGATCACGGGTGTCGACCTCAGCGAGCCATTCGTCGATGCCGCGCGCTATTTGACCGAGCGGACGGGACAGAGCGGACAGGTGTCGTTCCAGACCGCCAGCGCGCTGGAGCTTCCCTTCGACGATGGCCGCTTCGACGTCGCGCTGCTGCAGCACGTGGCGATGAACATCTCCGATAGGGCACGACTCTATCGCGAGATCCTGCGAGTGCTGAAGTCAGGCGGCAAGTTCGCGACCTTCGATGTCGTGCTGAACAGTGGCGACCCGCATTATCCCGTTCCCTGGGCACGGACGCCGGCCACGAGCTTTCTCCTGACCGCCGCCGCGACGCGCGAGGCGATCGAAGCGGCCGGGTTCCGCATGCTGGCATGGCAAGACAACTCTGAAGCCGCCAAGGCCTGGATCGCGCAGGTGCGCGCATCCGGGCCGCCGGATCCGGCAAATCTCGGCGTGGTGATGGGGCCGGACTTCGCGCAGCTTGCCGCCAACTTGGGACGAAATCTCCTGGAAGGGCGCCTCGGCATCCTGACCGCGGTCTTCGAGGCCACACCAACCAAGGGCTTGCTGCGTAATAAGTGAATCGAGGCGTGCGCGGTGTTGCCTGATCGTCATGGCGGGGCTTGGCCCCGCCATCCACGACTTTGCTGTTGGCATCAAAGGAAAGACATGGATGGCCGGCCTGCGCCGGCCATGACGATAGTACAACGCCGGCCGCGAGTTGTAGCACTCATTGTCCAACGGGTCCTAAGACCTGAGAGGAATTCCGATGTCGCCGGCAATCATCTTCCAGATACATCTCGTCCTGGGTTATGTCCCATGGCTGCTTTGCTTCGGCGCATATGTCTGGCCGAGGCTCAAAGCGATGGATCGGGTCGAGGCGCAACGCGCCATCGCCACTTTGCACAGCTTCCGCTTCTTCGGACTCGTCTTCATCATTCCTGGCGTCGTCGGACCCAATCTGCCCACCGGCTTCGCTGTTTTCGCCGCCTACGGCGACTTCGCAACCGGATTGCTGGCTATGCTGGCGCTTCTCACGGTACGCATACGTTCGGTCTTTTGGCCGTTCGTCATCGCCTTCAATCTGGTGGGGACGACCGACATCATCATCGACTACTATCACGGCATCCAAGTCGGCCTTCCGACGCTGGCGGGAGAGTTGGGCGCCACCTACGCGATCCCGATCGTCTATGTGCCAGTGCTGATGATCACGCATGTCGTCGCTTTCTATTTGCTGGCACGTCGTCAGACCGAGACGGCTCGCACATCTCCCCAGCGGCGCGGCTGCTGTGGAGGGCTGGTCCAATGCGCACTGACGACCGCACCCACGCCTGGATCGTGGTGGTGCTGCTGTTCATTTTCGTGGTGATCAATTTCGCCGACAAGGCGGTGATCGGGATCGCCGCCGTCCCAATCATGCAGGAGTTGCACCTCGGCCCGCGCCAGTTCGGGTTGGTCGGTTCCAGTTTCTTCCTGCTGTTCGCGGTCTCGTCGGTCGCGACCGGCTTTCTCGTCAACCGGATGCACACGCGCTGGGTGCTGCTGGCGATGGGCTTCATCTGGGCGCTGACGCAGTTTCCGATGATCGGCTCGGTCGGGTTCGAAACCCTGGTGGCCTGTCGTATCGCGCTCGGGGCCGGCGAAGGTCCCGCAACACCGGTGGCACTGCACTCCGTCTACAAGTGGTTCCCCAACGAACTGCGCACCCTTCCGACCGCCGTCATTGTGCAAGGCGGGGCGATCGGCGTCATGGTGGCACTGCCGCTGCTCAATTCGGTCATTGTGCGTTGGACCTGGCACTGGGCCTTCGGCTCGCTCGGCCTGGTCGGCCTCCTCTGGTGCGCATTGTGGCTCGTCTTCGGCCGCGAAGGGTCGTTGGACAGCGAGAGCGTAAAGGCAAAGGATGCGGCGCCATCACGCCTGCGGGTCGGCTATGCTCAATTGCTGCTGAGCCCCACGATCCTGGCGTGCTGGGCGGCGGCGTTCGGAGCCAACTGGGCGCTGTCGCTGGCGCTCTCGTGGCAAGGCGCTTACCTGATCAAGGGTCTTGGCCTTGCGCAAAGCTCGATCGGGTTCCTTGGGGCACTGCCGGCCGGCGGCAGCGCGGTCGCGATGCTCGCGACCGGTTGGTATTCGCAACGCCTGCTGTCGCGCGGCGTATCGAGCAGACTGGCGCGCGGCGTTCTCGGCGGATTGAGCGTGGTCCTTGGCGGCGCTGCGCTGGCGATGCTGCCGTATGTTCCGGGCACCACTGTCAAGATTGCCCTGACGACGCTCGGGGTGGCGCTGCCTTCGGTGATCTACGTCATCAGCAACGCTGTCGTCGGTGAAATCACCCCGGCGGCGCAACGCGGCGCGCTGCTCGCGATCGGCACCGCAGTCGCGAGCTCGGCCGGCCTGTTCGCACCTTATATCATGGGCAGTGTTATCGAGACCGCCACAACACCGCTCGACGGGTTCAACACGGGCTTCTTCATGTGCGGGGTCATTATGCTGGTGGGCGGTGCCATCGCCATGGCACTCGTAAATCCTGAGCGCGAGGCAAAACGGCAGTCGACCCGGCTGCAGCCGCTCACCGCGTCTACTTGAGAGGGCATCGGACCTGGCTGCTGGTAATCACACGTCCGCGGGCCGCGGACCGGGATTGAGCAGCGCAGCCTCGCGCGAAGCTGGCAAACCTTCACGTCCCTCTGCCATGTTTTGCAGCGCCAGCGGGTAGAGCCGGTGCTCCTGCACGAGCACCCGCTCCGCCAGCATCGCCGCGGTATCGCCAGGCAGCACCGGCACCGCCGCCTGCGCCAGGATCGGTCCCTCGTCCACCGCCTGTGTCACGAGATGCACGGTGCAGCCATGCAGCTTCACCCCCGCGGCGAGCGCCCGTGCATGCGTGTCGAGGCCAGGGAATGCCGGCAGCAGGCTCGGATGGATGTTGAGCATGCGTCCCTGCCAGGCATCGACCAACAGCGGCGTCAGCAACCGGAGATAGCCGGCGAGGCACACAATCTCGACGCCCGCGTCACGTAGGGCTGTCTGGATCGCCGCCTCATGCGCGGCCCGGTCGCCCTTGAATGGCCGATGATCGATCGCCGTCGCGGCCACGCCGGCATCGCGTGCCAGTGTCAGCCCTGGGGCGTCCGGCCGGTTCGACACCACCAACACGACTTCCGCGGGATAGGCCGGATCGCGTGCCGCTGCGATCAACGCGGCCATGTTGGACCCGCGGCCGCTGATCAGGATGGCGGTGCGGCGCTTCACCCAGGCCAGCCGGCGGGCAGGTCGATCCGCACTTCTGGCGGACCCTCCGCCGCCGCGATGTGGCCGATCCGCGCGACGCTCTCGCCCCGATCGCGCAGCAGTTCGGTCGCGGCATCCGGGTCGGAGACCACGACCACCATGCCGATGCCGCAGTTGAACACGCGCAGCATCTCATCGGGCGCCACGCCGCCGGTGCGCGCCATCCAGCCGAACACCGGCGGGATCGACCAGTAGGGTTCCAGCACCGCCACCGTATCCGCGGGCAGCACCCGGGGCAGGTTGCCGGGCAGCCCGCCGCCGGTGATATGCGCCGCCGCCTTCACTAGTCCGGCGCGATGCAGCGCGAGCAACGCCGGCACGTAGATCCGCGTCGGCGTCATCAGTGCCTGGCCGAGCGTCACCTCGGGGTCGAAGGGCGCGGGCGCATTCCATGGCACGCCGCTCACCTCGACCACGCGGCGCACCAGCGAGAACGCATTGGAATGAACGCCGGAACTCGCCAGACCGAGCACCGTGTCGCCCGGCGCGACTCCGTGCGGCAGCAGGTGTCCGCGTTCCGCCGCGCCGACCGCGAAGCCGGCGAGGTCGTAGTCGCCTTCCTGGTACAGCCCTGGCATCTCGGCGGTCTCGCCGCCGACCAGGGCACAGCCGGCCTCGTTGCAGCCCGAGGCGATGCCGGCGATCACCTCGCGCGCCTGGCGTGGATCGAGCCTGCCGGTCGCGAAGTAGTCCAGGAAGAACAGCGGCTCTGCGCCTTGCACCACGACATCGTTGACGCACATGGCCACCAGGTCGACGCCGATCGTGTCATGGATGCCGGTCGCAATGGCGACCTTCAGCTTGGTGCCGACGCCGTCGGTGCCGGAGACCAGCACCGGATCGACAAATCCCGCCGCCTTCAGGTCGAACAGCGCGCCAAAGCCGCCCAGGCTGCCCATGACCCCGGGCCGATTCGTCGCCCGTGCGAAAGGCTTGATCGTCTCCACGAGCCCGTCGGCTGCCTCGATATCGACACCGGCCGCCCGGTAGGTCAGCCCGTTGCCGGTCTTCGGCTTGGATTGGTGATCACCACTGGTCATGGCGGCCCTCGATACGCTACTGCCTTGGTCAATTGCATCGGACGTCGGGGAAACAACCATGCGCCTGCCGTCCGGTGCAACGCAGATGTGCAATCGGAGGGAATGCGGGGTCGATGCCTGACGGATCGCAAATCGGCCGAAGCACCTCGAACACGCTGCTGACGCTGCCCAACGTGATCACGTTCGCGCGGCTTTGCGCGGTACCGCTGTCGGTGTGGCTGGTGATGGAACACCGGTTCGCCCAGGCTTTCTTCCTGTTTCTGGCCGCCGGCCTGTCCGACGCGGTTGACGGCTGGCTCGCGCGACGCAACGGAGGCGGCAACGCGGTCGGAGCGCTGCTGGACCCGGTGGCCGACAAGACGTTGCTGGTGACGATGTATGTGACTCTCGCGGCGGTGAAGGTTCTGCCGGACTGGCTGGCCATCCTGGTGGTGTTCCGCGATGCGGTGATCGTGGGCGGCGTCGTGGTGCTGTCCCTGCTCGGCCACTCCGTGCTGATCCGCCCGCTCTATATCTCGAAGCTTAACACGGCATTGCAGATCGTGCTGGTCGCCGCATCGCTCCTGCTGTCCGGCTTTGCCCTGTCCGCCCCGGCGGCGATGCTCGGGCTGGTCTGGCTGGTCGCAGCCACCACCCTGGGCTCCGGTGCGGCCTATGTCTGGGTGACGGTCCGCCGTCGATGACCGACGAGCTCGAGAGTCCACCTCCGGAGACGCGGACCTGGTTGGGCGAGGTAGTGCCCGTCGCCGGCCAGGCGACGCGCGGCCAGCGCGTTGCACTGGTGGTCGGGCTCCTGGTGGTGGCCTGGCTTACGCTGCAGCTCTTCGCCTCGGTCCTGGCGCCTTTCGTTGCCGCCGCCGGCATTGCGTACGTGCTCGACCCGCCCACGACGCGGCTGACCCGGTTCGGGATCGGCCGCGGGCTGGCGGCGCTGCTGATGATCCTTGGCCTGCTCGCCGTCGTCCTGCTGTTCGCCCTGCTGCTCTATCCGCTGATCCTGCAGCAGATCGGACTGCTGCTCGGGCGCATCCCGCAATACGTCCAGCTGCTGCAGCGCTGGGCGAGCGCGGTGCTCACCGATCTGCAGCAGAACTTCGGCTCCGACGTGGTGAACGACAAGCTGCGCGACCTGGTGAGCAGCCAGGCGGGCAACATGCTGAGCTTCATCGCTGCCTCGCTCACCAGTGTCACTGGCGCCGGCTTCGCGATCTTCAATGTGCTGACGCTCGCCGTCGTGACGCCCGTGGTGGGCTTCTACCTGCTGCGAGACTGGCAGCGCGTGATCCGTATGGTCGATTCGTGGCTGCCGCATCGGTACGCCGATGTGATCCGCGCGCAGGCCCGAGAGGTGGACCGCATCCTGTCAGCCTGGGTGCGCGGCCAGGCGCTGTGCTGCATCATCCTGGCGCTCTACTACGCCTCGGCGCTGACCGTGGCCGGCCTCGATCTCGGCCTGATCGTCGGCATCGCGGCGGGGCTGCTGTCGTTCATCCCCTATGTCGGCTCGATCACCGGCGGCGTCACGGCACTGGGGCTGGCTCTGGCGCAGTTCCCACAATGGCGCGGCGTCATCGTGGTGGGCGCCGTGCTGGTGTGCGGCCAGATCCTGGAAGGCTACGTGATCTACCCGCGCTTCCTCGGCGACCGAGTGGAACTGCCGGCAGTGTGGGTGATCTTCGCACTGTTCGCCGGCGGGGCGGCATTCGGCTTTCTCGGGGTCATGCTGGCGGTGCCAGTCGCTGCGACCATCGGCGTGCTGTGCCGTTTCTGGCTGCGCCGATATCTCGCCAGCCCGCTTTACCTGGACCCCCCAACCAAGCGTTAGGTACCTTTCGCCGTGTGAAGCGTCTGTCCGGAAGCACGCACACCATCCATCGGCGAGTTCATGACCCCGGCTACGCGCCCAGCCACTGACGGTGGGGGGAATCAGCTGTGTGACATGTTTCCTGGATCGAAACTCATCGGCATCCATAGCGAAACCGTTGTGCCGACGCCCTGCTCGGTCTGGATCTCCAAAGCACCGCCAGATTGCTCGACAAACCCCTTCGCCATGGCCAGGCCCAATCCGGTGCCTTCGTTCATCTCCTTGGTCGAATAATACGGCTCCATTGCCCTGGCCAACACCTCTGGCGCGAAGCCTACGCCAGTATCGCTCACGTCTATCTTGACCATTTTGCGTTCGAAGTCTGGGCTTGCGGCGAAGTTAACTATGCCGCCGGTCGGCATCGCGTCTCTTGAGTTCGTCGCCAAGTTTATCAGGACCGTCTCAAGCTGCGAGCGATCGGCACGAATCCGCGGTAGGTCCACGCTCGGCGCGACGTAGTTCAACCTGACCAGCTCGCCGAGTAAGGGATCGAGCAGTTCTGATATTTCCTTGAGCAGGACGTCCAGATCTATGTCGGTCGGCGACAGCATATCCTGCCGAGCGAATGTCAGGAGCCGGCGGGTTACCGCACTGCCGCGCCTGGCGGTCCTCAAGATGACCCCGCATAGCCGTTCCACCTCCGCTCTCGTCTCTCGCCGGCGGAGCATGATGTCGCCTGCCCCTGTAATGATCTGGAGGATGCCGTTGATGTCGTGCGCAACGCCCCCGGCCAACCGACCCAGGGCTTCCATACGCGCCCTGCTCGCCGCTTCCAGCCCCTCAGCGGCCATCTGGTGACGTCGGCGATGCAGAGTGACGATGGTGTAGATCTTCGTGACCCACATGACGGTCAACAGAAGTCCTGTCGCTATGTAAGTCCGCTGCCATTCCCTAAAGATCGCGTCTGTCGTGCGCGAGTAGTAGAGGAACAACGGCTGCTCATCGTTGAACTTCTCAAACGCGGTGAGGCGGCTGATGCCGTCATAACGTGAGCGGCCGATGTAGGCGCCGCTCTCCGCATGGGCGACCAGTTCCAGGGTGTCGTATTCATCGGAGTTGCTGTAGGTCGAGAAACCGAATTTCGGCAGCCGGAGGATGGGCGCCCCGTCGATATACATGATACCGATCGCGTCATCGCGACCGAGAAGGATTGGTTCACAGACTTCCTGTAGATATGACATATAGATCGAGCCAGTTACCACCCCAGCAAAGTGCCGGTTCGCGTCGACCAGACGCTGTGACAAGAGCAGCACATCTTTGTTGGTCGTGCGTCCGAACATGGGACCAGTGATGAGAACCCCTGGGCTCACGCCCTCCTCCGCATTGACGAAGTAAGCCCGATCGTCAAAGCGCATGTCGGGTGCAACCAGATCCAATGAATGCGCGATTAGCCGTCCGTCTCGGCCAATGACCGCGAGTGTGGAGATCCCACGCACCAGATCCTTCGAACCGAACAACGCCGCGTTGCGCAATTCCGGGTCGGTGTTCCAGATATTGGGTATCTGCAGGGCCTTGACCGTAGCCTCCATGGCCAGCTTTACCGAGGCCAGATTGCGGTCGATCTCGGTACCTATCGCGCGGGTCAGGTCGATGGAGGCCAGCATGGCATCGGCTTCAACTCGCCGGTGCAAGTCGCGCGCCAGATAAGCAAACACCAGCATCGAGCCACTGACCAGCAGGACCAGGACCGTCTCGAGCAGAACGGAGATCCTGATCGCTCGCCGAACCCGCCCAGCCTCGTCCTCCGCAATCTCGTCAGGAGAAATGCGTCACCCCCATGATGGGTAGTCTCGCCATTATCGCGCCCGTAGCCGCGATGACCTCGCGAATTGCCGGTTATTCGCGCGCGAAATGATTAACGGACTGGCAAGCTACAGACCGGACGGGCGCCCGTGCATGTCGGTCGCCGCCGGCGGTAACTTGAGCCTCGGCCGGCTGGTATCCCTCAAGAGAGCCGCCGTGAAGAATGATCAGCGTGGCCAGCCGTGGCTGATCAGATCGAGTTCCTGAGCGCGAGTCAGGGATGGGCCGGTCCGCCCAAACGGATCGGGCGACAGCTGCGAACCAGCCGGGCCTCCGGCAAATCCGCCGCCGCCCTCCCCGTCGTCGGCGCTAGAGCTCGCCGCACCGCCCGCAGCCGCGTCGCCCGCATTGCCACCGGTGGCGCTCGCGCCACCCCCATTGCCACCGGCGGCGGCATTCCCCCCACCACCACTGGCGCTGCCACCACCACCGGCACTGCCACCGCCTCCGGCGCTGGCGCCACCACCGGCGCTGGCACCACCTCCGGCACTACCGCCACCACCACCGGCGCTGCCGCCACCACCCGCGCTGCCGCCACCACCGGCGCTACCACCGCTGCCGCCACCACCCCGCGCTGCCGCCACCGCCGCTGCCGCCACCACCCGCGCTGCCGCCACCGCCCGCGCCACCACCGCTGCCGCCACCACCCGCGCTACCGCCACCACCCGCGCCACCGCCGCTGCCGCCACCACCGGCGCTACCGCCACCGCCCGCGCCACCACCGCTGCCGCCACCACCGGCGCTACCGCCACCGCCGCTGCCGCCACCACCCGCGCCGCCACCGCCCGCGCCACCGCCGCTACCGCCACCACCCGCGCCACCACCGCTGCCGCCACCGCCCGCGCCACCGCCGCTGCCGCCACCACCCGCGCCACCGCCGCTGCCGCCACCACCCGCGCCGCCGCCCGCGCCGCCACCGCCGCCCGAGCCACCGCCACCGCCACCGGCGCTACCGCCTTCGTGGCCGCCACCACCGCCACCTTCGTGGCCACCACCGCCACCACCACCGCCCTCATGACCGCCGCCGCGCGCGTGCGCGGCCTTGCCGAGCAAAGTCATGGCGAATGGATCGACTGTGAATGGTATGGAGGCCAGAGCCGCGGTCGCGGAGCAGCCGAGCAGCGTCCGGAGCGCTGTGCGGCGACCAGTGATGGCCCGTGCTGACATTGTCGTTGATTTCGCCACGTTGCCCCCCTCGACAAAACTGCGTGGTCCAAACGCACGGCTCACGTTACTGTTTTTGCCGGCAGATCGGCTTCACGATGGATTGCGCATGAACAACCGCCGCGACACGGTATTGAGACGCATGCGCCGCGGCCAGTTCTCCGCCAACGCGGGCCTTGCGACGAGGCTCGCCGGTTCCCTCGCACTGCTCGCAATATTGAACGGCTGTGGTTCGCAACAGACAGCCCGCTCCACGTCGCTGCCGGCGGCGCCGCTGCCCACTTACGGTCTCGGCAACTCGTACCAGTTCAGCGATGGCAGCAGCAACAGCGTGACGGCCGTCGAGGACGATGTCATTCGCTGGCGCGGCAACGACGGCAGCACCTATTCCACCTCGCGTGACGTGCTTCTCCCACGACTGGCCTGGACCAATGGCTCGGAACGAGGGGACCGCCGCATCAATGGGGATCCGACCCAACTGTTCCCCTTGGAAGCGGGCAAGGAGGTCGGATTCACTGCCACGCGAAACGTCCGCCGCTCGCCGCGTGGGCGACCCGTCACCGTCCAGGAGGACTGGGCTTGCGGGGTCTTCGACCCGGCGCGTGTGGCGACGAAGGCCGGCGTCTTTGATACCTGGCGCGTCACCTGCACGATGCGCGAGACGCCGGCAGTCACCAGCAACGGACTGATCCGCCGCAACTTCTATTATGCGCCGGATATCGGGTTCTATGTCCGCATGGAGGAGGGCTTCGGTGATGGGCCGCTGCAGTCCGCGGACCTGTCGGGCTACACCAGTTCCGATCCGATCATGGCCAGCAGCGCGCTCCGTCAGCGCTCGATCCAACTGCAGAAGGCCTTGGAGAGCGAGGTCAGCGGCAACCAGGCGAGGTGGACCGACCCCGCAACGGGCGCAGACGGCGTGGTTTCGCTGCTGGACACCAGGCGTTCCGAGCAATACGGCTGGTGCCGTGACTTTGCCGAGCGCATACGTTGGTCGGGACGCATCTACGCCCTGCACGGCACGGGGTGCCGCAACCCCGAGAAAGTCTGGGACATCGTCGCGATGGCATCCGGCCGGGGCGGCCAGAACTGACAACGGCTTGACTGCACCTTGGGGTGGGTTCGGAATCTGACGGTGCGCGCCACCGGTCAACTGCCTCTGCCGATCTTTCGCGGGCCGTGTTTCGCCGAGGTCGATTTCTGCGACGCGCCGTCCAATGCGGACGCCTGCATTTGGTTGCGGCGCACGGCTGACTGGCCGAACCATCGTCTGGCGCTGTGGGGCGAGGCCGGCCGCGGCAAGACTCACCTGCTGCACATCTGGGCGGCGCGCACCGGTGCCGCGAGGTGGACCGGCGCGTCGTTGACCGATGTGCCCGACCTGCCGCCCGCCGGCATCGCGCTCGATGACGCCGACGCATCCCGGGACGAGACCGCGCTGTTCCACCTGCTGAACGCGGCGGGCGAGGCCGGTGTACCGATCCTGCTCGCCGCCCGCATGGCGCCGTCCCGTTGGCCGGTTCGGCTGCCTGACCTCGCCAGCCGGCTGCGTGCGATCGCCGCAGTTGAGATCGGTCCACCCGAGGAGACGTTGCTGCGGGCGCTGCTGGTTCGGCAACTCGCCGAGCGTCAGCTGCGTCCACCTGAGGCGGTGCAGGAATGGATGTTGCGGTGGCTGCCGCGCAGCGCAGCCATCTTGCGCGAGGCGGTCGCCCGCCTGGATGCTGCCTCGCTCGAGCGACGGCGCAATATCACGGTGCCGTTTGCGACTGACGTGCTCGCCGACCTGCTCGCGTCGGATGAAATTTCCGGGACTGTCTCGCCCCCCTCGCGGGACGGCCCGGCTCTCCTGTAGGATCGCCCCATGAACAAACCGTCCGCACGGGAGCTGCTGGCAGGTGGCAACGGCACGGTGGACGTGCTCGACCGGCCCGCAGAGAAGCCACAAACCGATCATGCCGCGATCGCCCCCGACAGCCCCGACCGGTTCATCAACCGCGAACTGTCCTGGCTCGACTTCAACCACCGCGTGGTCGAGGAGGCGGAGAACCCGCGTCATCCCCTGCTCGAGCGCGTGCGCTTCGTGTCGATCAGCGCGTCCAATCTGGACGAGTTCTATTCCGTCCGCGTCGCCGGCCTGATCGGCCAGGCAAAGGCCGGCCTCACCGCGGTCTCGCCCGACGGACGCACGCCGGCCCAGCAGCTTGCCGAGATCAAGATCCGGGCCGAATCGCTGCTCGCCGAGCAACAGCGCGTATGGCGCGAACTGCGCGGCCTGCTGCGCGAGGCAGGCATCGAGGTGTGCGAGCCGGCGGAGCTCTCACGCGACGATCTGAAATGGCTCGATGCGTGGTTCATGGAGCGGGTGTTCCCGGTGCTGACGCCGCTCGCCGTCGACCCGGCGCATCCGTTCCCGTTCATCCCGAACATGGGCCTCGTGATGGCTCTGCTGCTGCTGCGCGAGGAGGACGGGCAGAGCATGCGGGCGCTGCTGCCGCTGCCAAGCCAGGTGGAGCGCTTCGTCCGGCTGCCGGGCGCGATCGGCTCGCCGATCCGGTTCGTGCTCCTCGACGATCTGGTCGGCCTGTTCCTCGACCGGCTGTTCCCGGGCTTCAGGCTGACCGGGCACGGCACGTTCCGCCTGATCCGCGACACCGACGTCGAGTTCGAGGAAGAGGCCGAGGACCTGGTCCGGTCCTACGAGACCGCGCTGAAGCGCCGCCGCCGAGGGGTCGCGATCCACCTCGGCATCGACATCAGGATGCCGGAGGAACTCCGCGCGCTGGTCGCCGCCGAGACCGGCGCCACCCCGGACGAGACGCATATCGCCGAGGGCCTTCTCGGCGTGGTCGACCTGCGGCAACTGATAGTCGACGATCGGCCCGACCTGCTGTTCACGCCGTACACGCCGCGCTTTCCGGAACGCATCCGCGACTTCGGTGGTGACTGCTTCGCCGCGATCCGCGCCAAGGACATCATTGTCCACCATCCGTTCGAGAGCTTCGACGTGGTCGTGCAGTTCCTGCGCCAGGCCGCGCAAGACCCCAGCGTCATCGCGGTAAAGCAGACGCTGTACCGGACCAGTCGTGACTCGCCGATCGTGAAGGCTCTGATAGAGGCAGCGGAGGCGGGCAAGTTCGTCACCGCCGTGGTGGAGCTGCGCGCGCGCTTCGACGAGGAGATGAACATCCAGCTTGCGCGCACGTTGGAAGCCGCCGGCGTGCAGGTGGTGTACGGCTTCGCCGAGCTGAAGACGCACGCCAAGCTGTCGCTCGTGGTGCGGCGCGAGGGCACCGGCGTGCGCTCGTACGCGCATTTCGGCACCGGCAACTACCATCCGATCACCGCGCGCATCTACACCGACCTGTCATTCTTCACCACCGATCCCGACCTGACGCGCGACGCGGCGCGGCTGTTCAACTACATGACCGGCTACGCGCGGCCCGAGCTGATGGATGCGGTCGCGTTCAGTCCGCTCACCACGCGGACGGTACTCGTCTGATCTGATCCGTCGCGAGATCGCATTCGCGCATGCCGGCAAGCCGGCGGGCATCTGGCTCAAGATGAACCAGCTGGTCGACGAGTCGCTGATCGACCTGCTCTACGACGCGTCGCGCGCCGGCGTGAAGGTGATGGGCGTGGTGCGCGGCATCTGCTGCCTGCGCCCCGGCGTGCCCGGACTGTCGGAGAACATCCGCATCAAGTCCATCGTCGGGCGCTTCCTGGAACACAGCCGCATCTGCGTGTTCGGCAACGGCCACTTGCTGCCAAGTAGACACGCGCGTGTCTACATCAGCTCGGCTGACTGGATGGTGCGCAACATGGACTGGCGCGTGGAGACGCTGGTGCCGATCCACAATCCGACGGTGCACGCACAGGTGCTCGACCAGATCATGGTGGTGAACCTGAAGGACTCGATGCAGTCGTGGGAACTGCGCAGTGACGGCGTGTGGCGGCGCGTACCGCCCGGCAAGAAGCCGATCTCGGCGCACGATTACTTCATGACCAACCCGTCACTGTCCGGCCGAGGCTCCGCGCTGCATGGACCGGCGGTTGCCTCGCCGCTTGCAAATCATCGCCCTCGCCCGGATCGCGTGAACCAGGACTGAGCCATGCCGTTCAAGCCGCCTGCCGACGCGCCGCGCTGTGCCGTAGTCGATCTCGGATCGAATTCGGTGCGTCTCGTGGTTTACGAGGGCGCCTGTCGCAATCCGGTAGGGATCTTCAACGAGAAGGCGGTGCTGCGCCTCGGCCGCGGGCTGCAGGCAACCGGACGGCTGAACGAAGAAGGCATGGCCCAGGCCTTCACAGTGCTGCATCGCTATCACGCCGTAGCCCGCGCGATGGGTGCGGCGCAGCTTGAGATCCTGGCCACTGCCGCGGTGCGCGATGCGCGCAACGGCGCGGACTTCGTTGCCGGATTGCAGTCACGTTTGCCCGGCGTGCCGATCCGCGTGCTGTCGGGACTGCAGGAGGCGGAATATTCGGCGGATGGTGTGCTGTGCGGCATTCCCACGGCCGACGGTATCCTGGCCGATATCGGCGGCGGTTCGCTGGAACTCGTGCGTCTCGATCATGGCGCGCGCGGCGTGTCGCACACATTGAGCCTCGGCGCGATCCGGTTGGCGGAGCGCGCGGATGGTGATCCGGTGCGTGCGCGTGCAATTGCCGAGGTCGACCTCGCGACGGTGCCGTGGCTGGCGGAGGGCACCAATCGCGACCTCTATCTGGTTGGTGGCGCATGGCGCGCTCTGGCACGCATCCACATGGCGCAGACCGGTTATCCGCTGCAGATGGTGCATCACTACACGATCGGCCGCGAAGAGGCGCGTGACCTGACCGGCGTGATCGCCGGTGCCGGCCGCCGCGCGCTGGAGCGTCTGCCGGGGCTGTCGCGCCGGCGCATCGATGATCTGCCGTATGCCGCGGTGGTGCTGCGGCGCGTGCTGCGTGCGACCGGCGTGCGTCGCGTGGTGTTCAGCGCAAGCGGACTGCGCGAGGGATGGTTCATGCAGCGCATGCCCGAAGCGATCCGCGGCGAGGACCCGCTGATGGCGGCCGGCCACGAACTGGCGGTGCGGCTCGGCCGCGATCCGAACCTGCCGCCGGCGCTGCTGGGCTGGACCGATCCGCTGTTCCCGGCCGAGACCGGCGAGGCGCGGCGCCTGCGCGAGGCCGCGTGCTGGATGTCCGACATCGGCAGCCACGACCATCCGGAGTTCCGCGCCGAGCAGGCGTTCCTGAGGGTGCTGCGCCAGCCGGGGATTGGCCTGGATCACCATGCGCGTGCGTTCCTCGCACTGGCCATCGCCATGCGCTACGAGGTTGAGGCCGATGCGCTCTTCCTGCGTCCAGCGCGACTGCTGCTGGACGTCGCCAGCACGCACCGGGCAGAGGTGCTGGGTGTGGCATTGCGGCTCGCTTACACGCTGTCGGCCGGCACGCCGGACCTGCTGGCGGGGACGGGGCTGCTTCTGTCGGGGAACAGGCTCATCCTGCGGCTCGAAGAGGACAGCGGCGTGTTCGCCGGCGAAAGCGTGATGCGCCGGCTGGATCGTCTGGCGCAGGAAGTCGGGCTGGAGGCTGCGACCGACACAGCCCGCGAGCAGGCAGCGTGAGCCAACACCTCTCCCGCTGCGTGGGAGAGGTCGGCGCACAGCGCCGGGTGAGGGCTTCGCCAATTGCTCGGACCCTCTCATTCGTCACGTGACGATTCGCCCGGCGCTGCACGATGAAGCACGTACCGTGCGTGACGCGGTGCATGCGGCCTACGCACATTACGTTGCGCGCATCGGCAAACCGCCCGGCCCGATGCTGGACGACTATCCGCAGCGAATAGCCGATGGCCAGGCCTGGGTGCTGGAGGACGCGGGACGCATCGTCGGCATCCTGGTGCTCGAGGAAACGCCGGCGGGCCTTCTGCTCGACAACATAGCCGTGCTGCCAGACTGCCAGGGCAAGGGCTATGGCCGCGCCCTCATCGAATTCGCTGAGTCCGAGGCGCGGCGGCTAGGACATGAGGAGATCCGCCTCTACACACATGTGCTGATGACGGAGAACATCTCGCTTTATCGCCGTGTCGGCTTCGTCGAGACAGAGCGCGTGAGCGAGAAGGGCTATGAACGCGTTTACATGACGAAACGCCTCCAATAGGGGACAGTTCGATGGCAACACTCGAGATCATCGGCGCGCCGCAGAGCAACTTCGTTCGCACCGCGCGCATCGCCTGCATGGAAAAAGGCGTGCCGTACGCACTGAACCCGGCACGGCCGCATTCGCCCGATGTCGATGCCGTCCATCCGTTCGGCAAGATACCCGCCATGCGCCACGGCGACGTTGCATTGTGCGAGACCAAGGCGATCTGCACCTACATCGATCTGGCATTCGACGGTCCGCCGCTGATCCCGCGCAATCCCACAGACGCGGCGCGCACGGAGCAATGGATCTCGCTGGTCAACACGGGCTTCGATCTGGTGTTCGCCCGCGAGTATCTGCGTGCGCATTTCTTCTCGGGCTTGCCGGACGGTGCGCCGGATCGCGTGAAGATCGACGCTGCGCTGCCGAAGATGCGCGAGATGTTCGCTCTGCTGGATCGCGAGCTGGGAACACGGCCCTATCTCGCGGGCAACGACTTCACGCTGGCCGATGCGTTCCTTTTGCCGCTGATCCATTACATGCGCGTGATGCCGGAGAGCAGCGAGATGGTGAAGGCCTCACCGCACCTGCTGGCCTGGTTCGATCGCGTCTCCGCGCGCCCGAGTGTCAAGGAGACCGAGCCACCGCCGATGCCCGGTCGCGGCTGAGCCACGTCACATGACAGGAGTGTGACAGCCAGAAGTCTGGCACGCACCCACATTGTCGGCGCATGCCGCCGCTCGAAGCGAGGGTGAAGGATCTGCTGGACGAGACGCGCCTGGCGATGCTGGGCACGCAGCTTCTGCTCGGCCTGCAGTACCGCGCGGCATTCTCACCTGGCTTCAGGCGTCTGCCAGCGTTTCTGCAGATGCTCGACTGTGTCGCGCTGCTGTCGATTCTCGTGACCGCGGGCCTTCTGCTGGCCACACCGGCATTCCACCAGATCGCCGAGGCAGGTCACGCCACAACGCGCCTCGTCAGCCGTGCATCGGGGACGTTGCAGGCGGCACTTCTGCCACTCGCGCTGGCTCTCGGGATCGATGTCGCGATCGGGCTCGCATCGAGCGCCGGCGGATTGGTTGCAGGACTTGCCGGCGGAGCCTTCATCGTCGGAGCCGTCCTGACCTGGTATGTGCTGCCGGCTCGCGCAGCGAAACGACGAAATCGCACGGAGGTTGCGATGGAGGCTGAAGACAAGCGGCAGTCGCTCGAGAGCCGCATCGTTCAGGCACTCACGGAACTGCGTGTCATCCTGCCGGGGGCGCAGGCGCTGTTCGGTTTTCAGGTGAGCGCGGTGCTGACCGACAGCTTCCACTCCTTGAGCGCAACATCAGCCGCCGTGCACCTGACAAGCATGAGCCTGGTCGTTGTCGCAATCATTCTGTTGATCGCGCCGGCCACGTATCATCGCATCGCAGCGAGCGGCAACGCAGACGAGGCCGTGCTGCGATACACGGTCACCATGATGTTGCCGGCCGAGGGGCTGATCGCGCTGGGACTCGTTGGTGATGCTTATGTCACGGTACGCGTGATCACCGACAGTTTCCCGTTGGCGATCATGCTGGGTCTGACTGCGGCAGTTGGCTTCTTCGCGCTGCTCTATGCGCTGCCACTGGCAGCGCGTCGAAAGCGGCGGCATGCGCAAGGCCACGCAATCAGCTCGGCGTGACAATGAACAAATTGTGATCGACGTCAAGGTACTACCCATCGAGCATTCAGTTCCACGACAACATGCTATCGCGTTGCATTGTCTGCTGTGAAAGATACGTTTGAAACGAAACTAGCTCCTTCAGTTACATTGTGACATGCCAGCACTGTATGCGCGGGCCGCATGGCAGGCCGGTGATGCCAGAACCCTGCCACATTCACCTCGGCGCGCCACATGTCGCAACGGCACAAAAGCCGAGCGTAACTCGACAGGAGAAAGATTATGAAACGATACTTTTTGGCAACGGCGGCGGTATTGGGTCTGTCAGCTGGCAGCGCCCTAGCCGCCGGGCCCGACGCGACCACCACGACGGTTGCGCCGACCGCTCCGCCGCTTGGCGCGGCGAGCGCCTATTATGGGTATTCCAGCGGCTACGTGTTCCCCGACGACGGCTCGCCTTCCGGCACGCAGCCAATGGCGCATGCAGTTGCGCAGCCGCGGCACGGGATCTTCACGGAGATCTATCTGTATCCGCCAGCCGAGGGCGCTGACAGCTCGGGCTGACCCATTCGATCGGGGCCGGTTGCGGACCGGCCCCACCCCCGGTTCGGATCATCGCCTCATCGCCATGCTCGGCAATGACTGTACCGTATTGCTCGCTGCGCCTTCGAATGTCGTCGGATTCGGCTCGTTCGTCGGCCGGGCGGCGCAGGATGGTTTCATTGTCGTCGTTGTGCCGAACGAACTGGAAACCGACTGTACTGATCGTGCGTTGCGTGACCGTGGCGCGAACCATCATGCCGATCCAGTCGCCATGTCGGCGGCCGCCATGTCCGGTGTGAAACGAGAAACTGCCGAGGCCGTAGAAGATCGACTTGCCGCGATACACCTCGATCGGCAGCGAGTAGTGCGGGCCGTGACCGATGACCACATCGGCGCCGGCATCGATCGCGGCGCGGCCGATCTCGCGCATATAGGCGAGCACTTCCTTGTGCAGCCCCCAGTGACATGACGCCACCAGGATATCGACCTTCGCGCGCAGCGCGGCGATATCTTCAGTGAATTCGCGCAGATAATCCGGATCCGCCCAGGTGATGATCACCGGCGGGATGCCCGGGCGGTTCATTGGTGGAATGTCCCGCCGAGTCTTGTGCATCGGCACCTGATAGGCGGTGTGTGCGCGGATAACCGCGATACCTGTGGCGTTGCTGCCGGCCTCATGATTGGTCGGCCAGTACACCGAGCTGCGCTGCAGGAATCCATAGCGGACGCCGTTGCGCTCCACGATGGCTGGCGCACGCGCCGCGGCCATGTTGCGACCTGCCCCGGTGTGTGGAACGCCGAGTGCATCGAGCCGATCGACGGAGGAGATGATCGCGGCGTCGCCGTAGTTCACGTTGTTGGCGATGCCGACCACGCCGATGCCGGCAGAACGTAGGGCGTCGCCGCCGATCAGCGGTGACGCGAAGAAGCCCTCGTTCTCCACCGCATGTCCTTGCGGCGGATCGTACAGGCAGCATTCGAGATTGCTGAACACGATGTCGGCGGCGCGGAATTCATGTTGCACGCGTGCGAACGGCCCTGTCGCGTCGTCGACATTCATCAGGTTGACGTCGCCGGTAAGGATCATCGTGGGCATGCAGCGATTCCAGAAGCCGTCCAGTTGGTTCAAGGTTGAACGATGACCGACCCATCGTCCAGGGATCCAGTCCTCACGTACCGCCAGCTCCTCGGTGCGGCCGACGTGAGAGCGTTGCTGCTCGGCACGCTCCTGCTGCGGCTGGCGGGTCGCATGTTTGCGCTTGCAATCGTGCTCTATGCATTGGCACGGACTGGCTCGCCGATGCTCGCCGGATGGCTGGCCTTTGCCGCCACGGCACCAGGCCTGGCAATCAGTCCGGTGGCCGGCGCACTCATCGACCGAGTGGGCTCGGTGTGGGCGATAACCGTCGATATGACGGCGAGCGCGGCCTGCGTTGCGGCGCTGATAGCGGTCGATCGCCTGGGCTGGGCAAGTGCCCCAGTGCTGCTCGCTCTGGTAAGCCTGTTTTCGCTGACCAGTCCGCTGAGTATGGCCGGGGTCCGCTCGCTGCTTCCGCGCCTCGTACCTGTGACGGCACTCGCCCGCGCGAATGCCATGGATACGGCAATCCATGGCCTGTCGGACATCGCCGGTCCTGCGTTGGCCGGCGCGATTGTCGGTTTCGGTGGATCGGCGCTGGCACTTGGCACGATCGCGATCACCTACACGATTGCCGCGCTGTGCGTCGGCACGATCCGCCGACCGCGCGGCCGATTGCCACGTCTGGGTCCGTTGCTGTCGGAGGCACGCGGCGGAGTGGCTGCGTGTCGTGCGACACCCCACGTTGCGCGGCCTCGCAGTGTCCTATTCGCTCTACGAAGTTTCATGGGGAGTCCTGGTCGTCGTCGTGCCGGTGTACGCGGCGCAACAGTTCGCTGGCGGCACGGGCGCAGCCGTCGCCGGCCTGCTCTGGGCATGCCTTGGTCTCGTCGGTGGCGTCGCGGCCCTGATCGCTGGCCATCGGCGCATCGCGGGACGGGAGCGAAAGGTGATGGCACTCGGCATGCTGATGACCGCCGCGGCCGCGTGGCCACTCGCTGCCGAGTTTGGACTGGCCGGCCTGTTGTTCGGAATGATGCTGGTCGGCGCTGCGGCAGGACCCATCGATGTCGGGGTATTGACGTTGCGTCAGCGCCGCACCGATCCGGCCGAACTTGGACGTGTCCTGTCCGTCTCGATGAGCCTGAACATGTCGGGCGGCCCGCTTGGCTCAGCCCTCGCCGGCGCATTGGTCACATGGTCGCTGTCGGCGACCTTTGCCCTGGCCGCATTTGCTTCGGTACTTGCGACCTGTGCTGTCGCAATGATCCCCCGGGAATGACGATGACGGTTATGTCAACGGCCTTCCGGCGAGACGCTCGAGCACACCCAGCGGAGAGCGCTCGGGACGGGCCATTGCTGCGACCGGCAAATGAAAGGTCTGTTCCAGCGCGCAGTGACCCGCGAGTGCGGCGTGCAGCACCTGATCGGTGAAGCACAGCCACGTGGTGCCCGCGGCAAACGCCAAATCCGCTCGCGGCGCATCTGACTGGTAAGCGGCGTCGAGCTTTCCCGAGTCGTGCAGGCGGAGCATGATCCGGTCGTATTCGCTGCGCCTCCCCTTGGTAATGCCGAGACGCTGCAGGAGCCATGCGCTGCCCGGCATCGCTGTTCCCGTATGTGGCATGAACTGGCGGGCAAAGTCTGGGAACGGTTCTCCGACGCGCCAGAGACGCGGTGCGCCGTCGGCGGCCACGTTGCAGAACAGGCGCAGGATGCGGCGGCCGCCCATCGGCCGGCTCGGGAACGCATCGACGTGCAGCAGCCTGTCGTCATGTCGCGGCGAATATTCGCGGCCGGCGATCTCGGCGGGACGGAAGCTGGTCCGTGCCCGCTCCAGCGCCGGCGCGTATCCGGGCAGCAGATAGCGCAGCAACGTCTCGGCCATGTCGCCGAAGCGGCGCAGCATGGTTCGCAGTCGTTCGGCGTCATCGCCGGACAGCGAGGTATTGCCGAGCCCGCCGGTCACAGGCTCGAGGCTGATGTTCTTGCGCTCGCTGCCCATGACAGCGGGTGACAGCAGGAACGTCTCATCCGGCAACACGAGGAACGGCAATTGCGCCGTCAGTACGCGGCCGGTCTCCAGCGCATCGACTGCACGCTCCTGCACAGGCGCCTCGAAGGGCCCATGCCAGTCGGTGATCGGCAGTGCCTCGATGACGTCGCTTGCCTGCATCGCTATTCGTGCACCAGCACCCAGTCGTTGATGAAGCTTGCCAGCCCGTTGGCGTGGAAGTCGCGCTGCAGGGCTGCCCGGTCGTAGTCCTCGCGCACCCAGTCGAGGAAGGGCTTCCGTCCCTCGGCCTCGCGCGCGTAGTGGTGGAAGAACGCATCCAGCACGCCGGTCCGTGCCTGCCTGATATGGCCGAAGCGCAGCGAGAGCTGCGCCAGCGCCTCGCGCGACGTGCCGCCCTGGAACAGCACGAACAGCCCGGCAGCGAGTCCCGCGCGATCGGCGCCCGACTTGCAGTGCAGCAGCGCCGGTGCGCGCATCTCGCGATAGACGTCGAACAGCCGCAGGATCCGCTCCCGCTGCGGCGCCCCGCGGCTCTCCAGCGGCGCATCGACGAATTCCAGGCCGAGCTCGCGGGCGGCCTCGCGGCTCAGCGCGTCCGAGCCGTTGCCGGTCTCACCCCGCAGGTTGATCAGCGTCTTCAGGCCGTAGCGGCGTGTCAGCACGGCAAGACGCGCCGGCGTGGGATGGTTGCAGCGATACAGTCGCCCGGGCGCGACGGCGGCGAAGTTGCTCCAGACCAGACGGAACACCGCATGGTCGACCAGCAGCGCATCGAGCCAGGCCAGCGCGCGGCCACCCGCGGTGCAGACATCGCCCTTGAAAATGCTGTTCATCAGGTTCGGGGTGCCATGAGAAGGGCACCGGCGCAACCGGGCCCTCCTACCGAGGCACGAGATCAGCCACCTCCTCCTGCCCCTCTGCTTCGAGCCCGGCAATCACGCCGGCGCGATCCTCTGCCGGCCGGTTCTGGCTCATCTTCCACTTGCCCTCGAGCCGCGCGATCGGCAGCGCGAAGCCGACGATGCCGTTCAGCATGCCCTGGGTGAAGTCGGCCGGCGCGTCGGTGACCGCCCAGGGATCGGCACGCGGCGTTTCCTGCCGCTCGGTCAGCCGGGTCACCACTTCGCGGAGCCGGTCGCGGTCGTCGAAGAACTCAACCGTGCCGTAGGCGTGGATCGCGACGTAGTTCCAGGTCGGCACGACCTTGCCGGTGGCGCGCTTCGTCGCATACCAGGACGGCGTGATGTAGGCCTCGGGTCCCTGGAAGATTGCCAGCGCCTCGCCGATCGCGCCACGGGCCTGCGGGTTCGGCCGCGCCAGATGACCAACGAGATTACCGTAGGGCGCCGGGTCGGCGTCCAGCAGCATCGGCACGTGGCTGGCGATCAGTCCGTCCTGCGACAGCGTGACCAGTGTGGCCAGACCGGTGCGGCGGATCGCATCGTGCAGCACGTCGATGCGGTCTTCCTTGAACAAGGGCGGGACGTACACGCGGGGGTTCTCCTGGTCCTGACGCGTCCGGAAGATGGGAGCGAGCCGGACGTGCCGTAAGAACCCTGCGGACGCTGCCCGATCAGTCCAATCCGAGGCTCAGGCGGCCACCCTGATCGCCGCTGCCCGCACCTCGTCGCCGACGCCGGCCTCGAATGCGGCAAAGTTCTTCTCGAACCGGCCGACCAGCTCGCGCGCCATCCGGTCATACGCCGCCTTGTCCGGCCAGGACTCGCGCGGGTCCAGCACGTCGGCGGGCACGCCTGGCACGTGCTCCGGAATGGCGAGACCGAAGAACCGCTCCTTGCGGAAGCGCGTGCGCGCGAGTGATCCGTCGAGCGCGGCTCGCAGCAGCGCGCGCGTGTGGCGGATGCTCATGCGCTGCCCGACGCCGTACTGGCCGCCGCTCCAGCCGGTGTTCACCAGCCAGCAGTCGGCCTCATGGCGCGCGATCAAGTCCGCCAGCATCCGCCCGTAGACCTCCGGCCGCCGCGGCAGGAAGGGGGCGCCGAAGCACGTGCTGAACGTCGCCTGCGGTTCGGCGCCGAGCCCCTTCTCGGTGCCCGCCACCAGCGCGGTGTAGCCCGAGAGGAAATGATACATCGCCTGCGCCGGCGTGAGCTTGGCGATCGGCGGCATCACGCCGAACGCATCGCAGGTCAGCATCACCACGTTGCGCGGGTGCCCGCCGCGCAGCGACGGCTCGATGTTCGGGATGTACTCCACGGGGTAGGCGGAGCGCGTGTTCTCGGTCAGCGACTGATCGGTGAGGTCCAGCCTGCCATAGCCGTCGGCAACGACATTCTCCAGCACCGTGCCGAAGCGATGACTGGCGGCCCAGATTTCGGGCTCGTGTTCCGCCGACAGGTTGATCACCTTGGCGTAGCAGCCGCCTTCGAAGTTGAACACGCCGCTCTCGGCCCAGCCGTGTTCGTCGTCACCGATCAGTTTGCGATGCGGATCGGAGGAGAGCGTGGTCTTGCCGGTGCCGGACAGGCCAAAGAAAAGCGCGACATCGCCCTCGCCGCCGATATTGGCGCTGCAGTGCATCGGCATCACGCCGCGATCGGGCAGGATCCAGTTCATCACGGTGAAGATCGACTTCTTCACCTCGCCGGCGTACTCGCTGCCGGCGATCACGATGACACGCTGCTCGAACGACAACGCGATGGAAGTGCCGCTGCGCACACCGTCGATTGCGGGATCGGTCTGGAACAGCGGAGCGTGCAGGATGACGTAGTCGGGGGAAAAATCTGCCAGCTCCTCGGGCTTCGGCCGGATGAAGATGTTGCGCGAGAACAGTGCCTGCCAGGCGCCCGTGGTGACCATGCGCACTCGCACGCGATGCGCGGGGTCGGCGCCGGCGTACAGGTCCTGGGTGAACAGCTCCTGCCCCTGCAGATAGGCCTGCACGCGTGCCTTCAGTACCGCGAATTTTTCCGGGGCGAGGCGATTGTTGACGCGGCCCCACCACACCTCGCCTGTCACCGAAGGTTCATCAACGACGAACTTGTCCTGCGCCGAGCGTCCGGTGTGCACGCCGGTCGCCACGACCAGAGCGCCATCGAGCGACAGCCGGCCCTCATCGCGCCGCACAGCCTCTGCCACCAGCGCCGGCGCAGCGAGGTTCACATGCACGGGCCGGGACGCGTGGATCCCGGTCCCCGCGAGCGCGTCCGCCGCAATGGCCTTCCAGTTCCGATGTCTCGGGTGCACGGTGTCAGCGGCAAGCTTCAACGGCTTTGCTCCTGTCCATGGAGTTGTGCGGCGGAGTATGAGCGGCGGGGGCGATGATAAATGTGAAATTGCGCAACAAGCCAGCCCATCCACACAACTTTGATTTGTGCATCGCAGCATTGCCGCGCTGCAACATGCGCTTCCGCGGGCGAGGGATCGGAGTTGCTTGCCGGGGTTCCGGCGCCAGGATATGGGTGCCCATATCGGGGCACCCATACAGACGGACACGATGAAGACGACGGTTGAAATTCCTGATGCCTTGCTGCGCGAAGTCCGCAAGCTTGCCACGCGCCAAGGCGTCACGCTGCGCACCCTCATCGAGCGCGGGCTGCAACACGTCGTGGCCGACTCAAGAGCGGGCGCCTCGTTCAGGTTACGCCGCGCGAGCTTCAAAGGCAGAGGCCTGCAGCCGGAATTCAGGGACGCGTCCTGGAACCGGTTGCGCGATGCGGCGTACGAGGATCACGGTGCGTGATCGGCCTGGATACCAACATTCTCGTCTACGCGCATCGCGAGGATTCCCCTTTTCACGCCGCTGCCTTCTCGTGCGTTGCCGAACTTGCGGAAGGGCCGGCGACCTGGGCGATTCCCTGGCCGTGCCTGCACGAGTTCCTGGCCATCGTCACGCATCCGCGGATTTGCGCGCCGCCCACGCCGCTGGCCCGTGCGCTCGATCAGATCGAGGCTTGGCGGGAATCGCCGACGCTGGCGCTGCTCGCGGAATCGCCGACGCACTGGCCAACGTTGCGCGCGCTGCTGGCCGCCGGACGGGTTGCGGGCCCGCAGGTGCACGATGCGCGGGTCGCGGCCCTGTGCCGGGACCATGGCGTACGTGAGTTATGGTCCGCGGACCGGGATTTCGGCCGCTTCGCCGGCCTGACCGTGGTGAACCCGCTGGTGGGCCGCGCGGGCTAGGCCCAGTCGGGGTCATATGCTCAGCATTGTCTCAAAGTGCCATTTTGTGAGACATTGTCTCAGGGGCCGCGACATCTGCCGACTCTGAGGTGGCGTTGTGCCGCTGGCGGTCCAGCGCCAGCAGGATTGGGCTTGAGCCGTGGACGATGGCCTGGACCAGCTCGGGTTCGGGCGGCCCAAAGTCCAGCTTCGCCGGCAGTCCGCCCGCCGCACGGATGCGCGCGGCACGTTCCGGGTACATCACGGCGTAGAGCTCGGCCTCGGTGACCACCGGGTCAAGCCCGGTGGCAAGGCACGGGTCGGGGGCGGCCGGCGGCGCGGGCTCCGGTTCGGGCGTCGGGACCGAAACGTCGCGGAACCAGTAGCCGGCGCGCTCCATCGCCGCGGGATGCGTTTGCGCCAGCTGCTTCTCGCGGACGGCCTGGATGCGGTGCAGCGAGCGCAGCGCGGCGTCCGACTGGCGCGCCATGGACACGGTCTGCGCGCGGCAGCGGCGCTGCTCCATGGGGTCGTTGGCGGCGCGGCTGGCGGAGCGGAGGGAGTCGTCGGCGTGGGCGCCCATGGCGACGATGCGCGCCGCGAGCCGGGCCTCGAAGGCGTCCATGGGACAGAGGGCGACGACCTGGTCCATCGCGTCCCTCTCGTAGGCGGCCTGGAGGTCGGGGCTGGCGCCGACGAATGGGGGAAGGAGGCCGCAGAGGTAGGCGTAGGTTTCGCGGTAGTTGGAGCCGGAGGGGTTGGAAGGGGGTGGTGTGGTTTGCATGAGGTGGCGCCGATGCTGGAGGAAAGGCGCGGATGTGGTGGTTAGTATGGATGATGTCAAGAGATTGTATAGATAACCAGAGGCTCAGCCGCCGCTGTGCCATCGGGTGTCACGAAAACGGACGTTGTAAGTGCGGGTAGGCTCGCGCGGAAATGTCCGTGGCACGCAGATCCTCGGTGGCAGCCGGCGGAGGGCCTTGTGTACAGGACGTAGATTAATCGGGATTCACGAAGACTGCCGTGCGAGGTCCATCCCAGGACTGCTCTGGTGCCCGCTGGCGCCACTCATCTCTCTTTGCGTATAGCGACCACGTCCAGCCGAGCCTGACTGCGACCGTTGACCAGAGATTCACGTCATCGATGCTGATCGATCACAGGCCACAAGCGCATGCTCACTGGCAGTGTCATCGGTCCTGATTGATCACAGGCGGAGGCACACCGGACGAGCACGCCTGTTTCTTGGGGCCTAGCCCCTGGTGAGCGCCTTCTCGTTCTTGCAAAGCGTCAAAAAGTCGGACTTGCCAATAATGCGTAATGGATTGCCCGATTTTATCAAAGCCTCCGCCTTCTGACGTTTGACGCTTTTAGTCTCTCCAGGTCGCAGTCTGCTGATGTCTTGGTCTCCGATGACAAGCAGTGATGTATGCGACGAAACGCTATTCGAGGTGGTAAACCCGATTTGTGCGGCCATAGCTGCCGCCTCGTGACGAGCGATTTTGAGTGCACCGGTAAATACAACATGCTCGCCATGGAACACTCCAGCCGGATTCCCCTCTCGGCTGATGCTGATTGGGCCGCTGAGCGAATTGCCCGAGGCGATCAGCCAGTCTTCGACCCCAATCCCGCTTTCTATGATCGCACGCTGAAGAACTTCTCCTGCCGCCCTCGCGTCTTCGAGAGCATTGTGGTGCCTGTAGTGGATACCAAGTTTTTCTGTAATCGATGGTAAACCATAGCCCGCCTTAGCGCAGTCAGGCCACGTGCGGCGGACAACCCGAGCCGAGTCCAACCAACGACATTTGACTTCGGGTAATCCGTAGCGGGCGATCGCCCAATTCAGTGCTACACGATCAAATGCAGTATGCGATACGACAATGTGTTCAGACAATATGGAAGCAATCGTAGGATAAACGCCCGGGAAGTTGGGAGCACCGGCTACGTCTTCGTAGTCGATGCCGTGTATCGAGACGTTAACTCCAGCAAAGTGGTCCTCCGGGTCAATGAGGGTCGAAAAATCATCTTTGGTGTCATTGCCGCTGAAATCGGCAATGCCGACTTGACAAACGCTGGCAAGACTCTCGTTCGCCGTCTCGAAATCCAGAGCAAAAAAACCCATATCGGTTCCACGCCTCCAGGCGCTGTCTGTCACCTCAATGCTTACTTGTCTTGATTCAAGTACGGAAGCTGACAAGACCGGTCGATGTAACTGCGGCGCGCCCTTTTTCTAAGCTTATCCCATCTCGCTTTGGGGTTTTCTTGTTTGCATAGACGACGCGCCACTCTGATTTGGCGCAAAGCTTCGGCCATACCAGTTCTTCCGGTAGTCATAAAGACCTTCTATTTGCTGCGCTTTCCGATGCGGTAAAGATCGCACCGCTGATTGATGATTACATTGATCTAGATCAAGGATTGACCTTGGCACGTCCTTCGCCATTCCCTGTTCGAGTGGCAAGACTCGCATGACAGCGTTGCGGGACATCCTTTTGTTCAATCGATGGGACGCAGATAATGCGAAAGTTGGCCAGAAGAGTGGCCGCGAGGGTCACGAGGGAGGTGCCCAAATTTTCGGATTGCCTGGGCTGGGTGGCTGCTGCCCTGACTTTGCCGCTCAGGCTAACTTCATGTGGACCCACTTGATCTAGGTCAAGGTTATTACGATCCCCTCGTTCTAAAGTCGGCAGAATAAGACCGACCAGAGCAAGTTACCGAAAGCATTGTGGGACTCGGTGTTGGTCACATAGCTGAAGCTAGCGAGGGCCATGATGCTTGAAGGACACTGGCATTTCCAATGTTCAGAATGTGGTATGGGCGACTTTGAGCTCGGCTATCTCGCAGACGATCAGCAATTCTTCTGTGAGGTGTGCCTCGAAGAAGAAGGTCGCATGATCCGCCTGGAGCGGTGGCCAACGGAGGAAGTGGCGTCAGATTACTCCCGTTTCCGTCCAGGCTTGGCTGCGTGAGTGGCGGCAGGTCCGCTTCGGTTTCACCGGAGCGTCCTTCGCTGAGCGTCGCGAGAACTGGCTGTTGCCGTCAGTTGTATTGCGGCGCTGGCACGACCCACTACCATCCGTTTTCGATGACGCTGGGCCGATCCGCCCGTTGCACTTCGGGCCGCCGACGGAGCAACGATGCGTCCCCCCGCGTGCCCGCGCTTCCTGAACGCGTCCTGGCTGCTCGGGCCGGCGCTGACCAACACCGGGCTGCACGAGCTCGGCCGTTTCATCGCCGATCTCGAGCACACCGCGGATCCGACCAACATCATGTCCGACGGCAACAGCAAGCCGAAGCTGGCGGATCGCACCATCAAGAGCCAGCGGAAGTTCTGGGCGACACCGCAGACCTTCAACGACGACCAGAAGAAGCGCCTGGTAGCGCAGCTCAAGACCGGTGTGTGGCTGGGCGGGATGACGGTGACGCCGGTGCCGTGATCGGTCGGGCGTGACCGGTAGGCGAGCGACGGCGGCTGGAGGCCGCCCGGCTCGTCCCCTCCGCGAGCTCCGCGGTTCTCCGCTGTTCTCCGCGCAAATCATTTGGGATTGATCGGCATCACCAGGCCGTACCCGAGTTGGGCGCGGCCAGTGGGGCTGGTCAGTCTGCAATTATCGAACGCGGAGGACCGCTGAGAGCCGCGGAGACAGGATTCTAGGCAGGGATCAGAGCGAGGATGCATTCCGCCGGATTCTTGAGGCTCAGACTGGATTCCCGCTTTCGCAGGAATGACGCTCCCGGCCCACAGCATCGCCCGTTGTGGTTTTCAGGGATTCCGGGATTGGCGGCGTTGCCACCGGGATACGGCAACAACTGCCTTTGACGCTGGGCGCGAGGCGGCCCGAAGCCATTGTCGGCAAGTTTCAGCGCTGCGGAATTCTTGAATGAGGCAACAAGATAGGGTGCGGGTCGCCGCCCTGTGTCGTGACCACGGCGTGCGTGAGCTGTGGTCCGCGGACCGGGATTTCGGCCGTTTCGCCGGCCTGACCGTGGTGAACCCGTTGGTGCGCGACCGGACCGGCTGACACCGCCGCCGCCCCGTGACCCCCGCATCCGCCTGCGCTATGACGCGGCGAAAGGAGACCGTATGACGTGAACCAGTCCTTCGGCATCAACAGCCTGCGCAACGGCCCGGACGGACGAGGCCGCTTCGGCGAGTTCGGCGGCCGTTTCGTGGCCGAGACGCTGATGCCGCTGATCCTGGAGGTCGAGCAGGCCTATCTGGCGGCGCGCGCCGATCCGGCGTTCAAGACGGAGCTGGATGCGTACCTGAAGAACTACGTCGGCCGGCCCAGCGCCCTGTGGTTCGCCGAGCGGCTGACGCGGCACCTTGGGGGCGCGAAGGTGTACTTCAAGCGCGATGAGTTGAACCACACCGGCAGCCACAAGGCCAACAACTGCATGGGGCAGATCCTGTTGGCCAAACGCATGGGCAAGACGCGGATCATCGCCGAGACCGGCGCCGGTCAGCACGGCGTGGCGACCGCGACGATGTGCGCGCTGTTCGGACTGCCATGCACCGTCTACATGGGCGCTACCGACGTGGAGCGGCAAAAACCCAACGTGTTCCGCATGAAGCTGCTCGGAGCGGAGGTGAAGCCGGTGACCTCGGGTGCGTCGACGCTGAAGGACGCGATGAACGAGGCGCTGCGCGACTGGGTCGCCAATGTCGAGGACACCTACTACCTGATCGGCACAGTCGCTGGCCCGCACCCGTATCCGTTGATGGTGCGCGACTTCCAGTCGGTGATCGGCGATGAGGCGAAGGCGCAGTTGCGCGAGGCCGAGGGACGGCTGCCGGACGCGGCGGTGGCGTGCATCGGCGGCGGATCGAATGCGATGGGGCTGTTCCATCCGTTCCTCGACGATCCGTCGGTGCGGCTGATCGGCGTCGAGGCGGGAGGCCACGGGATCGAGACCGGCGAGCATGCTGCGAGCCTGACCGGCGGGCGGCCGGGCGTGCTGCATGGCAACCGCACCTATCTGCTGCAGGACGACGACGGGCAGATCATCGAGGCGCATTCGATCAGCGCCGGATTGGATTATCCGGGCATCGGGCCGGAGCATTCGTGGCTGCATGATATCGGTCGGGTCGAGTACGTATCGGCGACCGATGAGGAGGCGTTGGCTGCGTTTCAGCTCTGCACGCGGACCGAAGGAATCATCCCTGCTCTGGAACCGGCGCATGCGCTGGCGCATGTGACGAAGCTCGCGCCCACGATGGACAAGAATGAAATCATTCTGATGAATCTGTGCGGACGAGGGGACAAGGACATCTTCACGGTGGCGGAGCATCTGGGGGTGAGGCTGTGAATTGGTGTGAGAATCTCCCCCTCCCCCTCACCCCCTCCCGCAAGGGGAGGGGGAGATTCTTCGCATGAGCCGCATCGCCCCCCGCTTCGCCGCGCTGAAACGCGAGGGCCGTGGCGCGCTGATCCCCTTCATCGAAGCCTGGGATCCGGATGCTGCAACGTCGCTGGCCCTGCTGCGCGGCATGCCGGCAGCGGGCGCCGACCTGATCGAGATCGGCATTCCCTTCACCGATCCGATGGCCGACGGTCCGATCGTCCAGGCAGCCGGCAAGCGTGCACTGAAGGCCGGCGTGAAGGTTGCCCACGTTCTGACCATGGTGCGCGAGTTCCGTCGCGACGACGAAGCGACGCCGATCATCCTGATGGGCTATCTGAACCCGGTCCTGTCCTACGGCACAGAACGCTTCTGTGCCGACGCGGCCGCTGCAGGCGTCGATGGCCTGATCATGGTCGATCTCCCCACCGAGGAGGCCGACGTCCTGGCGCCCCACGCCGCCGCGCACGGCATCGACATCATCCGCCTGGTCGCGCCGACAACGGACGACAAGCGACTGCCGCTGGTGCTCGATGGCAGTTCCGGCTTCGTCTATTACGTCAGCATCACCGGCATCACCGGCACACGCAGCACCACGGTTGAGCATCTCGCCGAAGCGATTCCGCGCATTCGAAAAGTGTCCGATCTCCCTATCGCCGTCGGCTTCGGCGTGCGCTCGCCGGTGCAGGCAGCGGAAGCGGTGCGCGTCGCTGACGCGGCGGTGGTGGGCTCGGCGCTGTGCACCACGATCGAGGCTAATTTGGGCAAGCCGGATCTCGTCAGCAGTATGCTCGATCAGGTGCGCGAACTCGCGGCCGGCGTGCGCGGTGCGCGGGTGCACGCATGAACTGGCTCACCGAATTTGTCCGACCGAAGATCCGCACGCTGTTCGCGCGGCGCGAGGCACCGGAGAACCTCTGGCACCAATGCCCGGCGTGCCAGCAGATGATCTTTCATCGCGACCTGATCGCGAACCTGAAGGTCTGTACGCACTGCTCGCACCACATGCGCGTCGGCGCCATCGAGCGCCTCGGCTACACGTTCGACGCAGGCACCTTCACGCGCATCGAATTGCCGAAGGTGGTGGCTGATCCGCTGCGCTTCCGTGACACCAAGCGCTACACCGACCGGCTGAAGGAGGCGCGCGACAAGACACATCTCGACGATGCGCTGGTGGTTGCGCATGGCAGGATCGACGGCCACCAGGCCGTCGTCGCGGCAATGGAATTCGAGTTCATCGGCGGCTCGATGGGCGCCGCGGTCGGCGACGGCATTGTCGCGGCGGCGCGGCTGGCCGTGCTGCAGGATGCACCGCTGATCGTGTTTACCGCATCGGGTGGCGCGCGGATGCAGGAGGGCGCGATCAGCCTGATGCAGATGCCGCGCACGGTGATCGCCACGCGACTGGTGAAGGAGGCAGGGCTGCCATACATCGTGGTGCTGACCGATCCGACCACTGGCGGCGTCACGGCGAGCTTCCCGATGCTGGGCGACATCCACATCGCCGAACCAGGCGCGCTGATCGGTTTCGCCGGTCCACGCGTGATCGAACAGACGGTGCGGGAGAAACTGCCCGAGGGATTCCAGCGCGCTGAATACCTGCACCAGCACGGTATCGTCGACATGGTGGTCAAGCGCACCGAATTGAAGGCGACGCTGGCGCGGCTGATCTCGCTGCTCCGCATCAAGGAAGTGCCAGCGGCGGCATGAGCGCGCGCATCGAAGGCATCGTCGCGCGACTGCATGGCCTGCACCCGCGACTGATCGACCTCACGCTGGATCGGCTGCTCGATCTGCTGGCGAAGCTGGATCACCCGGAGCGTCGCCTGCCGCCGGTGGTGCATGTGGCTGGAACGAACGGCAAGGGCAGCACCTGCGCCTTCGTACGTGCGATGGCCGAGGCGGCGGGGCAGCGCGTGCACGTCTATACATCGCCGCATCTGGTGCGATTCAACGAGCGCATCCGCTTGGCTGGCGAACTGGTGACGGATGATGCGTTGACGGCGGCTCTCGAACATGTCGAGCGGGTGAATGCAGGGGCCGCGATCACCGTGTTCGAGGTGATCACCGCGGTTGCGTTCCATCTGTTCGCGCAGACGCAAGCCGATCTGTGTGTGCTGGAGGTGGGTCTCGGCGGTCGTGGCGACGCGACCAGTGTGATCGACAAGCCGGCTGCCTGCGCGATCACCTCCATCTCGCTCGATCATCGCGAAATGCTCGGCGACACGCTGCCGCTCATCGCAGCGGAGAAGGCGGGCATCATGAAGCGGGACGTGCCGGTGGCGATCGGCGTACAGCCGGCCGAGGTAACCGACGTGCTGCTGAAGGCTGCCGCGAGCGTTGGTGCGCCGGTGATGCTGCGCGATCGCGACTGGCGTGTAGACGCGGGTCGCTACAGCGATGCGCATGGCATTCTGGATCTGCCCCCACCATCGTTGCCTGGCGCGTTTCAGCTTGACAATGCCGGTATCGCCATCGCCGCGATGCGCGCGTCCGGACTGCCGATGAATGCGGCCGGTATCGCCACCGCGGAGTGGCCGGCGAGACTACAGCGCCTGCACGGCAGGCTCGCGTCACTCCTGCCGGCGGACTGGGAGCTTTGGCTGGACGGTGGTCACAATCCAGGCGCCGGTATCGTGCTGGCCGAGCATCTGCGGACATGGTCGGATCGGCCAGTGCATCTGGTCGTCGGCATGAAGCAGACGAAGGACGCCACCGAGTTCCTTCGTCCGTTGATTGCATCTGCAACCACTCTATGGGCCGTGGCGGAACCGGGGCAGCATGACGCGCGTCCGGTCGAAGTGATCGTTGAAGAGTTGGGCGGGATCGCGCGCCCAGGTCCGCACGTTGCTGACGCGCTCCGCGCCATGCCGCGCGACAGACGTGCACGCGTCCTGATCTGCGGCAGCCTTTACCTGGCGGGTGAAGTGCTGAAGCTGGACGGGTGATCTGGCGGCGCACCTCCCACCGTGCTGAATTGCCGTGGGAGACAAGGAGCAGACAGCCCGATGGATGATGCAGCTTATCGGCCGGCCACCCAGGGCAAGGGGCTGGCCAAATCTCCCGGCGCGCTCGCCGGTCTGAAGGTCATCGATCTCACGCGCGTTCTTGGCGGACCGTATTGCACGATGATCCTGTCCGATCATGGTGCCGACGTGATCAAGGTCGAGCCGCCACAGGGCGACGAGGTGCGCGACTGGGGCCCGCCGTTCCACGAGAACGACGCCAGCTACTTCATCGGCATCAACCGCAACAAGCGCGCCATAGCGCTCGACATCGGCAAGCCGGAAGGACGCGCCGTGCTGCTGCGCCTGCTGGAAGGCGCCGACATCCTGATCGAAAATTTCAAGCCTGGCTCGATGGAGAAATGGGGCATCGGCTACGACACGCTGTCGGAGCGCTTTCCGACGCTGATCCATTGCCGCATCTCCGGTTTCGGCGAGGACGGTCCTCTTGGCGGCCTGCCCGGCTATGATGCGATCCTGCAGGCAATGACCGGACTGATGAGCGTCAACGGCGACGCGTCCACCGGTCCGCTGCGTCTCGGTACCGCGATCGTCGACATGGGCACCGGGCTCTATTCGGCGATCGGCATTTTGATGGCGCTGCACGAGCGCCAGCGCTCCGGGCACGGCCAGTATCTCGACATGACGCTGTACGACTGCGGCATGGCGCTGCTGCATCCTCAGGCGGCGAACTTCTTCCTCAACGGCAAACGGCCCGCGGGTACCGGCAATCCGCATCCGAACCTGGTGCCTTACGACAAGTTCCCCACCAAGACCTGCGACATCTTCATTGCCTCCGGCAATAACGGCCAGTTCCGCAAGATGGCCGAGATCATCGGCCGGCCGGAACTCGCTGAGGATCCGCGCTTCGCCGACAACGGCAAGCGCAACATCAATCGCGCCGCGCTGACTGAGATACTGGCGGCGGCGTTCGCCGAGCATGACGGCAACGAGTTGTCGCTCAGGCTGATCCGCAATGGCGTGCCCGCGGGGCCGGTGCTGCCGGTCGACGAAGCCACCGCCGCGCCGCATACCGCGCATCGTGACATGGTAACGGAGCTCGACTGGTACCGCGGCCTCGGCACGCCGATCAAGCTGCGCCGCACGCCGGGTGGCACACGCAGACCGCCGCCGAAGTTCGCGCAGGATGGTGCCGAGGTGCTGGCGCAGCACGGATATTCGCCGGACGAGATCGCGGCGCTGCAGCGCGACGGCGTGGTGCTGACGAAACGCCGCGGATAGCGGTCTCGCTATACCTGCCGTTCGACGATCAACTGCTTGATCGCACCGATCGCCTTCGCGGGGTTCAGCCCCTTCGGGCACGTCTCGGTGCAGTTCATGATCGTGTGGCAGCGATACAGCTTGAACGGGTCCTCCAGCGCATCCAGCCGTTCGCCGGTGCGCTCGTCGCGTGAGTCGGCGATCCAGCGATACGCTTGCAATAGCACGGCCGGACCTAGATAGCGGTCGCCGTTCCACCAGTAGCTCGGGCACGCGGTGGAGCAGCAGAAGCACAGGATGCACTCCCACAGTCCATCCAGCTTCGCGCGCTCCTCGCGGCTTTGCAGCCGTTCGCCATCCGGTGGTGGCGGGCTGTCGGCCTGCAGCCAAGGCTCGATGCTATGAAGCTGCGCGTAAGCCTGCGACAGATCGGGCACCAGGTCCTTCACTACAGGCATGTGCGGCAGCGGCGAAATGCGCACGGCGCCCTTCACCTCGTCGATCGGCTTGAGGCAGGCGAGCGTGTTGCCGCCGTCGATGTTCATCGCGCAGGAACCGCAGATGCCCTCGCGACAGGAACGACGAAAGGTAAGCGTTGGGTCGACCTCGTTCTTGATCTTGATCAGCGCGTCCAGGACCATCGGCCCACACGCATCGAGGTCGATCTCGTAGGTGTCGGTGCGCGGATTCTGCCCGTCATCCGGATTCCAGCGATAGATACGGAATTCGCGCACGCGCTTCGTGCCGGTCGGCGCCTTGTGGGTCTTGCCCCGACCGATGCGGCTGTTGGCGGGAAGATTGAATGCGACCATTGCCAGCTATCCCAGGTCGGTGCGTTTACGTTTCATAAGGCTTTAACACGGAGGAAGAGCGAGGGCCACGGAGGGCCACAGGAGGCCGTTGATGCTTGTCGAGCAGAGCCTCACGGAGCGCATTGTCGGACTTGCGATCGAGGTCCATCGGAATACCGGTCGGGGCCTGTTGGAGTCGGTCTACGAGCAATGCCTGTGTTATGAACTTCATCAGGCCGGTTTGCCATTCGAGCGGCAGGTGGGCATTCCAGTGACGTACAAAGGAGTGACCCTCGACGAAGGCTTTCGCGCGGATATCGTCGTTGATCGCAAGGTCATTCTTGAAATCAAAGCGGTGGCGGTGATCCTTCCGGCACACGAAGCCCAACTGCAGACTTATCTGCGCATGAGCGGCATCTCCGTGGGTCTGCTCCTCAACTTCAACGCCTCCCGCCTGACCGACGGCCTCCGACGCTTCGTAGTCTAAGAAGAACTCCGTGGCCCTCCGTGGCCCTCGCACGTCCTCCGTGTTAAAAATACTTTGGTCGAGCACCTCAGTACACCCGCGCCTTCGGCGGGAACGACGACACCTCGTTTGTCATCGTCTGCAGCTTCACAGGCCGGTAGTCCAGACGCACCGCGCCGTTCTCGTCACACCAGGCGAGCGTGTGCTTCATCCAGTTCGCATCGTCGCGTTCCGGGAAGTCGTCGTGCGCATGCGCGCCGCGGCTCTCGTGCCGCGCCTCTGCACCGACCATCGTGGTCATCGCATTTCCCATCAGGTTGTGCAGCTCCAACGCCTCCATCAGGTCGCTGTTCCAGATCAGGCTGCGATCGGACACCGACATGTCCGACAACCCGCGCCATACACGCTGCATCTCCGACACGCCCTCGCTCAGCGTCCTGCTGTTGCGGAAAACGGCGGCGTGGGTCTGCATCGTGCGCTGCATGTCGAGCCGCAGGTCGGCGACGCGCGTGCCGCCCTTGGCGTGGCGCGCCCGGTCGAAGCGATCGAGCGACTGTTCGCCCGCTTTCGGCGGCAGCGGCGGCTGGCTGGTGTCGGGCCTGATCAACTCGGCGGCCCGCAGTGCGGCGGCACGACCGAACACGATGATGTCGAGCAGCGAATTGCAGCCCAGCCGGTTCGCGCCATGCACCGAGACACACGCCCCCTCACCCACCGCCATCAGCCCTGGTGCGACCGCATCCGGATTGTCGCGCGTCGGAAGCAGCACCTCACCGTGATGGTTCGTCGGCACGCCGCCCATGTTGTAGTGAACGGTCGGCAGCACCGGGATCGGTTCCTTCGTCACATCGACACCTGCGAAGATGCGCGAGGTCTCAGAGATGCCCGGTAGCCGTTCATGCAGCAGATCCGCACCGAGATGCTCGAGATGCAGCATGATGTGGTCCTTGTCCGGACCGCAGCCGCGCCCTTCGTTGATCTCCACGATCATCGAGCGCGACACCACGTCACGCGACGCCAGGTCCTTCGCGGTCGGCGCATAGCGCTCCATGAAGCGCTCGCCTTCCGAGTTGGTCATGTAGCCGCCCTCGCCGCGCGCGCCCTCGGTGATCAGGCAACCGGCGGGGAAGATGCCGGTGGGATGGAACTGCACGAACTCCATGTCCTGGCACGGCAGGCCGGCGCGCAGCACCATGCCGTTGCCATCGCCGGTGCAGATATGCGCCGAGGTGCAGGACAGATAGGTGCGGCCATAGCCGCCGGTCGCCAACACCACGAGCTGCGCACGGAAGCGGTGGATGCTGCCGTCCTCCAGGCACCAAGCGGTGACGCCGCGACAGACACCCTCATCGTCCATGATCAGATCGAGCGCGAAGTATTCGACGAAGAACTCCACATCGTGCTTCAGGCTCTGCTGATACAGCGTGTGCAGGATCGCGTGCCCGGTACGGTCGGCGGCGGCGCAGGCGCGGCGCGCAGGCTCCTTGCCATAGTCCGTCATGTGGCCGCCGAACGGGCGCTGGTAGATCTTGCCAGCCTCGGTGCGGCTGAACGGCACGCCGAAATGCTCGAGCTCGTAAACAGCCTGCACTGCCTCGCGGCACATGTATTCGATCGCGTCCTGGTCGCCGAGCCAGTCCGACCCCTTCACGGTGTCGTACATGTGCCAGCGCCAATCGTCCTGATCCATGTTGCCGAGTGATGCCGCAACGCCTCCTTGGGCGGCGACGGTGTGGCTGCGGGTCGGGAACACCTTGGTGATGCAGGCGGTCTTCAAACCGGCCATGCCCATGCCGAAGGTGGCGCGCAGGCCGGAGCCACCGGCGCCGACCACAACAACATCGTAGGTATGATCGACGATGTTGTAGGCGCGCGACGACGGCAGAGTGATTGCGTTCATCGGTGTCCTTTCCGCCTAGAGGCCGAGCCGCAGCGTCGCGACAATGCAGGCCAGCGCCAATAGCAGCGAGATGCCCTTCACCAGCAGGATAGAGCTGACGCGCAACCAGTCGTTGTCCACATAGTCCTCGATCACCACCTGGAGGCCAGCCTGGAGGTGGTGGAACGTGGCAATCACCAGGGCGATCATCAACACGATCGGAAGCGGACCAGCCATCCAGGAAACGAGGTCCTCGCGTGTCGCTCCGGTCATGCGGATCATGGCGCAGAGAAACCACAGCGTCAGCGGCAACAGCGCGAGCGAGGTGAGACGCTGGCCCCACCAATGCGCAGCGCCCGCCCTGGCGGACCCGAGGCCACGCGCCCGGCCCAGCGGCGAGCGCATGATGTCGATGTGCGGGGCTTTCGACATGACGCCTCTCACCACACCGCGAGACCGATGATCCACAGCAGCAGTGTCGCCACCACGGTGGCGATCACCACGGCCCAGGCGGATCGGTCATACCAGGGCTGCTCGAAGCCGTAGCCTACGTCCCAGACGAGGTGACGGACGCCGGCGAAGAAGTGGAAGAACAGAGCCAGGGTCCAGCCAAACAGCAGCAGCAGGCCGACGGGAGTCGCCAGGAACCACTGCACGTTGGCGAACGCCTCGTCCGAGACGGCGGCGGCGATCAGCCACCACGTGAGCAGCAACGTGCCGATGCCGAGCCCGACGCCGGTGACCCGGTGCAGGATGGAAAGCGCCATGCTGATCGGCCAGCGATAGACCTGAAGATGGGGGGAAAGAGGGCGGCGGATCAGTTTGCCGTCCGAGTTGCGCGCCACCATCAGCGCGTCGCGTACGTCTCGCAATGGATCGCTCCATCCTGTCGGCTGGCCGACTGGCCAAGCCGTTACAATTGCTTACGCTTCCGGTGGGGAAGGGTCAACGCAACGCCGCGCGTGGCGGCAATGTCACGTCGGTGGCAGCAACGCGGCGATCCGCTCGCGCGCCGCCGCCGATGCCTGCGCGAGGGCCTCGGCACCTCGGGTCAGCCCTTCGAGCATGATGAAGTGCAGGTCGGTGATGCCGATGGTGCCGAAGATCGCGCGCAGATAAGGCGTCAGAAAATCGGGCTGCGGCGGCGTGCCTTGCGGCGACGGGCGGCTGAAATAGCCCCCCGAAGCGATGACGACATAGACGGGCCTGTCGCGCAGCAAGCCGACCTTCCCCTGAGGCGTGCTGCGGAAGGTGCGGTGGATACGGACGATCTGGTCAATCCACGCCTTCAGCGTTGCCGGGACGGTGTAGTTGTTCATCGGCGTGCCGATGACCACCGCGTCACTGGTTTCCAGTTCCGAGATCAGTGTCTCTGATACGGCCAGTGACGGGGCATGGAAATCCGGCGGGGTGGCGAGGATGGCGGCGGTGAAGCCCTCGTCCACGAAAGCCGGAGGCGTCTTGACGAGATTTCGCTCGATGACTCGGCCTGCCGGGTCGGCGGCCAACAACCGCTCGACCACCTCGCCCGAGATCATCCGGCTGTACGCCAGCGGGCCGCGTGGACTGCATGTCAGGTGCAGGATCGTTCCCATGGTTGTGCCTCAGTCCAGCGGCATCGCGAAGCGCAGCCCCGCCGGCAACATGCCGTATCGGAAGTAGAAGCGTTGGCCGAGCAAATTGTCGATCGCTGTATCCAGTACCAGCCGCCCTATCCCGAGCGCACGCGCCTCGACATTGACTGCATCGAGCAGTCGGGCGCCGAGTTGTTCCCCGCGTGCTGACGTAGTGACCACCAGATCGTCGACATAGCAGAAGCGCCCACGGATGAGGTTCTCCTGCACGCGATAGCCGGCCAGGCCCAGCGGCTGCCCATCCCGCCACGCAGCCAGCAACCGGTAGCCATCGGCTGCCTGTCGCTGGACGCGTGACAGGAATTCCCGTGCATCGGCGAGATGCGGCCGCAGTTCCTGCATCACAGGGAAACAGGCGGTGAGTTCCGCGGCCGTTTCCGCGTGGCGGAACGCTATGGTCATGCCGCTGCTCTGGAGTGGGCGCCAGCATCGACACGATGCGGTGTGCGCATCGCAATAGTGACGCGGTTCCAAAGGTTGATCATGCCGATCAGCGCGGTGAGATCGACGATTTCCTTGGGAGAGAAATGCTTCTGCAGTGCCTGGTACTCGGTCTCCGGTGCGCCACGAGTGGCGATCTCGGTCAGGCATTCGGTCCAGGCGAGTGCCGCCCGCTCGCGGTCGCTGTACAGCGGTGACTCGCGCCAGCCGCTGAGCACATAGAGCCGCTGCTCGGACTCACCCCCGTGCCGCGCGTCGCGGCTATGCATATCGAGGCAGAACGCGCAGCCGTTGATCTGGGAAGCCCGCATCTTCACCAGGTGGATCAGTGGGTG
Organism: uncultured Alphaproteobacteria bacterium; assembly: GCA_963791495.1. GTDB lineage: Bacteria > Pseudomonadota > Alphaproteobacteria > Acetobacterales > Acetobacteraceae > JAMXLO01. The sequence goes on from CAWBST010000027.1 coordinate 374,174, forward strand.
CTCCAACCCACAGCGCGCGATGTAGTTCTCGACGCCGCGCAAGGCGGCATATCCCTCGGGCGCGAGTTCGAGGGCATTGAGGCGCGGTGCATGCATCGATGGTCTCCTTGGAAGCACGGAACGCGCGGCAGGTAGGTCCCCGGTGGCCTAGAGGCGAGGGCCAATAAATGACAAACTGACTGGGCCATGGCGACCTTGCCGATCTCCCTCGACCGCGGCGCGGCCGGCCCATTGTACCGGCAGATCGTCGCCCGGCTGCGCACGGCCATTCTTGCCGGTACGCTGCCTGCCGGCAGCCGGCTGCCGTCGTCGCGCGGTCTCGCCAGCCAGCTTGGGATCGCCCGCGGCACTGCGGACGCGGCCTATGCGGTACTCGCTGGTGAAGGGGTCCTCCTGGCACAAGGTTCCGCCGGAACGGTGGTCTCGCCCCATTTCGCAGCACCTTGGGTCACAGCCAAGGCCCGCGCCTCGGCGGTTGCCCGTCCGGGGACGCACTCACCACAGCGGGTCCCGGCGCTTCGCATGGGTCTGCCGGCGCTCGACGCGTTTCCGCGCAAGCTATGGTCGCGATTGGCGGCACGGGAAATCCGCCGAACCGGGCCGGACGAACTGGCCTATCCGGATCCCGCGGGTCACCGTCCCTTGCGGGAGGCGATCAGCGCCTATCTCGGTATCAGCCGCGGCATCACGGTGGACCCGGAGCAGGTCTGGGTCACCGGAGGCTTCCAGGGCGCCCTGTCGCTGATCATGAGCGCCGTCCTGCGTCCAGGCGACGCGGTGTGGGTCGAGGATCCGGGATATCCGCCGGCGCGCGACGCTCTCCTGGCAGCGCGTGCGAGGCTGGTGCCAGTGCCGGTCGATCGCCACGGCATGAAGGTGGATGCAGCGATCGCGCGGGCGCCAAGGGCGCGCCTCGCATTGCTGACACCGACCCATCAGAGCCCGCTCGGGGTCACGTTGTCGCTGGAGCGGCGGCTGTCGTTACTGGCGTGGGCAGCAAAGTCCAACGCCTGGGTATTGGAAGATGATTACGACAGTGAGTTTCGCTACATGGGTCATCCGCTGCCGGCATTGAAAAGCCTGGATCATGCCGATCGGGTGTTGTTTGCGGGCAGCTTCAGCAAGGTGCTGTTTCCAGGCTTGCGGATTGGCTACCTTGTCGTGCCGGAGCCGCTGACCGAGGACATCGCCCGTGCCAGCCGCCTGTTGCAGCTGGGCCAGTCCGGATTGGAGCAGCGAGTTGTCGCCTCGTTCATGGCCGAGGGACATTTCGCGCGACACCTGCGCCGTATGCGGTCCCTGTACGCCGCGCGCCGCGCGGCATTGGCCGAGGCGCTCGCCGCGTTGTTCGGTGATCGCGTGACGCTGGAACTGCAGGCCGGCGGCATGCACCTGATCGCCCGATTCACTGACGGCATCGCCGACACCGAACTGGCGCGGCGATCCCTGGCACATGGCGTTGCGCCGACAGCGCTGTCGAGCCTCGCCATGGAGCACGCATGCGGTCAGGGCTTATTGCTGAGTTTCACCAACATCGAGGCAGCCGAGGCACCCGCTGTGGCCGCGCGGTTGGCGGCAGCGATGCGCGGCTGAGCGGAAGATGATGTTACGCTGCCTCCCATGACTCCGAAGTTCCCGATCATCGTGCTGGCGGTCACAGCCATGCCGCTCCAGTCGCTCGTTGCAGCGGGGGAAGCGCGGCGTGCGCCCACTCTTCTGCCGCCGGTCAGTCCTGCCTGCATATCCTCATCATTTGGACCTCGCGTGCTGCCTGATCACCCAGCGGCCGGCTCGTATCACTATGGGGTCGACCTGCCTGCCCCAGTGGGATCAGCGGTCCTCGCGACCGCACCCGGCACCGTGGTCCGGGTCCAGCGCAAGGGACCGGGCGGGCTCGAGATGTTGGTCCAGCACGATGGCTTCCTGGGCATCTACAGCCACTTCGGCATGATCATGCCTGCCTTCGCCGAGGGAAAGCGCACGGTCGCAGCTGGCGAGAAACTTGGCGTGGTCGGGAGGACAGGAGTGACGTCCGGAGCTCACCTGTTTTTCGGCATGGTCCTGGCGGGAAGGCCGGTCGATCCGGCACAGTACCTCAATGTTCCGTTCTGCAACGCCGGCGTCCGTCGAACGCAGCCCGATCGGGCGGACGACGAGGGGATCGCGCTCGGCGGCAAGCGGTACTATCAGGTCTTCCTTCCGGAGCAGCACCAACATTAGACATCACCTTGCATGCGGGTTTGCCGGGCCACAGGATGCCCGCATGAGCGAATCCCTCCTCGACATGAAGGGCACCACCTGCCCGATACCGGTGCTGCGCGCCAACCGTGCGCTGCGGTCGATGACACCGGGCGAACGGCTGCGCGTGCTCGCCACCGACCGCGCCTCGGTGGCCGACTTCCAGGCGTTCTGCCGCGAGACCGGCCACGCGTTGCTCGCCTGGTCGGAGGAGAACGGCGTGTTCAGCTTCGTCATCCGCAAGCGGGCGGCAGAGCCGGAGCAGAAGGATTGAGATGCCAACCGCGCTGATCACCCATCCGGCCTGCCTGGGCCACGACACTGGCCCCTATCACCCGGAATGCCCCGATCGCCTGCGCGCCGTGCTCGCAGCGCTGGAAACGCCCGAGTTCGCGGATCTCCTCCGCGAGTCCGCCCCGCACGCCACTACAGAGCAGCTCACGCGCGTTCACCCGGCGAACTACGTCGAAGCGATCGTCGGGATCCGTCCCGCCGCGGGCGAGATGGTGCAGCTCGACCCCGACACAGCGATGAGTGCCGGCAGCGCCGAGGCCGCGCTACGTGCCGCCGGCGCCGCGGTGGCAGGCGTGGATGCCGTGATGGAAGGCTGGGCGAGCGCCGCCTTCGCAGCCGTTCGCCCGCCCGGTCACCACGCCGAACCGTCCCGCCCGATGGGCTTCTGCCTGTTCAACAACGCCGCCGTGGCGGCACTGCACGCGCGTGCCCGTTGGGGTGTGCAACGCGTCGCCGTGGTGGACTTCGATGTGCACCACGGCAACGGGACCCAGGCGATGTTCGCCGCCGACCCTGACCTGTTCTACGCCTCGTCGCACCAGCACCCGTGCTATCCGGGCACCGGCGAAGCGTGGGAGCGCGGCACCGCCGACAACATCATCAACGCGCCGCTGCGCCCGGGTTCGGACAGCGCCGCCTTCCGCGCCGCGTGGTCCGGCACGATCCTCCCGGAGCTCGATCGCTTCGCTCCGGGGCTTCTGATCGTCTCGGCCGGCTTCGACGCGCACAAGGCTGACCCGCTGGCGCAGCTCCGCGTGGAGACGGCGGACTATGGCTGGATCACCCAGGAACTGCTGCGCATCGCTGCGGCGCATTGCGGCGGACGGCTCGTCTCCGTGCTGGAAGGCGGCTACGACCTGGAGGCGCTCGCCGCCTCGGCCGCGGCGCACATGCGGGCGCTGATGCAGGCGTAGGAGTGTCTATGTCGGGCAAGAACACCGATGTCAGCGCGCTGTCGTTCGAGGACGCGCTGGCGGAACTGGAACAGATCGTCCGCGGCCTGGAAAGCGGCCAGCAGAAGCTGGAGGACGCCATCACCGCCTATGAGCGCGGCGCCGCCCTGCGGCGGCACTGCGAGGCGAAGCTGGCGGAGGCCGAAGCGCGCGTGGCCGCGATTGTCGAGCGTGCGGATGGCACGCTGGCCACACGGCCGATCGAATAGCGCGCGACCGCGGCCCGACCGCTGGCAAGGGTTGAACATGGCGCCATGCGGGACGCCATGTTCGGCCGCATCAGAACACGACGTTGGAGGCAGTGCCCTGCAACGCGGTCACATCGTAGAAATCGCGTTGCCCCTGATTGAACGCCGGGATGATCGAGAACGCATGATGTGTCGTGACGCCGTCGGTGCTGATGGCAACACTGCTGAAGGGCGCCGGCAGGTTCACGCGCGGTACAAGCAGACTGAACGACGTTGAGCCGGCGTCGATGGTCCGCACGATCGTCACGCTGACCACGGTGCCGAGATCGCACTCCACCTTGCGGATCTCGTCGCCCCGAAAGCTCAGCGACCGGATGGGATCCTGGTAGGTCAGATGCGGTGTACCATCGAAGCCGCTGGTGCTGTAGCTGACGTGCAGCCCACCACCCGCCAGGCTGAACATGTTCGCCGCGACAAAGGCGGTCTGCGACGGCGGCGCCGTCCGCGTTTCAGTTGTGGACATGAGTTTCACTCCTGAGGGATGCGTCGAAATGGTGACGCCATGATGTGTCGCCCTGACTCTTTGTTCAGGACTGCGGATGAATAGCCGCAATGCAGGGGGCGGACTGAGAGCCAGTTCACAGGTGCTTCAACTCGCAGAGGAATGCCCCGAGCGCATCGGCACGGTTCCGCTGGTATGCATCTTGCTGTACGGTGACCGTGGCGGATCGCATGACGGCCGTCCAATACCTGGCTTCGCGCGGTCCCCACGCAGTGCACCCGGCCTGGATTCTACAGGCCGCAATAACCCGTGGAGGTTCCGATGCGAATTGCCCGCCGTTCCGCCCTTGCCCTGCTTGGCTCATCAGCGTTGGCCGGCTTTGTCCAGCCGGCGCGTGCCGGCGACAAGTTCGTCACCATCGGCATCAACCTGCCGCTGACCGGGGCCGCGGCCGAGGACGCGACCAACATCCTCCACGGCGCGCAGTTGGCGATCGAGGAAGCCAACGCCCGCGGCGGCCTTGGTGGCTATGAGATCAGGCAGCTCGTGCTTGACGACGGCACCGCGACCGCCGGCCAGTACGATCCGGCGCAGTCGGCGATCAACACACGCAAGATGATTGTCGACCCTAACGTTGTCGCCGCGGTCGGGCCGATGGCGAGCGGCAGCGGCAAGGCAATGGCGCCGCTGCTCAGCCAGGGCAACCTCGCGACGGTGACGCCGAGTTCCACCAACCCCGATCTGACCGATCCAAAGTTCGCCGAAATGTACCGGCCGGCCGGCAAGGCGATCTACTTCCGCACCTGCACCACCGATGCCTTCCAGGGCCCCAACATGGCCAACTTCATGGCGGACCAGCTGAAGGTGAAGTCGGTCTTCGTGGTGGACGACACCGGGGCCTACGGCGTGGGTCTTGCCGATGCCTTCCAGGCGCAATGCGGCAAGCGCGGGATCCAGGTGATGGGCCGCGACCGCGTCGATCCGCTGATCAGCGACTACCGGCCGCTGCTGACCAAGGTCAAGAACCTCGGACCGCAGGCGCTGTACTGCGGCTCGAGTGCGCTGGCCGGTGTGAAGCTGGTCAAGCAGAGCTATGAGATCATGCCCGACATGATCAAGGCGGGCGGCGACGGGCTGCACCAGGCCTCGATCCTGTCAGGCGCCGGGTTCCCGGCTGCGCAGAATTGGTACAGCACCATCGCCGCACCGCACATGCTGGACGATGCCAAACTGTCCGAGTGGGTGGTGAAATTCCAAAAGCGTTGGAACACGCCGCCGTCAGACTACTCGATCACCTCGTACGATGCGGCGCTGGTGATACTGGCTGCGATCGAGACCGTGGCGAAGTCCGGTGCGCCCGTGACGCGCGGCGCGGTGCGCGATGCGATCCAGGCCGGCAAGGTAGATACGCTGCAGGGACAGATCTCGTACGACGCCAACGGCGACCTGAGTTCGCGCGTGGTCAGCGTGTTCCAGGTAAAGCAGGATACCGCCCATCCGGTGAATGACGTGGTGCACCAATTCAAGTACATCGGCGCGGCGCTGGCCGACAGCGCCTGAGGCGGAGCATTTGCACCGATCTGCGGACGATACAGCGTGAGTGCGAACACGTCGGTCGCGTGCTAAGACTCGCTACACACCGTCCTTGCAGAGGCCTCCATGTCCCAGCACCGCATCGGTATTGATCTGGGCGGCACCAAGATCGAGATCGCGGTGCTGGCGTCCGATGGCAGCGAGGCCCATCGTCATCGGATCGACACGCCGCACGGGTATCAGGCATCGCTCGAGGGCATCGCCAAGCTGGTGCGCGACGCGGAAGCGCAGCTTGGAGCCAGCGCCAGCGTCGGTATCGGCATCCCTGGCGTAATCAGCCCAGCCACTGGGCTGGTGAAGAACGCCAACTCGATTGCGCTGAACGGTCACACATTCGATCGCGACATCAGCGCGCTGCTCGGCCGTGAGGTGCGGGTGGAGAATGACGCCAACTGCTTTGCGCTCTCGGAAGCAACCGACGGCGCCGGCGTCGGACACGGGGTGGTGTTCGGTGCGATCCTCGGCACCGGCTGCGGCGGTGGCGTGGTGGTGAACGGCAAGGTGCTGCGCGGACGCAACCACGTCACCGGCGAGTGGGGCCACAATCCGCTGCCCTGGCCGCGGCTCGATCTTGATGAGGTGCCTGGCCGGCTATGCTGGTGCGGTCACCACGGTTGCCTCGAGACCTGGGTCGCCGGCCCGTCGCTGGCGCGCGACTGCGACGGCGAGGGCGCGCACGACGCATCGGGCATCCCATCCCGCGCCGCCGCTGGTGAGGCGCGGGCGCAGGTTGCGCTCGAACGCCATGCCGATCGGCTGGCGCGCGGGCTGGCGCATGTGATCAACCTGCTCGACCCGGACGTGATCGTGCTGGGCGGCGGACTGTCCAATATGGACCACCTCTACACGGCACTGCCGCCGCTGGTGACACGCTACGTGTTCAGCGACTTCGTGCACACGCCGATCGTGCGCAATCGGCATGGCGATTCGTCCGGCGTGCGTGGTGCGGCGTGGTTGTGGCCTGCCGGGTGAGGCAGTGCCAGCATCTGCCGCGGCGCCGCGGCGCGCCGCTGCCCGGGCAGCGATCAACGCGCTGCGTCAGCGGTTTGGCGATGCAGCGATCGGCCGCGGGAGGGGATGGCACGGGCTCAGCGTGCCCCCTCCCCTGGGCCCCTTCCCGCGAGGGGAGGGCGAGTAAAGGTCAACCTTCGGGCGGTGCGGCCGCGATCGGGATCTCGCGGGCCTCCGGCTGATCGCCGGTACCTGGCGCATTCCGCTCCGTCTGCTCCGCCTCGCCTGCAGGCTGGGCACCGTCTTCGGCCCCATAGGGCCGGCGCTGGCCGCCCTGCTGCTGGCCATTCTGCTGATTCTGCTGCGCCGCCTGGTTTATCGCGTTCAGAATCCGGAAATAGTGCTCGGCGTGCTGAAAGTAGCCCTCCGCCATCACCCGGTCACCGCCGCTGGTCGCATCGCGCCCGAGCTGGAGGTACTTCTCGAACAGCTGCTGTGCCGTCCCGCGGATCCGCAGATCGGGACCGTTGCTGTCGAAGACGTGATTGCGGTTGAGCGGGATGCCGCCAGCTCCACCGCCTCCACCGTGATGCCGCAGTCCGCCTCCACCCCCGCCGCCACCAGGTCGATGGCCACGTCCACGCATGCGTTTCATGTTCATTCTGTTGCTATCCAGCCTTCTCTGTTGCGAGCCGGAGGTTGCTGGGACACACGGGTTCTCCCGTAGGCGTCCCGGGGAATGCCCCCCGCGGCCTGGCTTCAATCCATCGGCACTGGTTCCGGCGAGTACCTCGACCCCTTGGGTCGAGATGCCTGGGGCCAGCCACTGCGCGGCTCGCCCTGCCAAGACGGAAGCTAGTCTGCCGATCGCGCTCTGCCAAACGGTTTTTTCAAGGCGCTGCCGGGCGCAGCAGGAGGGCCCGAGGAATGCCCGCCAAATCGTGCCGCAGGGCGGCGGTAAGCCCGGCCTGCCGCGCCAGCGCGGCGGCGGTGTCCGCCTGGCCTTCACCAATTTCCACCACCGCGACGGCATCCGGGGCCAGCAATCGCGGAAGCTCGGGAACCAGGCGGTGATAGGCCGCGAAGCCGTCCGGGCCGCCGTCCAGGGCGGAGCGCGGCTCGTACCGGGCCACCTCCGGCATCAGACTGCCGATGTCATCGCTGCGGATGTAGGGCGGATTGCACAGGATGAGATCGAACCGGGCGTCGAGCGCCCCTGCCCAGTCGCCCCGCACGAATCCAGAACGCTCTGCCAACCCGAGCGACGCGGCATTGCGTGCGGCCAGCTCGCAGGCGTCGGCCAGGCGGTCCACGCCGATGCCGAAGGCCGCGGGGAACTCCGACAATGCCGCCAACAGCAGGCAGCCCGTGCCGGTGCCCAGGTCCAGAATCAGCCGCGGGGGCATACGGTCGGCGAAAACGGCAACCGCCGCCTCGATCAGCGTCTCCGATTCGGGGCGCGGGATCAGCGTGGCGGGCGACACGGCGAAGTCCAGGCTCCAGAACTCGCGCCGGCCGAGGATCAGCGCCAGCGGTTCGTGCGCCGCGCGGCGATCAAGCAGCGGGCCGACGCGGGACATGTCCGCCGGAGCCGCGGGATTGCGCAGCAGCGCCGCGGGCGTGGTGCCCAGCGCGTGGGCCAGCAGCAGGCGCGCCTCCAGCCGCGGGTTGTCGATGCCCGCTTGCCGCAGCCTCTCGGCGGCGAGGCCGACGGCCTGGTTGACCGTGTTGTTCAGGCGGCCTGACTTGCTGTCCGCTTCGCCTGCGCGCGCAGCAGCCGGCGCTTCAGCGCCTTGGCATCGACGGAGAGCCGGCCATCGGGCGTCTCAAGCAGATAGGCATCGATGCCGCCCCTGTGTTCGATCGTGCGGATCGCGCGGGTGGTCAGCCGCATGCGGACTGCGACGCCCAGGATATCGGACAGCAGCGAGGTATCCTGCAGATTGGGCAGGAAACGGCGGCGGGTCCGGTTGTTGGCGTGGCTGACGTTGTTGCCGGTCAGCACACCCTTGCCGGTGATCTGGCAGCGGCGGGACATCGCGAGAAGACCTCGATCGGATCGGAAGCGGCGGGTTATGGCGAAGGCGGCCGGGAGCGTCAAGCCGTGAAGGTGAAGCTGCTGCCGGTTGCACAGAGCACCAGCTTCTCGGGCATCTCCTGTTTGGCGAGCTCGACGAAATTGGCCCCGCTGCAATGCATCGGCAGCACATGCTCGAGGTCGAACTTCTTCAGCTCCGCCATCACCTGACGCAGATAGTCGTCCGGTGCCGGCGCCAGGTGGAAGCCGCCCACGAGCGCGTAGATCTTGTCGATGCCGGTGACCTCCTGCGCGCGGCGCAGCGTATTGATGATGCCGGCGTGACCGCAGGAACTGAGCACCACGAGCCCGCGATCGCCTAGCCGGAAGCAGGTTGCATGCTCATGCCAATGCTGATCGGGCACGGGCTTTCCGGCCAGCTCATCGGCTGTGAAATGGTGGTCGAAGTAGGCGTTCGTGTCGCAGCCGAGGCCATCCTGGGCGTCGTGTCTCACCCAAGTGTTCGGCAGCACGTGCTCGAGACTGTCACGCGGCACCACGCCGGTGGTGAAGGCGTGGCCTTCGATGATGATGGGCGCCTCCGACAACACCGGCTCCACGTTCAGTGCCCGCAGCCTGCGCCGGTCCAGCGGCTTACCCAGTTCCGTGAAGCTGCCATCTGGAGCGCGGAGGTAGCGATGGCAGAAATCGTCCTCACCGCCGGTATAAAGCCGCAGATCCTTGCGCAAGCCCGCGCGCTGCGCCTCCAGGAATCCCATCAGGCCACCGACATGATCGTAGTGCCCGTGACTGATGATCAGCGCATCCACCTCGGCGATATCGATCTTCAGGAGCTCGAGGTTGTTTGCGTACACGTTCGGCGTGAAGCCGAAGTCGAGCAGGTAGCGCCGTGTCTCCTGGCCCTTGCGGGACTCGAGATGCAGCGCGAGTCCCCACTCGCTTTCCAGCGTCCTGCCCTGCGGCGCCGCGGGAAAGCCCGTGCGCTGGACTGCGAGGCCGGGGAACTTTGCTCCGCTCAGGAAGATGTCGTGCGTGTTGTCGGTGATCTCGCGGACCGTGAGCTGGTCGATCGCCGGCGCGTCGACCCGCACTGGGGCGGCATGGGCGGACCGGTCCAGCGGAATACTGCACGTTAGGAGGGAACCACCCAGCGCGGCCGAGCCTTGCAAGAAGCCGCGGCGATCCAGCAAGAATGGCATGGCGGGCGTTCCCCTTTTTTATGTTGCGGCGCCGACCTTATCGATGCTTGGGACAGGCCACAATCGGCTGCCCCGCGGGTGGATTTCCGTCGCCTGCCGTGGCAAGCCTCTTCGCTGAGGTAGTTCAATGCTGTTGCTCATCCCCGGCCCCGTCACCACCCGCCCCGAGGTGCGTGAGGCCCTGCGCTACGACTTCGCGCCCTGGGACAACGACTTCCGCCCCCTCTATTCCGGCATCCGCGAGCGTGTGCTGCGGATTGCCCATGGCGTCCCCGGCGAGCACGCCACCCTCCCGCTGCAGGGCTGCGGCCACTTCATCACCGAGGCGGCGATCCGCACCTTTGTCCCGCTCGGGCACAAGGTGTTGATCCCGGCCACCGGATCCTATGCCGACCGCATGACCCTGTTGGCGCACGAAGCCGGCCGGGTCCCGGTGTCGCTGCCGCTATCGGAAGTCGCGGCCACTGATCCCGACGCTGTCGCCGCCGCGCTGACCGCGGATCCCGACATCGGCCATGTCGGCCTCGTTTACAGCGAGACCGGCAGCGGCATCGTGCACGACGTCGCAGCGATCGGTGCGGTGGTGCGACGCCTCGGTCGCCGGCTCATAGTCGATGCGGTGTCGGCATTCGGCGCTCTGCCACTGGATCTGCCGGCGCAGCCGGAGATCGACGCGGTCGGCTTCACCTCCAACAAATGCCTTGAAGGCATGCCCGGCATGGCTTTCGCGGTGGCGCGCATCGACCGCCTGGAGGCCTGCGCCGGCAACGCGGGAAGCTGGTCACTCGATCTGTCCAGCATCTACAGCCATTCGCTGCGTCACGGTTGGGGCAGCTCCCGTTTTACCCCACCGGCGCAGGTGTTGAACGCACTCAATGTCGCGCTCGATGTCCTCGATGCCGAGGGTGGACAACCCGCGCGGCTGGCGCGCTACACCGCCAACATGCGCACACTGTATGACGGCGTGCGCGGCCTTGGGCTGACACCGTATCTCCCACCGCAGCTACAGGGTCCAATCATCGTCAATGTGCACGCGCCCGCCGATCCGGGATGGGATCTGCAGCGCTTCGTCGATGCGCTGAAGGCTCGCGACGTGCTGATCAGCAACTTCTACGACACCGAACAGCCAAGCTTCCGTGTGGGCTGCATCGGCGCGATCACGCCGGCCGACATGGCACGCGCCGTCACGGCGATGGGCGAGGCAATGGCCGAGCTTGGCATCAAGGAACGGAGGGCAGCCTAATGGCTGGATTCCCGCTTTTGCGGGAATGACGGTAAGAGGGACGGAGGAGACAGAACAAATGTCAGAAGGCACGCGCGCGCCATACATCTACATGGTGCAGATGGACATTCCCGCCGCGCACGAGGCGGACTTCAATCGCATCTACGATACGGAGCACGTGCCGGAGATCCTGAAGGTTCCCGGCGTTCGTGGCTGCACGCGCTATGTGCTGGAGAAGACCAACAAGGACGGCATGGCGCGCTATCTCGCGCTCTACGAGATGGATGCGGCCAACGTGATGGAGAGCCCAGCCTGGCTGCGCGCATCGGAGATCGGCGACTGGGCGCCGAAGATCCGTCCGCACACCACCAACCGGTCGCACACTGTGATGCGCAAGATAGCTTGAGGAATCCGAGACCATGAAAAGCGACCTGGAGATCGCCCGCGAAACCCCGCTGCGTCCGATTGGGGAGATCGCCGCACGACTGGAAATCCCTGCTGACGCGCTGGAACCCTACGGCCGCCACAAGGCCAAGATCGGTATCGGGTTCGTCAGGTCGCTGGAGGACAAGCCGGACGGCGCACTGGTGCTGGTGACCGGCATCAGCCCGACCCCGGCGGGCGAGGGCAAGACCACCACCACGGTCGGTCTCGGCGACGCGCTGAACCGCATCGGCTCTCGTGCGGTGATCTGCCTGCGCGAGCCGTCGCTCGGTCCGAGCTTCGGCATGAAGGGCGGCGCGGCCGGCGGCGGCTATTCGCAGGTGGTGCCGATGGATCAGATCAACCTGCACTTCACCGGTGACTTCCACGCCATCACTTCGGCCAACAACCTGCTGGCCGCGATGATCGACAACCATATCTACTGGGGCAACTCCCTCGGCATCGACGCCCGCCGCGTCTCGTGGCGGCGCTGCCTCGACATGAACGACCGTGCCCTGCGGAGCATCGTGAACAGCCTGGGCGGCGTGGCCAACGGCTTCCCGCGCGAGGACGGCTTCGATATCAGCGTGGCTTCCGAGGTCATGGCGGTGTTCTGTCTGTCGCGCAACCTGGACGATCTGCAGGAGCGGTTGGGCCGCATGGTCGTCGCACAGAAGCGCGACGGGTCGGCCGTGACGGCGAAGGATCTGAAGGCCGATGGTGCCATGGCGGTGCTGCTGAAGGACGCGCTCGCGCCCAATCTGGTGCAGACGCTGGAAGGCTCGCCGGCGTTCGTGCACGGCGGACCGTTCGCCAATATCGCGCATGGGTGCAACTCGGTGATGGCGACGCGGCTGGGGCTGAAGCTGGCCGATGTGGTGGTGACCGAGGCTGGCTTCGGCGCCGACCTGGGCGCGGAGAAGTTCATCGACATCAAGTGCCGCATGGCGGGGCTGAAGCCGTCGTGCGCGGTGGTGGTGGCGACGGTGCGGGCGCTGAAGATGCACGGCGGCGTCGCGCGCAACGCGTTGGGCACGGAGAACGTCGAGGCGGTGAAGCGCGGTGTGGCGAACTTGGCACGGCACGTGGAGAACCTGGGAAAATTCGGGCTGCCGGTGGTGGTGGGCGTGAACCATTTTTCCTCCGATACCGAGGCCGAGTTTGCTGCCATTCGCGACGGGATCGCGAAGCAAGGAGTGGAGGCGATCTCGTGCACCCACTGGGGCGACGGCAGCGCAGGTGCCGAGGCGCTGGCGCGCGCTGTGCAGCAGAAGATCCTGCTGGGCGAGGCGAAGCCGGCACCGCTGTATCCCGAGGGGCTGCCGCTCGCCGAGAAGATCCGCACGATCGCGCGGCAGATCTATCGGGCCTCGGACATCCTGATGACCGAGGCGGTGGCGCGGCGGCTGGAAGGCTTCGAGAAGGCCGGCTTCGGCCACGTGCCGGTGTGCATTGCCAAGACCCAGTACAGCTTCACCGCGGACCCCGCCGTGATGGGCGCGCCGGAGGGCTTCACCCTGCCGGTGCGTGAGGTGCGGCTGTCCGCCGGCGCCGGGTTCGTCGTGGCGATCTGCGGCGACATCATGACGATGCCGGGCCTGCCGCGGGTTCCCTCGGCGGAGGCGATCCATCTGCGCGAGGACGGGGAGATCGAAGGGCTGTTCTGAGGGCGCTGGCTCCGCAACGGCCTTGCCTCCCCGGTGTGCCGTCGCTAACTGATCCGCGACGCGCGTGAGGAGAGGTCGGATGGGCTACAGGGTCGCTGTCGTCGGGGCCACCGGGGCGGTCGGGCGTGAGATGCTGAAGACGCTCGCCGAGAGACAGTTCCCCGTGGACGAAGTGGCGGCGCTCGCCTCTGGGCGGTCCGCCGGCGCAGAGGTGTCGTTCGGCGAGAAGCAGGTGCTCAAGGTGCGCAACCTGGAGACCTTCGACTTCCACGGCTGGGACATTGCGCTGTTCTCGCCTGGCGCCTCGGTCTCGGCGGTACATGCACCGCGCGCCGCCGCCGCCGGGTGCGTGGTGATCGACAACACCAGCCAGTTCCGCATGGAACCCGACATTCCACTGGTGGTGCCCGAGGTGAATCCGGAGGCGCTGCGCAACTTCGGGAAACGTAACATCATCGCCAACCCGAACTGCTCCACCATCCAGATGGTGGTGGCGCTGAAGCCGCTGCACGACCAGTTCCGCATCAGGCGCGTGGTGGTGGCGACGTATCAGTCGGTGTCCGGCGCCGGTAAGGAGGCGATGGACGAACTCTACGCCCACACCCGCAAGGTGTTCGTGCATGAGCACGAGAACCCGGAGCAGTTCACCAAGGAGATTGCCTTCAACTGCATCCCGCACATCGACAAGTTCCTCGACGACGGCTCGACCAAGGAGGAATGGAAGATGGTGGTCGAGACGAAGAAGATCCTCGATCCGAACATAGCGGTGCATGCGACCTGCGTGCGGGTGCCAGTGTTCATCGGCCACGGCGAGGCAGTGAACGTCGAGTTCGAGAATTCCGTGACCGCCGGTGAGGCACGCGCCTGCCTGCGCGAGGCGCCGGGCATCGAGGTGGTGGATGTGCGCGAGGATGGCGGCTACGTCACCCCCCTTGAGAGCGCCGGTGAGGACGCCGTGTATGTCAGCCGCATCCGCAAGGACCCCACGGTGACGAACGGGCTGTCGTTCTGGTGCGTCTCCGACAACTTGCGCAAGGGTGCGGCGCTGAACGCGGTGCAGATCGCTGAGACGTTGATCGCGCAGCGGATGCTGGCGAAGGCGGCGTAGTGACGGATCGATCGCCTTGTCGAACAGGCGACTGGAGCTTGCAGATTTCGCCAGAGATACCACGCGGCGCCGATCGTTTCCGCAACAGGAGTTGCGCAACTCCAATCAATGATCTGCATCTGCATCTCAGACCGATTTCAGCCAGAGGGGCATGAACATCTTGATCGTGCCCGGCGCCAGTTCCGCGACCGAAGGCACACCTAGTGGTGAAACTTCAACGGATGGTACCCAGGGCGGGATGGTCCGCTTAGGGTCTGTCGGCTGAACCGGACAAGTTCTCGCTGCCGGCGGAGCATCGGAGCAGGCTGGCGCGGCGCAAACCTGCTTGCCGAGGTTTCCGGCGCACGAGCACAATCGGGGCCGCAAAGATTCGGGAGCGTTTTACGTGTCGGTTCCCCTGTCGGGTCTTGCGAGGCGCGAATATTGGCTTCTCGCGGTGCTGCTGACATGCGCCGCTTTCGTATGGTACGGCAACGCTTTTGCGGCGCGCTTGTCGCAGCCGGCGTATCTGGTGGGAATATTCGCCTGGCTGTTCGTGGCCATCCTCGGCTCGGCGCTGTCGGTCGTGCGCCACGCCGACCGACTCGCGGTGCGGCTCGGCGAGCCGTACGGCACGCTGATCCTGACGCTCTCGGTCACGGTCATCGAGGTCGCGAGCATCACGGCGATCATGCTGCACGGCGAGAACAACCCGACGCTGACGCGCGACACGCTGTTCGCGGTCGTGATGATCATCCTCAACGGCATGGTAGGACTGGCGCTGCTGGTGGGCGGCATCAGGCACCGCGAGCAGCACTACAATCTGCAGGGCGCGAACGCGTATCTCGGCGTGATCCTGCCGCTGATCGCGTTCAGCCTGTTGTTGCCCGACTTTACGCAGACGACGCCGGGGCCGACGCTGTCGATTGGGCAGAGCGCCTTCATCGCAATTGTGGCCGTGGGCCTCTACGCTACCTTCCTCGCGCTGCAGAGCGGGCGGCACCGGAACTACTTCACGTTTGAAGATGGCGACCTGCTGGAGGAGCCGGAGGAAGCAGCGATCGCGGGCATCCTGCCGCATGTCTTGCTGCTGGTCGCCTACATGATGCCAGTCGTCTACCTCGCGGAGCAGCTCGCGCGGCCAGCAGACTACGTGATCGAAACGATGGGTGCGCCGGACGCCGCGGGCGGCGTCGCCATCGCCATCCTAGTCGCTACGCCCGAAGCAATCGGCGCGGTGCGCGCAGCACTCGCGAACCGCGTGCAGCGGTCTATCAACATCTTCCTTGGCTCGGTGCTGTCCACGATCGGCCTGACGATCCCGGCGATGATCGCCATCAGCTACCTCACCGGCCACCCGCTGATCCTGGGCGTGGAGCACACGGACGAGTGGCTGCTGATCGTGACGCTCGGCGTCTCGATCGTCACCTTCGCCAGCGGCCACGCGAACGTCATGCAGGGCTGCGTCCATCTCATCCTGTTCGCGGCCTATATCCTGCTGATGTTCCAGGGGTGAGGACCGCGTCGTAGGGTACCTTCCGTCAGGTTTTGACCGCTAGAGCGAATTAACCGACGGCACGCCGTGCGCGGACCGGCAGATGTCGCGCAAGCGCGTCTCCCAGTTCCTGTAGCAGCAGCGGCTTCCTCAGCACGTCGCAAATGTCGGCCGCCTGCAGCGTCTCCCGGCTGAGGGGAGCGCTTTGACCAGTGACCAGGATGATCGGCATCTCCCGCCGTATCCGGTGCACTGCCAACGCCAGCTCCATGCCGGTGATTTCCGGCATGACCTCGTCTGTGAGCACAAGATCGAACCGGTCGGGATCCATCTGAAAGTTGGCCAGCGCCCGCGCGCCGCTTTGAAAACCGACAGGCTCATAGCCGAGAGACGCCACCATCTCCTCACCCAATAGCATCAGCGGCCTATCGTCTTCCACCAGCAGGATCGTTTCGCCCTGTCCGGTTGGCACCGGAGCGCCGGTGTCGTCGGCTTCGTGGACGTCCGTGTCTGCTGCCGCGACATAGGCCTCGAACCTGCTGCCGAAGCCTGGGCGGCTGGACACGTTCAGTGCGCCGCCGTGGTCGGCGATGATCCCATGTACCGTGGCCAGTCCAAGCCCTGTCCCGGCCCGCCTGGTGGTGAAGAAGGGCTCGAAGATCCGTTCGAGAGTCTCTGGATCGATGCCGCGGCCGGTATCGCGCACCGTCAGCCGGATATAACGACCCTTCGCCAACGTGCCATGCGACAATGGAGCTTCCTGTCCAACATCGGCGGTGTCGAGCGCGACATCGATGGTTCCACGATCGTCCATGGCGTGCGCTGCGTTCGTGCAGAAGTTCATCACGACCTGCTGCAGCTGTGTCGCATCGCCGCGGACCGCAGCGGTGTCGGCTTCGGCGCTGGTGCTCACGGTGATGACGACAGTGGCTGGCAGCGATGCTCGCAGGAGCTGGACCGCCTCGTCGAGGATGCTACGCATGAGCACGATGCGATGGGCATGGTCGGTGCGACGGCTGAAGGTCAGCATCTGATCAACCACGGACTGGGCCCGCAGACCGGCCTGCCGCGCCTCCCTTACGTAGCGTCCCGGCTGGCTGTCCGCGGTCAGCTTGCCAAGCGCCATCTCCGAATAGCCCAGAACCGCACCGAGTATATTGTTGAAATTGTGAGCGATGCCTCCAGTCAGCGTGCCGATTGCTTCCAACCTCTGCGCCCGCCGCACCTGGGTTTGCAGAGCCTGGTTCTCGCTTTCGGTACGGTCGCGTTCGATGGCATTTGCAAAGATCTCGCCTGCTGTTCGGAACAGCGCGATGTCATCGTCTGTCCGATCGCCCTCGCGTCTCGTTGTTTCGAATCCCAACATCCCAAGGCGCCTCTCACCTCGCCACAGCGGCACACACAGCCACGAGGCGATCCCGCGCGCCGCCAGCGCCGTTCGTTCAACGCTCAATGGCATGGTCTGCACGGAACTCACCTGGATGCAGCGCTGGCGCTGGTGTGTCGGCAGACTCCAGCACGCCACGATGTCCAGCAGCCGATCGAGATTGGTGGCTGCGGGGAGGTTGTCGGCAGACCAGACATGGGCGCGATCGAGGGTACGGCCGTCGGCGCTGCTTTCGAGCAGATACGCGCGATCCACGCCTGCGTGGCCCGCCAGGCGCGCCAACCCCTGCCGAATGCCATCCGCCATCCTCGCCGGGTGCAGCGCGATGAACTGCGTCGAGATTTCCGCGATCAGGTTCTCGAAGCGCAGACGCGCCCGCAGGTTGCGCGCGTTGATGCCGAGGCGGACGAACATAAAGGCGAGCGATCCGGCAAGCAGGATGGCTGTCGCATAAAGCACGAGGCGGAAATGGTTTGCCTCGCTCAGTGCCTGGGCGTGCTGCTCCAGGTAGCGCGCCTGAACGGCGCGGGCACGATCACCGACCGGCGATGCCAATAGTCCCGCCACGATCCCGTCGACGGCCGGCAAGGTGGAAACGATCAGGCGCCCATGCGCGACGACGGCAGAGATATCCTGCCGCGACGGCGAGGCAGACGCTGCCATGCGATCGAGGGATGCCCCCGCACTCGCCGCATTGTCCTGGCTGGGGCTTCCAACGAAACGCAGCATCTCACTGGCAACACTGCCTTTGATCGCGGCAGGCTGATCGGAGTCGTCGGTGTCCAGCTGCTGGATGGCGTAGCCGAAGTAACGCAGCGAATTCTGCAGCAGCGCATTGCGGGACTTGAATGTTTCGACCAGTGATGCCTGCTCGTCGAGCGCGGCGGGCAGGTCGCGCACGGAATGCTCCGTGTCGGCGTCGTCATTCAGCCGCTGGATGGTCGATCCGGACTCGCGCAGCTCCTTCAACGAACGGACAAGCGGGTCATAGTTGCTCAGCAGGCCGTCGCGGGCTCGCAGAACATCGCGGTGCAGAGTTCGACTCGCTCAAGATCAGCGTCTGCAGCGCACCGAGTATGCGTTCATGCCGTTCGGTGTCCGGCGTTGTGGCGCGAATCGTCAGCCAGGTGAGAGCCAGGAGCAGACCTGCGATGGCGGTAACGGACCAGGCAACCTGCTTCATTGCGGCCCGTTCCCGGTCCGATCTGCCAACGATCGACCCTGATAGTCGCCTGTGAGCGTGTTCAGGAATTTGACGATCAGGCCGATATCATCGCGGGCGAGCGTTCGCCCCAGTTGGTTGCGTGCCATGATCTCTACCGCATCGTTCAGCGTCGGCGCGCTGCCGTCGTGGAAATAGGGCGCTGTGAGTGCCACGTTGCGCAGACTCGGCACGCGGAATACGTGGCGATCGGCTGGGTCTCCGGTAATGGTGAAGCGACCGAGATCAGCCTCGGTAGTGACGGGACGGCCAGCAAACGGGTCGTGGAAGATGCCGAACTGCTGAAACAGATTCCCACCCACATTGACACCTTGGTGGCACGCGATGCAGCCGTAGGACTTGAACAGCTGGTAGCCACGTTCCTCATCGGCCGTGATCGCGCCAGTTTCGCCGCGCAGGTGCCGGTCGAAGCGGCCGTTCGGCGTGACCAGCGACCGCTCATACGTGGCAAGCGCGTCCAGAACCTGTCCGCGATTGATCTCGCCACCATAGCTCGCGGCGAAGGCCTCACGATAGGTTGCGTCGGCGCGGAGTTCCGACAGCAACGAGTTCCAGTCGTCGTGCATCACCCTCGGATCGAGCAGCGCGGACTCGTTCTGCTCCTCCAGAGACCTGAAATTGCCGCGCCAGTCGAACCGGGCGTTGAGGCCAACGTTGAAGATGGTCGGCGTGTTGAAATCGAGAGGCGCCCCGTCTAGACCTGTCGCCAACGCCCGGTCGTCATCGCCTCCCGTGGCGAGGTGGTGGCAGGCACTGCAGGCCACGACACTGTCGCGGGACAGGCGGGCGTCACTGAACAGCCGCTCGCCCAGGTGGATCCTGTCAGGACGAGTGTCTGCCGTCGTCGGGATTGGCGTGATGGGTTCGTCCCTCTGCTCTCCGTTGCCAACCACCTGTTCGGCTCTGGTCGTAGGCCCGAACAGCAGCACGGACGCCAGCGCCAGCGAGCGAAGTACCGCGCCATACGGCGGTGAAATTTTTGACGCAGCTCTCGCCATGAAGAGAGCCTCCAGCCTGTGGTCCGCATCACTGCACAGAGCGCCTGCATCAGCCTAGGGCCAACGCTTCGCCCAATGGGAGTGAGATTGTTGTGAGGAACATCCTTGCTGTCGACGACGACCCGGCGATGCGCGCCATGATCGCCGACTATCTCTCGGAACACGGCTTCTCCGTTCGTACGGTCGCGAGCGGTAGCGAGATGACGCGGGAACTCCCTCGCGTTACGGTCGATCTGCTCTTGCTCGATGTCAGGCTGACCGATGCGGACGGCCTGGACCTCGTGCGTGAGTTACGGATGAAATCTGCGTTGCCGATCATCGTGATGAGCGGTCATCGCCGCGACGAGGTGGACCGGGTTCTGGGGCTCGAACTCGGCGCCGATGACTACATCACCAAGCCGTTCGCAATGCGGGAGCTGCTTGCCCGCATCCGCGCTGTCTTGCGGAGGGTCGATGCCGCTCCACCGACGCACGGAAAAAGCCGCGCGCGATATCGCTTCGCCGGCTGGGAACTGGCCCTGCGGACCCGCCGGCTGACTGCGCCAACGGGGGAGGATGTGACGCTGACGAAAGGCGAGTTCAGTCTGCTGGCGGCGTTCGTCGCGTCGCCGCAGCAGGTGCTGAGTCGAGAGCAGCTGCTCACCGCAAGCCGCGTGCACGAACAGGAGGTTTTCGACCGCAGCATCGACGTGCAGATACTGCGCCTGCGACGCAAGCTCGAGGAAGATCCGAGCCGTCCTCAGCTGATCCGCACGGAACGTGGCATCGGATATCTGTTTACGGCAACGGTCGAGGTTCTGTAGCTACACCGCGACTTTGTGCTGCCGTCGGGAAGGCTCGTGATTGGGAGACGCGGTTGTCCTGAACGACCCGATCACTGGCCTGGGATCGAACAACGCGGCCAAGTGTGCAGCGGTCTATCTTGACGCAGTACGCAGGCGTGGTTCACGTGTTCGATGCGGACGGATGCGATCGACCTTCGATACATATTAAGCCTATGCCCAATATGTATCGGAAACGGACCAACGCACCGCTGCAGCCCGCGCCTCCGCACATTCTGAAGCTGATGGCCGCGGCCGGAGACCATCCAACGTTGGCGCGGCTGATCGCGAATGGGTTCGACAACCCGCTGGACCTGTTCCCCTTGGTTCATGGTGCCGGAGGAGGCCGAGCGGTATTTACAGCATCTGGCAGCGGGCACAGCGCTACAATTGTAGCGCTTCTCCTGACCACTGACATCCTGCGGTAATTTCGCCGACGCAGGTTTTTCGCGTTTGAGACGCGAAGGGAATTCACATGAACGGATGCACTGTGACGTACGCCACTGACCTGGCGTGCGTGAGCGGCGGATTCTGCGTGCCCGATGACATTGGACGCGCCCGCAACGGCGCATGGGGGTCGCAGTGACGACGAGGCATATCGGAAAACAGGCTGTGGTGATCGGTGCCGGGATCGCCGGGCTCGCCGCAGCGGGGGCAATCGCGGATCATTTCGAGCGAGTGATCGTGCTGGAGCGCGACAATCTGCCGATGGAGGCTGCACCGCGGCCGGGCGCGCCGCAGTCCTGGCACCTGCATGGAC
The DNA here is from genome assembly GCA_963791495.1 of uncultured Alphaproteobacteria bacterium. Taxonomy (GTDB): domain Bacteria; phylum Pseudomonadota; class Alphaproteobacteria; order Acetobacterales; family Acetobacteraceae; genus JAMXLO01. Next base: position 395,212 of record CAWBST010000027.1, read on the forward strand.
TGCTCGGAGGCGGCAGCTACGCGCTCGATCAGCTGTTCCCTGGTCTGGGAGACGACATGGTGCGCGCCGGCGCCGTCCCGCTTCGGATCAACTGCGATCTGCGTGAAGAGTACCCAGGTTTCGGCTCCATTCCCCAACGCGATTTCGGCTGGCTCGGCTATTCGCTGTCGCGTGGACTGATCGAGCTCACCATGCGGCGCCGGCTGATGCAGCGGGCCAACATCGCCTTGCGACAGCGCTGCCGCGTTCTCGATATTGTTGCGGCACCCGGTGGTCGGCGTGTCGTCGCGGTGCGATGCACAGACGTCGATGATGGCCACTGCGATACGCTTCCGGCAGAGCTCGTCATCGATGCCTCCGGGCGTGGTGCGCTCACTGTAGGATTGCTGGAAGCGATCGGTCAGCCGTTGCCGGAGGAAACCGTCGTCGGAATTGATCTCGGCTACACCACGGGCATTGTCGACATCCCGGAATATGCCCCGTCCGACTGGAAAGGGATATTGACCCATCCAAGCGCACCGGACAGCAGTCGCCGCAGCGTGATGCTGCCGATTGAAGGTAATCGCTGGATGGTGACCATGGCGGGCCGGAAGGATGACCGTCCGCCCGGGAACTGGGAGGCGTTCCTGGACTTCGCGCGGGGTCTCTCCACGCCCACGATATTCAACGCGATCAGGCATGCCGATCCGCCCGGCAGGCTGATGCGCTTCGGTTTTCCCGAGAGCATCTGGCGACACTTCGAGCAGGTCGCCGCCTTCCCGGATGGGTTGCTGCCCATCGGGGACGCAATCTGCCGCTTCAATCCGGTCTACGGCCAGGGTATGACCGTGGCCTCGCAGGAAGCGCTTTGCCTGCATCGATTGCTGCAGGAACGTGCGAACGAAAAGGATCCGTTGGTCGGGCTGGGTCCCGCATTCCTGGCAAAGATTCAGCCGCTGATAGAGACGCCGTGGATGATGGCGGCGGTCCCGGACTTCGTGTATCCCGACACGCGCGGCAAACGCCCGCCAGATCTCCAGCGCCAGCTGCAGTTCGGGACGGCGCTTCGCCGGATCGCGATCCGCGACGAGGTATTCCACAGGCTGATCGTCGAGGTATGGCATCTTCTCAAGCCATCCAGCGTCTATCATGATCCGGAGATCGCGCGCCTTGTGGCTGAGGAAATGGCGGATGCGTGACGCAGGCAAGGTCCAGCGACACTTTGCCTCAACGCTTCCCGCGTTCCTCGGTCATCTCGCCGCTCAGACGTCACGCATTCGACGTCGTGTCGCGACTGGCTGGCTGGAGTGCGCTTTCCACCCCTCCCGACAGGCTCACGTCGGGTTACCCTACCGGATGATTATTCGGCTGCCGTCTTTATCACTTTCCGCGGCAGGCGCATCATCAGAAGCAGCAACCATGCCGGCAATGTTGCCATGATCAGCAACACATAGTTGTCGGCGTAGGCGATGACCTGCGCCTGCTCGTTGATGATCCGATCCAGCAATGCCGCGCCGTGCCCGGTTGCCGGATCGAGCCACTGATGCATGGGCCCGACCGCGTGCAAAGCCCGATTGAATGGAGTGACCGACGCGCCGATCATCTCGTGCATCGCCTGGGTATTGCGCGCCAGCACCGACATCGCGACCGAGACGCCGATCGCCGCGCCGAGGTTGCGCAGCAAACTGAACAGCGCCGCGCCCTCGGTCCGCATCGACGGCTCCAGCGTGACGAACGCCAGCACCTGGATCGGGGTGAACAAAAGCCCCATCGCGGCGCCCTGGATCACGACCGCAATGACGATCTCGCGCTGCGATACGTCGGGCGTCCAGCCCGTCATCAGCCAATAGGTGTAGCTGAGCATCAGGAGTCCGATCCCAACCAGCAGTCGCGCGTCGATCCGGTTCGCCAGACGCCCGGTCATCATGGTGGTCACGAGGCTGCCAAACCCGCGTGGCGCCATGATCAGCCCCGCGGTCTCCACCGGGTAATGGCTCAACACCTGAAGCCATGGCGTCATCAGTGCGAGACTGGACACCATGAAGATGCCGATCATGAACATCAGCAGGACGCCGGATGCGAAATTGACGTCCTTGAACAGCGCCGGCCGGATCAGCGGCTGGCGCGCGGACGACACGTGGACCAGGAAAAGGTAAAATCCCAGGCTGGCAAAGACCGCCTCGGCGATGATCTCGTTGGAGGTGAACCAGTCCTTGTCCTGGCCACGGTCCAGCATCAACTGCAAGCTTCCGATTCCAATCGCCAACACGCTAAAGCCGAGCCAGTCGAAGCGCAGACGCCGCTGCTCGCCGCCGCCAGGGAGGAAGATCATCAGGCCGGCAGCGGCCAGCAGACCGAACGGCAGGTTGATGTAGAACACCCAGCGCCAGCTGTAGGTTTCGGTCAGCCAGCCACCGGCCGTCGGGCCCATGATCGGTCCGAGCATCACGCCGACTCCCCAGATCGCCATGGCGAAGCCGCGCCGCTCTGGGGGATAGATGTCCAGCAGCGTGGCCTGCGACAACGGCACCAGGGCAGCGCCGAACACACCCTGGAGCACGCGGAACACGACAATCTGGCCCAGTGACTGGGCCGCGCCGCAGAGCATCGAGGTGATGGTGAAGCCGAGGATGCACCCGACATAGAGCGGCTTACGGCCAAAGCGGGCCGCCAGCCAGCCGACCGGCGCGGTCATGATCGCCGACGCGGTGATGTAAGAGGTCAGTACCCAGGTGATTTCGTCGAAACTCGAGGAGAAACTGCCTTGCATGTAGGGCAGCGCCACGTTGGCAATGGTCTGGTCGAGCAACTGCAGCACCGTGGCGCCGATCGCGCACGCCGTGATCATCGCCCGATGGGGCGTATCGTGATGGACAGTTTCTCCCGGCATGGTGGCGCCTTGTCGTCGTCCGCGACGCAAGCGGTGAGGATGCGGATAAGAGGCAGCCACCGTCAAACGCGCCGGCGGCGCTGCGGTGGTGACCGCGCTGGGCGCCTGCGGGCTCGTTCAACAAAAGTTTGTCGCGGCCTGTCGGCACGATGCGACGCGATGCGTCCTCAGGCTATCGAACCACACTCGAGCAGGAGCCCCACATGCGCAAGATCCTTGTTGCGACCTTCACCAGCCTCGACGGCGTCATGCAGGCGCCCGGCGGTCCGCAGGAAGACCCGACCGGCGGCTTTACGCTGGGCGGCTGGACAGCGCCCTACTTCGACGAAGCGCTCGGCGCATCGATGGGGGAAATCTTCGGCCGGCCCTTCGACCTGCTGCTTGGCCGTAAGACCTACGACATCTTCGCTGCGTACTGGCCCTACGTCACCGACCCGAATCACCCGATCGCCAAAGTCTTCAACCAGGTGACGAAATACGTCGCTTCGCGCTCCAACCCGAAGCTGACCTGGCAGAACAGCCAGTTACTGGGTCAGGATATTGTCGCATCGCTGAAGAAACTGAAGGGCGAAGATGGCCCCGATCTTCTTGTCCAAGGTTCAAGCGACCTGCTCCAGACCCTGTGGAAGAACGGCCTGGTCGACGAATTCAGTGTGCTGATCTTCCCGATGGTGCTCGGCAAGGGCAAACGCCTCTTCCGCGACGGCGGAATTCCTGCGGGGTTGAAGCTCGTCAGGTCGCAATCCTACCCGACCGGCGTGATCGTGGCGAAGTACGCGCCCGACGGCGCAGTCAAGACCGGCAATTTCGGGTCGGCCGAACCTTCCGAGGCCGAGCTCGAGCGCCGGCGCAACCTGACATAACCGACCGGTCAATCGCATCAACAATGGCACCGGCCGCGTCCAACCTGGCCGGGGCCATTGTTTCCACCCGATGCCGACATCGGGCGCTGTCGGATGGCCCATCAGCCCTCCCAGCCAGCTTTGCGCAAGCCCTCAACCAAGTGTTCGTGATATTCGGGCCGGAACCACGGAGGGCAGCTACGGACATGAACGCCAAACGATTCAGGCGAGACCTCAATCCCCCTCCGCAATGCAACGGCGGCTTCGTTGATGCGGCCAAGCTGACCGAGTGCCGCGGCCAGGAATTTATAAGCTAGCGGATGCTCAGGATGCCGCGCTATGGCATGCCTCGCCGCGTCAACCGTGCTGGCATAGTCATGTTCGACGTAGTGAGACAACGCGATATGACCGCGCAAATTCGCATCGCGCGGGTCACGGGGACTGAGTTGTAAAGTGGCGAACGCGGCGTCACGCGCTTCCGAGGGATGACCACCGTGCAGGAGCAACGCGGCCTTGATGCCGTTTGCCCAGGGCGAGTTGGCATTGTTCGCAAGAGCGAGTTCCGCCCGCTTCCAGGCCTCGCCGAAATTGCCCGAGGTCCAGAGAGCAAATGCCATGATTGCTTGTGCGTCTGCGTCGTTTGGATCGATCTCGACTGCCGCCTGCGCTCGATCGATGGCGAGTTTGGTCGCGTCGCCCAGCGAAAGATTACCGTAAGCCACAGCTTGCATCATGACCGACTGCGCGAAGGATGCGTGCGCGGAAGAGAATGCATCGTCAAGAGCTATGGCACGATCGAAGAAATCCCGCGCCCGCGCATTGTCGGCAGCGGTACACTTGCCCATGTACCAAAGGCCGCACTGATATGCTTCCCACGCGCCGAGGTTCTCCGGCCGCTTTCGCAAAGCACGTCGCTGTTCAAGGCCCGAAATCGCAGGAATGATGGCGTTCGCTACCGCAGTTGTAATCTCGTCCTGAACTGCGAAGACCTCTTCTATGTGCCGATCGTAGCGTTCCGCCCATATGTGATTACCGGTCTCAGCATCAATAAGCTGTGCTGTGACCCGAACACGACCACCGCTACGGCGCACGCTCCCCTCTACCACGTAGCGCACGCCCAACTCGCGGGCCACCTGCTTCACGTCCACTGCATGACCCTTGTACGTGAAGCTGGAATTGCGCGCGATCACAAACAGCGAACGGCTGCGCGACAGTTCCGTGATGATGTCCTCGGCCAGGCCATCGGAGAAGTATTCCTGGTCAGGATCGCCACTCATGTTGGTAAACGCCAGCACGGCTATCGAGGGCTTATCTGGCAGCGGCAATGCTTCGCGCTCGATGGATCGCGGCGCACTCGCGGCAGCTTCGAGCTTCAGAATAAATGCCTCTACCGGCCGGCCGATATTCTTCAGCCTGAGCGCCCCAAGCTCCTCAAAGGCCAGATCGAGCCGATCGTGCACATGATCGCGCACCGATCGGGAGACGCAGATGCCGCCTGGCGGGCACTCGGCCTGAAGCCTGACTGCCACGTTGACGCCGTCGCCATGCAGGTCGGTTCCATCGGCAATTGTGTCGCCGATGTTGATGCCGATGCGGAACCGTATGGCCCGATCGGGCTGCAGGCCACCCTCGTGAACCGATATCTGCTGTTGCACCTTCATGGCGCAGCGCACTGCACCATCGATGCTGTCGAATGCCACCAGCAGAGAGTCACCCCCGGTCTGAACAATGCTCCCGCCATGCTCCCCGATGGCAGGGTCGATCACCTCATTGCGAAGCGTACGCAGCCGCTCAAGTGTACCGAGGTCATCCAACCCAATCAGGCGGCTGTAGCCGACCATGTCGGCGTACACCACCGCGACCAGCTTCCGCCGATCTGCCGGCCTTCCGACCGAAACCGGCGTGTCGGTCCCAGACATGGCGTTCAGTCCCGCGATCTCATCGATTGAGCAAGCAGAGGCACTGATGACACAACAGACAGCAATTACCTATCACCAAGGGCCCCTCCGGGCGAGAGGTATCATGGCATGGCGACAGGCGCTTGCTGCCTTTGGGCCACGGTAAGCCCGAGATCACGCAGCCCGGGTCAGCCGCTTCATGAATGCGGAGATCCGATGCCGCCGTAGCTCGCTGCGCGCCTTCGCGTCCGTCGTCATGTAGTTGAGCTGCACCGAATAGCGCTGGCCGGTGAACCGCTTGTGGCCATGCCAGGCGGCCGGCCCGTTGGGGAACACCAGCAGAGTGCCGTTCACCGGCGGCACCTCCACAGCATAACTCTCCAGATCGCCGGGGCCACGCAACAGACGCAGGCAGCCTTCGTGCTGCGCCCAGGCATCGGTCGTCGGGTTCAGGTAAAGCAGCACCGTGACGCGCTTCGCCGTCGAGTCACAATGGATGTAGCCGTCGCGCTCATTGGTCCAGCCTCGCAGCGTGACCATGGTTGGCGCGTCGGAAAGATCCAGATCGAACCGCTCCGCGATCGCCTGCCGCAGCGTAGCACCCTCCAGTTCATCCATCAGCGCCCGCGCATGCGGACCGAGCGCCAGGGCATCCAACGGGAAGGAACCTCGCTTGCCCAACGGGGGCAGGTCGGCCACGACCGCACGCAAGGCGTCGGCCGGCACGAAGCCCGGCACAACCACATGCGGAAACGGATCCGCCGCCACCGGCGTAGCGCGCAGCGCAGGATAATCGAGCTCGATCATGCGGCAGTCCTTACCACGGAACCCGTCGCGTTGAACCCCGGGCGCCGACGCGCTATCTGCGAGCCGGACATGGACCACCCGGGCGCCGACATCCCTGCGCAGCGCGGGCCGCTGCCAGCCTTCCGGGCGATGGTGGCGGCCGGCGAGCTGGCATCTGATTTATCGCAGCAATTCGTGGCAGAACGCCTCCAGAGGCTATGGGGCAGGCTGCGCGGCTACGATCCGCCGCCGCGCGTGGGCAACAGCGTCGGCCTGTTCGCGCGCCTGCTACGCCGCGAACCGACGCCGGACCAGCCGAACGGTCTCTACATCGTGGGCGAGGTCGGCCGCGGCAAATCCATGCTGATGGACCTGTTCTTCGCCGCCGCCGACGTGCGCCGCAAGCAGCGCATCCACTTCCACCGCTTCATGCAGAATGTTCATTCCCGGTTTCATGCCTTCAGGCGTGCCAATCCCGACATCGACGACCCGATCCCGCCGCTCGCCGATACGATCGCCACCGAAGCGGCGCTGCTCTGCTTCGACGAGTTCCAGGTCAACGACATCGCCGATGCGATGATCCTCGGTCGGCTGTTTCAGGCGCTGTTCGATCGTGGCGTGGTCGTGGTCGCCACGTCCAACATCGCGCCGGACGATCTGTTCAAGGGCCAGCCGGGCCGCGACGCGTTCCTGCCGTTCATCGCGCTGATCAAGCAGCGGCTCGACGTGGTGATGATGGATGCCGGCCGCGACTTCCGTCGTTCGCGCCTGCGCGGCATGCGCACCTGGCTGGTCCCCGTCGATGCCCGGGCCGAGCGTGAGCTGGACCGCGCCTTCGCCGAACTGACCGGTGGCGCGGAGGGCAAGCCCGAGACCCTGTGGGTGATGGGGCGGAAGTTCGTCGTGCCGCTCACGGCAGAGGGCGTGGCGCGCTGTGACTTCGACCAGCTGTGCGGCACGGCACTCGGAACCGGTGATTATCTCGCGCTGGCGGCGCGGTTCCACACGCTGATCCTCGACGGAATTCCGCGCCTGTCGCCGGACAATTACGACAAGGCGCGACGCTTCATCATGCTGATCGACACGCTGTACGATCACCGGGTGAAGCTGATCGCGTCGGCGGATGCGATGCCGGACCAGCTCTATCAGCGCGGCGAGAACGCGCGGATGTTCGAGCGCACGGCGTCTCGGCTGGATGAAATGCAGAGCCAGGACTGGCTGGAACTGCCGCACCTCACCTGACCGGCCAAAGCGTCCTCCCGATCGACGCATGAATGCAGCTCTCATTGAGGATGAGAACTGATCCTTTGTCATTGCCTGCTTGGGCTCCCTTATGGAGCGCCGCTGGCCCGTTTCGGCGCGCCGACAAACTGGTGACAGAGGTAACATGAGAGATTCGTATCGGGGCGCGTGCTTCTGCGGCGCTGTCGAAATAGAGGTCGTCGGGCAGCCCAGTGCCATGGGCTATTGCCATTGCCGATCGTGCCGATCCTGGTCGGCGGGACCTGTGAACGCCTTCACCCTTTGGCCGCCAGAGGCGGTGAAGGTGACCAAGGGCGAGCAGCACGTCGCGATGTACCGCAAGGCGGAACTGAGCCATCGACAGTTCTGCCGCATCTGCGGCGGACACCTGATGACCCGCCATCCCCCGCTCGGAATGGTCGATGTCTTCGCAGCGACCATTCCCGACCTGGCATTCGTCCCGCAGGTGCACGTCAACTACGCCGAAACGGTTCTGCCGATGCGCGATGGGCTGCCAAAGCTGAAGGATTTCCCTGCGGAGTTCGGCGGCACGGGCGAGACTTTCCCCGAATAAATTCAGTTCCCCGACTGGTGATGCAGCGCACATCGGCGCTGCCACCGTCGTGCTCTCCTGGAATCTGGGCGATGTCGGCCGTGCTGTCGGAGACAGGGCCAGTGTCGGCACGCCCAGTTCATAACTAGCGCAAACCCCCGAAAGGACGATGACAATGGCTATTTCGGCCAACTTCAATCCCGGCGCCGGCGTGTTGGCGGCGCTCGGCGACAACGCCAAGAATGCGATCTCGTTCAGCCGCGACGCGGCTGGCACCCTACTCGTCAACAATGGCGCCGTACCCATCGCGGGCGGCACAGCAACGGTCGCCAACACGACAGAGATCCAGGGCTTTGGGCTGGGTGCCGACGACACGATCTCACTCGATGAAGCCAATGGTGCGCTGCCTGCAGCCGAGTTGTTCGGTGGTGCGGGCAATGACGTGCTGACGGGCGGCTCTGGCGCTGATCAGCTCTTCGGACAGGACGGCAACGATACATTGCTCGGCAAAGGCGGTGATGACCTGTTGTTCGGCGGTGCGGGTGATGACGTGCTGACCGGCGGCGCGGGCAATGACCAGGTCTTCGGGCAGGACGGCAACGACCGCATGATCTGGAACCCGGGCGACGGCAGCGACCTGTTCGAGGGCGGCGCGGGCAACGATACGGCCGAGGTCAATGGCGGCAACGGTGCCGAGACATTCAGCATCACGGCCAACGGCGGACGGGTACGCTTCGATCGTCTCGATCCCGCCCCGTTCAGCATCGACATCGGCACCACCGAGAACCTCGTCGTCAACGCCAATGGCGGCGACGATACCATTACCGCTGGCAACGGCCTCGCCGGCCTCATCCAGCTCACTCTCGATGGCGGCGCGGGCAACGACACGATCACCGGCGGCGACGGCAACGACACGCTGCTCGGTGGTGACGGCAACGACCTCGTCGCGGGCGGTCGCGGCAACGACGTGGCATTTCTCGGCACCGGCGACGACACCTTCGTCTGGAACCCGGGCGACGGCAGCGACACCGTCGAAGGCCAGGACGGCAACGACACGCTGCTGTTCAACGGCGCCAACGTCAACGAGAACATCGACATCTCCGCCAACGGCGGGCGGGCGCGGTTCTTCCGCGATGTCGCCAACATCACCATGGATCTCAACGGCGTCGAGAACATCCAGTTCAACGCACTGGGCGGCGCGGACAAGATCACGGTGAACGACCTGAGCGGCACCGATGTAAAGAACGTCGATATCGACCTCGCGGCGCCATCAGGCGGGACGACCGGCGATGGCCAGGCGGACACCGTGATCGTCGATGGCACGGCCAAGGCCGATCAGATCGACATCTCCGGCAACAGCGGTTCGATCGTTGTCACAGGTCTGCCAGCGCAGGTGAACATCAGCGGCTCCGAAGGTGCCAACGACTCGCTCGTCATCAACGGCCTCGGGGGCAACGACACGATCAATGCGTCGGCACTCAACGCCGGGTCGACCAAGCTGACGATCGACGGCGGCGCCGGCAAAGACACCATCACCGGCAGCCGCGGCGACGACACACTGATCGGTGGTGACGGCGATGACATGGTCATTGGCGGCGCCGGCAACGACGTGGCGTTTCTCGGCGCCGGCGACGACACGTTCGTCTGGAACCCCGGCGACGGCAGCGACACCGTCGAAGGCCAGGACGGCAACGACACGCTGCTGTTCAACGGCGCCAACGTCAACGAGAAAGTCGACATCTCGGCCAACGGTGGAAGGGTGCGGTTCGTACGTGATGTCGCCAACATCACCATGGATCTCAACGGCGTCGAGAACATCCAGTTCAACGCCCTGGGCGGCGCCGACAACATCGTGGTCAATGATCTGAGCGGCACCGACGTGAAAAAGGTCGCGATCGATCTGGCGGCGGCAAACTCGACAAGCGGCGATGGCCAGCCCGACCAGGTGACCGTCAACGGCACCGCCGGTGATGATGTCATCAAGGTCACCGGCAACGGTGGCGTCGTGCGTGTGAACGGCCTCCCCGCGAAGGTGACGATCGCGAACGCGGAGAGTGCCAATGACATGCTGACGGTCAACGGTCTCGGCGGCAACGACACCATCGATGCATCGGCGCTCAAGGCCGGCCTGATCAACCTGCTGATCGACGGCGGTGACGGCGACGACACCATCACGGGCAGCGCCGGCGATGATACGGTCTTCGGTGGTCGCGGCAACGACGTTGCGTTCCTGGGCAAGGGCGACGACACGTTCGTCTGGAACCCGGGCGACGGCAGCGACACGGTCGAAGGCCAGGCCGGCAACGACACGCTGCTGTTCAACGGCGCCAACGTCGCCGAGAACATCGACATATCGGCCAATGGCGGACGGGTACGGTTCTTCCGCGATGTCGCGAACATCACCATGGACCTGAACAAGGTGGAGACGATCGACTTCCACGCCCTCGGCGGCGCGGACAATGTCACGGTCAACGACCTCTCGGGCACCGACGTCACCAACGTCAAGGTCGATCTCGCGGCGGCGGGCGGCGGTGGCGACGGCGCGGCGGACACGATCACCATCAACGGCACCGCCGGCGACGACGTGATCACCATCGCCAACAACAACGGTGTGGTCACAGTGTCGGGCCTGGCCAGCACGGTGACGATCACCGGCTTCGAGGCCGCGAACGACCGCATCGTCATCAATGGTCTCGGCGGCGACGACGTCATCGAGGCGTCAGGGCTGGGAACGGCAATCCAGCTCACCGAGAATGGCGGCGATGGCAACGATGTCCTGATCGGCAGCGCCGGCAACGACACTCTGACCGGCGGCGCCGGCGACGACGTGCTGATCGGCGGCGCGGGTCAGGACACACTCGACGGCGGTCCCGGTGACAACATCCTCATTCAGGACGCGAAGGTCGGGGCCTTGGCGCCAAGCGACCCTCAAACCGGCCAGCCGACCGAGTTCGACGGGACCGATGGCAACGACCAGATCAAGGTCGGGCTCGTGAACGGTGGAGTGCAGATCACCGGACTTGCGAGCCCTGTCAGCTTCGACAGTGCCTCGGCTCCGAATGCGATTGCCATAACGGGCGGTGCGGGTGACGACATCATCGACGCATCCACGATGACGTCACCTAGCATGCAGTTCATCCTCATCGGCGGTGCCGGCGACGACATGCTGCACGGTGGCCAGGGGAACGACCTGCTGCTCGGCGGCGCCGGGTCAGATCGGTTCCAGTTCTCCGGGCTCAACGGCACCGACAGGATCGCCGACTTCCAGCAAGGGGTCGACAAGATCGATATCACCGGGTACGGCGCGGCACTCAGCAGCTTCAGCGATCTGGCAGGCCATATCGCACAGGTCGGTGCCGACGTTCAGGTTGATCTCGGTGCCAAGGTGACCGGCGCGGGGATGATCGTCCTCCAGAACACCCAGTTGGCGGCAATCGGCGCCTCCGACTTTACATTCGCTTAGCGTCAACGGGATCGCATGGGGCGGCGTCGCAACGTCGCCCCATCGCTCTCCTCGCGTGCTCCGCGGACACGGTCTATTCTCAGTCAGATCAAGCGAAGGGGGAGTACCGATCGATCATGACGAAGCGCATCGACGCCGCAGCGATAGCACCGATCATTGGAACACTTTATCCATCGCCATTCGATGAACCTTGCCGAGAGCGCGCGCGCAAGAAGCTCGGTGACGCGGCGGGGCTCACGCAATTCGGCGTCAACCTGCTGCACCTTCCGCCGGGCGCCTGGTCCAGCCAGCGGCACTGGCACACCGCGGAGGACGAATTCGTGTATGTGCTTTCCGGTGAAGTGACGCTTGTCTCGGATGGCGGCGACGAATTGCTGCGCGCCGGTGATGCCGCAGGGTTCAAGGCAGGCGACACCAACGGCCACTGTCTGCAGAACCGCTCCGACGGCGACGCCTACGTCCTGGAAGTCGGCACGCGTGTTGCGGGGAACGCCGCTTACTACAATGACATCGACATGATGGCACCCGCCGGCGGGAAGCCCGCGGCGTACACCCATCGGGACGGTACGCCCTACCCGGACATCAAGCGTCGCGGGCCAGGGTCGTAGGGGCTCTCCGCCTGTCCAACAGTCGTGGCGCGGTCTATACCCTGCGCCGATGAAACCTCCCCATTCCAATCGCCATGGCGGCTCCGGGCGGCCGCCCGGTGAGCGCGGTCCCGACCGCGGCGGCGGTCCTCCGCGCCACCAAGGCCAGGTCGGCGACCGCCAGCAGCAGCGCCCCAATCACCAAGGCCACGGCCAGGGCGGCCAGCCGTCGCAATTCGTCCGTCCGCAAGGTCCTCGTCCGCAGGGGAAGCCGTTCCACAACCGCCCGCAGGACAACCAGCATCGCGACCGCCAGCGCGACCACGGCCACCGTCCGGACACCCCACGCGGCGCCCTCTGGCTCTACGGCCTGCATGCGGTGGCCGCGGCGCTCGCCAACCCCGCCCGCCGGCTCCGCCACCTCATGCTGACAGAGGAGGCGCAGCAGACCCTGGCCCAGCGCCAACCGCCGCCGTGGCCGCTGTCGGCCGAGCAGGTTGAGCGCGGCCGGCTCGACCATCTGCTCGGCCGCGACATCGCGCACCAGGGCGCCGCCTTGCTCGCCGACCCGCTCGGGACGCCCAGCCTGCAACAGGCACTGGACCGCGCCGGCCCGCTGATCGTGCTCGACCAGGTCACCGACCCGCGCAACGTCGGCGCCATCCTGCGCTCGGCCGCGGCGTTCGGCGTGGCAGCGGTGATCACCCAGGACCGCAACGCCCCCGAAGAGACCGGCGCGCTCGCCAAGGCCGCGTCCGGCGCGCTGGAGACCATCCCGCTGCTGCGCGCGGTCAACATCGCCCGCACGCTGATCGCGTTGAAGGCGGCCGGCATCTGGACGGTCGGCCTCGACACCGGCGGCGCGATGCTGTCGGGGCCCTCGCTGGAAGGGCGCCGCGTCGCGCTGGTACTCGGCGCCGAGGGCGAGGGCCTGCGCAGGCTGACGCGGGAAACCTGTGACGAGATCGCCGGCCTGCGCATGCCGGGCAAGATGGAGAGCCTGAATGTCTCCGCCGCCGCAACGGTGGCGCTCTATGAGCTGACGAGGCGCGCATGACCAGCTATCAGCCGGACAAGGCTGCCGCCGCGCTGCATGAGGCCCGCCAACGGCGCGCCCAGGTCGTCCCCTTGCCTGCCGGCATCGCGCCGCGCACCGAGGCGGAAGGCGCGGCTGTCCAGCATGCTCTGGCGCATCGCAGCGGCGCCGGCGCGCCCGGCGGCTTCAAGATCGGCGCGACCGCCAGGCGGATGCAGGAGTATCTCGGCCTCAGCGGCCCGGCCGCCGGGTTCATGGCGATCGGCAACATCCATCGCAGCGGTGCCACCTTGCGGTTCGCGGACTATGTCCGCCCCGGAGTGGAATGCGAACTGGCCGTGCGTCTCGCGCGGGACCTGCCGGCCGAGCACTGCACCGCCGAGAGGGCCGCCGATGCGGTGGGCGACCTCATTGCCGGCATCGAGATCGTCGACAACCGCTACGGCGAGCTGCCCGAACTTGGCGTGCCGACGCTGATCGCCGACCAGGTGTTCCACGCCGCAGCGGTACTTGGCGAGGCTGGCGTGCAGGACTGGCGTTCGCTCGATATCGGCACTCTGCGCGGACGGCTGATCGTGGACGGACATCAGCGCGACGAAGGCTTCGGTGGCGACCTCATGGGGCATCCGATGAACTGCCTGGCGTGGCTGGCCGGCTCCTCCGTTGCCGCGGCGTTCGGAGGGCTGAAGGCCGGCCAGGTGGTGATGCTGGGCAGCGTCACGCCGCCAATCTGGCTCACCGGCCCAGCGAGCGTCACGGTCGACTTCGCCCCGCTGCCTCCGGTGCAGGTCCAGTTGGCCTGACGCGGTCATCAGCAAAGCCCCGTGTCGGGGGCCGCATACGTCTCACGCGCGTCTCGTTTCGCGCGTGTTGAGACGGCGGCGCATGGCGTGAGAGGGCGGAGCGGCGGGTCGAAGAAGGTGTTTGAACCGCAGATGCACGCAGATGCACGCAGATGGGGCCGGTGATTGTTGGTGTCTGAGCGTCAATGACGAGTTTGATGCCCGCTGACGCGGGCGGATCGTGCGGCACGGGCGTTATCGGCGTGAACCGGCGCGAATCTTCGGTTGCTGTTTGCCTTTACGCGACGGCTTCGGCGGGACTGTCGAGGGCGCGGAGGGTCGGGCTGTCGCCGGTGACGATGGCGTGGACCAGTTCGGGCGAGGGTGGGCCGAAGTCGCAGCGGGGCGGCAGGCCGCGGCAGGCGCGGATCTGCGCGGCGCGGCGAGGGTAGATGATCGCGTATTGCTCGGCCTCCGTTTGGAGGTCGGGCGGCGGCGGTCCCTCGTCGGGCTGCGGGTCCGGCATGGGCGGGGGGTTCGGCTCGGCGATGGGTGAGGGCGGTGCGCGGCCGAGCGCCTGTGCCAGCAGGCCGATGGCGCAGTGCTCGATCCACGCGGCCTTGTCGAGGGTGGTGGCGTTGGCCTCGCGCTTCTGGCGTGCGGCCTGGACGCGCAGCAGCAGCGAGCGGAAGCCGCGCGCCTGGCGCATCATGTTGGCGGCCTGGGCATTGCACTTGTCGGCGCGCATGGGGTCGACCGTGCGGTACTGTTCCTCAAGGGCCAGGGAGTCGAGCGCCTGGGCGCTGGCGGCGACGAACTGGGCGGCGAGGCTGGCCTCCTCGGCGTTGGCCGGCAGCAGGGAGGCGGCCTCGGCGATGGCGGCGTTGTCGCGGCGGACGAAGTCGTCGGGCGAGTTGGTGACCGGCGGCGGGAGGGCGGCGCGGAGGCGGTGGGCGAGCTGGTAGTACATGTCCCGCGGGAGCTGGATGGAGAGGTCGGGGTGGTCGAGGCGCTCCATGCTGGGAATGTTTACCTAGTTAGGGTAGATTGTGTCAAGCGTTATCGGTACGCACGTATCGGGCGTGAAGCAGCATGGCAGCTCGCCGAGGCGAAGCGATCATCCGTCCGAGGCGAAGCGATCATCCGTCGTCGTCGGCCTTGCCCAGCGTGGCGGTCACGGCGAGCCTGAAGTTGTCTTTGAACTCTCCAAACTTCAGTTCGATTTCTTCGATCCGAAGTTCGCGAAAGGGCCTCGTCGCACCTCGTTCGTATGCGCGAAAACGACTGTCACAGACCTTTCGCGGCACCACGTAGTGGGAGCGTCTCTCGGCCGCCTCCGTCGGCAGGATGACTATCGCAAGCCAGTCAAATTGGTCGTGGTCACTGTAGCGGACGAACGCCGGACCTTTTTTGAAGGTCCGCGATTTGACCGAGACACGTTGCACCCCAGCGCCCGGTGGCTGAGCTACGACATCATATCCCGGCCAATAATCGGGGGCTTTCATGGCCGGAACGCCAGCCAGGGTGAGTTCTGCTGCGATAAGCATCTCGCAAGCGTCGCCCATCTGTTTCGTCGTGTAATCGTGCTTCGCTGAGACAGCCGCTTCGGTTTCCTCAGTCGCCATGATCTTAAACCCTCGCTGTGGCCTGCTTGCCGGTGGCTGGTTGCACTGCCGCGCACTGCACCTGGTTTTCAGAGACGATGACAGGGTTGAGGCCGCCCGCCGATCGCGACGCCGGCTTCGGGGGGCGAGCCCCGGGATTGGGGCCTATAAGCCGAGTTATCGACGTCTACACCTAGGCTCCGGTGGGCAACTCAGGGCTACCGCGCTCCAGCCGCGACAACTTAGCTACGAATTCCCCGCGGGCGTTCAGCTCGTCGAACAGCTCAGCGAAAGACAAGGCCGATGAACATGTGGCGCTCTCCAAACCCGCATTCGTTATCCAAACAGCCGAGGTTGCATCCGGAGGGATTTGCCCCATACAACTCTCCATGTGCTTAAAGTCATTATAGACCCGGTACACCTTCAGCATGACTGGGTTATCCTTGAACAGATCGGGCTTCTTACCGGTGACTTTCTCGAGGGCCGCCCTGATCAGTTCCGACCCCTGCCAAAACTGGGAAATACAAACCTCGAAATACAGAAGTGCCCGAAAATACGGAGAGATCGCATTTCGTGGTGTGCCGACATATTCCAGGAGGGCTAGGCGCGCATCGCGGTACGCGGAAAAGGCTCCCTCGGTGAGTCTGATCAGGTTGAATGCGTAGGCGCGCCTTTCTCCACGCAGATCCGGCACCATGGAACTATTGAGAATGTACGCATTGAGCCACCTACTATCACCGGTGAGTTCCGGCGCGCCGCACTCTGTCAGCGACGACATCTTGTGGGCTACGAACGTGTCCAGATAGTAGTCGGTCGGCACCAGTTGAATTGGCTCAGTCACGGTTATCACTGCCACGTTCCTACCCTCCGATTTGCGAGCATTGTGGCGTGCCGCGCTGGTCAGGAAAAGCTAGACGCGGAGACGACCGCGCCGTCGTTCCAATAAAGGAAACTCCCGGATCATCAGATCGTCGGGGATAGCCTCGCGCCGGCTCATCTGTTTGACAAACAGCGGCACGCCGGCCGCCCGGCACTGATCGCGCACGTCGCGCGCCCACTCTGGCGGCATCGGCCGTGCGCGTGGTCCGCTCTCGCCGCCGACGATCACCCAGGCGATGCCGCGTAGATCGAGCTGCACGGGCTCAAGCAACGGTTCAGCGCAGATAAACCGAATTATCGGCGCCAAGGGCCAGGAGGCCCACCCGCCATCTGCGTGCATCGGCGTCCATCTGCGTTTTGCCTTGCTTTCTTGCCAATCGCACCGCCATCTCAGCGGCGGGGCACCCGCGTGCGTGAGATGCTCTCTCCCAGCAGCAGCGCCTGGGACACGCGTCGCGGTCGACTTCTCACCGCTACCTCCGGTGCAGGTCCTGTTGGCAAGAAATTCGGACGTTCTCCTAACGTTCCCTTAAGCGGTCATGGCGATACTGGCATCCGACAAACGCCAAATGAACGGGATGCGCCATGTTGGTCGACTGGGATCACCTGCCCGAGGAACTGCAAATCGCCCTGTCGCGTGAGGCATTGCACCGAGTGTCCGCCACCATCGCCGTGCAGGCCGACGTGCTGGCCGACGAAATCGAATGCGGCGTGCTGTCGGACCGGGGCGGCGCGGACGCGCTACGCCTGTTCGCCTCCGTGGTCCGTATGGTCGGGGAGGATGAGTTGGCGCCAGTCGGGCACTGCTGATGAACGGGGAACAAGATGGTTTTTCGCGCGGAATCCCATGAGACGCGCTTACAATCCTTCCGGGTTCCCGGGCACGAATGTTGATTTCACGACTGATCCATTCGGAAGATGCGCTTCGTAGGTATTCGGGCCGGTCTGCCAGATCGTCTGACACGTCTCGGCGCCATCGCGTAATTTCCGGTACTTGCTGCAATACATGTCGTCGTCGGTGATCCGAAAGGTGCCGGTATCACTGATATCTGGCGAACGCATTCTTATTTGTCCGTCAGGCGTAAAGTAGGATGTGTTCGTTTTCGGCCCAAACCTGCCTGCGGAGTATGCCGTGTGTTCTCCCAGCGCACGAATTTCGGCTCCAGTGAGTTGGTGTGGCTGCATCGGTGCCTGTGCCATAGCAGTGCCGCTCGCCAGGGCGAGGATCGAAACGGCGAGTGTTAAAATCTTCATTGGGAGTTTTCCTGCGAAAGGGTGACAATGCGTATTGTCAACGATGGCACAAGCCAGAGTATGGGCTGATCATTTGGATATATGAGGGGACAACCTCACACCGTCCGCCGACGATAGAGCCGTGGTCGGAGACGCGGACTCAATTAGCGGAAACCAGGACAAAACCGTTGCATGCAGGCCTGCCCCGCGGTGTCGCACGTCACCATGCATTGCTGATACGTCGGTCCCATATTGAATGGCGTATTACAATTATTCCGACACCCAGCCCAACGGCGTTTGCACTCGTTGCATCCCGCATTGTCCCATTGTGCGAGCATCGTTTGATCGACGGCACACATCGGTGCTGGTGCAGGCACACTTGCCCGTGTAGCGGTGATGGCGTTCAGCGCGCGCACCCCGCATTTCTCGGATTGGTCCAGCCCGCTCGACGAGCCCTCGAATGATCCGGCCAAAGCGGTGCCGCGATTGCCGTCACTCTGGACCGCCGAGACGACAGCCCGGGCATTCGTGAAGCCGACCCACGAGCCATCGTAGGACGCAGCCAGGGCAACCGTCGCGAGGCAGACCGTGGCAGCCCCGGCGAGCACCAGCTTCTTCATTGGAAGCCTCCCTGTGGCCGCGCAGAACAATGCGTATTTCTAACGATGGCACAAGCCAAAGCATGGTCTAGTCCTTACGGTATGAGGACGACCTCACATGGGCGGACGCCTGCCCTTTGGGTCTGACGCCGTTGGCCGTCTAGCCGAGCGATCTAGGCAGCCAGCCGCGCGCCCTTCTGTCGAAGCAGCGGCATTTCCCAATAAGGACGTGGTGGCCGAGGGCCTGTCGGTTCTGACAATCGCGCCGAAATCGTCAGCCTTGCGGGGTGGGCAGCGGCCATCGCTCGCCGTTCCATTAAGCGGTCGCGGTGGATACTGGCATCCGAACCGCCGGATGAACTGGACGCACCATGTTGGTCGACTGGGATTGCCTCCCCGAGGAACTGCAGATCGCTCTCTCGCGCGAGGCACTGTACCGCGTGTCCGCCACCATCGCGGCGCAGGCGGAGGTGCTGGCCGACGAGATCGAATGCGGCGTGCTGGCTGATCGCGGCGGCGCTGACGCGCTGCGGCTGTTCTCGTCCGTGGTCAGGATGGTGGGGGAGGATGAACTGGCGCCAGCCGGGCATGCCTGACGCCGCGGTAGAGAGGGGGCAACAGATTCGCGTCAGGTCTTGACCCTGCCGCCCCCATGCCGTGAAACGCGGCACGGGGAGGCCGCAGCATGAAAATCACCGCCGTCGAGACCTACTGGACCCGCATCCCGTTCGACATGGGCGGCAAGCCCGCGACGACGGGCGGGCTCAACTGGCAGACGATGAACACCGTCTGGCTGCGCATCGCCACCGACCAGGGGTTGGAAGGTTGGGGCGAGGCCTTCGGCCACGCCTCGGCGGCGACCACGATGGCGGTGCTGAACACACAGCTCGCGCCCGCCGTGCTGGGTCAGGACGCGCGCGACATCGCCGGTCTGCGCGCCCGCCTGTCGAAGGCGTTCCACGGTTTCGGCCGTAACGGCTCTCACGTGTTCGCGCTGTCGGCGCTCGACAT
The DNA here is from genome assembly GCA_963791495.1 of uncultured Alphaproteobacteria bacterium. Taxonomy (GTDB): domain Bacteria; phylum Pseudomonadota; class Alphaproteobacteria; order Acetobacterales; family Acetobacteraceae; genus JAMXLO01. The sequence goes on from CAWBST010000027.1 coordinate 414,596, forward strand.
CGCGCTGTGGGACATTGCCGGCAAGGCAGCCGGCCTGCCGCTGTGGCGGCTGTTCGGCGCGACACCGGTGGCGCAGCTCACCTCCTATGCCAGCCTGCTGCGCTACGGCGACGCCTCCATGGTCGCTGCCGCCTGCGAACGCGCCGCCGCGCGCGGCTATCGCGACATCAAGCTGCACGAGATCACCGTCCCCGAGGTGCGCGCGGCGCGCCAGGCGATCGGTCCCGAGGCGCGGCTGATGGTGGATACCAACTGCCCCTGGACCGTCTGGCAGGCAATCGACATGGCGCGCCGGATGCGCGAGTTCGACCTGACCTGGCTGGAGGAACCGGTCTCTCCGCCGGGCGATCACGCGGGTCTGGCGCGCGTCCGCCGCGAGGGCGGCGTGCCGATCGCTGCCGGCGAGAACGCCGCGGGCCTGCATGACTTCCTCGCGCAGTTCGAGGCCGGCGCGATCGACGTCGCGCAGCCCAGCGTGATCAAGATCGGCGGCCCTTCCGCTATGCTGGAGGTCGCCGCACTGGCGAAGGCATTCGGCGTGCGCGTGGTGCCGCACAACGCCTATTTCGGCCCCGGCTTCCTCGCCTCGCTGCACGTCAATGCGACCATTGCGCCGGAGGCTCCGTTCGAGCGGCTGTTCATCGACCTGGAAGCCAGCCCGCTGCACGAGCTCGTGGTGGCGAAGGATGGCAAGGTGACGGTGCCCGACGGCCCCGGACTCGGCCGCGATCCCGACATGGACGTGCTGCGCCGCTATCTCGTCACGGAGCCGGCGATCCACCGCGCGTGAGCGCACAAGGTCGTGTCAGGCGACACGGCGATCTTACTGGACGTCTGATCCTCCCCGGTGCCTAACCGCTTACCGCATAAAGCCCGGGGAGGCAGGGATTGTTGCGCCGCTGGATCGCAGCCGTTGCGTTCGTGTTCCCTTGTGCCGCCTATGCAACAACATTGCCGCCTGCGGAATGCTGTGCTGCTGTCGCCGGTCAGTTCCGCCTGTATCTCTTCGCCGTTCGGGCCGCGGGTGCTGCCGAACAGGCCGCTGGCCGGCAGCTACCATTACGGCGTCGATCTGCCGGCGCCGGCGGGTGCGCCGGTGCGCGCTGCCGCCCCGGGTCAAGTCGTGCGGATCCAGCACAATGGGCCCGGAGGCCTGGAAATGCTGGTGCAGCACAATGGCTTCGTCGGCGTCTACAGCCACCTCGGCAACATCATGCCGGCGTTCGCCGAGGGTAAGACGTCAGTCGCCGCGGGCGAAAAGCTCGGCGTCGTAGGCGATACCGGCGTGACCTACGGCATGCACCTCTACTTCGAGATGATCCGGGCCGGCCGGCCGGTCGATCCCGCGCCATACCTTGGCGTGCCGCTCTGCAACGGCGGCGCCCACCGCACGCGAGCGGACATGATCGCGGCCGACGGCAAGGTACCGCCGACGCGGCGCTACGCCGGGCTCCACTGACCCGGTTCAGCCGCTGCTGATCAGGAGCGTCTGACCGCGGTCCTGCTGCAACACGCGCGCTGTCTCCACCGGTCCCGTGCTCCAGCGCAGGCTGCCGACGGTGAAGCAGTCGGGACAGCTCGGATGCCATGATGCGTGCGCGGTATGGCAGGCGTCGCATCGCCAGACCGGATCAGGCTCGGCCGTGGCGGCGCGGCGCAATGCATCGCGCTGCGCCAGCCGCCCGGCCTCGGTGTCACCGCCTTCCGCCTCCTCGATCTCCGCCAGCAGCAGCCACAGACGACGCTGGTCGACACCTGTCGCGACGGCGGACTCGGCATGGCGGCGGGCCTCGCCGGTCAGGCCGGCCTCGAGCGCGGTGCGCGCCAACAGCAGGCGGCTCTCGAGATGGTCGGGATTGGCCTCGGTCAGCCGCCGCGCGGCCTGCGCGCGCTCCAGCGGGTCGCTCACCGGCTTCAGCGCGAACGCGGCCAGGTCCGGCTGCGGCGCGATGCTCCAACTGTGGCGGATCACCGTGAGCGCCCGCTTCTCCCGCCCCGCCGCACGCAGGCGGGTGGCATAGGCCAGCGCAGCCGGAGCCAGCGATGGATCATCCCGCCAGGCCTGCCGCGTCAGGCGGAGCGCACGCGCGGGTTCGGTCTCGGCCTCCGCCGCTGCAACGGCGAGCGCCGCCTTGGGCGCATCCGCGTCGGCCAGCGCGAGGGCGTCGGACCAGTCGCCGGCCCGTACCGCCAGCCGCGCCCGCTCCCGCCGCAGCCAAGCCGCGCCGGGCTGCACCGCCTCGGCCCGTCGTGCCAGGGCCGCCGCCTCCGCCCAGTCTTCCCGCTCGATCGCTTGCCGCAGCAGGCCGCGCAGGCCCAGAAAAGCGGCATCGTCGCGGTCTGCGAGCTCGCGAAATGCGCGCTCCGTCTCATCAGTGCGACCAGCGATGCGCCCCGCCTCTGCCGTCAGCAGCAGGGTCGCGGGTGTGTCGCCCAGCAGACGACGAGCGCGGCTCGCCTCACGTCGGGCATCGCCGGTCTCGGCGGCGGCCAGCGCCAGCAGCGTGCGGGTGACCGCGACGTCACCGGCGCGCCGCCGCCGCGCCGCCTGCCGCTCGCGCAGGATGCGCGGCAGGCGGATCAGGACGCCGAGCAATCGGAACACGGCATAGAGCACGACGAACAGCAGCAGCAGGCCCAGGGCGGCCACCGGCGTGGCAGCCTCGAAGCTGAGATCGCCAATCTCGGCAGTGACGCGGCCGGGGAGGCTGGCCAGCGCCCAGGCGAGGGCAAGCACCACCCCGGCGGCCAGCAGGACGAGAAGGATCCGGCGCATCAGCCGGGCGCGGCCCACGCGGCGAGCGCCGCCCTGGCCTCCACAAGGGCACGTGCCCGGGCGAGCCATGCGGCCATCGCCTGTGCCGGTGCGCCCTGGAGCGAGGCGACCTCCGTCGTCGCGGCCGACAGGTCGCCGGCATCGAGCGCGGCACGGGCGCGCTCCAGCACGCCCGCGGTCGGGTCACCAAGCAGAACGTGATCGCCCTGCCGGACGGTGACCAGGTCCTGCGCCTGAGCCCACAGGCGCGTCAGCAGCGGCTTGCCCTCGGTGACCGGATGCGCGGAAGCCAGGGCTTCGCGCGCGGCCTGCGGGAACGCCAGCGCGCAACGCGGCCTCGGTTGGCGGGCTGGCGTCGGCGAACCGTGCCAGTGCCGGTGGGGCGCCTGATACATCGCCGAGCTTCTGCCCGGCCGCCAGGGCCAATCCGGCCGCCTGCACAAGCGCCATGTGGCGAGCAGTCTTGTCGCTGGTCGCGAGTTGGGCCTGCATCGACCCTTCCGCACCCTCCAGAGCGGTGATCCGCGTTGCCAGCTGGTTGTCCGCCGGCTGCCTGGATTCGAGTGCGGCTATCCTCGCCTCGAGTGGCGCAAGGTTCGGCGGCTGTCGCTGTTGCAGCGCGGACACGCGCGCCTCCAGCGGCGCCAGGTCGGGCGCCGCCGGCGCCGACGCCGTGCCTTGTAAGATGGGGCGCTGCTCCAGTGCCGTGACCCGCGTGGTGAGCGGACCGAGGTCCGCGGCCTGCGGCGGCGGGCGCTGCTCCAGGCGGGCGACGCGGGCCTCCAATGCGCCGAGCTGGCGCACCATCGCATCGGTCTGGTCGGCAGACTGGGGCGCGACGAACGGGTATCGCCAGACCCAGGCCAGTGCCGCCGCCAGGATCAGGAAGCCGGCACCGGTCAACCAGGGAAGCAGCCGGTACCGAGGAGCCGCCGCCTCTGTTGGCGGTGCGGCGGGCGGTTCGCCTACCGGAACAGGCATCTGTTCCTGTTCGGTCGGTTCGGTCATTGCAGCAGCGCCAGCATCGCATCCTGGTTGGGCCGTGCGGCGACGCAGATCCGCCGCCAGGGGAGCGCCTGTAATGCCACGGCGGCGGCCTGGCCGATAGCCAGTGCATCCACCGACCGGACTGCCTCCTGCAGTCGTGCGGCCTTGAGCAGGCGGACGCTTTGTCGCGCGGTCTCCGCCGAAAAGAACAATGCCGCGGCTAGCCTGCCGGAGGCGAGTGCGTCACATGCAGCGTCCGGCAGGTCGGTCATCGGCGTGGCGGCATAAACCACCCGCCGGACAACGGCAAAACCCCGCGCCCGCAAATCTTCGGCAAGCGCCTGACCCTGGCTTCGGCCGCAGGCCAGCAGCAGGGAGCCTGCGCGGCGGTCGCAGCTGCGTGCCACCAGTTCGGCGAGCGCCTTGGCGTCGCCGTCGGCGCTGCAAACGTGGGCGAAGCCGGCGTCGCGTGCGCGAGCAGCGGTTGCCGCGCCGACAGCGAACAGCGGCAGGTGGTGATGGCTCGCCGGCAGGGCCGCCACGGCGTTGCCGCTGGTGACCAGAATGGCCTGAAGGCGCTCCGGAGCCGGCAATGACGTGGGTAAAGTACTGATGTCCAGGACTGGTGCGATCACAGGCCGATAGCCCAGAGCAGCAACGCGCGTCGCAGTGTCGCTGGCACCCGGTTCGGGCCGGGTGATCAGAACGCCGCGAGCGACGTCAGGCAAAGATGTCGGAGGGGCTGTCGGCCCGCAGGCTGGCGCCCAGCTCGCTGCCGATCCTGTCCGCGTCGCGATCGGGCCGCGCAGGCTGCGCCTCAGCAGGAACGAGCCGTCGCCGCGCGCCACCAAGCCCGATCAGGTGCAACTCGCCGTTCGGTAGCAGGCGCGCATGGGCGCCGATCGGCGTGCGGCAGGAACCGTCGAGCCGCATCAGCATGGCACGTTCGGCGGTGGACACGGCCTTCGCCTCGGGGTCCTCGACGGCCGCAAGCAATTCGCGAAGGTCGGTGTCTTCCTCGCGCACGGTAACGCCGATGATGCCCTGGCCGGCGGCCGGCACCATCGTGTCCGGTTCCAGCACGACACTCGCGCGAGCGGCCAGGCCGAGCCGCTTCAGGCCGGCATAGGCGAGCACCGATGCGGCGCAGTCGCCCGCGGCCAGCTTGTCGAGCCGCGTCTGCACATTGCCGCGCAGCGTGGTGATGGCGAGGTCCGGGCGCACGTGCAGCAACTGCGCCTGGCGGCGGACCGAAGCCGTGCCGACGAGTGCGCCCGCGGGCAGGCCGGCGAAGGGGTCGGCGGGATCGATCGGCGCGTCGACGTCTCGCAGAATAAGTGCGTCGCGGGCGTCGTCGCGCGCCAGCGTGCAGGCGAGCACGATGCCGGGCGGCAGCGTCGTCTCCAGATCCTTCAGGCTGTGCACCGCGAAGTCGATGCGGCGGTCGGCGAGAGCTTCGTGGATCTCCTTGGCGAACAGGCCCTTGCCGCCGATCTCGGCCAGGCGGCGGTTCTGCACCGCGTCGCCCGTCGTCCGGATCGGGTGTTCCACGAGCACGCGCGGGCAGATCGGGCGCAGGAGCTCGATGAAGAGGCGGGTCTGGATCAGTGCCAGCGGCGAGCCACGCGTGCCGACACGCAGCGGCGACGCGCGGTCGTGCGGCGTCACCGGCGGGCTGCATGGCGGTGGTCATGGCGGCGTCCTATTACTCTCGCGGGCAACTGGAAAGATCGGATTCGCGGCAATGCGCCCGGTGCTGGGCATCGAAACCTCCTGTGACGAGACGGCGGCGGCGGTTCTCGACGAGGACGGCCGCGTGCTGGCGGAGTCGGTGCGGAGCCAGGAGAGCGAGCACGCGTCCTATGGCGGCGTGGTGCCGGAGATCGCCGCCCGCGCCCATCTGGCATTCCTGCCGGAGCAGGTGCGCAGCGTGATGGCGCGCGCCGGGTTGGGGTTTGGCGACCTCGGCGGCGTCGCGGCGAGCGCCGGCCCGGGGCTCATCGGCGGGCTGATCGTGGGCAGCCAGTTTGCCAAGGGGATCGCGATCGCGCATGCGCTGCCCTATGTGGCGGTGAACCACCTGGAGGCGCACGCGCTGACCGCTCGCCTGCCGGGCCTGGTGGAGGGCAGCGTCGCCTTCCCCTACCTGCTGCTGCTGGTCTCCGGCGGGCACTGCCAGTGTGTTGCGGTGGAGGGTGTCGGGCGGCATGCGCGGCTCGGCAGCACGCTGGATGACGCGGCGGGCGAGGCGTTCGACAAGGTGGCGAAACTGCTCGGCCTGGGGTGGCCCGGCGGACCGGCACTGGAAAGGCTGGCCGCGGGAGGGGATGCACGGCGATACGGATTTCCACGGCCATTGTCCGGGCGTGCGGGGTGCGACTTCAGCTTCTCGGGACTGAAGACAGCAGTGGCGCACGAGGTGGCGCGGCACGGGATGGGTGCATTGCCGTTGCAGGTGGCCGCGGACATGGCGGCCAGCTTTCAGTGCGCGGTGGCCGAGGTGCTGGCTGACCGCGCATCGCACGCGATGGCGATGATGCGCGAGCGTTCGCCGAACGCGCGGTTCATGGTGGTCGCGGGTGGCGTGGCGGCGAATGCGGCGATACGCGCAGCGGTAGCGAAGGTCGCGGAAGCGCATGGGTTCGTGCTGGTGGCGCCACCTGTGCGGCTCTGCACGGACAACGCGGTGATGGTCGCCTGGACTGGTGTCGAGAGGCTGAGGCTGGGGCTCATCGATGAGCTGGACTTCGCCCCGCGGCCGCGGTGGCCACTGTGAACTACCGTCACGCCTTCCACGCCGGCAATTTCGCCGACTGCGCGAAGCACGCGGTGTTCGTCTGGCTGCTCCGCGCACTGCAACGCAAGCCGACCCCGCTGTTCGTGCTGGACACCCATGCTGGCATTGCCCGCTACGACCTCGATGCCGGACCCGCCGCGCGCACGGGGGAATGGCAGAAGGGCATCGCGCGGCTGCTCGGCGACCCACCGCCAGCGTTGGCGGATTATCTCGGGATGGTGCGATCGCTCGGCCTTTATCCCGGCTCGCCGGCGATTGCACGCGCGTTGATGCGACCCGACGACCGCATGGCCTGCTGCGAACTCCACCCCGAGGATGCGGCCGCCCTGCGCCGCCATTTCGCGGGCGATCGTCAGGTTGCAGTGCATCATCGCGATGCGTGGGAGGCGATTGGCGCCCTGCTGCCGCCGAAGGAGCGCCGCGGCCTGGTGCTGATCGATCCTCCGTTCGAGGACCCTCAGGAATTCGCCATGCTTGTCCGCGGCCTTGTCGTCGGCTGGCAGCGTTTCCGGGCCGGCGTGTTCGTCGCCTGGTATCCGATCAAGCAGCGCGCGCCGGTGCGGCAGTTCCTGGCAGACATACAACAGAGCAGTGTGCGCGACGTGGTGGCCGCCGAACTATGCCTTCGCGAGCCCGTCGATCCGGCGCGGCTCAACGGCTGCGGCATGCTGGTGGTCAATCCACCCTATCGCTTCGAACTGGAAGTAGCGGCGATCCTCGCTGCGCTGCTCGCCCGATTGGGAGATCGGGAAAAGGGCGAGTCCACCACCGTCAAACGGATCGTCGATGAATAGTGTTGCAGTGATCGGCGCCGGCGCCTGGGGCACCGCGCTCGCCATACAGGCCGCGCGGGCCGGTAACGCTGTCACTCTGTGGGTGCGCGATGCCGCCCGCACGGGACAGATCGCCGCCAGCCGCGAGAACCCGCGGCTGCCCGGGATCCGCATTCCCGAGCCGATCCAGGTGACGCACGAGTTGCCCGATGCTGCCGATGTCGCCTTGCTGGCGGTACCGATGCAGCATCTGCGCGGCGTTGTGGCACGCCTCCCGGCCTGGCATGCGCCATTGGTTGCATGCGCCAAAGGCCTGGAGCAGACGACGTTTCGCCTGCCGCTGGAAATCGTGGCGAATGTCCGACCGGGGATACCGGCCGCCATCCTTACCGGCCCAAACTTCGCGCACGAGATCGCCGCGGGACTGCCCGCCGCCGCCGTTGTGGCCGCCGGCGATGCCGGCCTGCGCGAAGCGGTCGCCACGCTGCTCGGCACACCGTCCTTCCGGCTCTATGGCAACGACGACCCCATCGGCGCGCAGGTCGGCGGCGCGGCCAAGAACGTGGTCGCCATCGCGGCAGGAGCAGTGATCGGCGCCGGGCTCGGCGAGAACGCGCGTGCCGCGCTGGTCACGCGTGGGCTGGCCGAGCTGGCGCGGCTCGCGGTGGCGCTTGGCGGCAGGTCGGAGACGGTGATGGGGCTGTCTGGCCTCGGCGACCTGCTGCTGACCTGCACGGGGCAGGCTAGCCGCAACTACAGTCTCGGCCTGGCGCTCGGACGCGGCGAGAGGCTTGCCAACGTGCTTGCCGGGCGCAGCGCCGTCACCGAGGGCGTCGCCACTGCCCCTGCCCTCGTCGCGCGTGCGCAAGGGGTGGATATGCCGATCTGCACCGCAGTCGCAGCGCTGCTGGCCGGACGCATGACGCTGACCGAGGCGATCACCGCACTGCTTGCCCGGCCGCGACGCGACGAATGATCCGCAGCGTCCTGACCGTCGGCGGCTGGACCATGGCAAGCCGCATCCTGGGCTTCGCGCGCGACATGCTGATCGCGGCGATCCTGGGTGCCGGCCCGATCGCCGATGCATTCTTCGTCGCGCTGAAGCTGCCCAACCTGTTCCGCCGCCTGTTCGGCGAGGGTGCATTCAACGCTGCGTTCGTGCCCGCCTTCTCCGGGCTGCTCGCCGCCGAGGGCCGTCCGGTGGCGCACCGGTTCGCCGAGGAGACGTTCGCCGTCATGGCGTTCTGGCTGGGCGTGCTGACCATCGTGGGCGAGCTGTTCATGCCGCAGATGATGGCGGTGCTGGCACCTGGCTTCGCCGCGATCCCGGAGAAATTCACGCTCGCGGTGCAACTGTCGCGAATCACCTTTCCCTATCTGGTGCTGATTTGCCTCGCCGCCCTGGTGTCGGGCGTGCTGAACGGGCTCGACCGCTTCACCGCGGCCTCTGCGTCCTATGTGTTGTTCAACGTCGTCTCGATCGCCTGCATGCTTTGGCTGACGCCCTACGTGCCGACGGCCGGCCACGCGCTGTCCTGGGGGATCACCGCTTCCGGCGTGGCGCAGCTTGGGCTGCTGCTGTGGGCGCTGCACCGCGCCGGCATGGGATTGTCGCTGCCGCGCCCGCGCCTGACGCCGCAGATCCGCGTGCTGCTGCGGCGCATGCTGCCCGGGCTGATCGGCGCCGGCGTGACCCAGCTCAATCTCGCGGTCGATGTGATCATCGCGAGCCTGCTGCCGGCCGGCACTGTGTCGGTGCTCTACTACGCCGATCGGGTGCAGCAGTTGCCGCTTGGTGTGATCGGCACGGCGGTGGGCACCGCGCTGCTGCCGCTGCTGTCGCGCCAGGTACGCGGCGGCGAGGCGGAGGCCGCGCGCGCCACGCTGAACCGCGCGATCGAGTACGCGCTGTTCCTGACCCTGCCCGCTGCGATGGCACTGATCGTCAGTGCCGAGCCGGTGATGTCGGTGCTGTTCGGGCGTGGCGCATTCGAAGCCGCGAGCGTGCATCTGTCGGCGCAATCGCTCGCCGCCTATGCGCTGGGGCTGCCGGCCTTCGTGTTGGTGAAGGTACTGGCGCCGGGCTTCTTCGCGCGCGGCGATACGGCGACGCCGGTGAAGATCGGTGTCGCCGCCGTTGCGCTCAATCTGGCGATGAACGTCGCGTTCATGGTGCCGCTGCAGCATATCGGTCCGGCGCTCGCGACCAGCCTCGCGGCCGTGTTCAATGTTGGTGCGCTCGGTGTGGTGCTGGCACGTCGCGGACAGCTGACGCTGGATGCGCAATTGCGCCAAAGAGTTGTGCGGATCGCAACGGCCACAATGGCGATGGGTGCGGCACTGTGGCTGGCACAGCAGGCGTTGTTCTCCGGGCCGCTGCACGGGATGGCGCGGGTCGTCGCGCTGACAGAACTGATTGTCGCTGGAATCGTGACCTACGGAATCGCGGTTCTGCTTTTCGGAGCGATCGAGTGGCGGGATTACCTGCGTGTGATCAACCGTCAGCGTTCGAGACGCGGCGCCAAGCCAGGTTGAGTCTTGATGCGGGGGGGGCCGTCACGGTCGAACGCCCCCCGCATGAGGATAAGGGCTGCCTTCAGCGGCTGTTGCCGCTCTGTGCCGCGCTCAGGCTTTGATCATTCAAACGGTCGACCTCTGCATTCTGCGAACTCTCGCTGCGCGTCGAGCGCGCGGGCGACATTGATCCATGCGGCGTCGGCACGCGTGTTTCCGGATTTGTCCATGGCGGCTTGCCCAGATTCACCTGCTGGGGATTGGTTGTGGCCCCGGTCGCTGCACCGGCGCCGCCGCCAACGAGGGCGCCCACTGCCATACCTGGCGGCCCAGCCAGCGCGCCGACCGCTGCGCCGGTCGCAGCGCCCGCGGCAGCGCCACCCGACGTTCGTTCCTTCGGCGTTTCGCCGCATGCGGAAAGCAGGCACAGCGCGCCCAGGGCCACGAGGGTCACTTTGGTTTTCATGATTCTCATTCCACTGCTTCGCCTTCGCCGCATGGAACGCGAGCGAAGCGAAGCAGTTGCGACCATTCGTTGCCACGCACACCACTGTTACTGTGGCGTCCGGTGCCGCTGAGTGATCAGGCCGCAGCCTTCCGGTTGAGCTCCAGCCGCGCATCGACCAGTGCCACCGTCTCATCCAGCACGGCGTTGCGCATGCCGCGCTGCGCCGCAACGCTTTGCACCAGCCGGTCCACCCGCTCGATGTTGGGCGCGCCGGCGAAGAGGGCACGCGCGGCGGACGATGGACGGATCAGTCCGTTCGCTGCCGCTGCGTACTTCTCGAATGGAACCAGGTCATCGGGCGATGCGCCGAGCAGCAGGCACAGTTCGCGCACCCAGTCGTAGATCTGCTGTGATGCCGCGAGATCCGCATGCACCGCTTCCTTGATTGTCACCGCCGCATCCGGCTTCACGCAGCGGTAGTTGCCGGTGCACAGCATCGCCCACTTGGCGAGCGGCACAAAGATCGAGTCGTGCACCTTCAGCTTCACCGGCAGATCGATCATCGCGTCGCCGGCGTCGAAGCGGATCGCCTCGATCTCGCGCTGGAACTGCCGCATGATGTTGGTGGACGCCTCGGAATCGAAGCGCGCCGCCTTGAAGTTGGTCGGCAGCGTAACCGTCAGCACGTTGATCTTGTCGTCCGGCATGCGGATCGCCTGCGGATCGGGGCTGCACAGCGTCAGGCAGCCGGGCTCGAAGTTCGCCCACACGCTGGCGTCGGTGAAGCAGTGATGCAGCCCATCTGTGTTCAGGCCGGGAATGCGCTTCAGATACGGCAGCGGCGGCATGTTCATGATCGACATGCAGGGCTTGCGGGATTTTGCCACCGCATCCAGCAGTTCGCGCACGCCGGGCGAGCGGTACTGCGGTTCCTGCATCGCCAGGGCGACGAGGTCGTAGTCGGCGGGATTGATCCCCGCGGGACCGGCGGCCGATATCTTGCCCGGCAGGTTCTTCGAATGGATCTCGACAGGCGCGGCGCGGCCCCTGATCGGCATGCGCACACGGATGCCGTCGCTGTTGATCGCCTCCACCTCGGCGGGAAGACAGATCAGCGTCACCTCGTGGCCACCGAACAGCAGTTTCGATGCCAGCAGCGACCCGTAGGACGCGCCCATGATCAGTACTTTTTGTGTGGCCACTGAACGTTCACTCCCTAGTGCGGCGGAGAGGCGTGGTCCGCCATTCCCAATTGAGACGGTGCTTGGAGCCGTCCTCCCGGGCAGTCTGGCACATGGCGCGCCGCAAGTTAACCAGGTGCGAGGTCGCGCGTCGCTTGACCTGCGGCATCGGCAAGTATTACATTTCTGTCAAAGTAAGGCACAACCCATGGACTCTGCAATCACCAGCAAGGGCCAGGCGACGATCCCGAAGGCGATCCGCGAGCACCTCGGATTGCGGCCGGGCGATCGGGTCAAGTTCTTCATTCACCCCGACGGCACAGTTGTTTTGTTGCCGAAGCTTCCCGTGACCGCCCTGCGCGGCATGTTCAAGTCACAACGCCCGCCCGTGAGCGTTGAGCAGATGAACGACGCCATTACGGCCGGCGCCACGTCCGGCTGGTCCGTCGGGCGCACCCGCAAACGGCGGTGATCGGCCTCGATACCAATGTCATCGTGCGTTATCTGACGCAGGATGACCTTGTTCAATCGCCGCGGGCAGCCCGGCTGATCGAGCGCGAGCTCACCGACGACAATCCGGGATTCATTTGCGTCGTCGCGATCGTGGAAACCGCCTGGGTGCTCGAACGCACCTATGGCTTCAGCGCCGTCCAGGTGGCGGCAGGCATCGAACGCATTCTGCAGGCCGACGCCCTGGTGGTGGAAGACGAGCAACGGGTCTTCACTGCTATGATCGCCCAGCGTGAAGGGCGCGGCTCGTTCGCTGATGCGCTGATCGGCGCGTTGGGGCAACGTGCCAGGTGCTCGGTGACAGTAACATTCGACAGGAAGGCACTGCGGCTACCGGGATTCGCGCTGCCGTAAACGACGTGCTGCACACCAGCAGAGCTGCCAAACAGGCTTCGATATGCCGGAAGTGAGCCCACCGGCTGTGTTATCGGTTCGCCTCGGGTGGCATCCTGTGATACGAGATCGTCCTGGTGTCGACGCAATCGCAAGGCGTTCGCAACGGCCCAATTTGCCGGAAACTCCGTCGTGCGAGAGTTCGTGGGGGGCACATGGCCACACTGAATGTCGCGGTTCTCTCTTCGGAGCAACGTGAGATCTGGCAGGCCGAACAGGCGTATTGGGCGCTCGTCAAAAACCGCGATGTCGAAGGACTGATCGGGCTTGCGCACGACCGGGTAACCGCATGGCCACCGTTGCGTCGGCGCCGATGGATAGCGTCGGCTTCCGCGAAGACGCCCGAATGCGCGGCGAGCGTGACGCCATCGCCGCCTATGAACTGAGTTTTCACACCATCGAAGTGCATGGCGACACAGCGATCGTTTACTACACCGTCGCCGCGATCAGCAGCACCACACCGCCCGACGCGGCGGCACCCGGCAAGAGGCGAGCGTGCATCACGCATACCTGGATAAGGGACTGCGGCGCGTGGCGGCTTGCGGGTGGCATGTCGCGGCCCGCAGGCTAGGCTCGAGCGGCCGGATGTCGGTGACCCGGCCGATCACCGGGTGGCCGAAAGCTGATCGCGGTGATGTATGCCGACATGCTGGGCTAGAGCCGCCTGATCGCGCTGGATGACATTGGAACGCTTGAACGGCTGCGCGCGCTCCGGCGCGACGTCATCGATCCGGCGAGGTCCCTACGGGCGACCGAGCTGATCGAACGCGTCTCAGCGAAGAGAATCCCGGCTTATCAAGCCCGCGGTTCCTCCAATTCGGCCTGAGGGACACGTCAGCAAATTCAATCGCAACCGTTCGCATCGTCATTGCTCGCGCTTCGTTCGGTCGCTACGGGCGATGCCCATGCTGCCAGCGGATTGACTCCAGGCTACTCGAATACGGTAGGGGAGCGGCCTAAAACCGATGCAAACCCACTCAGTCAATTCGAAAGGAGATAAGGGTAACTTCACCACCGGTCAGACGAAAGAGCGCGTCCTGCGGCGCATCAAGGCGGAACGCGTCGGCAGTATTTAGACCGAGATAAAGGCCGCGAAGTACCCGTCCGGCAACACCGTGGGACACGATGATACGCGATTCTGCATAATGATCAGCAACACGGCGCAGGGCGCGGTCCAGTCGCCTGGTCAATGTCTCGAGATCTTCACCGTCGGGCGACTGAAGCGACATCGTTTCGCTCGCCGCGGCGGCTTGCAGCGCCGGCCAGCGCTTCTCCATCTCTGCCTGCGTCATCCCCTCGGCCGATCCCATTCCGATCTCTATCAGATCGGCAGCAACGATGAGCGGTCTCTCCACCGCAGTCACATCGGCAATGATGTTTGCGGTTTGGAGAGCGCGGCCGAGAGGACTCGAAAAAATCACGCAGTCCCGGGGGTCGATCAAAGTGGCAAGCGTCTCTCCCGCGCGTCGTGCCTGTTCGCGCCCCAGCTCCGTAAGCGGAGAGTCCGTGTGTCCGTGGTGGCGCCGTTCCAGGTTGAACGCGGTCTGCCCGTGACGAACGAGGTAAATCATCGCCTCTCCAATCAAGCGGCACGGGTCGGCTCGGACCCGTAGCGGAATTCGAACTGGCGCACCACCGACCCGACGCCTCGTTTGACTTCGATCTGCCCAACCGCCAATGATCCGCGTTTCTCTGGCCCGCCGCCCCGATCGGTTGCGGGCAGGGGGCCCATTGGGGAAACCGCAGAAGGGGTTGCTTACTCATGATTTCCGCCCTGTTGCCGAATTACGCCCGTGCCGACCTCGCCTTCGAGCGGGGCGAAGGCGCTTGGTTGTTCACGGTGGACGGGCGACGACTGCTCGACTTCGGGTCAGGCATCGCCACTGCCTCGCTGGGCCACGGGCATCCGCATCTGTCCAAGGCGATCGCCGAGCAGGCCGCCAAGGTGATGCACGTGTCGAACCTGTATCGCATACCGGAAGCCGAGCGGCTGGCGCAGCGGCTGGTGGATGCGACGTTCGCGGACAGCGTGTTCTTCTGCAACTCGGGCGCGGAAGCGAACGAGGGCATGATCAAGATGATGCGCCGCGCCATGTTCGACGCGGGCAAGGGCGAGCGCTTCCGCTTCGTCGTGTTCGAGGGCGCGTTCCATGGCCGTACGCTGGCGACGCTTGCCGCCACCGGCAACGCCAAGTACCTGGAGGGCTTCGGCCCGGTGGTCGAGGGCTTCGATCAGGTGCCGTTCAACAACATGAACGCGGTGCGCAACGCGATCGGTCCGGCCACTGCCGGCATCATCGTCGAGCCGATCCAGGGCGAAGGCGGCGTGCGTCCCGCCGACATGCAGTTCCTGCGCGACCTGCGCGCAGTGTGCGACGAGTACGGTCTGATCCTCGGCATGGACGAGGTGCAGTCCGGCATCGGGCGCACCGGCAAGCTGTTCGCGCATGAATGGGCAGGAATCACGCCCGACGTCATGTCGGCGGCTAAGGGTATCGGCGGCGGCTTCCCCCTCGGCGCCGTGTTGGCGAAGGAGCAGTACGCCAAGGCGCTGAAGCCGGGCACGCATGGCACCACGTTCGGCGGCAACCCGCTCGCGTGTGCTGCCGGCAATGCGGTGCTGGACGTGGTACTTGCGCCCGGTTTCCTCGAAGGTGTCGAGCGCAAGGGGCGCAAGCTGCGCGCCGAACTCGACAAGCTCGCGCGCGAGTTCCCGCAGGTTTACGAGGACGCGCGCGGCATGGGCCTGCTGCAGGGCCTGAAGTGCGTGTTGCCGCAGGGCGAGGTGCAGGCCGCCTGCATCGCAGAGGGCCTGATGGCGATCACCGCTGGCGAGAACGTGCTGCGCCTCGCGCCGCCGCTTGTGGTCACCGACGCGGACCTCGATGAGGCGATCGCGATGCTGCGCCGTGCGACGCGCCGTGTGCTGCCCTCGAATGCGAAGGCGGCAGCGAAATGAGTGCCTCGCTCAGGCGGACCGAACGGTCCGAGGGGCGGACCACCGACAAGGTGCCTGGCCCGAGACACTTTCTTGACCTGCGCGACTTCGATCCGACGACGCTGCGCCAAATGTTGGACGTCGCCGCCAACTACAAGCGCGCCGGCGTGTCATCGCGTCCGCTTGCCGGCAAGACTTTGGCGCTGATCTTCGAGAAGCCATCTACCCGCACGCGCGTATCGTTCGAGGTCGGCATGCGCCAGCTGGGTGGCGAGGTGATCGTGCTGTCGGCTCGCGACATGCAGAGCGGTCGCGGCGAGACGCCCGCCGACACCGCGCGCGTGCTGTCACGCTATGTCGACGCGATCATGCTGCGCACCGACAATGTCGCAAAGCTGCACGAGCTGGCGGAGTTCGCCACTGTGCCGGTGATCAACGGCCTGACGGATACTTCGCATCCCTGCCAGCTCATGGCCGACGTGCTGACGTTCGAGGAGCAGCGCGGGCCGATTGCCGGCCAGGTGTTCGCCTGGTGCGGCGACGGCAACAACGTCGCGCGCAGCTGGATCGAGGCGGCGGTGCGCTTCGGCTTCACGCTGCGGATGGCCACACCGGATGCGCTGCGTCCGCCGACCGAGCTGATCGAATGGGCACGCGCGCAGGGCGGCAAGATCGAGCTGACCGACGATCCGGAGAAGGCGGTCGCCGGTGCGCGATGCGTCGTGACCGACACCTGGGTGTCGATGGCGGACGACCCCAACACCAATCGCCACAACATGTTGGCGCCGTATCGCGTCACCGGCGCGCTGATGGCGAAGGCGGCGGCGGATGCGCTGTTCATGCACTGCCTGCCGGCGCATCGCGGCGAAGAGGTCACTGCAGAGGTGATCGACGGTGCGCAGTCGGTGGTGTTCGACGAGGCGGAGAATCGCCTGCATGCGCAGAAGGGCGTGCTGGCCTGGGTGCTTGGCGCAGTACCGATAGCGTGCACGAAACGTTCTGGCCAAGCGACCGGGGGCGTGCTAGATAACCAGGAAGCGAGGCCGTTGTAGCGGCCTCGCCCCCTGGTTGGGCTAACGGCGGCGTGCGATCACAAATCGCACCCGCCACCGGCCCCACCAGAGTTCCCAGACAATGCGATCAAGCATTGCGGTCTCCCCTGATGGCTCCCGGCATGATTGCCGGGAGCATCCTTGGGATACGCTGGAAAGGATGACGGACGGTTAGCGGCGGTTCACCCGCGCGTCTGGTGGTTCAGTCTGACAGCATCGTTTCAAGCATTGTCACTGCGCCGATTGTCGGCCTGCGACGTTGTGCCGCCGCTCGCGTGATGGCCGCTATCAGCTCGGTCCGGGTGAAGGGTTTTGCCAGGTACTCGGACACGCCGGCATGACGGCATTCCTCCGCATGCTGGTCGGGCGCATTCGCCGTCAGTGCGACAATGGGCACCTGACGCCGTTGCCCCTCCAATACCCTGATGCGTCGTGTCGCCTCCAGGCCGTCAACATCGGGCATGCTCATGTCCATCAACACCACGTCGAAGTCGTGATCCGTGGCGAGCCGAACGGCTTCACTGCCATCGCTCGCCTCGATGGCCGTATGCCCGGCCTGGCGGAGGAATGACGTTGTCACCGCCCGATCGACCGCCGTGTCGTCAACCACCAGCACGCACAATCGGCGCTCGGCCACGGCTTGCGTTTCATCCGCAACGGCAGCAGGCAGTTCCAGCCAGAAGATGCTGCCCCCGCCCGGGTTGTCGCGATGGCCCATGTGCCCACCCATGGACCGGGCCAGGCGGTGCGCAATCGCGAGCCCAAGCCCTGTGCCTTCGGTGCTGGTGCGTCCCGTTCCAAACCGTTCGTATTTCTTGAACAGAAGATGCCGAAATCCTTCGGGTATGCCGATGCCGGTATCGACCACTTCGATCATGAGGTGGTTCTCATCCCCGGTCACACGCAGCTCAACCGTTCCCTGGGATGTATATTTCACCGCGTTGCTGAGCAGGTTCACCAGGATCTGCCGAACCTGGACTTCGTCGGTCACGAACTGGGTTGGCGCGCCCGGTGCCACTGTGATCCGCGTCTCCAGGCCACGGACCCTCGCTTCAGGTTCGACGAATGCCATGCATTCTTCGACCAGCGGTCGCACGTCGATCCGCCGCATGTGCAACGCCGGTCCCAGTGCCTCGATCCGGGCATAGTCCAGCGCGAGGTCGACTACCTCGCGCATACGCTCACCCGCACGGACGATCTCCGCCACTTGCCGCGACTGAGCCGGGTGGAGGCTGCCCTCGCTCAACAGTCGATCCGCATGGCTCAAAACGCCGTGCAGCGGCGCACGCAGTTCGCGGTTCAGGGTTGTTAGGAAACGCGATTTCTCGTGGCTCTCACGCTGCGCCGCCTCACGCCTGCGTTTCTCCCGCCATAGCCCTCGCATCGCCAGTGCGAGCATCGAGGCGAGCGCGACCGCTCCACCCGCGAGCCACCAGGGAACCGGCAAGACGTCTCTCTGCTCGACCGGTGTGGTGACGCTCACGACCAGCGGCAAAGTGCCGACGCGACGAAATACAAATCGCCGCTCGACATGGTCCCTTGGGTCGACGGCCGTGAATGGCGGCAGCTCGCCCCGGGCAAAGAGATAAAACGGCGCGGGTGGGTCGACGTGATGGCCGATTTCCTTCAGATCGAAGGGCAATCGCATCAGCACCAGGCCATCGTCACGCAACAGTGTCACCAACTCGGCCGGATGAAGCTCGTGTCGGCTCAGCAGTTCGCGGAAAGCCGCGAGTCGCACCCCCATGACGACAATGCCGCCAAACCTGCCATCGTTGGTCGTGATCCGACGGCTGACCGTGACTCCGACGCTGTCTTCTGAGTCAGGCGAGAACGGCTTACCCACAATGAGTCCTTTGGTAGGGTTGCGCCGCTGGGCGTCGAAGTACTCCTGGTTCGACCAGTTGCTCAAGGGCTCATCCGGTTTCGATGTGGCGAGAACGCCGCCCTTTGCATCCAGAACCTCGAGGAAGGCGATATGGCGATCGCGTGGCGTCCGCCGAAACAGCAGCGCATTCCGTTGCTCCGGAGTGAGGTCCTGGCTGGCCGGAGTTTGGTCACCTCCCGTGACGATGCCGAGGATGAGGTCGAGTTGCTCCACATTGCGCTCGACGCTCTGGGCGACCGCGCCGGCCAGGCGGAGTTCGGGGCTCTCCTGCTGCCAGATCTGAGACGGATAGGCCAGCCAGGCGCCGGCAACGACCACCGCCGTGAACATGAGACCGACAAACAGGACCACCAGGCCGTGCCTGGTGGTCAACAGAGATTGCAACCCGCGCATCCTGTGCGTACCAGCCTATCCAAACGCTACCGCCTCTTTGGCGCAGCAATCGTAGCGCAAATTCTTTAGCCAACCGTTGACGCCGTCCGGCAGCCGATCGCACGGGGTGATCCCAAACTAAAGGCTTGAGCATCAAAACAGGATGCTTCATAAGCGATATGGATATATGAGCCATCAG
This sequence comes from uncultured Alphaproteobacteria bacterium, assembly GCA_963791495.1. Taxonomy (GTDB): domain Bacteria; phylum Pseudomonadota; class Alphaproteobacteria; order Acetobacterales; family Acetobacteraceae; genus JAMXLO01. The sequence goes on from CAWBST010000027.1 coordinate 433,424, forward strand.
CTGCATAAGTGATCACCTCGGCGCAGATGCGGGCGGCACGGGCGATGCTGGGTATCGACCAGCGCGAGTTGGCCAGCCTGGCCGGACTGTCCCTGCCCACGATCCAGCGCATGGAAGGAAGTGACGGCGTGGTGCGCGGCAACGTGGATTCGCTGATGAAATTGGTCGGCGCGCTGCAGGAGGCCGGCATCGAGCTGATCGCGGAGGGCGCGACCAGCCCCCAGGGCGGACGGGGCGTCCGATTGATGACCGTGACGCCACGTCGCGCTCACGCCCGTCGCGCATGATCGTACTCGCTCTCGCCTGCATCCTGCTGCTGCTCGGCCTCGCCGCGGCCGGCGCGTTTGTGGCGCAGTCGCGGTATGGCCGCGGCATCGTCTATGGCGGCAGCCTCGCCATCTCGTCGGTCTCGCTGCTGATCGCGCTGTTCTCCCTCGCTGCCGTGCCATCGAGCGTGACGCTGCCTCTCGGCATTCCCTGGACGGGGGCACACTTCCGCCTTGACCCGCTCGCCGCATTCTTCCTGGTGGTGGTCGGACTGGGCAGCGCCGGCGCCAGCCTCTACTCACTCGGCTACGGACAGCACGAACACGAACCGCAGCGCGTGCTGCCGTTCTACCCCGCCTTTCTCGCCGGCCTGAACCTGGTGGTGCTGGCCGACGATGCGTTCAGCTTCCTGTTCGCGTGGGAGCTGATGTCGCTGTCCTCGTGGGCGCTGGTGATGTCGCACCACCGCGAGCGCGGCAATGCACACGCTGGCTATGTCTACATCATCATGGCGAGCTTCTCCGGCCTCGCGCTGCTGCTGTGCTTCGGCCTGCTCGCCGGCCCGATCGGCAGCTACACGTTCGACGCGATGCGCGCGGCGCATCCTACGGCCGGGATCACCGCGTTGGCTCTGGTGCTCGCGCTGATCGGCGCGGGATCGAAGGCCGGTGTCGTGCCGTTGCATGCCTGGTTGCCGCTCGCGCATCCCGCGGCGCCGAGTAACGTGTCGGCACTGATGAGCGGCGTGATGACCAAGGTCGCGGTGTACGGCTTCGTGCGCATCACCTTCGACCTGCTTGGCGCGCCCACCTGGTGGTCCGGCACCATCGTGCTGGTGGTCGGCGGCATAACCGCGGTGCTCGGCGTGCTGTATGCGCTGATGGAGCACGACCTCAAGCGCCTGCTCGCCTACCACACGGTGGAGAACATCGGCATCATCTTCATCGGGCTTGGCCTTGCGCTCGCCTTCGGTGCCAACCGGCTCCCCGTCGCCGCGGCGCTCGGCCTCACCGCGGCGCTGTTTCACGTGTTCAATCACTCGGTGTTCAAGAGCCTGCTGTTCTTCGGCTCCGGCGCGATCCTCACCGCCACAGGCGAGCGAGACATGGATCACCTGGGCGGTTTGATCCACCGCATGCCAAAAACCGCGTTCGCGTTCCTGGTCGGCTGTGCTGCGATCTCCGCGCTGCCGCCACTGAACGGTTTCGTGTCCGAGTGGCTGACGTTCCAGGCCATTCTGCTCCATCCCGATCTGCCGCAATGGGGACTGAAGCTCGCAATTCCTGCCGACGGCGCACTTCTGGCGCTGTCCGCGGCACTCGCCGCCGCCTGCTTCGTCAAGGCGTTCGGCGTCACCTTCCTGGGCCGGCCGCGCACCCGCGTTGCGGCGGCTGCGCGCGAGGTTGACAGCTTCTCGCTCTGCACGATGTTTGGCTTCGCAGCACTCTGCCTCCTGGCCGGCATCTTTCCCGGTGCGGTGATCGACCTGTTGGCGCCGGTGGTGCAGTCGCTCACCGGCGCGCACATGCCGACGCAGCTTAATGTCGCGTGGCTGTCGATCGTGCCTGTCGCGAGCGCACGTAGTTCCTACAACGGCCTGCTGGTGTTCCTGTTCATCGCTGTCACCGCCTCGCTGACTGTGCTGGCGGTCCATCGCTTCGCCTCGCACGCGCTGCGTCGCGCCCCGGCCTGGGACTGCGGCTTCCCGGATCCACGGCCAGAGACGCAATACACCAGCGGGAGTTTCGTCCAGCCGATCCGTCGTGTTTACGGAGCGGTAGTGTTCCGCACGCATGAGACCGTCACCATGCCGCCGCCCGGCGACGTCACGGCGGCACGCATCGAGAAGCACATCAGCGATCCGGTATGGGACCTGTTCTATGCACCCATCGCCGGCGCCGTATGGCGCCTGTCGCAGGTGCTGAACGTGCTGCAGTTCCTCACCATCCGTCGTTATCTCGGTTTTGTCTTTGCCGCCCTGGTGATCCTGTTGCTGACGCTCGCGCTATGGCAGTGATCGAGAGCCTGCTCGTTCAGGGCGTACAGATGATGCTGGTGCTGCTGCTGGCACCGCTGCTCACGGGCCTGGTCCGCAAGGTGAAGGCGCGACTGCAGCGCCGTCAGGGACCATCGCTGATCCAGCCCTATCGTGACCTCAAGCGCCTGCTCGGCAAGGAGGTCGTGCTGGCCGAGAACGCCTCGTGGCTGTTCCGGGCTGCGCCTTACGTGATCTTCGCCGTCACCTGGGTGGCCGCGGCTCTGGTGCCGACATTCGGCACCGGCCTGCTGTTCAGCTGGTCGGGTGACCTGATCGCAATCACCGCACTGCTCGGCTCGGCGCGCTTCACGCAGGCGCTGGCGGCAATGGATATCGGCACCAGCTTCGGCGGCATCGGTGCTTCGCGCGAGGTGATGATCGCCTCGCTCGCCGAACCGGCGATGCTGATGATCGTGCTGTCGGTGGCACTGATCGCCGGTTCGACGCAGCTCTCCACCATCGCCGACTACATGGCGTTCTCGGCGGTCGGCCTGCGCGTATCGCTGGCGCTGGGGCTGGTCGCATTCATCGTGGTGGCACTTGCCGAGAACGCACGCATTCCGGTGGACAATCCGGCGACGCACCTCGAACTCACGATGGTGCACGAGGCGATGGTGCTGGAATACTCCGGCCGCCATCTGGCGATGATCGAACTCGCTGCGTCGCTGAAACTGCTGCTGTATGTCTCGGTCATTGCCTGCGTCTTCTTCCCGTTCGGTCTCGCGGGCGGCTATGCACTCGGCTTCGTGTCCTGGCTGGCGAAGCTGGCGATTGCCGGCGTGCTGCTCGGCGTACTCGAAATGTCGATCGCCAAGATGCGCGTGTTCCGCGTGCCCAACTTCCTGGGCGCTGCGCTGATGCTGAGCCTGCTCGGCGTCCTGCTGCTGTTTGTCTCGGGGGGCATGTGACGCACGGATTGGCCTTCGATGTCGCCCATATGCTCGCTGGAGCCTTGGTGCTGGTCAGCTTCGCCATGCTGTACCAGGATCGACTCTACGCGCTGATCAATGTGCTGGCGCTGCACGCGTTCATCCTGGCCGCTTCCGTGGCGTGGCAGGCGCACATCCAGCATGCGCCGCATCTCTATATCACCGCTGCGATTGCACTCGGCTTCAAGGCCATCGTCATTCCCATGGCACTGCGGCGGATGGTGTTCCGTCTCGGTATCCACCGGGAGATCGAGACCGTGGTCAGCATAGGGCTCACCATGCTCGCGGGCATCGCACTGGTGGCGCTGTCGCTGATGGTGATGCTGCCGGTGACGGCTCATGCCGACCCCGTCGCGCGCGAGGACATCGCACTCGCTCTGTCGGTGGTGCTGATCGGTCTGCTGATGATGGTGACGCGGCGCAATGCGGTCAGTCAGGTGGCGGGGTTCCTGTCACTGGAGAATGGCGTGAACCTGGCCGCCACCGGTGCGCAGGGTATGCCACTGGTGGTGGAGATCAGTGTCGCCTTCTCCATCCTGATCGCGTTCATCGTCATCGGCATCTTCCTGTTCCGCATCCGCGAGCGTTTCGACACGGTGGATGTGCAGGCGCTCGATCAGTTCCGGGGAGAGAGGGGATGAGGGGTGTCGTACACCTCGCCCGCTTGCGGGAGAGGTCGGCACGCGAAGCGTGCCGGGTGAGGGCGTTGCCAGTGAGGTGCGAAGCCGGATGCACCCTCACCCGCCGCTTCGTGGCGACCTCTCCCGCAAGCGGGAGAGGTGATCCAAGATGACCGAATCCGTCATCCTCCTTATCCCCCTCGCCGCCGCGGCGATCCTGTCCACGATCTCCGACTACCGCCTCTCGGCGCGCATCAACGTGGCCGCCAGTGGCCTCTCGCTCCTCGCCGCCCTGCTGCTGCTGGGCGATCGCCCCACCCCCGGCCAGTACCTCGCCGTCGACGATCTGAACATCGTCTTCATCCTGCTCAACACCTTCGTGGGCTTCACCACCAGCGCATTCAGCGCGAGCTACATCGCGCACGAACTCGAAATCGGGCGCCTCACCCCGAACTACCTTCGCTTCTACCACGCGATGTTCCAGCTCATGCTGTTCGGCATGAACCTGGCGCTGCTCGCCAACAACATCGGCCTGATGTGGGTGGCGATCGAGCTTGCCACTCTTACGACGGTGGTTATGGTCGGCATCTACCGCACCCACGAAGCGCTCGAGGCCGCCTGGAAATACTTCATCCTCGGCAGCGTCGGCATCGCGCTCGCTCTGTTCGGCACGATCCTGGTCTATCTCGCCGCACGCCCGGTGGTCGGCGAAGGCCTCGACGCGATGGTCTGGACTGTCCTGATCACCCGCGTGCGCGACTTCGATCCCGCGCTGCTGAACATCGCCTTCATCTTCCTGCTGCTCGGCTACGGCACCAAGGTCGGCCTCGCACCGATGCACGCCTGGCTGCCCGACGCACACGCCGAGGGCCCGACGCCGATCTCCGCCGTGCTGTCCGGCCTGCTGCTGAACGTGGCCCTCTACGCGCTGCTACGCTTCAAGATGCTGCTGGCAGCGAACCCGGGCGCGATCGCACCCGGTCCGCTGATGATCGCGCTCGGGCTGATCTCGCTGATCTTCGCCGCGTTCATGCTGTATCGCCGGCGCGACATCAAACGCATGTTCGCCTACTCCTCGATCGAGCACATGGGCATTACGGTGTTCGCCTTCGGCATGGCCGGCCCGTTGGGCAACTTCGCCGGCCTGCTGCAGATGACAATGCACAGCCTGACCAAGTCGGCGATCTTCTTCTCGGTCGGCCATGTGTCGCAGGTGAAGGGCACACAGCGCATCGCCGAGATGGGCGGCCTGACGGTCACGCACCCGGTGCTCGGCTGGGGCCTTATCGCCGGCGTTGCCGCGATCGCAGGACTGCCGCCGTTCGGTGTGTTCACCAGCGAGTTCCTGGTGATCAGTTCCACCTTTGCACGTGAGCCTTTGCTGGCGATCCTGTTCGTGTTCGGTCTGCTGGTAGCGTTCGGCGCCTTGTTCCTGCGCGTGACATCGGTGGCGTTTGGCGAGCCGCGCGGCCCGACCGGCCCGGTGACCGCTTCCTATGTGCCGATGTTCGCGCACCTCGCGCTGGTGCTGATAGCCGGCATCTGGCTGCCGGGCCCGCTGGTCGCCTGGTTCCAGCACGTCGCGGCCTTGCTGGGATGATGGGCGGGTCACGCCCGCCCATGACGGTTGAAGGCCGGGCTTGCGCCCGGAATTACGCATGACCGTCGTCGATTCCGCTTATTGGCAGGAGGCTATACGGTGCCTTGCGGCCGGCGAGGTGACGCTGCTCGGTCTCTGGGGCGAGCCTGGCTGCATGCATATGGCGGTGTTCGACAACGGCGTCGTCGTGCTGGACCTCGACTGTCCCGACAGCCACTACCCCTCCGTCGGCGCCCTGCATGCGCCTGCCATTCGCCTGGAGCGCGCCGCGCGCGATCTGTTCGGCCTGCAGCCCGACGGCCTGCCCGATACGCGTCCGTGGCTCGATCATGGCGCGAACCCGACGGCTTATCCGTTCCTGCCAGTGGAAGGCGAAGGCCTGCACCAGATTCCGGTCGGTCCGGTTCACGCCGGCATCATCGAGCCTGGCCATTTCCGCTTCACTGCCGATGGCGAAACGGTAGTGCGCCTGGAACAGCGCCTTGGTTACGTGCACAAGGGCATCGACCACCTGCTTCACGGTGCCACGCTGCAACAGGCCTCACGCCTTGCCTGCCGCACGTCGGGCGACAGCGCGGTCGCCTATGCATTCGCCTTCGCCCGCGCGGTGGAGTCGGCACTCGGCATCGAACCGCCGCCGCGTGCGCAATGGCTGCGCGGGGTAATGTCGGAGTTGGAGCGTATCGCCAACCACCTCGGCGATTTCGGCGCGATCTGCAACGATGCGTCGTTCAGCATCATGCTGGCGCATTGCGGCATGCTGCGCGAACGCGTGCTGCGCTGCGCCACCGGCTGCTTCGGCCATCGCCTGATGATGGACTGCATCGTGCCCGGTGGCGTCGCGGTCGATCTGCCTGCCAATGGCGATGTGGCCATTAGGCGGCTTATCGATGAGATACGCGCACGCTTTCCTGCGCTCGTGGAGCTCTACGACAAGACCGCGTCGCTGCAGGATCGCACCGTGGGCACTGGCATCCTCTCCACCGAACTTGCGCGCCGCTTCGGCGCCGGCGGCTATGTCGGACGCGCGTCGGGACGCGACTTCGATGCGCGGAAGTCGATCGGGTATCCGCCTTATGACCGGCTGCGCTTCGATATACCGGTCCTGACTGAGGGCGACGTCAACGCGCGCGTTTGGATCCGCGTCAAGGAGATCGAGCAGAGCCTGTCACTGATCGAACAGATGCTCCACCAGCTGCCGCAGGGCGACCTGCGGGTCGCGATCGAACCGACGGGGCCGTGTGAAGGTATTGCGCTCGCCGAGGCGTTCCGCGGCGATGTGCTGGTGTGGCTACGAATCGATGTCGGCGGGGCGTGTCGACCGATGTCATCTGCGCGATGCGTCGTGGTTCCAGTGGCCGCTGCTGGAAGCGGCGATCGAGGGCAACATCGTCGCCGACTTCCCGCTCTGCAACAAGTCGTTCAACTGCTCTTACTCGGGGCACGATCTGTGATGGCGAAGCGCAGCAACCATTACCCGTCATTCCCGCGAAAGCGGGAATCCAGCTACTGGACCCCCGCTTTCGCGGGAATGACGGATGGAGTCGCAGTTTCGGTCCGCCGCTACAGCAATGTGTGGCGCCAATGCTGAGGACACTCTTCCAAGGCCTGCGATCGCCGGTCACGGAACCCGTTCCTGACGATGCGGAACTCGCCGAGCTTGGTGCGCAGCTTGACCGCGCGGCGCAGCGCCGTCTCGGCCGCAGTCTGTCCATCCGCGAGATCGATGCCGGCTCCTGCAACGGCTGTGAACTGGAAATCCATGCACTGAACAATGCGTTCTACGACCTGGAGCGCTTCGGCCTGCGCTTCGTCGCCTCGCCACGTCATGCCGATGTGCTGATGGTCACCGGTCCGGTTACGCGCAACATGCGCGAAGGCCTGGAGCGCACGTGGCGTGCGACGCCGGATCCGAAGTGGGTGGTCGCGGTCGGCGACTGTGGCGCCGGCTGTGGCGTGTTCACCGACAGCCCGGCCTGCATCGGTGCTGTCTCGAAGGTGGTTCCTGTGGACCTGACGATCCGCGGCTGTCCGCCGACCCCGACGCAGTTGCTGCAGGGACTCCTCGCGCTACTCAGTCCATCACCTGGATCATCTCGCGCACGCGCGGATAGACCTCGTTCGCCCAGCGTCGCCCGCTGAACACACCGTAATGGCCGACCCCGGTCTGCAGGTGATCCTGCTTCAGATTGACCGGGATCCGGCTGCACAGGTCGAGTGCCGCCATTGTCTGGCCGATCGCGCAGATGTCGTCGCGCTCGCCTTCCACCGTCAGCAGACCCATGCGGCGGATCGCTTCCGGTCGGACTTTCCGGCCATGCCAGGTGAGCGCGCCGCGCGGCAGGTCGTGCTCTTGGAACACGCGCTGCACCGTCTCGAGATAGAACTCCGCCGGCAGGTCCATTACTGCGCCGTATTCGCCATAGAACCGCCGATGCGCCTCCGCGCTGACCAGATCGCCGCCGACCAGGCTGCGAAACTGGCCGAGATGCGCGTTGATGTGCCGGTCCAGGTTCATGCTCATGAACGCCGCTAACTGCACGAATCCCGGATAGACATGGCGGAACGCGCCCGGAAAGCGCCAGGGCACCGCGCCGATCAAATGCCGCTGGAACCATTCGATCGACCGCGATTGTGCGAGCTCGTTGACCCCGGTCGGGTTCACCCGCGTGTCGATCGGCCCCGCCATCAGAGTCATGCTGCGCGGCATTGCGGCATCGCCGGCCTCCGCCATGGCCGCGGCGGCGGCAAGCGCCGGCACTGCCGGCTGGCACACCGCGACGACATGCGCGCCCGGTCCCATCACACCCAGGAAGCGAATGATGTGATCGACGAACTCGTCGAGGCCGAAGCGCCCTTCGCTCAGCGGCACGTCGCGCGCGTTCTTCCAGTCGGTGATGTAGACATCGTGCTCGGGCAGCATCACCTGCACGGTGTTGCGCAGCAGAGTGGCGAAATGGCCCGACATCGGCGCCACCAGCAGAACGCGAGGGTGCGGGCCCGCATGGTCCTTGCGGAAGTGGAGCAACGTTCCGAACGGCGTGTCGTCGGCCGCCTCCTCGGTCACTAGCGACAGCCTGTCCGTCCACCGACACGACATCGATGCCGAATGGCGGCCGATGATGCGTGAGACCCGCATCGGCGAACATGGTCAGCCAAGCCGACAGATGTCGCACCAGCGATGGAAGACCACTGCCACAATCGACCAGTCGCGCCACGCTGGCACCCATACGGGCAAACCCGCGCAGCGGGAACAGCAGGTCCGCCTGTGCCTGGTAGACCTGATACATCATCAACCGGCGGACGCTACGTGCATGCGATTGTCGTGTGAACGGATTCGGGGGCAATATTGCAGTGCAGCATGGACTGGTCGATAAAGGAAAGCAACATGGCAACGCTCCTCCTGATCAGCAGCAAGAACTATTCGTCCTGGTCGCTGCGTGGCTTCCTGCTCGCGCGGCTGGCGCGGCTGGACTTCGAGGAGAAGGTCGTCGCATCGGATGACGACACGCGCGCGGAACTGCTGCTGCGCGCCTCGTCGATTCGCGTGCCGTGCCTGGTGCACGACGGGGTGACCGTGTGGGACACGCTGGCCATCGCCGAGTACCTCAACGAGGTGTGCCCAAACGCCGGGATGTATCCGGGTGACCGCATGGCACGCGCGCGGTGCCGGTCGATCTCCGGCGAGATGCACTCGGGCTTCTCCGCGCTGCGTTCGTCGCTGCCGATGAACCTGCGCACCGAGGGGCGGCGTGTCGCCCTCTGGTCCGCAGCACAGGCGGACATCGACCGGATCACTCAGATCTGGCGCGACTGCCTTGACACCTGGAAAGGGCCATGGCTGTTCGGCCGGACGCCGACGGTCGCCGATGCCATGTATGCCCCGGTGGTTGCTCGCTTCCGCAGCTACGCGGTGCAGGTCGATCCCGTCTCCGCGGCGTATTGCGCGCATATATGGGGCTGGCCCGATCTGACCGAGTGGGTCGCGGCCGCACAACTCGAGCCGGAGCAGATCGAGGAACTGGAAGTCGAGTTCTGATCAGGCCGGCGGCCGTCTGCCCTTTGCGGGGATTTGCACCGGCGGCTCCACGGGGCAGCGCAGGCCGGGGATGGCCGGCGCCTCCGCTTGGCCCTGCAATCCGATGTCAGACATCAGCAGGCGGAAGCATGGGTGCCGCCATAACAGTTCGCCGGCAGCGGCGTCCAGCAGCTTCACGTCGCCGGGCTTCAGCGTCCAGCTTGTTGCGATGGCCTTGACCGCTTCCTGTTGCTGCCGTTCCGCCGCGGTCGCGTTTGGGAGCTGATCGAAATCGATCGAGATGGGATAAACGGCAAAATTGGCCTGCGTCTGACCGTCCTGCAGCACCAGCGTGTCACGATCGTTGATCAGCAGCTTGATGAAGTCCTGGAAGACCGCCGCTGAATAGGACGAGGCGCTGTCAACCAACGTGCCGCTGATCGCATTCGCCTGGGTCAGAATGGTGGTGTACTGCGTCGAGTTGTCCAGATCGCTCTTCGGATCACTGCGCGCATTCACCGCAATGACGACGAGGTGGCGCAGCCTGCTTTGTGCGGCGAGACGGCCAATATCGGCTGGCGCGCCCGTTTGCAGAAGCGCTCGCCGAAGCGCGGTGAGGCCTGAGTTGTCTGCGACGCCGCCATCGACAAGACGCAGGTAGACCGGGTTTCGATAGGGAGGAACCTTGTCACCGGAGCCCTGCTCGACCACGACCTCGTCGCGCAGCGACTGGCGATATCGTGCGGTGCGATAGGACTCCAGGTTCGCGTAGGGGCCGCGTACGCTCTGCAATGTGGCAAGGTAGGGCAAACTGGGATTCCGTTGTCCCGGGCACATCGGCTGCAGATACGAGTCGTTGTGCAGCAGGACGGGCGTGAAAGCGAATGGAAAGGCCGCCGATGCGGTGACGCCGAGACTGACGGGAACCCGGTCGTAATCCATGCACACATCGTCCAGCGTCTGCCGATCGAAGGTGAACACCTGGCCGGCAACCATGTCGGTCGCATTGAGCAGAGTCAGCTGCCCGCTGGGCTTATTGAGCGCTGCCATCGTCGCCTTGGTCTGCAGCAGATCCTCGATCATCTCCTGCAGCACGGCGATGCGGGTCTCGCTTTCGAATTGCAGGGACAGCCAGGTGACCGGGTTCAGAAAGCGGCGCGCGAGCCAGCCGATGCCGTCGTAGTCCTGGACGCGCTGCATGAAGCTCGCAGCATGGGCCGGGCCGTTGAGGCCGAGATCGGCGGCATAGACGCTGCCGCCGGACACCGAGGACACGACGGCGATGTCCCGAGAGAGCGCGCGCGATTCCCCGCCCGCCGTGTAGTGCAGATCGTTGAGCCGCCTGACGACCGCCGCTGCGAGCGCCGCCGCTCGCGAGCCGCCGCCGGAGAATGTCATGACGACGAATGGATGATCGGGATCCACATCGAGTGGTGCCTGCACCTGGTTCGCCTGCCCGGCGGCGAGCGGATAGTCGGTCGGCTTGACCCCGCAGCCGCTCAGCAGTGTCAGCGCGGCGAGAAGACCGGCGACAACCTTCATGGTCCTTTTTTCCGGAAGGTGATCACGGCGGGCACGCCATCCACCGCCTGCACCGTCTGCCACAGCGGCGTGTAGGGAATTGAGGTATCCAAGCCGAAACAGGTCCTCATCCTCTGCGACGATGATCCCCTGGTTCGTCGTGAAGCCAGTCTGCGTCGGATTGCTGATCGGCGTGTCGGCGTTGGGTGGAATCGCGCCTCTCACGACGGGAACATTGCCGCCGTCGAACCGGACCCGGACTATCGCCATGCGAAACCCACCGTCGCTGACTCAATGAAACCGCGGCATGACTTCCTGGCACAGCAGCCGCAGCGCCGTCATGACGTTCTCATGCGGGATCTTGCCGCCGCAGTTCAGCTCCATCAGCACGCCGTCGAGACCCAGTTCCTGCCGCAGCTCCTCCAGCCGTCCGGCGACCGAGCCGGGCGAACCGATCAGAACCGTCCCCTTCAGTGCCTCCTCATAGGTCATCGTTTCGAGCCGGCGTGCGGTCTGCGCGCGTCTGTCGGCGCCATCGACACCGGCGCGCCTCGCCGAATCCGCAAGCAGCGCCGCCTGCTGGCGATAGAAATGGATCAGGCTCGGCTCCACTTCCGAGCGCGCCTGCGCATCGGACGGCGCGAGGTAGGCGGGAACGCGGAGGAACACCCCACCACGCGCCGGATCGGCGGACGACGCCAGCGCCTTGCGATAGGCCGCAACCTGCGGCGCGATCTCCGCCGCTGTCTCGTAGCGGACGGCCACGAAGATCGGCAGGCCCTGTCTGCCGATGGATACGAACGTATCGGCGCTCGTGGCGGCGACGCGGATCGGCGGCGTCGGCTGCTGATACGGTTTTGGTACCACCGTCACATCGTCGAAGTGATAGAACTTGCCCTGATAGGATACCGTGTCCTGTGTCCACGCCTTCTGCACGATGTCGAGAACTTCGGCAAAGCGTTCACGGCTTTCCGCATAGGGCACGCCATACGCCTCGTAGGTGCGTGCCACGCCGCTTCGCCCAACGCCGAAGATCAGCCGCCCGTTGCTGATCTGATCGACGGTCGCCGCTTCCTCGGCCAGGCGCAGTGGATGGCACAGCGGCAGCACCTGCACGGCGAGCCCGATCTTCATCCGCTGCGTGCGCGCCGCGATGGCGCTGGCGATGCACAGCGGCGCCGACAACACCGAACGCGCGGGATCGAAATGCAACTCGCCGAGCCACATCGCATCGAGCCCCCACCGTTCGGCGCCATCCACCAGTTCGAACGATTGCGCGAATGCCTCGGCGTGGGACCGTCCCGGCAGGGACGGGAACTCGTGAAAGATGCCGAACTCCATTGCTGTTGCCTTCCGGATTCCTCAGTTGTCTGAAAGACTAGGTGTGCGACGACGGCATGTCACCTGGGGTGACAGGCTCAGATCTCGACCTGACTTCCCAGTTCCACGACGCGTCCAGGCGGCAAGCGGAAATACTCGGTCGCCGACCCCGATAGTCGCACCATCGCGGCAAACAACGCCTCCTGCCACTGCGGCATTCCTGGGCGTGCGGCAGGAACCAGGATCTGCCGCCCGAGGACGTAGCTGGTGCGCATCGCATCTTCGGCCCAACCCTGCGGCAGCAGCGTCAGGCCGGCGGGGACATCCGGCTCGTCGAGAAAGCCGAACGTCAGCACGGCACGGCTCGTGCCAAGTCCAATCTCCTCGAAGTGCAATCGTGATTCACGTGCAACGTGTGGCAACATCGCCGTCTGTATGGTCAGCAGCAGGACGTGCTCATGCAGCACATGATGGTGTTTGAGGCTGTGCAGCAGGGCAGTGGGAACACCTGTCGCGTCGCGCGTGAAATACACCGCAAGGCCGGGCACGCGCGGCGCATTGGCTGACGTGCGCAGAAAGCTGTCGACCGGCATCGCATCCCGAGCAAGTCGTGCCGCGAGGAGGGTCCGGCCGCGCGCCCAGGTCATGAACAGCAGCATGAGCATCGCCGCGATCACGAGCGGCAGCCAGGCGCCATCGGGGATCTTGGTGGCGGAGGCACCGAACAGGGCGGCATCGGAGGCCAACAGCACCGCATAGAGTGGGACGGCCCAGACTTTGCGCAATCGCCAGATGCGAAAGATCACAAATCCCATCATCAGCGTCGTCAGCACCATGGTCGACGTCACCGCAAAGCCGAATGCGGCGGCCAAGGCCGTCGACGACCGAAATCCGAGGACCAGTCCAATTACGGCGACACAAAGCAGCGCGTTCACCGCCGGCGCGAAGATCTGTCCCCTCTCGGCCGCGGAGGTGTGACGGATCATGAGACGGGGAAGATAACCGAGCTGTATCGCCTGCGCCGTGATGGAGAAGGCGCCGGTTATCGCGGACTGGCTTGCGATCACGGTCGCCATGGTGGCGAGGGCGAGCATTGGCCAGAGTGCCCAGCCCGGCGCCAACAGGAAGAATGCCTGCTCCATGGCAGCGGGGTCGTCGAGCACCAGCGCAGCCTGGCCGGCGTAGCAGAGAAGCAGAGCCGGTAGGACCACGCTCATCCAGGCGCCTGCGATTGGGGCCCGGCCGAAATGCCCCATATCGGCATACAGTGCCTCGGCACCCGTGATGGTCAGCACGACAGTGCCGAGGGTCAGGAAGGCACGCAGCGGGTCGGCGGCGATCAGGTCGAGAGCGAAGGTGGGGCTGACCCCCTCCAACACTTCTGGGCGGCGCGCGACATTGACTACCCCGAGCACGCAGATGGTGATGAACCACAGCAGCATCACCGGACCGAAGAAACGGCCCACCACGCCGGTGCCGCGATGCTGGATCGCGAACAGCGCCAGCGTAATGATCAATGTGATGGGGACAATCGCGACGCCGAGGCGGTCGTCGACCAATGTCAGGCCCTCGACCGCCGAGAGAACCGATATTGCTGGCGTGATGACCGCATCGCCGTAGAACAACGCTGTCGCGAGCAACGCGCCGAAGGATATGGCAGGCAGCAGGCGCGTTCTGGGGGCAACGCGACGGATCAGAGCGAGCAGGGCGAACGAACCTCCCTCTCCCCGATTGTCGGCACGCATCGTGATCAGCACGTACTTGATCGTGACCACGACGATCAGCGCCCACACGATCAGAGATAGCACGCCGAGCACATGCAGCCGTTCGATGGGCAGCCGATGCGTGCCGATGAAGCTTTCCCGAAAGGCGTAGAGCGGGCTGGTGCCGATGTCGCCAAAGACGACGCCAAGTGCGCCCAGGGCAAGGCGCTTGTCCGGGATGGTGGCTATCGAGATGCGGGATGCAGGCGTGGCCATGTCCTCGCATGCCATACAAGGTTCGGGCAATCCACCGAAGCTTCAATAACCGCGCGGCAACATCGGTATCCGGACATTTCCCTGGATCAGTCTGACTGATAACGTGACTCGCCCTTGCCGCGGAGAGCATCGCGATGACCTATCCGACGCATTTGCTGCCGACCACCGTTGTGGGCAGCTATCCGCAGCCTGACTGGCTGGTGAATCGGGCCGCCCTGGAGAAGCACGGCGTGCCGCGCACCCATGCGCAGGACATCTGGCGCATTCCAGCGGAGCTGCTCGAGCAGGCGCAGGACGACGGAACCATTCTCGCGATCCGTGACATGGAGCGCGCTGGCATCGACATCATCACCGACGGCGAGATACGCCGCGAAAGCTATTCCAATCGCTTTGCCCTCGCGCTGGAGGGCATCGACGCCGAACACCCCGGCGAGGTGCGTTCGCAGACCGGGCGCGCCACGCCGGTACCGCGGGTCGTCGGAAAAATCCGCCGGCGAGGTGCGGTCGAACTGCGCGATGTCGAGTTCCTGCTGCGGCAGACCGATCGCGCGACGAAGATCACGCTGCCTGGTCCGTTCACTTTGTCGCAGCAGGCGAAGAACGAGTTCTACGCGGACGAGGAAGAGATGGCGATGGACTACGCCGCCGCCGTCAATGAAGAGCTGCGCGATCTGAAGGCGAGCGGCGTCGATGTCGTGCAACTCGATGAGCCGTGGGTGCGCACCGCGCCTGACAAGGCGGAGCGGTACGGCGTGCGAGCGATCAATCGTGCGCTGGAGGGGATCGACGGGCCGACCGTCGTGCATCTGTGCTTCGGCTACGCGCATGTCGTCGCCAACAAGCCGAGTGGCTACGCGTTCCTGCCGCAGCTTGCCGATACGGTCGCACGGCAGATCTCGATCGAGGCGGCGCAGCCCAGGATAGATCTCGGTGTGCTGGCCGATCTGTCGGGCAAGCAGATCATGCTGGGCGTGCTCGACCTGGGCAGCGCCGACGTCGAGACAGCCGAACAGGTTGCGGAACGCATCCGCGCCGGGCTGCGGTATGTCGCGGCGGAACGGCTGATCCCGGCCCCGGATTGCGGCATGAAGTACATGCCGCGCGAACGCGCCTTCGGAAAGCTGCGTGCACTGGTTGACGGCGCCGCGATCGTGCGGCGCGAACTCAGGGGCTGAGTGCCGCCGTCATCGGCTGGCCCGGCGCAAGGCCCGCGAGGATCTCGTGTGCCAGCGCTTCCGCGACACACAGGTAGCCGCGGTCATTGTGGTGCAGTCCGTCAGCGGCGATGAACTCCGTGAGCGGCTTGCCCTCTCGACGCCAGCCTCGCATCAGCGCGCGGCGGGAGAACAGCGCGGCACCGGTTTCGGCCGCCACCTCCTCAAGCGTCTGGTCGAACACCGGTTCATCGGCCTTCGCCAGCAGCTTCGGCGACTGCTGATTGTCCATCAGGATCACATCGGCTCCCGCGGCCTGAAGCCGGCGCACACCCATGGTGACCATGGCACGGAACGCCGCCGGGTCAGCATTGCGCAGCGCACCGTTGGCACCGACCTGCCAGATAACAAGCTGAGGCCGCACCGCCAGTACATCGGCGTCCAGCCGAGCCAGTTCCTCCGCCGCATCCTGTCCGCCGACGCCGCGATTGATCACGGCGATATGGGCGTCCGGCAGACCGGCAGATAGCACCTGCTGCAGCACGGCCGGATAGGAGTGGGCGAGATCGGACGCCATTGCGCCCTGGGTCGAGGAGGACCCGAGCGCCACGACCACAGCCTCGATGCGGTGGTTCACGGCGCTGCGGAGGTGAGGCAAGGCCAGTGATGCGCTGCCGGATGTGCTGGGACAGGCCGGGGTATCGAGCGCCGACGCGGCAGGCAACAGCAGCAGCGCCAATGCGCACAGCGCAGACCGCAGGCGGGGCGAAACGGCATCCATGATCGCTTTCAACTATAAGCGATCGCCGGTGTCCAGATGGTTACTTATCGGCCGTCGCTTTCACTGGCCCGCCGCCTTCGCGCCGCCGCGGCGTATTGACCGCGCGGCCGCACTTCCTGCACATGAGGACGGACCACGGTGTCGTAGTAGTCGTCCCAGTCCTCCGGGGCGAGCTGCTTCAGGTCGGGAACCAGCTCGTAGTTGTTGAGCGTGGCATCGTCATAGACGTGGCGCGGGATCGGCTGCACCTGCAGCAGCGGGAAGTCGGCGCGGAAATCGATCGGCACGTCCGTCTTGGCCAGGCGCATGTTGGTGATCAGCGGGCCGAACCAGCGGTCGGTCTCGATGATGCCCTCATACAATTCATAGCTGCCGCTGCGCGGGATGTTGGCAGGCGGTCGCACCATCAGGCTCCAGCCTGGCGCGGTGCGAGCAACGATGCCGGTCCAGCATTGGATCAGGCCAGGCTCCTGCAGGGCCCCCAGGAAGGGCGGTGAATATTCGCGGATCTCATCGGGCGCGACCTGATCGAACAGGTCGCGGAAACCAGGGAACTGTGCGGACTTGAGCGGAAGCCAGGTGCCGGCACCCTCCCACGTCCACATCACGTCACGTCCGTCCCACTGCAGGCTGAAGCTGATCGGAGGGAAGATGTAGTACCCATAGCCCGATGCGCTGGTGGCAGGTTCGCAATAGCGGAAGGCACGGGTGGGCAGCGAACCGGCGGCTGAACGATCAGCGCGCTGCGGCAGCCGCGCGTTGGGGATCAGACGGTGGAACGTGACAACCGGTATCTTCTTGGACTGCGACTCTGACGATGCGGGACGAGAAGAGTTTGTGCTGGACAAGACAAATGCCCCTGAATTGACGACCAGGATGCGGAAGGCCCGGAGGCTCATCCGGTCCCCGCATCTTAGTCGCGCACGGATCGTCTGTCCTCAGTCGGAGGCGGCAGGATCAGCGCGCCGGAGGCAGCGTCGGTGCATAACCGCCGAGACGCACCTTGCCGGCATCGGCTGTCGGCGCCAGGGTCGGCGCATAGCCACCGAGACGCACTTTGCCGGCATCGGCCGTCGGTGCCAGCGTCGGGGCATACCCACCGAGACGTACTTTGCCAGCATCGGCTGTCGGAGCCAGCGTCGGGGCATACCCACCGAGACGTACTTTGCCGGCGTCCGCTGTCGGCGCCAGGGTCGGCGCGTAGCCGCCGAGTTGGTACTTTGCCAGAGTCCACCGTCGACGCCAGTGTCGGCGCATAACCACCGAGACGTACTTTGCCGGCGTCCGCTGTCGGCGCCAGGGTCGGCGCGTAGCCGCCGAGTTGTACTTTGCCAGAGTCCACCGTCGACGCCAGTGTCGGCGCATAACCACCGAGACAGACTTTACCAGAGTCGACGACGGAGGCGATGCAAACTGGAATAAAACGCAACATTGGCCGGGACCCTTTCCTTCATTGTTTGTGCCGAGTTTGTTGCACGGGGAGCATCCCGCGTCGTCCGCAATCTCGACTGCGATATTTCCACGTTAAGGGCTTTTTCTCGTTGTTTTGACATCATCCTTCCGTCAAATCGCTATCGTCGCGCGAAGGTGCCCGAGTCGGCCCCGAAGGCGCGAGATTTCGCTCTGAATCACATCTTTCGAGACGAATCGCGGGGGGTATGGTCGGTTGCTAAGAAATTTCCTGCCTCACGGGATTCGCCAAAGGCGAAATCCAGCGTCAAGCACCGTTACCGGGTTTGCTCGCTCGATAGGTCAAATGTTCAAAAACGGAAAATTGCCGTCAGTATTAACGATCGCGCGTCACAATGTTAATTTCACGAATGCTAATTTCGCGCGCCGGGCCACGATGCAGTGACATATCCGGCAAGCAGCATTTATTCAGGTGGCGGTGCCGCCCACGGTGAGGCCGCGCAGCTTCAGGGTCGGCTGACCGACGCCGACCGGGACGCCCTGACCGTTCTTGCCGCATGTGCCGATGCCCGGATCGAGAGTCATGTCGTTGCCGACCATCGCGACCTTGGTCAGCGCGTCGGGACCGTTGCCGATCAGCGTGGCACCCTTCACCGGTGCGGTGACCTTGCCGTCCTCGATCAGGTAGGCCTCGCTCGCCGAGAACACGAATTTTCCCGACGTGATATCCACCTGTCCGCCGCCGAAGTTCACCGCGTACAGGCCGCGGCGCACCGAGCGGATCATCTCCTCCGGCGCGTGCGCTCCGGCCAGCATCACGGTGTTGGTCATCCGCGGCATCGGCGCGTGGGCATAGGACTGTCGGCGCCCATTGCCGGTCGCCGGCATGTCCATCAATCTTGCGTTCAACCGGTCCTGCATGAAGCCAACCAGAACGCCGTCCTCGATCAGTACCGTGCGGCTGGTCGGCGTACCTTCGTCATCCACCGTCAAGCTGCCGCGCCGATCGGGCATAGTGCCGTCGTCCACCACCGTGACACCCTGCGTCGCGATGCGGGTACCCAGCAGGCCGGCGAAGGCCGACGTCTTCTTGCGGTTGAAATCGCCTTCCAGGCCGTGGCCGATGGCCTCATGCAGCAGGATGCCGGGCCAGCCGGAGCCAAGCACGATCTCCATTTCGCCCGCCGGGGCCGGCACACTCTCAAGGTTGACCAGCGCCTGGCGCAACGCCTCGTCGACCGCACCGCGCCATACCTCGGGTGCTGTGACGTGGTCGTAGGCGAAGCGGCCGCCGGTGCCGTAGCTGCCAGTCTCGCGTCGGCCGCCCTGCTCCACCACGACGGCGACGTTCAGCCGCACCAGCGGCCGCAGGTCTGCCACCCGCGCACCATCGGGGCGCATGATCTGAACTGCCTGCCACTCGCCACTGATCGAGGCCATCACCTGCACGACGCGTGAATCCTTGCCCCGAGCGTAGGCGTCGATGTCAGCCAGCAGGGCGGTGCGAGCGGGGAATTCGGTCGCGCCGAGTGGATTGGCATCGGAATAGAGCCGCGCGTTGGTGGCCCGTGGCGACTCCGCCGCGACGCCGGAATGGCCCGACGCCACCGCCGCCACGCTGCTCGCGGCCCGCCGCAGGGCCGGTTCCGACAGCTCGCCGGCATGCGCATAGCCGGTGGCCTCGCCGGCCACGGCGCGTAGTCCGAAGCCAAGCGATGTGTCAAACCCGGCGCTGCGGATGCGGCCGTCGTCGAGGCTGATCTGCTCGCTTTCGCGATACTCCAGATACAGCTCGCCATCATCGCTGCGCGTCAGCGCCGTGCCCAGCGTCGCCTCGGCCGCGGCACGGTCGAGGGCAGAATCGGAACGCTCGAAGAACAGCTTGTCGGTGACGGCGAGCGGCGTCATGGCGGCATTCCCTTTAGCAGCGGTCGGTGGGCATTCAAGTGGGTAGACTACCGGGCATCGGCAATCACCCGTTCGGCTGGCAGGCGGATCTCGGCCGATGTCCCCTCGCCTGGCACGCTGCGCAGCGACAGTTCGCCGCCATGGCCGGCAACCAGTGCGCGAGACACGTAGAGGCCGAGACCGGCACCCTGGAAGCGGCGGGCGAGGGTGGCGTCCAGCTGGGTGAACGGCTCGAACACGCGCTCGATTTCCTCCTCAGGGATGCCGATACCGGTGTCGCGCACGAACAGCAGCAGCCTGCCGTCAGTCTCCAGCGACGCCCCGACCGACACCGAGCCGCCGGCCTTGGTGAACTTCACGGCATTGGACAACAGGTGGTCTATCACCTGCTGCAGGCGCCTCTCGTCAGCCCTGAGCGGCGGCATGTCATCAGGCACCTGCGCGCTGAGCGTGATCTCGGCGGCCTGGGCGGCGGCGTCCGCCGAGCGCACGCAATGGCGCAACATGCGGGTGACGCTGATCCGGTCGGATGCGAGGTCAAAACGGCCCAACTCGATGCGCGCGACATCAAGTATGATGTTGATGAGGCCGAGCAATTGACGGCCGGCTTCGTTGATCTGTGCGGCGAACTCGGCCACGTGGGCGCGTTTCGGATCGGCGACCTCGTGCAACAGTGCATCAGAGAAGCCGATCACAGCGTTGAGCGGCGTGCGCAGTTCGTGGCTCATCGTGGCGAGGAAGCGCGACTTGGCCTGGTTCGCCGCCTCTGCTGCTTCCTTGGCGCGGCGGAGCTCGTCCTGCGCAGCACGCGCCTCTGTCACATCGGTGAGCGTGGTGACCCAGCCGCCCGCCGGGGTCGGATCCGAGCGGGCATCGAGAACCCGCCCGGCCGGGGTGACGATCTGCCGCTCGTAGGGCCTGGTTCGATCCAGTTCAGACAGCGCAATTGCCTGCTCCCGCGCCGCGGCGTCCGTTCCGAAATGGCCGCGCGACAGCATGCTCTCGATGACCTCGCGCTCCGTCTGCCCAGGCGTCAGCAGCCCCGGAGGATGGTGGAGCAGCTCCGTGGCGATCGCATTGCTGGCGAGCAGCCGATGATCCGGTCCCCAGAGCACGACCCCATGGCGAATGCAGGACAGCATGACCGCCATTTCCTCTGCGCGACGCGATATCTGTTCTTCCGCTTCGGCCAGCGCGGTGATGTCGGTCACGACGCTGATATAGCCGCCGTCCGGCAACGGCGTGGTATGGACATCCAGCGTCATGCCATTCGGTCGCCGCCGCTGGCGCACCTGCGGACGCGTGACGTCGAAGGCCATCTGCTGGGCGAAGATCTCGTCGACGGCACCGGGCCCGTATTCGCCAGCGGCGGCGCGACGGCGAACCACCTCCTCCAGGTGATCCCCCACGCTTAGCGATGCCCCGGTCATGATTTGCGTGTAGGCCTTGTTGAACATCGCCACGCGATGATCCGGACCATAGACGCAGACCCCATGCGGAAAGGCCTCAAGAATGGAGTGCAGCAACGTTGCGCGGCGGCGCGCATCGTCGGCGGCTGGCGCGAGCGCAGCGTCCGGCGCAGTCGAAGCCGGAGCGGGTGCCCCCGTCATGCCCGCTGCCTGACGGGGGCCGGGCGCGTGCTGTGCAGCAGCACTATGGCCGCGGCGAGAAGTAGCGCAGCGACCGCCTGGTGAACCGTCGCCAGTGCGGTCGGCACGACAAACACGAGTGTCGCCACGCCCAGGAGATATTGCATCAGCGCGATACCGAGGAAGGCCAGCAGCGCACGATGCACCGCACGCGGCGGGCGGGTGGCGAGCCCGACGAATAGTGTGGAGAGCACGGCGACCACAGTAAGTGTCGCCAGCAGCCGATGGTCGAACTGCACGGCGGCGATGTTCTCTGTCAGATTGCGCGCGAACGGTTGGAGCGAGGCGAAGTCAGCCGGCACCAGCCGACCATCCATCAGCGGGAACGTGTTGTAGTCGAAGCCGGCATGCGTCCCGGCGACGAAACCTCCGGCCAGCATGGTCAGCGCGACGCATGCGCAGCAGACCCAGGCCAGCCGGTAAAGCAGCCTGCCCGCCTCCGGGCGTGGCGGCAGAGGACGCACCACCATCAGGCCGGTCCAGAGAATAGCCGCATAGAGGACCAGGGCGAGCACCAGATGGACGACCAGCCGATACGGCGATACGGCGGTGGCCTCCGGCTCGAAGCCCGAGGCCACCATGAACCAGCCGACCGCGCCCTGCAGGCCACCCAGGACGAACAGCAGGGCGAGACGTGGGCGCAGCCGCCGCTCGATTCTATCCGTTCTCCAGAACCAGATCAGCGGGACAATGAAGGCCAGCCCGATCAGCCGGCCCCACAACCGATGGACCCATTCCAGCCAAAAGATCTGCTTGAACCCGGCGAGTCCCAGGCCCTCGTTCACCAGGCTGTATTGCGGGATCTGCTGATAGAGGTGGTACAGCCGTTGCCACTCCGCGTCGCTCGTCGGCGGGAGCGTGCCCGAAAGAGGCGCCCATTCCATGATGGAAAGGCCGGAGCCTGTCAGGCGGGTGACGCCGCCGAGCACGATCATCACCAGAACCATGGCAGCGGTCGCGAACAGCCAGGTCGCCACGAGCCGCCGGCTACGACCGCCGGCCGCACGGTCTTCCGGCGGCGCATCGGGGAATTCGCGAACGTCGAAGGGCATGGCACGCCATATTAGGCGTACCAACCTGCCCCAGGCGAATACTTCGGCCGGCCGATTGTGATCAGTGAAGTCGCAGGTAGGCGCCGGGGCTTCGATACGACGGCGGCTTGATCACGCTGGCGGACGCCACACGCACCGAGTGCACCTTGCCGTCCAGCTCGCGATGCCAGAAGTCCAGGAACCTGTGCAGCACGGGGAAGCGAGGGGCAAGGTCCAGATCCTGCCAGATATAGCTCTGCAGGAGCCCAGGGTGATCAGGCAGACGGTAGAGAATTTCGGCCGTCGTCAGGCGATAGTCGTTCAATTGCAGCGCAAGACTCATTCTGGGTCTCCGTCTGACGTCCACCCGGACGCCTTTCAGACAACAGCATGATTATGATTGCGGTTTGCTTACGCAAGCATTAATCGCAGCAATTTCAATGGTTTGGCACTCATGGGGGACAATTGCTGCCGACCTGCTTGACACCACACGCGAACGCGACTAGATCGCTGGCACTCTCCGGAGGGGAGTGCTAACAGGCCGCGCACACGGTGCCCAGATGGGGCCGCGGCAGGCTGGTTGGCAAAACCATCATCCCATTGGCGAGATCACTCAAGGAGCGATCACGAATGAACTTCCGTCCCCTGCACGACCGGGTCGTGGTCCGTCGGCTGGAAGCCGAGGAAAAGACCGCGGGCGGCATCATCATCCCCGACACGGCCAAAGAGAAGCCGATGGAGGGCGAAGTCGTCGCCGTCGGCCCAGGCGCCCGTGACGAGACCGGCAAGCTGGTCCCGCTCGACGTCAAGGCGAACGACCGCATCCTGTTCGGCAAGTGGTCCGGCACCGAGGTGAAGCTTGATGGCGAGGAGCTCCTGATCATGAAGGAGTCCGACATCATGGGCATCATCGAAGGCACGACCGCCGCCAAGCGCAAGGCCGCTTAACCCAGACTGCAACACGCCCAGACGATAAACACGAAGGAAATCGATATATGGCTGCCAAGGACGTAAGGTTCGGCGGTGAAGCCCGCCAGCGCATGCTGCGCGGCGTGGACATCCTGAACGACGCCGTGCGGGTGACGTTGGGGCCGAAGGGCCGCAACGTGGTGCTCGACAAGAGCTTCGGCGCACCGCGCATCACCAAGGATGGCGTGACCGTCGCCAAGGAAATCGAACTGCAGGACAAGTTCGAGAACATGGGCGCCCAGATGGTGCGCGAGGTCGCCTCCAAGACCAACGACATCGCCGGCGACGGCACAACCACGGCGACTGTGCTCGCCGCGGCGATCGTGCGCGAGGGTTCGAAGGCGGTGGCCGCTGGCATGAACCCGATGGACCTCAAACGCGGCATCGATCGCGCGGTGACCGCCGTCGTCGATGAACTGAAGAAGCGGACGAAGAAGATCACCACACCGGCCGAGACCGCACAGGTCGGCGCGATCGCCGCGAATGGCGAGACCGAGATCGGCAAGATGATCTCGGACGCCATGCAGAAGGTCGGCAACGAGGGCGTCATCACGGTCGAGGAGGCCAAGGGCATCCAGACCGAGCTCGACGTCGTCGAGGGCATGCAGTTCGACCGCGGCTATGTCTCGCCCTACTTCATCACCAACGCCGAGAAGATGGTCGCCGACCTCGCCGATCCGTACATCCTGATCCACGAGAAGAAGCTGTCGGGCCTGCAGCCCATGCTGCCGCTGCTGGAGAGCATCGTGCAGTCCGGCCGTCCGCTGCTGATCATCGCCGAGGACGTGGAGGGTGAGGCACTCGCCACGCTCGTGGTGAACAAGCTGCGCGGCGGCCTGAAGGTCGCCGCAGTGAAGGCGCCCGGCTTCGGCGATCGCCGCAAGGCGATGCTGGAGGACATCGCGATCCTCACCGGCGGCACGGTGATCAGTGAGGACCTCGGCATCAAGCTCGAGAACGTCAAGCTGAACGACCTCGGCAAGGCGAAGAAGGTGCTCATCGAGAAAGAGAACACCACCATCGTCGAAGGCGGCGGCAAGAAGAACGACATCGTCGGCCGCTGCAACCAGATCCGCGCGCAGGTCGAGGAGACCACCTCGGACTACGACCGCGAGAAGCTGCAGGAGCGTCTGGCGAAGCTGGCGGGCGGCGTCGCGGTGATCCGCGTCGGCGGCTCGACCGAGGTCGAGGTGAAGGAGCGCAAGGACCGCGTCGACGACGCACTGCACGCGACCCGTGCGGCGGTTGAGGAAGGCATCGTGCCGGGTGGCGGCGTGCCGCTGGCCCGTGCGTCGCTGATCCTGTCGAAGCTGAAGGCGGATAACGACGACCAGCGCTTCGGCGTCGAGATCGTGCGCAAGGCGATCCAGATGCCGCTGCGCCAGATCGCCGAGAACGCCGGCGAGGATGGCGCGGTGATCGCCGGCAAGATCCTCGATCGCGACGAGTACAACTGGGGCTTTGACGCGCAGACCGGCGAGTTCAAGGACCTGGTGAAGTCCGGCATCATCGACCCGACCAAGGTCGTGCGGACGGCACTGCAGGATGCGGCCTCGGTCGCCGGCCTGCTGGTGACCACCGAGGCGATGGTTGCCGAAAAGCCGGAGAAGAAGGCACCGGCAGGAATGCCCCCGGGTGGCGGCATGGGTGACATGGACTTCTGATCGGAAGTTCAGCGCGACGAATGGAAGGGGCGGGCCGCAGGGTCCGCCCTTTTTGTTTCTGGAAGATACGTCACCGAGAGGCCGATGCGCGCGCGGGCTTCGCCGCCACATCAGCAAATGAGACCGGATGGCTGTATTGTTTACAGTCAAACAACGCATGATTTAGACTATGCTGCTGAAGCAACGAGCCCGCCGGCAGGGAAGTCAACTCCTTGTAGTTCACGTTTACGTGATTTTTAACTTGCATAATCACGAAACCGTGAGGTAGAAGGTCGACGTCCACTTCGACATCTGGCCGCGAGAACTGATCCGATGCGGCCACCTGAGACGTCACACTTCAACGCAAGGAGTTGTACCATGAGCGATATGCCGAAGCGCTTTGTTGCCGCCCCCATTGCCGGTCTGCCCCGGCCCGAACTGCATGGCTGTGGGTCGCTTTTCCCTACGGTTCTGTCTCAGCCGAAGCTTCCCAATGTTGCTGACGCCGGCCGCATCCGCTTCGGTGCCGGCTACCGTCTCTCGCTCAGCAAGTAATGATTGCATCCGCACGGATTTTTGGAGGCGTGGCCGCTGTGAACAAACCGGAACCGCTGCTGCAGTTTCATCGCCTGATCGAACAGGCTCATGTGCCGCAGCGCGCAGATAGAGCGGCTGCCGGAACGCTTCCCACCCGTGCGTATCGTTATTGCGATGCGGTCACGAGCGCGGCTGGCTATGGTTGGTGGGTCTTCCCCCCCATTGATCTGCAATTGATTTGGGATGGGCACGACATCTTCTGGTATTTCGACGGCGCGCCCGACTGGCTGCCTCTGTCGCCTTCCGCGCAGTTTCCCGATTTCTCCCAGACTTTCGATAGCCGCGCACCCGCCACATTGCGAGGCTGTGCTCCGCCCTTTCTGACGTCACTGCCAGAGCCTGGGACGCTGCAAATCTGGAGCGGGCTGATGGCTCGCACCGCTCAAGACTGGAGTTTGCTGATACGCGCGCCCGCGAACCTCGCCAGCCCTGGCGGCTACAGTCTCTACGAGGGTATCGTTGAGACTGATCGCTGGTTTGGCCCCTTGTTCACCAACATTCGTCTCACGCAGACACACAAGCCAGTGCGTCTTCGAGCCGACTTCCCGTTGATTCAGGTGCAGCCGCTACCGCGTCAAGCCTATGCCGACGATACCCTTAGTTCGACAGCCATCGTACCCAATATGGCCGCGATGAGCGACGACGATTGGGACGCTTACTATGAAAGCATCGTCGCTCCGAATCAGAACGCTGCCCGCGGCTTTGGCGGCTATGCCGTGGCCGCTCGCCAACGCCGTCACGGCGTCTGTCCGTTCAATAGATCGAAGGCAGCTGGCTGGATTCGAAGTTGCGCGACCCTCGGGAATGCCGGCCAGTCGAAGGCCATCAGCATACCTCTCGAGGTCTTCCTCTCGCTGCAGCGGCGACCGGCTTACCGCTTCTCGAACGGAGAACTGCGGCTCCAGCGCCAGCAGCTCTTCTCGTAGAGCGGCCGCTTCGTCTGCGAGACCGAGGTAGCCGAGCGCAGCAAGCAATCCCTTATATGTCGATGAAAGCCCCGGGTGCGCATGACGGGCGCGCCTGCACAGTTGAGCCGCAATCTCGTAGTCGCCGGTGAGTAAGAAAGGCATACTTAAGGCCATATCGAAAAAGAAGCCATGCGGGTCATGCGGGGAGAGCCGTCGAGCACGTTCTAAATGCCGAACAGCGTCGGTATGCTGCCCCAGATAGGTGTGAGCCAGGCCGGAATAACACCATGCAAGGGCAAGGTTCGGATTCAGGGCAATCGCACGTTCATGCAGGCTAAGCCCATCCTCAGCCCTTCTGCGCAGAAAGGCCTCGATATGCCCGGCGACAGTGAAGCCGCGAGCGTCTCCCGGGTCGAGAGCAATCGCCTGCTGTGCAAGATTGCCGGCACGGTGGCTTGCATCGACCGCATCCTCCGCCCAGCCTTGACCGATCAGCAACAGATACCAGTGTGCCAGCCACGAATGGCACGCAGCATTTGACGGGTCCGCTATCAGTGACCTTTCCAGCAGGACGCCGGCGGTTCGAAAGGTATCCTGATCCAACCGGTAGATCGCCGGAATAGCGCGCAGCATCAGCTCATAGGCGGAGGGGTTTATCTGAGGACGCAAGACGGCCGTCTCTGCCTCCCAGACCAGCACTTCCGGGGCAATCTGTGCGGCAGTCTCGGATGCGATCCGTTGCTGCAGGTTCAGGAGATCGAGCAGGCTGCTATCGAAGCCTCGTGACCAAATCAACTCGCCAGAGCCACGGATGTTGAGTAACCGCACTTGCACGCTGATGCGATTTGCCTCCATCCGAAGCGTGCCTGCCACGAGAAAATCCAAATCAAGTTCTTGCCAAGCCGATGTTGGGCTGGGCGATTCACTCCATACGGTGGGAATAGATGCCGATGAAACACATGTGAGCCAGCGAAAGCGTGCAAAGGCTCCTGTGATCTCCTCCGCCAACCCCAATGAAAAGGAATTATCCTCCGCTGTCTCAGCGGTCCTGAAGGGCATGACCCCCAGGCGGATCGCGGTGCGCCGTGCCCGATACGCTCCGGACCTCCTGTCAGCAGACAGATTGAGGGTCGCCGGCGTTGGTCCTGGCACTCCAATGTCGCGAACCTCCGCCAGGATCTCTTCGGTCTCGATGGAAAAAGTATCGCTCTTGAGCAGCGCTCCAATCAAATGCACGACGTCGGATGGTTGATAAGGCTTAGTCAGAACCTCGATGCCTTCATCCTCGGTATCGGCCTCCAAAGGCTCGGCATCGTCGGCCAGACAGGTCAACATGGCATGGATACCCGGTCGGATGCGACGGGCATCTCGTATCAAGGAAATACCCGTGACTGCGCCGGGAAGACGAGATTCGGCAAGAATGACTTGTATGGACTCATCCGAAACCAGATACGCAAGGGCTCCGGACGCGCTGGTCGCCTCGAGGACGCGATAATTGGCCTGAGCCAAGGCTTCGCAGATCGTTGTCCGCAATTCGGATTGCGGCTCCACGGCCATGATTGTTGCTCGCAATTCGCGCGCAGGATATTGCACCTCGGCCGCCGGATCGATCTCCGGCTGTTCCGCTCGCGGCAGATAGATTGATACGGTCGTCCCGAGCCCCGGCTGGCTTTCCAGATCAACCCAACCGCCCGATTGGCCCGCGAACCCATGCACCTGGGCGAGACCGAGACCGCTCCCTTTGCCGACCGGTTTGCTGGTGAAAAACGGCTCAAACACGCGGGGGAGCAGGTCTGCCGGGATTCCAGTGCCGGTATCCTTGACGTCTATACGAACGTAATCGCCGGCGGAGCCCGACCGGTTGCGCAGCTGGTCGTCACTCAGAGACTGATTATGGCACGAAATCGTTATATGCCCACCGGCAGGCATCGCGTCACGCGAATTCAGCACCAGGTTCAGGATCGCCGAGTCGAGTTGACCCGGATCAACATGGCAATTCCAGAGATCTTTGTCCGCCAGCAAACGAACCTGCACGGTCTCCCCGGCCGCCTGTCCAAGCAGTTCATGTACTTCAGAGAGAGCGCCGTACGCGGAAATCGACTGGGGCTGCAAAATCTGGTTGCGTGCGAACGCAAGCAGCTGATCGGCCAATCTACCCCCGCGCTCCGCCGATCGCTCAATCATTTTGGCACGCCGGATACCCTTGGCATCCTGGCGGGCCTCAGCGTCCAACCGCAAAGCGGTGGCAGTCCCTAGAACCACGCTCAGGAGGTTGTTGAACTCATGAGCCACCCCACCGGTCAACTGGACGAGGGACTCCATCCTGTTCGGCTGATAGAGCTCCGGAGCCTGGTCGGCGTGTTGAAGGATTCCGGCGACCGGCTTTCCGGGCGCGCGCGCCTCAGCCATCACAGGATTCCTTGCCCGGCAACCGGTCCACGCTAAGCATTCCGCCGGCGAACCCCCTGAGCCGCATCTATTCCAAAATGAAGGAGGATGGGTTCGAGGTAAACATAATATCGGTCCCCGCGTCCATATCTTGATATAAGTCAAGAGGGGACGGTCTTTGAACTGCCCTTCCCCCACTGGTCCGATATGCGCGGCCGGCATCACACCGAGCGCCCGTGCAGCTCTCAGCATAGTGGTCAGCTACGGCTCGCCAGAGCGTCGTCCAGCGACGCGGGCGACGTTCAGGTAACGCGCCGTGTCGAGTGGTTCCTCTTCACCATCGCTCAACCTCCAGTTCCGCTGCCAGCGTCTTCGCCCGGGACTGTGACGAGTTCAATAGTGGGTCCGTCCGTGTTCCCGAGCGCTCTAACGTGTCAAGAGCTCAACCACACTCAGTCGTTCTCCAGGCTCAACATGAGCCTGCCCGCGAAGCATAGCGTTGGCTGGGCTTGTCCGAGTGTTGCATCAAGACGTGCAGATCGCGGAAATGCCGCTCGAACGGTTGCGCGAGCCGCATTGACGAAGTGCCGACGACATCATTGATGAAGCGCACAGCTTCGGCACACGCTTCGGCCGCGAATGACACCGCGAGCTGCACTCTGACCTTCAATTCAACGGACAGCCCCTTACCGCTGCTCTCCACGTCGGTGTAAGCAGCGTCAGCAGCGCGAAACAACGTATCCCGCGCAGCCTCTATCCGTGACGCTGCCTTGCCGAGAAGGAACTGCGCCAGTTGCTGCTGTCTAAGTGGTACACCCTGAATGGCCTCAACAGCATCAAGCAGTGTTGCCACCCTCATTTTTTGCTCCTCGGACGTGCGGGATCGCTTCTGGGTACTTCATTGCAGTACCAAGAGTCGCGCGGCGGTCCAGCGCGCGCACGGCTCGGCTCGCTCCTTCCGCCACCCAGTGCTATGCCCGCGTACGAAACGGGAGAACGACCGTATGGCCACTGGAGCGACCGACTTCGACATCCCCTCCCTGCGCGCGCGCCGCACCAACAAGTGGCACAAGTTCCCCGATGACGTGCTGCCGGCCTGGGTCGCCGACATGGACTTCGGCGTGGCGCCGGCGATCGCCGAGGCGCTGGCGCGGCTCAACCGCGACCAGGAATACGGCTACGCCGCGCGCGAAGGGGCACTGGCCGCTGCCTTCAGCCGCCGCATGCAGCGCCGCTTTGGCTGGCAGACCGACCCTGCTGATGCACACCCCATCGGCGATCTGGTGCAGGCCAGCTTCTCGTCGGTGATGGCGTTCAGCGACCCGGGCGATGCGGTGCTGCTGCAGCTGCCGTCCTATCCGCCGTTCATGGCCGCCATCAACGACACCGGCCGCCGCCTGATCGCCAATCCGATGCGCGACAACGGCACGCGCTGGGTGCTCGACCTTGCCGCCTACGAGTCGGCACCCGATGCGCGCGCACGCGTGCTGATCTTCTGCCATCCGCAGAACCCCACCGGCCGTGCCTACAGTCGGGCGGAGCTCGAGGAGGTGGCCGCGTTCGCCATCCGCCACGATCTGATCGTGGTGTCGGACGAGATCCACGCTGACATCGTCTATCCCGGCAACACGCACATCCCGCTGGCGTCGCTCTCGCCCGAAATCGCCGCGCGCACCATCACCATCACTTCGGCGACCAAGAGCTTCAACATTCCCGCACTGCGCTGTGCGGTGATGCATTTCGGCGCGCCCGCGCTGAAGCAACGCTTCTTCGCGCGTATACCCGCACGCCTGCTGGGCTCGCCCGGCGTCACCGGCGTCGATGCCACGATCGCCGCCTGGGACGACGGTCAGCCCTGGCTCGATGAGATCCTGGCGCAACTGCAGGCGAACCGCGACTGGCTGGTACAGACCATCGGCGCCGAGCTGCCTGGCGTGACGATGCGATCGCCCGAGGCAACGTATCTCGCCTGGCTCGATTGTTCTGCGCTGGCGCTACCATGCCCCGCGGGGCAATTCTTCCTGGATCGCGCGCGGGTCGGCCTGAACTTCGGCGAGACATTCGGCGCTCAGTACGCCGGCTTCGCACGCCTCAACTTTGCGTCCCCGGCGCCGATCTTGCGCGAAATCGTGGGCCGGATGTCTGAGGCGGTGAGGCGGGGTGCCGATCGGAGGGGCTGAAACCGCTGATGAACGCGGATAAGCGGAGTACCGATGACCCGGATCCTGTTCAAGAACGCCAGCGTCTTCGATGGCACTACTCCGTACCTCCATGAGGATCACCACGTCCTGGTCGAGAACGGCCTGATCCGCGAACTCTCCCCCCATCCAATCGCTGGCCAGGCCGACACTGTCGTTAATGTCGCGGGGCGCACCCTCATGCCAGGTCTGATCGACCTGCATGTCCATATATGGGCCGCGGACATGAACTTGACCGCACTCTCTCAGTTGCCCACCGAGTATCTTGCTCTGTTTGCCGGCCGGCACGTTGCAGCGTAGCCTGGACCGCGGGTTCACCACCCTACGCGATGCCGGCGGAACTGATCCCGGATACGCCCGCGCCATTGAGCGCGGTTTCGTCAAGGCACCACGTTTTTATCATTCCGGCCGCTTCATCTCGCAAACCGGCGGTCATGGCGATTTCCGTTCCATATTTGAGCAGTCCTTTGCGGAATGCCCATGCTGCCCCGCGCCACTGGCCCGTTTCACGTCCATAGCGGATGGCGCGGATTCCGTTCGCAAGGCCGTGCGGGAGGAGTTTCGCCGGGGTGCGCGGCAGGTGAAACTGATGTGCTCCGGCGGGGTCGCCAGTCCTACCGACCCTGTCGACACGTTGCAGTTCACGGATGCCGAAATCCTGGCGGCGGTGGAGGAAGCCGACGTTCGTGGTCTTTACATCTTTGCCCACTGCCATCCCGATATCGCTATCCGCCGCGCCGCTGCACTCGGCGTGCGCTGCATCGAACATGCCTCGCTCATTACCGCTGAGACGGCCCGCTTCCTCGCTGAAAAGGGCACTTACGTCGTGCCCACCATGGCGGTGGCAAAGGCATTCAACGACGACGGCCCGAAGTTCGGTCTCCCCGTCGCCAGCATGCAGAAACTGGCTGGCATGTACGAAAAGATGCTGCAGGGTTTGCGCTACATGAAGGACGCCGGAGTGAAGATGGGTTTCGGTACCGATCTACTAGGCCAGCATCAGGATCGCCAATGCATGGAATTCGGCATACGGGCGAACGTTCTCCCAGCTTACGACGTTCTGATCTCCGCCACATCTGTCGCGGCCGAAAACCTGATGGAAGAGGGGCGGCTCGGCGTCATCGGCGCTGGCGCCTATGCGGACATACTGATTGTCGATGGCGATCCGCTCAAGGATGTCACCGTGCTCGGTCATGACGGCGCGACGCTGCCAGTCATCATGAAGGCCGGCGAGTTTCACAAGCGCACCATCTGACGACCTGCTACTCTGCCGCCTTCCTTGCCGCCAGCCGGTCGATCTCCGCCTGTACCGCCGCACTCGCCTGGCCGATGAACTCCCCGTGGTGATCGCGCGCATATGCGTACGAGGTGCGTCGCAGTTCGCGTGAGCGCTGGAAGTGCGGGTGCACATAGCGCGCCATCAGCTCGTAGTGGTGCTTCGTCGCCTCCCAGTCCGCCCAGTTGTGCGCCAGCTCCATGACGGCGCCGAAGCCGCCTGATCCCTTCAGCAGGTTTTCGATATAGACGATCGCATCGTCAGGCGTGCCGATGCAGGCGGCGCCGCTTTCGATCAGGAACGTGTAGGGGTCAGCGATGTCTCCAGGCACGATCGGGAAGGTCGCGACATCGGTGAAGTAGTCGCGGAACGCGTGCAGCCCGAACTTGACGTTCTCCCGCGCCTTCTCGCGCGTCTCCGCCACGTGCAGCAGCGTCACCACGCGCCACTTGTTGCGATCGGGCACAAGCCCGTTGGCCCTCGCCTGCTCTTCGTACAGGCTCCAGTTCAGCGTGTGCTTTGCCATTGCCTCCGGGCTGGTGCCGCCGATCGACAGCATGCCGATCGCATGCCGCCCCGACGCCAGCGCACCCGCCGGCGAGCGCGAGGCCGCCACCGCCATCTCCATGATCGGCTGCGTGTAGCAAGGCAACTGCAACTGCGCATCGACAAGGTTGTACCAGTCGGTCTTCTCGGTAACGCTCTCGCCGCGCAGCAGGCGCACGATCACGTCGAGCGACTCGTTCATCA
Organism: uncultured Alphaproteobacteria bacterium; assembly: GCA_963791495.1. GTDB lineage: Bacteria > Pseudomonadota > Alphaproteobacteria > Acetobacterales > Acetobacteraceae > JAMXLO01. Next base: position 466,378 of record CAWBST010000027.1, read on the forward strand.
TGCGTCGCTGATCCGCCGCATTGATGCCGATCTTCAGCGCATCGTGCACCAGTGCGCCTGGGCCCACGCCGAGCATCGCACGCCCGCGCGTCATGTGGTCGAGCTGCACCATCCGGTCGGCGAGGATGAACGGATTGTGGTAGGGCAGCGACGCGACGCCGGTGCCCAGCCGGATGTGCCGCGTGCGCTCCGCGGCGGCGGCGATGAACATCTCCGGGGAGGCGATGATCTCGAAGCCGCCCGAATGGTGCTCGCCGATCCACGCCTCGTGGTAGTTCAGCCTGTCCAGGTGCTGCAGCAGCTCCATGTCGCGCTCCAGCGCGAGCGTCGGGTTCTCGGTCAGGTTGTGGAATGGCGCCAGGAAAATGCCGCTGCGGAGATAGCTCATGGGTAGCCTCTTGAGAGTTACTGGCCAGTAGGATACGCCCGCAACCATCATCCGACCAGGAGGCACCCGATCCATGACCATCCGCTTCGACGACCGCGTCGCCATCGTGACCGGCTCCGGTTCCGGTCTCGGCCGCTCGCACGCCATGCTGCTGGCGAGCCGCGGCGCGAAGGTGGTGGTGAACGATCCGGGTGGCGCGGTCGATGGCCGCGGCGGTCAGCATGCGGTGGCGGACAAGGTGGTGGCCGAGATCAAGGCCGGTGGCGGCCAGGCGGTGGCCAACTACGATTCCGTCGCCGACATGAAGAGCGCGCAGAACATCATCGACACCGCGGTGAACACCTGGGGGCGCTGCGACATCCTGGTGAACAACGCCGGCATCCTGCGCGACAAGGCGTTCAACAACATGACGATGGAGGACTTCGAGTTCACCTCCCAGGTGCACTACATGGGCACGGTGTACTGCACCAAGGCCGCCTGGCCGGTCATGCGCAAGCAGCAGTACGGACGGATCGTCGTCACCACGTCGGGCTCCGGCACGGTCGGCAACTTCGGCCAGAGCAATTACGGCGCGGCGAAGATGGCGGTGAACGGTCTGATCAACGTGCTGCGGCTCGAAGGCGCGAAATACAACATCCTGTGCAATGCGATCTCGCCCTCGGCGAACACGCGCATGACCGAGACCCTGCTGCCGCCGCACATGATCAAGTACATGCGGCCGGAGTTCGTCTCGCCCGCCGTCGCCTGGCTGTGCAGCGAGGAGTGCGATGCCAACGGCGAGATCATCGCCGCCACCGCCGGCAACTACGCGCGGGTGCAGTACTTCCAGTCCGAGGGCGTGCAGTTCGATCCGGACGAGCCGGTGACGATCGAGATGGTGGCGGAGAAGATCGACACGATCCGCGACCTGTCGAAGGCGAAGCCGTATACGGGGCTGATGGGCACGGTCGAGGCGAGCCTGCGGGCGATGGGCAAGCTCAAGTGACGCGCCGCACGGAGTCGCACGACCGTCTCAAAGTCGCGCTGCGCGAGACTTATCTGCG
>CAWBST010000028.1:0-331375 GCA_963791495.1 uncultured Alphaproteobacteria bacterium
TGCTATAGATGGCAGGGGAGATGTTGCCATCTTCCCCCACCTACTCGGCCAGGGCTGTTCAACGCTCTTGTCTTTTGGCTGTGTGGGCTGGGTGAGTCCGAAATGCCACACGCCGATGCAAACCGCCGTGGGATAGCGGCGTAGGGGATTCCTGCGACGCGGTTTCATGTGACTCCCTTTGCTGGCAACCTTCACAGCCGCGCACGGGGTTGCCATGGTGCCATTCAGTCCATTCGTCGACCTGCTGACTGAAATTGAAGACCCGAGACGGGCGGAAGGAAAGCTGTATCGCCTGCCGCATGTCGTGCTGTTTGCGATCCTGGCAATCGTCGCTGGCGCCAACTCTTATCGGACGATCCACAGCTTCATCGATGTTCACCTCGTCCGGTTGCACGATGCGTTCGGCGTGAAGTGGCAAAAAGCTCCTGCCTACACGACAATTCGTGGCATCTTGCGACAACTTGATCCCGCCTCAGTCGAAGCGGCGTTTCGCCGCCATGCCGCCGTGCTGAACAACGCGACGAACGGCGAGGGTCAGGGTCATGTAGCGATCGATGGCAAAACCTTGCGGCGAAGCTTCGACAACTTTCTCGATCGCCGCGCCGCGCACATACTTAGCGCGTTTGCTTCCGACACGGCTCTGGTGCTGGCGCATCTCGACTGCGACGAGAAATCCAATGAAATTCCTGCGGTCCGGACTTTGCTCAACACGCTTGCGCTGACCGGCTCGGTGGTCACCATCGATGCCATGCATTGTCAAAAAAAGCATTCGAGCAAGCCGCTGCCACCGGCGTTCATCTGATCGCCCAGGTCAAAGCCAACCAACCCGCCCTAAATCACGCCATCGCCACGCTGTGCGATACCGCCGCACCGATCGATACCACCCAAACCACCGATAAAAATCGCCGGTCTCGCGACGAAACCCGCACGGTCGAGGTGTTCACACCGGGTGACAGTTTGGTCGGCACCGAGTGGGATGGCCATATCCGCGCGGTTATCCGCGTCAATCGCGATATACTCTCCCGCTCTGCCACCACTGGGCTATGGCGCGATACCAGCGAGACCGCCTTGTTTGTCAGCAACGTTGTGCTACCGGCCGCTCAATGCGCCAAAGCCATCCGTCACCACTGGCACATCGAGAACCGCTCCCACTATGTCCGCGACGGCAGCTTCGCCGAAGATGCCAGCCGCATCCGCTGCAATCCCGGCATCTTTGCGCGTCTCCGCTCGTTTGCCGCCAACATCCTGCGCTTCAATGGCGTTCATAACGTATCAGATGGACGGCATCGCATCGCCTTCGGTGGCATCGGTGCAATCCTCGCCATGCGTGTCATGTATTGAGCGTTGAACAGCCCTGCCTACTCGGCTTAGTATCGGCTTTTCCGGCTGATCATGTCCACCACCTTCTCTAGTGACGGATCGTTGATGATGTCGTCTCTGGTCACGCGATCACGCGCCCATTGCCAGCACGTACCCTTGGCATTGGTGCTGCGCTTGAAGTATGGCTTCGGTGTATCCAGTCGGGATAGCCGTCCGAGTTCCCGCCCGAATACGATGACGTTAGTGTTCAGTTGCGGAAAGTGTTGCTGTTCGTATCGGTGATATTCATCGAACAGGTCGTGTGCGTCGAATTTGGGCGGTTCGCTCTGGCGCATCGCCTTATTGAAGGCCATGTACCAATCCGTGCGCTCAAGCCAGCACTCGACCGATGACTTGGGACGTTCCTCTTCCTGCAACTTATTCAGGTCATCGAGGATGCTGAGGATCGGATCATCCTCGTATGGGCTGACGCATTGCCAGAGTGCAAGCCAATCCATCTGGTTGATCGCACCCCAGTCCATCTGGTTCAGCACATAGAGGCCAGCGAAGCGACGCAGCCCGCTCAGGTCGTAGAACAACTCGGCCACACTGCCCTTGTTTGAGGTGCCGATCATCGTGCTTTTCTGCTCCACGTTGTCGGTGTGGTTCTGGTGCATCCTGCGGCGATCCATGCTGTCTGCCGACATCAGGTACTTGATGGTGGACATCTCGGCCTTGGATGACCATGACATCTCATCAATGAACAGGATGAAGTTGCGCCACAGGTCGATGACCCGCTCATCGCCGATCTGCTTGAAGTCGCTTTCCTTGGCAAGCTCCTTCATCGCATGACCTATGACCTTATCCAGACCGATCAGTTTGCGTACCAGAGTGGTTTTGCCCGATCCTTGCTGGCCACCCATGATGATCGGCATGAGGTGGCGTTCAACCGGCAGACCGTACATCTTGCGCTTGACTTGGTGAATGTACTTCCGAAATACTGTGACGACGAACTCTGCCGTGTGCATCGAAAGATCGAAACATTTCTCAACCAACAGGGTGAAATCTTGCCAGACTTTTTGTTTTTCAGCGTCGTCCATCTTCTCGTGCGAGACGAGGTTCATAACGTGCTGAAGCCGGTCGCGTTTCACAAAGTCGTACCACGCCCGCGTTGCGTCGTTGATCACCGTGTCCTTGTATGGCAGTCCCAAGTCGGCAACCAAGATGCGGATGTCGCGTTGCAACTCGGTGAAATCAATCGTCCGCCAAAAGTGGGTGCTGACCACGGACGCTAGATCGGGTCGCTGATCCGGCTCGAAGTATTCACGCACGCCATCAACCTCGATGTATGGCCTCGCCCGCATGGTCAGCAGACCGTTGTACTGTGCGGTGATCCCCTGATCTTGCACGAAGATGTGGGTCAACTCGGTCGCGGTCTCTGGGTATTTGCCGCCAAGCTTGGCCTCCGTGACTTGCCGTTGGATGGCACGGTCGAAGTCCTTGGCCTTGATCTTCAGCATGTTGACGCAGTAATCGCGCAACTTGGCGATGGGTGGCTGGCGTTCATTGATCCCTGCCACGCACATCACCGCGTCAATCGGGTTCTGGTGTGCGTGCAGTGCGGCGAGGTCGCTTATCCGTTGATCAATCAGCGTCTGATAATCGGTAATGTTCATCTGGAGTAAAGTTCCTTCTTGCGTGCCGCGACCCATGCAAGGGCATCGCGGGTTTTCTCTAATTCGGTCTTCGGTTTGATCTGACCCGATGCAAAACGCTTCAATAACGCGCTGCACTTGTGGCGGAGTTGGTCGAGGCCACGTCCGGGTTTCTTGAGATCGACGTATGGTGCGTAGTTGGCCACCGTTTCGGCGTATAGCTCATCGGCGGTTGGGCTTCGCCCGTGTCGTCTCGCAAGCTGGTGGTAGGTCTTCCACACGACATCGCGCATGAACGTCTCGCGTCCATCCGTCACCAACGGCGTGCCCTCCGGTGCAGGTGTCCACACGATCCCGCTGGTGTTGCCGCCACTGGCTGCCGTTGCGGTGGCGATGAACTTGACCCACTGTTCAGGCAGGTCAGCCAACGGCACATCGTCAATGTGCGCGTCAACGTCCCATTCGTAGTGACGCTGGCAGGCGTGAATGCTTGGCGGTAGCACCGAGAACCCGCCATCGCCACGCACATCGAAGCCCTCTCGCAGTCCCTTGTTGGTCGGGATATGGCAGGACGGATGCTTGAATAGCTGGTGCTGTCCGCCAGAGCCGGTGATGATGGCTGGCGTCACCGGCAACCGACCTAGCTCGCGCTCTAGCTGGCGTTGGCTCTCGGTGCCTGCATCGCCATCCCAATCCAGCACGATCGTACCGGACGCACGACCATGCACCATGCCGACGTTGTAGCCACAGAACCAATGGCCGAACCATGCCAACACCTGACTGTTCGCAGGGCGGCATTCCTGATACCGCTTCCACGCCACTGTCGGATGCTTGCCTGCCGACTTGCCGCAGGCCGTGTCGCCGCAGGTGCAGGCATAGTTGCCGTCAGTGATGGAACCGATATGGGTAGGCACCACGGCAAAGCCGCGACAGGCATATTCTAGTGCCGCAAGCTCGATGCGCTCTTCGTAGTTGTTACTTCCGAGACCATTATTTGTTTGACTGCCAAATGTATCGGGCATATAAATATAGCTTGGTTATCACAGAGCCTGATCGCTCTGGGCGCGGGAATCGATGGTTTCCGTCTTTGTTCGGGTAGCTAAAATCTGGTCTGGTCAAAGTTCTGAGGTGGCGGGTGTGTGGTAGCACCCGCCATTTCCCTATCTAGTCACGCCGGCTCACCGCGTCACCACCATCCACGACGCCTTCCAACGGTCGAGGTCTTCGTCGCGGAACAGGATCGTCTTCGGCGACGGCTTCAGATAGGTCGGACCGTGGCCGGACTTGACCTGCGACTTGAACCAACCCTCCTTCACGCCGAGGCGTTCCGCCGCACCTTTCCAGTCTCGTAAAACGCTCATTGCTCAAATCTCCCTCAATCTCTGTATTGTACCTGTACCGGATCAGTAGATGCAATATTTATCGCATCGGACGATTTCTGTCGCATCCATTCTGCCAGCTTCAGTACAGTGACGGAGTGGATGGGGCGATTACTCGATCCATAGCGAAACCGATTTGAGAACGAAGCCATGAACACATCCCCGTGGGATCGACTACATTCTGGCTTTCTTTGGCCTCCCGGCGAGACCGGGCTTGCGGGCCTTGGCTGCCCGCCGCTTGGCCTCGTGTTGGCGGTGCGCTTCGCGCATCTCCTCGTCGGTTTTGGTGGCCTTGCGGCCACGACCCTTGTTAGCGACATCGTCGAGCGCGGCCTTGAGCGCCGGTTGCATCGGCAGCGGCAGTACCTTGCCGTGATCGAGATCGCACATCCGGGCGACGTACTCGGCCTGCACCCTGTCGGCGACCACATAGCGAACTTGATCGGCACTATCGAAACGCCGCGAGTTGATCCGGGTCAGGAATTGCAGGCACGAGTACAACTGGTACTCGATCAGCGACATGCGCTGTGCATCTTGCCGACCCCAGAGCCGGCCGACGATATCGAGCAGCGTCGATGGCAGTTTGATTGAGCCCAGCCACGCCGCCGCGTGAACGTTCTGGTAGGCGTTGATGCCGTTCGCTTTCGGCGTCAAGTAGGCTGGATGGCAATGTCCATCCACGCCCACGACATCGTTGGGCAGACAGGCATAGTCGCCGGTCTCCTTCTGCGCCTCGCCAACGGACCAAATAAACGGCGCGTCGCCAAAAAACTCGGCCACCGCCTGTGCCATTGCTCTTCGTCGTTTCGGATCGCCCCGATTGGTCAGGTAGGTGTCCGTCACCTGTCGGTTTTCCAGGACGTAGTAGAGCGTTACTCGATCTCGCAACGGCACGATGCGGTTCCAGCCGTTCTCAATCGGCCGAAAATCCCACTGCACGTCGTATAACTCGGACCACAACTCGTAGACCAGCAACTCCTTGAAGTGAGCCGCCATCATGATACAGCGATCGAAGTGGGCGACGTGTCGCGGGTGCAGCAGCGCCAGCACGTCCAACTCGCCGCCCGTGTCCGGGTCATCGAGACTGTTCCACTGTTCCGCCAAGGCAAACACGCGACCGCTGGCCTTGTGCGCCTGTTCCAGTATCCAGTGTGTGCTGGAGTACATGGTGTCCCGCTTCTTGGCCTCGTCGTTCAACTCATCGCGGCCTTCTTCGGTCAGCCGGAACCGGATCGCTTGGGTGTCGGCGTCGATATTGGCGTTCAGATCACCGTCGTAGGCGTCATGTACGTTCTCCGGCACGATGAGTTGGCGTATAGTCCGATAGGACGCCGGAAACTCGAAGTGTCGCTGCTCCCAAATCTGCACCGGCTCGTCGATCAGCAAAATACCGGTCACGTTCGACAGGAAATGGTCGATCAAGGTCTTGTGGGTAATGATCGTTACGAATGTCGTCTCGTCCTTGAGTGGGTGGTCGTTGATCTCCTTCATCCGCTTGTCGATCCGCATCTTCATCGTGCCACGGCCGGATGCCTCGGAGTGGATCGGCATGAAGTCGATCTTCACGCCGGCCCGTTCGGCGTGCGCCATCAACTCGGTGAAACGTTCGGACGCCAGCGGTGATATTTTGTTTATCGCCCACCAGTACACCGCCGGCCCGCTGCTGACGATCCGCTTCAGCGCATAGCGGGTCTTGCCGCCGCCCGGCTCGTCCTCGAATACCGTGACCGACACCGGTTCGTCGTCATCCGGGTCATCGGGGAACACGTCCTTCTCGATCGGGACGATATTGTCCACGATCCACTCGATGCAACTCAGCATGTTGCGGTACTTGCTGTGGTCGTCGAAATAGCCATCAGCGGTGTTGAACGAATCAAAGCACCAGATCAGATCGGCCTTGGTCAGCCCAAGGTTGGCTTTCCACAGCGCCTTGAGCGCGTACCGCATGCTCTCATACGGGTTGTGCTTTACCAGCCCGGTATAGAGGTCGCGGTAGTAGTTGAGATCAAAGCTGAGCAGCCGTTCGACATCCGCATCGGTCGCGCTTTGCCGGTATTCCCACTCCGCGCGTTCTTCCTCGGTGAGCTTGTCGGCCTTCTTACGCCGGCTTTCCTGCTTCTTGCTGGGATGCAGGATATCATCGACGACCTTCTGTGCCTCGGCGATATAGTACTCGTAGTTGACATCCGCCGGAAGCTGGTCGGGGATGTCGTTGACCACGACCACACTGAGCATCTTGGCAAACCGGCTGCGCTTGCCGTTCGCATCGACCTTAAACAGCACGGTGCCGTTGGTTGACTCGTACCAGCGATTGGTCGTCTGCTCCAGTTGATTGCCCTCGGCATCCTCGATGTGGTCCCAACCGGCGTTCAGGCTCTCGTAGCCCACGAACATCGCCAGATCGCGGCACTCGCGGATTGTTTGTTCGATCGGCTTGTCGAAGATCAGGTAGTCCGTCGCCGCCTTCTTGTTGATGCGGAAGTCGGTCTTCTTGTCCAGGTCTTCGGTCTCAGTGCCGTCGTTGAACGACTTGCCTTTCCGCTTGAGTTTGAGATTGCCCTTGTCATCCCGGTACGCCATGACGTATTCACCGACGCTGATCCGGCAGAGCCGTTGAACGTCCGACACGTCAAACTTGTTCGTGCCGTAGATGGCGCGCACGCGCTTCATCGCGTCGTAGACCCGATCCGTCGCATCCTTCGGATGGCGAACCATTAGGCCATCGGTGTTCGCCGACAACACCTCCACGCCGTCGATCAGATTTAACTGCTCGATCAGCTTCAGCAGGACAAGCTCACCGTTGAGCGTCACCTCCGTGCCTTTCGGCGGATCGCGAAATGGCGAGTACTTATCCGCCAGCTTGCCATACATGGCGTTGATGCTGATCTTCAGCCCCTGCGCAACCTCCCGGTGACCTTTCTCCTTGGCTTCCAGGCGCCGACGCATCATGTCTTCCAGGACATCGCAAAACAGGTCTGCATCCAAGTGACGCGGCGCAATGCGCTCCTTCACGATGAGGCCAGGATAGTAGCTGCCGAAGTCGATGTCCTTGATCGGCATCTCCTCGGTGGCGTCGATAACCAGCGGTCCATCCTCGCTGTGGATGCCCCCGCGAGCCACGTTGTAGAGCTTGCCGCCCAACGGCACGCGGATCGAGATGCTGGGCGAATCCATGACGATCTCGCCATCGCGATCGGTCCTGCGTTTCCAGTGCAGCGTCAGCGCCCGCAGCTTCCCCAACAGTCTCAGCAACTCGGGGTCAGTGAAACTGTGCCGGTCGCTCAGGATATCGTTGCCGCCGCACACCCACTCGGTCTGCCGGGGCGGCTGTAGCTTGAAGTACTCCGGCTCTTCGTCCTGCTGCCATTCGGCCAGAATCCGGTCGTTGACCGCCTTGGTGTAGGCGATCCGCATGATTATCTCGCCTAGCTTGGCGTCGGCCAGCGCGGTCAGGTTCGCGCCGTACACGTCACCCAACGCCCGGCGCATCTCCAGCGCCTCGCTCAGATGCTCCAAAACGAGCCGCGTGATCGCGAGGTCGTGGTCGTTATAGGTGTCGATTTTGGACTTCTGCTCGTCGGTCAGGATCGTGCCGGGCCTGATCGGCAGCGTTTGCAGATGCGGATAGCCGAACCGATTCCCTAGGTGTTTCAGGCCAGGGAAAACGAACCTCTTCTTGCTGCCATGCTTCTTGAACTTCTTCAAAAGCTGTGCAAGGTCAATCGACAGTGGACATCCTGACTTCGTATCGCCATGGCGGTCGAGAAAGGGCGACTGCCGGCGAACATCGTTGCCGATGATCTCGTCGGCCAACTCGTAGATTGACCGGCAATCGGCGCCCTGGAAGGCGTAATGTAGGATGTGGTCGTCGAAGCCATGTCCGTTGTACGTGACGATGACGGACAGGCTCTGGAAGTAGGCGAAAGCTGCTTTCGACTCGTTGCGGGTCTCGTCAATGACGAACCGATGGCGTTCTCCAGTATCTACGTCCTCGAATTTGATCAGGCAGTAGTTCGGGTAAACCTCAGTGTCGCAGATCGCCTTCCGACCGGCGAAGCCGGTCAGCACAGGCTTGATAGTCATGGGTTGAAATGTTCCTTAAAGCAAAGGCGCCGACCGGATGCCTCGACCTCACCCAATCGGCGCCGCAATCTTTGCTCAGGAACGAGCTAATGATGTGCCCATAGACGTTACGCGTCCGGGACTTATTTATGAGGCGTGTCGATTTCATAGGTAGGTCGAGTACCCATCAGCGGCCGAAATTTAGTTGGTCGTTTTGGCCTTTGGCGGCACAACCTGCCACGATGCCATCCATTGATCGAGGTCGGCTTCGCGGAACAAGACCGTGCGTGCGCTTGGCTTGATGAAGGTCGGGCCACGGCCGTCCCTGACCTGATTCCAGAAGTAGCGGTCGGCCAGACCGCAGTATGTCGCCGCTGCGTGTCGGTTACGCAATCGCGGCGGGCTGATCTCTTGTGTCGTGCTCAAATGGGTCGTTCCCTCATGGACGAAACGGCGGAATATGCCGTTACGTACCTCTTATTTATACCACAGTCGCATTTCGCCGCACAACGTTTGCCATCGCGCATGATCGCCTACATAGGCAGTTGATCACGGATGATCGCGACTGCGCCAAACCTTGAATGCGCGTATCATCCACGATGTCCTCGTAGCGCACGGCGATGCCGTGCTGGGCGTATTCGCGCACGACGCAGACCATTGCGTCTAGCGGGGTGAACGACCGCCTCTCGCCATTTGTCACGGCGACTTCCTCACAGTTCTTGGACTTGTTGTCGCAGCCGGTCACCATGAACAGCCTGCGATCGAGGTGGCACAATACGCTGGAATCACCGGCCCCGTGACGCCGCCGTGGATCGCCACCGGCTCGCCAGCCGCATGGTTACCTTGTGGTGGACCTGAGCAATTCTCGCGCTTGGCGACGGATGCGGTACGGTTTGTCCAACGCCAACCTAGATGTCCGTCAATCGCCACTACATCCTGCGCGTGCTCACGTGTTCACCCCCGACGAAACTGCCCGACATTCTGTCGGCCAGCGCGACCATCTCGTCAATGTCGTTACTGTTCCATACCAAGCGCTTGCCGTATGACGTCGAAACTGACTTCGGTTTCTACAACCCACGGGCAGAGTCGCTGCCCGTCCGGGGTGCAGACCGTGCCGCTGGCTTCACCCAAGCGTATCGCCGCTGCGACGGTTTCCAGGCACGTCGCCATGACGGGCGCTACTGCGCGCGCGCTGTCGGCCAATTCGTCCCAACCTATCAGTATCACCGGTTTCACGCTGCCTCCTTGCGCTTGGGGTTTGCGCGTCGGTTGCAGCCCTTTCGATCAGCCTTCATCGCGTGTCCCACCGACATGCTGGCCATCGTCGTCAATCTCATTGTTAGCAGCATTGATCGCCTCGTGTTCACGAGCGAGGTGATACTGGTGCAGCACCTCGCGATCCGCATCGGTGATCGGTATTGGCATGCCGCACCATCTTTCGTCGGTCACCGTTGACCTACCGACTTGCCGGGTACGGCTGAAGTTGCGCGCCGAACGCTGGCACATTGCGATCGCCACGGGGCACCAGGAACGGCTGCACCGCGAAACCCTCCGACCGCAAATTATCCAGCGTGTCGTTCACGAGCCGCAGCATATTGTGCAGGGCAGTCGCACGTTGATCGAGTGTGGGCGTGATCATTTTACCGGCGATGCCGTCGGCATCGTCGCTGTCGTCGGTCATGTCGGACTCCTTTAGTGTACGGTTAGGCGGAGATGTGCGTCCATTCTCGTGACTGATGCGCGGCCTAGTGGCGAGCGGTGCGCTCCCACATCTCGCATGCGATGGCAGACTGCTGCGCCGCGATCGCGCACCTTGAAGACCACGCACGGATCGCCTGCATCGCGCCGATGCTCTGCCCGTTCAATGTCGATACCGAGCTTGCGCCATTCACGTCGCCAATCGAATACGCCACGCTGCACGCGTTGTGGGAACCGACCAGCGTCCGTTTCTCCATCGCCGCCAGGGTGCTGCCGACACCATGCGCGCGACCGACCTCGCCATGGAGATCGCTTTGTTCGCACGATGCGCCGTCAGCCAGCCAGGACAGGATGTCGCGCATGTTCTGCGTTAGCCGTTCAACAGTCATTTCGGCGGCTCCGTTGGTGCAGCACAGGTAGACGCAGATGGGGGTGACTCCAAGCCCTCGTGGCGCGTTCAGCAAACTCCTAGGTCCAGACTGTGAACATCAGGTCCTTGGACGTGAACATAAGGAAGATGAGATAAGTTGCTGAAAGCAGGAAGGTCCGGGCGGGAATCGAACCCACATTCGCGGATTTGCAGTCCGCTGCATCACCACTCTGCCACCGGACCTTTGGGTGGAGGTTTGGGCTTGAAAGCCGCGGAAGTCCCCTTGCTTGCGAGCGCGGAATCCTCTTAGCAAGGTTATAAGGGATTATCCAGGTATCAGGAAGCTGGGTACGCGCCGCCCGGCACTGCCGGTTCACCAAGTCACCTGGGCATGATATCACCATGTCAGGAACCGTCGTCCTGACACAAAAACGCCAACAATCGAACCGATCCCATCCTGGCGAGAACCGCGCATAGGTTCCGCAGCTACAGTGCACCGCTCTCCACATGCTAGGCCTCACTCAACAACAGGTTCTCCAGACCGGCCGACTGAACACATGCGTTCAGGTGCTCGGACGCGAATGCGAAAGCTGCCAGCCCAAGGGCATGCCGAAATTCCGGCTGCGACGCCAGTTGCTGCATAGCACCGGCCAGCGCGACGGCATCGCCGGGAGTTACCAGCAGGCCGGTTCGACCGTGTTCTATGACCTCGGCGATACCTCCCTCACCGGAGCCGATCACCGGGCAGGCCTGCGCCATGGCCTCAGCAATTACACTCGGCAGACCTTCGGCATCCCCACCGGGCGCGATGACGCTCGGGACCAACAGTGACCAGGCGTCGGCCATGCGCCGCGCAACCGCTTCGGGCGGCAGCCAGCCGGTCAATTCGATGCTGCCCGTATCGCGCGCAGCCGCCTCCAGGATCGGCCGCAGGGGTCCATCGCCGATGCATACGACGCGGATCGACTTCCCCGCGGCGCGAATGCCGCGAACAGCGTCGGCCAGAACCTCAATGCCCTTCTTGGGCACGAAGCGGCCCACGAACAGGTGGTACGGTGGGCCGGCGGGCGGCGCGGGTGGCCTATCCGGTGGCTCCACGCCGATCGGCAGCACCACAATCTTGGTTTGTGGGACACCGTGCGCCAGCGCCATGTCGGCCACCGCGGCCGAAACGCATACGAAGCGTGCCGCGGCGGCTACCACTGCGGGCCACCGCCGCGACTGCAGTGTTCCATGCCAGTTCCTCGTCTTGCTCATGTCACCGCCGTGCAGCGTCACGACGAGGCGCTTGCCAAGCGACTGAGCGAGCGGCAATGCGAGCGCACCGCCTCGCGCAAACTGCGCGTGCAGCACGTTGGCGGTGGGACCGATATCCAGGTGCGGCACGCGCCCTGCCTGGCGGAACAGTAACCGCTCCAGCCAACCGGTTGGCTGGCCGCCGCCGCCCAATCGCAGCACCTTGCCGCCCAGCAGCGGGGCGTCCTTCATGACATGTCGACCAACCCAGACAGGCGACAGCCGGGTGAAGGCGACATATTGGCGCCGGAGGAATTGGATTTCGGACGGAACCCCGAGTCGGTCGCGATAGACCAGCAGCAACTCCGCGTTCGACGCCGGTCGTGCGCACGATCTTGGCAAGGGAGTGTCGCTCATGTCGGGCTGGCGTTCTAGCGGCCTTGTCGGCAGAAGCGCCAGTGCTGCACCCATGTCGGCGGCCCGCCGGGCTTCTTGCGGCAAGCTGATCCAAGGCCCACTCTTCCTGCATGACTCGACTGGCGCCGTTGCCCGATCGGGGCGTGATCGAACTCGGCGGGGAGGATCGCATCACCTTCCTGCAAGGCTTGGTGTCGAACGACGTCACGCAGGCGCGTCCTGGCCATGCGGTCTGGGCGGCGTTGCTGACGCCGCAAGGCAAGTGGCTGGCTGACTTTTTCATCCTCGCAGACGCGGAACGGCTGCTGCTGGATTGTGAGCGTGGCCAGGTTGCCATGCTGATGCAACGCCTGTCGCGCTTCCGCCTGCGATCCAAGGCGACGCTTCGGCTCGCCGAAGAGCTTTGTGTCTACGCTGCCTGGGGTGGCGCGCTGACAGAGCACGCTATTTCCGCACCGGATCCGCGCCTGCCGGAGGCGGGCTTGCGTCTGCTGTCCGCGACGCCGCTGCCGACAACGGCACTCGAGGTGGATTGGGATCGCCACAGGTTGGCACTTGGCCTGCCTGACGGGTCACGCGATCTGGAGGCGGAGAAGACCGTGCTGTTGGAGGCAGGTTTCGATGAGCTGAATGGCATCTCCTGGACCAAGGGCTGCTACATGGGGCAGGAGCTTACGGCGCGCACCAAGTATCGCGGCCTCGTCAAACGGCGGCTGGTTCCGGTGGAGGTGAGCGGAGCATTGCCCGCCCCCGGCTCCCCTGTGCTGCGGGACGGCGCGGAGGTCGGGACGATGCGATCCGGGCTGGATCAGTCGGGGCTGGCGCTGCTGCGGATCGAAGCGCTGCGCGACACACTGACCTGCGACGGCGCGACGCTGACGCCGCATCCGCCCACCTGGATGCGGCTCCCCGACATGGTGTCATGAGCGAGAGCCAGGTAATCGATTGGGAGAGCCGCTATCGGGACGGCGCGACCGGCTGGGAACGGCACAGCCTGAATCCCGCTTTCCTCGCCTGGCGCGACGCGGGCCTGCTGGCGCCGTGCCGGATCCTGATCCCCGGCGGCGGCCGCAGTCTGGAACCATTGGCGCTCGCCGAGGCAGGCTTCGACGTCACAGTGGTGGACGCCGCGCCAAGCGCTACCGCGGCGCAGCGAGCACACTTCGAGCGGCTGAAGCTTCCGGCGCGAGCTGAAAGGGCGGACCTATTCGGGTGGGATCCAGACGCGCCATTCGATGCCATCTATGACCAGGCCTGTCTCTGTGCGCTGCCGCCGGGGTTGTGGCCCAACTATGCGAGGCGCCTGCACCGTTGGCTGCGGCCGGACGGATCGCTGTTCATCCTCTTCATGCAGAGCGACCGGCCGAGCGGGCCGCCGTTCCACTGCGACATCGACGCAATGCACCACCTCTTCGCCGCGCCGGCATGGCGCTGGGCCGAGCCCTTGCCGGAGTGCGTCAAGCATCCGTCGGGATTGGCCGAGCAGCCGGCTGTTCTGCGACGGATCTGAGAGGAAGCTGTCAACTTCCTTGGAACTCGTTGGTGAGAGCTCGGGACGTTCCCGCGGGCGATGCTCGCAGCGCCCGGTGATCGAGTACGGGATCCGGGCGAGCCTCGCAGCGTCATTCTCGCAGACGTGCTTGGTGGGCCGGCTTTGCGGTTGCGTGGCTGACGCTAATCTTACGGTAAGCACCGGGTCTCCCGATCCTCGCGGCGCAATGTCTGGCGCGAGACCACGCGCCGCCCATCGGATAGCGAGACCGCCGATTGTTCCGTTACGGCAAGATTGCCGGATTTGTGGCAGCGGTGGTCCTGCTGCGGCAATCGCGGCACAGAAGGAATAATAGCTTTTTCCACGGCGTTTTGAACTATTTGTTAGGTATACGAATGATCGAATCGCTCGCCGATGGGACGGGGAGACGATCCCCGGTGGATGGTAAACCGTGGACCGCCTGACGAGCATGACCGTATTTGCCAAGGTGGCGAGCACACGCAGCTTCTCCGGAGCTGCGCGCGAACTCGGAATCTCCCAGGCGACTGCCAGCAAGCATGTTCAGACGCTCGAGGACTGGCTGGGCGTTCGTCTGCTGCACCGTACCACGCGGCGGGTTGCTCTGACCGACGTCGGCGAGAGCTTCTTCGTTCAGTGCTCACGGATTCTTGAGGAGATGGACGCGGCGCGTGCCGCAGCCAAGCCGGAAGCGCCGGTGCGCGGCAGCATGCGCATCACGGCGCCGGTTGTATTCGGCAGCTCGCGGCTCGGACCCCTCGTCGTCGATTTCCTGCACCTGCATCCTGAGCTGTCGCTCAATGTCGAGCTGTCGGATCGCTCGGTCGATCTGATCGAGGAAGGCTACGATCTCGCGATCCGCACCAGTCCGACCACCGGCGCCGGCCTCGTCGCATGGCCACTGATGCCGCTCGATTATGCACTCTGCGCTGCGCCCTCCTATCTCGCCCGGCACGGTGTGCCCACCACACCCGCGGATCTTGGAGCCCACCACTGCATCACCGGTGGCGACCACATCGGTTCGAGCTGGCGGTTCGATGGCCCGGACGGACAGACCGAGGTGCCGATCTACGGCAGGCTACAGGTGAACAACGCCATGCTGCGATGCGATGCAGCGCGCGCTGGCGCAGGAGTTCTGCTTTGCGCGGAGTATCTCGTGGAAAGTGATTTCGCCAATGGACGGCTGGTTCGGCTTCTGCAGGGCCACAAGCCGACAGGAAGCACATTGCATGCGGTCAGTCCGGCGTATCGCGCCAGTTCGCCAAAGGTCCGCAGCCTGGTCAGTCATCTGACGACACAGCTGGCTAATCCCGAGTAGCGATTGGCGCGACTCCCCTGCGCTTGCTAACCACGGCGTGTGCCGAACTTTCTGCTGGAGAAGCGTGCCGGGGGACGGGTCGCCGGGGTCGACGAGGTGGGACGCGGGCCCCTCGCTGGTCCGGTTGTAGCGGCCGCGGTCATCTTCCCGACCGGCGTGCCGCGCCGGCTCGCGGCTCTTCTTGATGATTCAAAGAGG
Source organism: uncultured Alphaproteobacteria bacterium (assembly GCA_963791495.1). Taxonomy (GTDB): domain Bacteria; phylum Pseudomonadota; class Alphaproteobacteria; order Acetobacterales; family Acetobacteraceae; genus JAMXLO01. The sequence continues at coordinate 15,143 of CAWBST010000028.1, forward strand.
CTGACAGCAGAGCAGCGGCTTGTTGCATTCCAGGCGCTGCGTGAGTCCGGCCGCGCCGAAATCGCCGTGGGGGCCGCCTCGGTGGCGGAAATAGAGCGCTTGAACATCCTGCGCGCCGCATTGCTGGCGATGTGCCGCGCGGTCGCCCGTCTCCCCTCGCCGCCCGATCTCGTCCTGGTCGATGGCAACCAGCCACCGCCGCTATCCTGCGCCGTGCGATGCGTTATCGGCGGTGATGGCCGATCGTTGTCGATCGCTGCGGCCTCGATTGTCGCCAAGGTACTACGCGATCGGGCGATGGCGCGTCTCGCGCTGCGCTTCCCGGACTATGGCTGGGGCAGCAATGCCGGCTATGCCACCGAATTCCACGTGACGGCACTCCGCCGACTGGGGCCGACCCGTCACCACAGGCCGAGCTTTGGCACGGTGAGCCAGCTTGCTCTGGAGCTGGACTGAAGTCTCACGCCACGGCGCATCTGGCCGATTGACGCGGCATCGGACACCCCGCCACGATGCAAATCGCCCGCGGTCACGAGCCGAGGCACCCCGCCGCAACCCCGTCACACGGGAGCACCGTGGAAGTCGTCCGCGAACTGCCGCTCGATCAGGTCATGCTGGGCGACTGCATCCAATTGATGCGCATGCTGCCGCCGGCCTCGGTGCATTGTGTGTTCGCCGACCCGCCCTACAACCTTCAGCTCCGCGGCGAACTGCGCCGGCCGGACGACAGCCTCGTCGACGGAGTGGACGAGGAATGGGATCGGTTCACCGACTTCGCCACCTATGACGCGTTCACCCGGGAATGGCTCGCCGAGTGCCGCCGGCTGTTGCGCAAGGACGGCACGCTGTGGGTGATCGGTGCCTATCACAACATCTTCCGCATTGGCGCAGCGCTGCAGGATCTGGGGTTCTGGGTGCTCAACGACGTGATCTGGCGCAAGGCGAACCCGATGCCGAATTTCCGCGGACGGCGGTTCACCAACGCGCACGAGACGCTGATCTGGGCGGCGCGGGGCCGGGATTCGCGCCACCGATTCAATTACGCAGCGATGAAGGCGCTGAACGACGACATCCAGATGCGCAGCGACTGGTTCCTGCCGCTGTGCACCGGAGCCGAGAGGCTGCGCAACCAGCATGGGCTGAAGCTGCACCCGACACAGAAGCCCGAGGCGTTGCTGCACCGCGTCCTCCTGGCCAGCACCTCACCCGGCGACATCGTGCTCGATCCGTTCCTCGGCACCGGCACCACAGCGGTGGTAGCGAAGCGGCTGCATCGGCGGTTCATCGGCATAGAACGGCATCCGGCCTACGTTGAGGCCGCGATTGGCAGAGTTCGCGCGACGAAGCCCGCACCGGAGGCGGGATTGTCGGGCGCACTATCGAAGCGCGACGCACCGCGGGTTCCGTTCGGCAGCCTGGTGGAGCGCGGGCTGCTGCCGCCGGGAACCAAGTTGTTCGACCGCATGCGCCGGGTCAGCGCCATCGTCACCGCCGATGGATCGGTGGTGGCCGGAGCGGTTCGGGGATCGATCCACAAGGTCGGGGCGGCAGTGCAGAACGCGCCGGCCTGCAACGGCTGGACCTTCTGGCACTTCGAGCGGGATGGGCGGCTGGTGCCGCTCGATGTCCTGCGCGATGCCGAGCCGACCGCCGAGACGTGATCGAGCGGCGTAGCGTCGCACGCGTCGCCGATCCTCAATGGAGCGACGATGCCGAACCAGTCGCGTCGCTCTCGCCGGCGCGCTCCTCCGCTGGTCCTTCACTCCGGGTCAGGTTCAGCGCTGTATTGACCAGCGCGACATGGCTGAACGCCTGTGGGTAATTTCCCATCTGCCGCTTTGCTCGAGGATCGTATTCCTCAGCCAACAGCCCAACGTCATTCCGAAGCGCGAGAACCCGCTCGAACATCGCACGCGCATCCGTTCTTCGACCCGCGAGGATGAGATTGTCGGCATACCATAGGCTGCAGGCGATGAAGGCTCCCTCGCCAGGCGGCAGCCCGTCTTCCGTCTGGCCCGTGTCGTAGCGGAACACCAGATCGTCGAACACCAGACGCCGCTCGATCGCGGCAAGCGTGCCGGCTACGCAAGGGTCATCGACCGGCAGAAAACCGACCAACGGCATGAGCAGTAGGCTTGCATCCAATGTCTTCGATCCATAGGCCTGCACGAAGCTGTTCAGCGCCGGATCGAACGCATTGCGACAGACTTCGTCGTGGATGCGATCGCGCAGCGCGATCCAGCGTTCCACCGGCCCCTCGACGCCAAGCTGCTGTACCGCCTTGACAGCTCGGTCGAACGCCACCCACGCCATGACCTTGGAGTGAGTGAAATGCTGACGGGGCCCACGCACTTCCCAGATGCCTTCATCCGGTTGGTTCCAGTTGCTCTCCAGGTACTCCAGCAGTGCGGCGCCGATCGCGCGTGAACGTGCGTTGGTTGGCATGCCTTGGAGGCGCGCCTGGAACATCGCGTCGGCCACTTCGCCAAAGACATCGAGCTGGAGCTGCGACGCAGCGGCATTGCCGATCCGCACCGGGCTTGCCGCGTCGAAGCCCGGCAACCATGTCGCTTCCCACTCAGGCAGGCGCCGTTCGCCGGCGATCCCGTACATGATCTGCATCTGCTCCGGGCTGCCCGCGACCGCACGCATCAGCCAATCACGCCAGGCGCGTGCCTCATCGGCATAGCCGGCACCGCCGAGTGCGAGCAGTGTGAAGGTCGCGTCGCGCAGCCAGCAGTAGCGATAGTCCCAGTTGCGCACGCCGCCGTGCTGTTCCGGCAGGGAGGTGGTTGGGGCGGCCACGATGCCGCCCGTAGGTGCGTAGGTCAGGCCCTTCAGCACCAGCAGCGATTGCTTTACCACCTCGGTAAGCCGGCCGGCCGGCGCACACCGATCCGACCAGGCACGCCAGGCCGCCTCGGTTTCCTGTAACTCCTTTTCGGCGTCCAGCCATGGACCAGGCGCTTGGTGCGACGGGCAGTAGCTCAGCATGAGGGGGACGCAATCGCCTGCGGACACGGTGAATTCGGCGACCGTGGTGTGGTCTTCGCCGCGATGCGCGATAGGAGAGCGCAGCAGTACCATCTCGGGGCCGCAAATTGCCCGAATGGTGCCGTCGTCCAATGCTTCGACCCATGGCACGGCCGATCCGTATTCGAAGCGCAGCGCCATTTCGCTGCTCAGCGACACGCTGCCGGAGATACCGCGTACCAGTCGCACGATATGGGAGGTCGTCGTGCCGAACGGCATGAAATCGGTCAGCTCGACTGATCCTCCCGCGGTGTCGAAACGTGTGATTAGGATCAGCGTCCCGTCGCGGTATTTGCGCGAGACCCGCGCCGGTTCCTTGGGCGCGAGACGCCAACGCCCGTGCTCGCGGTTCCCGAGCAGCGCGGCGAAGCAGGCGCTGGAATCGAAGCGTGGCCAGCACAGCCAATCAATCGAACCGTCGCGACTTACCAGCGCAGCCGTGATACAGTTGCTGATGAAGGCATAGTCCTCGAGACGAACGCAGGGTAAGGGCGGGGGCTCGAACATTCGGGTCTCCGACAGCAGGCGCGCAATGAGCGATTGTGGGACTTCTCGCGCCTCCAGAGGGCAGCAGTAGGGCAGCATGAGCGACAGCGGTTCAAAGTGCCGTGATTCGCGGTGTCGTCTGCGGTCAAGCCGCCCAGTCGTGTAAGCATGGACGATGCCAGCATCGACACGAGGAGTACAATTGGCGATTCCATACCAAGGGAGGCAAACAGTGCCGACCGAGCTTATGCGGGACCACCGCATCGCAATTGCCGCCAAGTCTGCGCCTTCGACATTCGGATGGTACTGGTCAATGGTGAAATCTTCCGGCGCGGACCGCCTCAGGGAACACCGCGACGCTATGCTGCGACTGACCCAATCGCTCAGATCAATGCACTTTTTCTGAATTCCGCAACGGCGCGCCAGCGTTCGGCCATCAACACTACGGCACCTTCGTCTGCAACACGTTCGTGCCCGACAGCCCGTGCCGTGACCGATATTCAGCGAACCGCTTGACCTCCTGTCCGGGAAGGAGTTCGACGCGACGCTCCCATCACGGCCGTCTTAGCCGCACCTCTTCCAGTGGTGCCGACCACGGATACGGATCGATCTTCATGAGCGCGGCGTCCTCCACGCGCGGTCCGACGCCGCTCGCCCATATGTAGTCGTAGATCGGCGCGAACCGTGTCCGTTCGTGCAGTGTCCGCTGGATCTGTTGCAGCATCGCCTCGCGCTTCCCCGCATCCGTCTCGAGCGCCTGGCGCTTGTACAAGTCGTCCACGTCCGGGTATCCGCCATACGCGAACGCCCCGTCGCTCGGCACGGTCTCCGACAGGCGTGAGGACGCGTTGCCGTAAACCGCGTTCACGCACATGCACAGCCCCTTCAGCTTCTTCGTGCCAAGTGCCGCATAGAATGCGGCACGCTCCATCGTGCGCAGCCGAGACCTGATGCCAATCGCGCCCAGATAGCCGATGATCGCCTCACCAGTGGAGAAGTAAGGCGGCCACGGATACAGATCCCCAGCGTCAAATCCGTTTGGATAACCCGCCTCGGCCAGCAGCTTCTTCGCCTGTGCCGGATCATATGGATCGGGATCCATCGGCAGTGCATACTCGAAGGCCTTCGGCACCACGTTGCCGGTTGGCGGCGAGGCGCCCAGCGTCTCCGCCTCGCTGATGGCGGCCCGATCGATCGCGAGACTCGCGGCACGCCGCACGCGCTGGTCAGCCCACGGCGACTTCGGGTCCCACATGTCGAAAAAATCGAGATAGAAAGTCCCGATTCCGCCAGAGAACGCGAGCTTCAACTTCGGATCGCGCTTCACCTCTTCGGCCAGCGATCCATCCAGCAGATACGCGACATCGACCTCATCGCGCTTCAGCATTGCCAACCGCGTGGTCGACTCCGGGATACTCTTGAACACAAGGCGCTTCACAGAAGGGACCTTGCGCCAATAGCCCTCGAACGCCTCCATCACCAGTTCGATGCCCGGCTTGTTGCTGACGAACTTGTACGGACCAAGGCCCACCGGGTGCCGCTTGAATTCGTCGCCACCGACCTTCTCCACATAGCTCTTCGGCACGATCCAGCCAGCACCGCTGGCGAACGTGCCGTAGAATGTCATGAAGTCCGGCCAGGGCTCGTGCAGCACGAACTCCACATGAGTTGGGTCGACGACCACGACCTCCTTCACCTTCTGGTGCAGCAGCGCCCCCTTCGCCCGCATGAAGCTGAACTTCACGTCCTCGGCGGTGAACGGATCGCCGTTGTGGAATTTCAAACCTGGACGCAGCGTGAAGCTGTAGACGCGTTGATCCTCGCTCGCCGTCCAGGACTCAGCGAGGCTTGCGGCGTAGCGCTGACCGGGCATCGGCTTCACCAGTGCGTCGTGCAGTGCGTACAGCACCCAGAACGGCGTGAGGACACCGACGACGGACTCGCCCGGGTCGAGCCAGGCCGGCGCCAGGGTGACATAAAGTGCCCAGCGCATCTCGCCTTCCGGCTTGGTCTGTGCCTCCGCCATGCCCAGGCTGGCAACCATCATAGCACAGCCGAGGACCGACGCCCCGGCCAGCATGCACCATCGCCTCATCGTTGTTTCCCCTCTCCGGCCGCCGGCCACGCGTCCAACATTACCCCAGCAGCACATTCCCTGCACCGTCGGCCTAACGTCCGGACCGGCAAAGGGCGGCCGCCTTCAATCCCCCGCCGCCGGCGCACTCGCCGCTACCGGCCTACGTTCATGCTTGCGCATCAACAGCAGCAACAGCAACGGCGGCACCACCACGAACGTCATCATGCGGAAGTCGTTGTTGAAGGCGATGATCTGCGCTTGGTGGTTGATCATCTGATCCAGCATCGCCGCACCATGCCGCGTTGCCGGATCCAGCATGTGCGACACGCTGTCGTTCCCCTGCAGCACCCGATCGAAGGGCGTGATCCCTCCGGCGATGTCAGCATGCGAGGTCTGCTCGCTCCGCACCAGCATCAGCGACGTCACCGACACGCCAACCGCCTGCCCGAGGTTGCGGCACAGCGACTGCAACGAGGTGGCATAGCCGCGCAGCGCCGGCGGCAAGGTGGTGAACGCCATCACCGTCATCGGGTTGAACACGAAGCCGATGGCAAAGCCCTGCATCATGAACGTCAGGATCATCTGGTTCTGCGACACATCCGGCGTCCAGTCGCTCATCGAGTGCAGCGCGAAGCCCAGCGTCAGCAGCCCCGCCGCCATCAGTTTGCGATGGTCCACCAGATTGGCGAGCCGGCTCGCCACCTGCATGCCGATCATCGTGCCGACGCCGCGCGGCGCCATCGACAGGCCGGCGGTCGCCACCGGATAGCCCGCCAGGCTCTCCAGGTAAGGCGCCATCAGCGCGGAACTCGCCAGCATGACAGTCGCCGTACAGAACACCATCGACACGCCGCAGACGAAATTGCGGTCCTTGAACAGCCCCGGTGGCAGGAACGGCCGCTTCGCGGTGAACATGTGCACGACAAACAAATACAGGCCGAGACCCGTGAGCACCGCCTCGATGACGATCTCGCGGGAGGAGAACCAGTCCTCCTTCTGGCCGCGATCGAGCATCAGCTGCAACGCGGCCACGCCGATCGCCAGCACCGCGAAGCCGGTCCAGTCGAACCTCAGCTCTGACCGCGGCGCCGCCTTCGGCAGGAAGATGAGCAGCCCGGTCACCGCCAGCACACCGAATGGCAGGTTGACGTAGAACACGTACCGCCAGTTGTACATTTCGGTCAGATAGCCGCCGAGAGTCGGACCGGTGATCGGACCCACCATCACGCCCATGCCGAAGATCGCCATTGCCTGCGCGCGCCGCTCGAATGGATAGATGTCGAGCATCGTCGCCTGACTCAACGGCACCAGCGCCGCACCGCACATCCCCTGCAGGAAGCGGAACACCACCATCTGCTCCAGCGTGTCGGCCATTCCGCACGCCATCGAGGCGATCACGAACCCGGTCATGCAGGCGACGTGCAGGTTCTTCCGTCCGAACCGCACCGCCATCCAGCCGACCGGCGCTGTCATGATCGCGGCGGCGATCACATACGAGGTCAGCACCCAGGTGATCTCGTCGGCGCTGGTGGAGAGCGTGCCCTGCATATACGGCAGCGACACGTTGGCGATCGAGGCGTCCAGCGACTGCATCAGGTTGCCCATCATCACGCAGAGCGTGATGAGCGTGCGGTGGGGAACCTTCTGTGCGGTGCCCGACATCGTACCTCAGGTCCGATTCGGGGCGGGTAGCAACAAACGGCGGGCAAAGCGGCGATCAGGCAGCATTTTTTCGGGCGTTTCCGGCGGACGGCGAATTGTGCGCCGGTTCCGCCGAAGACGCCAAGTTGGACGTCAGGCCTTCAGATCGAGCACCACCGGGCCGGAAACCGCATCCGTCACGCCCATCCCGTTGCCGAGTTCCTCCAGCGTGTCACGGAAGCTGTCGAGCGTCGCGATCATTCTGGTGCGCGCACTCACCAGTGCATCGGTGTCCGCCCATTCCCCGACCAGACAGTAGCTTCGCTCGCCTGTCCTGATCATCACGCCACGGGCAAGCCCCGGCCAGTTGGCCTTGCCACCGCGATGAGCGTCCAGGAACGCCTCATCCTGCCCCTGCTTCACGCGAAACCTTACAACATTGATTGTCGCCATCACCGTTTCTCCCCTATCTGCCTGGATCACGCATCCCACGCCTGGATCGCCGTCTGCCGCGCGATCCTACCGCCGACCAACTCCAGCGTCGCGGCGCAGTAGACGCGTTTGCCGTCGGGGTATGTGCAGGTCTGGGTGAACGCGAGACGATCACCTTCGGCGACGGCGGTGTCGACACGATGCGTCATGGTGCGCCCGCACACGTCGGCATAGTAGGCGGCGATGGCATCGCGGCCCTTGATCTCGGTTGGGCTGCTCGGCCCATTCTCCTGGTCCACGATCCGCAGCACGGCATCATCGGCATAGAACGCGGCCAGCGTCTCGCCATCGCGAGTTTCGATCGCCCGGCGCAGCGCCGGGACTGTGAGTGTTGCCATCTTCATCGTCTCCTTCCATTGCAGTGTTTCAGTCACGGACGAGCCTCCAGCACCAGGTTGAACGGCGTCTCGGTCGCGCGGCGGAAACGGGTGAAGCCGCCACTGGTGATCACTTCGCGCAGCCGCAGTTCCCCGGCCTGCGCGCCGAGTGCCAGCCCGACCTCCTGCGACAGCGACGCCGGAGTGCAGATCATGGTTGACGCAGCGTAGTAGATGCGGCCGACGGGATTGAGGTTGTCCGCGAGCCGGTCGTGCGCGAACGGCTCCACGACAAGCCACGTGCCGTCTCCGGCCAGCGCGGCATGCACATGCTGCGCCGCGCCAACCGGGTCGCCCATGTCGTGCAGGCAATCGAAGCAGGCGACCAGATCGTAATCGCGCCCGGGAAAGTCCTTCGCCGAGGCAACCTCGAAGATGATGCGATCGGCGACGTCAGCGGCTTCGGCTGCCTCGCGTGCCGCCTCGATCGACGGCAGGTGATAGTCGAACCCGTAGAAGCGAGACGCGGGAAACGCCTGCGCCATCAAGATCGTGGAGGCTCCGTGTCCGCAGCCAACGTCGGCCACCGTCGCACCGCGCTCAAGCTTCGCCGCCACGCCGTCGAGCGCCGGCAGCCATTCGGAGACAAGGTGGTGACGATAGCTGGTCCGGAAGAACCGTTCGGTGCCACGGAACAGGCAGCGATGGTGCTCATGCCAGCCGATACCACGTCCGGTGCGGAACGCCTGCTCGACGCGCGACGTTGCCCGGAACGCCGCCTCGGCAATCTCGAAGAAGCCTGCCAGAAACGCCGGACTGCCCTCCTGGGCGAAAACTATCGCCTGTTCCGGCTCGAGGCGGAACGTATTGGTGTCGGCGTCATACGCGACGTAATCGGATGCCGCCTGAGCCGCGAGCCATTCGCGGACATGCGGCTCAGACGTGCCAGTGCGGCCGGCGAGCGCCGCGGCCGTCATCGGGCCGGCCTCGGCGAGTGCCTTGTACAGCCCCAGCCTGTCCCCGACGATGACGAGGGCCGCGCTCAGCGTGGCCCCCATGTCGCCGAGCATGCGCCCGAGGAAACTGTTCAGCCGTTCCTGATCGACCTCTGCCTGCATCGCATGATCCCCAACATCGCCTCCGATGCTGGTGATGATGGCGCGGCAGCAGCAATGGCGCTTCGCCCGAACGAGCCAGCGATGCATGGCTCCTTCGGATCATCGCACGCCGGCGAACGGCACAGCGGAAACAATAGCGGTCACGCCCACGAAGCGCTACATGTAACGCAGTGAATGGAGGGCCGGATGCCGAAACCGACCACCGAACGCGTTCGGCAAACTCGTGACAGGCTCCGGGCAGCCGGCTTGCGGCCTGTCCAGGTCTGGTTGCCGGATACCCGTGCGCCCGGCTTCGCCGAGAAGGTGCGCCGGCAGTGCCGAATGATCGCCGCGGCCGAGGACACTCCCGAAGGGCGCGAGGAGACGGCATTTTGGGAAGCCGCCACGGCCGATGCCTGGGATGGCCTCGGCTAGATGCGGCGCGGCGATCTCGTCGTCGTCGCCATGCAGGGCGATCTCGGCAAGCCGCGCCCGGCGTTGGTCATCCAATCCGATCTGTTCGACCAGCTTCCGACGGTCACGGTCCTGCCGCTCGTTAGTAGCCGGCTCGACGAGCCGGCGATCACCCGTGTGGACATCGCGCCATCCCGGGCGAATGGGCTGCTCGTGGCGTCGCAGATCGTGGTGCATCGACCATCGACGATCCGCCGGGACAAGGTAAGTCGAGCGATCGGCCACGCCGATGACGCCACGATGTTGACAGTCACCCGTGCGCTTGCCGTGTTCTTCGGGCTGGCATGATGTCAAACCAATCCGTGCTGCACGGCGAACGCCGCGGCGGCCGAGCGATTGGCGAGATCGAGCTTGGTCAGGATGTTGGCGACGTGGCGCTTAACGGTGTGCTCGCTCAGCTCGAGCGACGCCGCGATTTCTGCATTGGTCATGCCACGCGCCACAACCGCGAGAATCTCGCGCTCGCGCCGGCTCAGTTGCACCGAGGCTGGCGCACGCCGCGAGGGAGCCATGGTGACCGTCGCGGAATCGCTGCCGAGGATAAGAAGCCGTGGAAGATCGGCCTCTCCGGCGGGAACACGATCGCTCGCGTCGGCAAAGTGCATGCCGGAACCAGGCACGATGTCGCGCACGGTGGTCGAGGCCAGTATCTCACCCGCATGTGCCACCGCGGCGATCGCCGCAGCGGCGTTGACGGCGGCACCGCCGATGTCGTCGCCCGCGATCTCCACTTCGCCGGTGTGAACGCCCGCGCGCACGACCATGTCCAGCTGCTCTGCCGCCTCGCGCAGGGCGAGGCCGCAGTGCAGCGCGCGCACCGGCCCATCGAACGCTGCGATCATGCCGTCCGGCCGGCGGCCGATCTCGCGCCCGCGGTATTGCCGCAGCATGGTCCCGACTATGTCGCGGAACCGCGCCATGCGATCGAGCCATGACAGCGCCGCACCAGCGCGATTGCCGACATTGACGGACAGCACGGTCGCCAGCACGCGATCGGGCTCGGGAACCGGCCGGACACCGGTCAGGAATTCCTCGATCTCGTCGACCACGCGGTCGGTGTCGCCGACCCAGATCGGATGATCGGTGCCGGGGATTTCCACATATTTCGCGCCCGGTATGTGTGCCGCGAGATAGCGCCCCGCGGCCAGCTTCACCCGTGGGTCATGGTCGCGATGGATCACCAGCGTCGGAACGCGCACCGTCGAAAGCACATCGCGCACGTCGATCTGGCCGTTCATGCGGGCGAGCGAGATCGCGCCAGCCGGACTGGTTCCCAGCCGCTCGAACCTGGCCCACCAGTTCCGGAACCTTTCGTTGGAAACCATATTGGGGGCGAAGCTCTTCAGGCTTGAGCCGGTTCCCCAGCTTTCCTCCGCCGACGCGACGAACTGCTCGACCTGCTCCGGCGACAGCACCCACGTGTAGAAATGCGCATAGGCGCCGTAAAGGATCAGCGCGCGTGTCCGCTGCGGATAGGTCGCGGCGAAGAGGATGGACATCGGCCCACCCTCCGAGGCACCGATCAGCGCCGCCTCCCGCGAGCCCGCCGCATCCATCACGGCGCGCACGTCGTCCATGCGGGTCTCGAGGTTCGGCATGTCGGTGACGCGATCCGACAGGCCGGAGCCGCGCTTGTCGAATACGATGAACCGCGCGATCGAACCCAGCCGGTTGAACAGATGGCTGAGGCCGGGATCCTCCCAGTGCACTTCGAGATTGGAGATAAAGCCCTGCACGAAGACGATGTCGAACGGGCCGTCGCCCACCACCTGGTAGGCGATATGCACGTCGCCGCTGCGGGCATACCGCGTCTCGGCGCGCAACATGCCGATGTCCCCCCGCGTTCCGTTTGATCCTAGACAAATTCAGTGCTCCGGCGAAAGCTGGTTCGCCGGCACCGGACTATGTCCGCTCCGGGTTTGCTGCCACAGTGCGCGCAAACCGGAGGGACACACTTGCCATGGGCATCACCACCGAACTCGCGCAGTTCACCGCCGACATCCGTCTCGACCGGCTGCCGCCCGAGGTGGTGAAGCGCGCGCGTTTCCTGGTGCTCGACCTGGTCGGCAACATCGTCCGCGCGCGGCATGACGCGGAGAGCACGCCGTCGTTCCTCGCCGCCGTCCGCGCCATGGGCATGGCGGCCGGCAACTCCGGCGTGTTCGGCGATGCGGCCCGCTACACCCCCGCCGGCGCGGCATTCCTGAACGGCGCGCTGGCGCACTCGCTCGACTTCGACGATACCCATGCTGCCGGCTCGCTGCATCCCGGCGCGCCGGTGATCCCGGCCGCACTGGCGGCGGGCGAGATGGTCGGCGCGTCGGGGGCCGATGTGCTGGCAGCGATCGTCGCCGGCTACGAGGTCACCTGCCGCGTCGCGCTGGCGCTGCCAGCCGGCGAGCACTACGACCGCGGCTTCCATCCCACTGCGACCTGCGGCGCGTTCGGTGCCGCCGCGGCCGCCGCCCGCGTGTTCGGGCTGAATGCCGAGCAGGTGGAGGGCGCGTTGGGCACCGTGCTGAGCCAGTGTGCCGGCAGCCTACAGTTCCTGGTCAACGGCGCGTGGACCAAGCGCTTCCAGGTCGGCTGGGCGGCGTGCAACGGGCTGATGGCCGCCACGCTGGTCCACGAGGGCTTCAAGGGTGCCGCCGAGGCACTGGAAGGCCGCCACGGCTTCCTGCGCGCGTACGCGCCGGACCCGAACCCTGCCCGTGCCGTGCAGGACCTGGGCTCGGTGTTCGAACTCATGGCGACAGCGGTGAAGCCTTACCCGTCCTGCCGCTACGGCCATGCCGGCATCGACGCGGCACTCGCATTGCGCGCCGCCAACGACATCAAGCCCACCGAAATCACCGCCGTCACCCTCGGCCTGCCGCGCGCCGGCATGATGCTGATCGGCGAACCGCCGGATAAGAAAGCCGATCCGCAGAACGTGGTCGATGGCCAGTTCAGCGGCCCGTTCGTCATCTCGGCCGCGCTCGCAACCGGCGCAATGGGCTGGGACAGCTATGGCCTGTTGCGCGACCCGACAGTGCGCAGCCTGCTGCCCAAGGTGACCTGCGCATTCGATCCGGAGATCGAGGCGGAGTTCCCCGCCAACATGTCCGGCAAGCTGACCGTCACCGCGCGCGGCCAGAGCTTTGCGCAGAAGGTGGTGGTGCCGAAGGGCGAGCCGAGCAACTTCCTCACCGAGGCTGAGCTGCGTGCGAAATTCACCGGACTGACCGACGCGCTGCTGGGCGTCGAACGCTCGGCGCGCCTTGCCGATGCGGTGCTGGCGATCGACACCGCGAGCGATGTCGCCAACCTGATGCGGCTTGCCTCACCGCTGATGCCGGCGCGGCTGGCGGGGGAATGAGGAACCGGGGGCGTCCGTCTCCTCGCCCCCGCGTTCAATGACATCGGAGGTCAATCACGACCTCCGACGCATCGATAGTGCCAACAATCTACTCCACAGGCCGCAGGAGAGTGTAGGCGGCACGCTCGCCGATTTTGTGGCCGTACGCGTTCCCTTCTTCGGTCGCATTGCGGAAGTGGAACCCAACAAGGACGCGCGAATACGCGTTCTCGGCCGCCGCCTGGGAGAACGACGTATATGTGCGGAGCACAGGCGTGGGATCGCCGCAGGCACTCCCGGCCGGCAGCGCTACGCCGCAATCCTGAAAGCTGACTTGATCCCCGAAGAATTGCTTCAGTACCTCAGCCCCGGCTCCCCCTTCGATGGAGTGCCCTGAAGGATAGTCCTGGTCTGGCGGCGTAGGTAGCAATGGTGTCCAGGACGCATCACCGCTGATGTGAATAGCGGTGACCGGACGCCAGAAGTTGTAGTAGTTCTTGGAAGCAACCATAGCGATGTAGCCATCCGTCAGTGCCATATTGAGCACGGCGAGCAGACGCGCGTTCTCCCATTGACTCAGTCCCTTGTTGACCGCGACGGTTCTCGCAATGCGGCTCCATTTCAGCGGCGAGCTTTCCCACCAGAACAACGCGATCTGCGTCTGATCATCCGTGCGAGCGCTCGGTGTGGTTTTGCCATCACCGCCCAATGATTTCACCTCGCTGAGGTCATCCGCGAACTTCTTGTCGGTCACTGCATAGGGCGGTCCAGGGCGAAACTGCGCGGTGTCCCGAAGAACGAACGGCGTGACATTCTCCCATTTCTCGAACACGATGAACGGGAAGTTTGGGACACATTGAAATTTTCCAGGTTCGGACGGCGTCGGACAGTTCTTGTTCAGGAACGGCCCATCTGCTGCGTGATCGTCGGCTCTCTTCGCGAGGATCGCTGCCGCTGATTCCTGCCCGAGAGCGATGCCCTGCTTCTTGGCTGGACTGTCGGGTATGGCGGCGAGGGCAGCACTGTAAGCGGCTTCGACGCTTGCGATCCCACCATCGATGCACTCCTTCTTGACCAGTTCAGGAGGCAGTTGGGTGATGAGTTTGTCCAGGGTATCACGTGCCGCTGCCGCCACCGCTGCATCCGCAGACGTTCCTGGTTCCGCTTTCTTGTCGAATGCGTAGGGTTGGTACTTCCGGTCGATCGCGTTCAACGCATCATGGATGGCGATGTGCATGATCGCGTACATACGCGATTCGTGGAACGGATCCTCGTCGGGAGCAATGCATGCCTTGAGGGCCGCCGTGCCTGCGTTTGCGTTCCAGGTGATAACAGCATCACCGGCCGGAGCCGCAGATGCGGTACTTAACCCGTATTGAGAGACAGCCGCCAGCAACGTGGCAGAGAACAGGCGTGTTCGTGCCATGACCATGATTTCCCCCTTGTCTTGATTTCAGCAATGTCAGCCCGAGCAGCAACAGCTGCTCAGGGGTTCTTCACGACCTTACTGACGGATCGCACCGATTTGGCGAACGCTGGCGCTGCTGCAGGAATGGTGACGAGCGCAAGCATTCTGTGTGCGTCTTGAGCATCGTGCTTCCCCCCGAATGGACTTATTCGCGCGGCGCAGGGCGCCGAGTGGTGTGCAGCTTTATTTGTCACCCGGAGTAGCAACGCTGCTCTCCGTGGAGCGCCGTTGTCAATAACAGACTGATTGTGAGGCGAGCTTAGCGTACTGTTGCCGCGAACTACGTTGACTACGCTTTCTTGGTAACGACCGGCCCGATCATCGGTGAAATCTGCTCTATCAGTGCGGTTGGCTCCAGTTCGCGTGGATCTGGTGGGTGCGTCGTTTGAGGTTCTCGGCCAAGGTGTCCAGTAAGCGAAGATAAGCTTGGACCGCGGTATTGTGCGTAGAAGCCCTTCAGCACCAGCAAGCAATCGCCGCCAATTCCTCCTTTCGGATCTGCGTGAAATGAAGGCTAATGTCGATCTTGCACGATCGAGGGTCTCGTTGTCCGTGCCTCCCGGGCGGCGGCAGGACGGCGCCATCGTGCCAGACCCCTGGCCCCGGAGAAGATTGCGCAAAGGGGCTTTCGCAGGTGCGGCATAAGCCTCATGCTAGCCCCAACCTGAATACCGAGGCATGCATGGCCGAGACCGCCCACGCCCCACCCGAGCAAAAGACCGGGGACACGTCGCCGGTAGTGGTGGTGAAGAAATATGCGAACCGGCGGCTGTACAACACGGAGACCTCCAGCTACATCACCTTGGACAACCTGGCGGACATGGTGCGCCAGGGGCGCGACTTCGTGGTGTACGACGCCAAGACCGGCGAGGACATTACGCGCGGAGTACTGACCCAGATCATCGTGGAGGAGGAAGGCAAGGGACGTGCCCTGCTTCCGACCGCGTTCCTGCGCCAGCTCATCGGCTTTTATGGCGACCAGATGCAGAGCCTGGTGCCTCGCTTCCTCGAGCAGGCGATGGGGGCATTCGCCCAGCAGCAGGAGCAGATGCGGGCGACGATGCAGAAGACGATGGGCTCGATCGGCACCATGTTCCCGTTCGGCAACATGGAGGAGGTCGGGCGGCAGAACGTGGCGATGATGGAGCGGGCGCTCAGTCTGTTCACCCCGTTCTACCGCGGGGCGGAGACGGGAGACACCAGCCAGACGCCCGACCGGAACCCGGGGCAGGCTCAGGAAATCGCTCTGCTGCGCGCCGAGGTGGAGAACCTGCGACGGCAATTGGAAGAGGCCAAGACGAAGACCTGATCGGGTCAGATCAGGACCGTCAAGTCCTCCCAGCCATAGGCCACGCCGATTGCACCAAACCCGTCGCGTTGCTGCTCACGGCGGGCAACTTCTTTGCCACCAAGCGCTTCGTAGAAGCGGCGGGCCGGCGCGTTCCGCTCGATAACCCAGAGAGAGGCGCACACGTGGCCCTGCGCCAGCAGATCCTGCGCCACGGCCGCCATAAGCATGCGGCCGACGCCGCGTCGCTGCGCCCGTTTCAGCACATACAGTGCGCGGATCTCACCTGAGAACGACAGCGACGGCTCACGCTGCTCCCCACCCGAGCCGAAGCCGACGATGGCGCCGTTCTGCTCCGCGAGGTGGATCGCGGCACCGTGCGCCATCGCCTCGCGCCACATCGCCGCCCGCTGCTGCGGATCGAGACCCGCCAGGATTTCGTCAGGCACCAGCCCGGTGTACGCCTCGCGCCAAGCCGCGACGTGCACGACGCCCAGTGCATCGGCATCTCCCCGCGTTGCACGGCGGAGCCGGATGTCTGCCGCGCGGGCATTGGCGATGAACGCGCGAATGAGCGCAGGATCCTTCACGCCGCGCTCGCGCTCGACCCCCGAGGACACATCCACCGCGTCTGCGCCCGTTATCTGGATAGCTTCGGTGACGTTGTCGGCGGTCAGTCCGCCGGCGAGGATCCATGGCACCGGGGCTTTCCAGGCACGAACCAGCGACCAGTCGAACCGTACGGCATTGCCACCTGGACGCGTCGCCTGGGGCGGTGGCTTGGCTTCCAGCAAGAGTCGATCGGCACCGCCCGCCTCGGTGGGCAGATCGCTCGCCGACGCTATGCCGACTGCGCGCCAGATTGGCAGCCCGAAGCGGGCACGTATGGCAGGCAGGTCCAGCGCGCCGTAAAGCTGCAGAATATCCAGCGGCACGGTCGCGAGCGTGGTCTCGATAGCGTCCAGCGTGGGATCCACAAACAGCCCGACGTACAGCGGACCGCCGGGTGCACGGGCCGACAAAGCGGCCGCCTGCACAGGTGTGACGAAGCGCGGGGACGGCGGGAAGAATGCGAAGCCCACCCAGTCGGCGCTCGCAGCGACAGCGGTGTCGAACGCCACCGGATCGCTAATGCCGCAGATCTTCACTTTCACCGTCATGGGGATGGCGACTGCGGCAGCCTTGCCTTCAGTTCCTGCACCTGTGCCTCCAGCAGCCGCACCGTCTGCTCCGCGCGGCGCGCGCGGCGGCGCTGGGCAAGTTCCGATACCCACACCGTGACGCCGCCAGCAAGGAAGGCGATTGCCATGGCCCCGAGTACCGGTCAGCGACAGCGGAAGTTGCAGGGTGTAGTCGCTGGGCCACAGACCAAGGCGGACCGGCGCGGTGTTCGACAACGCGAACAACACAAGCAGGATCAGCAGAGGGAGGCCAATCAGCAGGCGCATGCTGGACCTGCCCCCTCAAGAATCAGTTGGCGGCTCGGGCCTGCCTGCCCCGATTGACCCGGTCGCGCAATTCCTTGCCCGCCTTGAAGAACGGTACTGCCTTCTCGTCCACCGGTACCGCCTCGCCGGTACGCGGATTGCGCCCGGTGCGCGCATTGCGCCGTTTCACTGTGAAGGCGCCAAAGCCGCGCAACTCCACTCGCTCGCCGCGGGCCAGGGCGCCGGTGATCTGGTCGAATATCGTCGCCACGATCAGCTCGACATCGGCTCCGCGCAGATGTGGATTGTTTGCGGCCAGTTCCGCGATGAGCTCTGACTTGGTCATTCCCCCGACAGCCCAGTAGCGGTTCAGCCCCCGAAACGTTGCCAGACCAACCGCGTGCCGTCAAGGATAACTCCTTGGGAAAACAGGCTTTTCCATAACGCATCGAACATCCAACCAAGGCTCGAGGAGAACGCCCGCGCGGCAAGGCTGCTGGTTGAGACATCCTCGACCGGCAGATCGGCCGCAATGCCCTTCTGGTCCGCCAGCCATAGCCGGGCGTCCTGCTCCCCACCGATCGCGTCGACCAGGCCGAGTTTCAGGGCCTGCCGTCCCGTGTAGGCCCGGCCATCCGCCAGCTCGCGCACGCGCGCGGGGTCCATGTGCCGCCCGCTCGCGACCATGCCGACGAACTGGTCGTACATGTCGAGCACCAGACCTTGCAGGACCTCCCTGCCCTCCGGCGACAGCGGTTTGGTGAAGCTGGGCTGGTCCTTCAGTCGGTCCGGACGTGATCGCCTCGGCGTTCACGCCGATCGACTTCAACAGGCCGGACACCTCGCCGGTCTCCAGCAGAACACCAATCGAGCCGGTCAGCGTGGCCTCCCGCGCGAAGATCCGCGCGGCAGGAACCGCGACCATGTAGCCGGCGGATGCCGCCGTACCGCCCATCACCGCAACGACCGGCTTCTTGTCGGCCACATGAGTGATCGCGTCGTGCAGCCCCTCCCCGCCGGCCACGCTGCCGCCCGGGCTGTTGATCGCTACGATCAACGCCTTCACGCTGTCATCGTCGGCGAGCTTCGTCACCGTCTCGTTCAGTTTCCGATCGTCGGTGATGATGCCGCTGACCATCAGTCGCGCCAGATGCGAACGGCCCAATCCCACGTGCTGGCCGCGCAAAGCCACCAGCACGGCGGCCAGCACGGCGAGCACCGCAAGACTTCGCCAGACAAACAGCCGTCGCTTGAGCCGGCGCCGGTCGAGCAGCAGATCCGTCTCAAGGCTCATCGGCAGTGATCAACGACCGCCGGATGGCGTCAGCTGTCCGTCTGGGCCTGTTGGTTGCGGCGGCGGATCGCGGCACCGAGGATGTCGCCCAGCGAGGCGCCGGAGTCGGAGGAACCGAACTCGGCCATCGCCTGCTTCTCCTCCTCGACCTCCTTGCCCTTGATCGTGAGGCTGAGCTTGCGGGCGGCGCGGTCGACCGCGATGACCTTGGCGTCAACCTTCTCACCCACCGCGAAGCGGTCGGGTCGCTGATCGGACTTGTCACGCGCAAGCTCGGCGCGGCGGATGAAGCCGGTCAGCACGTCGCCCACCTTCACCTCGATGCCGTTGGACTGAATCGCGGTCACCACGCAGGTCACCACCTCGCCCTTGTGGACCGACTCGAGTACCGAGGCGGCGGGATCGTCCTTCAGCTGCTTGATGCCAAGGCTGATCCGCTCCTTCTCGACGTCGACGTCGAGCACCTTGGCCTTCACCGTCTGGCCCTTCTCGTATTTCGCCATGGCCAGTTCGCCGGACTCGTCCCACGACAGGTCGGACATGTGGATCATGCCGTCGATATCGGCCGACAGGCCGATGAACAGGCCGAACTCGGTGATGTTGCGGATCTCGCCCTCGATCTCGGAGCCGATCGGGTGCTCGTCGACGAACTGCTCCCACGGATTGCGCTGCACCTGCTTCAGTCCGAGCGATATGCGGCGCTTGGAGGCGTCGACGTCGAGCACCAACACCTCCACCTCCTGGCTGGTGGCGACGATCTTGCCGGGATGCACGTTCTTCTTGGTCCACGACATTTCCGAGACGTGCACCAAACCCTCGACGCCAGGTTCCAGTTCGACGAAGGCGCCGTAGTCGGTGATGTTGGTGACGCGGCCAGTATACTTCGCGCCGACCGGGTACTTGGCGGCAACGCCCTCCCACGGATCCGCCTCGAGCTGCTTCATGCCGAGGCTGATGCGCTGGGTCTCCGGGTTGAAGCGGATCACCTGCACCTTGACCTGCTGGCCGATCTGCAATGCCTCGGACGGATGGTTGATGCGCCGCCACGCGACGTCCGTGACGTGCAGCAGGCCATCGACGCCGCCAAGATCGACAAAGGCGCCGTAGTCGGTGATGTTCTTGACCACGCCGTCGAGGATCTGGCCCTCCTTCAGGCCCTGGATCAGCTCGGAGCGCTGCTCGGCGCGCGTCTCCTCCAGCACAGCCCGGCGGGAGACGACGATATTGCCGCGGGCACGGTCCATCTTGAGGATCTGGAACGGCTGGGGCGTGCCCATCAGGGGACCGACATCGCGCACCGGACGGATATCCACCTGGCTGCCCGGCAGGAATGCCACCGCGCCGCCTAGATCGACGGTGAAACCGCCCTTCACCCGCCCGTAAATCGTTCCGTTGACTCGCTGCTGGGTCTCGAACGCCTTTTCCAGATTGGTCCAGGCCTCCTCGCGACGCGCCTTTTCGCGCGAGAGAATGATGGCGCCGTCCTTGTCCTCATAGCGCTCGACATAGAGCTCGATGACGTCGCCGGGCTTCACCTCGGGCCTGGAGCCGGGCGGGCCGAATTCCTTCAGCGCGATGCGGCCCTCCGACTTCAGGCCGACATCGACGATGGCGTATTCATCGGTGAGGCGAAGGACGCGGCCGGTGACGACGGAGCCGTCGAAGCCGGTATCTTGTCCAAGGGTTTCATCGAGGAGCGAGGCGAAGTCCTCGCCTCGGAAATGGTCCTGCATCGGAGCAGGCGGGGGAGCGGTGCGGGCGACGGTGGCGGATAGGGCCATGTGGCGATTATGTTCCGTTACGGAGGGACCGGGGGATAGCCCGGTTTGGCCGTCAGTATGCGCGCTCCTTTTGGGAAACACGTCTTGCCCGCGAGAAGTCACCGCAGGCCGGGTTGAAAGCTGCCGAAGGTCCTCGCGGGGCGAGACCGATGGCCGAGACATACGCCGGGAAACGGCGAAGTCAAGCTTGGCGACCGCTTTCCCGGCAGTTCCCGATCACGGTTGTGCCATAGCTAAGCGTTCGCTGACGGCAACCGCCGCCTGACCTCGCTGACTGCCCGCTCGAAGACAGCCTCCGCGCTCAGGGTCGTCGTATCGAGCACGACGGCGTCCGGTGCCGGTTGCATGTTCGGCGCGTCGCGCGTGTCCCGGGCCAGCATCTCGGCCTCGACATCGGCAGGGTCGGCTTCGACCCCCTTCGCGCGAAGCTCCAGCCACCGTCGCTGCGCGCGCGCAGGCAGCGACGCCGTGACGTAGAGCTTCACCAACGCGTCGGGAAAGATCACCGTGCCAATGTCGCGGCCATCCAGCACCGCGCCGCGTCCAACAGCGAAACCCCGCTGGAAGTCCAGCAGAGCTGCACGCACCGCCGGGATCGCCGCCACTGCGGCAGCCGCGGCATCCGCCACCGGTCCGCGCAGATCGTGGCGCTCCAGATCCTCGGGCCGCAGAGCCCGCGCCGCCTTTTCGGCCGTCACCGGATCGGCGGGATCACCGCCATCGTCCAGCACCAGCCGCCCGACGGCTCGATACAGCGTGCCGGTATCCAGATAGGGCAGGCCGAGTACCGCTGCGATGCGTCGTGCCAGCGTGCCCTTCCCCGCCGCGGCGGGTCCGTCGATGGCAATGACCGGCCGGCGGCTCAAGCTGGCGACAGTGCTCCGCCGGCGCGGTTCATCAGCTCGGCGAAGCCCGGGAAACTCGTATCGATGAAAGCAGCCTCGTCTACGGTCACCGGCTCCTCGGTTGCCGTACCAAGCACCAGAGCCGCCATGGCGATACGGTGATCCATATCCGTCCGGACCAAGCCGCCGCCCTTCAGGGGACGGCCGTCGCCATGCACGATCAGGTCGTCTCCCTCGACCTCGACCCGCGCACCGTTCACCGCCAGCAGGGCGGCGGTGGCCTCGACCCGGTCGCTCTCCTTCACCCGCAGCTCTTTCAGCCCACGCATGCGCGTGGTTCCCACAGCGTGTGATGCAATGACCGCAAGTACCGGGTATTCATCGATCATTATCGGCGCGCGCTCCCAGGGAACGTCGACCCCTCGCAGTATGCAGTGCGAGACGACGAGGTCGCCGACCGGCTCGCCTCCCTGCACCCGGCGGTTCTCGATGACGATATTCGCGCCCATCTCGGCAAGCGTGGCGTAGAAGCCACCGCGCAACTCGTTCAACCCGACGCCGGCGATGGTCAGCCGAGAGCCTCCGACCAGCAGAGCCGCCGCTACCAGGAAGGCGGCCGAGGAGGGATCGCCCGGCACCGCCACATCGGCGGCGCGCAGCTCCGGCTGACCCTGCAGGGTGATGACGCGGCCCCTGCCCGCCTGCTCCACCTGCACCGTTGCGCCGAAATGGCGCAGCATGTTCTCGGTGTGATCACGGGTCGCCTCGGGTTCCTCGACCCGCGTGATGCCGGGCGCGTTCAGGCCACACAGCAGCACCGCCGACTTCACCTGCGCGGATGGCACCGGCACACGGTACTCCAGCGGCAGCGCCTCTTTCGGGCCGCGGACGGCAAGCGGCAGCCTGCCACCTTCACGGGAGGAGAAGCGCGCACCACAGGCAGACAGCGGATCGATCACCCGGCGCATCGGTCGCCGGCGCAGGCTGGCATCGCCGGTCATCACGGCAAAGACGGGATGGCTCGCCAGCACGCCGCACAGCAGCCGCGCCGCGGTGCCGGAATTGCCCATGTCCAGAACATCCGCCGGCTCGACCAGCCCGCCCACGCCCCGGCCGGCCACACGCCAGGTGCCGTCCGCGTCGCGCGTCACCTCGGCCCCGAGCGCCCGCATCACTGCGGCGGTTCGCAGAACGTCTTCGCCTTCCAGCAATCCGGTGATGCGCGTCTCGCCAATGGCCAGTGCGCCGAACATCAGCGCGCGGTGGCTGATCGACTTGTCGCCGGGGACCACGATACGGCCAGTCAGTGGCGCGTCCCTGCGGCGGGAGAGGAGCTTTCGAGTGGCGTCCATCCGTAAAAGAGCCCCAAGCAGACGCGGCGCTTAGCATGCGCGGGACGGCTTTGACAGATACGGCGGCTGCTCCGCACAGCGATCGTTTCGGGTAGATCATTCTGTAGCGCGAAACGTGCCACGACGAGGGGACGCGCATCGCACTCGCCATCACGTACGCGTGTTATCGCCGACACAAGATGGTCATTTGCTGCCTCAACCGAATATCCTCGCGCGTGCGTGACTGGCGGGGCGGAGCATTCTGGTCGTTCATGAAATTTCAACAACACCGAAACATCACCGTCGGCGTTGGCCTCGCGTTGTCTGTGTGCCTTGGATCGATCAGCGGCAGCGCCGGCACGGCACCCTCGCCAGATCAGGCCGCTAGGCTCGCAGACACCATCGCGGAGCGGTTCGACCCGACGCAGCTATCGGCCCTGATCGCGGCGGCTGCCGGCCATACCCAACCTGGCGCCAACGATACGGCACCATCACTGGAGCAACTGAGACACGCTCTGGATGTCGACAAGGAGGTCGCTGTCGCGCTGCTGCGCATCTTTGATCAACGCGACGGCGAATCAGAACGACTGATCAAGGATCTGGCGCAATCAACCGTCCTCTACCATGCGGTGACAGAAGACTTATCGAGCATGAACCTCGACGAGCCTGATGGCCAACATATCATCGCGCGGGTCCAGGCTGCGATGAACGCCGGGCGGTTCGGCGACGCCGAGGCGGAGATCCACCAGCTCGAGAACCTGGAGGTTGCGTCAGCCGACGGCTCGGCGAATGGTGGTGCCGCACCTCGCTCCAGCGAGCATCGGTTCACGGCCGCTCAAGCGCGTACGTTGCTGGGCAAGATCGCCCTGATGAACTTGCAGTACGGCAAGGCGACAGAGGATTTCCAGTTGGCGCGGCAGCGACTTGCGATGGCGCCACCGGAGCAGCCGCCTGTGGCGGAACCTCAGCCGATCAATGCCGCCGTCGCTGCAGATGCGTCCGAGCCATCGAACGAGAATTTGGCCGACGCGACTGACACCAGTCATGATGATCAACAGCGGACTACGGAAGCGACACTGCCCTTGCCGCAGCTTGACCCGGACTGGTCGCAGCAACTTGGTCCGTCGACGCAGCAAGCCAACTCGGTCACGCCACCACCAACAGCCGAGCATGACGGGAAGACGGTCGTAGCGGCATTGATCCCGCCTGCCGCATCGACATCGATCGCTTCACGCGAGGCGCCGAAACCAGAAGTTCCGCAGCCGGCCGCGGCAGCCGTTGCGCAGCCCTCGGTCGCAGCCCGCGGCCTGCCCGCGGACATGCTGGAGTTGCTGCTCCGTCGCGGGGATGCGCTGCTTGGTTTGGGAGACGTCGCGTCGGCTCGTTTGCTTTATGAGCGGGCGGCGCAGGCCGGCGACGCCCGAGGCGCGATGGGTGCCGGCAAGACCTATGATCCGCAGTTCCTGTCGCAGATGGGAGCACGCGGTATCCGGCCAGATGCGGCCATCGCGGCGGACTGGTATCGGAAGGCATTCGCACTCGGCGACGCATCCGCGGCCGGTCGTCTGAAGTTGCTGAGCCAGGCGAGCCGGTGATGTTCGACGCTTGGCTGCCGCTCGCAGCTCCTTAGTCGTACAGATGGCATGCCACGCTATGGTTCGGCGCGGCGTCCCTTCGGATAGGCACCTCCTCGGCGCAGCGCGGCATCGCGCGCGGACAGCGTGTGTGAAAACGACAGCCCGACGGCGGCGCGAGAGCGCTGGGAATCTCGCCAGCGATCGTCAGCCTCTCGTGCTTGTCGTCGGGATGCGCCGGTAGCGCCGCAATGAGCAGCGCCTGCGTGTAGGGATGTAGCGGATGCTCGCAGAGTTCGGTGGCATCCGCGAGTTCCACGAGCTGACCGAGATACATGACCGCGATGCGGTGGCTGATATGCGCCACGCCAGCAAGATCATGGCCGATGAACAGGTAACTGACTCCCAACGTCGCCTGCAGATGCTCCAGCTGGTTCATGATCTGCGCGCGGATCGAAACATCCAGCGCCGACACCGGTTCATCGAGCACGATCAGCCGCGTATCGGTCACCAGCGCGCGCGCGATCGCGATACGCTGGCGCTGCCCGCCGCTGAACTCGTGGGGGAACAGATCCGCCACGTCCGGCTGCAGACCCACCAATTCCAGGACCTCGGCAACGCGCTCGCGGATCTCGGCGCGTGACATGTCGGTGTGTATTTCCAGAGGCTCGGCGATGATGTCGCGCACGCGCATGCGCGGGCTGAGCGAGCTGTAAGGGTCCTGGAACACTACCTGGACCGCGCGTCGGTAGCGCATCAACGCATCGCCCTGCAGTTCCAGAACATTGTCGCCCTGAAAGCGGATGCTGCCTTCGGTTGGCTTCTCCTGAAGCAGGATTAGCTTTGCGGTGGTGGTCTTGCCGCAGCCGGACTCGCCGATCAGCCCGAGCGTCTCGCTCGGTTGAATGGCGAAGTCCACTGCCTCCACCGCCTTAACCCACGCAGTGCGGCGATGCAGCAGTCCACCGGTGCTGACGGGGAAGTATTTCTTCAGCCCCTGCACCTCAAGCACTGGCGCGGTCATAGGCCTCCTTCGCCGGCAACGCGGCGGCGCGCCAGCAGCGTGCTGTCCAGTCGGCGCCGAAGTGTGTCTCCGATGGTTCATCGGTCACGCACTGCGGCATTGCGTCGGGGCAGCGGGGATGGAACGCGCAACCCGACGGCAGGCGCGCAAGATTGGGCGGATGGCCCGGGATCGCGTACAGCGGCTCCTTGCTGCCGAGCCGCGCGATCGAGCCGAGCAACGCTCGCGTGTAGGGATGCTTGGCGCCGTTGAACAGGTTGCGAACCGATCCGTGCTCGACGATCTTGCCGGCGTACATCACTGCCATCCGGTCGCACATGCGCGCCACGATGCCCAGGTTGTGCGTGACGAAGATGATCGCCACGCCGGTGTCGCGCTGGAGATCCTTCAGCAGATCCAGGTATTGCGCCTGAATCGTCACATCGAGATTGGTGGTGGGTTCATCGGCGATGATCAGCTTGGGACCGCCCGACAGTGCTATGGCGCCGACGATGCGCTGCCGCATGCCACCGCTCATCTGGTGCGGATAGTCGCGCATGCGCTGCTCTGGCGAGGGTATGCGCACCGAGCGCAGCAACTCCTGCACGCGCTTGCGCAAAGTACGGCCGCGCATGGACTGATGGTAGTACGCGGGCTCGGCGACCTGAAGATAGATACTGAACAGCGGGTTCAGCGACGCCATCGGATCCTGCAGGATCATTGCGATCGATCGCCCGCGAATGCGGCGCATCTCCCGCGAGGTTTTCTCGGTCAGCTCCTCGCCCTGGAATGCGATGCGCCCGCCGGCGATGCGTCCGGCCGGCGGCAGCAGGCCAACGATGGAGAGGCAGGTGGTGGTCTTGCCACAGCCTGATTCGCCGATGAGACCAAGGGTCTCGCCCTCGTTCAGGGTGAAGCTGATGCCGTCCACCGCCTTGACGACGCGCGTGCCGCCGAAAGAGGTGAAGTGCGTGCGGAGGTCGGCGACTTCCAGGAGCGGGGTCATGGGTTGCTGGTCCCTGTCAGGGAAGCCATCACAGATTCCGCTGCTGCGGGTCGAGGCGGATGCGCAGCCAGTCACCGAACAACTGCGTTGCCAGCACGACCAGCAGAATGCCGAGACCAGGGAAGATCGTCAGCCACCAGTCGCCGACCATCAGCATCGAACGGCCGTCGGCCAGCATCGAACCCCACGCCGGCTGTGGCGGCGGCACGCCAACGCCGAGGAAACTCAGCGACGCCTCCGCGATGATCACCACGCCGATGGTCAGGCTGGCCAGCACCATGGTCGAGTTCATCACGTTGGGTAGAATGTGGCGCAGGATCACGCGCGTGCGGCTGGCGCCGGCGATCTCCGCCAGCTTGACGAACTCACGTTCGCGCAGGCTGAGCACCTCGCCGCGGATCACCCGCGCATAGCGTGTCCAGTAGACCGAACCGAGGATGATGACGATATTCCACATGCTCGGCCCGACCATCGTCGCCAGGAAGATCGCGAACACGATGGCCGGCAATGCGAGCCATGCATCGGTGACGCGCATGATGACCTGATCGACCCAGCCGCCGATGTAGCCCGCCAGCATGCCGAGTGTCGTGCCGATGCTGCCGGCCACGATGGTGCCCATCACACCGACGATAAGCGAAACGCGCGCACCGAAGATCAGCCGGCTGAGCACGTCGCGGCCCTGGAAATCGGTGCCGAGCAAGGCGCGCGTACTGCCCCCTGTCGACCAGAACGGCGGCTCGAAGATCTTCGCCCCCGGGATCGGCTCGGTCGGATCATACGGCGCGATCGCGTTGGCGAATACCGCGATGAACACGAACGGCACCAGGATCGCCAGCGGCAGCCATGGCAGGTCGCGGCCTATGTGCAGCCGGCTCAGTGCGCGGAAGGCAGGTAGTGGCGATTGAAGGGTGATTGACATGGGTTTGCTACCTGGTGAGCCGGATGCGTGGATCGATATAAGCGTAGAGGATGTCGACCAGCAGGTTGATCAGCACGATCATGATGCCGGCCTCCATCACCACGCCCTGCACGAGCGGGAAGTCACGCTGGAAGATACCCTCGTAGAGCAGCCGGCCGATGCCGGGCCAGGCGAAGATAACCTCGATGATCACCGCGGCGTTCAGCATGACCACGAGGTTGATGCCGGCCAACGTCAGCACCGGGATCAGCGCGTTCTTGAACGCATGCATAGCGATCACTGCGAACGCCGGCAGGCCTTTCAGCCGCGCCAACTTGATGTATTCGCTGCGCAACACCTCGAGCATGCTGGATCGTGTCAGCCGCAGCAGTGACGCGGCGAAGTACCATCCGAGTGCCACCGCCGGCATGATCAGGTTGCGCCAGCCGCCCTGCCCGCTGGTCGGCAGCCACTCCAGCCAGACCGAGAACACCAGGATCAACACCAGCCCGAGCCAGAATCCCGGCACCGACAGGCCAAGCAGCGCGATGGTCTTGCCGACATGATCCCAGGCGCTGTTCACGCGCACCGCCGAGATGATGCCGGCCGGGAATGCCGATCACGAACGAGATCAATGTCGCGGCGAGCGCTAGCTCCAGCGAATTCGGCAGTCGCTGGAAATACAGCGTGCTCACCGGCATCTCGTAGTTGAACGACTGGCCCAATTCGCCGGTGACGATGTTCCGAACAAAGGCCGCGTACTGCACCGGCAGTGGCTGGTTGAGGCCCCACTCGGCGCGCACCAGATCCAGATCGGCCTCCTGCGCACCAGGTTCCGCCATCAGTGCCACCGGGTCACCCGTGAGCCGGACCACCGCGAAGATCGTCAGGCTCAGGATGAACAGCGTGGCAATGGCATAGAGCGTGCGCCGAAAGATGAACTGACCCATCGTCGCCTCCCGTTACGCGAGTTGGAGGTCCTCCCACGGATAGGCATAGCCGGTGGTTATCGTCGGGAAGACGTCCTGCCACTTCTGCATAGCGAGACGCGGGCCGATCGCATTGACGAAGGCATGGCGGAACACCGGAACGAAGTAGTACTCCTCCAGGATCGTCTTCTGGATCCGCTCCGCGATCCCCTTGCGCTCGTCCTTGTCGTACGAGGCCAGGTACTTGGTGAACTGGTCGTCAAGCTCCTTGATGCAGAAGAAATCTTTGGAGTTGAAGCCACCGCACTTCAACATCGAATCGTACCAGTTGGACCAGGTGCCGCCGATGCGGGTGGCATTGAAGATGATCTGCGTGCCCGGCCATTCGCGCAACCCGCCCTGCATCTTCTTCAGATACACGCCACGCTCCATGACCTGCAGCTTCGAGCGGATGCCGATCGCCTGAAGCTGCGATACGATGCGCTCACCGCGCGAGTAGTAGTTCGGCGTCGGCGTCACCCAGTCGACGTTGAACCCGTTGGGATATCCGGCCTCGGCCATCAACTGCTTCGCCTTGGCGATGTCGCGCGGCCATTTTGGCCATTCCAAGCCATACTCGACGTCATTGTTGATCCAGTTGCCGTCGACCACGCCCATGCCGCCACACTCGGCATCGTTGATCGCATCGCGATCGACGGCCAGGCTGATCGCCTGACGCACGCGCTTGTCATGGAACGGGTTCGAAGGATTCTGGAAGCCGGGAAACTCGAGCCACCAGTTGCCGGAAACCACGGGTGCCAGGCGCAGCTTGGGATTGCTCTTCACCCGATCGATCAGTTCGCCCGGTACGAAGTACATGATGTCGGCTTCGCCGCGTTCCAGCATCGCGACACGGGTCGCCGCCTCCGGTACGCTGACCATGGTGAACTGCTTGATGTGCACCGGACGGTAGTAGTCGGCGAACGCCTCCAATTCGATCTTCACACCGGGTTCCTGCGACACCAGCCGATACGGGCCGGCGCCGACCGGCTTCTGCAGAAAGCCC
This sequence comes from uncultured Alphaproteobacteria bacterium, assembly GCA_963791495.1. GTDB lineage: Bacteria > Pseudomonadota > Alphaproteobacteria > Acetobacterales > Acetobacteraceae > JAMXLO01. The sequence continues at coordinate 43,986 of CAWBST010000028.1, forward strand.
GCCTGCCCCACCTTTTGGTAGTACTGCGCTGGCACCACCCAGCCGGCACCGCACACATTGGCCGTCCCCATCAGGATCGGAAAATCGAGGAACGGTTCCTTGAAGTGGAACCGTACGGTCTTGTCGTCCACCACTTCGACGCCCTGGGTACGTTCGCGCAAGACCTCGCCCCATGCGCCGCGATAGTGCTCGTAGCTCCACTTCACATCGGCCGGCGCGACCGGCGAGCCATCATGGAACTTGGTGCCTGCGCGCAGCATGAACGTGGCACTCTTCGAATCCTCCGCGAACTCGAAGCGCTCGGCGAGCGCCGGATGGTCGTAGAGCGTGTCGCGGTAGTTCTTCATCAGGCCATCGTGCAGCGCCATCAGGAAGTTGTCGGGACTGGCGGTTCCGTCATGCTGCTGCGGATCGAGCCAGCGCGCCGCGATGTTGGTGTGCCAGGCGAGCGTCAGCTTGCCTTGCGGCACCACCGGTGCCGCGCGTGCGTGCGAGGCCACCCCCGCCAGCGCCGCCGCACCGCCCACCAGGCCCGCGCCTGCCCAACGCGATGCGCTGCGAATTGCCGTCAGTTCCTTGCATTGCTGCCTCCCATGGCCGTGCAGGAGCGTTGCCTGCCTTCAGTGCTGTATCGGAGCGTTGTGTGATGGCGTTCAATCGCGGCGTGCGAGGCCGCGCGATCCGGTCATGAGCACGTCACTCCCTGTTCGGCCGAGACGAAGCCCGGTCGTTTGTTTTCGTTCAGGATCAGGCCACCCTTAGCGGCGCGTCCCGAAAGGCCGGCCGGCGGACCCGCCACGAGAGTGCGTCGGTAGTATTGCCGCAAATCGCACGGGACGCGACTCAAATACTGGAGGTTGCCGGCGGGCCTGGATTTTGCCCTATCGCAAGCAAGTGCCGCGGCGGTCGCTGGGTCCGCGACGTCGTGCGCATCGACATCGAACGAGGGAAGGCTGCGCCGCTGCATTTGACACCCAGCCGCCACAGTGGCAGGAGCGCCCGCTTCCCGCACCGCCAACCCATGCGAGGCCTACCGGATGGCGAAGCCTGAACTCGGCACCAAGCGCGTCTGCGTCGCCTGCGGCGCGCGCTTCTACGACCTCACCAAGGTTCCGGCGGTCTGCCCGAAATGCGCCACCGAGCAGCCGATCGAGCAGCCCCGCCCCCGCCGCACCGGCGGCAATGTTGTCGAGGAGCGCCGCCCGAAGAAGCCGGTGCCCGCGCCGGGCATGGAGGAGGCTGACATCGAGGTGGAGGGCGTCGAGGAAGAAGGCGAGGAGGATATCATCGAGGACGCCGCCGATCTCGAGGATGACGCCGACGCGATCGGGCCCGACATCGAGGTGGAGCCGGATTCCGACGAAAGGGAGCGCTAGCGCGGTTCTCGCCCGAACAGGCGCAGCGCAAGGAGAATGCCCGCATCGTAAGGCGTCGCGGCGATCTCTCTGAGCCGCCAGTACCACCGCCGCAGGATGCCTACCGGCGGAGGCGGGGGAGGACACGCGCTCGCGGTGATGCCGACGAGCCGAAGGAGAAGCAGGCAGCGCGGCAGATGATAGCCGCTGCTGGCGGCAAACACCGGCGCGACGACCCGCTGCCGACGCAACAGGGCTGCGACAGCACGGACCGAGGACAGCGTGTCGGTTGCCGTCTCCTCCAGCAGAATGCGCTCCGGCGGCACGCCGCGGGCGGCCAGCAGTCTCGCCATCACCGATGCTTCGGATGGACCGAACCGGCCTACGCCGCCGGTCGGCACGAACAGCGGATCGGCGAAGCGGGCGCCGAACGCGGCCGCGGCCTCCACGCGCTGGAGCAGCGTGGTGCTGGGCCGGCCGCCTCGGCGTACCGCCGCGCCGAAGATGACGATCACGGCGTCAGGGCCGTTCAGCAGGCCACCGGCCTGCCTGCTTCGGCCGATTTGGTCAGGGCCTCGAACGCCGCGATCGTGTTGAGCATCTGATCGCTCGTGATCGGGTACGGAGCGCGGCCGACGATTGCGTCCGCGAAAGCCTCGAGCTCGCAGCGGAGGGAATCAACCCGGGAAAAGCGCAGCTGCTGCATCGGCTGGTCGCTGCGACGGATCACCAGCTCGGTATCCCCCAGGGCCTCCACCGAGCCTGCACGGCCGAATACGTGCACGCGGCGGTAATCCGGCGTGGAGCGCAGCGTTGCGAACAGGCCGGTCGCGCCCGAGGCGAAGCGGAACATGGCTGACAGCATGTCGGTCGGATCCGGCGGTGGCTTGCGCGTGACCAGCTGCGCGTTCACCGATTGCACCGGCCCCATCAGGTGGACGAAAGCATCGAGCACATGAATGCCGGCGCCGGTCATGCCGCCGCCAGGCGATTCCACAGACGAATGGCGCCAGGCGCCAAAGAACCGCCCGGCGTTCTGGTTGCTGGCGTGACCTTCGATGTGGAGCAACGCGCCGAGTTCGCCTGAGGCGACGATGCGGTGCATCTCCTGCATGTTGGGCCAGAAGCGGTGGTTCTCACCCAATGCGAGGACCACCCCGGATCGCCGGCAGGCCTCGATCGACCGCGCCGCGTCCTGGCGTGTCAGGGCCAACGGCTTCTCGCAGAACACCGCCTTGCCTGCTGCGGCCACGGCAACGATCTGTTCGGCGTGCAGCGAGTGAGGCGTCGCCAGCACTACGGCGTCGATCCGCTTGTCGGTAAGGAGATCTGCCAGCGAGGTCGACAAGGCAAGACTATGACGCTCGGCGAACGCGGCGACCGGCCCGGTATCGCGACAGGCACCACGCACGAAGTGGAGGCGGTCGCTCTGGCCCTGGACCGCCTCCACCAGCTTCTTGCCCCACCAGCCGAGGCCGACGATGCCAGCGTTGATCATGCCGTGCGCCGGACGTTCCAGAAGCTCGCGAAGCCCTCCGGCACGCCGGTGATGTCGGGGCGATACGCGGTCGGCAGGTTGGCCATCCCGAGCGGGTAATAGGGCACGTTCTCGAACGCCTCGCGCTGGATGTCTTCGGCGACCTTCTGCGCGGCGGCAGGATCGGGCGCGTTGAACCATGCGTCCCGCAGCGCCTCGGCCTTCGGGTCCTCCGGCCAGCCGAACCAGGCGCCCTTGCCGTTGGCGCGCAGCGGCAGGTGGCTCGCCGGGGTGAAGAAGTCGAGGCCGGAGAAGCCGGTGCAGAACATGTTCCAGCCACCATCGGCCGGCGGCTTGGTCAGCGCGCGGCGCTGCACCACCATGCCCCAGTCGGTTGCCTGGTAATCGACGTTCATCCCGACCTTCTTCAGCAGGTCGGCCGCAACCTCGGCCAGCGGATAGTTGGCCGGCTGGTCGGTCGCCCCCATGATGACCACCTTCTCGCCAGCGTAGCCGGCCTGCACCAGCGCCTTCTTCACTGCATCGAGGTCGCGCTTGCCGTTCAGCGCGTCCATGCCGACGTCGCTGGCGAGCGGCGAGACCGGCGGGAAGAAGCCGGCGCCCGCCGACCAGAGAGAGGTGTCCTCGCCCTGCATGGCGATCATGAAGTCCTTCTGGCTGATCGCGCCCATCAGTGCGCGGCGCACCGCCGGCTTGTCGAACGGCGGATACAGATGGTTCGGCCGCAACAGGAATGGAAAGCCGGTGTAGTCGGTGGACTCGACGGTGATCTGGGCCTTGCGCAGCAACGGCAGCAGATCGGCTGGCGGGTTCTCCCACCAATCCATCTCGCCGGCCTGCATCGCCGCCGCCTTGGTGGCGTAGTCGGGCTGCACGTGCCACTGGATCCGGTCGAAATGCACGATCTTCGGGCCGGCGGTGAAGCTGGATTCGCCGTCCTGGCGCGGCTGGTACTTGTCGAACTTCTCGTAGGCGAAGAATGAGCCCTGCACGCGCTCATCGACCTTGAAGCGGTACGGGCCGCTGCCGACGACTTCGGTGAACTGCTTGAACGGATCGGTCTCGGCGATGTGCTTCGGCATGATGGCGCACATGTTGGAGGCGCCATGGCCGAGCGCGTCGGGCAGCAACGGAAACGGCTGCTTGAGGCGGAACACGATGGTCCTGTCGTCGGGTGCCGACACTTCCTCGGTGCGCGCCATCAGCGCCTGGCCGAAAGCGTCGCGCGCGCTCCAGCGCTTGATCGAGGCGACGCAGTCGCTCGCCAGCACCTTGTCGCCGTTGTGGAACAGCAGCCCGTCGCGCAGGGTCAGCTTCCAGGTCTTGCCGTCGTTCTCGATGACATGGCCGGCGACCATCTGTGGCGTGCACTTATAACCGAACTTCTTGCCGGTCTGGCCGTACAGGGTGTCGTAGACCATGTAGCCGTGGTTGCGCGTGACGTAGGCGGTGGTCCACACCGGATCGAGCACCGCGAGATCCGACTGCGGGATGAATTTCAGGACCCGCTGGCTTTCAGCTTGGCCGATCGCCGGCATCGCCAGGGTGGCAGCCGAGGCCGCGAGGAAGGTGCGTCTGCGCATAGTGAAGTCTCCCAGGTTGTTGTTGTTTCCTCCCAGACTTGCCGGCGATGGTGGCGCGGGAGTATCGGCTTTGTCTATCTACTGCTTCAGCTACGGCGCACGTTCCAGAAGATCGGGAAGCCATCCGGCATGCCGGTGATGTCCCGGCGGAACGCGGTAGGAAGCAGCGCCAGCCCAAGAGGGTAGTAGGGCACGCTCTGAAACGCCTGCCCCTGGATCTCAGCACCCAGCTTCTTCTGCGCCACCAGATCCGGCGCGTCGAACCAGGCCTCCCGCAGTTCCTCGAGCTTCTGATCGTCGGGCCAGCCTATCCAGGCTCCCTTTGCGTTGCCGCGCAGTGGGAGATGGCCGCCAGGGTTGACCAGATCGAGGCCGGAAAAGCCGGTGCAAAACAGGTTCCAACCGCCGTCCGCCGGCGGCTTGGTGCTGGCGCGGCGCTGCACGGCCGTGCCGAAGTCCACCGCCTGGTAGTCCACGTTCATGCCTACGCGCTTCAGCATGTCGGCGGCGACATTGCTCAACGCCGCCATGTTCGGAACATCCGTTGGGGCGATCAGCACCAGCCTTTCCTCTCGGTAGCCGGCCGCATCCAGTGCCCGTTTCACCGCTACGTCATCGTGTTTGCCCGTAAGCGCGGACATACCGTCGTCGCTCGCCAGTGCCGATGACGGTGGGAAGTAGCCGACCGGCACCTCCCAAAGCGAGCTGTCGGTACCCATCATCGCTGTCATGAATTCCGTCTGGTCGATCGCGCCCATCAGTGCACGGCGCACTGCCGGATTGTTGAACGGTGGATATAGATGATTCGGTCGCAGTACCCAGAGCGTGCCGTTGGGATCATTGACCGGCGTCTTGATCTTGTTCCTGCGCAGCAGCGGCAGCAGGTCGGCGGTGGGATTTTCCCACCAGTCGATCTCACCTGCCTGCAGTGCCGCTGCCTTGGTGGCGGGATCGGGCAGGACGTGCCACTCCACACGATCGAAATGCGCAATCTTCGGGCCGGCGGTGAAACTGATCTCGCCGTCTTCGCGCGGCCTGTAGCCCGCAAACCGTTCATAGACGAATCGTGAACCTTGAACACGTTCATTCGCCTTGAAGCGGAACGGGCCACTGCCAACAACCTCGGTGAACTGCTTGAACGGATCGGTAGCGGCAATGCGAGCGGGCATCATCGCGCACATATTGGAGGCGCCGTGACCGAGCGCGTCAGGAAGCATCGGGAAGGGCCGCCGCAGGCCGAACATGATCGTCCGGTCGTCCGGCGCAGACAACTCATCCGTCCGCTGCATCAACGCCTGACCAAACGCATCGCGCGTACCCCAACGCAGGATGGAGGCGACGCAGTCGCGCGCCAGCACCTTTTCGCCATCGTGGAACATCAACCCATCGCGTAGCGTCAGCTTCCAAATCTTGCCCTCGTCCTCGACCAAGTGGCCGGCAACCATCTGTGGCTCGACCTTGAACCCGTGGTTCTTGCCGGTCTGACCATACAAAGTGTCGAAGACCATGTAGCCGTGGTTGCGGGTCGGATAGCCGGTTGTCCAGATCGGGTCGACGCTGTTCAGGTCGGCGGCCGGGACGAATTTCAGCAGCCGCGTGATCTCTGCATGCACCACCGCAGGAAGTGCGAGGCTCGCCGCTGAGACTGCGAGGAATCTGCGTCTCTGCATTTCTGGGACTCCCCGGTCGTTGTTCCTGTCTTATCGGCCACGCAGTTCGTCGAGCAGCACCCTAGCGTCCTTCAGGTCGGGCGTGTCGAAGCCCTCGGTGAACCATTCGTAGATCGGCATCAGAAGATCACGAGCGTCATGGCGCCGGCCCTGGTTGCACCAGAGTCGAGCGAGGCTGGTTGCCGCGCGCAGTTCGAAAGACTTCGCTTGTTGCTTCCTGGCCCACTTTATCGCCTCGACAAAGCAGGCTTCCACGTCGGCAGCTGCTGCGCCTGCCTGGTGACTCACCTCTCCCTCCAACCGATGCAGTTCAGCGTGCCAGACGTGATGCTAGGTCTGATCCATCTGCCTGTGCGCACCTTCAATGAGACGCAAGCTTGTCGAATGGTCTCCCAGGCGGGCGTGCAGCTCTGCCAGGACCCCAACGTACCTGAATCCGATGCCCGACCGCGCCCACGCGATCGAAGCCGGCAAGTCCCTGCTGCACTAGGGCAATGGCGTCGTCCAGGTGATCAGCCTGACCCAACACCCAGCCGAGGAGGACGGTCGCGTGAGCGCGCCAACCCCGGATGCCGTGCTGATCAGCCAATGCCATCACTGCACTCGCGTGGCTCCGGACCGCAGGCACGTCACGCAAGAACACGGCCAGTTGCGCCGCAGCATAGACGCGAATAAGGCAAGATGTATTGACGTGCTGCAATTCCTCTGCACGCTGAAACGCCGCATCCCTAAAGAGCCTTGCCTCATCCGGATAGCCCTGTGCCCACAATATGAGAGAGAGAAACCCCAGCGCCCCTGCACGTGGATCCGCAAGATACCGCGCGGCCAGCGAGCGATCGCGCTCGGGGTCGTAGAGCGCAATCGTCAGCTCCAATTCGGACCGCGCAGTCAGCAAGTCGCCAACGTACATCCATGTCCCGCCTAACCCAAAATGGCCCACCACCCGGTAATCGCGCGCCCCATAGCGATCCGCTGCTGCCAGGCACTGCTTCGCGAGGCGCAGGCTGGAACGGATGTCGCCGGCTATCATCATGTGGGCGCGCAGGCCGTTCAGGGTAACGACCAGCCCTTCCAGGTCACCCAGCCGGCCACATAGCGTGCTGGCACGTTCATAGGCTGCTGTCATCGCCGGAGCGGCAAGCCCTTCGAGCGACTGGAGCGATGTCCCGAGCGCGAGCTGGAACGCCAGTTCCAGCTGGTCGCGTTCGCTGAAGTCCGGGATGGTCATGAGCAAGTCCAATCCCCGCCTGAGCTGATGGACGGCCTCGCGATTGGCGGAATGCTGCGCCGAGCGACGCCCCGCCTGCAGCCAGAACCCGACCGCCTCCCCCGCTTGCCCCGCTTCGGTAAAATGATGCGCCACGAGTTCAGGCTGGCTCTCCCGTTGCTCCGGGAACTGGTCAACCAGGGCGCGTGCGATCGCTGCATGGAGCTGCTGGCGACGAGCCCGCAGTAGGGTCCCATACGCGACATCCTGGACCAGGGCGTGCTTGAACAGGAAGCTAGCGACCGGCGGCGTTCCACGGCAACTCACCAGACCGGCCTCGGTAAGTCGTTCCAGCGGCCTTCGAAGCCCCGTCTCGCCGCGTCCGGCGACCGCAGCCAGCAGCTCATATTCGAACTCCCGTCCGATCACCGCACCGATCTGCGCCACGTCTCTGGCATCGGGCCCAAGCCGGTCGAGGCGCGCCATCAGCGATGCGTGTAGACTTGCCGGCACCATTGACGATGCGGGAGGAGCAGTGGCCACAACCTCCGGAACGACGCCCGGAGCCGCCCCGGCTTCTACTGCGGCGTGGGTCAACTCCTCCACGAACAGCGGCACACCGTCCGTCCTGCCGACGATCTCATCAACGATGTCTGCCGATAGTGGACGAACCGGACTGGCCATCTCGCGCACCAGTACCGCGCTCTCGCGCCGGCCCAGCCGATTGAGCAGCAGCGAGGTGACATGTGCCAGACCCGCCCACGGCGCCTGGAACTCAGGACGGAAGGTGAGCACAAGCAGCACCGCCTGATCGGTGATCTCACCGACCAGCCGATCGAGCAGGTCGCGGCTGCTCGGGTCCGCCCAGTGGATGTCCTCGAACACAGCCACGATCGGTCGCTGCCGCGCGAGGCCGGTGAAATGGCGGAACAGCGCGTCGACGGTCCGTCGGCGCCGCAGCTCCGGAGACATCTCCGCCAGTTCAGGCGCATCGCGGCCGGAGAGTGAGAGAAGATCGCCGAGCAGCGCCACGTCCTGCGCAGCCAATGCCGTCGAGGCCAGCAGCGCCTCCAGCATGACCCACCTCGCTTCGTCCGTATCGGTCCGCTGGAACCCCGCCGCGCGCTGCAACTGGGCGATGATGGGATGCAGCGCGCTGTCCTGATGGTGGGGCGAGCAGAACCAGGAGACCCACAGGTGCGGCGCCTCTTTGATCTGCTCGCGCAGCGCTGCTGTCAGACGCGACTTGCCGATACCCGCCTCGCCCGAGAGCAACACGACCTGTCCTTCTCCGGTCTGCGCCCTCTGCCAGCGCCGGACCAGCAGCTCCAGCTCCTCGGCTCTGCCAATCAGCGGCGCAAGCCCGGTCGCACGCAGCGCCTCGAAGCGGTTCTCCACCGCGCTTTCGCGCGACACGCTCCAGGCCTGTACCGGTTGCGGCAGGCCCTTCAGCTCGACTGGACCAAGGTCCTGGCACTCGAACAATGCGCCGACCTGTTGTCGTGTCGTTGCGTCGATCACGACGCCGTTCGGTGCGGCAAGGCCCTGCAGTCGAGCCGCGCGGTTGGGTGTCTCGCCGATCGCGGTCTGCTGGCGCGCATCGCCGGCACCGATCGGCTCTCCCACCACAACAACGCCCGTCGCTATGCCGATGCGCACCTGAAGCCTTTCACCCTGCACCGGCACGTTGCTCACCGACGATGCCACGGCCAATGCGGCGCGCACGGCCCGCTCTGCGTCGGTCTCCTGCGCTGCCGGCCAGCCGAAATAGACCAACACGCCATCGCCGACGTAGCGCGCTACGAAACCGCCGAACCGCGCCATCGTCTCGCGGACACGAGCCTGATAGGCGCGGATCATCTGGCTCAGGTCCTCGGGGTCCAGCCGTGATGAACGCTCGGTGGACCCCACGAGGTCGCAGAACATCACGCTCAGCTGGCGGCGTTCCGCGCTGGATCCGGATTGCGGATCAGCTTCTGTATCGCTCTCTGCGAAATCGCCGGCGCGTCCCGCGGCGATGGCCTGCAGCAGACGGCGGCGATGGCCGACCGCCGCGACGCCGAGCTCCTTGAGGTCGTCCGCAGTGAGAACGGATAGAACATCGGCGGTGACCGCATTCTCACGGAATGCCGCCGCATACTGTTCCAACCCCAGCTTCCGCAGCCACTCCGCAACGTCCATCGCCGCTCCTGGTGGCCCGTGATACGCCGAGGCCAGCATCGGGCGGGGGCGGCCAGTCTGTCCAGGAAAATGAACCCGGGCGAGTTGCCAGCAATGGCAGCGCGGGAGTATCGGCTTTGTCCATCTGTCCCCAACCAGGACCGCCCCCATGAAGTCGTTGTCCGAAGCAGCCGTGCAGCAGTATCGCGACCTGGGCTACTACGCGCCGGTCTCCAATCATGACACCGCGCGGAGGCCGGTGAGCTGCGGCGCCGGCTGGAAGCATTCGAGGCGAGCGGCGACGGGATGCAGGGCGCGGTGCGCCACAAGCCGCATTTGCTGTTCACCTGGCTGAACGCGCTGATCCGTCATCCGCGCATCCTCGACGCGGTCGAGGACATCATCGGCCCAGACATCCTGTGCTGGGGCACCTCGTTCTTCATCAAGGAAGCGCGCAATCCGGGCTACGTGTCGTGGCACCAGGATTCGACCTATTGGGGGCTGGAGCCGCCCGATATCATCACCGCCTGGGTGGCCTTCACCGACAGCACCGCGGCGAACGGCGCGATGCGGGTGATCCCCGGGTCGCACGAGCTCGATCAGGTGGCGCATCAGAGACACCTTCGCCGCGGCGAACCTGTTGTCGCGCGGCCAGGAGATCATGGTGGACGTCGATGAGCGCGAGGCGGCGATGCTGGAGCTCGCTGCCGGCGAAATGTCGCTGCACCATGTCCGGCTGATCCATGGCTCCGATCCCAATCCGTCCGACGATCGGCGCATCGGGTTCGCCATCCGCTACATCCCAACCTATGTGCGCCAGGTCGCCGGCAGCCACGACAGCGCGACGCTGGTGCGCGGCGAAGACCGCTACCGTCACTTCGAACACGAGCAGCGGCCCGATGCGGACATGTCGCCCGCGGCCGTCGCCTACCATGCGGCGATCACTGGGGCGCATGCGCAGATCCTGATGCGGGGGACGGGACGGGAGATGCGCGCTTAAGGCGCCGGCGTCGACACAGCCGCGTGACGATGTCCTGTTCGGTCAGACCGCATGGCGTGGCAGAAACGGCGGGTGTGCTGCTGGGTTATGAGGCGCCGCCGGTCCGCTGCTCGGCTCTCCTCAGTAACCCCGCTCCCAATCGATCACGTTCCGCAGCGGCGCGTCGGCGAGATACGCGCGGAGATTCTCGCAGAACAGATCGATTGCGCCATGCCGGTTCTCATCGCTGTGCCCTGACGTATGTGGGGTGATCAGCACCCGCGGATCGCGCCACAGAGTCTCCGGCGGCAGGTGTTCGAACTCGCCGACATACACATCCAGCATCACGCCGCGCAGGTGTCCGCGCGACAGCGCTTCGGCGAGTGCCGCCTCGTCCACGATTTCGCCGCGGGCAACGTTGACCAGCACGACCCCCGGCTTCATCGCCGCCAGGCGCGCCGCGTTGATCAGGTTGGTGGTCTCCGGCGTCCACTGGCAGCAGATCGCCACGAAGTCGCTTTCGGCGAGGAACCGATCGAGGTCAGCAACGCCGCCGAGTACGGCGAACCCTGTCGGCAACGGCGCGTCGGGCTCGGGCCCGCGCCGCGTACCGATCACGCGCATGCCGAGGGCGGCGCCGAGGCGGCCCACCTCGCGACCGATCCCGCCGGCGCCGACCACGCACAGCGTCTTGCCCTCCAGCAGAAGCGGCCGGTAGGCGCGGTGGTCGAAGGTGCCCGTCGCGCGATCATTCGCTGCGCGGTCGAGGTCCTTGGCGAAATGCAGGATGCCGGCGATCGCGTACTCCGCCATGGCGAGCGTGCTGCCAAGGCCGCGCGACGTCGTCACCGTGACATCGCTGCCCCACAGATCACCGATACGCAGATTGCTGGCGCCTGCAGGACGCTGATGGAACCACTTCAACCGCGGCGACCGTGTGCGCAGATCGAGCGGAAACGGCCAGCCGCCGAGGATGACCTCGGCATCGCCGAGCAGGCGGTCGCGTTCGGCGCGCGTGCCCGCACCAGTGGCGCCGCGAGCGAGATAGCGTGACGCGGCATAGGCCGACCAGGTATCGCGGATCTCACCGTCGAACCAGCCGCCTGCGTCGGTGAGGCGGATCGCCTGATCGACCGCCTCGATCCGCGCGCGATCGGCGGCGCCAAGGCGCTGGATGGCAAGGACGTTGACTGTGCGCATGGGCCGCCTCGTGAGGTTTGAACGTTGCAGACTGCCCTGATGACAATCGAAGCGCGACCACGGCACAATGGCTGGAGGGACTATCCCGCAAGGGGTCGGTGCGCAGCGCCCGGTGCGGGTGCCACTTCATACATCAATGCCATACTCCTGCCGCGCCGCCCCGCGTGACACATACCCCAGCCGTACATCACGCCTTACTGCCTCGGGATCGCGCTCCCCCGCCGGACCCATCCCACCACCGCCCGGCATCTCCACCACCAGCCGATCGCCCGGCGGCACGACCCCGAGCCCCTTCGGCTTCAGCTCCACACCCGACTTCAGGGACAACCGTCCCGCCTGCCCGTCCCCGCCGCCATGCCGTCCGCGCGCCGGATACTTCACGCGCTCAAAGCGCGCGAAGATTCCAAATGCAGCATCCTCACGCGATGCGATCTCCATCACCTGCCCCAGCCCGCCACGCTGACGCCCGGGGCCACCGGAATCCTGCCGCAGCTCCTTGCGCCAGATGACCAGTGGCGTGATCGCCTCGGTCGCCTCCACTGGCACGTTGCGCACACCGGACGGGAACGGCGTCGCCGATAGACCGTCCTGTCGCGGCCGCGCGCCCGCGCCACCCGAGTGGAAGCTGTTCACCATGAACGGCGTCCCCGCCGCCTTGCCTATTCCAGTGAGCCCGTGACCCGCGATCAGATTGAGCGTCCACAGATTCGACGTTCCCTCCGCCGGCACGCGTCCGGGCAGCGCCTGATCGAGGCAGCCATACACCACATCCGGCAGCATGTGCCCCATGACCGAACGCGCATACACCGCGGCGGGATGTGTCGCGCTGAGGATCGTGCCTTCCGGCGCAGTGACCCGCACCGCATCCAGTGTCCCGGTATTGTTGGGAATATGCGGCGCCACCACGCAGTTCACCCCGAACGTCGTATAGGCCTCCGTATAGCAAAGCGGACAGTTGATCGCGTACGATGACATGCCCGACGTGCCGGTATAATCGACGTGGATCGTGTCGCGGCTAATGGTCAGCGTACCCACCAGGTCGATAGGCGCCTCGTAGCCGTCGATGCGCATCGACGCGCTCCATGTGCCCTGCGGCAGCTTACCGATCGCCTCCGCCATGCCCTGCCGGCTACGGCTGATGATCGCCTCGCCCAGCATCTCGAGGTCGCCCAGCGCGAATTCGTGCATCATTGCGACGAGGCGCCGGCTGCCGATCTCGTTGCACGCGATCAGGGCGTATACATCGCCGATCACCTGCACCGGCTCGCGCACGTTGGAGCGGATCATCGCCAGCAGGTCCTCGTTCATCTCGCCGGCGCGCGCCAGGCGCAGCAGCGGGATGAACAGGCCTTCATGGTAGATCTGCCGTCCCTCCGGCGTCTGACCGACACCACCCATATCGACCAGATGCGTCGTGCACGCGAACAGTGCCACGATGCGGCCGTCCATGAAGGTCGGGGACACCACGACAAGATCGTAGAGATGCCCGGTGCCCTTCCACGGATCGTTGGTGACGTAGACGTCGCCTTCCTTCATCTGCGCAACAGGGAACACATCCAGGAAATGCCCGACCGACCGCGCCATGGTGTTGATATGACCCGGCGTGCCGGTGACCGCCTGAGCGAGCATGCGGCCCTCCAGATCGAACACGCCCGCGGATATGTCGCCAGCCTCACGCGCCGAGGTGCTGAACGCGGTACGCACCAGCGTCTGTGCCTGCTCCTCCACCACGGAGAGCAGGCGGTTCCACATGATCTGCAGCTCGATCTCCGAGATGTTCCTGCGCGTCACGCCCCGATCTCCTCGATCACGATGTCATCGGCGGCGCCGACCCGCGCTGCATGGCCGCCCGGCACGATCGTTGACGTGCCCTCCTCGACGATCACCGCGGGACCGATCACACGCGCACCGCGTGGCAACGCAGCACGCACGAACAGCGAGGCATCGACTGCTTCGCCGCTGGTTGTCTCGACGATCCGACATTGCCCGATTGGTGCTGTCTCACCCGCATCCGGCGGCACCGGCAGGCGCGTCGGCAGTTCATGCGGCTCGGCCAGCGACAGCGTCCACGTGACAGCCTCCACTTCCAGCCCCGGAATGACACGGCCATAGACGCGCGCATATGTCGTATCGAACGCGGCGCGCAATGCTGCGGGATCCAGCATGCCGTCGGGCAGCGGCACGGCAACTTCGTGTCCTTGTCCGCGGTAGCGCATGAACCCGGTCCGCGTCTCGACCAGCGCGCCCTGTGGTACCCCAAGCCGCACCACCGCTTCAGCCTCGGCGCGCATGTCCGCGAACAGTGCGTCGATCGTCGCCTGCTCCAGGGCATCGAGCCGCACCAACAGTGTGCGCACAACCTCGTACCCGATCGGTGCGCCGAGGAAGCCAAGCGCGGAACCGACGCCGGCATCCGGCGGCACGACAACGCGGGGAATGCCAAGCTTCTGCGCCAATCGCGCGGCATGCAGTGGCGCCGCGCCGCCAAAGGCGATCAGCGTACGACCCGCTGTATCCTTGCCATTCTCCACGGCATGCACGCGAGCCGCGCTTGCCATCGTCTCATCGACGATTTCGACGATACCACGCGCCGCCTCCTGCACCGGCATTGACAGTGGCGAGCCGATCGTCTCGGTCACCGCCTGCAGCGCCAGCGCCGGATCCAGTGCGATCTTGCCGCCGGCGAACCGCGCCAGGTCGATGCGACCGAGCACGAGGTCGGCATCGGTCACGGTTGGCTGGCTGCCGCCGCGCGCATAGCAAGCAGGTCCGGGAGAGGCACCCGCGCTGTCCGGCCCCACGACAATGCGTCGAAGCGAGTCAACGCGCGCAATCGAACCGCCTCCGGCGCCAATCTCCACCATGTCGATCACCGGGATGCGCACGGGAAAACCACTGCCCTTGGCAAAACGATAGGCGCGCGCGACCTCGAAATGGCGTGACTGCTGCGGCGTATAGTCGTCGATCAGCGTGATCTTCGCCGTGGTACCGCCCATGTCGAACGAGAGCGCCCGGTCATAGCCGCCGCGCGCTGCGACGTGGCGCGCCAGGATGGCGCCTCCGGCCGGACCACTCTCCACCAGCCTGACGGGAAAGCGCCGCGCCGTCTCCACGGTGCAAATACCACCCGATGACATCATCAGCAGCAGTGGACATGTCACGCCGATATGCCGGAGTCCATCCTGCATACGCGACAGATAGCGATCCATCATCGGCAGCACATACGCATTCGCGACGACGGTCGAGGTCCGTTCGTACTCGCGGATCTCGCGACAGACCTCGGACGAGACACTGATGCCGATGCGCGGCAATCGGCGCGCGATCAAATCTCGGGCGCGCTCTTCGTGCGCAGGATTTATGTAGGAATGAAGAAAGCTGATCGCCAACGACTCGATATCGCACTGCTCCAAGATTGCTGCCAGACCTTCCAGTGCCGTCTCATCGAGACGCAGCAGCAAGGAGCCGTCCGCCGCAAGGCGCTCAGGAACCTCCAGCCGCAGATCGCGCGGAACCAGCGCTTCAGGTCGATCCATGTAGAGATCGTATTGCTCGAACCGGTGTTCGTAGGCAATCTCCAGCAAATCACGAAACCCCGCTGTCGTGATCAACGCGGTTCGCGCACCTTTGCGCTCGATCAGCGCATTGGTCGCAAGCGTGGTGCCATGGATCACCAGGTCCAGCGATGACGCGGCAGCGCCGGCCTCTCGCAGGATGGCCTGCGTCCCCGCGATGACCGCTTCGTCAGGGGCATCATGCGTCGTCAGCACCTTGCTCGACAATGTCCGATCAGGCAGCTCCAGAACGAGGTCGGTGAATGTGCCCCCGATGTCGACGGCCAGACGGGTTCGAACGGTCATGGATAAGCCGACTCACCGTTCCTGCAGGGCGAGCTTGATGCCGAGACCAAGATAGATGCCACCCACGACCTTTCCCTGCCATCGTCCAATGCGCCGGTGCCTGGCGAGAAGACCGCCGAACCAACCGGCGCAGATCGCCACAAGCGAAATATAAGCAGCACTCATGAACACAAAGATGATCCCCAGAACAGCAAGCTGGATGACCGCGGGCGTTTGGCCAGGGCGAACGAACTGCGGCAGGAAGGCAAGAAAGAACAATGCGGTCTTCGGATTCAGCACCTCGGTTAGCACTGCCTGGCGAAAGGCGACGGTTGGAATGACCAGACGCGCCGAGGGAATGTGCAGCGCGTCAGCCCTTTCGAACAGCGCGCGCAGACCGAGCCACACGAGGTATGCCGCACCGAGATACTTGACGACCTCGAACGCAACCGCCGATGTCATCAACAGCGCCGACAGGCCGACGGCCGCCATCACGGTGTGCACCATGTCGCCGGCTGCGATGCCAAGCCCCGTGGCGATGCCGACACGCCGCCCGCCGCTGACCGAACGCGCGAGCGTCAACAGCACTGCCGGACCGGGGATCAGGAACAGCCCCAATACGACGACAACGAACGCGCCAAGCATGCCCGGATCGAACATCATGCACCTCCTGATACGTGGGACGCATGTCGCAACAGGAACCTCGTGTCAAACGGCAGCCACACCACGCTTGGCCTCCTTCCGTGTCGCCATCAGATAGCGCTGAGCGCAAGCCCAGTGAGGGCCTACCATCAACAGATCCGTTGACTATCAACGAATGTGTTGATAATAGGCGAGCTCATGACCGTTCACGCTCTCCGCGCCGTCGAGCAGGAGGAGAATGCCGAGGAGGCGCTGCTGGACAGCGTGTTCTTCGCATTATGCGATCCGGTGCGGCGAGCAATTCTGCGGCGGCTTGGCGAAGAGTCATTGCTGGTGTCGGAACTGGCGGCACCGTTCGACATCTCGCTGCAGGCAGTCTCCCGCCACATCCAGGTGCTGGTCCGCGCCGGTCTGGTACGCCAGGAGCGGGCCGGCCGCATAAGCCGCTGCAGCCTCGACGCCGGTCCGATCTTTTCCGCGGCCCTCTGGCTCAACCGCTACAGCGTCTACTGGCAGCAGCAGTTCGACCTGCTCGCCGCGTCCATCCTGGAGATCGACGAATCGAAACCGCGCAAACGCCGAAGGAAGGAGCACAAGCGATGATAGAAAATCATCCAATCGTCTCGCACGACGCGTGGATCGTAGCCCGCCGCAAGTTCCTCGCCAAGGAGAAGGAGTTCAACCGCCTGCGCGACGAACTGAGCGCGGAGCGACGCGCGCTGCCATGGGAGCGCGTGGACAAGCCCTACCTCTTCGAAGGCCCCGACGATCGCGAAACACTTGCCGACCTGTTTGCCGGCCGCTCACAGCTCCTCGTCTATCACTTCATGCTCGGCCCCGACTGGGAGGAGGGCTGCAAGAGTTGCTCATTCTGGGCAGACAACCTGAACGGCATCGACGTCCACCTGGCACATCGCGACGTCACCCTGCTCGCGATTTCATCAGCTCCAATCGACAAGATCAACGCGTACAAGCAGCGCATGGGCTGGAGCCTCAAGTGGGTCTCGTCCGCCGGTTGCGACTTCAACCACGACTATCACGTGACCTTTGCACCGGAAGAACTCGAGAAAGGTGACGTCTTCTACAATTACGCCTGGGCGAAGTCTTCCGGTACAGAACGGCCCGGGATCAGCGTGTTTTACAAGAGCTCCGATGGCACGATCTACCACACCTACTCCACCTACGCGCGTGGCCTCGACATGGTGAATGGCGCCTATCACTGCCTCGATCTGGTTCCCAAGGGTCGCGACGAAGCGGCACTTCGCTACCCGATGGAATGGGTGCGTTGGCATGACAAGTACGAGGACTGAGCGCCCTCATGAGTTACCGCGATACCGCTGAGAAAATCGCCGCCTTGCGCGGACAGATCGCCGAACTGCGTCAGAAGATGCGCGACACACAGGCTTCGGTGGAACCGGAGCCCGTGCAGGACTACGAATTCGCCACACCCAAAGGGGCCATGCGCCTGTCACAACTATTCGGCTCGAAGCGAGACCTGTTTGTGATCCACAACATGGGCCGCTCCTGCCCACAATGCACGCTCTGGGCCGACGGCTTCAACGGCATCTATCCGCACATCGCCGATCGTGCCGCCTTCGTCGTCGCCAGCCCCGATCCGCCCGACGTGCAGCAAAGCTTCGCAACAGGTCGCGGCTGGCGATTCCTCATGGTCAGTCACGAGGGCAGCGACTTCGCCGCCGACATGGGCTACCGGTCCGCGACAGGCGGCTGGCTGCCGGGCGTCTCGGTGTTCCGCCGAGACGGCGACAGCATCGTGCGTGTCGCCGACACCGGCTTCGAGCCCGACGACGACTTCTGCGCCCTCTGGCATTTCCTGAACCTGTTGCCAGAAGGTGCAGCCGGTTGGCAGCCGAAATTCGCCTATCGATGACTACGCGGCAGTGGTAAGACCCGCGGCGATGCCGGACGCCAGATGCGCGTGGGCCGCGGCCGTCGGATGCAGCGAGTCAAAGTACAGGAACTGGTTCTGCGCCGCACCTGTTGCGCGCAGCGTTCCACTGTTGGAATCCGTCAGGTTGCCGGTCCACACCGGATCCGTCACGTTGGTGAATCCAAATGCCCCAGGATCGGCATTGACCTGGTTCAGTGCAGTGAACGTGTCCACCAGGTCGACCTTCAGTGCACCCGACGCCTCCAACGGCTGCAATGCCGCGGCAAGGTCGCTGTTATACAACGAAGCCAGCGACGTAGCCGACGCAGCCACCGTCGGCCCACGCGCCGTTTCGTACGGAGTCTTGCCGATATCAGGCACGTTCAGCACAAGCAGGTTCTGCGCGCCGTGGGACACTAGCCCGTTGATCACCGACATCTCGTTTTGCACAGCCGCGCCCACGTCCGCCTGCTGCTGATCGGGTGTCAACGAGCTGTCGTTGGCAATATCCAGCACATCGTTCGAACCGCTCCAAACCGTATAGAGCGCGCCAGCCTGCGGGTTCGGAACCTGCGTCAGGAACTGCGAGTATTGCGACGTGAGGTCCGTGGCATTGAGCGTGTGCACCGGCGTCTGCCCGGTCTCGGCCCCGCCATAGGCGAAGTCCGTGCCTCCGGCCAGACTGGGCTTCAGTGCCGGCAGCCCAAGCGACTGCGCAAGATCCTGTGCCCACACAGGGCCATTGCTGAAGCTGCGATCCGCGTAAGGCGACGCCGGAACCATGCCGAGAGTGGCAAGCGACACATTGCCCGTGTCGGTCAGGCTGTCGCCGAATGCATACATCGCACTGTAGGGCGCACCGGGTGCGGCCGTTGTCGGTGCGACGGGAGCCAAGGACGCCGTCGCCGCCGCCACATCTGCGCTGATGAAACTCAGCGTGGACGGTTGACTTAGCGTGTTCGTATTGATCGGCGCAGAAGAGATCGCGTCCGGTACATTACGGATACCATTCAGTATATCGTCCAGCGTGGCCATTGCGTTCCCTTCGCTTGATGCCGTCACGCTGTCCGGAAGCGTCCTGCGCCCCTCGGGTTCCCTTCACCTTCCCGTGAGCAAACCTGTCAGTACCCTCTTCTTCCCGCGTCCGCGGCCAGCATGACATTCTCCCTCAGCTCTTGGCTGCGCGCGGCAGGCCTGTGAAGAAGCCACTCCGTGCGTCCGCCCCCATCATGATGTAGCTGTGGTCGGAACCGGTCAGCACGAACAGTGCCCCCATGCCGACATAGCGCGACGCATTCTCCTCGTCGTACACACCACCCATGCCGAGTATCTTGCCGTGCTTCTTGCACGCCGCACCCACGGTCGCATACGCATCGATCACTTTCGGATGGCCCATCTGTCCGGCGATGCCGAGTTCCGACGACAGATCCGATGTACCGATCAGCAGCACGTCGATGCCATCCACCGCCGCGATGTCGGCAGCGTTCTTCACCGCCTCCGGGCTTTCGATCATCACCACCGTCAGTATCTCGTCATTGATCGCCTTCTGCGCCTCCGCCATCGAAGGCGGCCGGTAGCCATAGACTGCCGGCGGCCCGCCCCAGCTGCGCCGCCCACGCGGCGGGTAGTGGAACGCCTCGGCAATATGCCGCGCCTCTTTCGCCGTATCGACATGCGGCATGACGATGCCAAGCGCGCCATTGTCCAGTGCGCGCGTCGCTTCGTCGATCGCATTGGCGCATACACGCACCAGGGGCGTCACGCCGGTCGGCAGCGACGCAATGCAAAGCTGTGCAATCTCGTTCACCGAGAATGCACCGTGCTCATTGTCAAGAAACAGCCAGTCATGACCCGAGGCCGCCGCCAGCGCCGGTGCAGCAACACTGCGCAGGTGATGCACACCAAATCCCAAAGCCACCTCGCCTGCCTGCATCCTGCGCTTGGTGTTGTTCGCAACCAGCGGCATAGCCCCCTCCTCCTCGGTAATGCGGGAAGCGCAGCACGCGTCCGGAAGCGGGTCAATTGGCGGCGACGTTCGCCAGCCTGTTCTCGACCAAAGCCATCAGGCTCTCCAGCCGATCCGCCTCCGCCGCAGGCTTGTCGGTCCGGATGCGCGCGATGCGCGGAAAACGCAGCGCCACGCCCGACCTGTGGCGGTTGGACAGTTGCGCCGCGTCGAATGCCACTTCCAGCACCAACGATTTCTCCACCTCGCGCACCGGCCCGAACCGCGCCACCGTGTGATTGCGGATCCAACGATCGAGGAACGCCAGCTCCTGGTCGGTGAAACCAAAATACGCCTTCCCGACCGGCACCAGTTCGTCATCGCGCCACACACCGAAAGTGTAATCGGAATAGTAGCTGCTGCGCTTGCCATGGCCGCGTTGCGCGTACATCAGCACTGCGTCGATGGTCAGCGGATCGCGCTTCCACTTCCACCACAGCCCTTTCACCCGACCCGGCACATAGGCCGCATCGCCGCGCTTCAGCATCAATCCTTCGATCGACGCGGCACGAGCGCCTTCGCGCAGCACCATAAGCTCATCAAGCGAGGAGAACCGGATCAGCTCCGACAGATCCATCCGGGCCGGTCGCGTTCGCGCATACCACGCTTCCAGCCGTGCCCGCCGCGCATCGAACGGCAGCGGACGCACATCGTCTCCAGCTTCCAGCAGCAGGTCGTACAGTCGGATGGCAGCCGGATATTCTGCCATCATGCGCGCGCTGACCACCTTGCGGTTCAGTCGCTGCTGCAGATCGGCGAACGGTGCCACCTGGCCCTCGCGCATCACCAACAGCTCGCCATCCAGCACAGCATGAAAATCCATAGCCTCGACGATTTCCGGGAACGCGCCGGATATGTCATCGGCGCCACGCGAATACAGCCGACGACCACCTTCGGTCGCAACAAGCTGCACCCGAATGCCATCCCATTTCCACTCGGCGCGCCACTCCGCCGGCTGCATCCCGGCCAGGTCTCCCGCCTCCAGCGGATGCGCCAGCATCGGCGGACGGAACACTGGCGCCTGCGCCGGATCGGGTCGTGGAGCGCGCTTCTCCAGCCACGCGAACAGCGGCAGATAGGGCGGTACCAGACTGTGCCACACCTCCTCCACATCGTCGGCCTCGACGCCGCCGACCTCTGCCAGCGCGATCTTCGCCAGCCGCGCCGAGACGCCAACACGCAGCCCACCCGTGATCAGCTTGAGCAGCGCGAATCGCACCGAGGCATCGGATGCATCCAGCCACCCCGCGACAATTTCGGGCAATGCTGCCTTGGGCGAGGTCTCCAGCGTCTCCACCACCTCGGCGAGACGCGGCGATGCCGCATTGGTTGGCGCAGCCGGCCACATCAGTGCGACGGTCTCCGCCAGATCGCCGACATAGTCATACGACCAGGCGAACAGCACAGGGTCCATGCGCGTCGCGGCGAGTTCGCGGATCAGGCCTGGCTTGGCAGCGGTGAACGACAGCTCACCGGTTATCGCCGCCAGTCCCACGCCGCGGTCCGGATCCGGCTGAGTCGCGAAATAGCGCCGCAGCAGCGCGATCTTGGCGTTGCGCGATGGCGTGAAGACCAGACGCTCCAGAAGTTCGGCGAAGGCAATCATGGTGATGTATGTTGGCGCGGGATATGCATTATGCCAGCTTGAGAGCTATACGTTCACTACCACAGGAACCAACGATGCGCCGCTGCCGCCTGCCAGGCCCCTCGCTCGCCACCGCGTTGCTCCTGGCCGCATTGGGCGGTTGCGACTCAACACACCATCAAAACCCTAGCCACCCGAACTTTGGCGACAGTGAATACAAGAACGACCTTGCACAGTGCCGCAAACAGAACTCTAAGATTGTCATCGTATCGGGCTACGATGACAGGTCGGAAACGCAGGTCGATGAAGGCAAGGCACGATCTTGCATGACCGAACGCGGCTGGCAGGCCGTCAGCCGGTAACCGTGAAGGAGCCGAACATGCCATCGTCGCTTGCTGTGTGCGCGGGAATTATTGTCGGCACGCTCGCGGTCCCGGCACAGGCGCAGCTTCTGACCCACCGGGATCTCTCATATCCGATCGCGCGCATCATCGCCGAGGCGGCTATCGAGAGCTGCGGCTCGAAGACCTATGCCGTGTCAGCCGTGGTCGTGGATCGCGCCGGTGAGGTGATCGTAGCCATGCGCGCCGACAACGCGGGCCCGCACACAATGGAGAACGCGCGCCGCAAGGCCTACACAGCACTCAGCTTCCGCACGGCGACCTCGGCGTACGCGAAGCGCTATGCCGAGAACAATCCGGTTGTCCATCAGCAGGTGACGTTGCCGAACGTGATCGCGATCCCTGGCGGCCTTCCGGTGAAGGTGGGCGACGATGTGATTGGTGGCGTCGGCGTGTCGGGCTCGCCCGGCGTGGATGAACCCTGCGTGCAGGCCGGCCTCGACAAGGTGGCTGACCAACTCCGGTGACCCGGTTCCCACCGGGTGGCGCTTCGCCTAAGGTTGGGCCGTCAAGCGGAAGGGGAGGACGACGATGATCATCGAGATGCGTACCTACACGCTGCAGCCCGGCACGCTGGCCGAGGCGGAGAAGCGGTTCGGCGAGGCGCTGCCGCATCGCGAGAAGCACGGCAAGATCGCCGCATTCTGGCACACCGAGGTCGGCCCGCTGAACCAGATCATCCATGTCTGGGCCTATGACAATTTCGAGCACCGCAATGCGGTGCGCGGCGCGGCGATGAAGGAGGCAGGTTGGCCGCCAAAGATCCAGGAGTTCATCGTCGGTATGAAGAACGAGGTGTTCCATCCGGCGCCGTTCTCGCCGCCGTTGGAGCCGCGCCAGGTCGGACCGCTGTTCGAGATCCGTCAGTACACGCTGACTCCCGGTTCCATTCCGGGCCTGATCGAACGCTGGTCGGAGAAGATCGAGGGGCGGCAGAAATTCTCGCCACTGGTCGCCGGCATGTACACGGAGTTCGGTGCGCTGAACAAGTGGGTGCACATCTGGGCCTACAAGGACGCCAACGAGCGCACCTCCGTGCGCGCCGCCGCCGCGGCAACCGGTCAGTGGCCCGCGCGCAACCCGCCCGGCGTGGTGGTCAAGCAAGAGAACGCCTTCGTGGTGCCTGCTTCGTTCTCGCCGATCAAGTAAGGCAGACAATCTTCGTCACCTGAAGTGATGGCCGGGTTTGGAAACCGGACATCACTTCAGGCCTGCGGAAGAACCCTCGCCTAGTCCTTTCCCCACCCGAGCGTCACCTTGAATTCGGCCTCGCCGTCGCCTGATACGATCCACAGGTTGCACTCGCTGCTCAGCGAGGCGCGTAGTTCTATCTCAACCTTTTCCGGTCGTTTGGGCAGGCGGTCGACGGCGTCCTGTAGAATTCCAACCACATGACCGAGCTGACCGACCGCGGCGCTGAACTTTTCCCCCGTCGCGCGCGCCACGTTTCCCAGGCGGCTGATCTCCTGCGGACCTGTACCGCTGCCACCGAACAAGACCTTGTCGCCGTTTTCTAACTCGATCACTATCCTGGCTGACATTGCAGGCTCCATTGTTAAATGAGCGAACCAGTCGTCAATCGCGCGCTGGTCTATATTTGCAGGGGCGCAGATGAGGCCCCTATCGGCTGCGGCGCGCTGGTCGAGGGCCACGTTGCAGCGACCTGCCGGCACGTATGGGAAGCCGCGTGTAACGGCACGGACGATGACGCTCCAATCATCGTCAGCTACCCGTTCGCAGATCCGACGGCTGGTCCGACCAGCCATCCTGGGGTGCTTGTCGACGATTGTGTTGCGGATGAGAAGATCGCGCCCGACCTTGTGCTTCTGAGCGCAGAACAGGCGCCGCCGGATGTGGCTGTGCTGGCACTTCCTGCCAAGCCTGCCGCTGAGTACGGCGAAGCCTATGCGCACGCCTACTTTGCCAGGCTCGACGACACGCAGGACTTTCCCGGGCACATTTCGCCCTCGATCACGGCGAGGGGACATCGAAACTTCTCTGGCCCGAGCGAAACGCAGTATTGGCCGGAGCCAGGAAGCAGCGGCTGTCCCACGTTCCTGAGGCAGAACTCTCTGTTCGCGGGCGTGATGAGGATTGCCGAGATAGGCGCCAATCTGGGCAGGAGCCAGCTCCGGGAAGCCGTGATAGTGCCAGCTTCGACGATCCGGCGGCATGTGACGCGCATCGCCTTCAATCGGGCCGCCCAGGCGTTGGGCGCCGAACCGGATCGCTTCGCGAATGTCCGCAAACATGTCTGTGCGCTCGACCTTCCGGTCTCCGGGATTTCGCGTGTGGTGGAGGAGATCATATGCGACATGCGCGGGGCGGGCGGCGGGTCCGAGCCAGAACCTCCGCCGTCACGCCCGAGCCCGGACAGCACAGCCGCCATTCAGGCCTCTCGCGACAAAGTGCACGCGCTGCAGCCTGACGCGGCCCTGGACATTCTGGACGCCCGCATTGCCGAAAAGCAGGAGGCTTACACCGCCGACGTCGTCCCGCTTCTGGTCGAACGGGCCCGCTTCCTGAGGCTCACATTATGATCGCGAGGCCGCACGAACCACATTGGGCGAAATCGCTCGTCTGCTGCCCGATGATGTCTGGTGCCGCGTTGAGTTCGGCGATCTGTGGTGGATCGATGGCGCCCGTACGCAGGCAGCCGAGGCGTTCAGGGATGCGCTCACTGTGGCGGTTCGCACGGGTGACACGTCTCGCATCGCGCTGTGCCACGACAGGATCGGCGACGTGCTGGTGGCGCAGGGCGACCGGGCCGGCGCGCTGACCGCGTTCCGCGACAGCCTCGCCATCAGGCAGCGTCTGGCCCAGGCCGACCCCGGCAACGCCGAATGGCAGCGCGACCTCTCGGTGTCCTACAACAAGGTGGGCGACGTGCTGGTGGCGCAGGGCGACCGGGCCGGCGCGCTGACCGCGTTCCGCGACAGCCTCGCCATTGCACAGCGTCTGGCCCAGGCCGACCCCGGCAACGCCGAATGGCAGGTCGATGTTCTCTGGGTAAATTGGCGCCTAGCCTCGGCAGGCGACGAGCCGGCACGACGTTGGGGGATGATCGTTGGAGGCCTGCGTTCACTGGCGGCAAACGACAAACTGACCGCTGAACAGGCAGGGTGGCTGTCGGTCGCCGAGACCAACCTCGCGAGCCTCGATCACTCCGGCACCGGATTGCAGGAGGAATAGGCGTATCGACGCGGGTCGCGGCAGGTCGCCCTGCCAGGCGTCGATATCATCTCACCCAAGCCGGCCTTTCGAGCCGCATCCCATGCGCGCCTCCGTACGCAGCCACCTCCGGCGACTTCCAACCCGTCAGCAGCCGGTCGTCTACCGCGTACACCTCCACCCCCAACGGCCGGCAAACGTCGATCGGATCACGCGCATCCGGTCCCCACAGCGGCACCGACAGATCGCCCCCCGGACACGCCGAGATCGCACACAACAGATCGATCTCGGCAAAGAACTCAAGGTAATCCCCAGGCTTCGCCGGACACGCGCGCATGAAATACTGATCGTCCGAATTCAGCCCGGTAACCTGGAACACATTCAGCACGTCATGCACATCGAATTCGGTCAGACCGTACGGCGCAACGGCGCGCACGAGGTTCGAGTGGCAGTGAAAATCGAAATCCACCCCCATCAGGAGCCGATTCACATACGGATCGCAGCGCGTGCCGAGCAGGTCATGCACGCGGCCACCCGCCTCATCGATACCGTAGCCCGCGAGTGTGTCATTTGTGATCGTCACCAGCGGACGCAGATAGGGCAGGTTCGACCACAGTCGATCGAACGTGCTGACATGTGCCGCCTGAAGCTGCCGCGAACGCGACGCCCACATGCGCTCGCGCGGATTGTGCGCATTCCAGATGTTCAGATCGCCGACCTGCGGACCATCGATCGTCAGAATGCGGAACACGTGTCCCGCCGGCACGCGCCAGGCGCGGCCTGAGCGTATCGGCACCACCAGCCGCTCGATCAACCGGCGCGCGCCCTGCTCATCGGCGATACGCTGATAGAATGCGCGATCGACATCCAGCGCCGAACCCTTGGCTGCCTGATAGGCCGGAGCAACGTTCGCCATCGCACGCCTCCTCAGCTCAGCGCTGGCCTCACTTCCGACGCGAACAGATCGAGCGAACGCCGCGCCTCCTCGGTCGTCAGATCGCCCCACTGGAACGCGCCGCACAGGTAATTATGCTTCGGTCCCACCGCCGCCAGATAACGCCGCAGCGCGTCGCGCACTGTCGCGACGGAGCCTGCCAGCACCTGCCCAGCCTCGCGCATCGTATCGAAGTTGGTGCCTCCCGGCATCACCAGCGCGGCGGGACTCGCGGTAGGCGGAAGCCGCGGATCAGTGCAATAGAAGTGCTCGGCATAGGCAGTGAACGCGCGGCGCGCCAGCGACACTGCCTCGACATCGCTCTCGGCAATGACGACGTGGCGCGTGGAGCCGACCAACGGATCGTCGCCCAGGAATCGAGGATCGTTGCGGGCGCGACCGGCCTCCCAGATCCGCCAGTATTCGTCAATCTGGTCACGGGTCGCCCGGCCGAGCCCATTCATCCCCTGCTCGGCCGCGCGCGCCAGATTGCCGGCATACCAGAAGCGCGGATACGGCTTCTGCGCCATTTCGAAATGCACCGGTTCGTCGTCGTACTGGAACCGCTTGCCGCGGTGCGAAATGCGGCCCGTGCTCAGCCCCTGTTGCAGGATCGCCAGCACTTCGTCGTACGTTTCCCGCATGGTCGCGAGTTCGCTGCCGAACAACTCGTGCTCCGGGTCGCGTACGCCGCGACCGACGCCAGGCATGAACCGGCCGTGCGAAAGCTGGTCGATCATGCAGAACTCCTGGATCAGCCGCGTCGGATGGTACAGCGGCAGGCACAGCACCATCGTGCCCAGGCGGATCCTGCTCGTGCGCTGCGCCACCGCCGCCAGGAACACGATCGGCGACGGCGCCATGTCCAGCGTCGTAAGGTGGTGCTCGGCGATATGATAACCGTAGAACCCCAGTTCCTCGGCATGCCGGATCAGCTCGATGCGCTCATCGTATTGCTGCCACAGCGGCATATCCGAGCGCTGCTCGAAGTGATCCCACCAACCGAACTGCAATGTCATGGCATTCTCCGCAACGTTGTGCGTGCAGCACTGGACCGATACCGTGCCACACCATACCGCCGGACGAGAGGTTGATGCCATGCCGGACGACGCTCGCCGCATTCCCGCGTTCTGCCCGCTCTGCGTGTCGCGCTGCGGATGCGAGGCGGTGGTCGAGAACGGTCGCCTGGTGGCGCTTGGGCCCGATCCGTCGCACCCGACCGGCAAGGCGCTGTGCGCAAAGGGCCGCGCCGCTCCTGAACTGGTCTATGCGCGCGACCGCCTGTTGTTCCCGCTGCGCCGGACACGGCCGAAGGGCGATCCCGATCCAGGTTGGCAGCGCATCGGTTGGGACGAGGCGCTCGACGAGACCGCATCGGCGCTGCGACGGATCGCCGACGAAGACGGACCGGAGGCCGTGGCCTTCTCCGTCACGACGGCAGCGGCCACGGCGATCTCCGATGCGATGCCCTGGATCTATCGGCTGATCAACAGCTTCGGATCGCCAAACACCTGCAACGGCACCGAGATCTGCTCCTGGCATCGGGAATTCGCCGGCTCCTTCACCACCGGAGCCGGGATCGGTACCCCGGACTATGAGCGCGCCGGCTGCATTCTGCTCTGGGGCTTCAATCCGAGCACATCATGGCTTGCCGCCGCTGGTGCCATCGTCGAGGCACGTGCGCGCGGCGCAAAGCTTGTCGTCGTGGATCCCCGACGGATCGGCCTTGCCGTCAAGGCTGACCATTGGCTGCCGGTGCGGCCCGGCACCGATGGTGCGGTTGCGCTATCCATTGCCGGCGTGATGATCGAGCACGGCTGGTTCGACGACGACTTCATGCGCGACTGGACCAACGGCCCCTTCCTGGTGCGTGATGACGACGGGACCCTGCTGCACGCCGAGGGCGGTTTCGTCGCGTGGGACGATGCACGCGGCACGCACGTCCGCTACGACAGCAGGACGCGCGCTTACGCCGAACCGCCGGTCAGGCTCGCCTTGCGCGGCTCCTACACAATCCCGACGCGTGACGGCCCGGTTGCCTGTAGGCCCGCCTTCGAACACTTCGCCACGCTGTGCCGCGAGCACCCGCCTGAGCGTGCCGCAGCGATCGCCGGCATCGATGCCGATGCGATCAGGCAGGTTGCGCACCTGATCTGGCACCATCGGCCGCTGGCCTACTTCACCTGGACCGGGCTCGAGCAGCACACCAACGCGACACACACCGCCCGTGCACATGCGACGCTGCACGCCCTGACCGGTTGCGTTGATGTCGCGGGCGGCAACATGCAGTTCGCCCAAGTGCCGGTGAACGATATCTCCGGGTCCGAATTACGTCCGGCAGGACAGTGGCAGAAGGCGCTGGGCCACGGCGAGCGGCCACTCGGCATCGCCGCCGGCGGTTGGGTCACCTCGGACGAACTCTATCGTGCGATCATCGACGCACAGCCATATCGGGTGCGCGGGCTGGTCGGCTTCGGTGCCAACCTGCTGCTGTCGCGCGCCGACGCGGCCCGTGGTGCCGCTGCTCTCGCCGCGCTCGATTTCCATGTTCAGACCGATCTCTACCTGACCCCGACGGCGCAGTTCGCCGACATCGTCCTGCCGGTCGCGAGCGCCTGGGAGCGCGAAGGTCTGTGCGTCGGTTTCCGGGTCGATCAGCGTGCCTGTGAGTGGGTCCAACTGCGGCCCCCACTGGTGCAGCCGCGCGGCGAGGCGCGCGCCGATATCGACATGGTGTTCGATCTCGCGGTTCGCCTGGGCCTCGGCGAGCACTTCTGGCATGGCGACGTGGACGCCGGACTGCGGCACTATCTCGCACCGACCGGGTTGACGCCGGAGCACCTGCGACGATCCGGACGTGGCGTGCGCGTTCCGCTGGTCACGGCCGAGCGCAAGTATCGCGACAAAGGGTTCGCCACGCCGTCGGGCAAACTGGAAATATTCTCGCCAGCGTTGCAGGCGATCGGCGAGCCGCCTCTGCCTGAGTTCCGCGCGCCGGCACAGGTGGTCGGAGATGCACACGAGGGCGGGCAGTTCCCGTTAGTGCTCACCTCGACCAAGTCCCCGCTCTATTGTCACAGCCAGCACCGCAACCTTCCCAGCCTGCGCCGACGGCTCCCCGAACCGGTGGTCGAGCTCAGTCCGAAGACAGCTGCCTCGCGCGGCATCCAGGCCAACGACTGGGTGGCTATTGTCACGCCATACGGGCGAGTGCGCGCGCGGGCCCGGCTGATGATCAATCTCGCCGATGGCGTCGTGGCCGCCCAGCACGGCTGGTGGCAGGCATGTCCGGAGCTCGATCTGCCCGGCTACGATCCGCTCGGCCCGGATGGCGCCAACGTCAATCTCGTGATCGGCAGCGACGTCGTCGATCCGGTGAGCGGTGCCGCGTCGCTGCGCGCCAGCCGGTGCAACATCGAAAGGCTCGCCTGACCGCGCGATCTCAGGAGGTGTCCATGCCGCTTCAGTCCATTCCTGCCGTGTTCATGCGCGGTGGAACCAGCCGCGCGGTGATGTTCCATGCGCGCGATCTGCCGGACCGCGCCGAGTGGGATCCGATCTTCCTCGCTGCCATGGGCAGCCCCGATCCGAACGGACGGCAGCTCAACGGCATGGGCGGCGGCATCTCTTCGCTATCGAAGGTGTGCATCCTGGCGCCATCGGATCGCGCCGACGCCGACATCGACTACACCTTCGCACAGGTGCAGATCCGCGATCCGCGCGTGGACTACCGCAGCAACTGCGGCAACATGAGTTCGGCGGTCGGGCCGTTCGCCGTCGATGAGGGCATCGTGCGGCCGAATGGCGACAGCGCCGTAGTGCGCATCTTCAACACCAACACCCGGAAGATCATTCGTTCCACATTCCCGCTGGAAGATGGCCGTGCGGCGACCGACGGCGACCTTGCGATCCCCGGCGTCGCTGGCACGGGAGCGCCGGTGCGGCTGGATTTCCTGGCGCCAGGTGGCGCGACCACTGGCCGCCTGCTGCCAACGGGAAAGCCCACGGATCGGCTGGACTTACCCGACATCGGTTCGATCGAAGTCTCCTTGGTCGATGCCGCCAACGCCTGTGTCTTCGTGCGTGCGCGGGATCTTGGTCTGACCGGGCGCGAGCTGCCGGAGGAACTCGAGCGCGACCCCGCTCTGATGGAGCGACTGCAGTCCATCCGGCGTCAGGCCTCGATCGCGATGGGCATCGCACGAGACGATGCCGAGGCGCGCACTGTCGCCGCGGTCCCGATCATCGGGTTTATCGCGCCACCAATGGATGCGCCAACGCTGTCGGGCGAGCCGATCGCGGCGGGCGCAGGTCGACCTGACGGCGCGCTTTCTGTCGAACGGGCAGCCGCACCGGGCGCTGCCGTTGACGGCCTCGCTATGCACCGCGGTGGCGGCCAATATCGCTGGAACGCTGGTGGCCGAGGCGCTGGCATCAGGCGCCGGCGCGCAGGTGCGGATCGGCATGCCCTCCGGCATCCTGACGGTGGGAGCGGAAGTCGAGCAGGACACCGCCGGCCAATGGGTGGCGCATAGCGGCGCGTTCTATCGCACTGCGAGGCGGCTATTCGACGGCCGCATCTACGTCCCGCGTTAGGACCTACCCAGCCCCTTCCTGCAGCCACGGCTCGGTCGCCCAGAGCTTGACCAGTTCGGCGCGCTCGCCCTCCGCTTCCGTCGTCCAGGTGGCGCCGTCCCGCCAGCTGGAAACGAACCCTTTGCTGTCGCTGTGGTCGTGGAACTCCAGGTCCTCCACCACATCCTGCAATGCGCGACTAAGCCGCACCGCGATCGCATCGGGCAGCCCGGCCGGAACCGCCAGGCCGCGGCGGATCACGGCAGAAAGCTCCAGTCCGGAGTCACGCAACGGTGGCATGTCCGGGAAGGCGTCGGCTCGGTTGGTGGCAGCGATGCCCAGGCCTGCGAGGCGCCCCTCACGCAGGTCATCGATCACGTTCGACAGCCCGAGCGCGGCCGCGGCGACATTGCCGCCCACGGCCGCCTGCCTGGCCGCGGCTGCCGAGGGGAAGGCGACGATGTTGAGCCTCGTGCCGGCCAGCGCCTGCAGCCGCAGCGCCGCGAGATGGGGCGGGCTGCCCGGAGGCGGCGTGCCCAAGAGGCACGGCCTCTGCGTCGTCCGCTGCGCGGGCGATGATATCCTGGACGGAGGTAAGCGGCGTGGCGGTCGGTGAGACGATGGCGATGGGTTCCTTCTCCACCGCCCCCAACAGCGTGATCCGACGCAGCAGGTCATCGGCTCCGCGGTCCACCATCCGCGCCGGCAGTGCCGGGGTGGCGACCCAGCCGAGTGTGGCTCCGGTCGGCTCCGCCTGGGCCAGCGCCTGCATCGCGGCAAGGCCCCCCCCGCCGTGGATATTGCTGACCGTGATGCCCATCGAAGGCTGATGTCGGGCAAGGAAGGTGACGAAATCACGGGCCAGCGTATCCAGAGCTGAACCCGGCTTGGCGCCCACCAGCAGGGTCACGCTCTCGGAGGCCCGGACAGTCGGCGCGAGCGCCAGCGCGGTGACGCCGGTCAGGAGCTGTCGGCGCCGAATCACGATCGTGCCGCCGGTGCGGCTGCCGGCGCGGCCTCTCGTCGCAGCCGATTCTCTCCCAGGAACAACAGGATGGGTGCTGCGATGAAGATCGAGGACGACGTGCCCACAACGATGCCGAACAGCATGACCCAGGCGAAGCCGGAGATGGACTGGCCGCCGAACAACGCCAGGGGGAGGCTCGCCAGGAAGACCGTCATCGAGGTGCCGAGGGTCCGGTTCAGGGTCTCGTTGATCGAGAGATCGATCAGATCACGCAGGGGCAAGGTCTTGTATTTGCGGAGATTCTCGCGCACCCGGTCATACACCACCACCTTGTCGTTGGTGGAGTAGCCGAGGATCGTCAGGATGGCGGCGACCATCACAAGGTCGAACTCGATGCGCGTGATGGCGAGGAAGCCGATGGCCTTGGTTATGTCGAGAACCAGCGTGACGACGGCTCCAATCGCGAACTGCCACTCGAACCTGAACCAGATGTAGACCAGGATCATCACCAGACTGATGCCGAGCGCCAGCAGGCCGTTGCGGAACAACTCCGCCGAGACCGACGCGCCCACCGCATCGGTTCGCAGCACCTTCACCCCCGATACCGACTTTTCCAAGGCGGTGCGCACGCGAGTGACAGCTTGCTGCACGGCGGCCTCGGTGGGTTGGGCGCCGAGCCGGATCAGCACCTCGGACGGATCGCCGAACTGCTGCACGCCTTGTTCAGGGATGTGCTCGGCCGACAAAGCCGCGCGGATCTGGGCGAAGTCGGCCGGTCCGGGGGTGCGCACCTCCATCACGATGCCACCCGAGAAGTCGATGCCCAGGTTCAGGCCCGGATAGAAGAACAGCGCCACCGAAGCCGTTGACAATATTGCTGAAACCACGAGGCCCATGATCCGGCCCCGCATGAACTTGATGCGGGTGTTGTCCGGTACCAGGCGGAATGAGGGACGCATGAACATGGGCGGTCACACCGGCAGGAGTTGCGGGCGCCTGGCGGCGTACCACCGCGACACCAGGAGACGGGTGAGCATCCAGGCGGTGAACAGCGACGTGGCGATGCCGACGGTGATGGTCACGGCGAACCCCCGTACCGGGCCGGAGCCGAAGATGAACAGCATGACGTGCGCCAGGAACGCCGCGACATTGGAATCGAAGATCGTATTGTAAGCCCTTGTGAAGCCATGCTCCAGCGCCGACAGCGGCGGGCGGCCGAGGCGCTGCTCCTCACGGATGCGCTCGTTGATCAGGATGTTGGCGTCGACCGCCATGCCCAGCGTCAGCAGGATCCCCGCCATCCCCGGGAGCGTCAACGTCGCCTGAAGCAGTGACATGATGCCGAGCATCAGGACCAGGTTCACCACCAGGCACACATTCGCGAACCAGCCGAACAGGCCATAGAACGTCGCCATGAAGCCGATGACGAGAATAAAGCCAACGGCCAGCGACACCGCGCCCGCCCGGATCGAGTCGGCGCCAAGCTCCGGCCCGACGCTGCGCTCCTCCACGACCGTCAACGGCGCCGGCAACGCGCCCGCCCGCAGCAGGACCGCCAGGTCGTTGGCCGACGCCGCGGTGAAATTGCCACTGATCTGGCCACGTCCGCCGGTGATCGGCTCGCGGATCACCGGGGCGCTGATCACCTTGCCGTCCAGCACGATGGCGAAGCGGTGGTTGACGTTCTGCCGGGTGACATCGCCAAACCGTCGTGCCCCTATGGAATTGAAGGTAAAGTTGACGACCCACTCGCCCGTCTGAGGGTTGGTGCCGGCGCGCGCATCGGTCAGATCGCCGCCATCCACGTCGATCCGCCTGCGGACCGCGATCTTCTGGTTCGGGTTGTCCTGCATCGGCAGATAGTCGACCCCAGGCGGCGGCACCCCGCCAGCGTTCGCGTTCGCCGTCTCCTCTACCAGCTGGAACGTCATGTGTGCGGTCTTGCCAAGCAACTCCTTGATCCGGTTGGGATCGCTGATGCCGGGCAGCTGCACCACGATGCGCGTCTCGCCCTGCTGGGTGATTTGAGGATCGACCACGCCGGTCTCGTCGATGCGGCGGCGCACGATCTCGATCGACTGCTGCACCGCGCCGCGGGCACGCGCGTTCATCGCTACCGGCGACAAGGTCAGCACGATCGTGCCGTCCGGACTGGAGCCCATGTCGAACTCCGGCGTGCCCCTCGATCCCTCGGCCGCGATCAGCGGACGGATGGCCGCCATCGCCGCGTCTAGCTTGGTGGAATCACGCAACTTCAACAGGATACGGTTCTGCTCAGGCTGCGCCTCCAGCGTCTGGTAGAAGATCGACCCGGGCCGCAGCGCCTGGCGCACACCGTCCACCATGCTGTCCAGCCGTTCCTTCACCACCGCCTTCATGTCCACCTCGAGCAGCAGGTAGGACCCGCCACGCAGGTCCAGTCCGAGATGCACCTGCCGCCACGGCAGCCAGGGAGCCGGAGCGGCGAACAGGTTTGGAATGCAAAGGATGGCGCCCAGAGCGCAGAGGCCGAGAATGACCGCGGACTTCAGGGGGGTGAAGTACATCATGGGTGGTCGGGGCTTCCTCCGAGCGGAGCGCCCCTATGCGCCACGGTTTTTCCAGCGTCCAGATGCGCCGTGACGTGTGCCAGGACCTTTGACATTCTCTAACAGTTACGTTAGTATCGCCACCTCAACGCAACGGAAACGCTCGATGTCGCCCGGCAAAGACTCCGCCCATCTGGACGATCCCCTCGCCGCCATGCTGGCGCCGATCGAACATGGCGCCGAGCAGCAGAGACACCGCCGTGTCGCAGCGGCCGCGGTCCTGCAGCGCGCACTCGACGCCCACGAGCCGATCGAGGCAGTTCTCGCCACCCAGGCGGTTCTGGCGCACCACACCGCCATGCAGTGCCTTCGCCGCGTCGCACAGCACGACCTGCCAGCGGCGCTGGCCTCTCGCCTCTTCGGGCGGGCCGCAACGCTGTCGAACACATTGCTGCGCACCGTGCGCGCCATCGACCAACGACAGGACCGTGCCGGCTCCCGCTCCCTCCGGAACAGGCGCGCATGACGACAGAACCCCATGCAAAGCGGCGAGGCCGCCTCAAGAATGGGGCGCCGGGCGGCGATCCCTCCACGGCTCCCCGGTGCGGGTCGCGCACCCGCAGTGGGACGGCCTGCCGCGCCCCGGCCATGGCGAACGGCCGCTGCCGGATGCACGGCGGAGCCAGCACTGGTCCCCGCACCAAGGACGGCCTCCGCCGCCTTCGCGCCGCCCGCACCACCCACGGCTTCTGGACACCGGAGAGCCGCGAATTCCGCCGCTACTGCACCGAGCTGCTGGCCAACGCGCGGTTCTGGCTGACAGTCGCGAAGCTCAAACGCCCCCCGCGGCGGCAACCCTGCCACCAGGACAGGAGACCTCCATGCACATCGGGCTGATCGGGGGAATCGGACCCGCCGCCACTGAATTCTACTACCGCGGCCTGATCGACCGTCACGCCAGGTCCGGCACCACTCTGGACCTGACGATTGCGCACGCAGACGTCCGTGAGATGGCGCAGAACCTGGCAAATAACGCGGCGCAGAAGCAGGCCGAGACCTTCGCGCGCCTGATCCAGCGCCTGGCCGCGGCAGGTGCGGAACTCGCCGCCGTCACCTCGATGGGCGGCCACTTCTGCATCCGCGAACTTGCGGCGGTATCGCCGCTGCCGCTGCTCAATGCCATCCCCGAGGTCGATGCCGCGATCAGGCAACGGAACCTCACAACGGTAGGCATCATCGGCACGCGGAACGTTATGGAGACCGGGCTCTACGGCGGCATCACGTCCGCGCGGATCGTTCGGCCCGAGGGCGAAGCGTTCGATCAGGTCCACGACGCCTACGTGACAATGGCGACGGCCGGCCACGTCACCGACGCGCAGCGCCGCGTGTTCTTCTCCGCCGGCCAGCACTTGTGCCAAGCACAGGGCGCCGAGGCCATCGTCCTCGGCGGCACCGATCTGTTTCTCGCGTTTGCAGGTCAGAACTGCGGATTTCCCGTGCTCGACTGTGCCGAGGTGCATATCGACGCGCTGTACCGACGCACTGTCGGGACCTGAACGCGCTAACCCGCGTACAGCCCCTGCCAGTTCGGAAACGTCGGCTCCAGCGGCTGCATCAGCTCGCCGATCGAGGTATGCAGCCGTTCGAGCACGCGCATCTTCTCATCGATCGACCCGCCGAACGGATAGTCGCACCGCAGCAGCACGTCGCGCAGCGCGCCCTCGACCAGTGCGCAGACGTCACCGCCCGACGAGGCGGGCACGAGCCCCCGCACCGCCAGAGCATGCACCAGAAAGACTGAGCAAGCGCGCCGCGCCTGCCGCGCCGGCACGTCCACCGCCAGCCTGATGACCGAGGCAATCGAGGGCGGCCCGGCCGGCTGTATCCCCAGCGCCTCGAGGCAACGGTCAGCCACCACCTGCCTCGCCAACCGAAACCGGTGGTCGCGAGTGCGTGCCCCCTCACCAGCAGCCAATGCTTCGGCGAGGTCTCGCAACGCCGCCTCGAGGTTCATCGCAAAGACACCGCAGGCGTCGGGCCCCTACAGCGCAACCGCTGGCCGTTCCTCCGCCTCGCGCTCTGCTTCCTCGTGCAGCGCCATCGGCATGCCGTGCGTTTCCACGCCCAGGATGCTGAACGACAGCCCGACACAGACCATTGCGAACGCCAGGAACATGAATGCCGGCAGCACCGCATCGGCGGTCGCGTGCGGCGAGACGATGTTCCCGGTGCCGGCGATCAGCGCCAGGCTGAGCGGCCCGAGAATCTTGCCAATGCCGTTGGCTGCCTGACCCAGTCCGGACGAACGTGCACCAAGCCGCACGCCGAACACTTCCACTGTATAAGGCGCAAGGTTGGAGAAGCTGCCGTCGATGCCGAAGGTGGAGCAGCACAGGAACACCACCAGCAACGGTACGCCGCCCACGAATGTGTTGCTGAAATACGCCGCGCACGCCAGCGCGATGGCAGCAATGAACCCCCACACCTGGCCGCACCGCCGCCGTCCCATCAGCGGCGACACGATCGACACGACCAGTTTGCCCACGATGCCACCCGCAGCGACGAAGACGAAATACCCCGCTGCCGCGGGCACCGAGATCCCCAGCAGCAGAGACACGATCGTCGGTCCCCAAAGATACACGCCGTAAGCGGCGGTCGAGGCGCCGCCCCAGATGATCACCGTCTCCCAGAACCGGGTCGGGTTCCGGTACAGCTCGACCAGGCTGCCGCTCGGCGGCGCAGCCGGCGGCGCACTCGGCAACGGCACGCGGTCAAGCGGCAGGCCAAGCTGTTGCGCCACCAGAGCGCGCGCCTCGGCGAAGCGCCCTTTTGCGGTGAGCCAGCGCACCGACTCCGGAACCACCAGGGCGATTGCAATGCCGACAGGTATCGTGACCGCGCCCAGCATCGCCACGCCCCGCCAGCCGAGCAGCGCGAGCAACGTAGCGGATGTTGCCGAGGCCAACAGCGCACCGGCGGTGGCAAACACGATGTAGAAGCTGGAGAACGCAGTGCGGTACCGGGTCGGTGCCGTCTCCACGACCAGCGTCAGGCAGGGCGTCACCGCAGCCGTCAGGCCGAAGCCGACGACAAAGCGCAGCAATGCCAGCATCTCCCATGCGCCTTGTGGCACGAGCCCGATCGAGCCCGCACCGATGCCGCAGATGAATGTGCCCAGCACGAGCTGTTTCTTGCGGCCCCAGGCGTCGGACAGGCTGCCCCATGCCAACGCGCCGCAGATGGCGCCGATGCCGCCGCTGTACAGGATGATCGCCGACTGTCCGTACGTCAGGTGCCATTGTGGCCCGATTACCGCGAGCAGGAATGCGACAACGGCAAAGTCGAAGAACTCCAGCACGGTGATCAGCGACAGCAGGCTGAAATTGATCCAGTAGCGTGGCCGCAGCCGAGCGCTGTCGAACAGCGACAGCAACGTTTCGGATGTTTGTCCGCTCATGGCCGCCTCCTCCGGGCGCAGTTTTCGCGACCTTAGCCCCGTCCAACCAACAGATCGCGCTGCTGTCGTTCAACGCTTCGTGTTGCCGCATTCGCACCGACCGGAGTACGGTTCAGCGGGAGGGGAGGAACCGCCATGAGTTGCCTTTTCGGACCGCTGCGCCAGATGGGCTACGTCATTCCCGATGTCGAGGCAGCGATGAAGCACTGGATCGAGGTTTGCGGTGTCGGCCCTTGGTTCTATGCCGAACGCCTGCCACTCACCTCGTTCAGCTACTGCGGAAAGCGCTACGACGACATCCACCTGTCGATCGGGCTTGCCAATTCGGGCGACGTGCAGATCGAGCTGATCCAGCAGCGCTCGGACCATCCTTCGATGGGCCGCGATTTCCTGGCCGCGAACCCCAAGGGCGGGCTGCAGCACTGGTCAAGCTGGCCGGAGAATTACGATGAGCTCTATCAGCGCGCGCTGGCGGCAGGATATGTGGTCGGCCAGGAGGGTGACGCGCCGCGCGGCCGCTTCGTGTATTTCCGCAACGAGGGACACCCCGGCACGGTCATCGAGATGTCGCATGCGACGCCGACCCGACGGCGCATTTTCGATGCAGTGCGCGCGGCGGCGGTCGGATGGGATGGTCGCGATCCGATCCGAACCGGGTGGCCGAGCTAGTCTGCGGCAAAGCTCTCCGCGCTGCCCAGCGCCAGTCCGATGCGGCCAGCAAGCCGTGCATCCTGATGCACCTGCGTTCCGCGGCCTTCGTTGCCGGCGTCCGCTGCGGCTTCGAACATCGCGGGCAGATCGCCGGCCTCGATGTCCTTGACGAGCTCTGACATCTGATATCGCCCGAGCATGCGATAGCTTTCGAACTGGCTCTCACTGAACCACTGATCGAGCGTGGACTCGTGCGGGAATGCTTTGTGCTCCGCGCCATAGGAGCGCACGTCGGCAGGAATCCGTGGGAGGAACCCCGGCTTGATGTAGAGCAGCCGGCCGGTATGGCCATCGCCGTAGTCGACCTCGCCGACCGCGAAGCCGAGGGCGGTGTCCGTCAGTTCTCGGTCGGCTTCCAGGCGGCTGCGCGCGTAGACGTGCATCGGTTCCCGCATGGTCACGCTGATACCGAGGTCGATCTCTGCCTTGCGGATGGCATTGCCGAGGTCGAACATCGAGCATGCCTCGTCGGCGCCGGCGTCCACGACCACGATCGAGCTGCAGCGACGGCGGAACATCTCGTAGAGGCCAAGGTTTTCGAAATGCCCGCCGTCCGACAGATAGATCGCCTGGCTGTCGTCGGTGGTCTTGCCGAGCATCTCGTCGATCAGTGCCATGAGCGAGTTGCGCGGGCGCGCCAGACGCAGTTCGTCCGGCGTGGCCTTGGACGGATTAGGCAGCCAGACTCCCAGCCGCACGTTGAACAAAGTCATGATGAAGGCCGTGACGCGCGAGGAGTGATAGCCCCAGCTTGGGCTCACCGCCGCGCCTGAAACGGTCAGTGCATTACCGAGACCGGTGCCGGACTCCGCCGCCCTTGTTGGGTGCTGCTCGAGCGTTTCCAGGCCGGCAAACCGGATTGTGGGGACGAAGGCGCCGCGCGGATCGATTTCGGTGGAAGCCTGGGTGGGATGGCGCAGTGCGGCAGACCCGCAGGCGAGCGGCGTCGCGGTAAACGATGCTGCCTGACGCTCGGCCCAGGCCGCGTTGTTGCCAGCGGTGATGTTCAGGGTTGTGTTGATGACGGGGAACAGGCTGTTCGCGTTGTGCAGCAACGACGACAACGGCGTATTGTCCTGCGGATCGAAGCCGGTGAACGGATCCTGCTCGCGCCGATTGCGCGCGGAGCCGAGGAACGCCCGGGTCAGTCGGTTGCGGTAAACGGCGTGCATCGAGAACCGGTTGACGTTTACGTTGCGGAACGTCATCACGCCGATCAACAGGGTCGCGGCGACGACGCATTGCAGGACCAGCGGCAGCCATCTCGGCTGATCCACGACTGCACCGAGAAGCAGCGCCTGACCGATGGAGACCTGCAACTGCGCCAGCACGAAATTCACCACGCCGCCGAACGCGACAAGCAGGCAGGCGGCGAACAAGACGCCCAGCGCCGCGGGCAAAAAGGCTCGTATACGGTCCATGACTGCCGGCTTTTCGGCGAGGTCCTTGACCGATGGCCAGATCTTGCCGAGCCACGCGGCAGCCCCGCCGAGCAGCATGGTAATTGCGCCCCAGGTCGATATGCCGGTGCCGCTCCACGTCGCGTTGGTGGAGTTTGCCTGCACGAGGCTGACGAGTACGGGGAGGATCAGGCAGCCGAGTGCCAGCACGGTCCAGCCGACAGCGAGGCGCAGGATCATCGCGTTGACCCGCCCAAGCCACTCCCGGTCAAGATCCGCAAGCTCCGTTTCCCGCCGCAATGCGACATACAGCGAGGTCTGCAGGACATGCACCACCGACAACGCAAGCGGTGCGAACACGGTCAGAACCGTCGCGGTATCAATGCCAGCCGGCAATCCCAGCCGCAGGATTGAGTTGCCGATGCTCAGCATCAACCAGGTCAGCAGCGCAGCGCCCATGCTGGCCAGGATCCACCGCCAGAAATTCGCCCGGAACAACTGGATGCCGGGATCCACGCGCTGTTTCTGCAACCACCAAGCCAGGCGAAAACCGACGGTCATCAGGACGAGGTAAAGGACCGGAATGATCCGACGGGCATCATGCGCGAGCCAGGTGTTGTCAGCGAGTGTCCCGTTGGCGAAGTCGAGCAGCCATGGAATGAGAAGGGTCCACCCGAGCGCGGGATAGACGATACCCCACTGTATGCATCCGGCGGATGCGTAGGAGGGCGTGGGGTCGGATGCCGATCGTGGCTGGCGATGGCTGGGGATCAGGCCGCACGCCTGGATCACCCCAATCAACAGCGTAACGCTGGCGCATGCCAGCAACGTCAGGTTCACCCACACGAAGTCGCTGCATACCCAGATGGCGGTTCGATAAACGATCGGCACCAGCGCGAGCAGCAGGAACAGCGGCGCGAATATCGTCCAGTTGATCAGCAGATTGCGCAGATAGAGGACGATCCCAGCCCATGTGTCGGTGGAGAGCGGACCGGTCTGCGGCGTCAGATAGTTGGTGTATGCACGCAACCGCCGCAACGCGTCCGGTCGTGGTTGGGCGATCGCGTCCTCGGCACCGCTGACGCCGCCAGACTGGCCGATCAGGACCTGCAGCCAACCACCGACGAAGCCGCCGCCGGAAACAGTCGAGAGATAGTCGAACTGGCGGAGCATGCGCTTCGTCGCCAGCGCCTGCAGGACGCCCAGGCAGAAAGCGGCGCTGCGAATGCCACCGCCGGACAGGCATAGCGCGCTGAGCTGCAGGCGCTGCGCGCGCTGCCTGTGTGTTTCGAGATCGTCGTGCGACAATGTGATGCTGGCGCCGATGCGCCGTCCGCGCCGCCGCTCGATTTCATCGAGTTCCTGGCATAGCACTTCCTGAGTGCCGAGAATGTCGGAGTTTGCCACTTGCACCTCCTCCTCACGCGCACCACCTGGCCGGGCCTTGGGCACTGCAAGCAGCAGCGATGTCAGAGTCGCCCAAAGGCTACCGGTGGGGTCTCTACCCGAGGAGAATTGCGGCCGCGCGCCCCGGACGCTGTGAGTTAGGCAACAGCCGCTGAAATTTTCTGCCGCCGAGCCCTTGACCCGGTTGGGGAACACTGCGCGGACCGATCGTCACACTACAACGCTACTCCCCCGCCACCCCGCCCTGAGTCGCCTCAGGCGACCGAGCCGTGAAGTGGGTCACTTCGTCAATGTCGAGATGCTGCGCAGGATCGCCGGCCCGTTCGCCAAGACGGCACGAACGAACCAG
The DNA here is from genome assembly GCA_963791495.1 of uncultured Alphaproteobacteria bacterium. Lineage (GTDB taxonomy): Bacteria > Pseudomonadota > Alphaproteobacteria > Acetobacterales > Acetobacteraceae > JAMXLO01. The sequence goes on from CAWBST010000028.1 coordinate 85,497, forward strand.
GGAGACCCGCATCAATGTCCAATACAGATTCCGGTCTGATCGAACTTAACGATAGCGACCTCGCTCTCGTGAGCGGCGGTACGACAGCTATGCCGCCAGACGTCGTGCTGTCCTTCGACATCGAGCAAGTACTGAACATAGGCTCGCAGTCATCCGGCGCAGGCGCAGGCAAGGTCACCTTCAATCCCTTCAGCATTCGGCGCTGACGCTCTCGCGGGTTGCTGCGTGTGTGGCCGGTCGATCGCCGCATCTGGTCGACGATAGTTTTGCTTGGCATATGATCTCCGTTCGGGCAATGCTCGCTCCATGGATCAGCAGCGGTTCATCGAGGAGTTGTCTCAGCTCAGCGAGGCGACTCGCCGTCTTGCTCGGGCGGTAGCCGACCCTGCCATCAACGCGCGGCTGGTCGAGATTGCCGATGAGGTCGCCACGATGGTGCGCGCAGAGCGCGGGATCAGTCTGTCGCGGAGTCCTTGAAAAAGACGCCGTGCGCGAACGCTTCAGGCGACCGGGCGGCGCTGCAAGAACGCGTCGATCACCGCGGACAGCGGCCCTGCCGGGTCTTCCACAAACGTGTAGTGCGCACGCACGACCGGCTTCCTGATCGGTATCAATCCCGCCAGATCGATCGGTGTCGCGACTACGATCAGTTCCGCCTGGGACGCTGCGATCGTCGTGGTCATCTGGTCAAGCTGGGCTGCACTGTAGCCCATCGCAGGCAGCACCATGCCGATATGCGGATACGCCTCGAATACCCGCAGCAACTCGGGCGGTGCCGAGAGCCGTGGATCGACCAGCCCAGCCGCGCCGGCGGCAAGAGCGGCGACCGTGCCGGCGCCGTAGGACATGCCACCGTGCGTTATCGTCGGTCCATCCTCGATCACCAGCACGCGACGCCCACGAACTGCTTCGGGATCATCGAGATGCACCGGCAGATGACCGCGGACCACGGTGGCACGTGGATTGACGGTGCGCAGCCGTGTTGCCAGCGCCGCGACATCGGCCGGCGGTGCCGCGTTCGCCTTGTTCACCACCAGCACGTCGACCATACGCGCGACCGTCTCGCCGGGATGATGGGTATCGACCTGATCGGGCCGGAGAGCGTCAGCAACGCCGATGTGCAGATCAGGCCGGATGAACGGGAAGTCGTTGTTGCCGCCGTCCCATACCAGGATGTCAGCCTCTGCCTCGGCTGCCCGCAGGACCGCTGCATAGTCCACCCCGGCGAACACGACGTCACCGCAGGCGATGTGCGGCTCGTATTCCTCGCGCTCCTCGATGGTGCAGTGAGCGGCGTCCAGATCGGCAGCAGACGCGAAGCGCTGCACGCGCTCCATCGCCAGGTTGCCGTACGGCATCGGATGGCGGATCACAGCCACGCGTCGGCCGCGGTCGCGCAGAAGACCGGTCAGCCAACGCGAGATCGGTGACTTGCCGCAGCCGGTGCGCAGCCCGCTTACCGCAATCACCGGTCGCGACGCGGTGAGCATCGTGCGCTGTGGACCAAGCAGCAGGAAGTCCGCACCGGACGCCAGCACGCGAGACGCCAAATGCATCACATGGGCATGCGGCACGTCGCTGTACGCAAACACCGCCAGACCAATGCGCTCGGCGTGGCACAGCTCGTCCAGGCGTTCCTCTGGGATAATCGGTATCCCCGCAGGATAGCGCGGTCCCGCAAGCGTCGCCGGATAGATGCGCTCCGTGATCCCTGGAATTTGTGTTGCGGTGAAGGCGACAACGACACTCGTCGGGTCGTCACGATAGACCGTATTGAAGTTGTGGAAGTCGCGCCCCGCCGCGCCCAGGATCACCACCCGCATAGCCATCTCATTGGAAGGGTGGCTACATCGCGCCCAGAGGGATGACGACGCTCGCCTGCGCGCCTTTCTCTCCCTCCTTTGGATCGACGGAGTAGCGCACGCGGTCGCCGACCTTCAGCCTATCGAAGCCGCCGTCCGCGACGGCGTTGCGATGAACGTAGAGCTCCTGCCCCTCGTCAGTCTCCAGGAAGGCATAGTTGCGCTCGGCGAACACCCCGATGATCCGACCGATCAATGGCGGGGCATGCACCTTGGTCTGGCCATCGAGTTCGACGCATATGGTCCTGCAGCCGACGGCGCGCGGCGTCGAATGCGTCGCGAATGGCGACGTGCAGGTCCTCGTGCGCGTGGTCTTCGCCGGGCTCCCGGTTGACCACGACTCTGCCGCCGGGCACCGCCAGGTCCACGCTTACATGATAGATCGTGCCCTGCCTGTGGCGCCGATGGGCAGCCTCCACCACGACCCGGCAGGCGCTCAACCGGTCCGAGAACCGCTCAAGCTCCTCAGCCCTGCGCTGAATCTGGGCCTCGACAGAGGGGGACGTATCCATCCCACGGAACGAGATCTGGACCTCTGCGGGCATCATGCACCTCCTGAACGGCATTTCATTCAGGATAACCCCACCACGGGCCGGGGACTTTGATCTCGATCAATATGCCCCATGACGGGCGCGATCACGCTTTTACCGCTTCGCCACTGCGCTCCTGCCAAGGAAGCGACGTGAGCGCTAGCTCCGTCGATGCGACCGGTGGGTTGATTTCCGTGTGGACAACGACAGCGACATGCCGCCGCAGAGCAGCCCCAGCGCGGCCGGGACCAGCCAGGCGGGACGCAGCATCAACGGCACGACAAGGTAGTCCCACAGCCACGTCGCCATATGCGTGCCGATGAACGTGTGCACCGCCTCCATCAGGTCGTGATCGACCATGAACAAGGCCTGGCCCAGCGGCACCCCGGGCGGCCCGAGCATCGCCAGGGCGACCGCTCCAACCAACAGCATGGCGGCGAGCACGGCAAGGATACGTTGGGCAATCACATGAACAGCTTCTCGTTTTTCCGGTCGCTGTAAAGCGCGGCGACGAACTCACCGTAGCCGTTATAGATCTGCGTCGGCACCATCTCGTTGCTGCCCAACAGGCGCTCCTGAGCCTGGCTCCATCTCGGATGTGCGATGGCCGGGTTCACATTGGCCCAGAAGCCATACTCCGACGGCTGAATCGCCTGCCAGAAATTTAGCGGCTGCTTCTCGGTGAAACTGATCTTCGTCAAGGCCTTGCACGACTTGAAGCCGTATTTCCACGGCACGGTCAGCCGGATCGGCCCGCCGTTCTGCGGGGGCAGCGGCTTGCCATAGAGGCCGGTCGAGATGAAGGCCAGGTCGTTTGCCGCCTCGTCCATCGCGAGCCCTTCGATGTAGGGCCAGGGATAGAACGGTGACTGCAGCCCGGGCATCTTCTCATCCTGCGCCGTTTCGAACACGATGTATTTCGTCGATCCCAGCGGCTCGGCGATCTTCAGCAGCTGGCTGAGCGGGAAGCCGGTCCAGGGCACCGTCATCGCCCAGGCTTCGACGCAGCGGTGGCGGTAAATCCGGTCCTCGAGCTGGACCTGCTTGAGCAGGTCGTCGATCGCGATGGTGCGGGGCTGCTTGAGCTGACCCTCCAGGCTGATGGTCCAGGGCCGCGGCTTCAGAACCTGCGCCGACTGCCACAGATTCTTGCCATCGCTGAACTCGTAATAGTTGTTGTAGGTGGTGGCGTATTTCTCTGGCGTGATATCGCGGCCGGGGGGATATTTTGGATTGCCCTCTGGCGCGGCGGCGACCAGCGCCAACGATCCGGCACCAGCCAGCGCGGTACGACGGCCGACGACTAGAGCCTCCGGGGTCACCAGGCGCTCAGACAACTCCCAACCGCGGCGTCGCAGGATGTGCATCCGTCTCTCCACCAAGCCAAGCAACTCCAATCTGGCGACGTCGGCGCCGTTTGTCACCGGGACGTGACACCGCCTTCCCACCGCATTGTCCGACACGGCAGGATGGGGAACATTACATGCGGTCCGCGCCTTTGGCAGGAGATTTCATGCACCTCGCCCGCTTTCCCCGTGTTCGTCTGTTCCCTACCCCTACGCCGCTGGAAAGGCTGGCCAATCTCAGCCGCCACCTCGGCGGCCCCGAGATCTGGATCAAGCGCGACGATTGCACCGTGGTGGCGACCGGCGGCAACAAGGTGCGCAAGCTGGAGTGGCTGGTGGGCGAGGCACAGGCACTGGGCGCCGACCACCTGGTCACCCAGGGCGCGGTGCAGTCGAACCACGTGCGCCAGACCGCCGCCGTGGCGAAGCGGTTCGGCATGAAATGCACGGCGCTGCTGGAGCACCGGATCGAGACGAACGACCGCGACTACCTGAACAGCGGCAACGTGCTGCTCGACCGGCTGTTCGATACGGCGATCGAGTACCGACCCGGCGGGACGGACATGAACGCTGAGGCGGAAGCGAAGGGCGAGGCGCTGCGGGCTGAGGGCGAGAAGCCGTATGTGATCCCGGGCGGCGGCTCCAACCGGGTCGGCGCGCTGGGCTATGTCTCCTGCGCCCAGGAACTGATGCAGCAGGCCGACGAGATGGGGCTGCGGATCGATCGCGTGGTGACCGCCACCGGAAGTGCGGGCACGCAGGCGGGTCTGGTGGTCGGACTGGAGGGCGCCAATGCCGGTGTCCCGGTGCTGGGCATCGGCGTGCGCGCGCCGAAGGACCGCCAGGAAGCCAACGTGCACAACCTGGCGGAAGCGACCGCGGACTATGTCGGCATGCGCGGGGGAATCGCTCGGTCGGCCGTGGTCGCCAACTGCGACTACGTCGGACCCGGATACGGCCAGCCGACGGCGGGAATGACCGAGGCGGTGCTGATGCTGGCGCGGTTGGAGGGCGTGCTCCTCGATCCCGTGTATTCCGGCAAGGCAATGGCCGGACTGATCGACCTGATCCGCAAGGGTGAAATCCGCAAGGGCGAGACGCTCGTGTTCCTGCACACCGGCGGTGCGGTCGGCCTGTTCGGCTACACCGGCGTGTTCGAACAGGCGATGGCCCATTAGTCGGAGGACCTTCAATGCTGCGCAGCGAGGACCGCATTCTGACCACCCACACCGGCAGCCTGCCGCGTCCGCCGGCGCTGACGTCGCTCTACGTGCGCCGCTCGCGCGGTGAGGCAATCGATGCTGCCGAACTGGACCGTGTCGGCAAGGCGGCGGTGCATGAGGTGGTGGCGAAACAGATCGCCGCCGGCGTCGACATTCCCAACAACGGCGAGCAGCAGCGCGAGGCATTCTTCCTCTATGTGCGCCATCGCATGAGCGGCTTCGGCGGCGGGTGGATGCGCAGGGTGTTCGCCGATGCGACGCACTATCCGGCCTTCATGGCATGGAAGGCGGCGCATGACGCGGTGAATGAGTCCATCAGCAATGTCGGCGGCGTGCCCGAGGCGATCGGCGAGGTGCGCTATCTGGATCATGCACCGGTGGAGGCGGAGTGTACGGATTTCCAGGTCGCACTCGATGCGGTGAAGGGTCGATATGCCGAACCGTTCATGACGGCTCCCTCGCCCGGCATCATTGCCGCCGCGATGCGCAACGCCTGGTACGACACGGAGGATGCTTACCTCGCGGCCCTCGGTCGTGCACTGCAGGTGGAATATGAAGCCATAGTCTCACACGGCTTCGTGCTGCAGATCGATGCGCCGGACCTCGCGATGGAACGGCATATCTCCTATCAGGACCGGCCACTCGGCGAGTTTGTCGGCTTTGTCGAGCGCGTGGTGGCGACCATCAACGATGCGCTTGCCAATGTGCCGAGGGATCGGGTGCGGCTACATGCCTGTTGGGGCAACTACGAAGGCCCACACGACTGCGATGTGGCGCTGCCGGAGGTACTGCCGACGATCCGCCAGGCGAAGGTGGGCGGGTTCGTGCTGCCGTTCGCAAATCCGCGGCATGCACACGAGTATCGCTGCCTGAAGGATCTACCGCTCGACGATGACCAGGTGATCGTCGCCGGCGTGATCGATCCGCTGACCAATTTCGTCGAGCACCCCGAGGTGGTTGCTGACCGCATTGAACTGGTGGCGCGCGCCGTGGGCGATCCTCGACGGGTTCTGGCCGGGACCGATTGCGGCTTCGATACCTCTGCCGGCCGCGGTCGCGTGGCGGACGATGTGGTGTGGGCCAAACTGGCGGCGATGGCGGAAGGCGCGCGAATCGCTACGAAGCGGCTGTTCTGAAGCTGCCATTGCGAGTTCCTCACCGGCCGTCGGGCAGACCCGCCCTGGACGAAACTGGCGCAGTTCGTCGCGCGCAGCTTCCATCCGTCATTCCCGCGCAAGCGGGAATCCAGCTTGCCGAGGTTCCACCGGTGTACTGGATTCCCGCTTGCGCGGGAATGACGGATGGGGCGAGGCCGGCGTCGCGGTTTCTTGTTGGGAGCGAAGAGACGGAGCTATCTCGGTCACGTTGCGCCTTAATCGAGATTGCTTCGTCGCTTCGTTCCTCGCAATGACATGTAACGTGCGAAATCCTTGCCGCGTTCGATGAAAGAGCGATACGTGCCATAGCTTGGCGCGGCCGGTGACAGCAGAATGACGCCCCCCCGCGGCGTCATCTCCCGTGCTTGCGCCACGGCTTCGCTCATGGAACCCACGAGCCGGATGCGCGCGCTGCTTTCAAGCTGGTCATGGATCCGCGTTCCGCTGGCATCGACGAGAACGACGCTCGGTCGCGGTTCTGTCTGTAGGCGGCTGACCAGAGCACCGTAGTCAATCCCGCGATCATGGCCACCGATGATCACCGTGACCGCACGATCACGATACACCTCGAGTGCAGCTATCGTCGCCTCCGGTGTGGTCGAGATGCTGTCATCCACATACAGCACTCCATCCACCTCGCCGATCTCCTGCTGACGATGCGGCAGCGGAGGAAAGTCCTCGGCCGCGCGCAACGCCGCAGCGGCATCGGCCCCGAGAGACCGCACCACCGCCAGCGCACCCGCAAGGTTCGACAGGTTGTGCGGGCGCGCGAGATAGCGGTTGCCGATGCGCAGTTCGGGACACGGCGCGAAAGTCCCATGATTGAGCCGATCGAGGTCGAGCACCTCGCCGACCGCGGCAAGTGCCTCGCTGTTGATCAGCGAGTGCCGCGCGTGACGCAGCAGGTTCAGCTTGTCCCGGCGATACGCTGCCACACTGCCGTGCCAGTCAAGATGCTCCTGAAAAAGCGAGGTCAGCACGGCGACATCGCACTGGCCTGAGAAGTCCGCGGCCTGATAGCTCGATACCTCGATCACCGCGGCATCCAGCCCTTCACGTGGCAGCTCCGTGACCGGAACACCGATGTTGCCGGCCGCCAGCGCATTCCAGCCGACACCGCGCAGGATGTGCGCGATCAGTGCCGTCGTCGTGCTCTTGCCCTTGGTGCCGGTGACGCAGATCGTCCTGCATGTCGGCGCATCAGCAAACCACAGATTGAGCAGCGACGTGAACTGAACGCCGTTGGCCCGCGCCTTCAGCACCAGCGGATCGTAGAGACTGATGCCCGGCGACTTCACCACGACATCGAAGTCACCGATCGCCGCAGCGATCGAAGCGCGCCCACCGATCAGCGGTACATCGACGTCACGAATGCTGTCCGCATCATCGAGGACCGTGATAGCCAGGCAAGGATCGCGCTCTCGCAGGAACCGCAGCGTCGCCTGCCCCTCGCGGGCGAAACCCCAGATTGCAATTCGTCGCCCGTGCAGTTCATCCACACGCATCGAGCATCGCCACGTATCTCTCGGGGACCAGATGCGGTCCCCGTAGCGCGAACAGCGCGGCGAAGTCGCCGGCCTGCAATCGTGGCGCCAGCGCCCGCACCACAACGTCCTCGCGCCAATCCGCCAGATTGGCGAGATGCGCCAGCACCGTTGCGCTTTCCTCAATCTCGCCGACGCATTCGAACGGCTTATGCTGTTGCAGCCCGCACAGCTCGGCAAATCCGTCGATCTGTGCCGCGTCATCGAGCAAATCGCGGCCGAGCGTCGCTATCAGTCGCTGCCGCGGCACGAATGGTGCCAGCGCCAGGAAGACGAAGCGGCATTTCGGACAGTCGCAGCACCAGTTGGTTCCCCGTCGCTCAGGCGATTGGCGGAACGCGGTGTTGCAGCTGCGGAAGACAGGGAGATAGTCCGTGTGGCGCGCGAAGCGGCGGGCGATGGCAACCTCGGAGAGCGGCCGCAGCAGCGAGAAATATCGCACACCCTCGACGACATGCCGCTCCAGGAACCGGCCGAAAGCGTGCTCGAATTCGAATGACTTGCTGTATTGGTGGTTCACGTCGGCAATGTTGGGCGCGCTGGCGGAATGCTCGTTCGACATCGCGATCGCGTCGAACCCGTGGATGATCGCACAGGCCAGCACGATCATGCTGAGGATGCCGGTTATCGGCACGTGCCCATTGAGCGCGCCCGCCTCGTTCAGCGCAAACAGCGTCGGATCGAGCCTGCGGGTCACGCGGATCGCTGGCAGCCCCGTCTGCGCGATCGTCGCCTCGATCGGGCCCGCGTTGCCGAGTTCGAACAATACCAGTGGCTCGCCGGCCTGCTTCAGGCACTCGACCGTCACGATGGAGTCCTTGCCGCCGCCGACCGGCACGCAGGTGAGGCGCGGCAGTTCCAGCCGCAGTGACGCCGGTGGCTCAATTGTATCCGCCACGAAGTTCAGCCCCGAGAGGTCAATGCCGTTGCGCCAGGCGAACTCGCCGAGACCCTTCTTGTAGAAGTCGTTGAAGAAAGCCGCAGTGGCGGGATCGAGCGGGAAAGCCGCGCAGCGGACACGCTCGGGCGCGAATGCCTTGTAGTAGCTGACGCCGCATGCCAGCAGCAGCAGACGGAACACCCTGTCCACGGCTACGCTTTCTGGTTTCGACAATATCCGCGAAGCGATCGGAAACACGATGCGCTCCTCGAAACGCGGGCCCTCATCGAAGGCATAGGTCAGCGAGAGGGTTCCGGTTTCCGGCGCAAAGCGATAACCCTCGCAAACGAATTCACGCCGTTCCATAAGCCTCGACCACCGCTCGGATCGCACGCAGCTTGGCGTGGTGCACTCCAGCCGGCATGCTGTCCACCGTCAGAGTGCGCTGGCGCGTCACGCCATCCACCGCCGGTCCACAATTTACCATTGCCCGCAGGATCGCTTCGTCGCGCGCCGCATCCAGGCAATCGGTGAGCGTGACGCGCCAGTCGTCACGAATCACTGCCAGCGCACCGATCAGCGCATACGCACCCCAGTTGGATACGCCGGCAACGATCAGATGGTCGGCCGGTGTGGCGCAGGCGATCTTCTCGCCGTGTGCGACGTGTGCACCGATCAGCGATGCAGGCAGCGATCCCATGCCGATTTCGTTGCCGCCGTCGCCGATCGCGATGCGCTGCCACGGACCAGCGAGGAACAACTCGTCGAGCGGTGTCGTGAAGGCACTGATATCTTCGCCGCGCATGTTGCGCGGTGCGCCGTCGGCGCTGCGCCCACAGCGTTCGATCGACAATGCATGTGTCACTCCGAGCCTGCGCCACAGCTCCACCGTGGCATCGGCAGCGCCGCCGAGCGGCACGACATCGAGCGGGATATCGGTGCCACGCAGTGCGGCCGCGCACGTCGCGCGGCACGGTTCGTCGGTGACGAGGCGACAGGGCACGCCAACCCGTGTCAGTGCGCCGGCCAGCATGGCGGCACCAACCGGCCCATCTGTCTCCGCCGCCGGCGGCGTGCCGAGCGGGACGTAGAAGCCGGTGATGATAGCGACCGACAAGAGCGGCGCAGACGCCAGCGCGCAGGCGGCAGACCACAGCCCGCCTTTCGCTGTCGCGAAAAGCCCGTCGATGTTGCGCCCTACCTCCTCGTGAATCAGCGCCTCAATGTGATCCACTGCCTCACGCATATGACTGCTCTATGAAACCGCAGATGAACGCAGATAAACGCAGATTAGGTTCGTGCCGTGGACCCCACAATGCCAGTGCCCTAATTGTCGTATCCGCGTTCATCTGCGTTCATCTGCGGTTTCAATTCACAACGCAGCCAGCGTCGTGTTGCGCAGATCGGTGATCAGCATGGAACCGGGCGCATGCGTGATGCAGAACTCCGGCTTCACCGCGGCAATCGCAGCCTGCGGCGTCACCCCGCAGGCCCAGAACACCGGCAGTTCGTCCTTCCTCACCGGCACCGCATCGCCATAGTCCGGCTTGCCGATGTCCCTGATGCCGATCATGCTCCGGCATCCCGAGATGCACCGGCGCACCGTGCACCGATGGAAACCGCGAGGTGATCTGGACGGCGCGAATTGCATCCGTCGGTCGCAGCGGCCGCATCGACACCACCAACGGACCGTGGAACACGCCCGCCGGCACACACGGGATAGATGTGCGATACATCGGCACGTTGCAGCCGCAGGCGATGTGGCGGACCTCGATGCCGTCCTCGATCAGCGCCTCCTCGAACGAGAACGAGCAGCCGATCGCGAAGCTCACCAGGTCGTCGCGCCAGACGTGGGCGATGTCGGTGGGCTCCTCGACCAGTTCACCATGCCGCCAGACCCGGTAGCGCGGCAGATCGGTGCGAATGTCCAGCTCGCGCGCCAGTGTCGGAAAGGCGGGGTCGCCTGGTTCGGAAACCGCCAGTACCGGACAGGGTTTCGGATTAGCCTGAGCGAAGCGCAGGAAATCGTTTGCCAAGGCCTGTGGCAGGATCACCAGGTTCGCCTGCACGTTGCCTGGTGCGAGGCCCGACGTCGGACCGGTGAACGCACCCGAACGGATCCGCAACCGTTCCCCACGACCCATCGAAAGTCCACGCTCCGGCAACGCATCCATCTTGGCCTCCGCTTACCCGCCTACTCTCTCGTCCGAATTGACCCCCAGCTGCTTCAGCTTTCGGTGCAGAGCGCTTCGCTCCATTCCGACGAACTGCGCCGTCCGGCTGATGTTCCCGCCGAACCGCAGCAATTGCGCATGCAGATACTGCGTTTCGAACAGGTCGCGGGCGTCGCGCAGCGGCAGACCCATGATGTCCGCTGTCGGGTCGATGTTGAGCAGCGCCGGCGCGTTGGCGCCGATCTCCGGCGGCAGCATGTCGGCACGGATCGGATCAACAGCGCCTCCCGGTGCCATGATCAGCAGCCAGTCCATCAGGTTGCGCAATTGCCGGACGTTCCCCGGCCAGTCGTACGCCTGCAGCGCCGCCAGCGTGTCCGCCGACAGCTCGCGCGGCTGCATGCCCGCGTTCTCGGCCGAACGCACGATGAAATGCTGCGCCAGCGGCGGCACATCCTCGCGGCGCTCCTTGAGCGCGGGCACCTTCAACGGCACCACCGCCAGCCGATAATAGAGGTCCTCGCGAAACCGCCCTGAGGCGATCTCGCTTTGCAGATCCCTGTTGGTGGTAGACAGGACACGCACATCCACCTTCACCCGCGCCGACCCACCGAGACGCTCGAACGTCGAGTCCTGCAGTGCGCGTACGATCTTGCCCTGCGTCTCCAGCGGCATGTCGGAGACTTCATCGAGCAGCAGCGTGCCACCATGCGCGCGCTCCAGCACGCCGGCACGGCGTGGCTGCGCGATCGGATCGGTGCCGGCCTCCAGGCCGAACAGCTCTTCCTCGAAGCGCCCTGGCGCGAGGGTGGCACAGTTCAGCACCACGAACGGCCCGTCGGAGCGGCGCGAGCGCGCGTGTACCATGCGCGCCACCACTTCCTTGCCACTGCCTGCCGGCCCCTGGATGAGAACGCGCGAACCGGTCGGCGCCACGCGCTCGACGCCGGCGCGCAGGCCACCGATCATGGCGCTGTCACCGGTCAGGCTGGCCTCGGGTCCGGCGCGCAGACGCAGTTCCGCGTTCTCGCGCTCCAGAGCCGCGGCTTCCAGCGCACGACGCACCACCAGCAGCAACCGATCGGACTTGAAGGGCTTCTCGATGAAGTCGTAGGCGCCCTGCTGGATCGCCTGCACGGCCATCTCGATATTGCCGTGGCCCGAGATCATCGCCACCGGCACTTGCGGCTCCTCGCTGTGGAACGCTTCCAGCAGCGCCAGCCCGTCCATGCGCGAGCCTTGCAGCCACACGTCAAGGATCACTAGCGAGGGACGCCGCATACGGAACGCGGCGACTGCCGAATCGGCGTCGCCGGCGCCGCGCGTGTCGTAGCCCTCGTCGCGCAGGATGCCGTCGATCAGCAGACGGATATCGGGTTCGTCATCGACGATCAGGATGTCATACGCCATCCGACACCTTCGCGGGCAGAACCAGCGCAGCGACAGCGCCGGGGCCTTCGGGCCTGTCGTCCAGCATCAGCCGCCCATGGTGGTCTTCCATGATCTTCTTGACGATGGCGAGGCCCAGGCCAGTGCCCTTCGGCTTGTGGGTAACATAGGGCTCCGTCAGCCGCGCACGATCTTCCTGCGGCAGACCGATGCCATCGTCGGTCACAATGATGCGAACATCGTCGTCACCGGACTGCACGCAGAGGCTGATCGTACCCGCCGACTCGCGCATCGCCACCGCGTCGGCGGCATTCTGCAGCAGGTTGGTCAGTGCCTGGCTCAGCAGCCTGCGATCGCAGGGGGCCAGCGGCCCGCGGTCAGGAATCTCGCTCCGCCAGGTGATCTGAGGTCGCGCGGTCCTCTGCAGCACCAGCGCCTCACGCGCGATGCGGCCGACGTCCTCCACCTTGATGACCGGCTGCGGCATGCGTGCAAAATTGGAGAACTCATCGACCATGCGGCCGATGTCCCCGACGTGACGGATGATCGTGTCGGCACACTGGCTGAATGTGTCGGGATCCGAGGTGATCTCGCGGGTGAACCGCCGCTTCAGTCGCTCCGCCGCAAGCTGGATGGGCGTCAGCGGATTCTTGATCTCGTGAGCGATGCGACGTGCGACATCGGCCCACGCCGCCTTGCGCTGCGCCGACTGCAGTTCGGTGATGTCGTCGAATGTCACCACGAACCCATCGGTGCGCCCGGCGGAGAGGTCGGCGCCGATGCGCACCAACAGCGTACGCCGAGTGGTCGGCGGACCGATCTGGATCTCCGCAGTGCGCGCGCGTTCCGGCGACGCCGCGGCCTCGTGCAGGAGATCGGCGAATTCTGGCACCACATCCGCAAGTTCCCGGCCAATTGACGACAGCAGATCAAGGCCGAGCAAATCGTCCGCGGCGCGATTCGGCAACTCGATACGCCCGGAGGCGTCGAGCCCAATGACGCCAGCGGAAACGCCCGACAGCACCGTCTCGGTGAAACGCCGGCGTTCGTCGATCTGGCTGTAGGCATCCATCAGCTCGCCGCGCTGCGCCGCGAGCTGGCCGGTCATGCGGTTGAACGCGCGTGACAGACCAGCCAGTTCGTCGCCGGTCGGCGCCTCCGTCACCCGCACGTTCAGATCACCGCTTCGGACACGTTCGGCGGCAAGGATCAGCCGGCCGATCGGGCGCGCGATCTGGGTGGCGAGCACGAGGCCAATCAGCACCGCCGCGAGCAGCACCAGCAGCGCGACCAGCGCGAAGATCCAGGCGAACGCAATCTGCAGCCAGGACCGGTTCTGATCGAGCCGCTGATATTCCGCGACCGCCTGCTCGGTGCGCGTCATGTGCTCGAGTATCGACGGATCGACCGGCCGGCCGATCATCAGCATCAGCGGCGGCGTCGAATCGAGCCGCACCACAGCCTGCACGCGCGTGCCGTCGCCGGCTGCAAGCACCACCACGTCGCCACCCTGTGCCTGCGTGGTGACGGCTTGGGATGGCAGTTCGACGCCCATTCCGGCGAACAGGCCGGCCCCGGCGAGCACCTGCCTGGTGAGCGGATCGTAGATCACCGCCTCGGTGAGTCCGCGCAAGGTCGTCTGCGTGCCGAGTATCTCGGCAAACACCGACGGGTCGGCAACGAGAAACTGACCGGCGCGGGTCAGGTCGTTGGCCATTTCCAATGCAACGGCGCGAATATTGTCGCGATGTTCGTCCAGATAGCCGCGCGAGACCTGCAGCGATTCGGTGACCGCCTGGCGGACCGGATCATTGAACCAGGCCTGAATGCCAAAATGGAAGAACGCGACCGCGAAGCACGCCACAACGATCGAAGGTGCCACCGCGACGACGCCGAACAGCAGTACCAATCGCACGTGCAGGCGCGACCCGGCTGATCCGCGGCGGCGCTCGACCCAGACGCGCGTCAGGCGACCGGCCAAAATCGCGACGAGCAGCAAGACCGTGCAAAGGTTCGCCAGCACGAGGCCGACGCCGACACCTGGGCGCAAGCCAAACGGCGCACCACGCGCCAGTATGATGAAGGTGGCGAGACCGACGGCGAACGCCAGCGTGGCGAGCACCAGCGTCACCGCCTTGCCAAGCAGGATATTGGCGATCCTGCCGAGCACCGAGCGCGCGCGCGACAGCTCCGCGTCGGGTGACGGCTCGATCGGCGGTTCGGGCCTCAGCGACCCGGCAGGAGGAGCGACATTCACATCAGCCCTCGCACCACAGGAATGTCGAGGTCGCGGATCTTCTTGCGCAGGGTGTTGCGATTGAGACCGAGCATGGCCGCAGCCTTGATCTGGTTCCCCCGCGTCGCCGCGAGAGTCAGCCTGATCAGCGGTCGTTCCACTTCGGCGATCACCCGGTCGTAGATGTCGGACGGCGCCATGCCTCCGTCGTGGTGCGCGGCGAGGAAATCGCGAATATGCCGCTCCACCGCTCGCACGAGCGGTTCTGGTCCGGTCGCGGCCGGCGCTTCCGATGGCGCTGGCGTGTGGTCAACCAGTTCGGCAGCGATCTGCTCGGCGCCGATGGTCTCGTGCGGGCAGAGTGCTGCCAACCGGCGCATCAGATTCTCCAACTCGCGCACATTGCCAGGCCAGGCATAGCGCTTGAGTTGCTCGACCGCCCCCTGGTCGAGCGCCTTGGCGGGCAGGCCGTCATCCTGGGCCCGCTCCAGGAAGTGGCTGGCCAGCGGCGGAATATCCTCGACGCGCTCGCGCAGTGGCGGCAGGCGAATCGGCACGACATTCAACCGGTAGAACAGATCCTCGCGGAACTGCCCAAGACGGATCGCGTTGCGCAGGTCGCGGTGAGTGGCGGCGATGATGCGCACATTCGCCTTGATCGGTTGCCGTCCGCCGACCGAGGTGAACTCACCCTCCTGCAGCACGCGCAGGAGCCGCGTCTGAGCCTCGGGCGGCATGTCGCCGATCTCGTCGAGAAACAGCGTGCCCCCATTGGCCTGCTCGAAACGGCCCTGGTTGCGCGTGGTCGCGCCGGTGAAGGCGCCGCGCTCGTGGCCGAACAGTTCGCTCTCAATCAGTTCCCGCGGAATCGCCGCCATGTTGATGGCAACGAACGGACCGGCACGGCGCTTTCCGTAATCGTGCAGCGCCCGTGCGACGAGTTCCTTGCCGGTACCCGATTCGCCGTTGATCATCACGGTGAGATCGGCGGTGGTAAGCCGGGCGATGGTCCGGTAGATCTCTTGCATCGCTGGGCTGCGACCGATCAGCGGCAGGCGCTCATCGGCATCCCGCGGCTCGGGCGCCCTGGCACTCACCTGTGGCGGCACCGCGAGGGCGCGGCTGACCACCGACAGCAATTCCTGCAGATCGAACGGTTTCGGAAGATATTCGAAGGCGCCGCGCTGGGTTGCCTTCACCGCCGTCATCAGCGTGGACTGAGCGCTCATCACGACCACGCGCAGGTCCGGCCGGATCTTGCGGATGCGCGGTATCAGATCGAGGCCGTTCTCGTCAGGCATGACGACGTCGGTGATGACGAGATCGCCTTCGCCATCCTCCACCCAGCGCCATAGCGTCGCGGCGTTCCCTGTGCTGCGCACCTGGTAGCCCGAGCGCCCCAATGCCTGGGTCAGCACGGTTCTGATGGATCGATCGTCGTCCGCAACCAGGACGGTGGGTGGTGTCATCGTAACTCCAGAGATCAAATACCGGCGTCGGTCTCGTCGTCGTTCAGTACGGGCAGGTGGAGGCGAAACTCCGTGCGGCCGGGGCGGCTGTCCACCTCAATCAGGCCGCCGTGATCGCCGATGATCTTGGCAACCAGGGCCAGCCCAAGTCCGCTGCCGGACGGCTTTGATGTGATGAAAGGATCGAACAGGTGCGGGCGGATGTCGTCCGGAATGCCGGGCCCGTTGTCGCGGACGACGACTTGCAGCGGTATGTCGAGCCGCGTCGTGGTGCCCGGCACGGTCAGGCGCATGCCGTGCTGGAACCCGGTCATCAGAATGATCTCCGGATTGGACTGCCCCTCCTGAGTTGCGGCCTCGGCCGCGTTCTTCACCAGGTTGAGGATCACCTGAACGAGCTGGTCTCGATTGCCCCAGACCGGAGGCAGCGAAGGGTCGTAGTTCTCCTGGAACCGCACATTTGGCGCAAAGCCTGACTGCGCCAGCTTGCGCACGTGCTCCAGGACGCGATGGATGTTCACTGCGGTCCGAGCGATCGGCTTCTCGCCGAAGATCTCCATCCGATCCACCAGGGCACGGATGCGATCCGCCTCGTCGCGGATCAGTACCGCCAATTCGCGGTCCTGCGGATCGACGCTGGTCTCCAGCAACTGTGCCGCGCCGCGAATGCCGGAGAGCGGGTTCTTCACTTCGTGCGCGAGGATTGCCGCCATACCAGTGACGCTGCGCGCCGCGCCGCGGAAGGCGAGCTGGCGATCCAGCGCGCGGGCAGCCGACGCATCCTGCAACACCAGCAGCACCGCGCCTGGCTCCTCTGGCAGCGGCGATCCCTGTACCGTCATGCCGCTCTTGGTCAGCCGTGGGCTGTCGATCGACAGGTCATGGTCGGATACGCTGGCATCGCTGTTGCGGACCTGTTCGATCAACAAGAACAGCGGGTTGTCTTCCGGAACCAGATCGCGCAGGCGGAGCTGCGACAGGCCCACGGCAGAGACGCCGAGGAACTCCTCGGCTGCATGGTTGACGAAGCGGAACCGGTTGTCTGGATCAAGCAGCACCACGGGTACCGGCAGGGCGCTCATGATCTGGGTCATGTCCGGCGCCCGGCGGCGCTCGCGCAACGCCAGCGCGGCGCGGGTGACCGGGTTGATCATGCCGCCTCCGCCAGGATTTCGCCGCGGTGCGGCGAGGTCCGGGTGACGCCGCGCGCGATCAGCCGATCGTAGAATGTATCGACCAGTCGGAGGACAGTGTCCGCATCCGGAATCCGGTTTACCGCTGCGCGGAACTCGGCTGAACCGGGCAGGCCGCGCGAGTACCAGGACAGGTGCTTGCGCGCCAGACGTACGCCTGCTCTTTCACCAAACTGCTTAAGGATCGCGTCGTAGTGACTGCACACGACGGCTTTCTGTTGCGCGAGAAGTGGCTCCGGCAGCCTGTGGCCCGTGCGCAGGAAATGCACGATCTGGGCGATGAACCATGGCCGACCGTAGCAGCCGCGGCCCACCATCAGGCCGTCTGCCCCAGAACGGCGCAACGCCTCCGAGGCGTCCTCCTCGCTCACGATGTCGCCGTTGGCAATGACGGGAACGTCCACCGCGTCCTTCACCTGACCAATGAAGTCCCAGTCGGCGGAACCCGTGTAGAACTGCTGGCGGGTGCGACCGTGCACGGTGACCATGCGGATGCCGCAGTCCTGGGCAACGCGTGCGAGACGCGGCGCGTTCAGGCTGGCATGATCCCACCCCATGCGCATCTTCAGCGTTACCGGGACGCGGACGGCACGAACGGTAGCCTCTAGGATCGCCGCGGCGGTCTTCTCCTCACGCATCAGCGCCGAACCGGCCAACTGACCGATCGCCACCTTCTTCACCGGACATCCGAAGTTGATGTCGATGAGGTCGGCGCCGCAATCGACCGCCAGCCGCGCCGCTTCGGCCATCGCCGCCGGCTCGCATCCCGCGAGCTGAAGCGCACTGACGCCGCCGCAGCCGTCCATTTCGGCCATCGCCAACGTCTTCCGGTTCTCGCGGATCATCGCCCAGGAGGCGATCATCTCGGAGACGACCATGCCGGCGCCAAGCTGCTTGGCGATGCGCCGGAACGGCAGATCGGTGACACCCGACATCGGCGCCAGAATGATCGGCGTATCGATCCGCACGCCATTGCCCAGGTCGATCGGTGGCAGCTCGAAGGTCGAAACTGTGGTGCCGCAATGACACTTGCCCATCAATTGGGCAAATTAACGACACGCCTGCCGATGCGCAATGCCAAAACAATGAACAGGCGGCCCATGCGGCAAAGTCCTTTCAACGATTTGACGGGATCCCAACGGCATCTGCTCCCGGTTGACGCGGGCCATCGACCCGGCAACGGTGCAAGCATGCGGGTAGCAGCCATCCTGGTGGCGGCCGGGTCCGGCAGCCGGTTCGGCGCCGAGATGCGGAAGCAATTCGTTCCGCTGGCCGGCAAGCCTGTCATCCGCCATGCCGCCGAAAGTCTGGCTGCTCACGTGACGTTTCTGCAACCGGTTGGTGACGCCGTAGCGATCGGGCGCGCGCTCGCCGGTTTGCCGCACCTGCCGTCGATTGCCGGCGGCGCCACCCGCCAGGACAGTGTGCGGGCCGGTCTGGAGGCATTGGAGGCGACAATGCCCGACGCCGTCTTGGTACACGATGCGGCGCGACCGGTGATTCCCGCCGGGACCATCCCCGCCCTGCTCGCTGCCCTCGAGTACGCATCGGGGGCAATCCCCGCGGTCCCGGTCGCCGATACACTGAAGCATGTGACCGATGGCATGATCACCGCCACCGTACCGCGTGACGGCCTGTATCGTGCCCAGACGCCCCAGGGATTCCGGTATAAGGTGCTGCTGGATGCCCACCGTGCCGGCATCGGCGTGGCTGCCACCGACGATGCGGCGCTGCTGGAGGCGATAGGAGAGAGCGTGGCGATCGTCCCCGGGTCCGACGACAACATCAAGCTGACCTATGTCGGGGACATGGCACGGCTGGAGCGCATCATGACTGCCCCTCTGATCCCGCGAGTCGGCACCGGCTTCGACGTCCACGCGCTGGAGGCGGGGCGGCCTTTGATGCTCTGCGGTGTCGTGGTGCCGCACGACAAGGGTCTCGCCGGCCATTCGGATGCCGATGTCGGCATCCACGCCTTGTGTGACGCAATCTATGGGGCGCTGGCAGAAGGCGACATTGGCCGCCACTTCCCGCCGTCCGAGGCCACCTGGAAGGACGCCGACAGCAGCCGTTTCCTGGCTCACGCGGCCGGCCTCATTGCATCGCGAGGCGGGAGGCTGACCAGCGCCGACGTGACTTTGGTGTGTGAACGGCCGAAGATCGCCCCGCACGCGATGGCCATGGCGGCCCGGCTGGCCAGCATCCTTGCTGTCGACGTGTCATGTATATCAGTAAAGGCGACCACGACCGAGAAGCTCGGCTTCACCGGCCGTGGCGAGGGGATCGCAGCGCAGGCCGTCGCCACCGTGCTGCTGCCAGGCTGAGGAGGTCCCGCCAGATGAAACACTGTGCCATCGTCGTCCTGCTGCTGCTTTGTGCGTGCGCCAGCTCCAGCACACCTCCGGCCCAGATACCGCCGCCGATGGCCGAGACGATCCCCAAACCGCCGGTGAGCCCCGTGCCGTTGAGCTGGCAACCCGGTCACTGGGACTGGACCGGCAGTTCCTTTGTCTGGGTGCCCGGCCAGTATGTCGATGCGGCGCGCGCCAGCGGGACCTGGATGCCGCCCTTCTGGGAGAAGACAGATTCCGGCTGGGCCTGGCGCTCGGCGCATTGGCTGTAGGGGCCGACCGCTCGGGCCGTGCTCTTGCGGCACCCCCGCCGCAATGTTAGTGCCCGGCCGCGTTTGCAAGGGCTGATCGATGTCGTCGACCTTCGAGACCGTCGCTGGAATCATTGCTGAAACATGCGACATCCCGCGTGAGAAGATCACGCCGGAGAGCCACGCGATCAACGATCTCGGCATCGACAGCCTGGACTTCCTGGACGTAGCCTTCGCCATCGACAAGGCGTTCGGCATCAAGATGCCGCTCGAGCAATGGACGCAGGAAGTGAACGACGGAAAGGTCTCGACCGACGAGTACTTTGTGCTCGGCAATCTCAGTGCCAACATCGACAAGCTGGTGGCGGCCAGGGCAGCCTGAGCCGGCATGCGGCTGGAATACTTCCAGATGGTTGACCGGATCGCCGCGCTCGATCCGGAAGCACGAACCGTGCGCGCCGACTGTGTCGTTCCCGACGCCAGCCCGGTGTTCGAAGGTCACTTCCCCGGACACCCTCTGCTGCCAGGCGTGCTGATGATAGAGACCATGGCGCAGACCGGTGGCTGGCTGGTACTGGCGGTGCTTCGCTTCCAGCGCATGCCGTTCCTCGCGCAGGTGAAGGAGGCAAAACTGCGTGCCTTCGTCGTCCCGGGTCAGGCCCTGCAGGCCGAAGCGCGGCTGCTGCACGACGGATCGGGATACGCCGTGGTGACCGGCAGCATCAGTTCCGCGGGCAAGAAGGTGGCTGACGCGGAGATCACCTATCGCGTCGTGCCCTTTCCCAACGACACATTGCGCGCTGAAATGCTGAAGACCGCGCGGCGTGTGGCCGTGCCGGAGGCATTCCTGCATGGCTAATCCGCGCGACGCGATGATCACAGGGATCGGCCTGGTCTCCTGCCTCGGTGAGGGAATCGAGGCGCATTGGGTTGCACTGAATCGCGATGGCCCTTTCCAGCCCGTGGTCGACGCGGCGACCTTTGCGCCATGGTCCGTGCATCCGATGACGCCGCTTGATCTCGACAAGCAGATCCCGAAGCGCGGCGATCAGCGGCAGATGGAGGCATGGCAGCGCATCGGCACCTACGCCGCGGGCATGGCGCTGGACACCGCCGGTATGAAGGGCAATGCCGAACTGCTGTCGCGTATGGACATGATCGTCGCCGCCGGTGGTGGCGAGCGCGATTACTCCGTGGATGCAGCGATCCTGTCGGAACTTCCTTCAGTGGCCGATCCTGGCACTTACCTGAACGAACACCTGCTGTCCGGCCTGCGCCCCACGCTGTTCCTGGCACAGCTTTCCAACTTGCTGGCAGGCAACATCTCGATCGTGCACGGTGTGGTGGGATCGTCGCGCACCTTCATGGGCGAGGAGGCAGCCGGCACCGATGCCGTCCGGATCGCCTGCGCGCGCATCGCCGCACGTCAGGGTGACCTGTTCCTGGTCGGCGGATCGTACAATGCTCAACGCCCGGACATCCTGCTGCACTATGAGATGGGCGGCTTGCTGTGGAAGCAGCCTGTTGTCGGCGTCTGGGAGCGTCAGGCGCGTGGCGGCGGCATGGTCCTGGGCTCGCTGGGCTGCTTTCTTGTGATCGAGAGTCGCGAGCACGCCGCTGCACGTGGCGCGCAGTCGCTGGCCCATATCGCCGCGATCACCACCGATCGCTGCCGGCGCCAGCCAGGCGAGGCGATGGCGATAGCCGAGAGGCAGCTTGCCACAATGCAGCATCACCTGCAGCCGCCGCATGCCGCGGTGATCTCCGGGGCCTCCGGGGCTGTGGCGCCCACCAAGGAAGAGTTGGCGTTCCTGCGCGGCCTTGGGCTGCCGTTGCGTGGCACGGCCACGGCATTCGGTCATTCGCTGGAACCATCTTTCGCGGCCAATCTTGCGCTGGCCGCACTTTCGCTGTCGCAGCGCCGGCTGTTCGCCCCGCTCGAGACAAGCGAACAGGCAATGGCGGATGAGTTGCGCCAGGTGCTGGTGACGTCCTGGGGCCATTGGCGCGGCGAGGCGCTCGCCATGGTCGAAGCCGTATAGGAGGCAGCATGGGACGCGCAGACCGCAACAGTCGCGGCGAGCCAGTCGTGGTGGTGACTGGTACCGGCGCGCTGACCTCACTCGGCGCTGGAAAGCAGGACAACTGGCGTGAACTTACGGCGGGACACTCGGGCATCCGGCGTATTTCGCGCTTCCCGATCGGTGGCCTCCGCACAAACATTGCCGGCACGGTGGACTTCGTACCGGTGGAGGAGATGTCGGCACCGGCGCTGTCAGAGCGCATAGCCGAACTGGTGATCGAGGAGGCGGTGGCGGAGGCCGGCATCGGGGCGCCTGGCGACTTTCCCGGGCCGATGTTTCTGGCGCTGCCGCCGGTGGAGTTGGAGTGGCCGCAGCGCCTCGCCCTCGCCGCGGCGTGCGGCGCAAACCAGGCCATGAACTATGACGACCTGCTACGCGCCGCAGCGACGGGCAAATTCGCGCGCTATTACGAGCGCTTCCTGTTTGGCTCGGTTGCGGAGAACCTCGCTGTCCGCTTCGGAACCAAGGGGTCACCGGTGGCCACGTCGACCGCCTGCGCATCAGGCGCGACCGCGATCCAGCTCGGCGCGGAGGCGATCAGGCGCGGCGAGGCCGAGGCGGCGCTCGTGGTCGGCACGGACGCGTCGGTGAATCCGGAGAGCCTGATCCGCTTCTCGCTGCTGTCTGCGCTATCCACTCGCAACGATCCGCCACAGGCTGCCGCGCGTCCTTTCAGCAAGGACCGCGACGGCTTCGTGATGGCGGAAGGTGGCGGTGCGCTGGTATTGGAGAGCCTGGCGCATGCGCGCGCCCGTGGAGCGACAGGTACTCGGCATGGTGGAAGGCTGCGGCGAAATGGCCGACGGGTTCCATCGGACGCGATCATCGCCGGACGGCAAGCCGATCATCGCCTGCATGCAGAATGCATTGGACGATGCAGGGCTGGCGCCGGATGCGATCGGCTACATCAACGCGCACGGCACCGGCACGCCGGAGAACGACAAGATGGAATGGGTCGGCGTGTCCGCCGTGTTCGGCGATCGGGCCGGGTCGATTCCGATCTCGTCCAACAAGTCGATGATCGGCCACACGCTGACCGCGGCGGGGACCGTGGAGGCGATCTTCACGTTGCTCGCGATGCGGCACGGCCGGCTGCCGCCCACCATCAACTATGAGACGCCTGATCCGACGCTGCCGGTGGATTGCGTGCCCAACGTCGCGCGCGACGCGCAGGTGGAGCATGCGATCTCAAATTCCTTTGGCTTCGGCGGGCAGAACGTGTGCCTGGTGATGGGGTTGCCTTGAGACACCCTCACCCGGCGCGCAAAGGCGCGCCGACCTCTCCCGCTGCGCGGGCGAGGTGTACGATCCTGCGCCACCTCTCCCGCATGGCGGGAGAGGTCGGCGCGCCTTTGCGCGCCGGGTGAGGGTGCATCGGCGGTGGCAGGAATTCGCGCGCTGCAACTGCTGGCGGACCGCGAGATCGCGCTGGTGCAACGCGATGCTCCGCCACCGCCCGCCCCCGGCGAGGTCCAGCTTCGCGTCCGCTTCATCGGCCTGAACCACATCGACCTCTGGGGCTTTCGCGGCATGGCCTTCGCCAAACGCCAGTTTCCGCTGAGCGTCGGCGCCGAGGCGGCATGCGACGTCGTCGCGGTCGGCGACGGCGTCGCCAACCTCAAGACCGGAGATCGTGTGGTGCCCTATGCCGCGCTGATCTGCGGCACCTGTCGCGCCTGCATGCGCGGTCGCGAGAACCTATGCGAGAATGTCGCGGGCGTGCGCGGCTTCCATGTCGACGGCTTCGCGCGGGAACTTACCAATCATCCCGCACGCCTCACCGCGAAGCTTCCCGACGGTGTCGATCTGCGCGACGCCGCCTGTGTCTCCGTGGCCTACGCCACCGTGGAACACATGCTGTTCGACAACGCGCAGCTTGAACCAGGCGAGTGGATCCTTGTGCACGCCGGCGGCTCCGGCATCGGCAGCATCGCCATCCGCGTGGCGAAGGCACTCGGCTGCACCGTCATCACCACAGTCGGCAGCGACGATAAGGCGGCGAAGGCGCGTGCCCTCGGCGCCGATCACGTCATCAATTACCGCACCGACCGCTTCGAAGGCGTGGTGCGCAAGCTTACCGGCCGCAAAGGGGTCGACGTGGTGTTCGAGCATGTCGGCGCTGACACCTGGAACGGCTCGCTCTTGTCGCTGAAGCGCGGCGGACGGCTGGTGACATGCGGCGCGACGTCCGGTCCGTCCGGTAGCATCAATCTGATGCAGCTCTTCCAGCAACAATATCGCATCATCGGCTCATTCGGTTCCCCGCTGAGCGCACTGGGCCGCGCGCTCGACCGCATTGCCTCGGGCGTACGGCCGGTGATCGACACGGTGTATCCACTGGAAGAGTTCCGCACCGGCCTCGCGCGCCTGGAGAGCCGCGATGTGTTCGGGAAGTTGCTTGTCGAGCTCTGACTCCCCGCATTCGCGGGGGTAACGCATGTTCCGCTACCTCTCGCTCTACGCCGACCGGCTGCTCGGGCGCCTGGTCAAATACCTGCTTGCTGTATTGCGTCGTACCGATCCGGACCGCGCGTCGGACTGGTGTGGTGCGATGGCCCGCCGATTGGGTCCGCTGTCCCCCACGCACCGCATCGGCCGCGCCAATCTGCGCGCCGCATTCCCGGACAAGGATGCCGCCTGGATCGCGGCGACCCTGCGCGGCGCATGGGACAATCTCGGCCGCGTCGCCGGAGAATACGTCCATCTCGGCAAACTCTGGGACTACAACCCGGAGCATCCGAACGCCGGCCGCATTGTCACTGACGAAGCGCACGTCTTCACCGAACTGCAAGACGACGACAAGCCGGCGCTGTGTTTCGCGGCGCATCTCGGCAACTGGGAACTGCCGGCGGTGATGGCGAGCGCTCATGGCCTACCCTCCGCCGTGCTCTACCGCATGCCGAACAACAAGGCGGTCGCGAGGGAGATCGCGCGCATCCGCGCGCCGCTGATGGGCCACCTGATACGTAGCCGCGCACAGGCGCCGCTTGAGATGGCCGCTGCGCTGCAACGCGGCGAGCATCTCGGCATGCTGGTCGATCAGCATTTCTCACGGGGCGTGGATGTGACGTTCTTCGGCCGTCGCTGCAAGGCGAACCCGTCGATCGCGCGCCTCGCCCGCCAGTTCGACTGCCCCGTGGTCGGTGTGCGCGTAATCCGCCTGCCGAACCACCGCTTCCGCATCGCGGCCGAGGGTCCGTTCGATCTGCCGCGCGACCCCAGTGGCAGGATCGATGTGCAGCAG
This sequence comes from uncultured Alphaproteobacteria bacterium, assembly GCA_963791495.1. GTDB lineage: Bacteria > Pseudomonadota > Alphaproteobacteria > Acetobacterales > Acetobacteraceae > JAMXLO01. Next base: position 110,430 of record CAWBST010000028.1, read on the forward strand.
TCGACGCAGATGATCACGTCCGTGATTGAACGCTGGGTGCGGGAGCACCCAGATCAATGGCTGTGGTTTCACCGTCGTTGGCGTTGATGATCACCGGTTTGTCATCGCGCGAACGCTACGGTTTGCCACAATTGCGGCACGCCACCCGCGTAACCAATTCGCCAACGGCCCCAATCACAAAGGAGAGCCCGCATGCGTTCCCTGGCACTGTCTTTCACCGTCCTGGCCGGTCTGGTCGGTACGCCCGTACTCGCCCAAACGTCCGCGCCTGGCACAGATCCGGTGACCGGAGCGCGACCCGGCAATGACGTAGGCACCGGCATGTCGATGCCGATGGGGACCCGTGCGAGCAACATCGATGCTGGCGACACGCGCTCGATGATCGCGCCCAATCTGCCAAGCGCGTCGCTTGGCCCCGATGCCGGACCTGCCGATTACCTGCGCGCCGCACAAGCCTCGCTGCAGGCCGGCCGTACCGGCGAGGCACAGCAGTCGCTGGAGATGGCGCAGACGCGTCTGCTCGACCGCTCGGTGCCGATGGGCCAGACCAACAACCCGAGCGACAATCCCGCGGTGACGCAGATCTCGCAGGCATTGAGGGCATTGGCCGCGCGCGACAGGGCACAGGCGATGCAATTGATTCAGTCGGCCATTCCCGCAGCGACTGCGTCGACCCGGTAGCGCGAGCGCTTGCCCGCCCCACCGCAACCATCCAGAGTGAAGCTGTCGGGGTCTGGACGGTGCAGCGGTGGCCGAGGCCGATCGGCACTGCACTGAACGACCGTCCGCTTGGTTCGGGGACATCCACATGGCCGATCTGCCGATCCGTCTGAGCTGCGCGGACTATGCGCGGGTGATGCCGCTCGCGGTCGGCGCCGTGAGGCCGGATGGCGTAACGCTGAGCATGGTGCTCGGCCACGAAGGCTCGTGGCCGGCCCGCGCCGACATGCTGCGTCGCGCCGCGAACGATCCGACGGTGCATGGCGGCGAATCGTCGATGGCAGGGCATCTGCGCCGGATCGACAAGGGCGACCGCAGCCTCGTGGCGCTGCCCGTGTTCCCGCTGAGGAACTTCACCGGGCGCGATCTTTATGTGCGCAAAGACGGACCGGTGAAGACGCCGGCCGATCTGCGAGGCCGGCGCGTCGGCATGTACGACTGGGTGGCCAGTGGCTCGATCTGGTACCGGCATTTCCTGCGCTCATCGATGAGAAAAGAAGGTAACGGCATTTGTAGAGCTTTATGGACGTGAAGCGGGAGGACTGTGTGGCGTAGTGGCGCGGTATTGAGTTGATCTTTTGTAGTGAGGTATATGGATTGGTGGAAATATGGGTATGGGTGAGTGGGTGGCGAGTGGCTCTCTGACGGATCTGCTTCATCGACGTGAAGCCCGAGGAGCTGCAATGGTGCATCGGCGCGGTCGATGAGCCGAACATCACCAGTCACGTATATACACTGCCGGATGGAGTGCGCGCCGCACCGCAAGGGCGCGCTTTGTCGGAGATGCTGATCGCGGATGAGCTCGACGCGATCTACAGCCCGCCGCGGCCGCGCCGTTATCATCCTGTGGACGGACCGATCGTGCGCCTGTTCCCCGACATCCGCGCGATCGAGCGCGATTACTTCCGCGCCACGCGCGTTTTCCCGCCCCAGCATCTCATCGTGCTGCGGCGCGAGGTGTGGCACCAGAATAAGTGGATTGCGCGCGCGCTGACCGACGCGTTCAGCCGCTGACCGACGAGTGCGCAGTGGAGTGAGCGCGCGGGGGGCGAAGCGTGGAGAAGCTGAAAGGAGGCGGAGGAAAGCCCGCGGGGCACAGCCGGGAGGACGAGGAGGAGGAAGGAAGCAGAGAGGAAGGGGAGGGCCGGAGAGAAGGGCGACGACGTGGATGCCGAAGGGGGCGGGGGAAGCCGGGACGGGGGGCCGAGGGGGAATGGGGGTGAGTGGTGGTTTTGGGGATTGCGCGCGCGCTGACCGACGCGTTCAGCCGCTGCACCGACGCGTTCGCCAGGGCGCAGCGGTCATTCCCGTATGCGTCGCCCTGGCTGGAAGCAGAGCTGGAGGAGACCGCGGCGCTCATGGGCGCCGACTTCCATGCCGATGGCTTCGAGCGAAACCGTGCGACGCTCGAGGTGTTCGCGGAGCAGGCGCATCTCGCCGGCATCGTGGAGCGGCGGATCAGCGCGGACGAGGGTCCCGTACCGCGAGGTATCCGGGCACTGATGGCGTCACGACAGCACATGGTGCACAACTGCGGCGTTGTGTGCGTCGAGATGGCGATGAGCATCGGCGGGCTCGGTCCATCGGATGCGCGCACGGCGACGACGATCGGGCCATTCAGGCGCACCTCGACGAATGACCAAAGAGAAGACCGTCGAACCGAGTGCGTCAGATGGACGAGGCGGCGTCTCGCTGGCATTATGGCGCGCAACGAAGGCCTGCCGTCACGAGGCGGGCACTCACCCCTGATCAGGTGTGCTGCCAGCAAGGGCGACGGCGTGAGTTGCTGCTGGATGCGCTGCTCTACCTCACGGCGGTAGAACAGGAGATGTTGCTGATCAGCGCGAACATCCATCACATGGACTGCTGCTGCAGTAGAGGGAAGTGCTAGTGGGCACGTGCTTGGACCGCTTGACGCCCCTCCCCTCCCCCGCCACATCTCCCCCGCCATGTCCACCCGCCTCGTGATCGATCATCGCCCGCGCCATCCGGAGAAGGCGCACCGGCCGGACAACCCCATCCAGCGCAAGCCCGCCTGGATCAGGGTGAAGGCGCCCACCCATCCGGTCTATCACGAGACCCGGGCCCTGATGCGCGCCAACGGTCTCGTCACGGTCTGCGAGGAAGCCGCCTGTCCCAACATCGGCGAGTGCTGGTCGCAGCGTCACGCCACCATGATGATCATGGGCGACACCTGCACCCGCGCATGCGCCTTCTGCAACGTCGCCACCGGCCATCCCGGCCCGCTCGCCGACGACGAACCTGCCCGGGTCGCCGATGCAGTGGCGAAGCTGGGGCTCGCCCATGTCGTCGTCACCTCGGTGGATCGCGATGATCTGCCCGATGGCGGTGCTGCCCACTTTGCCGCCACCATCCGCGCCATCCGCGCCGCCGCGCCGGCAACCACGATCGAGGTCCTCACCCCGGACTTCCTGCGCAAGCCGGGCGCGGCAGAGATCGTGGTGGCGGCGCGCCCCGACGTCTACAACCACAACCTGGAGACGGTGCCGCGGCTTTATCCCACCGTCCGCCCCGGCGCGCGCTACTTCGCCTCGCTGTCGCTGCTGCACCATGTGAAGCAGCTCGATCCGTCGATATTCACCAAGTCCGGCATGATGGTGGGACTGGGCGAATCCCGCGTCGAGATCATGCAGGTGATGGACGACCTGCGCTCGGCCGAGGTGGATTTCCTCACCATCGGGCAGTACCTGCAGCCGACCATCAAGCACGCCGCGGTCGATCGCTTCGTCACGCCGGAGGAATTTGCCGATCTTGCGGCAATGGCGCGCGGCAAGGGTTTTTTGCTCGTTTCCGCGACGCCGCTCACCCGCAGTTCCTACCATGCGGACGCCGACTTCGCTGCCCTTCGCGTCGCGCGCGCCCAACACGTCATCCCTGCGAAGGCGGGGATCCAGCGCCGCCCCTCTGGACCCCCGCTTTCGCAGGGGTGACGGTGTTGTCCGCCTGATGCCCACCCACGCCGAGAGGCAGATCGTTCCGTATCGGCCCGACCAGCTCTTCGACCTGGTGGCCGATGTCGGCAAGTATCCGCAGTTCCTCCCCTGGTGCGTCGCCGCGCGCGTTCGCAGCCGCGCCGAGCGCGAGCTGGTCGCCGATCTCACCATTGGCTTCGGCCCGTTCCGCGAAACCTTCACCAGCCGCGTAACCCTGGAGCGACCACAACGCGTCAAGGTGCGCTACGAGACCGGCCCGTTCCGCTACCTCAACAACCAATGGGAGTTCCTGCCCCACCCGCAGGGCTGCGAAGTGGACTTCTTCGTGGATTTCGAATTCCGCAGCCGCATTCTGCAGGCCGCGATCGGCGTCGTGTTCAACGAAGCGGTCCGCCGCATGGTCGGCGCCTTCAACCGGCGGGCCCACGCCGTGTATGGCGCGCCCGTCGCCGGCGCCGCACCGCCCCAGCCGGCCAGGAGCTGACCTCCGGCAAATTAGCAATCCGTTAGCCAGGCATTGGCACCTTGGCGGCTCGCGAAACCAGAAGGGTCCCCCCATGCGCATCCTGCTTGCCTCGGTCGTCGCCGTCGTGTTCGCCCTGACTGCTCACGCAGAGACGACAACCCACCCGAAGCACACTCGCCAGACGCTGGAACAGCACTTCCAGAATGCCAACGTGACGCATGACGGCCACCTGACGCTCGACCAGGCGAAGACGGGCTACAAATCGCTCGTCCCCCACTTCGCCGCGATCGATCGCGACAACAAGGGCTACGTCACCGAGGACGACATCCGCGCCTACAACAAGACGCAGCGCGCCCTGCACCACCCGCCGGCCTCCTCCTCCGCCCCGACACCGAGCAGCTAGGCTGCGTAAGCCTTCAGGAACGTCGTGACCGCAGCCTCCACCGTGGCGTCGATCTCGGCCTCGGTCGGCGAAGCCAGTCCGAGCGAGGCGCGCAGGAACACGCCCATTCGCAGCATGCCGACGAACTGCTCGGCCGCGATTGCCGGATCGGTCACGGCGAGGCTGCCTGCCGTCGCCTGCTCGGCCAACCACGCGCCGAAGGTTCCCAGCAGCGCCTCCGGCCCGCTCTCGTAGAACGCTCGGCCGAGCTCGGGAAAGCGCGTGCTCTCGGCGGTCACGACGCGGTAGAGCGCCAACGGCCGCTCCTCCAGGAAGAAGCGCAGCAGTCGCGCGCCGAATGCGGTCAGCGCCTCGCGAAGATCGCTGACGTCCGCCGGCAGGAGTTCCCCGAGCCCGATCCTCTCCCGGCATGCCTCGCCGACGATCGTGGCGAAGAGCTGATCCTTCGAGCTGAAATGGGCGTACAGCGTCGCCTTGGAGACGCCGGCGGCGCGGGCGACCGCGTCCATGCTAACGGCGCCGTAGCCGTGGGCCATGAACAGCGAAGCCGCGGCGTCGATCACCGACTGGCGCTTCGGAGAGTCGCTCTCGGGCCGGTGTTCCCTGGTGGTGCTCACGCCCCTAGTTGGGCCGCTCGCCCGCGCGTTTGCAAGGTTCTCGATCAAATAAACTGAACAGTTCAGTCCATCCTTGAACGCTGCGGCGCACCGAGCCATCTTCGGATGAACTGAACCGTCCAGTTCAGGAGGAGTCGAGAATGAACGCCATCACCGAGCAGCCTCAGCCTGCGCCGGCGGACACGCAGACCAGGGCCACTGACCGCCGCAGTCGGCTCCTTCGTCGGCTCTGGCGCCCGCTGGCCGGCCTCGCCGCTGTGATAGGGATCGGCGTCACCGCGTCATGGTGGTTCACCGAGGGCCGCTACATCGAGAGCACCGACAACGCCTATGTCCAGGGCGACATCGCGGTGCTGAGCCCGCGCATCGAGGGCGACGTTGCCGCCATCAAGGTTGCCGACAACCAGCGCGTCCGCGTCGGCGATCCACTGGTCGTGCTGGATCCGACCGACTGGCGTTCCCGGCTGGCCCAGGCCACCGCGGCCGCTGCCGAGGCGGCCGCGGCGGTGGAGACAGCGCAGCGCCAGGTGGGCCAGCAGCAGGCGACCATCGAGGCGGCACAGGCGGCCATCGTGCAGGCGCAGGCCGAGCAGGCACGGGCAACCGCAGATGCCACGCGATCCGGCTCGCTGGTGGTCGGGGGCTGGGCATCGCGCCAGGCCAACGACCAGGCGATCGCCGACTCGCGCAAGGCCAATGCCGCCGTCGCCGCCGCGCAGGCACAGAAGGCGGCAGCCGAGCAACAGCTCGACGTGCTGAGGGCCCAGGTCGTGCAGGCCAGGGCGCGACAGCAGAACGCCGCCGCCGCAGCGCAGCTGGCGGAGAACAACCTCGCCTACACCGTGATCCGTGCGCCGTTCGACGGCATCGCCGGCAACCGGGCCGCCGAACTTGGCCAGCATGTTACACCGGCCAGCCAGCTCATCGCGGTCGCGCCACTGCGTGAGCAACTCTATGTCGTCGCCAACTTCAAGGAGACGCAGCTTCGCCGCATGCAGCCCGGCATGAAGGTGCGGCTGGTTCCGGACATCGACCCCGGTGCCGCGGTCGACGGCCGCGTGGACAGCCTGGCGCCGGCGACCGGCGCATTGTTCAGCCTGCTGCCGCCGGAGAACGCCACCGGCAACTTCACCAAGGTGGTGCAGCGCGTGCCGGTCAAGCTGGTGGTCGATCCGGCGCAGGCTACACATGCGCAATGGCTACGCGCGGGCCTCTCCGTCACCGCCGAAGTCGATACCCGAGGCCCCGACGCCCAACGGCTCGGCCTGTTCGGCACGGCCGCCGCGACGCTGGAGCACATCGTCCCATGACCGCGGTCACCGACCGTCTGAGCTGGCGGCAGTGGGTCGGCTTCATGGCGATGGTGCTGGGGATGTTCATGGCGATCCTGGACATCCAGATCGTCTCTGCCTCGATCTCCGACATCCAGGCCGGCCTGGCCGCAAGTCCGGACGAGGCGTCATGGGTACAGACCAGCTACCTGATCGCCGAAATCGTCATGATCCCGCTGTCCGGTTGGCTGTCCCGCCTGCTCTCCACGCGCGTGCTGTTCGTGGCCAGCGCTCTCGGTTTCACGCTGTTCTCCTTCGCCTGCGCCGGCGCCTCCAGTCTGGGCGAGATGGTGGTGTTCCGCGCCGCGCAGGGGTTCATCGGCGGGGCGATGATACCGACCGTGTTTGCCACGACCTTCCTGCTGTTCCCCGGGGAGAAGCGCAACCAGATGTCGGTGCTGATCGGCCTGACCGCCACAATGGCGCCGACCATCGGTCCGACACTCGGCGGCTGGCTCACCGATCAATACTCGTGGCACTGGCTGTTCCTGATCAACGTCCCGGTCGGACTGATCGTGGCAGGCGCGGTGTGGACGTGCCTCGACATCGACAAACCCGACTGGTCGCTGCGACGCAGCTTTGACCTGATCGGCCTGACGCTGATGGCTCTGTTCCTGGGTGCGCTTGAATATGTGCTGGAGGAGGGCGATCGCTGGGACTGGTTCCAGGACGAGACCATCGCGTGGTGCGGCGTAATTTCCGCGGTGGCTGCCGTGCTGTTCTTCTGGCGTATGCTGACGCGGCGCGATCCGCTCGTGGAGCTGCGCGCGTTCGCCAACGCGAACTTTGCGTTCGGGTCGCTGTTCAGCTTCGTACTGGGCATTGGGCTGTATGGCTCGGTGTATCTGGTGCCGCTGTTCCTCGGTCGTGTGCGCGGCTACGACAGCCTGCAGATCGGCGAGACGATGTTCGTGACGGGTGCTGCGATGTTCCTGTCGGCGCCGCTCGCGGGGCAACTTGCGGATCGCCTGGACCTGCGTGTGATGCTGGCCATCGGACTGCTGATGTTCGGCGCCGGCCTGTGGTGGATGGCGGAGCTCACCGTCAACTCGGCATTCTGGGAATTGTTCGGTCCGCAGGCGCTGCGCGGCGCCTCGATGATGCTGATCATGCTGCCGGTCAACCAGATCGCACTCGGACGACTGCCGCCAGCGGCGCTGAAGAACGCGTCCGGCCTTTACAATCTGATGCGCAACCTGGGCGGTGCGGTGGGGCTCGCGATGATTAATACGGTCGCGACGTCACGGCTCGCCGTGCACACGCTGCATTTGCAGGAGCAGGTGACATGGTCGCGGTCAGTGACGGCGCGCGCGCTGGGTAACATGACCCACATGCTGACTGCGGCGAAGTCAGGCGATGCGCATCTGGCGGCGCTGAAGCAGGTGGTGGTGATGCTGCACCGCCAGGCGCTGACTCTGACCTACAACGACGTACTGATGCTGATGGCGGGATGCTTCTTCGTGGCATTGCCGCTGACGCTGCTGCTGGCGAAGCCGACCGGCACTGCGGCGGGAGCGCATTGACGCGCTAGGTGTCGGCCGGACTGTCGAGTCCGCCCTGTCATTGCGAGCGACCGTCAAAGGAATCAATGACAATCGCTGCGTTTTTTGGAGTGTCGTCGGATGCGCCGGCGCGCTCAAGGCTGGGCCCTTCGGCCCCCCGCCTTCGGCGGCTTTCGGCCTTGACCTCGCCGGCGCATCCGGCGATTTGGCCGAGGTCGCAACAACGGCGAGCTGTGCGCGTTGCACTGACGGGATTACGCGGCGCGCCATGCTGTGTTGTCCCGCATGATGGCGTTGAGGATGACCAGCAGCTTGCGCATGGTGGCAACGATGGCGACCTTGGCGGGTTTCCCGGCGGCGCGCAGGCGTTGGTAGGTGGTTGCCAGCGGCAGCTTGCGGCGGATCGTCACCAGCACAGCCATATAAAGTGCGGCTCGAACGCCGGGACGGCCGCCGGCGATCGCTCTTCTGCCACGGCGTTGGCCGCTGTCGTGGCTGAACGGAGCGACGCCGACAAGAGCGCTGATCTGGCGGCGGCTCAGTGTGCCGAGTTCGGGCAAGTCGGCGATCAGAGTGCGAGCAATCTTCGGACCGATCGCTGGCGCACTGGTCAGTCGTTCCTCCTTCTCGCGCCAGGCTGGCGTGTCGCGGATCGCGGTGTCGATGTCGGTTTCCACCGCGGACAGTTGCTTCTGCAAGGTTGCCAGCACGCGATCCACCGTCTTCACCAGGCGCGGCTGGGTGAGCTGGCGGCGACGATTTCGCTCCGCCACCGTCATGCCGATGATCTGGCGCCGTCGCGCCAGCAGTTCGCCCAGAGCACGCGCTGCTTCATCAGGAACGGCGCGTGGCTGTGGCTGCACGGCTTCAGCGAAGCGCGCAATGATCGCTGCGTCCAGCGCATCGGTTTTCGCCAGTTGTCCGCAGGCCTGGGCGAAGGCGCGGATCTGCCGTGGATTGATCACCGCCAGCGGCAATCCTTCGGCGGCAAGCGTGGTGGCGACGATGGTCTCGAAGCCGCCGGTCGCTTCAAGCACGATCAGAGCTGGTTCGGCCACACCCAGCCGGGTGACCAGTTCGCCCAGACCCGTTTCGTCGCGGGTGACCGAAAACGCCTCGCCCGTCGGACGAATGTGCACATCCAGGCGATCCTTGGAGACGTCAATACCGATATACATATGGTCCTGCTCCCGGCCTTGCTGATTCGGGCTCGACAGGCGGCCCATTCGACCGTTCGGGATAGACGGACCAGCGGAGCGGGCACCTTGCTCGCAAACGGGCTTCCGCGCCCTAGGAGCGCTCGGGCTCCGCTCCACTATCGAGCCAGCAATGCTAGCATCACCAGCCGATTTCTCGATACAAGGAGCGAAGCGACGAAGCACAAGAAACCCCAACGCCGGCTTCGCCTCTTCCGCCATTCCCGCGCAAGCGGGAATCGAGCCTCACGAGGTTCCACCGGTGCACTGGATTCCCGCTTGCGCGGGAACGACGGATGGAGCTTGCGCGCGAGGAACTACAACAGTTCATCCAGGGCGGGTCCGCCGGACGGCCAGTGCGGAACTTGCAATGACATTGGTGCCGACCCGACGCAATCCTCTCAGCCCGATATCAGCGACGGCGCACGGTGAACAGATGAAAGATGTAGCCGAACGGAATGTGTCCGTGGCGCGACAGCGAGGGTTCAGCCATTTCCAGCAGCACATCCGCCTCCGCTTCCTGAGAGTTGGGATATGACGCATTCGGTTCGGTGTTCCAGATTGTGGGTAGTCCGGATGCTCATAGGCTGTCGGACCACCGTGCCGCGCTAGACCGAAGCCTGAGGACAACGCCGCGCTTACCGCAGGAACGGGTTGTTGCGCCGCTCCGCGCCGATCGTCGATCCGGGTCCGTGGCCGCATAGGAACTGGAAGTCATCGCCGAGCGGCAGCAGCTTGTCGGTGATGGCGCGGATCAGTGCGGCATGGTCACCGTACGGAAAATCGGTGCGGCCGATCGATCCCTGGAACAGCACGTCGCCCACCAGCGCGAAGCGCGCCGCGTGGTTGACGAACACCACGTGGCCGGGCGTGTGGCCGGGACAGTGCAGCACTTTGAAGCGATGCTCGCCCAGCGCCACCTCGTCGCCCTCATTGAGCCAGAGGTCAGGTGCCACGTTGCGCATTGCGAAGCCAAAGTTGCGGCCCTGCTCCTCGAGCCCCTGCAGCAGGAATTCGTCGCGCTGGTCCGGCCCCTCGATCGGCACGCCGTTCAACGCGTCGCACAATTCCGCCGCACCGCCGGCGTGGTCGAGATGGCCATGGGTCAACCAGATGCGCTCCACCGATACGCCGGCTTCCTTGATCGCGGCTAGGATCCGGTCGACGTCGCCGCCCGGATCCACCACCACAGCTTGTTTGGTTCCATCGTCCCAGAGAACCGCGCAGTTCTGCTGGAATGGCGTGACGGGAATGATCGCGCCTCGTAGCTGGCTCATGTCACCGGTCCCCGCAATTGTTCTGCCGGACCGGTACCCAGAGCCGGCTAGGTCGAAGCCTTCCGGCTCCGTTTGCGCGGCGTCTGGGCAGGTTGTGCGCGCTTTCGCTGGCGCGTTTGGGGCATGCTGTCCGGTGGTTCGTCATAGATGCCGATCTGCTCACACGCACGCTGCCAGAACTCTTCGTCACGGCCAAGCGGTCGGCCACTGGCTTCCCATATGTGATAGGCGCGCTCGCGGATGCGCACCTCCAGCGTCTCGGCGACAGACTTCATACGTTGATTCTCCTTCGGCTGCGGCCACGTGTCGTAGCGCAACAGCGCGATGTCGCGTCAAGTCTCAACCGTGCGGATTGGCTGGATCCACCGCTTTCGCGGCGATGACGATTAGCCCGCCTCTGCCGCTACTCCGGGTAGCCTTGAGGGATTGGTGAGCAAGCCTGCGACAGCCGCCACAACGTCTGCGGCGGTTACCGGCGCCGGCAGAAGCACGCCGACGCCTTCCGTGTACGGCAATCGCTCGGGCAAACCAACGAACAACACGTTCAGGCCGGGGCGCCTGACCCGCGCCATCAGGGCGAACGCAACACCGTTTGGCTGACCCGGTGCAAAGTTCACGCGGGTTATCAAGATGTCGATGGGCTGCTCGCTCTCCATAGCGTCGATCGCTGTCATGGTGTTGGAGAACGTGGTCACCGCGTAACCAACTGCCCGTAGCGCCGTCGCAGTGTGCTCGACGAACTCGGCAACGTCGTGGACGAGAACGATGCTCGTTGGCACCCGCGCGCCCCCCTCTTCGCGATCAGAGATTCTATGCCTGCTCAGTCAGCGAGTTGATACGCGCTGATGCAGAATACTCGCTACTGCAGCACGCGACGCCGCGCGCTCGGCTGAACAGCCTCGGGCGGCGGCTCCGCCTTTACGACAGCCTTGATCTGTCCTTCCAGTAGCGCACGGTGATGTCCATCCACCGTGCTGCGCCCGTGGTACTGTGGCTCGCCTCCGACAGGAGGCAACAGACGAACGATCAGGTAGGGGCCGGGAGGAACGGCCAGAGAGCGCCCGACGACCACGTCGCCGATAGCGTAGCGGTGCGACATCGGTAAATTGTGAACTGCCTACGTTGCTATATCAACACTACTTTCGATGCGAACCGGTTGGCTTTAGGGACTAGCCGGCCTCCCGCCTGACGTGCTGTGCCCTTCCCGTGGCGGTCGCTTCATCACCACAAATCCAGCCATCTCCAGGTAGCGTGCCAGGTGTTCCGCGGTGATCCGCGCTGCCAGCTCCTCGGCATGCCGAAACCGCCGCCTTCCATCGAATGTCAAGGCGAAGGCGAGCGCACGGCGGACATCGTCGGGATCGGCTGGCGTGAGCGGAGCGGCTTCGTCTGGCATGGCACAACCCTATGCGATGCGCCCGAACAAAGCAAGAACATCATATCTGTCCCGGCTTGCCACTCCCGCCTCGATTCCGTCATGCTGGCGACATGCCAGACCACCATTTCCGCGCGTTGGAACGGCTCATCCGGCAAGCCAATCAGGCCTCGTCACGGAAGCCGGACTCCGTCCAGATGCTGGCCGAGGTGATCCGACTGGTCACCGATGACGGCGCCGACCCTTACCTGGTTCTTGGCGTCCTCGTGGAGGGCGCCGTCCATACCCTCGCCAAGCACATCCCGCGAGAACGGCAGCCCGAGACGACCGAGCAGTTGGGGCAGCTCCTGGTAGAGCGGCTAAAGGCGCACGGTCTGGCGTAGCCAGGCGGTGGCGATCAGTGGAGCTTCGGCGACTTCAGGAAACTTGACCGATCGCGGGAACGGACCGTCAGCGCGACCGGGTTCTTGTCGCGCATCAACCGCAGCCGCACCTCCGCGCCGGCGCTGCCGGACGCCCACACGCGCCGCCACAGTCCGGCCAGGTCGCCGATCTCATCACCGCCTACCGCCAGGATGCGATCACCCGCACGGACACCGGCCTGATCAGCCGGCCCGTTGTCGGTCACGCTGCCGACGACGACGGAGTCATCCGACTCGGTGGCCAACATTCCGAGCCACGGCCGCGCCGGCCGATTCACCCGGCCGTAGCTCAACAGGTCCTTCATGATCGGTGTCAACAGGCCGATCGGCACGACCATGTTCATGTCGAGCCGCCGTCCCTTGCCGTCCCCCTGCTGGAGGATCAGCGAGCCGATTCCCATCAGCTTGCCGTCGCTACCGAGCAGACCGCCGCCGCCCCAGAAGGGATGCGCCGGGGCCGTGAAGATCGCATCGTCCAGCACGTATTCCCAATAACCGGCGAACTCCTGCCGCCCGACCACGCGCGTCTCGACCGAGTGATGTTTCCCGCCACTGGCGCTGAACACCACCTGGTCGCCCACCTTCAGCCGGTCCGAATCCCCCATCTCCAACGCCGGCAGGTCGAGCCGGCCCAGCGCCTGCACGAGGCCGAACCCGCTCTCCTGGTCGTATGCCAGCGCGTGGCCGGGAATCGCGCGGCCATCCGAGGACGTGATCCAGATCGTCTCCGCCTCGGTGATCAGGTAGCCGATGGTCGCGACCAAGCCGCTCTCGCGGATCACCACGCCGCTGCCCGCCCGCTCGGTGCCCAGAGTGCCGGCGGTGAAGGCGTCCGGCGGCACATAGGTCTTCAGGCCGACGATGGCCCGCAATGCGCGCTCGAGGTCGAACGAATAGTCGTCCGGGTCGGGCTGCAGGTTCGGAGGGATTTCCCAATCCTGGTTCTTCATGCCTCGACGTCTTCCCTGGTTCGAAGGCGGGGCGCTCATGACGCCAATATCGGCGTTTTGGGCGCCCGTGGCCAGAGACCAATGAGCGAGCTCACGCAGCGATTAGAACAGGCGGTCGGACGCCGTGTAGGGCACGATGACCTCTGACGGATCGGCGAGGTTCAGCATCGCCCGCGCCCGTTCATCCAGCTGGTCGGAGTTGATGTGGCGTGCCCGCAAGCCGGCCACGCGTCGCTCCCACGCGTCCCGCTCCGCCTGGGCCTTCGCCAGGTTCGTCTGCGCCTGGGCCAGCAAGGTCTCCCGCTGGGCGTAGGCCACCAGGCCGTGATTGCCCTGGGCGGCACTCCAGCTGAAGTAGCCGACCAGCGATAGGAAGATCAGCGGCGCGACCGTCGCCTTCAGCCTGCGCTTCATCTCACGTCCGAGTTGCATCGACCGCCCCTGATCCGACGCAATCATGCTACCCGATTCGGCGTCGTGGGTGAACGTGCGGAGCGATGGGCGGTCGGATATTGCATGCGCTCGGTATCTGACTAAAGTCAGCTAAATGGACACGCGCCATGTGCAGCAGGTTCGCCGCTTCAACCGCGTGGTCACCCAGCGGGTTGGCGCATTGGAGGACAGCTATCTCCGGCGCGGCCGCCCGCTGGGTGAGGCACGGCTGATCTTCGAAACGGGCGCGGATGGCGCGGATGTGCGCGCCTTGCGCAACAGGCTCGGGCTGGATTCCGGCTATCTCAGCCGACTCCTGCGGTCGCTTGAGGCACAGGGGCTTGTGTCCGTCCGCAGGCAGGCCGGCGATGGCCGCCGACGGCGGGTGAGCCTGACGACCAAGGGGCACGCTGAATTCGCGACGTATGACGGACTGTCCGACGAGCTTGCCGAATCGATACTGGCGCCACTCGGAACGGCGCAGCGCGAGCGCCTGGTGTCTGCCATGGCCGAGGTCGAGCGGCTCATCAGGGCAGCCGCCATCGAGGTGCGTTGGGAAGCGCCTGACAGCGCCGACGCTCGCTGGTGTCTTGAGCAGTACTTCCAGGAACTCGCGGAGCGTTTCGAGACCGGCTTCGACCCCACCAGGAGCAATCCCGCGCGCGACGAGGAGGTGAAGCCGCCGGCAGGTTACTTTGTCGTGGCACGGCTTGACGGCTGTGCGGTCGGATGCGGCGCGCTGAAGTGCGGCAACAAAGGAACGGGTGAGATCAAGCGGATGTGGACTGCGCCGTCCGCGCGTGGGCAAGGCGTTGCGCGCAGGGTGTTGCAGGCACTGGAAACGATTGCGCGCAAGGCGGGGCTGACGACGTTGCGGCTCGAGACAAACCGGACGCTAAAGGAGGCTCAGGCGCTGTACCGGCGGGAGGGCTATCAGGAAGTCGCGCCGTTCAACGACGAACCATATGCTCATCACTGGTTCGAAAAGAAATTGTAGTGCGCTTCCAACAAGAGCTGATGGGCTCCGGACATCGGCGCGATACCCTCGATCGGAAACTGTGATGCGGCCCAATGCGCAATGCATTGGAATGGACTTGGCCCGTCCAGGTCTTTGTCGAGACAATGGATGAAAGGAGACGGCCCAATGCGCCAACCGAATAGAGAACACCACGGCGAACAATGATCGGCGAGATTGCGCTGCTGGCGGCAAGTGCCCTGTTCGCCGGGGTCGCGACCGGCGTGTTGGCCGGGCTGTTCGGAATTGGTGGTGGCGCCATCATCGTCCCAGTGCTGTTCGAGGTATTCCGCCTGCTGGGCGTGCCCGAGGCCGTGCGGATGCAATTGTGCATCGGCACTTCGCTTGCGATCATCGTGCCGACCGCGCTGCGCTCCTACCGCGCGCACAAGGCGCGCGGGTTTGCGCTCCCCGACGTCATGCGCCGCTGGACGCTGCCATCGATTGCAGGTGTCGCCGTCGGCTCGGTGCTGGCGGCGTTGGCGCCGCCCGACACGTTCAAAGCGGCGTTCGTGCTGATCGCAGGGCTGATCGCGGCGAAGCTTCTGATCGGGGGTGACAGCTGGGTGTTGGGGAGCGAGCTACCGGGCCCGGCAGCAATGACCGGTTATGGCTTCGCGATCGGCCTGGGCTCCGCGCTGATGGGGATCGCCGGCGGCTCTCTGGTGACGATGGTTCTGACGCTTTACGGCAAGCCAATCCACAACGGGGTGGCGACCGCCGCGGGCCTCGGCGTCCCGATCACGCTGGCCGGCACCATAGGCTACGTCATCGCCGGCCTGCCGCATCAGGGCTTGATGCCGCCGCTGTCACTCGGTTTTGTCTCCGTGATCGGCGTTGCCCTGATCGCACCGCTTTCGAGCTGGGTCGCGCCGCTCGGCGCCCGCCTTGCGCACAGGCTACCGAAACGCAAGCTCGAAATCGCGTTCGGTCTCTTTCTGCTGCTCGTGGCCTCGCGTTTCCTTGCCAGCATCGTCGTCTCTGCGGTCTGACCCGCGATTCCAGAATGGTCCGCGTTCAACGACGAACTGTATGCTCATCACTGGTGCGAAAAGGTCTGCGTCGCTCGCATCAGCTAGAAGAGCCACCTCAGTGGCTCCAAGCCGAGGAGCAGGCGTCCGGCCATCTCGTAGGTTCTCAGTGTCCCCACGATGTGCTGGTTCATCGTCAGCGTGTCGCGCAGGCAGCGGTCAAGCGGTCCTTTCTGGTAAACCGCCGTGCCTCCCGCCGCCTTGAACACGAGTTGCACCACATCGACACAAGCGCCGACCACGTGAGCATGAGTTGTGGTGAAGCGGGCAACTTGTGCAGGCGTCGGCTCGCGGCCGCTGACCAAAGTGAACCAGAGATCGCTCATGACCTCGAACAAGTAGGCGCGGGCGGAGGTAAGCATGGTGTCCGCACGTCCCACTGCCTCCTGGATGAACACGTCATCGCGCATCATCTTGGCCGGCTCCAGATGCTCGCCGAGCGTGTAGCGTCGTGCCGTCTTGTTCGTGGCGGTTTCTATCAGCACGTCAATTGCGTGACGCGCGATCCCCAATGCCACTGGAGACGATTTCGCCGCGAACATGAACGGGAACGCATAGAGTGGACCGGGTCGCTTGATCAGGTTCTTGTCCTGAAAGCTGAAAGTGTGATCGGCCTCGACAAACACATCTTTCACAAGGAGATCATTGCTGCCCGTGCCGCGCAGCCCGGTGGTGTACCACGTGTCGAGAATCTCGCATTGCGACAGCTTCACAAGACACTGCCGTGTTTCCGGCACGCCATTGCTATCGGCAAGCTGCATGCCATCCGCGACGACGACGCAGCCCAGCCAGACCCACTCGCAATGGTGGCAGCCGCTTGCGAACGGAAAGCGTCCGCTGATGCGATAGCCGCCGGGTACGCGAACCGCCTGCCCGGTTGGGGTGGCGGCCGCCGCGGTGCCGAACTGGAGGTCAGGATACATGGCACGACCAACCTCCTGATCGAGGAAAGCGGTGATGTATCCACCGTCGCAGTTGATCATGGCGCACCAGCCGACCGAACCATCGGCCATGGCCAGTGATTCGAGCACGCGAAACTGTGTCAGCGGGTCGAGTTCGGGGCCGCCCCAGGCATGTGGCATCGTCATGCCGAACACACCAGCGTCCTTCAACGCGGCCACAATCGGCATCGGCAGCCGGCGTGCCTGCTCGATCTCGTCGCCCAATGCACGGATTTTGGGAGCCAATCCGATGGCGGCGTGCAAGATCGGAGAGTCAGCCGGTTCTGCGTGACCTGCGGCTTGTGTCATGGGTGAAGCTCCCTCCCGGTTATTGTGCGGTGCCTCCGCACTTTGATGCGCCCGATCGCCGGTGGCCCTTGTCGGGGGATACTAACGCGCCGGCATTTCAGCTGAACATCGGAACGGAAGGATAATCGTCGGTCGTGCAATGAGCAAGGTTGATTCGGGACCGCATATTCGCGTTTCGCTAAGGCGACAACTAACGATCCCGGTCACGCTATGCGCGCTAATCTTGATGGGGATTGCTTCGTCGCTCAGCTCCTCGCAATGATATAGCACTGGGCGGCCTCAGCCAGCTCAAGCCGTTTGAATTCCAAAGCTCGCTGCTGTGCTTGGCGTACCTGCGCAGGGGAAATGTGGGAAGCAGCTGCTTGCCGAAATCAGCCTGGCACGGCTGCGCCCCGGCCGAGCCACTGTTTGATCAATGCGGCGAGGGTGCCGTCAGCCATCAGCGCCGCTTGCGCATTCCCGATCGCGTTCCTGAGCGTGGTGTTTCCCTTTGCGACGCAGATGCCGAGGCGCTCGTGGGTGATGCCGGTCTCGACAACCTTGAGCTGCGGGCGGTCGCGCACTAGCCACTCAGTCACCGGTGCGAGCTTCATGAATACGTCGCAGCCGCCGGTGGAAAGATCGTCGAGGGCCTTTTCGATTTCATCGTAGGCATATACGCGCACGCGTGCGGCGCGCCTCTCAGCCACGAGTTTTTCGGCGACCGGCTGACTCGTGTTGCCATGCTGTACGCCGATTACAAGGCCCCTGAGGTCCGCGATGCCCTGCACGTTGGGATGACGGTTTGAATCAACGACGAGCGACTGGCCTGAGACCACATAGGGCGCACAGAAATCGACGATTTGCTCACGCTCCGGTGTAATGGTGGTCCCGGAAGCAATGCAATCGTAGGTCCCGGTGGAGAGACCACCGAATATGTCGTTGAAGTCCGCACCGGTGTAAGGGACCAGCTGCCATTCGCGGCCGAGCCTCTGCGCGATTTGTTTCATGAGGGCGATGTCGAACCCGGCCGGGACGTCGTCGGTCATGAACTCGAACGGCGGATCCGGCAGTGCCGCCCCTACCTTCAATGGTGACGCGGGCTGCGCGGCGCATGCGGACAGCGTGCCGATCACCGGCAGCGTAAAGGCCGTCAGCAGGTCTCGGCGCTTCATGCGATGAACTGTTCAGTCAGCGGCGCAGGATCATCCGCCCTGCATACCGCGCCGCCGGGCCCAGTTCCGCCTCGATCCGCATGAGCTGGTTGTACTTCGCGGTGCGATCGCTGCGCGACAGGCTGCCGGTCTTGATCTGCCCGCAATTCGTCGCCACTGCCAGATCGGCGATCGTCGAATCTTCGGTCTCACCGGAGCGATGGCTCATCACGCAGCGGAAGCCGGCCTTGTGTGCGATCTCCATGGTCTCCAGCGTTTCCGACAGAGTGCCGATCTGGTTGACCTTGATCAGGATCGCATTGGCCGAGTGTTCCTCGATGCCGCGTCGCAGGCGCTCGGGATTGGTGACGAACAGGTCATCGCCGACGATCTGGATGCGGTTGCCGAGTGTCGCGGTCAGATGCTTCCAACCGTTCCAGTCATCCTCTGCGCAGCCGTCCTCGATAGACACGATCGGGTAACGGCTGACGAGTGCCTCGTAGTAGCGAACGATGCCATCGGCATCGAGGGTCTTGCCCTCGCCCGCCAGCACGTATTTGCCGTCCTTGAAGAATTCGCTGGAGGCGGGATCGAGCGCGAAGGTGACCTCCTCGCCGGGACGATAGCCGGCCTGTTCGCAGGCCTTGGTGATGAAGCTCAATGCCTCGTCGGCCGATTTGAGGTTGGGTGCGAAGCCGCCTTCGTCGCCGACATTGGTGTTGTGGCCGGCGTCGTGCAGGCCCTTCTTCAGCGCGGCGAAGATCTCCGATCCCATGCGGATCGCATCTGCCACCGTACCCGCGCCGATCGGCTGGATCATGAACTCCTGGATGTCGATTGGATTGTCGGCATGCACGCCGCCGTTGACGATGTTCATCATCGGCACAGGCAGCGTGCGCGCATAGACGCCGCCGACATAGCGGTACAGCGGAATGCCGAGGTCCTCCGCCGCGGCTTTCGCTGCCGCAAGCGACACAGCAAGGATCGCGTTGGCGCCGAGCCGCGATTTGTTCGCGGTGCCGTCGAGGTCGATCAGGATGTCGTCGATCTTCACCTGCTCGATCGGATCCATGCCGCCGATCGCTTCGAGGATCTCGCCTCTCACGTTTTCGACGGCGGTCCGCACGCCCTTGCCGCCAAAGCGGGCCGCTTCATTGTCCCGCAGTTCGACCGCCTCGTGCGCGCCTGTCGAGGCACCTGATGGCACTGCGGCGCGGCCCATCGCGCCGCTGTCCAACACGACGTCGACCTCGACCGTCGGATTGCCGCGGCTGTCGAGGATCTCACGGGCGACGATATCGGCGATGTTGGCCATGGTGGCTCTCCGTACAGTTTCGGTCCGTCGCGGCCGGCACGGGGCCGGCCACGACGACTAAAACACGATCCTGCGCCCAGTGGGCCAGCGTGCCCGTGAATTTTTCCTAAACGCGCTCGATCAGCGCCGCGATACCCTGGCCGACGCCGATGCACATCGTGGCGATCGCCCGCTTGCCGCCGCGCGTCTCCAGCGCGTTAAGCGCGGTCAGCGCCAGCCGCGCACCGGACATGCCGAGCGGATGTCCAAGCGCGATCGCGCCGCCGTGCGGGTTCACGTGCTCGGCGTCATCGGGCAATCCTAGCTGCCTAGTCACCGCGAGACCCTGGGCGGCAAACGCCTCGTTCAGCTCGATCACGTCGATGTCGCCGACCTTCATGCCGAGACGTTCGAGCAGCTTCTGCGTCGCCGGCGCGGGGCCGATGCCCATGATGCGTGGCGGCACGCCGGCGGTGGCCATCGCCACGACCCGCGCCCTCGGGGTCAGCCCATGCCGCTTCGCCGCCGCCTCCGAGGCGATGATCAGCGCGGCCGCTCCATCGTTCACGCCGGATGCATTGCCCGCGGTCACCGTGCCGCCCTGCTTGCGGAATGGCGCCCGCAGCTTCGCCAGTCCCTCAAGGGTGGTGTCACCGCGGGGATGCTCGTCACGATCGACCGTCACGGTGCCCTTGCGGCCGGCGATCTCCACCGGCGCGATCTCGCGGGCGAAGAAGCCGTTCTCCTGCGCCGCCTTGGCGCGCATCTGAGAGCGATAAGCGAAGGCGTCCTGATCGACGCGCGTCACCTGGAAGTCCTCGGCGACGTTCTCGGCCGTCTCCGGCATCGCATCGACGCCGTACTGCGCCTTCATCAGCGGGTTGACGAAACGCCAGCCGATGGTGGTGTCGTAGATCTCCGCCGAGCGCGAGAACGCCTCGGTCGCCTTGCCCATGACGAACGGTGCGCGCGTCATGCTCTCGACGCCGCCAGCGATCATCAGTTCGGCGTCGCCCGCGCGGATGGCACGCGCCGCGGAGCCGACCGCGTCGAGACCTGAACCGCACAGCCGATTGATGGTGGAACCGGATACGTGGTCGGGCAGGCCGGCCAGAAGTGCGGCCATGCGCGCGACGTTGCGGTTGTCCTCGCCTGCCTGGTTGGCACAGCCGTAGATCACGTCGTCGAGCTGATCCCAATCGACCGACGTGTTGCGCTCCTTCAGCACGCGCATCGGATGCGCGGCCAGATCATCCGTGCGGACATCCTTCAGGACGCCACCGTAGCGGCCGATCGGCGTGCGGACGAAGTCGCAGATGTAGGCGTCAGCCATGGCGATCCTCCCGGGTTGCACTTTCCGCTGGCCTAGGGCATCGCCGCCCGCCCGGCAAGGTCGGGGCTTCGCCCCGAACCCCGACCAGGGGCGCTGCCCCTGGACCCCGCCAAGGGCGGAGCCCTTGGAACCCTTCAGTTGCTTGAGGAGGGGGTGGGCCGATGTTGGTCTTGTACGCTCCGTGCAGGCCCACCCTCTCCTCAACCAAACGGATGGATTGCAAAGGCCCTGCCTTTGCTGGGGGTCCAGGGGGCAAAAGCCCCTTGGTGGGTTTCAGGGCGAAGCCCTGATCTGCCAGACTCAGTGGCGGGGTTACAGGAGACGGCATGCACATCGCTACACGCATCGAGTTCGCAATGGCTCTGATGGTTGCCCTGGGCGCGCCGGCATGGGCCGACCTGTCGGTCTACTATCACGCCGGCAGTTGGGACGCCTTCAGTGGACCTGGCACTGATGGCAGGATGGTGTGCGGCGTCGGCAGCACGAACCCGGTGGACAACCGCAGCTTCTCGATGCGTGTTCCGATCGGCAGCGACAACGTGACCTTGCAGGCCAGGAAGCCGACCTGGAGCATCCCGGCAAGCACAGAGCTTCCGGTGGTGCTGCAGATCGGGCTGGATGCGCCTTGGAACGCGCAGGGCACCGGCAATGGCCAGCTGGTTGAGTGGACGCTGGACAGCGCCGCTATGCAGACCTTCGATGCCCAGTTCCGTCGCGCCGGCTCCATGACTGTGAGCTTTCCCAACGGAAACGAACCACCCTGGACGATCGGGCTGAACGGCTCCACCGCGATCAGCAATGCATTCGGGCGTTGCGTCACCGACCTGACGCAGCGAGCAAGCAGCGCGCAGCAACCTGCCGCGGGGCAGCCGGAAGCGACACAGCCGTTCGGGAAAGCGCCGACCCCACCCGAACCGACCCAGCCGCCACAGCAACGCTGAAGATGGAGGTAACGCGATGACGACCGGACGATGCCTGTGTGGGGCGATCCAGTATGAATGCACCAGTGAACCCAGGCTCATCACACATTGCCATTGCGACAGTTGCCGGCGTCAGACGTCGTCGCCGATGACCACCTTCCTCATTGTGTCCAAGGCGGCGGTGCGGTTCACGCGCGGGCAGCCGAAGGAGTTCGTCTCGTCACCTGGCGTGGCGCGCAGCTTCTGCGGCGAGTGCGGGTCGCCGATCTATTACCGCGTCGACGATCGGCCGGATGACATCGATCTCTATGCCTGCACGCTCGACGATCCGACGAAGCTGAAGCCATCGTGCCACGTGCATTCGGTCGAGGAACTGCCGTGGTTCGAGGTGCTGGACGATCTGCCGCGCTATCCGGGGTCGAGCCGAGGCGAGGCGCCGATCCGCAGCGGGCCGCGCCGCTAGGTTTCGCGCTTCGCCAGTTCGTCGAACGCCTTCAGCCGCGCTATCAGCGCCGGCATTTCCCGCAGGGGGATCATGTTCGGACCATCGCTCGGAGCGCGGTCGGGATCGGGATGCGTCTCGATGAACACCGCCGCAACGCCGACCGCGAGAGCGGCACGCGCCAGCATGGGAGCGAATTCGCGCTGTCCCCCCGACGTGGCGCCCTGCCCGCCCGGCTGCTGCACCGAATGCGTCGCGTCGAACACCACCGGATAGCCTGTGCGCGCCATGATCGGCAGCGCGCGGAAATCGCTGACCAACGTGTTGTAGCCGAAGCTGGCGCCGCGCTCGCATAGCAGGATGTTGTGGTTGCCGGTACTGGCGATCTTGGCCGCGACGTTCGCCATGTCCCAGGGGGCGAGGAACTGGCCCTTCTTCACGTTGATCGGCTTGCCGGTCTCGCCGGCGGCGAGCAGCAGATCGGTCTGGCGGCAGAGGAAGGCCGGGATCTGCAGTACATCGACCGCCTGCGCCGCTATGGCGCATTGATCGGGTGCATGCACATCGGTGAGCGTTGGGAGACCGGTGGCTTCGCGCACCTCGGCAAGGATCGCCAGGCCGTCGCCAATCCCGGCGCCGCGCGCGGCGGAGACCGAGGTGCGATTGGCCTTGTCGAAGCTCGACTTGTAGATGAGCGGGACGCCGGTGGCGGCGGACATCTCGCGCAGTGCGGCCGCAACCTCCAGCGCGTGCGCGCGCAACTCGATCTGGCAAGGTCCAGCGATCAGCGCGAACGGCCGGTCATTGGAAATCTCCACCCCGTCGACTTTCACGATCCGCGTCACTGTCTCACCATTGCACCATCTGCACCGAGACGCTATCACTTGCTAGCAAGTGAGGGAAGCCCGCGTGCCGAGTCTTCTGATCCGCAATGTTGACGCTGCTCTCCACGCCCGGCTGAAACAGCGAGCGGCAAAGCACCGCCATTCGCTCGAAGAGGAGGTGCGAGACCTGCTGCGCAAGGCTGTGGCACGTCAACCAGACGAAGAACATATCGTCGATTTGGCATTGCGTCTGTTCGGACCCAAGCACGGTTTCGATCTTGATATTCCACCGCGGGATTCTGAACCAGAACGCCCACCGCCGGACTTCTCCGAGCATTGATCCTGCTCGACACCAACGTCATTTCCGAACTTACCCGGGAAGCGCCCGACAAGGAGGTGCTTGCATTCCTCCGTCGACAGCCCCAGGCAACACTGTTCACGTCGTGCATCTGCGAGGCAGAGTTTCGCTATGGTCTCGCTCGCATGCCGCGGGGCCGTCGGCGGAACGAGCTCGCGGGCCGAGTCGCGGTTCTGTTCACGGGTTTCGCCGCGCGCATGTTGCCGTTCGACGGTGCCTGCGCAACCCACTACGGCATAATCCGCGTGGCACGACAGTCGGCGGGCAAGCCGATCTCAGTCCAGGACGCCATGATTGCCGCCACGGCGCGCGCCTACGGTGTGGCCGTCGCAACCCGTAACGCCGGCGATTTTGCTGGATGCGGCGTGCGGATTGTGAACCCATGGTCAGAGGAAGAAGCGTGACCGAGTGCTGGCGCTTTCGCGCCGTCAGCCAGAGCGATATCGGGGGTCTCCATGCGTTGGCATGCCAGCCTCTCATTTATCGATACCTGTTCGATAACGCAGCACCGGAATGCGAATTCATCGCAAAACGTGTGACCCAGGCAATCACCAACGCTGCAACAGCCGGGCTTGGTATGTGGATACTGGAAGGTCGCTCCAAATCATGTGCCGGTTCCGTCGAGCTACGACCCTATCCTTTGCCGAACTCAGCCGAGATCACCTATCTCCTCCATCCGATTAATTGGCGCCAAGGTCTCGCGACAAGAATGGCCTGGACCGCAATCACCCGAGCCTTTGCATCGCCGCACATCGATTACATCGTCGCCGGACACGATCTTCCCAATGCAGCGTCATCGGCTGTGATGCGCCGCCTGGGCATGCGTTTCCACAGAAATGTCCGATACCCGCTGGGGGCTGGAGCAGAATATATCCTGCACCGGGATGACGCCGGACCAATGCCGCGCCCTGCGTTGATACCGCTGCCCTGATCGCACCAGCCAGGCCTGCCGCACTGCGGCCGCGATGAAGCCGGGTCCACCAGTGTCGTGGCATCAGGAACTGCGACATCTGCGGTGAAGCGTGCAGTGCATGGCTCTGTTCAATGGAGAGCGCGGCGCGCACAAAGCGGTCGGCTTGAGGGAGACTATCCGTCGCGCCGTCCAACATCCAGCGGTCGTGATTGCCGCGCACCGTCGGAAATGCCAATGCTACGAGACATTCGGCAGTTTCGCTTGGCCAGAGCGAGCCGCCACGCTATCGCCCAGGTTGACGGTAACATCCACTCCGCGTGTGCCGATGTCCGCGATAACCGCCTCGAGTGCGAGCAGGTTGCCGTGGATGTCGGAGATAACGGCGAGGCGCATGATCTACTCCTCCTGTGCGACAGGAAAACCTCGGGCTACCTGGAATCTCGGCGCGGTGTGGCTTGCGTCACGGAACCCCCGGGGCCCTCACGTCTGGCCCTGCGGACCGTAGCTTGCTGCGTAATAAGTGAATCGAGGCGTGCGCGGTGTTGCCTCATCGTCATGGCGGGGCTTGGCCCCGCCATCCACGACTTTGCTGTTGGCATCAAAGGAAAGACGTGGATGGCCGGCCTGCGCCGGCCATGACGATAGTACAACGCCGGCCGTGAGTTGTAGCACTCATTGTCCAACGGGTCCTTCGCCTGCTTGCTTGGATATCCGCGCCTCCGATCATGATCGCGACGTCTCTGGCGGGACGGGTCTATCGAGCACCACCTGCACGCCTGGACCAAGCGCCGCGGCCAGCGTTGCCGCGACGAACGCAGTCTTCGCATTCATATAACCGGAGATATCGGCGTCGAATGCCGCGGCCAGATCTCTCTTCAGCGTCGCATAGGCGCGAGCTACCTCCGGATGGTTGCGCAAATAGTCACGAAACAGAAGGCGGCGCTGCCACCGGGGATGGTCTCCTTGCAAAACATGGAGGTGGTGTGTCCATGGCCCGGGAAGTCCCTTCCGGAAGAAAAGCTCGCCTGGCAACCGGGCCTCGTACTGCGGCATGTAAGCATAACCCAGCGCCTCAAGCGGCCCGACGCAGCTTGATCGTGCTTCTTCGAGGCTGCGGACGCTTAACTGGAGATCGATGATCGGCTTGGCAGCCAGGCCCGGCACCGCCGTACTCCCAATATGCTCGATCGTCAGCACAAGGAGACCGAGAGCGGCATGCAGGCTCGTGCACTCCTGCTCGAAGGTTGCCGGCCAAGCCGGATCGTAATCCGAGACCACAATCGACCCGCCAGCATATCGTTCCATGTAAACTCTCCGACACGGTATCGGCATCCGCGCCGAGCCAGATGGTCGGCGTCGTGGCGCCGGGACGACCCCTCGGGCAAACCGGCAAAACCTTTGTGCAGAGGTGCTAGCCGCTCCGGGAAGGGTGCACTGTGAACTAGCTCACACCCCTCCGAAACCGAGCGTGACGTTCGGAGCACGACACGTCTCGATGCCGCGGCTTCGGCGACCGCCCCTGCGTCCCCTATACCAGCCGCGCCTGCCGCACCGCCGCTGCGATGAATCCGGCGTACAACGGATGCGGATCGAACGGCTTCGACTTCAGCTCCGGATGATACTGCACACCGACGAACCACGGGTGATCGGGCCGCTCGATGATCTCCGGCAGCACGCCGTCGGGCGACATGCCGGAGAAGCGCATGCCGATGCGCTCCAGGCACGCCTTGTAGTTCACGTTCACCTCGTAGCGATGGCGGTGCCGCTCCTCGATGCGCGTGGCACCGGCGTACAGGTCCGACACCAACGACCCTGGGCTCAGCACCGCGGGATATGCCCCGAGACGCATCGTGCCGCCGAGGTCGCCGCCTTCCATGCGGCGCTCGACCTCGTTGCCGCGCGCCCATTCGGTCAGCAGGCCGACCACCGGTTCATCGCACGGCCCGAACTCGGTCGATGACGCGCAGCGCAGGCCGACGAGGTTTCGCGCCGCCTCGATGACCGCCATCTGCATGCCGAAGCAGATGCCGAAGAACGGCACGTGCTTCTCGCGCGCGAAGCGCACCGCCTCGATCTTGCCTGGCGTGCCGCGTTCGCCGAAGCCGCCGGGCACCAGGATGCCGTTGCATTCCTCGAGCCGATGCACCGCGTTGTCATGCTCGAAAATCTCGCTGTCCACCCAGTCGAGCTGCACCTTCACGCGGTTGGCGATGCCGCCGTGTATCAGTGCCTCGGCCAGCGATTTGTAGCTGTCCTGCAGGTTGGTGTACTTGCCGACCACGGCGATGCGCACCTCGCCCTCGGGCGCGCGGATCGCATCGACAATGCCCTCCCAGCGCGATAGATCGAGCGCATCGTCCGCGGGCAGTTCGAAGTGCCGCAACACTTCGCGATCCATGCCCTCGACATGGTAGCTGATCGGCACGGCATAGATCGTATCGACGTCGAGCGCCGCGACCACCGACCGCGGCCGCACATTGCAGAACAGCGCGATCTTGCGCCGCTCGTTCTCGGGGATCGGGCGGTCGCAGCGGCACAACAGCATCTGCGGCTGGATGCCGACGTTCAGCAGCTCCTTCACCGAGTGCTGCGTCGGCTTGGTCTTCAGCTCGCCGGCGGACTGGATGAAGGGCACCAGAGTCAGATGCACGAACATGGCGCGCTCGGGGCCAAGCTCGTTGCCGAGCTGACGGATCGCCTCGAGGAACGGCAGGCTCTCGATGTCGCCGACGGTGCCGCCGATCTCCACCAGGACGAAGTCGAGGCCGGCGGTGTCGCGGACGATCGTCTCCTTGATCGCGTCGGTGATGTGGGGGATCACCTGGACGGTCGCGCCCAGGTAGTCGCCGCGGCGCTCCTTGGCGATCACCTCGGAGTAGATGCGCCCGGTGGTGGCGTTGTCGAGGTGGTTGGCCGGCACACCGGTGAAGCGCTCGTAGTGGCCCAGGTCCAGGTCGGTCTCGGCGCCGTCATCGGTGACGTAGACCTCGCCGTGCTGGTAGGGGCTCATCGTGCCGGGATCGACGTTCAGGTAGGGGTCCAGCTTGCGCAGCCGCACGGTGAAGCCGCGCGCCTGGAGGAGGGCGCCCAAGGAGGCGGAGGCGATGCCTTTGCCGAGGGAGGAGACCACGCCGCCGGTGATGAACACGTACCGCGTCATGGGCGGCCAGTATACGGAGCCGAATTGGGTGACGGGAAGCCCGCTCTTGCGGGGTCACGCATGCGTCAGTCGGGGGTGGGTGGATCGAGGCATGTCTCCCCCTCCCCTTGCGGGAGGGGGTTGGGGGGAGGGGGTTCGTTGAGCTAGCGCGGCCCCCTCCCCTGCCCCCTCCCGCAAGGGGAGGGGGAGGTCTGGTTCCGTGCTCCTCGCCTCGCGCTCAGTTGGTCGGGACGGCGGGGGCCTTTGGCGCGGGGGGCGGGGCCGGCTGAGGGGCGGGGGTGGAGGAGGATGGGGAAGATTCCAGCAGAGAGCGGCCGGCGACGCCGGTGGTGCCGCGGTTCATCAGCGCCAGGGTCAGCGACAGCAGCATGAAGACGGTCGCCAGGATGGCGGTGGCGCGGGTCAGCAGGTTGGCGGTGCCGCGCCCGGACATGAAGGCGCCCATGCCCTGCGAACTGCCGATGCCCAGGCCGCCGCCCTCGCTGCGCTGGATCAGCACCACGCCGATCAGCGCGAGCGTGACGAACAGATGGATGATCAGCAGGACGGTGATCACTGGCCAGGCTCCCCTCGGGCGAGGGGTTCTATCCCCGACCCGCCGGTTCGGACAATTGCTGCATGGCGAAGTCGATTGCCTGCTGCAACGTCTCGATCCTGTAGGGCTTGTGCAGGAACGGCAGGTCCATCGTGGACAGGCGCTGCGTCATCGCTCCGCCGTAGCCGCTGGTCAGGATGACCGGGACGCCAAGATGCCGGTCCCGCACCTGGCGCGCCAGATCGAGCCCACTCTCGCCACCCGGCAGCAGCACGTCGGAAAGCACCAGATCCGTCTGCCCGCTGTCGGCCAGAAGTGCCAGCGCGGACGCCACGGTCTCGACGCACCTGCCGCGGTGGCCGAGCTGCGCCAGCATGTCCAGCACGGCAGCGGCGACGGAGGTCTCATCCTCCACCACCAGAATGCGCAGATCGCTCCGTGGCGGGCTGTCCGAAGCCTGGCTTGGCGGTGCTGGCTGGTCCTGGAGCTCGCGCCATGATCGTGGCAGCAGCAGACGCACCGTGGTTCCCTCGCCGAGCCGGCTTTCCACCCAGGCCGTGCCACCCGACTGCTGCGTAAAGCCATAGACCTGGGCGAGGCCGAGCCCGGTGCCTCTGCCGGAGCCCTTGGTCGTGAAGAATGGTTCGAAGACCTTCTCCAGGACGTCCGGCGACATGCCGACGCCGGTATCCACGACGGCGATCTCCACATAATCGCCGGCCGCCACCCCGTGCCGCGCCGCTGATGCGCCAGCGATCGTGCTGTTGCGCGCCGCGATCGTCACCCTGCCGCCATCCGGCATGGCGTCGCGCGCATTGACGGCGACGTTGAGCAGCGCGAGCTCCAGCGCGCCGAAGTCAGCCTCCAGCGGCCAGAGATCCTCCGCCATCTCGAGGCTGAGCTCGACGCTTTCGCGCAGGCCCTGACCGAGCAGCTCGCGCAGGGTCTCGGCTTGCTGGGGCAGGTCCACGCGCTCGGGATGCAGCGCCTGCCGCCTGGCGAAAGCCAGCAGTCGCCGTGTCAGTTCGGAGGCACGCCAGGAGGCTTCCTGGGTCCGGCGCAGCGCCCGCTCACGCAACCTTTGGTTGTCCGACTGGGCGAGAACCTGCAGACCATTGATGATGACCATCAGCAGGTTGTTGAAGTCGTGAGCGATGCCACCGGTAAGCTGACCGATCGCCTCCAGCTTCTGCATCTGGAACAGCTCGGCCTGCGCCTTGGTGCGCGCTGCCGTCTCGGCCTCGACGCGGCGGTGCAGATCGGCGTTGACCTGCTCCAGCTCTGCTGTCCGCTCGGTCACCCGCTGATCCAGCTGCTCGTTGGCCACGTGCAGCTCTTCGTTGGCCGCCTGCAGTTCCTCGGCCAATACGGAAGCTTCCTCCAGTGCCGCCCGGAGCTCGCCGGTCGCATCCTGGTTCCGCAGCGCGTCGGTCACCAACGCGGCTACCTCTGCGGAATGCTGCCGGGTGCCCGCCTCGGCCTCGCGGTGAAGCCGGTCCTGTTCGTGGATGAGTGCCGCGATTTCCCCGTGCGCGTCTTCAAGTGCGACGTGCGCCTGCTCGAGTTCCTGTCCCAGTCGCGCGACTTTGTCGCGGAGGGCCTTTTCCGGGCCGTCAGGCCGATCCATGTGCTATAAACCCCAAATCGTAGCGTGGCGCGTTGCCGACGGATTGCAAAGCATGAACGCAACCAACGATTGCACGTTCCCGTGAAGACAACGACGTTTTGAGTGCGGAAATGACATGGCAGGTCACGACATCGTGGTTATCGGCGGCTCAGCGGGCGGTATCGAGGCACTGAGGCGGATCTGTGAAGGCCTGCCGGCGGATTTTCCCGCTGCTGTCTTTGTCGTCCTCCACATCAGTCCGAAATCCCGCAGCGTCATGCCGGACCTGCTGAGCCGGGCCGGCAAACTTCCTGCGCGCCACCCACAAGACGACGAGCCGATCAAACGCGGCGTGATCTACGTCGCGCCGCCCGACATGCACATGCTGCTGCGACCGGGCCACGTCATCCTGCGGCGCGGCCCACAGGAGAACCGTACTCGCCCCGCAATCGATCCGCTGTTCCGTTCCGCTGCGGTCGCCTACGGGTCACGCGTGATCGGCGTGCTGCTGAGCGGGCTGCTCGACGATGGCTGCGCCGGGCTTCTCGCGATCAAGTCATGTGGTGGGCTCTGTGTCGTCCAGGAGCCGAATGACGCGATGTGGTCGGAGATGCCACGTAACGCACTGGCGCATGCCAATGTCGATCATTGCGTGCCGGTCGCGGACATGCCGGACCTGCTGAGTTGTCTGGTGCATGAGCCGCCAGGCCCGCAGCCGTCGATCCCAGACCACCTGGCCGTGGAGACAAGTATTGCCGCGCAGGAGTTGCCTATGGTGCGAGAGCCCGTCCAACTGGGTCATCCTTCACACCTGAGCTGCCCGCAATGCGGTGGCGTCCTGAACGAGGTCGCCGACGAAGGTTCGACGCGCTTCCGCTGCCAGATCGGCCATGCCTTCACTGCAGAGTCACTGCTCGCGGCGCAGGACGATGAGCTGGAGCGGGCGATGGACAGTGCGCTGCGCATGCACCGCGAAAGAGTGGCGCTGTTCCGCCGCATGCAGGAAAAGTCGGAGGCGCAGGCGATGCCGCATGCGGCGGCGCGCTGGCGCACTGGGGCTGACGAATCAGAGCATGCAGCCAAGGTGATCGGCGAGGCGCTCATCAATCTGCGCAGGCATGGCGGCGTGGTTGGCGAGCATTGACACTGTTCGCGTATTGCGGTGCCTGCAGGTGGGCTGATTTCCCGTCTTCGCGGGAATGACTTATACGGTCTACGCCGTCGGCGCGGCGCCACGATCCTCGAGCACAATCACGGCCCCATGCGTGCTGCGATCGTCATGGAGCAATGGCGAGACCCGAACGCGGCACTTCATCCCGCGGCCACGCCGATCCAACGCATCCAGCGTGGCATCACTCACGACCCCATCGCGTACTGCCTGCGTGAGTGCCGGCTCCACCTGTTGCACCGGAAGGCCGATGTCGAGTGCGCCGAACGATTGATCGATCGCCTCTTCCTCGCGCAGTCCCCAGACATTCTCGCTCCAACGATTCCAGGAGCGCACCTTCAGGTCGGTATCCACCACAATCACGCCGGCATCGAGGCCGCGCAGAATTCCCTCCGCGTGCAGGCGGTAGGCAGCGAACTCGTCGGAATGGCGCCGCAGCTCGTCGTTCGTCGTCTCCAGCTCCTCGTTGGCGGAGCGCAGCTCCTCATTGGTGGTCTCCAGTTCCTCATTGGCGGATTGGAGCTCCTCGTTGGTGGTCTCCAGTTCCTCGTTGGTGGACTGCAGTTCCTCGTTGGTGGTCTCCAGCTCCTCGTTGGCCGACTGCAGCTCTTCGATCGTCGTCTCCAGACTTTCCTGAGCTGCTTCCAGCTCCTGCTGCAATGTGAACGTGCGTGTGGTGTCGCTGAAGGTGAGCAGGATGGTCGGTAACCCGCCGTCACGTGAGATCAGCGGGGCCACCTCGATGGTGAGACGGATCGGATCGCCTGGCGGGCGATGATATGGCTGATGCTCGATACGAACAGGGCGCATCAGGCGACGCACGTCCTCGATCGGGGTGCGCAGCTCGATCGGCCGATACGAGACGGGCAGGTCCTGGAACGGGCGGCCGACGTCGCTGTCGCCCACCTCCAGCAAGCGGCGCGCGGCGGCGCTGGCAAACGTCAGGACATCGTCGCTGTCGATCGCCAGGTAGGCGGAAGCGGAGTGATCGACAATCGCCTCCAGCAGTTGCGCCTGCACTGCCGCCGATCCTGTGCTGCGGGGCGAGTCCCTGCCCAGCTGCACGCCGCCGGTGCCGGAGCGACGCCAGAGCTGCGGCGTCTTGCGGAACAGACGGTGCTTCATGTCGATGGGCTTGAAGAGCTTCGATCGCCCGAGCTGTGTCTCCGCCTTGCCCAGGAACAGGCAGCCGTCATCCACCAGAGCATAATGCAGCCGCGGCAGCACGAAGTTCTGGGTTTCCGTCTCCAGGTAGATGAGCAGGTTGCGGCAGATCAATAGATCGACGCGCGAGATCGGCGCGTCGTGCACGATGTTGTGCCGTCCGAAGATGACGGCCTTTCGCAGATCGCGGCTCACCAGGTAGTGGTCGTTGGTGCGCTCGAAATACCTCTGCAGCAGCGGCGGAGGCACGCCTTCCACCTCCTGCGGCGAGTAAGACGCCTGGCGCGCACTGGTCAAAGCGGCTTCGTCGAGGTCTGTCGCGTAGATCTTCACCCGGCGCACGAACTCGACCGGCCCAAGCAGCTCGCAAAACTGCATGGCGAGAGAATAAGGTTCCTGTCCCGAGGCGCAGCCCACGCTCCACACACGCAACTGGTCGCGGCCGCGTTCGGGCGCGATGAGCTCCGGCAGAACCGTGGTCTTCAGCACGTCCCATGCACCGGGATCGCGGAAGAACGAGGTGACGTTGATCAGTACGGTGTTGAGGAGCTCGACGAATTCCTGCGGATGCACCTCGAGGAAGGCGTGATAATCGGCGAAGCCGTCGATGTGCAGTTGCTCCATGCGCAGCAGGATGCGCCGGCGCAGGCTGGTCCGCTTGTAGCCACGGAAATCGATGCCGCGACTCTCCTGGATGTGGCGGATCAGGTTCTCGAATGCGGTATCGTCATTCGGCTGGTCCAAATCGGTTTCCCCGGTTCCCGTCAGGCACTATACGCCCGCACCACCGCGCGCGGCACGGGCGATCGCGAGGAAATCGTCAGCCTTCAGGCTGGCCCCGCCGATCAGCCCGCCGCCGACATGCGGCACGGCGAGCAGCGAGCCGGCATTGGCCGGCCGCATCGAACCCCCGTACAGGATGCGGATCCCCTGCCCTGCCTCGCCGAACTGACGCACCAGCTCCTCGTGGATGAAGGCGTGCATCGTGGCGACATCCTGCTCGGTGGCGGTCCGGCCGGTGCCGATCGCCCAGACCGGCTCGTAGGCGATCACGCCGGCGAACGGCTTGGGCAGGCTGCCGGCGATCTGCCAGCCTACCACCTCGGTCTCCTGGCCGGAGGCTCGCTGGTCCTCCGTTTCACCGACACAGACGATGGGCGTGAGGCCGGCCTCCACCGCCGCGAGCACCTTCTCGCGGACCAGTTCGTCGGTCTCGGCATGATTCTGGCGGCGCTCGGAGTGGCCGAGGATCACCCAGGTGGCGCCGGCATCGCGCAGCATGGCAGCCGAGACGTCGCCGGTATGCGCGCCCTGCCCCTTTGGGTGGCAGTCCTGGCCGCCGACCGCGACGGCCGATCCGGCCAGCGCGCGGGCCACCGGCTCGATGGCGGTGAACGGCGGGCAGACCAGCAGTTCGCAGGCGAGCCCTTGGGCGCCGTTGCGCACGCCGCCCGCCAGTTCCGCCGCCGGGGCGCGCAGCATGTGCATCTTCCAGTTGCCGGCGATCAGTTGCGGCATGGTGCATCCTCCCGTCGATGAATTCATCAAGCCACGGGGCACGGCGGTTGAACACCCCTTTGCTCTGCGCTAGCACGCTAGCGTCATCTCTAATGAGCGAATCCCAACATGGCCACCTTGGTCATCAGGAATATCGAGAACAGCCTGCATACGCAGCTTAAGGAGTATGCCGCGGCACGTGGACACTCGATGGAGGAGGAGGTCAGGCTTATCCTTCGTGAGCGTCTGCGCGCGACACCCCCGGAGGAGGCATCGTCGCGCTGGGTCGATGCAATTCGTTCATTGTTCGAGCCGATCGGTGGTTTGGACCTCCCGGAGATCGCACGCGAACCTTTGCAGGATCCACCCGACTTCACCGAAGTGAAGCTTGATCCATCGACATGATCGGTACTCGATACGAATGTGATTGCGGAACTGACCCGTGCCGTACCTTCACCTGTGGTTCTGGCATGGGCGCGCAAGCAGCCGCCGGAATTGGTCTTCACGACAGCCGTGTGCGAAGCGGAACTGCTGTTCGGCCTGGCGGCGATGCAAGACGGCCGTCGCCGCGATGCGCTTGTGCGCGCCGTCGATGCCATGCTTGGCACCGTACTTGGAGGCAGAGTGTTGCCGTTCGATCGTGCCGCCGCACGCGTTTATGGGGAATTGGCCGCGAGGAGTTCGCAGGGTCGGCCGCCCAGTGGGCGTCGCGGACCTGCAGATCGCGGCCATCGCTCGGGCGCACGAGGCTGACGCGATCGCGACACGGAACACCCAGCATTTCTCGGACTGCGGCGTCCCCATCGTTGACCCATGGTCGGCAGAGGCTGGCCAGACCTGAGGGCTACGGTGGGGTCACCGGGGATTCCGCAAGGCACCAACTGGCAATGCCTTGCCCTCGCTCGTATATGCTGCGCCGCTTCGCCACGAAGGCCTGCGTGAATGATCACTGTCTTCCGCCGCATGCTCGACACCTGGGTGGCTCGCGGCTTCTTCCTGATCATGGTGCTCTCCTTCGTCTCCTGGGGAGTCGGCGACGTAATCCGGCTGATCGGCACCTCGACCTGGGTCGCCAAGGTCGGCGGCCAGACGATCGAGGGCGCGCAGCTGCAGGAGGCCTACCAGCGCGAAATGTCGCAGGCGACGCGCGATCTGCCGTCCGGCCAGGAGCCATCTCAGGAAATGCGCAGCGGCGTGGCGCGCGAGGCACTGCAGCGGCTGATCGGCCAGGCCGCGCTGAACCAGGAGCTGCAGCGGCTGCACATTGTTACCCCGGATGCGGCGGTGCGCCAGTCGGTGTTCGCCATGCCGGCATTCCACGGTCCCAACGGGCAGTTCGATCGCCAGACATTCGAGGCGGTGCTGCGCAACAACGGCCTGACCGAGGCGCGCTTCCTGGACATGATGCGGGGCGAACTGGCGCAGCGGCAGCTTCTCGGCGCGGTCAGTGCCGGTGCGACGACGCCGGAGGCGCTGCTGCGGCCGCTGTTCCAAGGCCGGTTCGAGAAGCGCTCGGCGGACATGGTGGAGTTTCCACTCGCCGCGGCGCCCGAGCCGCCGTCACCGACCGAGGCCGACCTGCAGCGCTGGTACGACAATCATCCGGACAAATACTCCGCACCGGAATACCGCAGGATCAAGGCGGTCGTGCTGTCGCCGCAGACATTGGCGAAGGACATCCCGGTCACCGACGCCGACCTGCAGGCGGCGTATCAGCAGCACAAGGCCGATTACGTGAAGCCGGAAAAGCGGTCTGCCGAAGTGGTTTCCGTCGGCGACGAGAGCAAGGCCAAGGCGCTCGCCGATAGCTGGCGGGGTGGCGCCGACTGGGCGGCGATGCAGAAGGCGGCACAGGACGCCGGCGGCTCGGCCATCGCGCTGGACGATTCATCGGAACGCGAATTCCCCGACGCGGACCTGGCGCACAGCGTGTTCGGCGCCGCGCCCGACACGGTGGTCGGTCCGGTCAAGGGGGCCGGCACCTGGCACGTCGTCAAGGTCACCAAGGTGACGCCCGGCAGCGATCGCGGGTTCGACGCGGTGAAGGATACGCTGCGCGCTGACGTGCTTGCCGCCAAGGCGGCGGACCTGATGTACGACCGCGCCAACAAGGTGGACAACGTGCTGGGTAGCGGTGCGAGCCTGGACGAGATGCCGAACGACCTCGGACTGGTTGGCGTCGCCGGGACGCTGGATTCCGAGGGGAACACCGCTGACGGCACGCCGGCGCCGGTCCCCGGTCCGGCCGAATTGAAGACTGCGCTGATCAAGGCGGCGTTCGATACGCAGAAGGGCGATCCGCCACGGCTGGTCGAGGTACAGACGCCCTCGACCGGCGGTTCCGCCTACTATGCGCTCAGCGTCGAGGACGTGACGCCGCCGGCGGTGAAGCCATTCGAAGCCGTAAAGGAACAGGTTGCGGCGGACTGGACGCACGATGCGCAGCGCCATGCGCAGGAGCAGGCGGCGGCGAAATTGCTGGCTGCGGTGAAGGGCGGACAGTCGCTCGCGGACGCCGCGGCGGTGGCCGGGGTCACGGTTCGGCGCACGCCGCTGGTCACGCGCGGCGAAACTGTCGAGGGCATGCCGCGGCAGCTCGAGCAGCCGCTGTTCACGCTGAAGCAGGGCGAGCCGACCATGGTGGAGACCGGCGACGGGTTCATCGTCGCCGTCCCGGCCGAAGTCGTCGAGGCCGACCCGAAAGCCGATCCGACCGGTTACGGGCAGGTACGCCAGGCGGTCACTCAGTCGATCGGCAGCGACCTTGCCAGCGTGTTCGCGGATGCATTGCGCGAACGTGCGCAACCGCGCATCAATCAGTCCGCCCTCGACAACGTCACCGGTCAGCAGCAATGAACATCTCGGTCCCACCCGGCTTTGTCAGCTTTCGTGCCGCCTACGACGCGGGGCGCGGCACGCTGGTGTGGCGTCGCGGCGTGGCCGACCTGGAGACGCCGGTCGCGGCTTTCCTCAAGCTGGCGCATGGCCGGCCCAACTCGTTCCTGCTGGAGAGCGTGGAAGGCAACGCCGCGCGGGGCCGCTATTCCATCATCGGGATGGAGCCGGACCTGGTCTGGCGCTGCCGCGACGGTCGCGCGGAGATCAACCGCTATGCGCAGTCGGCGCCGCACGCGTTCGTCGCGGATCCGCGGCCCGCGCTGGACAGCCTGCGCGCGACGATCGCCGAGACGCGGCTCGACGTCCCGGCCAATCTGCCGCCGATGGCGGGCGGGCTGGTCGGCTATCTCGGCTACGACATGGTTCGGCAGATGGAACGCCTGCCGGTGAAGAACCATGACGTGGTGGGCGTGCCGGAAGGGCTGATGATGCGGCCGACGCTGTTCGCGATTTTCGACAACGTGAACGACGAGCTGACGCTGGCCGCGCCGGTGTATCCGCAGGCGGACATCACTGCTGAAACGGCGTGGGACCATGCGCAGAAGCGGCTCGACGAGGCGGAGGCGGCGCTGGAACGGCCGCTGCCGCATCCGCCGCCGCCGGTGATGCTGCCTGATCCACCGGCGCCGGCGTCCAATTTCACCAAGCCGGATTTTCTGGCCGCTGTGGACCGGTGCAAGGACTACATCGCGGCTGGCGATGCGTTCCAGATCGTGATCAGCCAGCGGTTCTCGGTGCCGTTCGTTCTGCCGCCTTTCTCGCTCTACCGCGCGCTGCGGCGGATCAACCCGGCGCCGTTCCTGTTCTTCCTCGATTTCGGCGGCTTTGCCGTGGTGGGGTCGAGCCCCGAGGTGCTGGTGCGGCTGCGCGACGGCACCGTGACGATACGGCCGCTCGCCGGCACGCGGCGGCGCGGCACGACATACGAGGAGGACCAGGCACTGGAGGCGGAGCTGCTGTCAGACCCGAAGGAACGGGCCGAGCACCTGATGTTGCTCGACCTCGGCCGCAACGATGTGGGGCGGGTGGCGGAGGTTGGATCGGTCAAGGTGACGGAGAGCTTCGTCACCGAGCGCTTCAGCCACGTGATGCACATCTCGTCCAATGTGGAGGGCAAGTTGCGTGACGGGCTGGACGCGCTGGATGCGCTGATCGGCGGGTTCCCCGCTGGTACTCTGTCCGGTGCGCCGAAGGTCCGTGCGATGGAGATCATCGAGGAGCTGGAGCCCGACCGGCGCAACATCTACGCCGGCTGCATTGGTTACTTCGCCGCGAACGGCACGATGGATACCTGCATCGGCCTGCGCACCGCGCTGGTGAAGGATGGTGTCATGTATGTGCAGGCTGGCGCCGGGATCGTCGCTGACTCCGAACGCGAGTTCGAGCATGAGGAATGCCGCCAGAAGGCGCGCGCGCTGATGCGTGCGGCGGAGGAGGCTGTGCGGTTCGCGGCGGGGAAGTCGGGCGGGAACGCGCCCGGGTAGCTGGCTTGTAGGTGGGCTCAGGGAACCGAGTTCGCTGCCATCAGTCGTTCATGACTGTGCCGGAGATCGAGCAGCTCGAGCTTGCAGGCGTCGTGCGCCTCGGTGTCGGCGGCAAATCCGAACTTGATGCAGAGCGAAGTGTCGTCGTGATCGATCTGACTCGCCACGACACGCGCAGTTTCGCTGGCGAGTGCCTGCCAGTAGATGAGGAAAATCGCCAGCACCAACACTGGCAACAGGATCATCGGGCCATTGTTCCACAACCATGACAGTGGCGCGACCCGAGGGTTTTTGCGCCGACCGACGCCCGAGATGCGGTTCATCGTATTACTCCCCAATTGGCGTTACAGTAACGCAACTACCGACACCCAGGTGTGAGGTGGGTCACAACGATCGTAACTGTTGCGGACCCGGCCGATCAAATCGCCGCTATCCAGGTTGTCAGAAGCCTTCCGGGGCGGACATTGGCTTGCACGACAACGAAGCGAACAGGACGAACGGTGGTCCGAGGGGGTGGTGACGTCTGTGCAGTGCAGGCGAAAGGAGGCTCTCGACGATGTCGGACACTCTCAAGTTGGCGGCTGAATGGGAGCCGCGTGTTCTCAGCATCGTGCGGATCATCGCGGGGCTCATGTTCATGGAGCACGGGCTGGGCAAACTGGCAGGCTTCCCACACGTGCCGAACCAGCCGGAGACATTCCATCTCCTCTGGTTCGCCGGCATCATTGAATCGGTCGGTGGGCTCCTGGTTGCGGTCGGTCTGTTCACGCGCGCGGCGGCGTTCATCATGTCGGGTGAGATGGCGGTCGCGTATTTCATGGCGCACGCGCCACGGGCTTTCTATCCCATGCTGAACGGCGGTGATGCAGCGATCCTGTATTGCCTCATCTTCTTCTACTTCTTCGTCGCCGGCGGCGGTGCGTGGAGTCTTGACCGGCTGCGCTCGTCTCGGGCCGCCCGCGGATATGCGACGGGCTGACCTCGCGCGCACCTCGGTCACGCAATGCGGACGTGCCTCGTGATCTGTCCGTTGCTCTCCCAGTAGGTCTTCTTGTTGGCGATCAACGGATCATCCATCGCCGGCTGGATGCTGCCCGAGGTGTCGATCGCCCGCGACGTGATCGTGTGTTCGCCGGGTGTCGGCGACCAGTCCAGGCTCCATGAGCGCCATGCGAACTCGGATTTGCTGGCCGCGAGTTTGGCCTTCATCCAGGCGCCGTCATCGACCTTGACCTCGACCGCCGCTATCGGTTTCGGACCCCAGGCCATACCATCGATCTGGTACCGACCATCACGCGTCACGACCCGCGCCGGTGCCGATTTAAGCAGCATACGGCCCACAGATGTCTCCGCCATGATCGTCTCGCCGTTGTGCTTTTCCTCGCGGATGGTCACGTAATCCCGGCCCATGAAGCGACCGAGGAAGCGTTTGTCGCGCACTTCGATTCCAGTGAGCCACTTGACGTTGGCGACGCCATACCAACCGGGTGCGATCAGACGGAGTGGAAACCCGTGGGCTGCCGGCAATGGTGATCCGTTCATCTCGTAGCACAGCAGGTTTGCCGGATTCATCGCGTCGTCGATCGGCATACTCCGCGCGAAGTTGCTGGTGTATTTGAATTCCAGCGGCGTGTCCTTGCGCACGACCTCC
The DNA here is from genome assembly GCA_963791495.1 of uncultured Alphaproteobacteria bacterium. Classification (GTDB taxonomy): domain Bacteria; phylum Pseudomonadota; class Alphaproteobacteria; order Acetobacterales; family Acetobacteraceae; genus JAMXLO01. The sequence continues at coordinate 149,751 of CAWBST010000028.1, forward strand.
TCACCGCTGTCGGCGCCGAAGAAGACCACTTCGAGGGCACCATGCTTGAGTCCCGCCTTCCGCAGCACGTCTGCCAGCGGCGTGCCTGTCCATCGGGCGTTGCCGATCCCACTGGTGAAGAACGGAAGGCCATTGCTGCCGGAGCACTCAATGGTGAATGTCACTTCCTTCCGCGGCAGTGCCTTCAGCTGGTCGAGTGTCAGTGTCGCGGGGCTGGCGACAAGCCCCGACAGGTCCAGCCGCCAGGTCTTCGCGTCGATCACTGGCCGATTGTAGTGGGCAATGCTGAAGAACTTCTCGTTCGGCGTGATCCACGAATCGAGGTCCTCCCAGCGCGTAAGACCCTTGATCACATTCTCCACCGGCGGCGGCACCGGGGGCGGCTGGTCAGCCCAGGGAATCAGCTTCCCGCCTGCTGCTCCTGACTGAGCGAACGCGCGGTCGGAGAGAAGAGCGATGGCCGCCAGAGCGCCGCTCTGCAGAAGGTCTCGACGTTGCACCTGGTTTCTCCATTTCTGAATCAGAGCCTTTTCTGCATAAGGCACTACTGCCACCAAAGTCGTTGAACATTCGGGGCCATTATTGAACGCGGCGTCCCCGATCGCGAGGTTTCGCCAACGCGGCAAACCACGTTGACCGGCCGCTTCCGGCCGGGCAAGGATGCGCTGCCATGATCCTGCTCATCGACAACTACAACTCATTCACCTTCAACCTGTTCCATTTCCTGGGGGACGTCGGCGCGCGCTGCGAGGTCTGGCGCAACGACAGGATCAGCGTCGCCGATGCGCTCGCGCGGCAGCCGGAGGCTATCGTGCTGTCGCCCGGCCCTTGCACGCCGAATGAGGCCGGGATCTGCCTTGACCTCATCACCGCAGCGGCAGGCAAGGTGCCCATCCTTGGCGTCTGTCTCGGCCATCAGGCGGTCGGCCAGGCATTCGGTGGTCGCGTGGTGCGGGCGCCTGTCCCCATGCACGGCAAGGTCAGCCGCATCTTCCACGCTGCCACCGACATTCTGGAAGGGCTGCCGTCGCCATTCTCCGCCACGCGCTACCACAGCCTGATCGTCGATCGCGGCACGCTGCCCGAGGTGCTGGTGCCGACGGCGTGGACCGAGGACGGGCTGTTGATGGGCATGCGCCACCGCTCGCTGCCCGTGTTCGGCGTGCAGTTCCATCCGGAGAGCATCGCCAGCCAGCATGGCCATGAATTGCTGGCAAATTTCCTGGCGATCGCGCGGGGCAGCAACGCCCCCGCGCGCGCCGCCTGATCAAGGCGTGTCCAACAATCTCAAGCCGTTCATCGCCCGGCTTGCCGCCGGGGATACGCTGACCGACAGCGACGCCGAGACGGCGTTCGACATCATCATGTCGGGCGAGGCGACGCCGGCGCAGATCGGCGCATTGCTGATGGCGATGCGGGTGCGCGGCGAGACGGTGCCTGAGATCACCGGTGCGGTGCGCGCGATGCGCGCGCGGATGGCCGCGGTCACCGCACCGCCCGATGCCATCGATGTCTGCGGCACCGGCGGCGATGCTTCCGGCACGCTGAACGTCTCCACCGCCGTGACCTTCGTGGTCGCCGGCTGCGACGTGCCGGTGGCCAAGCACGGCAACCGCGCCCTCTCGTCGCGCACCGGTGGAGCGGATGTACTCGCAGCGCTGGGCGTCAATGTTGATGTGCCACTGGAGCGCTTGTCGGACATCCTGCGTGCGGCGAACTGCGCCTTTCTGTTCGCGCCCCGCCATCACCCGTCCATGCGGCACGCGGCCGGACCCCGGGTCGAACTGGGGACGCGGACGATCTTCAACCTGCTCGGTCCGCTGGCCAATCCGGCGCGGGTGCGCCGGCAGCTCACCGGTGTGTTCGCCCCTGAGTGGGCAGCGCCGATGGCCGAGACCCTCGGCAGGCTGGGCACCGAGACTGCGTGGATCGTGCACGGCCAGGGGCTCGATGAGCTTACCGTCGCCGGCGAAAACCAGGTGACCGCCTGGGAACGCGGCAAGCTACGCAAGTTCTTCGTCAGCCCGGAAGACGCAGGCCTTCCGCGCGCACCGGTGGAGGCGATCCGCGGCGGCGACGCGGCGCTGAACGCGGCGACATTGCAGGCATTGCTTCAGGGTGCTGCCGGCCCATATCGCGACACGGTGTTGCTGAATGCCGCCGCCGCGCTCATCGTCGCGGACCGCGCCGCGGATCTGCGCGAGGGCGTCGCGCTGGGGAGCCGCTCGATCACTTCCGGGGCAGCGCTGGCGGCCCTGGATACACTGCGGCGCGAAACAGCGGTGCAGTGAAGGGATTGGATGCCCGATAATACGCCGAACCTGCCGTCCTCCGGCGTCTTGGCCCGTATCTGCGCCGATACGCGTGCCGCCGTGGCAACGGCAAAGACGAAGACCAGCCTGGAGGCGCTGCGCTCCCAGATCGCCGCACGCGACAACGACACGCCACGTGGCTTCGGCTCGGCACTGAAGGAGGCGGTGGCCCAGGGACGTTACGGCCTGATTGCGGAGATCAAGAAGGCGTCGCCTTCGGGCGGGCTGATCCGGCCGCAGTTCGATCCGCCGGCGCTGGCACGGGCCTATCGTGACGGCGGCGCAGCGTGTCTCTCGGTGCTGACCGATGCGCCGCACTTCCAGGGCAGCCGCGACGATCTCGTGGCGGCACGTGGCGCGGTGGACCTTCCAGTGCTGCGCAAGGACTTCATCCTCGATCCGTGGCAGGTCTATGAGAGCCGCGCGATGGGAGCCGATTGCATCCTGCTGATCCTCGCAGCGCTCACCGACAGCGAGGCGCGCGAGCTGGAGGCACTTGCCCGCGCGTTGGACATGGACGTTCTGGCTGAGGTGCACGACCAGCGCGAGGTGGAGCGGGTGCTCGGGTTGGAGACGCAGCTGGTTGGCATCAACAACCGCAATCTCAAGACTTTGACCACCGACCTAGCGACGACCGATGAACTTGCGCCACTGGTGCCGCCCGACCGCTTCCTCATCGCCGAGAGCGGCATCCGCAGCCATGCGGACCTGCAGCGGCTCGCCGCGGCGGGGGCGCAGTGCTTCCTGGTCGGCGAGACCCTGATGCGCCAGGCGGACGTCACCGTGGCGACACGCACGCTGCTAACCGGTGCGACATGAGCCAGGATTTTTCCCACTTCGATGCGCGTGGCCAGGCGGCGATGGTGGATGTCGGCGCCAAGCCAGTCACCGAACGCACCGCCACGGCGCGCGCCCGCGTTGTCATGCTGCCGGCGACCGCGTCGCTGATCCGCAGCGGCGGGGCGAAGAAGGGCGACGTGCTGGCTGTGGCGCGGATCGCGGGCATCATGGCGGCAAAGCGAACGGCGGAACTGATACCGCTCTGCCATCCGCTGCCGATCAGCGCGATTTCGCTCGAACTGACTGTGGCCGAGAATGCGGTGGAGATCGCCGCGACGGTGCGCACCACGGGACAGACGGGCGTGGAGATGGAGGCGATGACGGCAGCCTCGGTGGCGGCGCTCACCGTCTACGACATGTGCAAGTCGGTGGATCGCGGCATGCGCATCGAGGCACTGCGCCTGACGCACAAGGCCGGCGGCAAGTCGGGTGAGTTCATCCAAGACTAGCCCGTTCGACCTCGCGATCATCGGCGGCGGCATCAACGGCTGCGGCATCGCACGCGACGCGGCCGGACGCGGGCTGTCGGTGCTGCTTGTGGAGCAGGGCGACCTGGCGAGCGGCACGTCGTCGGCATCGACCAAGCTGATCCATGGCGGACTGCGTTACCTGGAGCACTATGCATTCAGGCTGGTGCGAGAGTCGCTCGCCGAACGCGAAGTGCTGCTGCGCGCCGCGCCCCACCTCGTGCGGCCGATGCGCTTCGTGCTGCCGCACCATGCCGGGCTGCGACCGTGGTGGCTGATCCGGCTCGGCCTGTTCCTCTACGACCATCTGGGTGGGCGCGAGATCCTGCCCGGGACGCGCTCACTGGATCTGCACGCTGATCCGGCGGGCGCAGCATTGCGGCCTGCGTTCAGACGCGGCTTCGAGTATTCCGACTGCTGGGTCGATGATGCGCGCCTGGTGGTGCTGAACGCGCGCGATGCCGCGGCACGCGGAGCCGACATCCGCACTCGCACGCGCTGCATTGGGGCGAGGCATGCGGACGGCGTGTGGCATCTGACGCTGGAGGGCGGCGCCACCGCGGAGTCACGCGTGCTGGTGAATGCCGGCGGCCCTTACGTGACGCGCGTGCTGCGCGATGTGGTCGGCGAGACAGAGCCTCGGCGCATCCGGCTGGTGAAGGGCAGCCACATCGTTGTGCCGCGGCTCTATATGGACGACCGTAGCTACATATTCCAGAACGCGGATGGTCGAATCTGCTTCGTCATTCCGTATGAGCGGGACTTCACGCTGATCGGCACCACGGATGACGATTTTTGCGGCGACCCGGCCGCAGTGGCCAGTTCCGCCGAGGAGGAAGCTTATCTGTGCCGTGCGGTCAGCGAATATCTGCGCATGCCGGTCGATCCGGCGAACATCGTCTGGCGCTATGCGGGCGTTCGGCCGCTGCTGGATGACGGCGCCAGCAAGGCGCAGGAGGCGACGCGCGATTACGTGCTTACTTTGGAGGAGCCTGCGCTGCTGTCGGTGTTCGGCGGCAAGATCACGACGTATCGGCGCCTGGCCGAAGCGGCGCTGGCGAAACTGGCACGGCTGTTCCCGGGCATGAGGCGCGCGTGGACGAAAGGCGCTGCGTTGCCGGGCGGCGATTTCCCGTGGGATGGCATCGAGCAGGTGCGCGCCGACCTGACGCGGCGCTATCCGTTCCTGTCGGACGCAACGTGTCTTCGTCTGGTGCGCGCCTACGGCACGAAGGCGGCGGAGATGCTGGGTGATGCACGCCTGGGCGCAGACATGGGACGCTGTCTCGGTGCTGATCTTACCGAGCGCGAGGTGGATTGGGTGATCCGCACCGAATGGGCGCAGACGGCCGAGGATATACTATGGCGGCGAAGCAAGCTTGGTCTGCGATTCGGCTCGGCTGAGGTTGGCGCGCTGAATGATTATCTCACGCGGCACCCCCACCCCACCCTCCCCCGCTTTGCGGGAGAGGGATCAGTGTAGCGTTCCTACTTCTGGTCGTCGTCGAACAGGATGCGGTTGGCGGCCCCTTCCAGGTCGTCGTACTGGCCAGAGCGCAGCGACCAGAGGAATATTGCCAGTCCGCCGCCACCGAGGATCAGGCTTGCGCCGAGCAGGTAGAGAATGACGTTCATGGCGATTTGGCTCGCAGGCGAAAGCTGTTCGCCATGACAAGCAGCGATGAACTCGACATCGCCGCTGCGGCGAGCCATGGCGTCACGAAGCCTGCCACCGCCAGCGGCACCATCAGAACGTTGTAGCCGATCGAAAGCGCGAGGTTCTCACGCATCACGCGGCGGGCGCGTCGCGCGGTATCGATGACGGCAGCGACGGGAGCCAGACGATTGCCCTGGAACACGATGTCGGCGACGGTCTGGCTGATGTCGGCGGCGCTCGCGGGCGAAGCCGAGACACTTGCAGCAGCGAGCGACGGGCTGTCGTTCAGGCCGTCACCGACCATGAGGACCTTGCGGCCGGACGCCGCCAGCGCCTCGACCGCCGCGACCTTCTGCACTGGCGTGCACTCGGCCTGCCAGGATCCAGCGCCGACAGTGGCGGCGATCGGTGCCACCGCGGCGGCGTGGTCGCCGGACAGGATGTGCACGACGAGGCCCATGTCGCGCAGCCTTTCCACGGTTGCGGCGGAATCTGCGCGCAGAGTTTCGGCGAATTCGAAGCATGTGGGCGGGCTGCCGGGGCGGGTGAGCCATAGGCGCGGCCCCCTCCCCCCACCCCCCTCCCGCAAGGGGAGGGGGAGTGTCTTTGGTTCCCGGCCGAGCCATACCTCGCCTGCACGCAGGCCGACGCCTGGGTATTCCACGACGTCATCGGCAACGGGAACCGGGCCCGACTCCGCCAACAATGCACGCGCGAGGGGATGACGGCTGCCGGCGGCGAGCGATGCGGCAACGCGCAGCGCGTCGTGGTCGAAGTCGTGGCCCTTCACCAGCGCCATGGCGGGCTCGGTCAGCGTCCCCGTCTTGTCAAATACAACTGTATCTACATCGGCCAAGCGCTCGAGCGCGGTCGGCGACTTCAGCAGCACGCCGGCGCGGAACAGCCGGCCGGTGGCAATGACCTGCACCACGGGAACCGCGAGGGCCAGCGCGCAGGGACAGGTGATGATCAGCACGGCACTCGCGGTCAGCAATGCCTGCCCCGCTGATACACCGGCGACGAAGTACCACCACAGAAAAGTCAATAGAGCGGCGGCGTGCACCGCGGGCGCATAGCGTCGCGCAACCCGATCGGCGAGCACGACGAAGCGCGAGCGCCGTGCCTCCGCGGCCTCGATCAGCCGGGCGCACTCGGCAAGCAGGGTGCCATTGCCCGTGATCGTTGCACGGACGGTCAACGGCTCGCCGAGGTTGAGCGTACCGGCGAACACCTGCGTTCCGGGCGTCGCTTCGACCGGCAGACTCTCGCCGGTGACGAGACTGGCATCGAGCATCGATCCGCCGCGTTCGACGACGCCATCGACGCCGATCCTTTCGCCCAGGCCGACCAGCACGCGATCGCCGGGCGCCACCGAATGCTGGCTGCGTCGCGCGACACTGCCATCCGCTTGCAGCACCGCCACGTCGGAGGCCCGCAGCGTCAGCAACTGCTCGGCGGTGGCACGGGCCTGGCCGCGCGCACGGTGGTCCAGCACGCGGCCGATCAGCAGAAAGAACAGCAGCGTGATGGCGGAATCGAAGTAGGTGTGCGGGCCGCCTTGCATGGTCTGCACGAGACTTCATGCCGGTGACCAGGATCACGCCGAGACTGATCGGCACGTCCATGTTGCTACGCGCCTTGCGCAGCGCCGCGGCGGCGGAGGCGAAGAACGGCATGCCGGCATAGGCGATGGCCGGCATGGCGATCAGCGCGGACACCCAGTGCAGCAGGTCGCGGGTCGCGCGGCCCATGTCGTGCAGCAGGCCGCCCGCCTCACCGGCCCAAATCCCGATCGAGAGCAACATGACGTTGGCCGCAGCAAAGCCTGCCACGGCGAGCGCTCGGATCAGGGCACGATCGGTGTTGCCTTGCGCGGCGGCGAGCGATGCCGCATCGAACGGCATCAGGCGATAGCCGAGACGCTCGATCGCATCTACCAGCGATGCCGCGCGGTCGGCCGTCCCGCGCCAGACCAGGCGCAGGCGCCGGGTGGTCATGTTGACGCGGCCCTGGAGCAGGTCGGGTTCGCGGGCGAGGACCCGCTCGATCAGCCAGACACAGGCGCCGCATTGCAGGCCGTCGATCGCCAGGGTGAGTTCGTGGGTTCCGTCGGGATGGCCGGTGACGAGGCGGGTGTAGTCGCGAGGCTCGACCAATTCGGGACGCGGCGCGCGAAGGGCGGGATCAAGGATGCGCTGAGTGTAGTAGCGGCCGAGACCGAGGGTCTGGATGACCTCGTAAGCCGCGGCACAGCCGGGGCAGCAGAAGCGGTGACCGGCGGCGGTAGGCAGGTTGCAGTGGAGGCACGCGGTGTCCGGGGCTGGGACAGGTTCGCCCCCTCCCCCCAACCCCCTCCCGCGAGGGGAGGGGGAGGAATGGAACAAGGTCAATGCACTATGACCCGTCGCGTCGCCGATATGTCACGGCCGCCGCGGGATGCCGATAGCGTCAGCTCCCACTGGCCGGGTGCGGGCAAGGCTGCGTCCGCCTCGTAGCGTCCTGCTGCGATTTCGCGGAAGCTCAGGACATGCTGTTCCGGTGCACCGAGCGGACGCTCAGCGGAGCCCTCTAGCGACGCACCGTGCAGCGGCGCGCCATCGCGTTCGGTGAGCACAACCTCCGGCCGACCCGTCGCGTCCGTCTGTGCCGTAACCGTCCAGCCGAGGGCGGCCTCACGCTGCTCGTGCTGGAGCACCGCGTCGTAGCGATTGCTCAGAGCGAAGTCTTCATCGCCCGCCTGACCGGGGAAGCTGTGCAACGCGGCGTAGACCATCCCGAGATTGACCGCGACCACGACGCCGAGCCCAGCCACGATGGCCTGCGGAAAGAAACGCCACATCGATTTCATCGCGGCCCCATGAACAGTGAGCGATACACGGTCTGCTCGCCGGTATCGGTGTTGCGCAGAATGAAGTCGATGTCCTGCGAGCCATTCACCAGATGCTCGGGCTCGCCGGCCACGGTGATGCGGAAAGTGCCGACACTGTCTCCCTTCACAATCAGGCCGAGCCGGCTCGCCGGCCCCAATCCCTCATCCGCTTCGGCCAAAGACGCAGCGTTCAGGTGCTCGGTACGCAGTTCGAACAGCGCGATGTCCGGGCCCTTGTTGACGATCTTCACCGTGTAGCCATTGCGCAGATCGCCGTCGGGCAGCCGTACGAACAGCGGCGCGCGATCATGCAGCACGGAGAGGCCGACGGACGAACGCATCGCCAACGCGACCGTCATCACCGCGACCGCGACGAACAGCGCCGACATGTAGATCAACGTCCGCGGACGCAGCAGGTGGATGCGTGGTCTGCCTGCCTTGTGCCTTGGCCGCCTGATCGGCAAGCGTGTCCCAGGTGATCAGCCATTTCGGGTGCCCGGTGCGCTCCATCACGTGATTGCAGGCATCGATGCACAGGCCGCAGTTGATGCATTCGAGCTGAATGCCATCGCGGATATCGATGCCGGTCGGGCAAGCGGTGACACAGGCGCCGCAATCGACGCAGTCGCCAGCTGGCGCTTCTTCGTGTCGTCTGCCGCGCATACGCGGCTCGCCGCGCCAGCCCTGGTAGGTGACGGTGACGCTCTGCTCGTCCAGCATCGCAGACTGAAAGCGCGGCCACGGGCACATGTAGGTGCAGACCTGTTCGCGTGCCCAGCCGGCCAGCAGGTAAGTCGTGGCGGTGAACAGGAAGGTGAAGAAGTAGACTTCGCTGGATGCGGTGCCGGCCCAGAATTCCATCGTCACCGTCGGCGCATCGACGTAGTACATGATCCACGCCCCGCCGGTCCAGAATGCGATGCCGAGCCAGGCAGCGTGCTTCAATCCCTTGCGCCAGATGGTGTCGAACGACAGAGGTTCGGCGTCACGCTTCATGCGTTCGTTGCGGTCGCCTTCGATGCGGCGCTCGATCCACATGAACAGGTCGGTCCACACCGTCTGCGGACAGGTGTAGCCGCACCAGACGCGGCCGAGCACGCTGGTCACCAGGAACAGCGTGATCGCGGCCATGATCAGGAGACCGGTCAGGTAGTAGATGTCCTGCGGCCAGAACTCGAGATTGAAGAAGTAGAACCGCTCGTGCCAGATCGACAACAGCACTGCCTGGTCCGGCTGGTTGACACCGCGGTGCCAGCGCAGCCAGGGCAACAAATAGTAGATGCCGAGACAGACGATAAGCACCACCCACTTGAAGCTGCGCACCGGGCCGTGCACCGACTTCGGATACACGCGCACGCGGTTGGCGTAGAGATGATCGCCGGCTTCCTCGCGCTGGAGCTGGAGCTGACGGTCCGCCTTGCTGATACGGGACATGGCCGCGCGCCTACTCCCCGCCGCCCAGCGAGTGCACGTAGAGAGCGAGGCTCTTGATCGTCGCGTCGTCGAGGCGGGTGTGCCAGGCAGGCATCACGCCCATGCGCGGTGAGGTGATCTGCGCGACCACGGCGGCCCGATTGTCGCTGTAGAGATGCACACGCGAGGCGAGCCGTGGCGCACCCTTCTCACGATCCCCCTGCCCTGCCTCGCCATGACAGATCGCGCAGTTCTCGGCGAACAGTTTTTGGCCGGCGGAGACGTCCTTGCCGGGCTGCGCGTCGCCGAACAACGTCATCACGTAGTCGGCGACCTGCTGGATCTCGTCCGGCTTCAGCACGCCATCTAAGCCAAAGCGCGGCATCTGGGAATCGCGTGCCTTCTCGTCGCCGCTACGGATGCCGTAAGTGATGGTCTGCCGGATGTCCTCGAGCGTGCCGCCCCAGATCCATGCACCGGCCGCGAGGGCCGGATAGCCCGGCCGACCGCCGCCGCCCGCGCCGTGGCACGGCTGGCAGTTGTTGGCGAATGCGATGCGTCCCGCCGTGTCGGCAGCGGCGGCTAGCTGCGGATCTTTGCGAATGTCGGCGAACGACAGCGCCTTGATGCGGTCCATCGTGCCGGCGCGCTGCGCCGCGACCGCATTCACAGCGTCGTCCACCGCAGTGCGCTGCGAATAGCCCAGCACACCGTGGAAGTAACCGGTAATGCCGGGCACCGACGGGTAGAGCACGAACCAGACCGCCGACCAGACGATGGTCGCGTAAAGTACATACACCCACCATTTCGGCAGCGGCGTGTTCAGCTCCTTGAGACCGTCCCACTCGTGGCCGGTAGTGTCCTGGCCGGTGACGATGTCCTTCTCGATCTTTGTGGGCACAGTGGCGCTCCTCAGCGGTCGTCTTCGAGCGGGATGCGACCGTGCCGCTCGATCTGGGACTTGCGCCCCGGCCAGTAGGTAGTCAGCACAATCAGCAAGAACACCGCGAACACGGCGGCAATCCAGTTGTGCTGCAGCCACATGATGAGGGTCATCATTGTTGCAGCCGCTCGTTGGCGGGATCGGCGAAGTCGACCATCGTGCCGAGTACCTGCAGATAGGCGACCAGTGCGTCGAGTTCGGTCACCTCGTGGCCGTTGCCGAGTACCGTCACCGCTTTCGGGTACCGCTTCAACAGGGCCGTGTTGTCGGCGTTGGGACTGGCCTGCGCCGCCAGGTCAGCCGCAGCGCTGGCGATCTCATCGTCGGTGTAGGGCACGCCGACCATGCGCAATGTGCGCAGACGCTCCGCAATGTCGTCGGTCTCCAGCGGCGTCTCCGCCAGGAACCCGTACTGCGGCATCAGTGATTCGGGCACCACGCTCTGCGGGTTGATCAGGTGTGCGTAGTGCCAGTCACTGGAATACTTGCCGCCCACCCGCGCCAGGTCAGGGCCGATGCGCTTGGAGCCCCACTGGAACGGATGGTCGTACATGCTCTCGGCTGCCAACGAGAAGTGGCCATAGCGTTCCACTTCGTCGCGCAGTGCGCGCACCTGCTGGCTGTGACAGACGTAGCAACCCTCGCGCACGTAGATGTCGCGGCCGCGCTGCTCCAGCGGCGTGTAGGGGCGCACACCCTTCACGTGCTCCACCGTGGTCTCGATGGTGAACAGCGGCACCACCTCGACGATGCCACCGATCGAGATGACCACCAGGGTCAGCACAAGCAGCAGAAAGGCGTTGCGCTCAATGAAGTCGTGGCGGAACATCGGGTTATTCTCCCGCCGCGGCGAGGACGGCCGGCGCGACGAAAGTCTCTTCCGTCGTTCGGCTCCACACCGTCTGAATGAGGTTGTAGACCATCAGCAGCGCACCGCTGAGGAACATCAGTCCGCCGAGCAGCCGGATCACGTAGTAAGGGTGAACCGCGACGACCGACTCCGCGAACGAGTACTGCAGGAAACCGAACTGATCGTATGCACGCCACATCAGGCCCTGCATGATGCCGGCGACCCACATCGAGGTGATGTAGAAGACGATGCCCAGGGTCGCGATCCAGTAGTGCCAGGACACCAGGCGCAGCGAATACAGACCGCTGCGCTTCCACAGCACCGGCACCAGGTAGTAGATCGCGCCAAAGCTGATGAACGCGACCCAGCCGAGTGCGCCTGAGTGCACGTGGCCTATGGTCCAATCGGTGTAGTGGCTGAGCGCGTTGACGTCTCGGATCGACATCACCGGGCCCTCGAAGGTGGACATGCCGTAGAAGCCCACAGCGGTGACCGAGAAACGCAGTCCCGGGTCGGTGCGCAGCTTGTCCCACGCACCCGACAACGTCATCAGGCCGTTGATCATGCCGCCCCAGGATGGCATCCACAGCATGATCGAGAACGCCATGCCCAGCGTCTGGGTCCAATCGGGCAATGCTGTCCAGTGAAGGTGATGCGGGCCGGCCCAGATATACATGAATACCAGCGACCAGAAGTGCACCACCGACAGACGGTACGAGTAGATCGGGCGATTCGCCGCCTTCGGGATGAAGTAGTACATCATGCCGAGGAAGCCGGCGGTCAGGAAGAAGCCGACCGCGTTGTGGCCGTACCACCACTGGATCATCGCGTTCTGCACGCCCGACGCGACCGAGTAGCTTTTGGACGAGAATGCCGAGATCGGGATGGCCAGGTTGTTGCCGATATGCAGCACGGCGATCGTCAGGATGAACGCGAGGTAGAACCAGTTCGCCACGTAGATATGCGGCTCCTCGCGCTTCATCAGCGTGCCGATGAACATGACTGCGTAGGCGACCCAGACGATGGTGAGCCACAGATCCAGATGCCACTCGGGTTCGGCGTATTCCTGGCTCTGGCTGTAGCCCAGCACATAGGACAGCGCGGCCATGACGATGAAGAACTGGTAGCCCCAGAACACGAAGTTGGCGAGCGCCTCGCCGCCGAACAGGCGTGCGCGGCAGGTACGCTGCACGACGTAAAACGACGTGCCGAACAAGGCCGACCCGCCGAATGCGAAGATCGCGGCCGAGGTGTGCACGGGACGGAGGCGGCCGAAGTTGATTAACGAGAGGCCGAGGTTGAACTGCGGCCAGGCAAGTTCAGTGGCGAGGTAGACCCCGACCAGGAAGGCCACGACCGCCCAGAAGACAGAGGCGATCAGGAATTTCTTGACCACCGCCTCGTTGTAGTCCGGGGCCGGGCGCGGCAGAGCGAATGCGACGTCAGCCATGTCGGTTCGTCTCCCGCTTGTCGAAGTGGTGGCGAAGCAGACCGAATTCGAACACGCAGGCAAAGCCGAACAGCGAGAGGCCGAACACGTACATCTCGTCGTCCATCGCGCCGGAGGCGAGGATGAGGCCGATCAGGCCGAGCGCGGCCATCAACAGGCCGACGATGAGATCGCTTGGCTCGATGTCCATGGGACACTCCGTAGGGGGTCTCGGGAACCTGCCGCGTGCGCGTTAACGGATCATTGATCTGGATCAATGAGACGCTGCGGGCAGCCGGAGGAAAGTGAGGGATGGTTGTTGTGATAATGACATGGAGGGCGGAAGCGGGGGCGACAGCAGATCTCCCCCTCCCCTTGCGGGAGGGGGCTAGGGGGAGGGGGCCGCATAATGTCCCGGGTCCCCTCCCCCCACCCCCCACCCGCAAGGGGAGGGGGAGTCTCTTACGGGAATGATCTCCTACCTCCCCTCGTGGTGCGGCTCGGCGCCTTGGGCGGGCGGCCTCTTGGTCGGACTGTTCGTCGCCGGCGCGGCCGGCAGCACGATGCACTGCGTCCCGATGTGCGGCGGATTCGTGCTTGGTCAGGTTGCCGACGGGATGGCGCGACTGCCGGTGGCACGGCTGTGCGAATGGCATCGCATCAGGCATGGCGCACTCCTGCCCTATCATCTGGGACGACTGACCACATACGCGGGGCTCGGCGCAGTCGGCGCCACCGCAATGGGCCGGCTGCCGTGGTTCACCTATGTATCGGCGGGATTGCTGCTGCTGGGCGCGGCGCTGTTCCTGGCCCATGTGGCACGCATTCTGCCAGGGCTGGATCGCGCCCCGGCCGCCTGGTCGCGCGCCATCGCGCTCCTGGCGAAGCACACGAGCGGCGGCTACGCTCTCGGCGTCGTCCTCGGCTTCCTGCCCTGTGGCTTCCTCTATGCAGCGCTTGCAGCGACCGCAGCCAGCGGCAACCCGCTGACTGGCGCCCTGGGCATGCTGGCTTTCGGGCTCGGCACCATGCCGGCACTGGTAACGGTCGGTATTGCCGGCCAGGCGGCCGGACGGCGCTGGCAGCGGGGAGCCGCGACAGCGGCACCCGTGGTCATGCTGCTCAATGCAGCACTGCTCGCCGTGTTGGCGCTGCGCGGCCTTGTCATCGACATGTAAATGACGGAGGGCGACATGCTCAAGGATTGGCAGGCGATGGCGGCGGAACTGACCGGCGATATCCGTTCGCTGCGCGCCGGTGCGCCGGATGTGATGAAGGGATTTTCAGCGCTCGCGCAGGCGGCGCTGAAGGCGGACGCGCTGGATACCAAGACCAAGGAGCTGATCGCTCTGGCGATCGCGGTGGCCACACGCTGCGACGGCTGCATCGCGTTCCACGCCGAGGCGGCGATGAAGCAGGGGGCCTCGCGCGCCGAGGTGCTCGAGACGATGGGCATGGCGGTCTACATGGGCGCCGGTCCCAGTGTGATGTACGCGGCTCAGGCGCTGGAGGCGTTCGACCAGTTCGCCGCAAAGGCAGCGGCACGCGCGGCATAGAGCTCTTGACGATGGCCATTGCAATTCCTAACTGGCTTGGCACTCGTGGTCAGGGAGTGCCAAGCCGCCACCAAGAGGGTCGGCACGGCTGACGGCGTGAGCTTCGGGCGAACTGCGCGCTTCCTGCCTATGAGCAGCAAGGAGGGAGTGAGAGACAAATGGCACTGTTTCCCGATCCATTCGATGCGCTCTCGAGCCTGCAGCAGGCGCTGGATACATTCCGGTCAAGCGGCTGGCTGGCATCGGGCCCGAGCGGTGGTGGCAGCTATCCGCCGGTCAATGTGTTCCGCAAGGGCGACGACTTCATCGTCATCACCGAGGTACCCGGCATCAACAGGTCGAACCTGGAGGTGCAGGTGAAGGGCAACACCATACGCCTGGCCGGAACCAAGTCCGTGTCCTATCCGGAGAAGGCAAGCCTGCATCGGCGCGAGCGGCTGGCAGGCCGTTTCGACCGGGCCGTGACCTTGCCCGTCGAAATCGATGCTGACGCTGTGAAGGCTGAATGCCGCGATGGGGTTCTGGCGTTGTTCCTGCCGCGCGCCGAGCGCGACAAGCCCCGGTCGATTCAAATTGCGTGAGAGGAGGACGCGATGGCTACGGCACAAGAGCTCGCAGTGCGTGACAAGAAGGAGCTGGTGAGCAAGGAAGAGAAGACTGTACCCGGCCGCTATTATGTCCCTTACGCCGACATCTACGAGACCGACAATTCTCTGTCCGTGGTGATGGAGATGCCGGGCGTCGAAAAGAACAAGCTGACCGTGGCGTTGGAGAACGGGGTACTGCGGGTGGACGGACAGATCGACTTCTCCAAATACGAAGGCATGGAGCCTGTCTATACCGAGTACAACGTGGGCCACTATACGCGGTCCTTCACACTGTCGAACAAGATCGATCAGGAGAAGATCAGCGCGCAGCTCGAGGATGGGGTCCTGACGCTGACACTGCCAAAGGCGAAGGAGGCGCAGCCGCGGCGTATTTCGATCGGGTGAATTGTGACGTGCGAGGTGATGGGCTTTGCGAAGCCCATCACCTCGTGGGCGCCCTCACAGCCGATCGGCCCAGGCCACCAGCAGGTCGGCGAGTTCGTCGACCAACGCGTCCTGGCCCGCCAGAAAATGCGTGGCGCCCTTCAGTGCATGGTCGTGGCACCGCTCGCCTGCCGCCTGCGACCACGACCGGCACTGTGCGGGAAACACCAGCGTGTCGGCCGAGTACATAACGTTGAGCACGGGCACGGAGCAGCGTGCCATGCAGGACGGGCCGTCGGCACGCGACAGCCGCGCGCTCCACTGGCTGAGGAAGGAACGCAGTGTGGAGAACCGGCCGAGATTGGTCGGCCCATGGTTCATTCGGCGGTTGCGCGCCACCGGCCGATCGCTGGGATCCAGCGAAAGATCGAGAAAACGCGGATCGGCCACCGTGCGATACACAAAGAACGGCTCATCCTTGATCAGCTCCCGATCCGGATCGGCATCCAGCGTTGCCAAGCGAGCCAGCACCCAGTCGGTGATACGGTCGTTGCGGGCGCGCTGGGCGGCGCGATAGCGGCGCAGCCACTCTGCATCGTAGGGCGGTCCGTTGGCCGGATTGTACATATCGAGCGACGCGTCCGTCGCATGCATGTCTCTCTCGTCGATCACCGACGGATCGATCCATTCGACCATCGTCGCCGCGCGGCCGGGATGGGCTGCGAGCATCGCCATGCCGTCCACTGGCGGAAGCTGCTCGAGACGCAGATCGAATGGCACGCCATCTGGCGTGGTCGTGACGGTGATGCCCTCGGCCTCGGCCTGATAGAACGCCGCTAGCGAGCCGCCACCGGAGTTGCCGCACAGCACGATGCGTTCGTAGCCGCGCTGCCGCAGAAAGTTCACGCCAGCTCCCAGGTCCTGGATCGCGCGCTCCATCACCAGCGTCGAGTCGTTGGCGATGTAGCGCGTGTTCAGCGCCAGGACCGCACGACCGCGGCGTTGGAGCGGGCCGATCAGGTAGTGGCCCATGAAGTTGCTGGTCGGATGGATCACCACGAAGGCGACGCGTTTTCCGCAGCCGTCGGCAACCAGGCGGCCGTAGACCTGCGGGAACAGGTTGTTCAGGCCGCTCTGGCTGTCGTAGCCGCTGCCGCGCGGGACCTCGAGCGCGACCAGCTCGCCCTGCATCGCGGTTCAGGCCGGTACGCCGTACTTGCGCTGCTTGCGTGCATTCCACGAAGCGAGCGCGCCCTCCGCGGCCTGTTCCATTTGGTCGAGCTCGCCGGGTGCCTCGGTGCGCGCCGTCATCTCCAGCCGGATGCCATTCGGGTCGAAGAAGTAGATCGACTGGCAGAAGCTGTGGTCTTTCGGCCCGAGTACGTCGACGCCCGCCGCTTCCAGACGGCGCTTGCCGTCCAGCAGCGCGTCCATGCTGGGCACCTCGAAGGCGATGTGGTTGACCCAGTTGGGCGTGTTCGGATCGGCCTGCATCGGCGGCGAGCTGGGCAGGTCGAAGAACGCGATGTAGCTGCCGTCGCCGCATTCGAAGAAGACGTGGATGAGGTCGACCTCTTCCCCGTACGGCCGCGCGCCTTCGGGTGACTGCTGGCCCGCGGCGTATTTCAGACCCAGCACCTTGGTGTAGAACTCGACCGTCTCCTGCGCGTCGCGACAGCGATAGGCGACGTGATGCAATTTCTGGAACATGGACCGCTCCTCCGTGCCTGAGGCGCCTGCATAGCAGAATTGGACCAGGGCGGCATCTCTGCCCGATGTGAGCCCGGCAGGCTTGACGCGAGGGCCATGCACGGGCGCACAATCGCCGAACCACGGGGAGGTTCTGCAGATGACCACTGCGCTGCCCATTGACCAGATGATCGACCTCAGGCGCGGCGCGATCAGCCGCGAGATCTTCGTCTCGCCGGAATTCTACCGCGAGGAACTGGAGAAGCTGTTCACCCGCGCCTGGCTGTTCGTTGGCCATGAGAGCCTGATCCAGAAGCCAGGCGACTTCTTCGTCTCGCGCATGGGCGAGGAGTTGGTGATCCTGTGCCGCGACACGCAGGGCGCGGTGCACGTGTTCCTGAATTCCTGCCGGCATCGCGGAATGAAGGTATGCCGCTACGAGCAGGGCAATACGTCGCTGTTCGTCTGTCCGTATCATTCGTGGAGCTACACCACCGACGGCAGGTTGCAGGGCGTGCCGCTGTATCGCGCGCTGTATGACGGCACTTTGAACCGCGAGGAGTGGTCGCTGATCGAGGTGCCGAAGCTGGCCCTCTATAAGGGCACCGTGTGGGCGTCCTGGGATCCTGCCGCTCCCGACTTCCTGGATTACCTCGGAACGGCGGTCGATCATCTGGATCAGGTGCTGGACTGCCGCGACGGCCGGCCGGGCGGATCGGAAGTGATCGGCGTGCACAAGTGGGTGTTCCCGTCGAACTGGAAGTTCGCGGCGGAGAATTTCCTGGGCGATACCTACCACAATCCGTCGCACCGCTCGGTGGACATGATCGGCATCGGACCGAGCTCCCAGCAAGGGCAGAAGGGCCGCCGGGACAACGAATACAACAAGGGTCAGCACGTCTGGGTCGGTCATCCGGCCGGCCATGGCATGCATAGCGTGCTGATGCCGTCCACGATGGAATACGAGCCGTCATATGCGCAGTATCCGGCGGTGGACGAGTACTTCCGCCACTGCTTCGCCGAGCGGAAGCGGCGGCTGGGCGAGAAGGCGCGGCTGCTGCCGTTCACCGGCAACATCTTCCCCAACGCGTCGTATCATGGACGGCAGCCGCGCGGCATCTGCGTCTGGCATCCGCACAGCCCAACCGAGACCGAGGGTTGGCGCTTCTTCCTGGTCGATGCCGATGCGCCGGCGGAGGTGAAGGATGTGCTGCGGCGCTTCTATATGCGCTATTCGGGGCCAGCGGGGATGACCGAGCAGGATGACATGGAGAACTGGCTGTACGCCACCGCGGCATCGAAGGGGACGATCGCGCGGCGCTATCCGCTGAACTACCAGATGTCGATGGGTGCGTACAAGACCAACGACCCGATCCCTGGTGATGTGTCGCTGCAGATCACCGAGCAGACCCCACGCAACTACTATCGTGTCTACGCTTCGTACCTGAACGGCGATGACTGGGACACGCTGATCGGACGCGATCGGAATCCCGTGCAGGTGGCGGCGGAGTAGGCGCAATGGACGCAATCGACCGGATGATCGACCCGCAGCGCGGCATCATCAGCCGCGAGATCTTCGTCTCGCCCGACTACTATCGCGAGGAACTGGAGAAGCTGTTCGCCCGTGCCTGGCTCTTCGTCGGGCACGAGAGCCAGATTCCCAAGCCGGGCGACTTCTTTGTCTCGCGCATGGGCGAGGAGTTGGTGATCCTGTGCCGCGATCAATCCGGTGCAGTGCACGTGTTCCTGAATTCCTGCCGGCATCGCGGCATGAAGGTGTGCCGCTATGAACAAGGCAACACGTCGCTGTTCGTCTGTCCGTATCATTCGTGGAGCTACACGACGGATGGCAGGCTGCAGGGCGTGCCGCTCTACCGCGCGCTGTATGAGGGTACGCTGAACCGCGACGAATGGTCGCTGATCGAGGTGCCGAAGCTGGCGCTGTTCAAGGGCACGGTGTGGGCGTCATGGGATCCACAGGCTCCGGACTTCCTGACGTATCTGGGCGATGCGGTCGATCACCTGGACCAGGTGGTGGACTGCCGCGACGGCAGGCCGGGCGGCGCCGAGGTGATCGGCGTGCACAAGTGGGTGTTCCCGTCCAACTGGAAGTTCGCGGCCGAGAATTTCCTTGGCGACAGCTACCATAATCCGTCGCACCGTTCGGTGGACATGGTCGGCATGGGGCCAAGCGGACAGCGCGGCCAGGCGAGCCGGCGCGACAACGAATACGCCGGGGGCCAGCGGATCTGGGTTGCCTTTTCGCAAGGCCACGGAGTCGCCAGCGCCTGGATGCCCGAACAGACCGACTACGCCTCCACCTACCAGCAACACCCGATCGTGGACGAGTATTTCCGCTACTGTTTCCACGAGCGGAAGCGGCGGCTGGGGGAAAAGGCGCGGCTGCTGCCGGTCGTCGGCACGATCTTTCCCAACGCGTCGTTCCATGGCCGTCAGCCGCGAAGCATCTGCGTCTGGCATCCCTACAGCCCGACCGAGACAGAGGGCTGGCGTTTCTTCCTGGTCGATGCCGATGCGCCGGCCGAGGTGAAGGACGTGCTGCGCCGCTACTACATGCGCTATTCCGGTCCCGCCGGTATGACGGAACAGGACGACATGGAGAACTGGCTGTATGCGACCGCGGCGTCGCGCGGCACGATCGCGCGGCGTCATCCGTTCAACTACCAATTGTCGATGGGAGCATACAAGATCAACGACCCGGTTCCGGGCGAGGTATCGACACAAGCCACCGAGCACATGGCGCGCAACTACTATCGTGTCTACACGTCCTATCTGAACGACGGTTCGTGGGACGAATTGCTGGGACGGCCGCAGATCCGCGCGGCGGCTGAGTGATGCGCTCGCTCGCATGGTATCAGCTTCGCGACGAGATCGAGGATTTCCTGTATCTCGAAGCTGACCTCTTGGATCAGCGACGGTTCAAGGAGTGGCTCGATCTGCTGGCCGAGGACCTGGTGTATTTCATGCCGATGCGCCGCAACGTGAAGTTCGGGCAGCATGCGGAGCGAGAGAACACGAAGCAGGGCGAAGGCATCAGCTGGTTCGACGAGGACAAGTGGACGCTGGGCAAGCGGGTTGAGCAGATCCTGACCGGCGTGCACTACGCCGAGGAGCCGCTGTCGCGTGTGACCCACATGGTGAGCAACGTGCGACTGCTCGACGTGCGGCCCTCGATCGAGGAGGCGCGGGAGGTCACGGTTGGGTGCCGGTTCCTGGTGTACCAGAACCGGGTGGAATACGAACACTTTACCTTCGTCGGGCGCCGGACGGATGAACTGCGGCGGGTCGGTACGTCATGGCAGATAGCCAGACGGGAGATCATCCTGGAGCAGAATGTGCTGATGGCGAAGAACCTGAGTATATTCTTCTAGTTATCATGACGCGACACGATATCTGCAATGTATCTGTCACCCCCGCCAAAGCGGGGGTCCAGGAGCTTGCCCCGGACTCGATCGGCGCCTGGACCCCCGCTTTGGCGGGGGTGACGTCTAAGGGACGGCGGGCGTGATCGAACTTTCCGGCGTCGCAGTGGGCAGCAGGCTCCGCCTCGTCGGCGGTGTCACGGCCGAGGTGGTGGAGGTCGTCAACGACGAATGGGCGAAGGTGCGGCTGATCGAAGTGCCCGACGGCGCGGCCGGCGCGGAAGAATTGTGCCACGCCACAGACATCGTCGAAGTCATCTGATGTTGCGCGTCGGCTTCCTGCCCAGCGACTTCAATCCGATGGTGCTGATGCTCGGCGAGGCGGATGACCTTCGCCTGCTCGCCGGAGTGCTGCGCCTGTTCTCGCGCGAGCAGGCGGATGTGCGGCTGCACGAACTCGCCTTCTGCGACGCGCCGTGCTCCGAGGTTGTCGTTACGGCGTCGCCAGGCTCTCCAGGCATTCAGCCGGCAGATGACGGAAGCTTTGTCTGGCGCCTCAATGCTGAACAGGCAGGTGCATTCGCCGATCAGATCGATCAGCTCGCGCTGCCTGCGCGGACCGCTGGTTCGGAGATCCTGGAATGCACGACCGAGGAGGAAATCCCGGTCAAGGTCTCGCGCGGCGAATACACCGACGACTTCCTGCGCTGAGCCCCCTCACCCGCCCAGCCGGTTCCCAAGCAGCCGCGTCCAGCCATGCGGATCGGGCGCTGTGCCGTACTGGATACCAACGATCGTGTCGTACAGCTTCTGCGTCAGCGCGCCGGTCTTGCCGTCACCGATGACGTAGCGCTCGCCTTTGTAGCCAAGCTCGCCGACTGGCGAGATCACCGCCGCAGTGCCGGTCCCCCACATCTCCAGCCGTCCCCCCTGCGCCGCCGCGATCACCTCGTCGATTGCGACCGGACGTTCCGCCACGCGCAGCCCCCAGTCACGTAGCAACGTCAGCACGGAATCGCGCGTGATGCCCGCGAGGATCGCGCCGTTCAGTGGCGGCGTGATCACCTCATCGTCGATCTTCAGCATGATGTTCATGGTACCGACCTCGTCGAGGTAGCGACGCTCGACGCCGTCCAGCCATAGCACCTGGGTGTAGCCGGCCTTCTGTGCCTCCTCGGCGCCGAACAGGCTGGCAGCGTAGTTGCCGGCGGTCTTGGCCGCACCCAGCCCGCCCTGAACGGCGCGGACGTACTTGTCCGACGCCAGGATCCGGACCGGGTTCATGCCTTCCTTGTAGTAGGCGCCCACGGGTCCGAGGATCACGTAGTAGAGGTAGCTGGTGGACGGATGCACGCCGAGGAAAGTCTCGGTCGCGATCACGGTTGGGCGGATATACAGCGACGTGCCCGCTAGCGACGGTACCCAGCGCTGGTCCACCTCCACCAGGGCGCGGACAGACTCTTCCACCATAGCCGGGTCGAGCTCCGGAATGCAGAGATAGCGCGCCGAACGGTTCAGCCGGCGAGCGTGATCCGGCAAACGGAACAGCCGCACGCGGCCATCCTGGCCACGAAACGCCTTCATCCCGTCGAAGATCGCCTGGCCGTAGTGTAGCACGCAGCACGCCGGGTCCAGGGTGAACGGTCCATAAGGGACAATGCGCGGAGCGTGCCAGCCTTTCCCCTCGACGTAGTCCATCAGGAACATGTGGTCGGTGAAGACCTTCCCGAAGGCGAGCGTCTCGTCCGCGGGGGGCTGCTTAGGGCTGGAGGTCCTGGTGATGGCGATGTGGGTCAAGGTGGTCTCTTCGACGCTGGGGATGACAAAGAGAATATTACGCCGCAATGGGGTGAATGTCGCGCTCGATCGCGCGACCGACCGCCGCCTGCGCAACTGACAGGTCGTGGGCCAACTGTAGGTTGAGCCAGAAAGCGGGAGTTGTGCGGAAAAACCGTGCCAGCCGCAAGGCCGTATCCGACGTGACCGACCGCGGCTTCTCCCGCGCGGTGATTGCGGTGATTCGGTTCGGCGGTACCCGCAGCGCCCGTGCCAGCGCGTTGGCACTCAGGCCAAGTGGCTTCATGTACTCTTCCCGCAGGATCTCACCAGGATGGGTGCGAATACGGACATGCGGCACGCTTGCTTCTCCGGTTTTGCTCAATGATAGTCTACAATCTCGACGTCCTCGGGACCCGACGAGGTCCAACGAAAGCAAACGCGCCACTGATCGTTCACCCGGATGCTGGTACTGGCCCGCGCGGTCTCCGACCAGCCGCTCCAGCCGATTTCCCGGAGGTGACCGAAGGTCGGCGAGAGTTTCCGCCGCATCCAGCATATCGAGCTTCCGCTTCGCGACACTAACGGCGTTACCCCACCGACCCGGCCTGCCGCCACGAAACAACGCCTCTGTGCGGGCGTCGGCAAACGAGCGGATCGCCATCTGGCATGACGTACGACGTAATGCGTCACGAAGCAAGCAGAGATCAGCTCGTCAGAGCATGATGATCGCGCACAGGCGGGCAGCGGCCAGCGACACGCGTCTCTACTGCTTCGCCCTTGTGACGATCTGCGTCGGATTGACGAACTGCAGTGCGATCAGCAGCCACACCAGCGTGGTGACCATGTAGACAACGGCCATCGCGTCGATCGACTGCCCCGGACGCACGCCCGCGGCGAACACCGCGTAGTACAGCGCGACCACCAGCGTCTGGCTCGTCGGCCCCGCCGTCAGGAACGTCAGTTCGAACATCGCGATGGTGCGCACAAGCACCAGCAGCAGCGCGGCGAGTATGCCCGGCGTCAGCAGCGGCACCAGGATCTGCGTGAACAGCCGCCCCAGGCCCGCGCCGAATACGCGCGCCGCCGCCTCCACGCGCGGATCGATCTGTTCCACAAAGGGAATCATGATCAGGATCACGAACGGCACCGTCGGCACCAGATTAGCCAGGATCACGCCCCAGATCGTGCCGGCCAGGTGCGCCCGATACAGCACCGTCGCCATCGGAATGCCGTAGGTGATCGGCGGCACCAGCAGAGGCAGCAGGAACAGCAGCATCACTGCCTGCTTGCCGGGAAAATTCCGCCGCGCCATCGCATACGCCGTCGGCACTCCGATCAGGCCGGACAGGAACACCACCGCCCCGACGACCTCGGCCGTGACCAGCAGAATGTCCGGCAGGTGGAACTCGTCCCAGGCCATCGTGTACCACTGCGGGGTGAAGCCTGCCGGCAGCCAGGTGTTGAACCAGCGCGTGCCGAACGAATTCACCACCACGCTGCCGATCATCGCCAGCAGGTTGATGATGAAGAACACAACGACCGCCCACACTGCGATCGACCACAGCTTTTCGCCCAGGCTGCGGTGCATCGCGCTCAGCCCTTGCCGGTGCTGGCGGGACCGCGGAACACCAGCGTGCGGGCACCCAGCAGCGCCACGATGATGATCACCTGCACGCCCGCCATCAGCATCGCGATCGCCGAGGCAAGCGGGTAGTCGTACTGCTCGAACGCCGCCTGATACGCGACGATGGAGATCACCCGCGTCGGGCCCGCCGGTGCACCCAGCAGCACGGCGGACGGGAACACGGTGAACGCCTGGACGAAGGCGAGTGCCAGCGTGATCGCCAGACCCGGCGCCAGCAGCGGCAGCAGGATGCGGAAGAAGCGCTGCCGCGCACGCGCACCCAACATCGCGCCGGCCTGCTCCAGCGACGGATCGATGCCGGTGACATAAGAGAGGGTCAGCAGGAAGGTGAACGGAAAGCCATTGATCACCAGCGACAGCATCACGCCCCAGTAATTGTGCACGAGCCGTACCGGGCTGTCGGCAATCCCCACCTCAAGCAGGAAGCGGTTCAGCCAGCCGCGCGGGCCGAGATAGGTCAGCAGTCCCTCGGCGACCATCACCGTGCCGAGAGTGATTGGAATCACCAGGATCGTCGTCAGCAGCTTCTGCCGCTTCATCAATCGCACACGCAAAGCCACGGGAACCGACAGCACGGTGTTCAGCAACGTGACGGGCACTGCGATCTGCAGCGTCAGGTAGATCGTGTCGTAGAGGAATGGGTCGGAGAAGAATTTTTGGTAGTTCGTCAGCCAGCCGCCTTGCTTCGGCTGGAACGACAGTACCAGGCCGTAAAGGAACGGATAGACGAACAGCGCCAGCACGAACACGACGCCGGGAAGTACCAACAACGTCACCGAGTCGACGCCGCGTTCGCGCAGCCTCCGGCGCAGCGACATCGTGGCGACGCTCATGCGGGATAGACCAGGATGCGTGCGGCTGGTGCGGTCAGGCGGACCACCTCGCCGACGGCAATGCGCTGATCGGAACGGAAGAACAGTTCGGCGCCGTCGTCACCACGCGCCACGGCATAGAAGTCGCGACCGTGGTATTCGGCGATCTCCACCGTCGCCGCGATCGGTCCGTCGCCGCTCGGCTGCAGATCATCCGGACGGATCGCAGCCACTGCTCGCGTGCCGACCACTCCCATCGGCGTGCCGATGACACGTGCACCACCAATGACGACCGCCATGCCGCCTTGCACCGCCTCGGCCGTCGATGCGACCAGATTCCGATAGCCCATGAACTCGGCGACGTCCGCATTGGCCGGCTGCGAATACAGCTCCTCTGGCGTGCCGATCTGCCGTGTCTGGCCATCGATCATCACCAGGATGCGGTCGGCGAGCGACAACGCCTCCTCCTGGTCGTGCGTCACGTAGATCGTCGAGCAGCCGAGCATCGTGTGGATCCGCCGCACCTCGGCGCGCATCTCCAGTCGCAGCTTGGCGTCCAGGTTCGACAGCGGCTCGTCCATCAGAACCAGCGGCGGCTCCACCACGATAGCACGCGCGATCGCGACGCGCTGCTGCTGCCCACCGGAAAGCTGGCCAGGCAGCTTATCCGCCTGCGCCTCCAGCCGGACCAACGCGAGCGCACGATCGACGCGGCGCTGGATCTCTGCCCGCGGCCGCCGCTGGGTCGCAAGGCCGAAGCCAATGTTCCGCCGCACCGTCATGTGCGGGAACAATGCGTAGTTCTGGAACACCATCCCGAAGCCGCGGTCCTCGGGTCCCACCTCGTCCAACCGAACATCGTCCAGCCAGATCGCCCCATCGGTGACCTGAAGCAGGCCGGCGATACAGTTCAGTGCGGTGGACTTGCCGCAGCCCGACGGTCCAAGCAGGGCGACGAACTCGCCCCGCTTCACCGTGAGCGATACATCGCGCAGCGCGCGCAACTGGCCGAAGTCGCGGCTGATCCCCTCGAGCCGCAGCTCGCGGAAGTCACGCGAGGCAACCGGCATCCGGTGCTACTTGCCTACCCGCGCCCCGACCTGCTGGTCCCAGCGTTGGAACGCATAGACCAGCTTGTCTGCGGGCAATGGCACCTCCGACGGCACATCCGCGATCAGCTTGTCGATGAAGTCGCGCTTCACACCAGCGACTGCGTCCTGACTCTCCTTCGGCGCCATCGACAATGGCACGTCCTTCACGGCCGGACCGGGATAGAAGTAGCCCTTGTCGTACGTCATCGCCTGCGCCGGCTTGCTGAGCATGTACCTGGTCATCTCCAGCAGCACGGCCAGCTTGTCGTCCGAGACGCCCTTGGGAATCGCCCAGGTCCTGCGCGTCGGTGACCCAATGGAAGCCTGCCAGCGTGCCGACCTGCGCCTCCTTCGGTACCACGCCGAGGATGCGGGGGTTGAGGTCCCAGCCGAGATGCGAGGCGATGATGTCACGCGACCCCTCGCCCAGTTCCTTCATCGTGGCGCCAGTGCCGGTCGGGTAGTACTCGATGTTCTTGCCGAGCTCGACGAGATACGACCAGGTCTTGTCCCAGCCATCCTTCGGATCCATCGGATCCTTGTCGCCGAGGATATACGGCAGCCCCTGCAGGAACGTCCGCCCCGGACCGGAATTGGCCGGCCGCGCATAGAGGAAGCGCTTGGGATGCGCCTTGGTCCAATCAAGCAGCTCCTGGGCGGTCTTCGGCGCCACCTTCACCGCGTCGGGCATGTATTCGATGATCGGGCCGGCGGGACAGAATACCACGCATACCGCCTGGTTCTCTGCCAGGCCCTGCATCTTCCAGGCGCCGGGCAGATAGATGTCCTGCAGCTTCGGCAGCACCGAGCCGTAGTCGGTGACCAGCGGCACCCACAGCTTCTGGTCGATGCCGGCGGACAGCCCGTCGGTGCCGGTCAGCACCAGGTCGATATCGACACGGCCCGCTGCCTGCTGCGCCTGCAGCTTGCCGGGAAGTTCGGGCGCCGGCGCCTGCGAGAAGGCGATCTTCGACACGAGCTTGGGGTTGGTCTTGGCAAAACTCTCCATGGCGGCCTGGGTGAGCTGCAACTGTCCGGCGACGTCGATGACGTTCAGCGAGACAGGTGCCGATGGCAGCGCCGGCGCCGATGCGGCCCGCGCACGGCCGGCACCAAGTGTGGCAACGCCGGCAATACCGGCGAGCAGTGTCCTGCGGTCAACGCTGGTCCTGATCATGGTCGTTTCTCCCTCGGCCTGAGTTGGCCGGCCCGTGGGCCGGGTACATGACGGACAGAGGCTATGCAACCACATTGATGTGGAATGTTGTTGTGCAACTACCGGAGCGCGTGGGCTTGGCACCTCGGGGGTGACGACCCCTGGTGTTCGCTGTAGCCTCCTTCGCACGCTGGAACGGAGGACAACGGCCATGGCTGACGGACAGACCTGTCTCAAAGGGGTGAAGATTCTGGATCTCACCCAGTTCGAAGCAGGCCCGTCCTGCACCGAAGCGCTCGCATGGCTCGGCGCCGACGTGGTCAAGCTGGAGAACCCCAAGAGCGGTGATCCGGGACGCGCGCTGGGCGGCCCCGCCGAGAAGGACGATCCGTACTTCCTGCTGTTCAATGCCAACAAGAAGTCGATCACGATCAACCTGAAGGACCCGAAGGGCTTGGCGCTGGTGAAGGATCTCGCCAGCAAGGCCGATGTGATGGTGGAGAATTTCGCGCCCGGCGCGATCGAGCGGCTTGGGCTCGGCGCCGATGTAATCCGCAAGATCAATCCATCCATCATCTATTGCCAGGTAAAGGGCTTCGGCGAGGGCAGTCCGTACGAGAAGAACCTTGCGTTCGACATGATCGCCCAGGCCTGCGGCGGCACGATGAGCATCACCGGCGAGCGCGACGGGCGCCCGTTGAAGCCCGGGCCGTCGCTCGGCGATACCGGCACCGGGATGCTGCTGGCGATTTCAATTCTCGGTGCGCTGTACCGGCGCAAGGAGACCGGCCGGGGCGATCACCTGCAAGTCGCGATGCAGGACGCGATGCTGCACTACATCCGCATCGCCTTTGCGGCACAAAATCGCACCGGCAACAAGCAGGCGGCGGGACGCGCCGCGGACAGCAGCGTGTCCGGCGCCAATCCACCGATGGGTACATTCCCCTGCAAGGGTGGCGGGCTGAATGACCACGTCTATGTCTTCACCAGCCGCGCCAATCCCGATCACTGGCGTCGCTTGCTGAAGGTCATCGGCCGCGAGGACCTGATCGGGGACGCGCGTTTCGAATCGCCGGCCGCACGCGCCGAGCGCGCGGATGAGGTCAACACGATGATTGCGGACTGGACGAAGCGGCACACCAAGCAGGAGGCGATGGAGATCATCGGTGCCGCCGGCGTGCCAGCGGGCGCGGTCCTCGACACGCTAGAGCTTTACAACGATCAGACGTTCGAGCAGCGCGGCATTTTCCAGACGATCCAGCACCCGACGGTCGGAACATTCCGCATGCCGGCATGGCCGGTGCGATTTGAGGGCAAACCGCCGCCGGTCGTGCCGTCACCGCTGCTCGGACAGAACAACGAGCAGGTGCTGAGCGATTGGCTCGGTCTGGACAAGGATGCCATCGGCGGCCTGAAGAACAACGGCGTGATCGGTTAGAGGAGACGTACCCATGGCAGAATTGACAGGTTCGGAAATCCTCGCGAAGTGCCTCAAGAAGGAAGGCATCGAGGACATCTTCTACATCATGGGCGGCCCGATGCTGCTGGCCGAGGCCACCTGCATCACAGAAGGCATCCGCATGATCGACGTCCGCCATGAGCAGGCGGCGGCGATGGCCGCTCAGGCATACAGCCGGCTGCGGCAGACGCCAGGCGTCTGCATGGCGGCGTCGGGACCGGGCGTGACGAACCTGATCACGGGCATGGCGAACGCGTTGATCGACTGCTGCCCGGTCGTCGCGTTCGGCGGTTCGAGCCCGATCAGCCAGTTCGGCCGCCAGGTGTTCCAGGAGATCGACCAGGTCGAACTGATGCGCGGTTGCTGCAAGCACGTCGATCGCGTGCACAACCTCAAGCGCATCCCGCAGCAGGTGAACTTCGCGCTCCAGCGTGCGATGACGGGCAAGCCGGGTCCCGTCTACGTCGATATGCCGGGCGACATTCTGTATCAGAAGATCGACGAGAACCTAGTCGACTGGAGTTTTGCGGGACGCAAGATGGACAGCCGCCCGCTCGGCGATCCGCGCCAGGTCAACGCCCTGGTGAAGGCGCTGGCGGAGGCGAAACAGCCGCTGATCGTGTCGGGTTCCGGCGTGATCTGGTCACGCGCATGGGCTGAGATGCAGGCCTTCGTCGAGGCAGCGGGCATCCCGTTCTACACCACGCCACAGGGCCGCGGCGTCGTGCCGGACGATCATCCCTGCTCGTTCCTGACGATGCGCAACACGGCGTTCTCCGATGCCGATCTGATCATCGTGCTCGGGACGCGGATGAACTACATCATCGGCCACGCCGCACCGCCGCGGTTCGGCGGCAACGCGAAGATCGCGCGCATCGACATCGATCCCGAGGAGATCGGCGCGGCGGCGCGCGGCGTCGACATTCCCATCGTCGGCGACTGCAAGATGGTGCTGGGACAACTGCTCGACGGCATCAAGGGCAAGGTGACGCAGGACAGCTACAAGGCGTGGCGTCAGAAGCTGGCCGACGGCAAGTCGCAGAAGCGCTCCGCGGCCGGTGCGAACAAGTACGCCGAGGATGGCGACATCCATCCGGTGCGCATGCTCGAGGAGGTGAAGAACTTCGCCAAGCGCGACGCGATCCTATGCGTCGATGGGCAGGAGACGCTGAACTTCGGACGTCAGACGATGCCGACATTCTCGCCGGGGCATCGGCTGAATTCGGGGCCGTTCGGCACGATGGGCGTCGGCATGCCGTTCGGCGTCGGCGCCAAGGTCGCGTGCCCGGACAAGCAGGTGATCGTGGTGCACGGCGACGGCTCGATGGGCATGAACGCGATGGAGATGGACACCGCGATACGGCACAAGATCCCGTTGCTGATCGTGATCAGCCTCAACGGCGGCTGGACCGGTGATCCGGCGCGCGAGAAGCCGGGCCGCGATCTCGGCTACACGCGCTACGACAAGATGTGCGAGGCACTGGGCGGCTACGGCGAATATGTGACCAAGCCGGAGGACATTCGCCCCGCGCTGGAACGCGCGCAGGCGAAGGTGGATGATGGCATGGTGGCACTCGTCAACGTGCGCACCGACTATCGCGCGCGGTATGGCGGCGTACGGTTCTCCGACTATTCGACCTGACGTCGTCCTTCCCCCTCCCCCGCCAACGAGCGGGGGTTGGGCGGGAATGACTCGACCGCTGAACTGGGGCCATGCGAAAACAGCAAGCGATCGCCGCGCTCAAGAAACAGAGAGACGCCGTCAAGGCGTTCGGGGCTACGTCGTTGTACCTCTTCGGATCGACGATGCGTGATGAAGCTGAGGCAGCCAGCGACCTCGATCTTTTCGTTGACTACGACCAGAAGGGCGGATTTTCCCTCATTGAACTGGTCGGTATCAAGCAGCTGCTTGAAGAGCGGCTCGGCGTGCCCGTGGACGTGACCACCCGTGACAGCCTGGACCCATTGCTGCGTCAACGGATCGAGGCATCGGCCGAGCGCATATTCTAATGCGACGGCTGGTTCGACCTGCACTTCGCGCCATTCTGGAGGCAATCGACGGTATCGAAGCAGCCGTAAGCGGCAAGATCCTTGATGACTTCGCTGACGATTGGCTGCTGCGACACGGCGTGCAACGCGGCATCGAGATCATCTCCGAAGCAGCACGCCGTATTCCGATGGAGCTGCAGGCGACACAACCCGACATTCCGTGGTCTGAGATCACTGGAATCGGCAATGTGCTTCGGCACGAATATCACAGGATTTCGGACACCGTGGTGTGGAACGTTGTCCAGAATCACCTTCCGCCTCTGAAGGCCGCCGTGGTGATAATTGACGCGTCGTTGGACGAGGCCTGAGGGCGTCGCTCTCCACGGAAGATCTCGGCAGCTCGCGCGCGCCGTCAGTCAGTCTCCGCGCATCTTCACGACGACCTTAATCGCATCTTCGACGCGGTCGCGTGCATACTTGAGTGCTGTGGGCAGCTCGCCGAGTGGAAACGTGTGGGTGTGGATCAGCTTCGCATCGAATCGCCTCTGCGCCATCAACGCAGCGGCCCGGTGCGTCGCGCTCCTGCCCTCGCCGCGAATTCCGAAGACGTAAATGTTGTTGCGGACAATGTGGGCGAGATCGACCGAAACCGGCTCGTGCGGAAACGCCGCGAGGCAGATGCGGCCGCCGCGGTTGACCATCCGCGCCGCCTCATTCAGCGCGTTCGCGGCACCGGAACATTCGAGGACATACTGCACGCCCTTGCCGCCAGTGATCCGCTGAACCGCTGCCACGGCATCTTCATTGTTCACGTTGACGACGGCGTCGGCACCGAGCTGTTTCCCCATCTCCAGCCGGCGTTCTCGAGTGCCGGTTAGGATCACCGGCTGCGCACCCAACGCCTTGGCAACACCGACGCCCATGAGCCCGATCGGACCAGGCCCGATCACGACAACGCCTTCTCCGGCAATGACACCACCCAACACATCGAGGCCATACATTGCCGTCCCGGCGGTCACGATCAGTGTTGCCTCTTCATCAGGCATGTCGTGCGGCACATGAACCATTGTGTTCACGTTGTTCACCGCATATTCCGCGAACCCGCCGTCAGTGCTGAACCCGTTCGCGCGATGACCCTTGCTGCGAAAACCATAGTTCAGGCAGGAAGTGTACATGCCTTCGCGGCAGCGTGCGCAACGGCCGCATCCGGCATGGATTTCGACCGCGATGCGATCGCCCAGTTGGAATTCGTCGACGGTCGGGCCCAGCTTAACCACCGTCCCCATGTACTCATGACCCGGCGTGTAGCCCTTGTTGAAGGGCAGCTCGCCTTCGATCGAGGCCGGCAGGCCGTGCCTGATGATCTCGAGGTCGGTCGCGCATATGGCAACTGCGTCGATCCTCACCAGAACTTCCGCTGGCCCGGGCTCAGGGACCGGCTTTTCGACCAGAGCCAGCTCCTCTGGCCCGCCGAGGACCCAGGCTCTCATGGTCTTCGGGACCAGGTATTCGTTGCTCATCCGCCGGACCTTTCCTGAGTTGGGCGCTGAACCGTCCGCTGCAAGCGAGCGTACCGTTCATGGGTGGCACTCGCAATGCAGCGACGAGCACCCTGTGACTGAGTCGTACCCCCGGATGAAACTGGCGTTGTTTCGTCGCGCACAAGCTTCCATCCGTCATTCCCGCGCACGCGGGAATGACGAATGAGGAGGCTTCGCAAGCCACGCCGACAATGCTCTAGTCTGCAACGCGAAAAAGATCAGGTCCGGTATGCACGTCCCCACTTCGCACGCCTTCAAGGAGAATGCGCATCGCGCCATCGCCGATGCGGGGCTGCAGAAGGCTCTCGCCCGCAGTGGCCCGAGCTTCATCGCACGCCGCACCGCCGCCGTCGCCGCGCTGCCGGAATTCGAACAGCTCCGCGACATCGCGCGCGACATCAAGAACTACACGCTGGCGCATCTCGATTTCTACCTGGAAGAATGGGAAGCGAAGGTGCTCGCCGCCGGCGGCAAGGTGCACTGGTGTTCCACCGCCGATGAGGCGCGCGCCGCGGTCCTGGAGATATGCCGCACCGCAGATGCGCGCACTGTCACCAAGGGCAAGTCTATGATCAGCGAAGAGCTGGGCATCAACGATCACCTGGAGCGCCACGGCATCACGCCGATCGAGACCGACCTCGGCGAATACATCATCCAGCTTCGCCACGAGCTGCCCAGCCACATCATTGCGCCGGCCTTCCACCTTAACAGGGAGGACTGGGAGGAGAGCTTCCGCAAATCACATACCGACTTGCCGTCCGACCGCGTATTCCGCGAACGTCGCGATATCCTGACCGAGGCGCGCGGCAAGCTGCGCGAGAAATTCCTCGCCGCCGATGCCGGCATCACTGGCGCGAACTTCCTGATCGCCGAGACCGGCAGCAGCGTGATCGTCACCAACGAGGGCAACGGCGATCTTTCGCAGACTCTGCCGCGCGTGCACATCGTGCTGGCCAGCATCGAGAAGATGGTGCCCACGATCGAGGACTGCACATCGCTGCTGCGGGTTCTCGCGCGATCCGCGACAGGGCAGGATTTCTCCGTCTACACCACGTTCTCCACCGGTGCGCGACGTCCCGGCGATCTGGACGGGCCCGACGAATACCACGTCGTTCTGGTGGACAACGGCCGCTCGGCGATGCTGGGCACCGACTTCCAGGAGATGCTGCGCTGCATCCGCTGTGCAGCGTGCATGAACCACTGCCCGGTGTACGGCGCGGTCGGCGGTCACGCCTATGGCTGGGTGTATCCCGGCCCGATGGGCGCTGTGCTGACGCCGTCACTGATCGGTGTGACCGAGGCAGGCCATCTACCCAACGCCTCCACGTTCTGCGGCAAGTGCGAGAGCGTCTGCCCAGTGAAAATTCCTCTCCCCAAGCTGATGCGCCACTGGCGCGAACGCGAGTTCGAACGCCACCTGACTCCTCCTGTCGTGCGCACCAACCTGGCGCTATGGGCATTCTTCGCGCGCCGCCCATCGCTGTATCGCTTGGCAGCGCGCGCCGCGGTCTGGACGTTGGGACTGATCGGCCGCAAACACGGACGCTTCCGCAAACTGCCTTTCGCCAGCGGCTGGACCGACGGGCGCGACCTGCCCGCGCCGGAAGGCGGCACGTTCTTCGCCCGCTACGCCCGCGAGCAGCGCGCCGGACGCGTGCGTTGAGCAAGGACGCGGTGCTGTCGGCGATCCGTCGCGGACTGCGCCGCGGTGCGCTGCCCGATGACCAGGCGGCGATGCTGCGCGGCCGCCTCGCGTCGCATCCGCGGCATCTGATCCCGGCGCGCTCACGCTTACCGCACAGCGAACAGGTGGCGCTGTTCGTCGCCAACGTGGAGAAGGAATTCGGCAGCGTTGCGCGCGTGCCCGATCTCGACGCAGTGCCTGAGGCGATCGCCACCTATCTCGCCTCGCAGAACCTGCCGACGGACATCGTGATGGCACCGCATCCGGAGCTGCAGGCGATCCCCTGGGCGACGCGCCCATTGCTGCGGCTGCGTGAAGGCCGCGCCGAAGCGTCCGACATGGTCAGCCTGCAGCATGCCTTCGCCGGCATCGCGGAGACCGGCACGCTGATGCTGCCCTCCGCGCCGCAGACCCCCACGACACTGAACCTACTGGCCGATACTGCGATCGTTCTGCTGCGCGTCTCCCGACTGGTCGGCGCCTACGAAGAAGCGTGGGACATCCTGCGATCTGAATTCGGCACTATGCCCCGCAATATCATGCTGGTGACCGGACCGTCGCGCTCAGCGGACATCGAGCAGACGCTGGAACTTGGCGCGCACGGCCCGCGGCGGCTGCACGTGGTGCTGATGGAGGACGATAGTCAGCGCTGAGCTGCATCGAAGATATGGATCTGCGCATCGACGATCATCGCGGCGTTTCTCCTTCTTGCTTATGCCGGTTGTTGCGCCATCGCTGCACGCGACTCCTTGGCCTGGAAATGCGGGATCACCTGCTCCCCGAACAAACGAAGGGTGTGGAGAACCTCTTGATGCTGCGCCGGCCCGATGGCGCACAGCAGAATCACCTCCTCGATGCCCAGCGCTTCGTACAGTTCGAGAAACCGGATGCACTCCGCCGGCGTGCCGACGCAGAATGACGTGCCTTGCTCGCGCACCTCGTGTGGCGTTGGCTCCCCTGGATGCGGCCCGCTGGCGAGACGCTGATCGCGCGCGTAGTAGCCCTTATAGTCCGGCGGCACCGTGTTCGGATCATAGTCGCGCCACACCAGGCGTGCGCGCTCGCGCTGCTGCTCAATGTACCAGCCGACGAGTTCGGTGCCGCGTTCCGCCACGACGCGCGGATCCTCGTGGCAGTAGCCTGCGGTCATCAGTGCGGCACGCCGTGTGGGGCCGCCCAGATCGCTCGATGCCGTCTGTAGCGCGTCCTGATACAGCGCCATCAGCTGTTCAACGCGACCCGGGCCTCCTTCGCTGCCGAACAGCCCGCCCATTCCCAGGCTTCCCGTCAGTCGCGCCGTCTCGTCGCTGCCGCAGGCCGACCACAGTGGAGGGTGCGGGCGCTGTACAGGCTTGGGGAGAACCTCCCGAGGGGGAATCTGAAAGTAGGTTCCCTGATACGAGATGGTCTCCTGTGTCCAGATGCGTGGCAGCACGTCGGCGAACTCCTGCCACATGCCGCGTGTGTCGTGCAGGTCCGATCCGTACGGGGTGAGCTGGTAGGGATAGCCGGTGCGGCCCAGGCCGACGTCCACCCGCCCATGACTCAGGATATCGAGCGTCGCCATGCGTGCCGCGACGTGCAGCGGGTGATGGATAGGAGCCAGCACCACGCCGATGCCGAGACGGATGCGGCTGGTGCGTTGACTGACTGCCGCGAGCGTAAGGTCCGGTGCGCTGTTGTGCGACCATACGGGGCGGAAGTGATGCTCCGAGAACCAAACGCTCTCGAAGCCCTGCTCTTCCGCAAACGGTATCTGTTCCAGTGCCTCGTATATACGCTCAGATTCACTCGATGCGGTCCAAGGTTTGGGAACCTGGATCTGATAGAACAGGCCAATTCGCATGGGGCTGTCTCCTGACGACTGACCCAGGGTATCCGCGGCCGCCTGCGTGCGCTACACTTGGCAAAACGCAACTTGTTCGTTGGGAGGAGAAAGCCGATGACGTACGATCTGTTGATCCGCAATGGCCTTATCGTAGACGGTTCTGGTATGCCGGCATTCCGTGGCGATGTCGCGGTGAAGGACGGCAAGATTGCCGAGATCGGCAAACTGAGCGGATCGGCATCCCGCGTCGTGGACGCACAGGGAGCCGCGGTGGCGCCCGGCTTCATCGACAATCACTGCCACTACGACGCCCAGGTGACCTGGGACCCGCTGTGCTCCTATTCATGCGACCACGGCGCCACCACGGTGATCTTCGGCAATTGCTCGCTGTCGCTGGCGCCGGTGCGCCCCGGCAAGTCGGACAGGCTGGCCGAATTCCTGTCCTACGTCGAAGCGATTCCGATGGAGGTGTTGCGCACCGTCGATTTCAGTTGGGAGACGATGCCGCAGTACATGGACAAGCTCGACCGCAATCTCGGGGTCAATGCCGGTACTTTTATCGGCCACACCGCGGTCCGCTACTACGTGATGGGCGACGAGTGCCAGAAGCGCGCGGCGACCGATGCCGAGATCACGGCGATGCAGGACATCGTGCGCGACGCCATACGCGCCGGCGCACTTGGCCTCTCGGTCTCGCGCAATCAGGGCCACTACGATCCGCAGGGCGTTCACCTTCCGGCGCTCTGGGCCGACGAGAAGGAGATGTTCGCGCTCTGCGATGTGCTGCGCGAACTCGGCACCGGTGTGATCCAGAGCGGTGGCGGCAACGGCGCCGAGATGAAGAACAGCCTGATGAGCCGGCTGTCCGAGGCGACCGGCCGTCCCGTCGTCTACAACAACCTCAACCAATCCATGCGCCGTCCCAACGAGTGGAAGGAGCAGATCGCTCACGTCGATGCGACGATCGCCAAGGGCATCCGCGCCTATCCGACATGCACGCCGAACCGCATCACCGACTTCTTCACGATGCGCAACACGCAAACCTTCCGCGGCCTGCCGACATGGCATCCGATCCTGCTCGCGTCGGATGACGAGAAGCTGCGCGCCTACAGCGATCCGGCGGTCCGCAAGAAGCTCCACAAGGAAGCAGTCGAGTTCAAGGTCGACACCATGCCTCCGGGAATCTGCCGCACGTGGTGGGACTACATGACCGTTCAGCAGGCGGTGCTGCCGAAGAACAAAAGCCTCGAGGGCATGACAGTCGGCCAGATTGCCAAGGCACAGGGAAAAGGCATCATCGACGCCTTCCTCGACCTCGTCGTCGAGGAGAATCTCGACACGGCGTTCCTGCATGGCGAGAACAACGTCGATGATGAGGCCGTTGCGAAGATCCTGAACTATCCGAACGCAATCATCGGCCTGTCGGACGGCGGCGCGCACGTGCAGTTCCAGAGCGGCTTCGGCTTCAGCACCCGCCTGCTCAGCGAGTGGGTGCGCGAGCGAAAGATCATGTCACTCGAGTCGGCAGTGCGGCGGCTGACATTCGAGTCGGCTTCGGTCTTCGGGCTGCACGATCGCGGCCTGCTGCAGCCCGGCATGGTAGCGGACATCGTGGTGTTCGATCCCGACACCGTGCGCCCGCTGCCGCACGAGGTTGTGCACGACTTCCCGACCGGTGCCATGCGCATTCGCGAACCGGCGCAGGGCATCCACATGACTGTTGTCAACGGCCAGGTGCTGCTGGAGAACGGCAAGCACTGCGGCGCACTGCCAGGCCGGATCCTGCGCAATTCCTACTACCGCGCGCAACATCAGAACTAAGCGCGGGCATCAGGGCACAGCCAACACAAGGCTGTGCCCTCCAAGCGACGAAGCACAGGGGAGAATCAACAATGGCTCTCACACTGGAAGAGGCCAACCGCGTTATCGATGGCGCAATCGCGAAAGCGAGAGAACTCAATATCCGCATTAGTGTCGCGGTCTGTGATGCCGGTGGCCGACTGGTTGCGTTCCAGCGCATGAACAACGCCATCTGGGCGAGCGCTTACGGCAGTCAGGGCAAGGCCGTTGCGTCGGCCGCGTTCGGTCGTCCAAGCGGCGAGCTGTCCGAGCGTGCAAATCAACCGACCCCCGCCGGTATTGCCGCGGCCGAGGGCGGCCACATGATCATGGGGCAAGGGGCCGTGCCGATCTTGCGCGAAGGTGCCATCGAAGGAGCCTGCGGTGTCGGCGGCGGCACCTCTCAACAGGACGAGGACTGCGCCCGCGCCGGCGTCGGCAAATTGTAGCCGGCCATGACGGATTGACGGAGCTATCAGTCGCCCAGAGTGAGAGTTGCCATAAGCTTCTGCGGAACAATAAACTCTTCGACTGGCGCAGTGATCCGCCCCACCGTCATGGCCGGGCTTGCCGTACGCATCCGCCGGGCGCCACCGCGCGCGGCTGGCATTTGCGCAGCAAGGTGTTGCACTTCAGCCGAGTGACAAAGATGCAGTCGGCAGCGGCGAGTGCCGCCCACCAGGCAAAGTCGTAGTAACCGAGATCGAACACATAGGTTGTCCCGGCTCGATTGGCATCAGGTCCTTGGCGGCGGCTATGTCATTGATGCGAGCCGGTGTGACGGCGAAGAACACCGGCTTCTACGCTCTCGGGTCATAGACCACGTGCAGCTTGGCGGCGGCCTTGCCTTGGTGCAGGCCGAGCCAGCGTTGCATGCGCTTGCCGCAATCCATGTAGGTCGCATCGATCAGCCGCACGGCGGCCCTGACGGCGCGACGGGTGGATCGGTGGAGATGGCCGATCAGCTCCTGCAACAGATCGCTGAACAGCTCGGCCGGCCGGGTGCGATTGGCGTCGGCCAGCGTCGAACGAGCGGGTGCCTTGCCACCGAGCAGGCGCAAGGCGCCACTGTTCGGCGCAAGTGCGGCGATCAGCGGGCGCAAGCCCTGGTGGCCGCCGAGTGCGCCGCCCAGCAGGGCGAGAAATGCATGCGCGCGTTGAAACCGCGCTGGTCGTCGTCGGCCCCATGCCGGCGGACGTGGTGGTCGAAGCGATGCCACGGAAAGCGCTGGACAGCCTGCTCGAACAAGGTAGCCTGATGACGCATGACATTGGTTCCGCTGCGGTGGACAACGTTGGGGAACGTCGCTTCCGCAGTGGAATCAATGTAGTGTACGTTTCGCCAAGCATAAAATGTGCCGGACAGCAGGGGCTTGGCCCGGCCATCCACGTCTTTCCTTGCTGCAGACTGCAAAGACGTGGATGGCGAGGCCAAGCCACGCCATGACGATGGACACGAACCGTGCCTGCATGTGATTCGTTTATCCGGCCGCGAGCCCTAAGACTAAAGGAGGATACGGACATGCCGAGTTTTCAGCATCAGCGCGCCAATATCTACTACGAGGAGTTCGGCCAGGGTTTCCCCATCCTGACCTTCGCCCCGGCCGGCCTTCAGTCGGTGATCGATGTCTGGAACCAGGCCATGGCACCGATCAACCCCACAACCGAATTCGCTGCGAAGTTCCGCGTCATCGCGATGGATCAGCGGAATGCCGGCGGTCAGTCGTACGCCCCGATCGCTGCGCAGGACGGGTGGGATGCGTACACCGCGGACCACATCGCACTGCTCGATCATCTTCGCATCGACAGGTGCCATCTGTACGGTCAGTGCATCGGCGGGTCGTTCATTCTGAACCTCATCAAGGCTCAGCCCGAACGCATCGCTTCTGCTGTGCTCGCGCAGCCGATCGGACGTGTGGGCGAGATGCCGCCTGGCCGCCCTGCCCGCTTCGATGCCTGGGCGGCGTCACTCAAGGAACACCCGGAGGCGACGCCGCCAGTGATGGATGCGTTCTATCAGAACCTCTACCGCCGCGGCTTCGTCTACTGTGTGGATCGCGCATTCGTATCGACCGTCCGCACCCCGTGCCTTGTGCTGGCCGGGAATGACGAGGCGCACCCCTACCCCATCTCCGAGGAACTCTCGAAACTGCTGCCAAACTGCGAGTTCATCCAGGAGTGGAAGACAGGCGCGGCTCTGACATCAGCCGGAGCCCGCGTCATGCAGTTCCTGTCGCAGCACACGCCGGCATAGCGCTATTGGCGGCGCGGCACCTCGATACCCAGGAGCCGCGCCGCGTTACCGCCCAGGATCGCTCGTCGTGTCGCGTCATCGAGCCCCGGTGCGCCTTCAATAAAGCCCACCGGATCGGTCTCGCCCATGTCCGCCGGGTAGTCGGTGCCCACCAGAATATGGTCGGCGCCGAACTGCGCCACGAGGTACTCCAGCTGCGAATGCGTATATACCAGCGAATTGAAGTACAGCCGCCGCAGGTAAGTGCCCGGCATCTCCTTCAGCTTCTCGCCGGTATCGGGCCGGGCCGACGCCGCGTGATCAATGCGGCCCGCGTAGGCCGGCAGATACCCGCCGCCATGCGCCGCCACCAGCTTCAGTCCGGGGCAGTCATCCAGCACGCCGCCAAAGATCAGGTGATGCAGCGCCACCGTCGTATCGAGCGGATTGCCAATTACGTTGGCGAAGTAATGATCCTTGAACCGCCGCGCCTCGGTGAAACCGTCGGGATGCATGAACACCAGCAGCCCCAGCTCCTCGATCCGGCGGAACACCTTGCGGAAGCGTTCAGCCGAGAGGTCCTCGCCGGCCACATGAGTCATGATCTCGATGCCGCGCATGCCGAGTGATCTGTGCAGCCGCTCCAGTTCGGCAATCGCCTGTTCCGGTGCCTGCAGCGGGATCGTGCCGAGACCAGTGAAGCGGTCGGGATGCCGGCCGACGATATCGGCGATCTCGTCGTTGATCGTGCGTGCGGTGGCCAGCCCCAGGTCGGGATCGGCGCCGTAGTAGGTCTGCCGCGGCGCCGGCGAGATCGCCTGGATGTCGATGCCCATCAGGTCCATGTCGGCGACGCGCTGCTCCGGCGACGTCCCCTGCGTCCGAGTCCTTACGCCGTTCTGCCGGTTCACGTCCTGGCTGCGCGCGTTCGCCTGCGTTTCGAGGAACCAGCGCGAGACCGCCTCATTGCCCTCGACCATCGCCGCCGCCTTGAGGCTCGTCACGTGGCAATGGATGTCGAGCGTGAACCATTTGCCGCGGGCATGCGCGGGTCCTGGAAAGCGTCCGGGGATTCGCGCCCCTTCCGGTAGACAGGTGAACAGCATCGTGGATCCTCCCAGTCCGAAGGATTGCAGAAAGTGGCACTCCGCCGTCAAGTTGCCGGCGGGACAATTGTGGCCGAGAGGAAACCGCATGCAGTTCAGCTTCACCAGCGAGCAGGAAGAGTTCCGGTCGGTGCTGCGTCGCTTCCTCGAGGAGAAGTCGCCGCCGACGGTGGTGCGGCGGTTGATGGAGACCGACGCGGGCTGGGAGCGCGAGAGCTGGCGTGAGCTCAACCAGCAGCTTGGCCTCACCGCCGTGCACATCCCAGAGGCCTATGGCGGCCAGGGCTTTGGCTTCGTCGAACTCGGCATCGTGCTGGAGGAGATGGGCCGAGCGCTGCTCTGCGCCCCCTATTTCGCCTCCACGGTGCTCGCCGCGACCGCGATCATGAATGCCGGCAGCGAGGCACAGAAGCGCGCGCTGCTGCCGGACATCGCCTCCGGCGACACCATCGCCACGCTGGCCTTCACCGAGCCGAACGGCCGATGGGACGCGGCGGGCGTCGAGATGACGGCGACGGCAGCCGGAGAAAAATTCCGGCTCGACGGGGTGAAGAGCTTCGTGCTCGACGGCCACACGGCGGACCTGATCGTCGTGGTCGCGGCCGGCGACAAGGGGCTATCGTTCTTCACCGTACCTGGCGATGCGCCCGGCCTGACCAGGCGCGCACTGAAGGTGATGGACCCGACGCGCAAGCAGGCGCGGCTGGAGTTCCGCTCGGTCGAGGCCGACCTGCTGGGCGAGGAGGGCGGCGGCGCGGCCCCCGTCGCACGGACGATGATGCAGGCCGCGGTGTGCCTCGCGAACGAGATGGTCGGCGGCGCCGAGAGGCTGCGCCAGTCGGCGCTCGACTATGCCAACCTGCGGGTGCAGTTCGGCCGCGCCATCGCCTCGTTTCAGTCGATGAAGCACAAACAGGCCGACATGCTGGTCGATGTCGAGTTGGCCAAGTCGGCTGCCTATGCCGCTGCGTCGGCCGCCGCAGAGGATGATGCCGAACTGCCGGCACTGGCGTCGCTCGCGAAGGCGACTGCGTCGGAGGCGTATATGCAGACAGCGATACACACGATCCAGATCCATGGCGGCATCGGCTTCACCTGGGACAACGACACTCACCTGTGGTTCAAGCGCGCGAAGAGCTCCGAGGTGTTCCTCGGCGATCCGACGTATCATCGCGAGCTGATGATGCGGGCGTGGGGCGTTTGAGCGGAGGGAATGATGAGCGAAACAACTGAGACCTCCGTCCGCGCCGAAGTGCGCGCCTGGTTGGAGGCAAACTTCAATCCCGATCTGGGTCTGGTGGAGTGGCGCAACAGGCTGATCGATTCCGGCTGGGGCGTGCCGTCCTGGCCGAAGGACTGGTTCGGCCGGGAACTGCCTGTGGCGCTCGAGATGGTGGTCGAGGAGGAGATGCAGCGGATCGGCGCGGTCGGCGTCGCCAAGACCGGCATCCGAAGGCTCGCGGCGGCGACACTGCTCGTGCATGGGTCGGACGCGCAGAAACAGAAATTCCTGCGCCGCAGCCTGACTGGCGAGGACACCTGGTGCCAGCTGTTCAGCGAACCGGGCTCCGGATCCGATCTCGCCGGCGCCACGACGCGGGCCGAGTTCAAGGGCAACCGCTGGGTGATCAACGGGCAGAAGGTGTGGACGACGAGTGCGCATCACGCCGACTGGGGACTGCTGCTGGCACGCACCGACTGGAACCTGCCGAAGCATCAGGGGCTGTCGTATTTCGTGCTCGACATCCACCAACCTGGCGTTCAGGTGCACCCATTGCGTCAGATGAACGGATACGCGTCGTTCAATCAGGTGTTTTTCAGCGACGCCGAGGTGCCGCCTGAGAGCCTTGTCGGCGACGTCGGCCGCGGCTGGGCGGTGGCGACGACGACGCTGATGCATGAGCGCCGCGGCGCGGACGGCATCCGCACCTGGGGGATGGCGTCGGACCGGCCAGGCCGTGTCTACGAGGAGGAGCGGGCCGAAATCGCCACCGTCATGGAGCCTTACA
Organism: uncultured Alphaproteobacteria bacterium; assembly: GCA_963791495.1. GTDB lineage: Bacteria > Pseudomonadota > Alphaproteobacteria > Acetobacterales > Acetobacteraceae > JAMXLO01. The sequence goes on from CAWBST010000028.1 coordinate 192,301, forward strand.
AGTGGTATCCGCAGCGGGCGGGACGGGTGGATCTGGTGCTGGAACGGGCGAAGGCAACCGGGCGCGCCGACGATCCAGTGGTGCGGCAAGAAATCGCGAAGCTGCTCTGCATGTCGAAAGCGGCGGAATGGACCGCGCGGCGCGCTCGGGCCGCGCAGATGCAGGGTCGCCCGCAGGGACCCGAGGGGTCCTTGGGGAAGCTTGTCTCCAGCCACGTGGCGCGCGCGGCGGCACGGGTTCACACGCTGCTCAGCGGGGCCGACGCGATGCTGACCGGCGAGGACGGGCCGATGGAGGGGCTGATCGCGGAGATTCTTGTCAGCGTGCCGGCGGGGTCGATCGCCGGCGGAACAGACGAGATCCAGCGCAACATCATCTCGGAGCGGGTGCTGGGAATGCCGAAGGAGCCTCGGACGGACAATGACCGGCCGTTCAGGGAAGTGCCGAAGAACATTGTGGGGTGAGGTCGGGCAGGCTCACCAGCGTCTCAATTCTCTGTCAAGGAGACGATGGCGCATGGCCTGTTAGGAACTTACGCCGCATGCGACCTGTCTGGTCACCCGCCAATTGGGCGGGCCAGTCGGATCTACCGCTGCGGCGAGCGCACTGCGGACATGCGCTTCGCTGAAATGCCGGCATATCATGGACACGCCCGCGTGGCCGTGACGGGCACTGTAATCAGCATCTTCATGCAACCGGCAGATCAGTGCCGCCAGAGCCTCCGCATCGTCGGCAACCAGATCGATCAGCGCGTCCGGCAAAGGCAGTCCTTCGGCGGCGACCGGCGTCATGACGCAGGGCAGTCCGGCTGCGAAAGCCTCGAGCACCTTCCCCTTGATGCCGGCCCCTGAACGCAATGGCGCGATCGCCAAACGGACCCGGCCATAGATCTGCGAAAGATCATCCACGTGCCCCAGCAACCGCACGCGAGGATCGGTCATGGTGCCGGCGAGCCGCGGCGGCATGTCCGCGCCTACGATCAGACAGGAGACCGCGGCATTGCGCTGCCACACCAGCGGCAGCACGCTGTGCACCAGCCAATGTGCCGCGTCCAAATTCGGCGCGTGGCGGAAATTGGCGACGAACGCCATACCGGAGCGCTCCGCCCACAATGGCGCCTGCGGGCTTGGCGCAATTGCCCACGGCACGACGCGCACCGCGAGCCCTGGTGCGATTCGCCCAAGCAAGGCAGCCTCATGCGTGGAGTGCGTGATCACTGAGTCGACCAATTGCATGGCGAACATCTCGCGCCGGCACAGCGCCGCAGCGTTGCGGGCAAGCTCCGGACGTGCTTCGACCTCCGCCTGGCGGGCAACGCGGAGGAAGTGCAGATCCGCCACACTGTAGATCAGTCGCGCCTGAGGTTGATGCTCGCGCGCCAGCCCTGCATAGGCCAGCGCGTTCTGGGCGCGATGAAGATAGACAAGGTCGAATTTCCGCGCCTGCCGACGAAGCACCTCCTCCACCGATGACACCGCAGGCGACACATGGCAGATGATACCGCTATCCGCCAGCCGGGACGACGCGTCGTCCGATACCATATCGGTAGCAACGAACTCCACGTGCCAGCCAAGCTGTTGCAGACAACGGATATGGCTGGTGATCGCCTGCGAGCCGGCATCGCGATCCGGTCGCGGCCACTCGCTATCAATGACCAGTGCGCACTTGCCCGGCAGCGTGTCGCCGCCACGTCGCGACTGCCGGGCCGGCCGCCGGCGCCCGATCGAGCCGGCGTGGGCCTGGCGCATCTGCTCGGTCGCATCCAGCAGCAGATGCAGCAAAGTGTCTGCTTCGGCTGGCGTCTCGACGCGCGCTGCGAGTTTCTTCAACGTGGCGGAGAGCTCCGCGCCGACTGTGTTGTCCAATGACCGCGCCGGTGCGATCCTGACGGGGCACCCCTCCAACTCGCGGCCATCCGCCGCGCGCCGCACGATGATCTCATGTTCCACGCATGGATCGAGAGGCTGCGCAAGTTCGAGCTGGAATGCGTGGCGGCCATCGCCGATGCCCGCCGCTTCGAGATCGTGGCGGTAGCGCTTGGCGAGCACTTCGGCGATCACCACGCCGTTGTCCACGACCTCAAGCCGCACCGGCACATCGGGATGCGACTCCAGCAATGCCCAGCCCGCAATCGACTGGCGGTCGGCAATCTCCACAAATCCGCGCTGCGGTCCGTCCTGCGGAATGATCCAGCCCATCTGCTCGGCGCGCACCCGCAGCCGACGCTGGATCGCCGCAAGGTGCTCGCCGACCTCGACGACCGGGGCACAGAACGCCCACTTTGGCGTGACGGCGTCTGGATAGAGTTCCAGCGCCTCGGATGCGTTGTGGAACATCCCTCGGTTGTCGCAATCGATATATGTCTCGGCCGCGGCGCCCTCGGCATAGATCACGTCATGCGTGGCCAACTCGATGTGGAAGTAGTGGATCGGGTCGATCCGGTCCGTCGTCACAACGCTGACGCCGTTCACCAATTCGCGGGCCGGCACAAGCACATCGTCGAGATAGAGCGCGTGCTCAGGCGATACATAAAGATCGCGCCGCGGCACATCGTCCGCCAACGCGCCGGCGCGGATCAGCACCGGCGACAGGTTCTGATTGGATGCAGCGAAGGCACCGGTATAACTGCGCCGGCCGATCCACCTGATCGGTCTTGCCTGACCGCGACGTGTGATGACCAGGTCGCCGATCGCCAGCGTCTCGATCGGCATTTCGCCGGAAGCGGTCAGGATGCGGGTGCCCGCCCGATAGCAGGCGACAAGTTCGAACACTGTGCCGTCGCCGTTCGTCCCACCCCTTGCTGTCGTACCGAACAGGTTCCCAGCGGCATCGGCTGTCAGACCGGCGAGCGGGCCGGTCCCGTTGGCGCCGTTGAAGCTGACCAGTGTGGTCGGCGTGCTGGCGTAGGTGTCGTCGACCTTGGCGACCTCAAACACCGTGCCAGCGCCGTTCATGCCGCCCTGTAATGTCGTGCCGAACAGGTTCCCGGCGGCATCGGCTATCAGACTGGCGGTCAGGTCGGCCCCGTTGGCGCCGTTAAAGCTGACCAATGTAGTCGGCGTGCTGGCGTAACTGCCCCCGACCTTAGCAATCTCGAACACCATGCCGTCGCCGCTCACCCCACCCAATTCTGTCGTGCCGATCAGGTTCCCGGCGGCGTCGGCTATCAGACCGGCAAAAGGGACGACTAACCCATCGTTAAAGCTGACCAGTGTGGTCGGCATGCTGGCGTAGGTGCCGTCGACCTTCGCGATCTCAAACACCGTGGCGCTGTTGATCCCCCCGCGTCCCGATGTCGTGCCAAAAAGGTTCCCAGCAGCATCGGCTATAAGCCCGGCAATTGGATTTGCTCCATTGATGCCGATTTTGAAGTTGATCAGCGTGGTCGGCGTAGTGGCGTAGGTACCGTCGACCTTGGCGATCTCAAATACCGTGCCGTCGTTGACGTTCGTCCCACCCCTTATTGTCGTGCCGAACAGGTTCCCGGCGGCATCGGCCAGCAGATCGCCCGCAGGGGTTATCCCATTGATGCCGTTAAAGCTGACCAGCGTGGTCGGCGTACTGGCGTAGGTGCCGTCGACCTTGGCGATCTCAAACACCGTGCCGTCGCCGTTCGTCCCACCGAACCCAGTCGTGCCGAACAGGTTTCCGGCGGCGTCGGCTATCAGACCGGCTTCAGGGTACACCCCATTGATGCCGTTGAAGTCGACCAGTGTGGTCGGTGTGCTGGCGTAGATGCCGTCGACCTTGGCGATCTCAAACACCGTGCCGTCGCCGTTCGTCCCACCTGTGTCTGTCGTACCGAACAGGTTTCCGGCGGCGTCGGCCAGCAGATCGGATTCTGGGAATGACCCGTCGGTGCCGTTGAAGTTGATAAGGGTGGCGAGAATTGGCATTTGCGTCCTCCATGGTGCACACGCGTCAGGTCACGAACGCGAAGCGTTGGCGGTGGCGACGAGAATTCGTGTCCGCTATGAGGCCGGTTGCCTACGATCAGTCCGCGGCCGGCCACATGTTCGGCGACACACGCGGCTGTAGCCCAAGACGGCGCCTTTGGCAGGAGGTCGGACGGCTTTCATGAACGAACATTTACGGACGGACTTCGCCATCAGCGGTTTGTCCGGAATATCGTCCGATACATCTACGACATTATGCCGCCGTAGGGCAATGGTTTATGAAATAGGGGACCCCGTTCCCCGATCGCGGCATGATCAGTGTTTAAGCAGCGGATCGGGAAAGTGCTTTCGGTCGATTGCCTTTTCCGGAGACTCGGGCAACACCCGCATCAGTCGGCGCAGCTTCGGTCGTTCGCCATCGCGGGTGACTAGCGGGATTTTCCTGCTCGGTTCCTCGCGCCACAGCGCGGCGCGGCCTGTGCATGCAGCAGGTTGATCAGCCAGACCGTGCCCAGGAAGTCAAGGCGTTCCGTTCCTGTTGCCGTTGCCGAGCCCAGTCCCATCGCAACGCCGATGACGCCCGGGGCTATGCAGGCCGCGAAAGCGATAGGATGCTACCGTGAGCGCCACTGATCGGCGCTGTTTTCGACCATTCGTTGAGGAGCCATGATGAAGCTACGATCCTTCGCCACAGCGTTGACCATGCTTGCCTTCACGACCTCCGGTGTTGCCATGGCCGATGACCAGCCGCTCGAAGTCCAGATCGTCGATGCCCTCAACAAGGCGTTCGGCGTGCATCCGGGCTTTCGCGCCAACCACGCCAAGGGCATCGTGACCGAAGGCACATTCAAGGCGTCGTCGGCTGCAGCGTCGTTGAGCAAGGCGGCGATCTTCAGCGGCGCCACGATCCCGGTGACCGTGCGGTTCTCTGATTCGACTGGCGTGCCGAACCTGCCCGACGGTGCCGCCGACGCGAACCCGCACGGCATGGCGATCAAGTACCACCTGCCAGACGGCAGCGAGACCGACATGGTGATCAACTCGCTGAAGTTCTTCCTCGTGGCGACGGGCGAAGAGTTCCGCGACCTGTTCCTGGCAATTGCCGCAAGTCCGCCCGGCGCGCCCAAGCCGACGAAGCTCGACGAGTTCGCCGCGGCCCATCCATCCGTGGGCGCCGCTTCCGCCACCGTGGCCACACCTGACAGTTACGCCGACGAGGAGTACTACGGCGTCGACGCCTTCATCTTCGTCAACAAATCAGGCAAGCGGCAGGCAGTGCGCTATCAGGCGGTGCCGAACCGCGTGGTGCACATTTCGCCCGCCGATGCCGCGAAGCGCGCGCCCGATTTCCTGTCGACCGAACTCAAACAGCGGCTGAAGCGCGGCCCGATAACGTTCCATCTCAAGGTGCAGGTGGCGGGCTCCGGCGATCCCACACGCGATCCGACGAAGGCCTGGCCGGACACGAGGGGCATCATCGACCTCGGCGTCATCACCATCACCCGTCTCGCGCAGGACAGCAGCGAAGCGCAGAAGAAGCTGTTGTTCCTGCCGACCGCGCTCACCGACGGGATCGAAGCCTCGGACGATCCGCTCATCGAACTGCGCGGGGCCGCCTATCCGGTGTCGTTCGCGCGGCGCAATCCCTAACGTGCCGATCAGGCGGTGAGTGCCTGCACGAGGAACGGCAGGCTTTCATCCATGCGGTAGTCGACGCCGGTGTGGTTGTCCGCGAACTCTTCATAGCGGTGAGCGATGCCGTATGCCTGGAGACGCTTCACGAAGCGTCGCGCGCCATACAGCAGATTGAACTGGTCGCTCGTTCCGCAATCGATGTACAGCGCCTTCAACCGGCGGAGATTATCGGCCTGGCTGTCGAGTGCCACGACCGGATCGTGCCGTAACCAGTTGGCCCATCGGTCCTCGATGATCTCGCAGACGTCGAATGTCACCGGAAGCCGCATGCCGAGGAATTGCGTTGGGTCGGGATCATAGCTGGCCGCCATCGCCAGCGCGTTCATCACCTTGAAGGAGTTGTCCGGTTGCTTCCTTGAGGTCTCGAACTCCGTCCACCACCGCTCGATCGAATTGTCGACGCGTGCAATCGACCGGAGGACCGCTGGCATGTCGGGTAGGTAGCAGATCTCGAACGCCATATCGCCTGAGTGGCAGGCGGCCGCCGACCAGATGTCGGAATGGCGCAGTGCGTGGGTGATCGCGCCATATCCGCCCGAGCTCTTGCCAAACACGCCGCGGCGCCCACTGCCGCCACAGCCGAAGCGCGTCTCGACGGCCGGCAGCATCTCCTGCAGCAAAAAGTCTTCCCACGCGCCCATCGCCGTCGAATTGACGTACTGGTTGCCACCGAGGCGGGTGAAGCAGTCCGGAAAAGCGACAACGGCCGGCGGCATGTGTTGTTCGCCGATCAGCCGGTCGAGCCGCTCCGGCACGTTCTCCCGAAAGCCAACCCAGTTGGTATGGGACAGCCCGCTGGACGTGAAGCCGACCAGATCGACCAGCAACGGCAATCCACGCCCGGTTTCTCCCGCAGGGATGTAGACGTCGACTGCCCGCGTACTGGGATCACCCAGCAGATTGCCGCTCAGTGACCGGCTCTCGACAACGATGCGGGTGAGCGTGCCCGCGGGCCCTTGGAACTTCCGCATAGCGCCCTTCAATAACCCAGCGGCTCGGCCACCACCGGCGTCCACCGCGTCTTCTTCACCACCGACAGGAACGACTGCGTCGAGGCATGGTGGTCGGCGGGCGTAATCGTCAGCGGCGGGCCGCCGAACATGTCGCGCCAGTCCTTGATGCTCTCCATCGACTTCTGGAGCGTGTCCAACGTCAGATCGCGTCCTGCCCGCTGCAGAACGTCGATCAGGCAGGAGGCGGCCGCATAGCCGGCCTCACCCAGGTAATTGATGTCGATTCCGAAGCGCTGCTTGTAGCGGGTGGTGACGTCACGCACCGCCGGCCTCGGATCGTCGGGGTAGGCGTAAACTCCCGGCGACATCGAATAGAAACCTTCCGCCGGTTCCCCGGGAGCTTCGGCAACGGCGGTCGAATAGCTGGCGAACTGGCCGCAGAACTCCACATCCCAGCCCATCTTGCGCGCCGTCTGCAGGATGATGATCGTGTCCTTGACGATCGTGCCCATGCAGACGAAATCGCAACCGCCATCCTTGATACGGCTGACGTGCGCGTTGAAGTCGGTAGCAGTCGGACTGAACGTTGCGACGGCCCCAAGCTTCAGCTTCATCGCGGCCACCTGGTCTACGACGCCGGCATGGATGTCCTTGCCGAAGTCGGTGTCCTCGTACATTGACCCGAACACCTTCCTGCCCTTCGTCTCGGCGAAGTATTTCACGCAGGCGCGCATCTGGTCGTAGTACCGACGAGAACTGGCCATATTTGTACGGGCTCAGCGGCAAGTACATCGACCGCGCGCAAGTCAGCGGAAATACACTAGGCACGCCTTTCTCGATCATCATCGGCAGCACCGCGTCCATTTGAGGTGTGCCGCCACTGCTGATCGACAAGAAGATGTTGTCGCGGTTCACCAGCTTGTTCATGGCTTGCACGGCCTTGGGGACCAGGTACTCCATGTCCTCGACGATGAAGCGGATCTTGCGCCCGTTGATGCCGCCTTTTGCATTGACATCTTCGAACGCCATGCGGATCGAGTTGGCGGCATTCGTGCCTTGCACCGCCGTGACGCCGGACAGGTCCGTCATCATGCCGATGATGATCTCGGTGTCGGACACGCCGCGCGCGGCGGCGGCAGCCCGTCCGATGATGGCTGGCGATACGAGCAGGCCGGCAGCACCTGCCAGCACGGAGCGGCGAGTCGTCGCACGGATCGGAATCATGACGCATTCTCCCCTCGCGGCCGGAGCGATCCGGCCGGTGTGTCTTGCCAGTTGGCCCCAGTCTCTACCGGGGTTTCGCAGCACGTCTCGTCCAAATCCGACCTAGCCGTCGGGGAGCACGACGGTCAGCGTGCCAGCATGCTAGCCGGTATCGGATAGGGCCACCAGCCATTCCGCGGTGCCTCCCTCCGCCTGGTCCGACGCATGAAGCCGGCTCACACGAAGGATGAAAATCTCCCCTTTGTCGCTGTTGCCAATGAACACCATTTCGCGACCGACGATCAGGGGCTGCGGGTGGCAGCCGTAAAGGAGATTGCACGATGCCATTCGCCGGGGTCTGTGCCATGAGCCGCCGCGGTCTTGCCTCGGATCGACCCGATCCGAATGCAAAAGGTGTCTACGGCAAGAAGCTCAGTTATATCAGCGGGACGGGCCAGTCACATGTGACTTTCGGGGGGACACGAACCATGGACGCGCATGCGGCGACCTGCCGGAAGCCCTGGCAGGGGCTGTTCGAGCGACTGATAACTGAATGGGATGTTCGGCAAAGCCCTGAGTGGGACTGCGCAGAGACCAGACTTCCCTCGGCCGTCTACACCGATCCCCAGCGATACCAGGCAGAGCTGAATATACTGTTCCGGGCCATGCCGCTTTGCCTCGGACATGAGGACCAGCTCGACACGTCTGGCGCCGTGCTTGCCCGCGAGGTTGCGGGGCTGCCGCTGCTGGTGACACGCGATTCCAGCGGTGCTGTTCGCGTGTTCCTCAACGCATGCCGTCATCGCGGTGCTCGGCTCATGCCGGGCGAGGAAACGGTATGCCGTCGCTCCAGCCTGTCCTGCATGTACCATGGCTGGACCTACGGTCTCGACGGACGCCTGCTCAGCGTTCCGCGACGCGAAGCGTTCCCCACGCTGGACGTAGCAGAGCATGGCCTGCGGCAGCTCCCGTCAACGGTCCGGCATGGCCTGGTCTGGGCGACGCTGAATCCCACCAGCACTGCTCGTCCCGACATCGCGGCATATCTCGGCGGCCTCGATGAGGATCTCGCAATACTCGGTCTTGGTCGGCACCGGTTCTTTCGCCAGAACGCCGTGGTACGGAAGACCAACTGGAAGCTGATCATCGACGCTTTCATCGAATTCTATCACATCAAGCGCCTGCACGCCGCGACAGTCGGGCAGTACTTCGCCGACACGAAGGCTGCGGCCGACTGGGTCGGCCCGCATCAGCGCCTGCTGGTGGCGCGTGACACTTTCAGCGAGGTGCTCCAGCTACCGCAGGAACAATGGAGCCCGCAGCTTCATGGCACGCTGGTGCACTTCATCTTTCCGAACAGTGTATTCGTCCATCATCCTGACTACATCAGCCACATGGGCATCTTCCCGGCAGGCATCGATCGGTCGCTGTTCGTTCACACCGTGCTGACGCCGGAAGCCCCCGCCGATGAAAAGGCACGAGCACACTGGGACCGTTCGTTCGAGCTGATTGATGGGAAAGTGTTCAACGACGAAGACCTGTTCATCTGCGAGCAGATCCAGCTCGGTCTCGCAGCGGCCGCGAATGGCGAGTTCGTACTGGGCCGATTTGAGAACAACGTGCGCCGGTTCCACAAGACGATCGCCACCTCATTGGATGCGAATGACGTGTCAGCAAGTCACTTCGCCGACTAGTACTCAGAGTCGTTGAAGCGCGACACACCAAATGTCATGGCTCGCCACGAGCCAGGCCATTGATGGCGGGCCACTAGTGTTCAGGCAAAACCAGATGATTCGCTGTGGGTCCGGCTTATCTGTCATTGCGAGGAGGCGAAGCCGACGAAGCAATCCCCATCAAGTTGCGCGCGCACAGTGTGATGGGAATTGCTTCGTCGCTGCGCTCCTAACAAGAAACCCGACACCCGCCTCGCCTCTTCCGTCATTCCCGCGCAAGCGGGAATCCAGTACACCTGTGGAACCTCGCCAACCTGGATTCCCGCTTGCGCGGGAATGACGGATGGAAGCTGCGCGCGACGAACTACGCGAGTTTCATCGAGCGCGGGTCCGCCGAACGGCCGATGAGGAACTCCCAATGACAGCCTCTCCATCGTATCATTTGATTGAGCCGGGGCCCTAGCTAGATGGTGGCCGCTTCAGGGTGCCGTATTGCTCGCTCGATTGCCACCGCCAGATCACGCGTAGTGAACGGCTTCTGCACCGTTCTGTAGCCCAGATCCGACCAAGGCCGCAGAACGTCATTCTCGACGTAGCCCGTCACGAAAGAGAATCGGTGCGGCCGGCCACAGTTTCGTGACCTCCGCGGCAAGCTGGGCACCGTTCATCGATGGCATTGCGAAGTCGAAGATCAGGAGATCGAAGCGCTGATCGCGAGCAAGCACCTCCAGGGCTTCGGAGCCGCCGGCCGCTTCGACCACATCGTGTCCGAGCTCCTCGAGCATCGCGCGGACCGAGACGCGCACGCTGGCATCGTCGTCGACCAACAGCACGCGACCCGTGCGAGCGGACGAGAGGTCCGCATCCGGCTTCGCCGTTTCAATGGCAGGGGCATGGTCGGCCTTGCGCAGAAACAGGCTGACGGTCGTGCCCGTCCCTCGCGCGCTGTCAAGGGCGAGCCCGCCGCCGAGCTCGGTGACGAAGCCGGCGACCATCGACAGGCCCAACCCTGTTCCGCCACCAACTCCCTTCGTCGTGAAGAACGGTTCATGCGCGCGGGCGCGGACCTCGTCCGACATGCCTACGCCGGTGTCGATGACCTGGATGCACACATAGTCTCCGGACCTCAGTTCCGGCATGTGATGATCCGCATCCTCTACAGCAACGGCAGCCGTTCGGAACGTCAGGTCACCGCCGTCCGGCATGGCGTCGCGCGCGTTCACCGCGAGGTTGAGCAGCGCAAGCTCGAGCTGGACGAGATCGGCCAATGCCGGCGAAAGATCATCTGTGAGGTCATAGTGCAAACGGACGGGCGGCCCGAGCGTGCGGCGCAGGAGATCGTGCATGCCCGCGATGACGGCGTTCACGTCGACCGGCCGCACCGCGACTTCCTGCCTGCGCGAGAACGCCAGCATCTGGGCCGTCAGCTTGGCTCCGCGCTCCGCGGCCTTCGTTGCGGCCTGCAGCAGCCGCACGGATCGCGGGTTGCTCTCGCGCCGCAGCACCAGCTCCAGCGAAGCAAGGATGACGGCAAGCAGATTGTTGAAGTCGTGCGCAACACCGCCGGTCAGACGGCCGAGCGCCTCCATCTTCTGGCTCTGCTGCGCAATCGCTTCTGCCTGACGCCGCCGCTCGGTCTCTTCGACAAGCCGGAGCAGCCCGTCATGCTCGATCGCGGTATTCCGTCGCACGAGGCGCTCGGTCGCGATCAGCAGGATGCTGAGCATGATTGCGCAGATACCGATCACCGCGACATGAACGGCCCACGTCTTCAGCAAGACCGATCGGTTGATGCCGTAGCTCACCAGGAGCGGCAGATTGCGCAGTTGTCTGAAGGCGGCGATACGCTCGCTGCCGTCCAGGGACGATAGGCCGGTCAGCAGACCAAACTCAGTTCCAGAACGGACCGCCGTCATCATCGCGTTGGATGCCGGGAGCGCAATCTGGTGGCTGGGCAAATCGGGGAACCGTACCAGGATTGCGCCATCGGTGCGAAGGAGCCCGGCAGCCGAGGCATCCGGCACGTCCAGCACGGCACGATAGACGCTGTCGAAATACTGCCGTGAGACAGTCACGCCGACCACGCCGTCGAACTTTCCGTCCTGAACCCGCCGGCGGCTGATCATGAAGCCCGTGGTTCCGGATATTGAGCCGGGAAACGGCGCACTGATGACGAGGGCATCGTCATTCCGGGCCTTGGCAGCGGCGAAGTATTCCGCGCCGTGCACGTCATACCGAGGCATCGGGTAAGCGCGGCTGCTCGCGGCAATCGAGCCGGTCGGGTCCACCAGGAATACCGCCTCGACCTGAGGCAGCTCGCGCCGCAGCCGGTCCAGGAAATCATGCGTCTCGGGTGAGCTCGCGAGGGTTGTCCAGTCCTCGGTGCGCGATGTGCTCCATCACGCGCGCGATCACGAGGTCGACCGATTCCACCACCGTCCTTGCATGTTCGGCCAGCGCATTCGTGGCGGTGGCGACGTCGTTGCGTGTCCGCGCCAGCTCGTCCCTGTAGTCGACCCAGGCCAGGCCGAGGAACAGCGCGGCCGGCAGGACGACACATGCGATCCGTAACGGGTTGGTGATCCGGTTCGATCGCTCGCCGAGCACGGCGGCGTGAGCGCTCACTGCTTTCATTGTTATCTTGGCGAACTTGGCTGAACGCTGTGACCGTGACCAGGAATAGGCAGAACCGTATCTTGTCCTGCCCAAGGCTGGTCACAATCACAAGCTGGACATCGGCGGAACCCGAGACACTTTGTGATCAGCCGATGGCAGCGCGCAGATTACGGCTGCGGCGGCATGGGTCTACTCCGCCGCCGCCCGTTCCGTCTGCCTTGCACCGCTCATGTAGTTCACGCTGACCGGCTGGTTCGTCTCGAACGGGCTCTTGAGGTCGAACTCCTTCGCCATCTCGCGCACCGCCGGGAACACCTCCTGGCCGAGCAACCGGATGCAGGTCTTGCCGTCCTCGTGCGACACGGTGCCGTCGTTGCCCCAGAACGCGAAGATGCCGGGCCGCGTCTCCTCCAACAGGACGCGCAGCTTGGCGATCACCTGCTTCGGAGTGCCGGCGATGATCATCATCTCCTTCAATTGCCCCTCCAGGTTCGGGCGGGCACGCGGGCTGGTCGACCGGCCGATCGAGGACTCGACGAAGGCGCGGCGGTTCTCCGGGCTGTAGTAGCCAGCAGGCGTGCTCCACACCGGGTGCGCAAGGCCTGTGAACTCACCTTGCATCCACAGGAACTGGCGCGCGTTCTCGATCGCCTTCTCTTCGGTCTCGGCGACATGAATCTGCTTCAGCAGCCCGTGATACTCCGGACCGCCCGCGAACCCCGCCGCGGCCGCCGTATCGTCGTACATCTTCCAGATCTGCTTCGTCCGCTCGACCGGCGTATTCAGCGCGATATACGGATAGCCGTGCTGTGCCGCCCAGATGATCGTCTCGCGGCTGATCACGCCGGGAATCCAAATGCGCGGATGCGGCTTCTGCAGCGGCACCGCCCACGGATTGACGACGCGGTGCTGGTAGTGCGTGCCCTCCCAGCGGAACGGCCCCGGTGTCGTCCAGGTCTTGACGATCAGGTCGTGCGCTTCCTCGAAGCGTTCGCGGTTGAACGCCGGGTTCACGCCGTTGGCGAGCTGCTCCTGCCCGCCGCCGCGCACGAAGCCGGACACCAGCCGCCCTTTGCTGATCATGTCGATCATCGCCAGCTCTTCGGCGAGCTGCACCGGGTTGTCCGACAGCGGCAGCGGATTTCCCAAAATGACGATCTTCACGTTCTTCGTCATCGCGGCGAGGATCGAGGCGAAGATGTTGGTCCGCGCCTGCATGCAGAACGGCGCGTTGTGGTGCTCGTTCAGCATGATGCCGTCAAAGCCCAGCTCGTCGACCAGCAGGTAGTGCTCGAGATACTCGTTGTACAGCCGGCTGCCCGCGACCGGGTCGAAATGCTTGTTCGAGAACATCAGCGCCGTGGCGCCGAAGTCCAGGCCGGCCTGCGCGAAATAGGCCGACATCGGCTGCTCGGTGAAATACATGAGGTGCATGACGATCTCCCTTCCCGCCTCGGTGGCGCATTCAGGCCGCCAGTGTGGCGCCAATTGGGGTGGGTTTGACAAGAGGCGCCGCTTCGCCGGTTAGTACCGGCCAGGATAACCGGAGCAGGAGTGCGGTGGTGAAACCGGAAACAGTTGGGCTGTCGGCGTCGCGGTTGGCGCATCTGGATGACGTGATGAAGCGCCGCTATGTCGACAGCGGCCGCCTGCCGGGCGTGCTGACCATGGTCTATCGGCGAGGCAAGCTCGCGCACACCGGCATGGCGGGCCACATGGACCGGGAGCGCGACAAGCCGATGCGCGAGGACGCGCTCTTCCGCATCTATTCCATGAGCAAGCCGATCACCGCGGTGGCGCTGATGATGCTGGTCGAGGAAGGCATGCTCGGCCTGGACGACGATGTGGCCACGCATATTCCATCATGGAAGAACCTGGGCGTTTACGCGACCGGCCTGCCGAGCCTGGTTGCCACCGGAGAGCCGTCCTTCGTGACGACACCGGTCGTGCGGCCGATGAAGGTCGTGGATCTGGTGACGCACACGTCTGGCCTGACCTACGGTTTCATGAACCGCACCATGGTCGATCGCGCGTATCGTCACCATCGCATCGCCGAGTTCTACGCCGAGGGCGGGCTGGACGGCATGATCGAGCGGCTCGCGACCTTGCCGCTGGAGTTCTCGCCGGGCACGCGCCTGGAACTACTCCGTGTCGATCGACGTGATGGGCTACCTGATCCAGAAGCTCAGCGGCATGAGCTTCGGCGAGTTCCTGCGCACGCGGCTGTTCGAGCCGCTCGGCATGACCGATACCGCCTTCTGGTGCCCGCCGGAGAAGATCGGCCGCTTCGCATCGTGCTACCAACCCAAGGAAGGCGGTGGGATCAAGCTGCAGGACGATGCGGGCAGCAGCACATATGCCGCACCGCCCAGCCTGGAGTCCGGCGGCGGCGGCATGGTGTCGACCGCGCACGACTACATGCGGTTCTGCCGGATGATGCTGCATGGCGGAACGCTCGATGGCGTGCAGATCCTGAGTCCCAAGACCGCCGCGCTGTTCAGCCTGAATCACTTGCCCAACAACAAGGAACTGGCGGACATGGCGCCGCCTGGCCTGTTCAGCGAGGCCGGCTATTCGGGCATCGGTTTCTCGATTGGCTGCGGCGTGAACATCAATGTCGCCAAGACCCGCCTGCCGGGCACGCTGGGCGAATACTTCTGGGGCGGCGCCGCATCCACCGCCTTCTGGATCGATCCGAAGGAAGAACTCGCGGTGGTGTTCATGACGCAGGTCATCGGCAGCGACGTTCGGCTGACCCTGCGGCGCGATCTGCGCACACTGGTCTATTCGGCGATGACCGAGTCATTCGCATAATCCGCCGGGAGGAACGTCATGGGACCGAGGCTTGTCGAGTACCTGCTGTACGAGCCGGAGGACAGCGGCATCCTCTGGATCAAGTTCAACCGCCCGGAGCGGATGAACGCGCTCGTCGGGACAGCGGAGGAAAACGGTACCGTCGCAAAGGTCGGCGAATACATGCGGGCCGGCGATGACGATCCCAATGTCCGCGTAATCGTGCTCACCGGCGTCGGGCGGGGATTCTGTTCAGGCGCGAATCTCGGATCGCGTGCATCGGAGGACATCACCGGCGAGAACCTTCCCGGCAACCGTGGATCGCACGAAGGACCTGATGCGGCGCGCCAGCACTTCTTCCACGGGTTCACCGCGCTTCATCGCGACATCTCGCTGATCCGCAAGCCGACGATCGCGATGATCAACGGCCCCGCAGTCGGCTCCGGCATGGACATGGCGTTGCATTGCGACATCCGTGTGGGCTGCGAGAAGACCCGCTTCATCGGTTATCACAACGCCGGACAGATCATCGAGAACGGCGGCTCCTACTATCTTCCCAAGATGGTCGGCCTCGGCCGTGCCCTGGAATTCGTTTACACGGGCGAACTGAACGCCGAGAGGGCCTACGAGTGGGGCATGCTCAACCACCTGGTGCCGTCAGAGAAGCTGGAAGAGACCACGCGCGAACTCTGCGAGAAGATCATCGCCAGACCGCCGCTTGTGCAGTGGGTCAGCAAGCGCGTCATGCGTGCCGCTCTGGACAGCACGCTCGAGACGACGATGGTCCTCACCTCCAACGCTGGTGGCATCCTGCAGAACTCGGAGGACGCGAAGGAGGCGAGGCGCGCATTCGTCGAGAAGCGGAAAGGCCGCTTCAGGGGTGTCTGACCTTCAGGGCGCGATCAGCCGGTACACCTTCGCTGCCGTGCCGCTGTAGAGTGCCGTCTTCTCGCTCGCCGTTGCACTCGCGGTGATCCGCTTGAACGCGTTCCACAGTTCGGTGTAGCCGCAGGACTGCTTGTCCGGGGGAAAGTTGCTCTCGAACATGCAGCGGTTGACGCCGAATGCTTCGATGCAGGGCTCGATGTACTGGCGCCACCCGGCGGCGAGGTCTTCGGACGATGGCGGCATGTCGCGTTCATGGAAGTCGAAGCCGAACGAGACCATCCCGATGCCACCCAACTTGACGTAGACATTCGGGCACTTCGCCAGCTCGGCTATATCCTTGCGCCAGCCGGCAAGAATCTCCTGCCGCTTTCCCGCATACGGACCAACGCCCAGCACACCGCCGACATGGTTCAGGATGATGGCGGTGCCGGGGAAGGCACGCGCCAGGTCGATCGCGTCGGGCAGCTGCGGATGGTACTGCCAGGATTCGAAACTCAAACCCAGCGGCGCCAGTTGGGCAAAGCCCTCGCGGAATTTCGCGTCGAGCACCTGGTGCGGCGGCACGACGCGCGAGGCATACTTCCCGACCGCTTCGTTCCCATCCCATGCCACGCCGTGGCGAAGGCCACGCAGACGCCCGCCGGCGGCAGCGATTTCGGCCTCCAGCAACTCGCGCACACGCGCGCCGACGCTGAGGTCACCACCGCCAACGATACCCTCGGCGACGCGACAGGAACCGTAACCGCCCGAGGCGCTCATCGCGGCGATGCCATTGACGAACTCGACCTCGCCGAGAGCCGCCATCTCGCGCGGACCTTCCTTGCGGTACATGGCACGGCATTCCAGGAAGACGGTGGAGACGATGTTGTGCCCTCCGCCGATGTCAGCCAGCAACTCGGGCAGAAGGTAGCGTCCGCGCTCTGGCGTGTCCCAGAAGTGATGATGCGGGTCGATGATCGGCAAGTTCGGCTCCAGCGCAGCCTCGGTGGGGCGCCTTGCCAGCCACGCCTTCAGATCGGCGTCGTTGCGATACGTCGTGCCGCGGAATTCACCCTTTGCATCCCCGACTTGGGCCATTTCTGTTTCCTCCGCCAAATGCGCCGAAGCGTACGCTGAGGCGGGCTTGCAGGACAAGACGGCGAGCCGCGGTCAATGGAATCCGGCCTTCTTCAGCCCGTCCAACATGTGATCGCGCGCCTCCTCAGTGCCGAATTGACCGGCGAATGTCCGAGCGTCGAGGAGTGGCCACAAACGCCCGGTGACGGCGCGTTCGCGGTCCGCATCCTGCTGTCGGCCCATTTCGGCATACGTGGCGGCAAGCATCGGATGCGTGATCAACTGGTTGCTGCGCCCTGGACCGCTGGACAGGGCGCGATTGCATACATCAACGCCCTCAGTGTAACGGTGAAGCAGATAGTAGGCCATGCAGAGCCTTGCTGCCGTGAAACCATTTGCCTGATCGAGACGGAGCGCACCCTCCAGCCACGGCAATGACTCTGCGGCTCTACCTGCCCACACCAGGATACTTCCACGATAGGAATAGTTGTCCGCATCGCTAGGATTGATCTCGAGAGCACGGTCCACCTGCGCGAGCGCGAGATCAAAGCGTTTCTGGTAAAGCCGGACCTGTGCGAGCACACGATAAGCGCGCGTCGTCGTCGGATCGAGTGCCAGAGCCTTCTGTGCAAGCGTTTCCGCCCGGTTGAGATCTTCCGTACGGAATTCGGACCACCCTGAAATGACGGCCTCGTAATACGATCCACCCAATGCCGCATAGGCATCGGCGTAGTTGGGGTCCAGATCGATGGCTCGCTGAAACAGCTCGCTTGCCGCGTCATTGTCGTCACGTGTGTCATGCGAGAAGGCCTCACGACCGCGCAGGACATACTCGTACGCCGCAAGGTTGCCTGTCGGCTTTGACAGGATGCGTTCCTGTTCGAAGCGGGTGAGCTCTACCGCCGCTGCGCCGACGACACGCTTAGCGATCTTGTCCTGCACCGCAAAGATATCGTCGACCTCGGCATCGTAGGTCTCCGACCAGACAAGTCGCCCCGTCGTTGCCTCGGTCAATTCGACGCTGACCCGGACGCGATTGCCGGCGCGACGGATGCTTCCCGCGAGCAGATAGCGCGCATTCAGCTGTCGTCCGATGTCGGCGGGGGAGGCATTCGAGTCCTTGAACGGGAAGCTGGCCGATTTCGAGATGACCAGCAGGTTCGAGAAACGGCCGAGCGCCGTGATGACGTCTTCGGTAATTCCGTCGCTGAAGAAATCATGGCCCGTGTCGGCCGACAGGTTCTTGAAAGGCACCACCGCCACCGAGGGACGCCCCGCAAGCCGAGTGGGTGCCGCGAGGGTCGCCACTTCGACCGGCCTTGCCGGGGAACCGAACCCGAACAGAACTCGCCAGTCGCCCGGGTGAAGGGCCCATACAACAAAACCCGCTGACACGATTGCACCCGCCCCTGCGGCGGCAAAGCGAGGCCAGCGGCTTCTTTGCCTAGATGCAGTGGCCATCACCGCCACCGCTTGGGCGGGAACCGGCTCGGCGATCGTCATGACACGCCGACCGCCGGGCTGCTGGTCAGCATCGAGCTTCAGTACGAATGCCTCAACCGGCCGTGCGATGTTCTTCAGGGAGAGCGACCCCAACTCCTCGAAATCGAGATCGAGCCGATCGTGCACATGATCGCGCACTGCTCGTGAGACACAGATACCGCCAGGCGGGCATTCGGCCTGCAGCCTGACTGCCACATTGACCGCGTCACCATGCAGGTCCGTGCCGTCAGCTATGGCATCGCCGATGTTGATTCCGACTCGAAAGCGGATAGCCCGATCAGGTGGCTGATCACCGTCGTGGACGGGAACCTCCTGCTGCACCTTGACCGCGCAGCGCACTGCCCCGTCGATGCTGTTGAATACCATGAGCAGGGAGTCGCCGCCGGTCTGGACAATTCTCCCGCCATGTCCCTCGATGGCAGGATCGATGACGCTGCTGCGGAGTCTGCGCAACCGTTCTAGGGTTTCCAGGTCATCCAGCCCGATCAGGCGACTGTAGCCGACCATATCCGCATAGACGACGGCGATCAGTCGCCGCGGGTCTGGCAACCCACCGATCACGTCCGATGCCCTGGTCACCGACATCGTGGGTGGTTAACCAGAGATGTGGCAGGCAAAATAGCCATCCAGACGCCTCCTGAATGGCATCATAGCACCGGGTGCACTCCGGCCGATACGCGGGTGCATTTGGCGCGATTGCCGATTCATTTGACCTTGCCACAGACAACGAGCACTATTTCGAAGCGTCGGTGGCTGGCCGAGGAGGCCCTGGACGCCAATCGTGGACAGGGGAGGAACACCGTGCGGAGACCTTCTTTTCGTACCCTGAAGCGCGGCGCGACACTCCTCAGCCCAATCGTCGTGATGCTCACCGGATCTGCGGCCTGGGCCGACGACCCGAAGCTCTCGATCAGCGGCTACGATCCGGTGGCTTATTTCACCGACGGACGGCCGGTCCAGGGCAAGCCTGATTTTGAGTATCTCTGGCACAAGTCGCGCTGGCGCTTTGCCAGCAGCGAGCATCGCGATCTGTTCAGCAAGGATCCACAGCACTACGCGCCCCAGTACGACGGCTATTGTGCCATGGGCGTGTCTAACGACGCGGCGGCGCACAAGGACACGGTCGATCCCGAGGCCTGGGCCATCGTCGACGGCAAGCTTTACATGGTCCACAACCGCTATTGGCTGGAGCAGTGGCAGGAACATGCCAAGGAATACATAAAGCGGGCCGACGCGAGCTGGCAGGTCGTCGAAAACCTGCCGGGTCCGACCATCGTCGGACCGCCCTGCGCCGCCTCCCCACCCACGACCTCGGTGGCACTGCGCGATGGCGGGCACTGGCTGGTCGTCGCCGGGCAGGTCGCGCGCGACGAGGCCGGGAATGTGGTTGGCAAGGGCGATATGCGGGCGCAGATCGAGCAGGTCGGCAAAAACGTTGACGCCTGCCTTCTGGCCGGGGGCGCCACGGTCAAGGACATTGTCTTCACGGTCAACCAGGTCACAGCGCCCGCCGACTTCGACAAGCACGCCGACCTGCTCCCGCGCTATTTCGGCCCACCTTCGCCGAAGAGCACGACAGTCCACGTACCGCAATTGTCCAACCCGGACTTGCTGCTGCAGGTCGAGGCCTTCGCGGCGATCAAGTAGCCCTCAGGCGAGGTCCTACCGGGGAGGCCTTCGCCAGGGGGGCCTCGCGCGACCGTGACGCATGCAGTTGAGCCGGCCGGCCGACCAAAACACCGCAGGGGTGCATTATTACCACATCGTTCACGAGCAGCGCGCGATGAATCGTCCCCCTGTGATTCACTGGCCGTGCGGTAATCGCACGGGAGTGTCCGATGTGGTGGGTCTGGCTGCCCCTTGCGGGGGTGGGCGTCGCTCTCGTCGCGGCATTGTATCTGGTGCCGAGATATGGCCGCCCGCTGTCCGGGACTTGGCCGCCCGGTTGACCTCGCGCAATGCCCAAGTACTCCGCTGAAATCTTGCTCGCCTTTCCGCCTCGCCCCCTTGACGAGAAGGAGCAGGCGTTGGTGGACGAATGGCTGGCGCTCTCGGGTGATGTCCTGATGGCCTACGTAAGCCAGCGGCGATCCGACGACCCCAGGCTCTATCGGCGGGTGGTGATCGCCGGCGGTCCGACACCTCGTCCATCGCATATCGTACATGCGCCATCGGGTGCAGCCGGGTGGCTGGTCACGACTGTTGGCCCACCGGTCGCCGTGCAAGTGTTCGACACACTGCGCGATGCGCTCAACTCGGTCCGGCAGGTGCTTCCCTGACCTGCGCGTTCGCTTCGCCGAACACATACTCCGCCGATATATCCTTCCCGGTGTAGTCCCGCATCAGCGCCGTCGCCACCACGCTGATCGCCGCACATACGGTGATGTAGACGGCAATCGCCACCCACGACCGATACGAAGCGAACAGCGCTGCGGCAATCAGTGGCGCCGGCCCGCCGGCGATGATCGAGGCAAGCTGATATCCGATCGACGCACCGGTGTAGCGCAACCGCCCCGTGAAGCTCTCCGCGATGAGTGCCGCCTGCGGCCCATACATGACGTCGTGCGGAATCAGCGACAGCACGATCGCAACAAAGATCCAGACCGGCACCAGCGTATTCAGCAGTGCGAAATACACCCAGCCGAACAACCCGGTGACCACGGCGCCGAGAATGTACACCCGCTTGCGTCCGAACCTGTCGGACAGATGGCCGGCAATGGGTATAGAGAAGAACGAGACCACCGATGCCAGCAGCACCGCGACCAGCAGCAGGTCGCGCGACACCTTCAACGTTCCCACGCCATAGGCGAATACAAATGCCGTGAAGATGTAGAACGGCGCCTGTTCTGCCATACGCGCGAAAGCACTGAGGAATACCTCCTTCCATTGCAGGCGGAACACCTCGGCGACCGGGGCCTGTTCGATGCGGTTCTCCTCGACCAGGCGACGAAATGTCGGTGTCTCCAGAATGCCCAGACGGATCCACAGACCGATGCCAACGAGCACGATGCTGATCAGGAATGGCACGCGCCAGCCCCAGGAAAGGAACGCATCGCCGGACATCGAGCTGAACACCAGCACGGCGAGGTTCGCGAGGAACAACCCGGACGGCACGCCGAACTGCGGCCAGGATGCAACGAAGCCGCGATGGCGGCTGGTGCGCGCCCATTCCATCGACAGCAGCACCGAGCCGCCCCATTCTCCGCCGACGCCCACGCCCTGGATGAAGCGCAGCACCGTGAGCAGGATCGCGCCCCAGATGCCGATGCTCTCGTAGGTCGGCACCAGTCCGACCAGAAACGTCGCGATACCCATCAGCATCAGCGTCGCGATCAGTGCCGACTTGCGCCCCAGGCGATCGCCCCAGTGGCCGAAGATCGCCGCACCGATCGGACGCGCGGCAAATCCGACCGCGTAGATGGCGAACGCCTCCAACGTGCCAACCAGCGGATCGGAGCGCGGAAAGTAGAGCTTGGCGAACACCAACCCGGTGACGGTGCTGTAGAGAAAAAAGTCGTACCACTCGATCGTCGTGCCGACAGTCGAGGCAATCACCGCACGGCGAAGCTGAGCCCCATGCTCTTGTTCGCTGAGTGCCGATGCCCGCCAGGCCGGCTGCACCGTATTGCTGGACATGGGCCGATCCTCCCTGGTGCGACCTCGGACTGCGGCGGTACACCGTCAATTCACTTGGTCGCGCGGAAGGTCGCAGACGCGTCAGCCCATACTCACGAGAAGATCCAGCACGGACGCTCCGTAGCGCTGCAGCTTCGATGTTCCCACGCCCTTGATCTGACCGAGCTCCTCGATGCTCGTGGGCCGCACCGCCGCAATATCGCGCAGCACCGTGTCGTGGAAGATCACATAAGGCGGAATGCGCTGCGCCTTCGCCTCGGCCGCGCGCCAGGTACGCAACGCCTCGAACAGGCTCTGCACCTCGGGTCCGGCAGCCTTCACAACCGCGGGACGCTCCGGACGCAGCACCTCGGTGCGGCGCTTGCCTTCCTCGCGCAGCATGACGCGCGCCTCCCCGCGCAGGATCGGCCGCGCCTTGTCCTGCACCAGGAACAGCCCGCCATGCCCCGCCGTATCCACATCCAGAGCACCGAGGGCGATGAGCTGCCGGATCAGCCCCCGCCAGTACGCTGCGGCGTGTTCAGCCCCGACACCGAAGGTTGGCAGCCGATCGTGGCCATGCCGCAGCACACCGTCGGTTCTTTCGCCGCGCAGCACCGCTGAGATGTGCAGCGCGCCGAACACCTGATCAGTGCGGTACACCGCCGAAAGCACCTTCTGCGCCTCCACTGTCGCGTCGCTCATGCGCGGCGGCGCGGCACAATTGTCGCAATGGCCGCAGGGCTCCGTCAGCTCTTCGCCGAAACATGCCAGCAGCGAACGCGTCCGGCATGTTGCGGCCTCGGTGAATGCGATCATCTCCTCGAGCTTGGTGCGCATGACGCGCTTCTGAGTCTCCGGCGCGGCGGACTGCGCCAACCAGTGCCGTGCTTGGGCGATATCCTGGCCGCCATAGAGCAGCAGCGTCTCCGCCGGATCACCGTCGCGGCCGGCGCGACCGATCTGCTGGTAGTACGCCTCGGGACTGTCCGGCATATCCAGATGCACGACGAAACGCACATCCGGCCGGTCAATCCCCATGCCGAAGGCGATCGTCGCCACCACCACGACCGCCTCGCCCGAACGGAACCGTGTCAGCGCCTCGCGCTTCGTCACGGCATCCAGTCCGGCGTGGAAGGCAATCGCGGGAATACCCTTCTCCGTCAGCCTCCCGGCAACCCGCTCGGTCTTCGCGCGCGTTGCGCAATAGACGATGCCGCAGACGCCGGAATGACGTGCGAGCAGACTCAGAAGCTGTGCAGTCTCGCCAACCTTCGCGGCAGCTGTCACGTGCAGATTAGGTCGATGAAAGCTGGCGACGAACGTCTCCGCCGTCGGCATCTTCAGCGCGCGCAGGATGTCCTCGCGCGTGCGCGGATCGGCTGTCGCGGTCAGTGCAATGCGCGGCACCGTAGGAAACTGGTCGGCGAGACACGCAAGCCCGCGGTACTCCGGGCGGAACTCATGCCCCCACTGCGACACGCAGTGTGCCTCGTCGATCGCGAACAGCGCGAGCTGCAGCCGCGACAGCCGCTCCAGCGTGCCATTGGCAAGCAGCCGTTCTGGCGAAATGTACAGGAGGTCGAGCTGCTGCTCGATCAGATCGCGCCTGACGCTGCGCGCCTCTGCCGGATCGAGATCCGAATGCAGCGCGCCGGCCGAAACACCGAGCTGGCGCAATGCCGCCACCTGGTCATCCATCAGCGCGATCAGCGGCGATACCACCACCGCGGTGCCGGGCCGGCACAGCGCCGGCACCTGGAAGCAGATGCTCTTGCCGCCGCCGGTCGGCGCCAGTACCAGTGCATCGCCCCCCGCGACGACGTGGCGCACCACCTTCTCCTGCTGGCCGCGAAATCCAGGGAAGCCGAACACCCGGCGCAGCACGGCTGCCGGATCGTCCCACGCTTCCGCCTGAACCAGCGACTGCAGCATCGATCAGCGCCGGCTGATGCTGATTTCCACCCGCCGGCTCTCCTGCGCGGTCAGCGCGAACGGCACCGGACCGTGGCCGCGCTGCCGCACGCGCTTCGCATCGACGCCATCCGTCAGCAACTGATCGACCACGACCTGCGCCCGCAGATCGGCAAGCAGGATATTGGCCTGGCGGCTGCCAATGGTACTGGCGAACCCGTTCACGTGCGCCACGTCGCCGGGATGCGACTTCACCCAGTCCGCGGCGTGGCTGATCACTGACTGCGCCGGATCATCGATCGCGGCCGACCACTCCTGAAAGAAAACGACGAATTTCTGCGGCGTCGGATCATCGGCGCGCGCACTGCCGGTCGCTGCACACAGCAGTAGGAGCAGCAGGCCGAGGCGATGCATGGCCGATTCCCTTCTCGCAGGTGACGGCCATTGTCCTGCCGGCCGGTTAACCCGCCGTCAACCGGAATTGCCGCCACCGGGTCAGACGATCCGGCTCGGCCTGTCCTTCCAGTAGCGCTCCCGCAGGATGCGCTTATACAGCTTGCCGGTCGGCAGGCGCGGCAACTCGGGCTCAAAATCGATCGAACGCGGGATCTTCTGGCGTGCCAAATGCTCGCCACAGAAAGCAATAAGCTCGTCGGCAACCGTTGGGCTCGGATCAACGCCCGGGACTAGCTGAATGGCTGCCTTCACCTCCTCCCCAAGATCGTCGTTCGGCACGCCGAACACCGCCGCATCGGCGACCATCGGATGCGTGATCAGCAGATCCTCGCATTCTTGCGGATAGATGTTCACGCCACCCGAAATGATCATGAACGTGGTGCGATCGGTGAGATAGAGATAGCCGTCCGCATCGACGTAGCCGACGTCACCGACCGTGCCCATTGTACCGTCGGCCGAGAGTGCTTCGGCTGTCCGCGCCCTGTCGTTGAAGTATTCGAACTGGGAGCCCAATCTGAACCACACTGTCCCGATCGTGCCGGGTGGCACCGGATTCAAGTTCTCGTCGTGGATATGCAGCTCGCCGAACAGCGCCCGACCGACAGTGCCCCTGTGTGCCAGCCACTCCGCACTGTCGCAGGCGGTAATCCCCATCCCCTCGGTCATGCCATAATACTCGCAGATGATGGGTCCCCACCAGTCGATCATCTGCTGCTTGATCTGAGCGGGGCACGGCGCCGCGGCATGAATCGCCACTTCCAGCGACGACCGATCGCAGCGACGCTGGTCAGCCGGCAGCTTGAGCAATCGCGAGAACATTGTCGGCACAAGCTGGGTGTGAGTCACACGGGTACTGTTCGATCAGCCGCAGATACTGCGCCGCGTCGAAGTGTTCCATGATGATCGCGGTGCCACCCATGCGAATGGTGAGATTGACCCCGATATGCGGTGCCGCGTGATAGAGTGGAGCCGGTGACAGGTAGACCTGCCCTTCACGGAACCGCCAGAGTCTCGCGAGAAAATCATAGGCCGGCAGGCACTGCGATGGGGCCTGTTCCGGCAGCGGCCGCAAGATCCCTTTCGGCCGACCTGTCGTGCCGGAAGAATAGAGCATGGCATTGCCAAGCAACTCGTCCACGATCGGCGTGTCGGGATACGAGGCCGTCGCCTCGTCGAGATTGAGCATGTTCTTGCCGTCGCCCGGCCCGTCCGCCACCAGGCAGAGCTCGATGTTCGGACATTGCGGCAAGGCAGCGAGTGCCACGGCCTGCTTCGCCGCGGAGGTGATGAGCACCCTCGAGAGGCTGTTGTTCAGGATAAACGCCAGTTCCTCGGCCGTAAGAAACGAGTTCACCGGTGTATAGTAAAGGCCCGCACGCTCCCCTGCAGCGCAGGTCTCCACGTAGCGGGCATTATTTTCCATGAAGATCGCATAATGATCGAGACGACCCAGGCCCCGCGCTCGCAGAAGATGCGCCAACCGGTTGCCGCGCGCGTCAAGCTCCGCATAGGTCACGGTTTCACCGGTATTGGCCATGATCAGCGCAGGTTGGCGAGCCCGCGTCGCGGCATAAGCGCCTGGATACACGTGGCGGAACCCCGCTATTTCGGCCAACGGTAGTTCAGCTGGCGACCGCATCGCAACGTGATGACGCGTCGACTGCCACTACCCCGCGGCGGCGATCGCCTTGCCGCCCGACAACCGCCAGATCCGGTCCAGCCGCTCCACCCCTATCAGGCGGTGCGTGATCAGCACCACGCTGCGCCCTTCGGCCACCTCGTTCAGCGTGGCCAGGAACGCGCGCTCGGTTTCCGCATCCAGCCCGGCACAAGGTTCATCGAGGATCAGGATCGGCGCCGGCGACAGCAGCGCGCGCGCCAGGGCAAGGCGCCTAGCCTGACCCCCGGAGAACCGCGCGCCACCCTCGCCCACCCAGGTATCGAGTCCATCCGGCAGTGTGCGCACCATCTCGCCAATCCGCGCCGCATCGAGCGCACCCCACAGCGCCGCATCATCCGCCTCGGGCCGCGCCAACCTCAGGTTGGCGCGAATCGTGTCGTCGAACAGATGCGTCGCCTGGGCGAGCCAGCCGATCCGAGCGCGCACATCGGTGGCGGCGAGGAGCGGCAATATCGACACCCCCGATCAGCACCCTGCCCTGCTGCGGTGCGGCCACCTTCAGCGCCAGCGCAGCGAGCGTCGACTTGCCGGCGCCCGACGGCCCAAGTAGCGCGACGCGCGCACCTTGCGGCACCTCGAGCGTCAGTCCCTCGAACACCGGCGACCGGTCAGGCTGCCAGCGGAAGCTGACCGCGTCGAAGCGCAACGCAAAACCGGCGGGAACCTGGGCTGGCTGCTGCGGATCGGGCACCGGTACGGGCGCCTCGGCGGCCTCCAGCACGCGACGTGCGGCTGCCGCGGCATGTCCCGCGAGGACGCCGGCGCGAGGCAACCCGCCGACGGCCTCGAACGCCGCCACCGTCAGGAACGCGGCAATGATCGCAACCATGGGTGCACTGCCTGCCGAGATCAGGACGGCGAGGATGGCCGCCTGCCCACAAAGCAACGCGCCGGCATTGGCCCACGCGGCACGACCGGCGAGTTCGCGCTGCGTCGTGAGCATGGTTGCCTCACGGGCCTGCACAGACGCGAGCATGCGGCCCTCTGCGCCGAAGGCTCTCACCTCGCGCAATCCGGTGAGTGCGTCGAGCGTGGCGATCCGCAGGCCGCCCGCGGCACCGGCGAGCGCGGCACCACCACGCATGGTCGCGCGAGCGCTGACCAAAGGCAGGGCGAATGCCGCAGCGACGAACAGGACACCGATCGCGAGAGCCAGCCAGGCGCTGTGCATCCCGATCAGCACAACCAATACCGGCAACAGCAGAACAGCACCCGCGAGCGGCACCAGAATGCGCAGATAGAGCCCGTCCAGCGCCTCGATGTCGCCAACCAGGCGGGCCAGCACATCGCCTGCCTGGCGGAAGCCGAGACCGCCCGCCGTGCCACGCGCCAGATTGCGGAAGAACCACACCCGCAGGTCCGCCAGCGCACGGAACGTGGCCGCGTGCGTGACAAGCCGTTCGGCATAGCGCAGCAGCACGCGTGCCGTGCCGAGTATGCGCAGCGCGAGTGGCACTGCGAGTGCGCTGGCGGCCAGGCCCGCGCCCAGCATCGCACCGCCGAGTGCCATCATCGATACGCCGGCCGCGAGTGCGGCAAGCGACACCACGATCCCGGCGGCCAGCCACGGCGCACGGCCACGCCACAAGCCAAGAATGCGAAGCACGTCGGTCAAGCCGCGCCTCGTGCCGGCACGGCGCGGCCATCGCTGATGTCGAGGCGTCGTCCGGCGAAGCCATGCGCCGCGGAGGAGTGACTGGCCAGGATCACAGTCCGCCCCAGCGCCAGCCGGCGCAGGCTGTCCAGCACCGCCCCCTCGGTCGCCGGATCGAGATGCGCCGTCGGTTCATCCAGCAGGAGCAGGGGTGCGTTCTTCAGGAACGCACGGGCGATCGCCACCCGCTGTGCCTGGCCCCCGGACAGGCCATAGCCACCCTCGCCGACCGCGGTGCCGAGGCCATCGGGCAACGCGGCGGAAAACTCGGTGATGCTGGCATTGCGCGCCGCCTCCTCAACCTCTGCGTCCGTCGCCTCGGGGCGCGCGAAGCGGATGTTGTCCCGAATGGTGCCGGCGAACAGCACGGGGCGCTGGCCGATCCACGCGGTCAGCCGCGCCAGTGCCTGCGGCACCAGGTCGGCGATGTCGGCGCCATTGATCGTGACCCGCCCCCTGTCGGGCCGCACGAAGCCCAGAAGAATCTCGATCACCGTCGATTTGCCGGCCCCCGAAGGACCAGCCAGCACCAACGTCTCGCCGTCCGGCACCCGGAACGACAGCCCGTTCAGGGCCGGGCCTCGCGCAGGGTCCCACGTGAGGTGCACATCCTCGAATGCGACAGCGATGCCGCGCGCGGCCACCGTGCGAACCTCGCGCAGTGGCTGCGGTGCGGGCAGCGGCGGCAGATCGACCAGTGCCTCCGCTGCCCCCACGGCATGCAGCCGATCCTGGTAGGCGGCAGCGAACCCGCGCAGCGGAGCGAAGAACTCCGGGACCAGCAACAGCAGGAACAGCGCCGCCGCCGGGTGCGTCAGGCTGCCGGACAGCCGCAGCAGGCCATAGTGCAGCGCCAGCACCACGAACGCGAGCGCCGCCGCAAGATCGAGCGCGGCCGACGACAGAAAGGCGACGCGAAGCACGCGCATAGTCCGCCGTCGAAGTTCGTCCGCCGCCGCGGCAAGCGAGCGCGCCTCCGCCTCCGCCTGGCCGTACAGAACGATGGTGGCGATGCCCCGCACGCGATCGAGGAAGCGCGCCTGCAGCCGCGCCAAAGCGAGGAACTGGCTGCGCGATGCGGCCGCCGCCCCGAGGCCCGCTGCCGCCATCGCCACCGGGACCAACAAGCCGCAGAGAACCAGCACGAGAGCGCCGGTCGAGTCGGCGAACAGAGCGGCGAGCGCCACCAGCAACGGCGCCCCGATCGCCAGGGAGGCGGCAGGCAACCAGCGAGAATGGAGACCGTCCAACGCCTCGATGCGGTCCACGACAATCGCGGTCAGCTCGCCGGTGTGGTGTGTGCGGAGCCGCGCCGGACCGGCATGCAGCAGGCGCGACAGCGCGTCGGTCCGCAGCCTCCGCCGCGCCGCCGCTCCCGCATTGAACGCGGCGCGCTCGGCCGCGATCGACAGGGCCGCGCGCAGGACCGCGAGCGCCGCGAAGCCTGCCGCCAGTGCAACCGTGTCGCCGGCCCGGCCGGCCAGGGCGTCGGCGAGCAGCATCGCGGCGCACAACGCCTGGCCCACAGCCATCCCCGTGCCGAGCAGGCCCGACAGGACGACCGGCCACCCCGCCCGGCTGCCGGCGCGCCGCTCGTCACGCAGCCAAGCCCGCGATGCTGTCTTGTTGTGCTCGGATTGCATCGTGGCCCCGATTAGCTCAGACGACACGCGTCGGACAGGGCAGGCAGCTTAAATGTCGGCAATGGTCTCGCTTGCCGCCACGGCCGAGATTAGCTGACGATCTTAGCTATCATGGCAACCGTGACCATCCATATGTGGAAGACGCATCTGTCGCAGCTCCTGGCGCGCGTCGAGCGCGGAGAGGAGATCGCCGCGGCGCGCGGCAAACATCCTGTCGCGAGGTTGGTGCCATTTCGTCCTCCCGCGTCGTCGCGCGCGCCTGCACGACGCAAAGCTGCCTGATAGTCTCTCATCTGCTGGACATAGAACGGGCTTGAGAGCTCCTGCGGGTAGACACTGCGAACCGTGCCATAGGGCGCCTTCGTTGCGGCCTATACCATCGTGCGCTTTGCGCTGAACGGCGAATGGGCGGTCGGCTCGTTGCTGGTCGCGGAAACCTGGCCAGCGCGACGGCGCGGACTCGTCCTCAGCTTCGACCGCTCGGCGTGGCGCATTTGGCGCCGCGCTCGCCGGCACGATCGTGACCTTCGTGGTGACCGTGTGGGGCTGGCGGGCAGCTTTCGTCCTGCCCGTGATGATCGCATTGCTGGCGATCTACGTCCGGTTGCTGTCTCCGGAATCACCGGTACTGGATCCGGACGCAGGACCGCAAGCGGCGCATCGCCGCAATTGGATAATTCAACCGATGGCCTACAACACCAAGCCGACGAACTACACCGGCGTCGGTTGACGCAAGCAGTCAGGTCTGTTCCGTCACGCTGTTTCCAATCATTGCGGCGTCACCCGGTTGCCGGGCGTCCGCCCGGCCAGCACGGCGCCAATGCCGTCGAGTGCGAGAAAACCCATGGCGTCCCGCGTCGCCACCGTGGCGCTGCCGAGATGCGGCAGCAGCACCACGTTCTGCAAGTCGAGATACCCTGGATGGAGCTTTGGCTCGCCCTCGAACACGTCGAGCCCCGCGAAGCCGACCTGCCCGCTCTTCAGTGCAGCGATCAACGCTGCGTCGTCGATCAATGTGCCACGGGCGGCATTCACCACCACCGCACCATGGGGCAGCATGGCGATGCGATTCGCGTTCAACCAATGATACGTCGCTTCTCCGCCCGGCGCATTCAGGCTCAGAACATCGCACGACGTCAGGAAGCTTTGATCGGTGGCGTGGAAGATGGCACCGCCTTCCAGCTCGGGCGGCAGACGTGTCACGTCGCGGTAGTGGATCGTCATGCCGATGCCGCGTGCAAATTGCGCCAGCTCACGACCGACACGTCCCATGCCGAATATGCCCAGCCGCCGGCCGGACACGCCAACCCCAAGCAACTGTGTCGGCGCCCAGCCCAGCCAGCGTCCGGACCGGATCAGACGTTCGCCCTCGCCGGCGCGCCGCGCAGCGGCCAGGATCAACAGCAGTGCGGTCTCGGCCGTCGCCACACTCAGAACGTCAGGCGTATTGCAAACTGCGATGCCGCGCTGCGCCGCGCTGCCAACGTCGATATGATCATAGCCGACGCTGAATGTGGCTATGACCTTCACGGTCGAAGGCAGCGTTGCGATCAGGGCGGCATCGAAGTTATCGCCCGGGCAGGTCAGTATCGCGTCGGCGCCGGCGGCCCGGGCCGCCACGTCCGTGATCGGCACGTCGGACGTCGTCAACCGTGCATCGAATTCAGCCGCCGCGCGTGCTTCGACGGCCGGGGGGAGCCGACGCGTAACAAAAAGTACCGGCTTGGCCATGCGTCAATATGTCCCGACGACTTGCCGGGGTTGGGACGCTTTAGTGGACGCCATGTCGCGCGCGGCAGGCAGCATGGCCCGCATGCCCTCACCGTTGACCCGCCACCAGTCGTGCAGGATGCGGACATCCCAGCCGATGCAGAAGTGCTTCACGCCCATTTCCAGATAGGGCGCAGCCTGCTTGATGTCTGCAAGCTCCACCCGTGGATGCAGGCCCTTCTTCAGCGCCGTCTCGATGGTCCGGCGTTCGGCTCTCACAACGTCAGGATGGTTGCGCTGGCCAGTCACACCGAGGCTCATCGAATAATCCGATGCGCCAAACTGCACCATGTCCAGGCCCTTGACCGACAGAATTGCATCGAGGTCTTCGACGCACTCCCGCTTCTCGACCATCACGGCGATCACCACCTCATTCAGCGCAGCCACATAGGCGGGAGAGCCACCTTCGCGCACGGTGCCAACGTCACGCCGCATGCCGACGCCGAGCCGGCCACCGGTCCCTGGCGTCTCGGCGCGCACCGCCGCCACGCAGGCCTCCGCGTCCGCGACCGTGCGTAGGTCGGCGAACAGCACGGCCTGGAAGCCGGAGCCGATGGCACGCATCGCCTGGTGGGTCCACTGAGTCTGTTCGATCTTGATCATGCCGCCGAGATTCTTCAGTTCCAGTGCGCGACCCAGGTTGTCCAGGTCATGCATGTGGAACGGCGCATATTCCGCGGTGAATTCAACATAGTCGTAGTTACCGGCGTCGCCGACGAGCTCCACCAGTGTCGGCCAGCTCGACAGGAGGTGCGTCCCGAGAGACGGCTCATCGGCCGTAAGCAGCGCGCGCAGGCGATTGTGACGCATGAGTGGCTCTTCCTTTGACGTTTGTTGGACGGTACCGTGGAGGAACCGCAGTAGAGCCGATCGGGCCGCATCCGCCAAACTGCGATCAGGACGGGATGCAAAACCGTTGCCCCAACGCTCCCCAAAAGCCGTCCGCTCACGAGCGCCCGCCGCGCCGCGACATATCCTATGACGCGGCACCGGAGATCAGCCGGGCTCTATGGACAATTGCATCGCTGATTTCAGGGGTTTCCAGACTCCAGTGACACCGGAAACCCGAATCGGCAATGAGAGCGAGGTTATTGAAAGGATGGTGGGCGCGACAGGGATTGAACCTGTGGCCCCTGCCATGTCAAGGCAGTGCTCTCCCGCTGAGCTACGCGCCCATCCGAAGTCAAAAAATACGCGTCTGCCCCGCCGCGGGCAAGCTTGCCTCGTGACAGACCACGCCTTGACCGCTTCTATATAGAGATGGACGTGCCAATCGCCGCCGCGATCGCCTCGCCTGACCCTGTCGTGGTGCTACGGCCGGCGCAACAGACGATTCCTGTGGTGTTTGCCTCGCCCCACTCGGGACGCTGCTATCCGGACGAATTGCTGGCCGCTTCCCGGCTCGACGGTCAGAGTCTGCGCCGCAGCGAGGATAGCTTCGTGGAGGAGCTGTTCGCCGCCGCGCCGGAGCACGGTGCCCCGCTGCTCGCCGCCACCTTCCCCCGCGCCTGGTGCGACGCCAATCGGGAGCCATGGGAACTTGATCCGGCGATGTTCGCGGACCGGCTGCCATCGTGGGTCAACACCACCAGTGCCCGCGTCGGCGCTGGCCTGGGCACGATCGCCCGAGTCGTGGCATCCGGCGAGGCGATCTACCGAGACAAGCTGTCATTCGCCGACGCGGAGCGGCGCATCAGCACCTGCTGGCGGCCGTTCCACGAGGCGTTGGGTACCCTGATCACCGAAACCCGTGCCGATTTCGGCCATTGCCTGCTGATCGACTGCCATTCCATGCCGACGCACGGCCATGCCACCCGCTCGGGCGCCAGGGCCGCCGACTTCGTCCTCGGCGACGCCCATGGCACCGCATGCGCGCCCCGCCTGACCCGCCTGGTCGAGACCTTGCTTGCGGGCCTGGGCTACAGTGTGCGGCGCAACGACCCCTACGCCGGCGGCTATATCACCCGCCACTACGGCCGGCCGCGCGAAGGCGTGCATGCGCTGCAGATCGAGATTGCGCGTGAACTCTACATGGATGAAGGCCAAATCGAGCGCCTGCCCGGCTTCGAGACGGTGCGGAACCGCATCACCCATCTCATAGCCGGCCTTGCCCAGACCGGCGCCGCCCTGAGCTGGCCGCCCACCTGAAAAAAATTGGCGGCGCTTGCGGCGCCGCCAAAGTTTAGGGAGGAAACGTCCAAGAAAGCAGACAGCGCGGTCAGGGACCGCATTGCTGCGATGCACAACGTAGGCGATCGGTCATTCGCGTGCAAGCGATATTTCGCAATGCAGCATCACTGAATCTCGATCACTTCCTGGCGCGAAAACCTCCGGCTAAGGCTTTGTCCCTATCATCCCGCCCATGCGGCGGTTCACCCTGGCGATTGGGATGGTTCTGGTCATCTGCGGGGTCAGCAGGGCCCAGACGGTGCTCCCCGGCCCGGCAGACCAGGCGTGCCTCCTGGCGGTCACGGCGGCCGAGAGAGCCAGCGGCATCCCGCCTCATCTGCTGGCCGCGATCAATCGTGTGGAAAGCGGCCGGCGCGATGAGGTCACGGGCGTGGTACATCCCTGGCCGTGGACCGTGAACGCCGAGGGCCAAGGCTATTTCTACGCCACCAAGGTCGACGCGATCGCCGCCGTGAGCGCCATGCAGGCGCGCGGCATCCGTTCCGTCGATGTCGGTTGCGGACAGATCAACCTGATGCATCATCCCGCTGCCTTTGCGAGCCTCGAGCAGGCATTCGACCCACAGGCCAACGCCGCCTATGCCGCGCACTTCCTCAGTGAACTGTTCCAACAGACCGGCGACTGGACGAAGGCGGCGGCGATGTACCACTCGGCGACACCGGAACTGGGCGCCGAGTATCAGCATAAGGTGATGGCAGCTTGGCCGGAGGAGCAGCGACTTGCCGGTCGAGCCGGCATGACGCCGCTCGCGCGGGCCTGGGCCGCCACGATGGGTTCGCCCCCTCCCCTTGGGTTCAGACCCGTCGCCCGCCGCCTGCAATCAGACCCACAGGGGCCAAGGATCATGCTGTCTGCTCTCGGAGGCACAACCTTTCCGGCGGCCCGCCAAGCCCCATAAGCAACGAAGCCTTGATCCCGGAGCGCGCGGGCAGTCTGATTGGCTGCAATGGTCCGGGAACGACAAGGGAGCGAATTTCCATGCTTGGGCTGATGCAGCAGCGGCCATTGCTGATCTCGTCGCTGCTCGACTATTCGGAGCGCTATCACGCGGGTATCGAGATCGTCTCGCGCTCGGTGGAGGGCCCCCTCCATCGAAGCAACTGGGGCACGGTCGCCGCACGCGCCAGGCGCGTCGCCAACGCGCTGCACCGGCTGGGTGTGGTGCGCAGCGACCGGATCGCCACCCTGGCGTGGAACCACAACCGGCATCTGGAGATCTACTTCGGCGTCACGTGCAGCGGCGCAATTCTGCACACCGTGAACCCTCGGCTGTTCCCGGAGCAGGTGCGCTTCATCATCGATGACGCAGAGGCGAGCTATGTGTTCTTCGATGTGACCTTCGCCGCGCTGGTCGAGCAGCTTGCGCCTCAGCTGCGGAACGTGCGCGGCTACGTCGCATTGTCTGCACGTGAGGCGCTGCCGTCGATCGATGTGCCAAATCTGCTTTGCTACGAGGATCTGCTGGCCACCGAGACGGACGACTACGCGTGGCCCGCGTTCGATGAGAATACCGCATCGGCGCTGTGCTACACGTCGGGTACCACCGGCAATCCCAAGGGCGTGCTGCAGAGTCACCGCTCGGCCGTGCTGCACAGCTTCTCGCTGATGGCAGCCGACACGATGGCGATCTCCGCGCGCGAATCGCTGCTTCTGTGTGCGCCGCTGTTCCATGTGAACTGCTGGGGCATTCCGTTCGCCGCGGCCGGCACCGGCGCGAAGCTCGTGCTGCCCGGCATGAAGCTGGACGGCGCCAGCCTGTTCGAGCTGATCCGCGATGAAGCCATCACCTTCTGCGGTGCGGTGCCGACCGTGTGGCTCAACCTGTTCGCCTGGATGGAGCAAAATCTCAACACGACCGATCAGCGCGGACTGAAGCTGAAGCGCGTGCTGTCAGGCGGCTCCGCCGTGCCGCGCGTGGTGATCGAGAAGGCGCACGCGTACTTCGGCGCCACGATGCTGCACGCATGGGGCATGACGGAGATGAGCCCTCTGGGTACCTGCGGCAGCCTGCTGGCCCGCCACGTCGATCTGGATCTGGAGCAGCGGATGCCCGTGCATCTCATGCAGGGCCGCACGATCTATGGTGCCGAGGTGCGCATCGTCGATGATGAAGGACACGAGCTGCCGCGCGACGGGCGCTCCATCGGCGAGATACAAGTACGCGGGCCGTGGGTGCTGTCGAGCTACTTCAAGGGCGCCGGCGGCAAGGTGGTGGACGACGACGGCTGGTTCCGCACCGGCGATGTCGCGCACATGGATGCCGACGGGTTCATCACCATCACCGACCGCGCCAAGGACGTGATCAAGTCGGGCGGCGAGTGGATCAGCTCGATCGAGATCGAGAACCTCGCGGTGAGTCACCCGGCGGTGCTGGAGGCCGCGGTGATCGCCACACGCCATGCGCGCTGGCAGGAACGCCCGCTATTGCTGGTGCATCGCAAGCAGGGCACGGACGTGACCAAGGAGGAGTTGCTGGCGTTCCTGTCGGACAAGATCGCGAAGTGGTGGCTGCCCGACGATGTGGTGTTTGTCGATGAGCTGCCGCATACCGCGACCGGCAAGGTGCTGAAGACGCGGCTGCGCGAGCAATACAGCAACTGGCTGGAACGCGCGCAGGTGTCATAGCGAGCAGACGTCAGGCGATGGTGTTGGCGAGTGCCGTCATGCTTGGCACAAGCAGATCCGGTTGGTGTGGTGTTGCACCGAACGGACGCTGACGCCGGTCGATGAACGCCGTCCTCATTCCGGCCGCCTTTGCGCCTATACAATCGAATGCATGGTTTGCGATGAACAGCACTTCGTCCATCCGCACGCCGATGATCTTCGCGGCCTTTCTATAGGTCGCGACATGCGGCTTGAACGAATTGGCTTCTGCGACCGAGATCGTGCGTTCGAACGCGATGCCATGGTACGGCTTCGCGGCTTCCAGCATATCCTGATCGCCGTTCGACAGCACCACCAGCCGATAACGTGAACGCAGACGATCCAGCGCCGCAGGGACCTCGGGAAAAGGCCGCAGCCGCACGATGTGGTCCACCAGCACCCGCACCTCGTCCATCGTGTGGTTGATACCGGCGCGGTCCATCACATAGGCGACCGAGCGCTCGCCGATCTCTCGGTAGGGTGTATGCTCACGATGGAGCAGCGCGTCGATCATGGAATTTTCGAAGTGCGTGCGTCGCCACCAGGTGACGAACGAGTTCGGATTCCCCTGCCAACCCTTGGCGCGCAGAAACGGCGTGGCAGCCTCGACGAGACCGGTCTGCATATCGACCACGGTGCCGTACTGGTCGAACATGCAGACTTTGACAACGGATTTCATTTGCTCTGCGGTCATATCGCACTCCACGTGCCGGGCATTGGTTGCTGGAGAGAACGGCAGTACGATTGTGCACGAGCAATCTCCTGCCGATAGGGTGCAAATGTGACCAGCTATCTGTTCAGCGGCGGCCGCTTCCTCGATCCGCGAAAGGACGAACTGCAGGACGGCATCTCCGTCCTGGTCGAGGACGGCGTAGTGAAGGAGGTCTCCGATCGCCCTATCGCCGGCAGCACCGCCACCCGGATCGACCTCCGTGGCCGCACGTTGATGCCCGGACTGATCGACTGTCACATCCATGTCGTGCTGACCGAGGTGAACCTGCGTCTTCTCGCCGATGTGCCGCTGACGCTGCTCGCCGCGAAGGGTTCGGTCGCCATGCGCGCCATGCTCCATCGCGGGTTCACCACCCTGCGCGACACGGGCGGCGCCGACTATGGCATCAAGGCGGCCGTGGAGCAGGGTCTGTTCGAAGGCCCGCGATTGTTCATCGCCGGCCAGCCGCTGAGCCAGACCGGCGGTCACGCCGATCATCGGCTGCGTACTCAGGACCGCGAGTTCTGCGCCTGCTGCTCGGGCCTGTCGTGGACCGCACGCGTCGCCGACGGATTGCCAGAAGTGATCAAGGCGACGCGTGACGAACTGCGTAAGGGTGCCGATCACATCAAGCTCATGGTCTCCGGCGGCGTTGCCTCGCAGGCCGATCCGCTGGAAAGTCTGCAATACCGCGTGGACGAAATCGAGGCAGCGGTGGACGAAGCGACGCGGTGGGGCACCTATGTCTGTGCTCACGCCTATTCGGCGAAGGCGATCGAACGCGCCGTGACCGCCGGCGTGCGCACGATCGAACACGGCAACCTGATCGATGCGCCGACCGCAAAACTCATGGCCGAGCGCCGTGCCTATCTTGTGCCGACGCTGGTAGCCTACGACGCACTGAAGCGCCGCGGTCCCGACTACGGACTTTCCAGCTACAGCCTGGCAAAGAACGAACTGGTGCTGCATGCGGGACTGCGCTCGCTGGAGATCGCACGTGCGGCCGGAGTCAAGATCGGCTTCGGCTCCGATCTGCTCGGCCAGTTGCAGAATGACCACTGCAACGAGTTCATGCTGCGCCGCGAGGCGATGAGCGCACAGGAGATCATCCGCTCCGCCACCTTGGTGAACGCGGAGATAGTGGGACAGGAGGCGAAGATCGGCGAACTGATACCAGGTGCTCATGCCGACCTTCTGGTGGTGGATGGCGATCCGTATCGCGACATATCGGTGCTGCTCGGTGACGGGCGGAACATGCCGGCGATCATGCTGGGCGGACGGTTCGTAAAGAACGCTCTGTGACGGCTGGCCCCCTCCCCCCAACCCCCTCCCGCAAGGGGAGGGGGAGAACTGAAACTACTCCCCCTCCCCTTGCGGGAGGGGGTTGGGGAGGGGGGGTCAGCCCATGACCGGTGCCTGGGAAGTCCTTCTCGTCTTCCTCCGCCTCGGCTGCACATCGTTCGGCGGTCCGGTCGCCCACATCGGCTACTTTCGCACCGAGTTCGTCGAACGCCGCCGCTGGGTTCCCGAAGCCAGCTTCGCCGACCTCGTCGCATTGTGCCAATTCATGCCGGGTCCGGCATCAAGCCAGCTTGGCATGTCGGTCGGCCTGCTGCGTGCCGGACCACTCGGTATGCTCGCGGCCTGGATCGGCTTCACCCTGCCATCCGCTGTCCTCATGCTCGCCTTCGCCTACGGCGTCGCGGCGCTCGGTGACGTCAGCAATGCCGCATGGCTCAAGGGTCTGAAGCTCGTCGCCGTCGCTGTGGTGGCACAGGCGGTGTGGGGCATGGCACAGAGCCTCGCCCCCGATCGCCCACGCGCGACGCTCGCGGTTGCCGCCGCGCTGATCACCCTCGCCATTCCATCATCACTCGGCCAGATCGGCGCCATCGTCCTCGGCGCCATCATCGGCCTGACATTGCTGCCGAAGCCGACCGCCGCCTCTGCGACCGAACACGCACCCCTCGGTCTGACCCTGCCCCGCGGCGTTGCAGTAACAGCGATCACTCTGTTCTTTGTGCTGTTGCTGTTTCTGCCGCCGATAGCAGCAAGCACTGACAGCCAGTCGGTCCGACTGTTCGACGCGTTCTACCGCGCAGGTGCGCTGGTCTTCGGTGGAGGCCACGTGGTGCTGCCACTGTTGCAGGCCGCGGTTGTACCACCGGGCTGGGTGACCAACGACACGTTCCTCGCCGGCTACGGTGTTGCTCAGGCGATGC
Source organism: uncultured Alphaproteobacteria bacterium (assembly GCA_963791495.1). Taxonomy (GTDB): domain Bacteria; phylum Pseudomonadota; class Alphaproteobacteria; order Acetobacterales; family Acetobacteraceae; genus JAMXLO01. Next base: position 231,077 of record CAWBST010000028.1, read on the forward strand.
CAGGCCCGCTCTTCACCTTTTCCACTTACCTTGGCGCGGTCATGATCCCGGCGCCCAACGGCGTACTCGGGGCGTTGATCGCCCTGGTGGCGATCTTCGCGCCCTCGTTCCTGCTCGTGACCGGGCTGATCCCATTCTGGGACACCCTGCGCCGACGCCAGGCCATGCAGGCGATGCTGCGGGGCGTGAACGCGGCCGTGGTCGGCGTGCTGCTCGCGGCACTCTATACACCTGTATGGACGGCCGGCGTGCACTCACCGGCTGGCTTCGGCCTTGCGGTCGCGGCCTTCCTCGCCCTTACCCTCTGGGCGATCTCACCATGGATCGTGGTGGTGGCTGGCGCGCTCGTAGCGGCCGGCCTCGGCTCGGTCGGCGTGGGCTTGTGATCAGCCAGGCATCTTGGGGAAGCGCTTCATGTCACCTTGCAGATGCACCCATGATTGCGCGCTATCGCAAAAGATCTCCATGCTCGGCTTGACCCAGCTTGCATCGTCCAGTGTTCCGGTGCTGAGCATGACCACATCCGGCATTGCCGATGCCTCATCGGCGATCGACGATCCGCATTCGGGGCAGAATTTGCGCTCGATCGTCTTGCCGGTGTCGCCGGCCTTGCTGTACGTGGCCAGCTTGCCTTCGATCTTCAGCGCCGGCTTCGGCACGCCGACGATGACGGCGAATGCGCTGCCGGTGAACTTCTGGCAGTCGGTGCAATGGCACACACCGACGAACGCGGGTTCGGTATTCGCGCTGTAGCGGACCTTGCCGCAAAGACAGCCGCCGGCGATCTGAGGCATCGTCAATCTCCCCTTTGTTGTGCGGTCGCAGCAAGCTGCCACGGTCGCTTGCATCAGCGCAAGACATCGGACAGAGCATTCAGCACGTTGAGCGCCGGCGGGAAGCCGCTATGCGGGGCGGTCTGCACGATCGCCTCGATGACCTCTGTGCGCGATGCGCCGAGGCGCAACGCCGCCTGACCGAAACGCCTGGCCTGCTCAGGCAGCCGCAGCGCGGTGAACGCGGCCACCGCGACCAGCGCGCGCTGGCGGTGATCGAGTCCCGGCCGGAACCAGATCTCGCCATAGCCATACTGGATCGCCAGTTCATAGAGCGCATAGGTCACCGGATTGTCCGGCGCGGCATAGCCTTGGCGGCTGCGTTCGCCATGCACATCCTGCATAACCGAATGGCCGCGATTCGACAGTTCGTCCAACGACGCCTGCGCTGGTGGATCAGGCGGAAATGGCACGTTTCGCTCGGCGAGCACCTCACCCATCAGCCCTAGCGTTTCCTCGGCTGCGGAAAAGCCCGCGTACAGGCCGGCCTGAACGAGCACCTCGCGCACGGCCTCGGTCGACAGTCCAAGATCGAGCGCCGCACCGATATGCCGACGAAGCTGGCGCAGCCGCGGCCAGACCGCGAGTGCCGCCAGCGTGCACAGCATGCGGTCGGGTATCGCGAGGCCGGGCCGATTCCAGATCGCACCGTGCACCGCCTCGGTGAGCAAGGTGCCGAAACCGCGCGGCTCCTGCGCCGAGGCAGCGCCGAACAAGCGCTGCCGTGTCGCTTCCCCTTGCTGGCGTAGTTCCTCGCGTGAGGTCATGGGCTCCCCTTTCCGGTGACAGCACATGGAACCGATATCGCCGTATCCGGTTAAGGCGCAACCAGCATTCCAGACGGGAGGTATCGCGATGAAAGTCTCGAATGTGATGACGAAGAATATTCGGCTGGTCAGCCCGGATCAGACGTTGCGCGATGCTGCGCGCTTGATGTCGGAAGAGGATGTCGGGGCGTTGCCGGTCGCGGATAGCGACAAACTCGTCGGCATGGTCACCGACCGGGACATCGCGATCCGCGGCGTTGGCGAGGGTATGGCGGCGGACGCCAAGGTGCGACAGGTGATGACCGAGCAGGTGAAGTACTGCTTCGAAGACGAAGACCTGGCTCATGTTTCGCAGAACATGGCGTCGCTTCAGATGCGTCGCTTGCCGGTGATAAATCGCGACAAGCGGCTCGTTGGCATCGTCTCGCTGGGCGATCTTGCAGTCGCGAGCAAGGCAAAGTCGCAAGCCGCGCAGGCCCTGCACGGGATTTCCCAGCCAGGCGACTGAACGTAGTGGAACCGATGCGGCGGGTTCTCGCGCGGAGCCCGTCGCCTTGCGACGCTACGGCCTGATGATCGTCCCCGGACCGGCCTCGGTGAACAGCTCCAACAGGCAGGCATGCGGGACGCGGCCGTCCAGGATTACCGCGCCCTTGGCGCCGCCACGTACTGCGTAGACGCAATTCTCCACCTTGGGAATCATCCCACCGGTGATCATGCCGCTGCGAACGCCTTCCTCGACATCGGCAATCGTCAGCTCCGGAATCAGCCGCTTGTCATTGTCCAGGACGCCCGCGACATCGGTCAGCATCAAAAGGCGAGTCGCCTTCAGAGCACCGGCGATTGCCCCCGCCACGGTGTCCGCATTGATGTTGTAGGTCTGCCCGTCCGCACCGACACCGACTGGTGCGATGACCGGCACTAACCCGGAGCCGGTCAGTGCATGGATCACCCGCACATCGACGTGCTCCGGCTCGCCGACGAAGCCAAGATCCAGCACGCGTTCGATGTTGCTGTCCGGATCCTTCTTCGTGCGTGTCAGCTTGCGCGCACGGATCATGCCGCCATCCTTGCCGCACACGCCGACGGCAAGCGCGCCGGCACGGGTGATCAGGCTGGCGACTTGTTTGTTGACGGTGCCGGCCAGCACCATCTCGACAACCTCCACCATCGCCGCATCGGTGACGCGCAACCCATCCACGAACGTGGACTGGATAGCGAGGCGCTTCAGCATCGCATTGATCTGCGGGCCACCGCCATGGACGACGACGGGGTTCACGCCCACCTGCTTCAGCAGCGAGATGTCGCTGCCGAAGTGCTCGGCCAGGCGCTCCTCTCCCATCGCATGGCCGCCGTACTTCACCACGATTGTCGCCCCGGCGTAACGGCGCAGAAACGGCAACGCCTGTGCAAGCACGCGGGCCCGTTCGGTGGCGGATTCGACGGCTGTTGATTCGATCTGGCTCATGCGCGGCGTGTAGGGGTCGCGCGACAGGAGGGTCAAGCGCGGGTCACCGCAGCAAGCGACATGGTCTCCGCCGCGTCCGCCCCGGTGGCAGGCAGGGTGAAATGGAACTTCGCACCACCAGTGTCATCGGCAAGCCACATTTGGCCACCCTGCGCCTCAACGATGCCCCGGCAGATCGACAATCCCACCCCCATGCCAGTCGCCTTAGTGGTCACGAAGGGTTGGAACAGCTTTTCGCGAACATCGGCGGCAAGTCCTGGACCGCTGTCTGCGACGCTCACCTCCACCATGCCATCGGTGCGGACGATCGTTCTGATGGCCAGTTCGCGACGCGGGCTCGACTGCATCGCCTCGACGGCGTTCCGGATCAGATTGAGCAGCACCTGCTGAACCTGCACCTTGTCGATGAAAACAAGCGGCGTGTCGGGCGCAAAATCCATCTCCAGGTGTACGCCGCGGCCCTCGGCACCGAGCAGCGCCAACGCTGCCGCCTCCTCGATCACCTGGCGGACATCCTCGGGCCTGCACTCGCTATCCGCCTTCTTCACGAACTGGCGCAGCCGCTGAATCACCTGGCTCGCCCGTGTGACCTGCTCCACGCCCCTCTGCAACGCCTCGTCTGCCTTGGCGACCTCTCCCGCCTGAACCAAACGACGCCCGGCGCGGACATAGCTCCCCGCCGCGGTCAGCGGCTGGTTCACCTCGTGAGCGAGTGCCGAGACCATCTGGCCGAGTTCCGTCAGCCGCGAGACGTGTATCAGTTCCGCTCGTATCTCGTGCAATTCCCGGTCACGCACATCGCGTTCCACCTCGAAGGAACGCGCCAGCCGGGCATACACGGCGCCGGTCTGTATCAGCAGCACAAGCAGCACCAGGGTCGCCGCCATCAGACCGTAGACACGGCCGGCATAGAAGCCGAGGTCGAACCGCCCCGCGTTGAGCATCGCGCTCAGTGCGATGTCGAACAGCCATGCCGACAAGACGACCATCAGCCATACGTCGAGCACTGAGTATGCGCGCTGCTTCCACAGGACAAGCAGCGACATCAGGCTCAGCGTCCAAACCGTGCCAGTGACGATAGGCAGCGTCAGCGTGTAGCCATCGCCGCGCATGATGGCAGGAAGCAGTGCATGGCCGGCCGTCGTAAGCAGAGCCGCAGCACAAACCGAGGCCAGCGCGATGACACACGTGAGGGCGGCGGCAATGGCCGGGCGCCGCGCCCTCGGGCTGTCGCGCAGCAGCGCGTAGCCAATCACGGCAAGTGGAAATCCGGCATGCCAGATCATGTACAGCCAGGCAGTGGTCTGTGGGCCAGCTCCGATCAGGCCTTCAGGCGCAAACAGGCGCGGGAAACTGAGCGCATGAGGCACCGCCATGAAGGCTGTGAACAGATAGCCGCCCGCCAGTACAAGCAGAGCCTGCGAGCGCAACAGGGCGAATTGTGCGAACAGCAGCACCGAGGTGATCAGGTCCGTGACCAGAAGCGCCGACTGGTAGCTCGGGATGAACGCCCACACTTCGGGCAGCTTCACCTGGGCGAACGGAGCGGCCAGCAGGAAAATGCCGAATGAGACGAGAACGACAAGCAGGGCAGCCCGACGCTCCCGCGCGGACGCCGGCAAGGTGGAGAGGAACACGGATTGTTCCGCCGTCGCCTCACGCCCCATTTCCGACCTCTGCGGCCATTTGCATGCCTTCTCGATAGAGAAATACAACCGAAGGTACTCGTTCGCCAAGCCCGATGATGCGCTGCACCGTCGATGCGCTACCATTCCGGCAGTCGGAAAGAGGGAGGATTATGGTGGAGTTACAGGGGAAGACCGCAATCGTGACCGGAGCAGCGTCCGGTATTGGCCTCGGCATCGCCAAGGCGCTTGCCGGCGCGGGCATGAACCTGGTGCTTGCCGACCTGCGGGCCGATGGGTTGAATGCGGCACGCAAGGACATTGAGGCACTGGGCGCCAAGACGGCCTGTGTGACGGTCGATGTGTCGGATCCGGCGTCGGTGGCTGCGGCTGGACGCGCGGCCGAACAGGCATTCGGTAAACTGCATGTCGCCGTGAACAATGCCGGCGTGGCGATGCACGGCACCCGGCTCGAGGATGTCGGCGTCGATGAATGGAACTGGGTGATCGGCGTCAACGTGCTGGGCGTGATCAACGGCATCCGCGCCTTCGTGCCGATGATCCGTCGTCATGGCGAAGGCGGTCACGTGGTGAACACCGCGTCGATCTCCGGCTTTTTCATTCGCCGCGGCCGCAATCAGGGCGCATACTCCATGACCAAGTACGCCGTGGTCGCCTTGTCCGAGGCGCTGGAGCAGGAGGTCGAGGACGCCGGCATCGGCGTATCCGTGCTGTGTCCCGGCGCGGTCGACACGCACATCTTCGAATCTTCCGCGACCCGCCCCGATCGGTTCGGCGGCCCCTATGCACGCCCGCAGCAGGAGGCGATGCGTGGTGCGATGGGCCAGGGCCTGGCGCCGGAGGTGGTCGGGCAGCGCGTGCTGCAGGCGATCCGGCAGCGGGAATTCTACGTGCTCACGCATCCCGGCGAACGCGCGGCGGTGAAGGCGCGTCACGACCGCATCGAGGCAGCATTCGACCGTGCCGAAATATGGGAGAAGACACGATGAACGAGCTTGCACCTCTCGACAGCTCGGTGCTTCCGGCTGGCGTACGCTCACGCTTCGTGCCCGACATCAACGGGCTTCGCGTGCACGTCCTGGAGGCCGGCTCAGCCGGCCAGCCCTGTGTGCTGCTGCTGCACGGCTTTCCGGAACTGGCGTACTCGTGGCGCAAGGTGATGCCCGCGTTGGCCGATGCCGGGTTCCATGCCGTCGCGCCGGACCTGCGCGGCTATGGTCGCACCACCGGCTGGCATGCCGATTATGACTCCGACGCAGACCTGCGCTCGTTCCGTTTGCTGAACGCGGTGAGAGATCAGCTCGGCCTGGTGCATGCCCTCGGGCTTCGATCGGTCGCTGCCGTGGTAGGGCACGATTTCGGCTCGCCGGTTGCCGCCTGGTGCGCACTGGTGCGCCCCGACGTGTTCCGCTCCGTCGTGCTGATGAGTGCGCCGTTCGAGGGACCGCCAGCACTGACCCCGGCCGCATCGCGCGGCGACATAAGCGCGGCGATGGCGAAGCTGCCGCGTCCACGCAAGCACTATCAGTGGTACTACTCCACGCGCCCCGCGAACGAGGACATGTGGCACTGCAAGCAGGGCGTGCACGCGTTCCTGCGTGCTTACTACCACCACAAGAGCGCAGACTGGCAGCAGAACAAGCCGTTTCGTCTGCAGGGCTGGACTGCCGAGGAACTGGCGAAGATGCCAACCTACTACATCATGGATCTCAATGAGACGATGGCGGAGACGGTCGCGCATGAAATGCCATCCGCTGCGGAAATCGCCGCATGCCGATGGCTGCCCGACAGCGAGCTTGCGGTCTACAGCGCGGAATACGAACGCAACGGCTTCGCCGGCGGCCTGCAGTGGTATCGGCGCGGTACGACGGGTCTCGACACGTCTGAATTGCAACTGTTCGCCGGACGGACGATCGACGTGCCGTCAATGTTCATTGCCGGGACCAGTGATTGGGGTACCTACCAGCGGCCCGGCGCATTCGAGCGCATGCAGGAGAGCGCGTGCAGCAACATGCTCGGTTGCCACCTGATCGACGGCGCCGGCCACTGGGTGCAGCAGGAACAGGCAGAGAAGGTGAGCGAGCTGGTAGCGACGTTCCTCCGGCGATAATTCGGCATCCGTCAGGGTAGACGTCACTGCGCCAAAACTCTACCAATGCATCGACTCCAGGGAGGATAAACGGTTCATGCGTGCCAAGCTCCGTCGCCGCACATTCCTGACAGGCACCGCCGCTGCTGCTGCACTGCCGATGCCGGCGATTGCGCAGAACAAGCCGATCCGCATTGGTCTGCTCACAGTGAAGACCGGGCCCCTGGCGCAGGGCGGCATTCAGATGGAACAGGGCACCAACCTCTTCCTGAAGGACCGCAACAACATGCTGGCCGGCCGCAAGGTTGAGCTGCTGGTTGGTGACACCGGCGGCAATCCCGCCGGCACCAAGACCAAGGCGCAGGAACTGATCGAGCGTGACAACGTCGACATGATCTTCGGCCCGCTCGCAGCGTTCGAACTGCTCGCCATCACCGACTACGTCGCCGCGCACAAGACTCCGATCCTCAGCCTCGCTGCAGCCGAGGACATGTCGCAGCGCAAGCCCAATCCGTATTTCGTGCGTGCCTCCGGGACCTCGGCGCAGAACATGCATGTTCTGGCCGACTACGCCGCAAAGGAACTCAAGTATAAGAGCGTGATCACCGTCAGCGAGGACTTCGCCTTCGGCTACGAACAGATGGGTGGTTTCCAACGCGTGTTCGAGGATGCCGGCGGCCGCGTGGTGAAGAAGTTGTGGCCACCCATCGTCACGCCCGACTACACGCCCTATATCGCCCAGCTCAGCGGCGTCGATGCGGTGGTGCAGGGCTTCGCCGGCTCCAATCCGCTTAAGTTCATGAAGCAGTATAAGGACGCCGGCATGACGCTGCCGGTGATCGGCGGCGGTACCGCAGGCGATGACGCGCTGCTGAAGAGTTTCGGCGACGAGGCGATCGGACTGATCACAGCGTCGGTCTTCACCTCCGATCTCGATACGCCGGTGAACAAGCAGTTCATCGCCGGCATGGTCCGTGACACCGGTGCCATTCCTGGCCTCTATGCCGCTGGTCTCTATATCAACGGCATGGTCGCCGAGGCGGCGTTGAAAGCCACGGACGGCAATACCGACGACAAGGAGGCGCTGATCAAGGCGCTGCGCGCGGTGTCGCTGCCTGATTCGCCGCGCGGGCCGTTCCACTTCGATCACCTCGGCAATGTCGTTGGCAACGTCTACATCCGTCGCCTGGAGCGCAAGGACGGCAAGCTGGTACAGACCACGATCAAGACCTACCAGAACGTCAGCCAGTTCTGGACCTTTGACGAGAAATGGTTTCTTGCGCAACCGGTCTATTCGCGCGACTATCCGCCACTGAAGAGCTGACGAACCGCTTGTTGTGACTCTCTGGCTGATCCTGTCGGTCAACAGCGTCACGCTGGGCGGCCTGCTATTCCTGTTGTCCGCCGGCTTCTCGCTGATCTTCGGCCTGATGCGCATCCCCAACCTCACGCACGGCTCGATGTTCATGCTCGGCGCGTATTTCGGCGTGACCTGCATCGCCTGGGGCTTCGGTTTCTGGACCGCCGCATTGCTGGCAGGCCTGGGCGTTGCGCTGTTCGGCGCAGTCATCGAGCGCTTCGTGCTGCGCCGCCTGATAGGGGCGGAACTGGCGCAGGTTCTTGTGACTCTCGGCCTGTCGTTCATGGTCGCCGACGCCTGCCTGATGCAGTGGGGAGGCGATCCGATCTCGGTCGAGACGCCACCACTGCTGCGTGGCTCGACAGCCATGTTCGGCTTGGCATTTCCCACCTTCCGGCTTGCCATCATCGTTATCGCCGGTGTGATCGCCGCCGCGTTGTGGCTGCTGCTCGACCGCACCAGGCTCGGCGCGATGATCCGGGCGGCGGTCGACGATCCCGCCATGGCACGTGTCGTCGGCATCCGCGTGTCGCATCTGTTCACCATCGTGTTTGCGCTGGGTGCCGGTCTCGCGGGCTTCGCCGGCGTGATCGGCGGACCGATCCTGTCGGTGTATCCCGGCCTTGATCAGGACATGCTGCCGCTCGCTCTTGTCGTGGTGATCCTCGGTGGCACTGGCAGGCTGCTCGGATCGCTGGTGGGCAGCTTCGTGGTCGGCTTCCTATACAACTTCGGCCAGGCGATGTTCCCCGAACTGGCCTACGTCATCCTGTTCCTGCCGATGCTTATCGTGCTCGTGGTGCGGCCTCAGGGGCTGTTCGGCCGAGTCACGCTGTGAAGCGTCTCGCACTGGCCCTCGCATTGTTGCTGCTGGCGACCGTGCCTTACTGGATCGGCAACAGCTACTACATCAACGTCGCCACGCAGATGCTGATCTACGCGGTCCTTGCGCTCGGACTGAACGTGCTGGTGGGATACGCAGGACTGGTCACGCTTGGTCACGCCGGCCTGTTCGGCATTGCCGCCTATGCCGGCGCCACACTGATCAACGCAGGGTACGGCCACATCGTCGTAGCGATCGGCGCACTGATGGCGACGCTGGCGGCGACGGCAATGTTCGCCGTTCTGGCGTTGCGAGGCACCGGCCTCGGTTTTGTCATGATCACCGTGGCACTCGGGCAGATTGTCTGGGGCGTGGCCTACCGCTGGATCAGCCTGACCAATGGCGACAACGGCATCTCGATCAGCGCGCGGCCGAGCCCGTTCGGTCTGTCGCTGACATCTGCCGATGCGTTCTACTGGGCCACGCTCGTCGTGTTTCTGATCGCCGTCGCTGCGATGGCGATCTTCGTCGCATCGCCATTCGGCGCCGCGGTGCGCGGCACGCGCGACCAACCGCGGCGCATGACCGCACTTGGCTACAATGTCTGGCTGACCCGCTTCCTCGCCTTCCTGTTCTCCGGATTCTGGAGCGGCGTCGCAGGCCTGCTGTACCTCTACTACAATCAGTTCGTCAGTCCCCAGACTGTAGCGTTGAGTTCATCAGCCGAGGCGCTACTGATGGTGATCGCAGGCGGCACCGCGACGCTGCTCGGGCCGATCGCCGGCGCGGTACTCGTCATCATCATGAAATACATTGCCAGCGCCTACATCGAACGCTGGAACTTCGTCCTCGGTGCGATCTTCGTGGTCATCGTCATTTTCATGCCGGAGGGGTTGGTACCCGGCTCGGTGCGCCTCTGGCACTGGGCGATCGGGCTGCTGCGGCCGCACCCGACGCCTGTGCTCCGCCGCGAGAGCGGACGATGACCGCGCTCGAACTGTTCGATCTCAACAAGGCGTTCGGCGGCCTGCGCGTCACGTCCGCGGTGAACCTTGCGGTGGAGCCCGGCGAGCGGCGGCTGATCATCGGACCGAACGGCGCCGGCAAGACGACCCTGTTCAACCTGATCACCGGCGAACTTCGTGCAGACTCCGGACGCATCATGCTGTTCGGCCGCGACCTCACCAATGTCGCGACCCGACGGCGCGCGCATCTCGGGCTGGCGCGCACCTACCAGATCATCACTCTGTTCCCTGGCGAGACATTGGCGCGCAACGTGACGCTGTCGCTGCTTGGCCTGTCGCACTTGCGCTGGAATCCCTTCGTCCGGCTGGATGGTCAGCGCGCTTTGCTGGACGGCGCGCGCGAGACACTGGCACGTGTCGGACTGGACCATCTTGCCGATCGCCCCGTGTCGCAGACGTCCTATGGCGAACGCCGCCGTGTCGAGATCGCCATGGCGCTGGCACAGAATCCGCGGGTGCTTCTGCTGGACGAACCGTTCGCTGGCCTCTCGGTCGAGGAACGGCGCGACGTGCTGGCCCTGATCGGCAGCATCCCGCGCGACGTCACAATCGTGATGATCGAGCACGACATGGATGTGGCGCTGGAGTTCGCCGAACGCATCACCGTGCTGCATTTCGGCCAGGTGGTCGTCGAAGGAACGCGCGCCGAGGTGGTGCAGCACCCGCGGACGCGGGAGATCTACCTTGGCGAATGACGCGTTGCTGCTGAGCGACATAGACGCGTATTACGGCGACAGCCACGTGCTGCACGGTGTGTCGCTTCGCCTGGGCGAGGGACGACTGCTCGGACTACTCGGCCGCAACGGCGCCGGCAAATCGACGTGCATGAGCGTTGCCGTGGGGTGGCTGCCGCCGCGGCGCGGCGCGGTTGCGGTGCATGGCGCCACGGTCACCGGGCGAGCGCCCGAAGCGATCGCCGCTCACGGCGTTGCTCTGGTACCGCAGGGGCGCCGCGTGTTCCGCAGCCTCTCGGTCCGCGAGAACCTTGCGGTCGCCGCGCGCAAGCCGCGTGGCAACGCGGAGCGGTGGACGTTCGAGCGGGTCTACGCGACGTTCCCGCGTCTGAGCGAGCGGCGCGATCAGTACGCCGGTTATCTCTCAGGCGGCGAGCAGCAGATGCTGGCGATCGCCCGCGCGCTGATGTCCAATCCCCGCGTGCTGCTGATGGACGAGCCGTCCGAGGGCCTCGCGCCGCAGATCGTCGCGGAGGTGATGGCGACGATACGCCAACTGAAGGAACACGGATTGTCGATCGTGCTGGTCGAGCAGAATGCCAAGCTAGTGTTCGATGTGGCGGACGACATCGTGATTCTGAACAGCGGCCGCGTTGTCGTCGCCGACACGGCGGCAGCACTGCAGCGCAACGGTGTCGATCTGCACCAGCATCTCGGCATCTACTGACGGACCACAACCTGCTGGCGGCCCGCACCGAGTTGTGCAACTCTTGCATGTGGCTCCGGCGCAGACCAGCAGGGGGAAACCGCGATGACCTACGACGTTGCTGGCCCATGACGCCGCAGTCCAGCTTCGTCGTTGCAGCACCGATCGTGCGCGATAGGGAAGCCGATCTGCGCAATCTTCTCTCAACGATGAATGACCTGCCTGGCACGGCAAACCCTGATAATCCTCTGGTGCCATTTCGCTCGTTCAATACGCTGCATTTTGCGCGCTTCGTCATTCTCAACGATGCCACACTGGGCGATCTCAGCGTCTACGGACCGGGCGCGGAGTTCCGGGACGCGCCCATCTACCTTGCATTCCTTGGCGAGTGCGACGGCTCCGGCGACCGCCAGCTCGCACAGTTCGCTCTACAGGCGGGCGATGGGCTGCGCAGGATCTTTGCCCACTGCGTCGGGTTCGATGCGAGCGGCGATCTTCTGCAGTGGATGCGGCACAATTCCATCAGACCGTCCGCCAGTTACGTCAACTGGATCGGGCGGACAGTGTCGCAGATCAGGCAGGAAGCGGAACTGCACAAGGCACTGGCTGGATATCTTGCCGAATATCTATCTGCGGACGCAGACAAGACCAGGCATGAGCCGCGGCAAATTCGTAACGCTCTCGTTCAGGTCGTTGACCAGAAGGGACCCGGGTTGACGGAACCGGCACCGACGCCCATGGATTGGCGAATTCGTCAACTCCTTTACGTCGTGACCGCCGCTGCCGCTGTATTTCTCGTTGTGCTGCCCTGTCTGGTATTGCCGGCTCGGTCGGCTCTTTGGGTCTACATTGCAGGTACCTGATCATTCTGGCCGTGGCGGCAGCAGCCTTTCTTGCTTGCCTGCGCAGGCATGAAGCCAAGGACCCTGACGTGCAGCGTCCGGCGAAAGCCCCGAGTGATGAGCATCTGCTGGCGCTAAGCGCGCAGCAGGATCACGACGTCACCAACCAGTACACCGCGTTCGGCTCGTTCAAGCCGGGCGCGTTTTCACGGTGGGCCACGACGGTCATCTGGTGGCTGGTCGATCTCGCGACGCCGGTTCTGTACCCGCGTGGCAACCTGGCGCGGATCAAGACAATCCATTTTGCTCACTGGATCTTCCTTGATGACAAGCGCAGAGGCCTGTTCGTCAGCAATTACGATGGCAGTTCCGAAAGCTACATGGACGACTTCGTCAACAAGGTTTCCTTTGGGCTCAATCTGACGTTCAGCCGAGGCCTTGGCTATCCGAGGACCTACTTCCTGCTCGGTGGCGGTGCTCGGCTCGAGCAGGATTTCAAGAACGTTCAGCGCCGCCACGCCCTGCCCGCCCAGGTTTGGTACAAGGCCTATCCGGGGTTGACGCTCGTCGACATCGCGCGAAACGCTCGCATCAGGCAGGGACTCAAGCGCAAGACCATGACCGATTCCGAAATCCGCCAATGGCTGTCGGAGATATAGCTGGTATCATGGCTCAGCCCGTCAGCGAATATCACGACATTCAGGGCATCGTTCGGTCGGGTTACGGCAAGCTCGACGAGGCATCGTTCCTGCTGCTGCGGATTACCGATGTGCGCGAGGCCAAGGCTTGGCTCGCCGCGGTTGTCGAGGCGCCGGGTACCACGGGGCGGTCCTGTCGCGTCACACATGCTGGCGACTTCGGCTCGTATCTGGTACGCGCACTGCAGGTCGCAATGACCGCACCCGGCGTCAGGAAACTAGGCGCGCCCGGCGTCCTGTTCCAGGAAGGCTCACCGCATGCCTTTCCTCGGGAGTTCCGACTGGGCATGGCAGCCGAAGCGCCCGATATCGAGGGGCGTTCACGCCGTCTTGGCGATCTCGGCGACAATGCACCGTACAACTGGGATTGGGGCGGAAGCCCGGCACAAACACCCGATGCGCTGGTAATGCTGTATGCCGAAAAAGGTGGACTTGCAGGTTTCCAGCAGATGGTGACTGCGGACCTTGCCGCGGGCTTCGAGGTGGTTCGGGTACTGGACACTGCAATCGTGTCCGATAAGGGCAGGCAGCGGCGCGAGCCGTTCGGCTTCGTCGATGGCATCAGCCAGCCGGAGATCGACTGGGAGGCGCGGCGAACCCCCGGAACCGTGGACGATCTCGAATACGGAAATCTGATCGCCGCCGGCGAGTTCCTGCTCGGTTACGAGAACGAGTACGGGCTCTTCACGCAGCGACCGTTGCTCGATCCTGCACTCGATCCCGAGGACATCCTATCACCGGCCCAGGACGACCCCGGCAGGCGCGATTTCGGTCGCAATGGCTGCTATCTCGTGCTCCGACAACTCGAGCAGGATGTTGCCGGCTTCTGGCAGTTCCTTCGCCAGGAATCGCCCGATGATGACGGTGTCAGCCTCGGCGAGGCGATGGTCGGCAGACGTCTCAGCAACGGTGATCCGCTGATCACGGCAACGCGGGCCGAGATTCGCGGCGTCGATCCACGGCCCGATCAGCTCCGTCAGAATGGCTTCACCTATGATTCCGATCCCGAAGGACTGGCGTGCCCGTTCGGTGCCCATATTCGCCGGGCCAATCCGCGGACCGCCGATCTGCCGGGCGGCAGGCAAGGCCTGGTATCGCGGCTGCTGCGCATGCTGGGTCTGAAGCAAGGAGACCCGCGCGATGACCTGATCTCGTCAAGCAGATTTCACCGGATCATCCGGCGCGGACGCCCCTATGGCGCCGGCCAGCGGGAGAGCGTGCTACGCGGCGAATCTCACGGCGCCCCGACCGGCATCCACTTCATCTGCCTGAACGCCAACATCGCGCGACAGTTCGAGTTCATTCAGAACGCGTGGATCGTGAACGCCAGGTTCAACGCGATGCACTCCGAGGCCGATCCCCTGCTCGGCGATCGCCTGCCGTTTCCCGGCACTCAACCAACCGATACGTTCCGCCTGCCTGATCTCTTCGGCCCGAACCGCCGGATCAGTGGTCTTCCGCGCTTCGTCACCGTCCGCGGGGGCGCATATTTCTTTCTGCCGAGTTTGCGCGCTTTGCGCTTCCTCGCCCGGCAAGACAGAGAGCCCTAATCGGCCAGCGTTGCGATCGCGGCGCGCAACTCCGCTATCCCCTCCCCGGTCTCGGCGCTGGTCACGACCACGTCCGGATGCGCCGCCGGATGCGCGCGCGCCAACGTCCGCGCTTCGTCCAGCTTCCGCTCCGATGCCGGCGCCTTCACCCCATCCGCCTTGGTCAGCACCAACTGGAACGTCACCGCCGCGCGATCCAGCAATTCCATCACCGCGACATCCGCCTCCTTCACCTCGATGCGCGCATCCAGCAGCAGCATCACGCGCCGCAGCGTCGCCCGGCCGCGCAGGTAGTCGAACATCAGCCCTTGCCAGTCCTGCTTCACCGCCTTGCCGGCGCGCGCGTAGCCGTAGCCCGGCATATCGACCAGAATCAGCCGGCCACCCAGATCGAAGAAGTTGAGCTGCCGCGTGCGCCCCGGAGTGTCCGACACCCGCGCCAGAGCGCGCCGTCCCGTCAGTGCATTCAGCAGTGACGACTTGCCGACGTTGGACCGCCCGGCGAACGCTACTTCTGGGCCGGCTGCCGGCGGCAATTGGTCGAGCCGCTGCGCCGCATACACGAACCGACATTCGGCAGCGAACAGCATTCGCCCCGCATCGAGCAGCGCGGCTTCAACATCCGTCAGGTGCGCGCAAGCCCCGGTCGCGTCAGATGCGTCCGTCGCATGATCAGCCACTGCTGCGCGATCGACAGCAGGTTGTTCCAGCTCCAGTAGATCACCAGCCCCGCCGGGAAGCTCGCCAGCATGAACGTGAAGATGATCGGCATGAACTGGAACATCCTTGCCTGCATCGGGTCCGGCGGCGGCGGATTCAGCTTCTGCTGCAGGAACATCGTCACGCCCATGATCAGCGGCCAGGCGCCGAGATGCAGCCACGGCGATATGGTGGATGGATCGAACGGGATAAGCCCGAACAGGTTGAATACGTTGGTCGGATCCACCACCGACAGGTCATGGATCCAGCCGAAGAATGGCGCCTGCCGCATCTCGATGGTGACGAAAATCACCTTGTAGAGCGAGAAGAACACCGGAATCTGCACCACCATCGGCAGGCAGCCCGACGCCGGATTCACCTTCTCGGTTCGGTACATGGTCATCATTTCTTGCTGCAGGCGCTGCGGCTCCTCCTTGAACCGCTCGCGCAGCGCCTGCATCTTCGGCGCCAGCAGTTTCATCTTGCTCATTGATCGGTACGAGTAGTTCGCCAGCGGGAAGAACAGCGCCTTGACGAACAGGGTGAACGCCATGATCGCCAGGCCGAAATTCCCCAAGAGGCCATACAGCCAATCCAGGCAAAAGAAGATCGGCTTGGTCAGGAAATAGAACCAGCCGAAATCGACTGCCTTGTCGAAGTTCGGAATGTGATACTCGGCCTGATAGCGATCGAGCAGCCGTACGATCTTGGCGCCCGCGAAAACGCGCGAGAACAACGAGGCATCCCCGTTCGCCGCGATCGTCTGCGGCTCCTTGGTGATATAGTCCACCTGATAGTGGTCACCGTCCTCGGATCGATGAATGAAGTTGACCGTCGACGCGATCGCCTGATCGGGCACCAGGGAGGTGAGCCAGTACTTGTCCGTGATCCCTGCCCAGCCGCCGGTGGCGGTCGCGTCATAGGCGATGCCGTTCTTCTTCTCGCCCTCGCTCTTCGCCTTGGCGTAGGTCGTTTCCTGCAGAGTGCCGTCCACCACGCCGAGCAGACCCTCGAACAGGATGTAATAGCCCGCCACCTGCGGCGTGTAGTCGCGACGGATGCGCGACCAGGGGGACAGCTTCACCGGTGTGCCCGTCGCATTCTTCACCGACTGCTGCACGCTGAACATGTAGTCGTCGTCCACCGAGAACGTGAGCTGAAAGGTGAGGCCGGCGCCATTGTCCCATGACAGCGTGACGGGGTGACCGGCGCTCAGCGTTCCACCCGAGCCCGCCCACACCGTGTCGTTGTCCGGCAGCTTCACCTGCTCGCCAGGTGCCGCGCTCCAGCCGGTACTGAACATAGTAAGGATGGTCCTCAGACCGCGGCTCCAGCAGGCGCACGTTGGGAGAATCCGGCGCAAGCGTCTCGCGATAATCGGTGAGCACCAGATCGTCGAGTCTCGCACCCAGCAGGCTGATCGAGCCGCGCAGGCGGTGCGCCGCGATCTGCAGCCGCGGCACTTCCTTAGGCACGGTTGATGTCGTCGTGGCCGCGGCGGCGGGCGCCGGTGCCGTCGAAGGCTGCGTGGTCGTGGCCTGATTGTTGGCAACCTGTGGCGCCGGCTTGGGTGGCTGCGGCAGATGCGGCGCGATGAGCACCTGGAACCCGAGCAGAATGGCGACCGAAATCGCGATCGCGATGAAGAGACGCTGCTGGTCCATCACACCCTCGTCCGGCAGGCGCAGGCAGGCACCGGGTCATAGCCGCCCTCATGCCACGGGTTGCAGCGCAGGATGCGCCGCGCGGCCAGCCCGCTTCCCCGCACAGCGCCGTGACCGCGGATTGCCTCGATCGCGTAGTCGCTGCAACTCGGGAAGAACCTGCAGTTGGCCCCTATCACCGGGCGAATGGTCCACTGATAGGCGCGCACCGCGCCGATCGCGATTTGAGCGGCCGCCGTCATGCAACCCCAACCCTTGCCAAAGCCCGGCGCAGGTCCCGCCGCAAGTCCGCAAAATCCCGCCCGCGCGTCGCTTCGCGGCCGATCAGCACCAGGTCGACGCCCGACACCTCATGTTCGGTCAGCACGAGCCTCGCGGCTTCCTTGAGGCGGCGTCGGGTGCGATTGCGGATCACGGCATTGCCGATCTTCTTCGTGACGGTAAAGCCAAGCCGCGCCGGACCATGGTCCTCCCGCGGCAGCGCCTGCAGCACCAAACCGGCGGCCGCAGCCTTGCGCCCTTTGGCCGCGGCACGCAGGAATTCGGCACGGCGTGTCAGGCGGCCAGGGGCGGCCAACGCACGCCCCGATCAGGCCGACAGGCGCTTGCGGCCCTTGGCCCGCCGGTTGGCCAGCACCCGGCGGCCTCCGACGGTGGCCATGCGGGCACGAAACCCATGCCGCCGCTTGCGGACCAGCTTCGACGGTTGATAGGTGCGCTTCACGGCCGGTTCTCCGATGGTGCCTGGATGCCCGCATCGAGCGCGGGCGCGGATGCCCACCCGGCACCCGTCGCAGGCGGCGGCTTATAGGGGGGCGGTCAAAACCCGTCAATCGCGCCACGCCGACGTCGCCATTCGACAGTTCAATCCACATTGTCACGCGACAGCGATCGCAAAGCCACTACATGGTTGGAGCCATGCGGACCCTTCTCCGATTCTGGCCTGTCGCCCTCCTGCTCGCGGCTGTTGCCGCTGCCTGGGCCGGCGGCGCGACCGAGGAGATCAGCTGGGCGTCCCTCGGGCGCAACCAGGCAGCGCTGCTTGGCTGGGTCACGTCGCATCCGGTGACGGCTCCTATGCTCTACATACTGCTCTACGCCGTCGCCGTCCTGGTGTCTCTGCCGGAGGCCGCGGTGCTCACCGCCGCCGCGGGTCTTCTGTTCGGCACCCTGTTCGGCGGCATTCTGGCTGTTGTGGGATCATCGGTGGGCGCGATCGCGCTGTTCCTCGCCGTCCGCTACCACCTCGCCGATGCGATCGCGAACCGTAGTGGCCGGTTCCTGAACGCCGTCCGTCTCAGCCTGCGACGCGACGGCTTCAGCTATCTCCTTGCCATTCGTCTTGTCCCCGCCTTCCCCTTCTGGTTGGTGAATCTCGCGGCAGCCCTGAGCGGCATGCGCCTGTTACCCTATGCCTCTGCCACGGTGCTCGGGATCATCCCGGCCACCTTCGTCTTCGCCTCGATCGGTGCAGGCCTCGGCGATGTGCTGGCGAGGGGAGACAGTCCCGACCTCACGGTGATCTTCTCGCCTGCCATTCTGGGACCACTGATCGGACTGGCGGCATTGTCCCTGCTGCCGGTCCTCTGGCGCCGGAGGAAGCGATCGGGTGCCTGATTTCGACCTTGCGGTGGTCGGTGCGGGCGCCTCTGGCCTCTCCGTCACCGCCGTAGCGGCGCAACTCGGCCTGCGCGTCGCGCTGATCGAGCGCGACCGGATGGGCGGCGACTGTCTGAATTTCGGTTGTGTGCCGAGCAAGGCCCTGCTTGCCGCCTCGCACGCCGCCCAGGCAGCGCGCGGGGCAGCGCGGTTCGGCATCCGCCTGCCGGAACCGGACATCGACTGGAACGCTGTGCGCGAGCATGTGGACGGCGTAATCGCAGCCATTGCACCGACCGATTCCGAGACCCGCTTCCGCGCTCTCGGCGCCACTGTGCTGCGCGGTGAGGCGCGCTTCGTCGCCCCTGACGCGCTGATGGTCGATGGCCGCAGGCTCACCGCCCGCCGCATCGTCATCGCCGCCGGCAGCTCGGCCGCCGTGCCGCCCATCCCCGGCCTCGATCAGGTACCCCATTTCACCAACACCACCATCTTCGGGTTACCCGGGCGCCCCGACCACCTGCTGATCCTCGGCGGCGGACCGATCGGCCTGGAGATGGCCGACGCGTTTGCCGGTCTCGGCAGTCGCGTCACCATCGTCGAGGCCGCAACCATCGCCGGCAAGGAAGATCCGGAACTCGTCGCCGGGTTGCGGAATTGCCTGGCAGGGCGCGGCGTCTCCCTGCTGGAAGGTGCCAAGGTGACCGCAGTAGAGCCGGGTCCGACGCTGGTACTGGACGATGACAGGCGGATCGGCGGCAGCCATCTGCTGGTGGCGGTCGGCCGTCGTCCGAACCTTGAGGCGCTCGATCTCGCCGCAGGCACCGTGCAGGCCACCAGGACGGGGATCGCCACCGACCGAGGCTTGCGCAGCCTGACCAACCGGCGCGTCTACGCGATCGGTGACATCGCCGACCCGCGGGGCATCGGCCCGCGCGCCTTCACCCATGTCGGCTCCTATCACGCCGGCATCGTGATCCGCCGCGCCCTGTTCCGTCTGCCGGCGCGGATCGACTATGCGGCGCTGCCGCGTGTCACCTATACAAGGCCCGAGCTCGCGCAGGTCGGTATGACCGAGGCCGAGGCCAGTGCCGCCGGCCACAGAATTGCGATCCTGCGCTGGCCACTCGCCGACAACGACCGCGCGACCGCGGAGCGTGATACCCAGGGCCTGGCTAAGCTTGTCGTCGCCCGCGGCCGCATATTGGGTGCCGGCATCCTGGCACCCAACGCCGGCGAGATGATCGGCCTCTGGACCCTGGCAATCGCGCAGCGCGTGAAGCTGGGTACGCTAGCGTCACTGATCGTGCCCTATCCGACCCGCTCCGAAGCCGCCAAGCGCGCCGCCGCCAACTTCTTCGTGCCGCGGCTCTTCGCGCCGCGCACCAAGGCGATTGTCCGCCTGCTGGCCCGGTTGCCGTGAGCCGCCATTCCGCCCATTTTGCCGGTATGTCCGAATTGAGCGCCGGGCCACCTCGGGTCAGGCCACGCCAGAGCCTGTCTGGGCGCCTTTGGATGCTCACCACGCTCGCCGTGCTGTTGAGCGAGATCGTGGTATTTCTGCCGTATATCGCCCACGAGCGGTCCACCTGGCTGTTCGACCGCATGCAGGACGCCGCGATCGCCGCCATCGCCGCCGGTGGCGGAACAGTGGACGCCGCAAAGCGCGACGAACTGCTGCGGCTGTCCGGGACCGACGCAATCCGCCTGACCGCCCAGGATGGCTCGACGATCACAGTCGGCAACACCGCGCTGCAGCCGGCCGGGACGGTCGACCTCCGACAGGAGGACCTGTTCGGTCGCATCGGGCGGGCGCTCGATTCCATCCTGCTGCGTGAGAACCGACTGATCCAGGTTACCGGCGACAGCCCGGTCCGTCCTTACCCTCAGCTTGAGATGTGGCTGCATGAGCGTGCCCTCAATCGGGCGCTGTGGCAGTTCACCGTGGATTTTGCCGGCCTGGCGGCGGTGATCGCCGGAGTGACCGGTGGACTGGTCTATCTGGCTGTGTTCCTTCTGCTGGTGCGCCCGATGCACCGGATCACCGGCAGCATCGCCGCGTTCCGCGCGGACCCGGAGCGAACGACCCCGCTCGATCCCAGCCGGGTCAGCGTGCTGTCCAACGACGAAATCTCGGTCGCCGGCCGGGAACTCGCGGCGATGCAGCATGAGTTGCGCGCCGCCCTCTGGCGCAACGCCAGGCTGGCCGCTCTCGGCACGGTGGTCGCAAAGGTGAGCCACGATCTGCGGGGCATCCTGACGCCGGCGCTGCTGACCGCGGAGCGGCTGCAGCTCAACGCGGACCCCCGCGTGCAGCGTTCGGGCGAGATCCTGGCGCAGGCCGTCGACCGGGCGACCGATCTGGTCAGGCGCACGCTGGACTATGCCCGCGAGGGACCGCCGCCGCTCGCACTCGCCCCGGTCGCGTTGGCGCCGCTGGTCGGCGAGGCGGCAGAGTCGGCACGGCCAGTTGGCAGCACCATGCGTTTAGAGAACCGGATCGATCCGGCGATCCTGGTACCGGCCGACCGCATCCAGCTGTTCCGCGTCCTCATCAACCTCATACGCAATGCCGCAGAGGCTGGCGCCAGGAGCATCCGTGTTTGCGCACAGCATGACAGCCCGACGCTCGCCATCGAGCTTGCCGATGACGGTCCGGGCCTGCCGGAGGCAATACGGGCCGAGCTGTTCCGCCCGTTCGCCGGCAGCATGCGGCGGGGCGGCAGCGGCCTTGGCCTTGCGATCGCCCGCGATCTGATGGTGGCGCACGGGGGCGACATCGAGCTGGTCGACACCGGCCCCGCCGGAACCACGTTCCGTCTCAGCCTGCGGCTCGTCGATCTGGCGCAGACCCCGGAGCCGGAAGCGAACGGAGCGCGCCTCGAGCAGGCGCAGCACTGAGATGGCGCGGACGGCAGCAATCTGGGACCCGACCCAGTACCTGCGTTTCGCCGGCGAGCGCATGCGACCCGCGCTGGATCTGCTGGCGCAGGTGCCGCTCGATGCGCCGGCGCGTGTGGTGGATCTCGGCTGCGGCCCCGGCACCGTCACAGCGATCCTGCGACAACGCTTCCCGCAGGCCGAGGTGGTCGGTGTGGACGGGTCGGCGACGATGCTGGAGAAGGCGCGCGCCACGGTGCCGCAATGCCGCTTCGAGCAGGCGGACTTTTTCCAGTGGCAGCCGGCCGAGCCGTTCGACCTGATCTACTCGAATGCCGCGCTGCATTGGGTGGACCGGCACTCGGCTCTGTTCCCGCGTCTGCTGTCGTTGCTGGCGCCGGGCGGCGTGCTGGCCGTGCAGATGCCGGCGATGCACGACACGCCGCTGCGGCGGATCCCGTTGGACCTGGCCGGGACCGAACCCTGGACCGCGTATCTGGGCGACGTCAGCTCGGCGCCCGGGATACTGTCGCCGACGGAATATTGGGATCTGCTGCGCCCACACGTCGCGTCGCTCGACTTGTGGCAGACAACGTATATGCACGCGCTCAGCGGCGAGAACGCCGTGGCCGAGTGGGCGGCGGGCAGCAGCCTGCGACCTTTCCTGGACCGACTGCCGGCGGAGCGGAAGGAAGCGTTCCGCCAAGCGTATGCCGATGCCGCGCGACCGCACTATCCCCGCCGGCCTGACGGCACCACGCTACTGCCCTTCCACCGGCTGTTCATGGTGGCGCGCAAGGGGTGATGTAGCAGGCGACAGGAAGTCTCGGTAACGAGACGAATCAGCGGTGGGCGACCCCCAAAAAAAGAGCGACCGGTCCGGACCGCCTTGTCGCGACTGCCCATCCCGACAGATCGATCGACCCCGTCCCAATTGCCAAACCACAACGACTTGCCTTGCATTCGATCGTCTGCTCACTTTCCTGTGACCGCACACTAGAGCGTGCGGGTGGCGAAAACGCCGCCGGGATAAGCGAGGGGAAGTTCAGACAAAATGACATTGTGGACTGGTGCTCAGAGCACCGACCTCGGCACCGCAGAAAACTGGAACCCTGTCGCAGTCCCGACCTCCTCCGATTCGCTCGATTTTCTCAACGGCAGCGGCGTGCTGACCGGGGCAGGCACGGGTCTCACCGCCGATTTCACCAGCAACAGCGCGAGCGCCTGGGTCCTCCAGGGAGCCACACTGACCCTGGCCGGACAACCCAGCCCTCCGTTCGCACCCTTTGCATTTGCAGAGGCGGGCAATCTAACCGTCGATGGCGGCGCACTGATTGGCGCTGGTGGCAGCGATATCGGTATCGCCCAGGGTGCGGCGATGACGGTGCAGAACGGCGCCCAAGTCAGCTTTCAAGGCACCGGAGTTGGCAACCTTCAGGGTGAAACCGGAAGCCTGCTTGTCACCGGTCCGGGGACGACGTTTCGTAACGTCAACAGTGTTAATCCGGCCGGCGCCGGTGGGTTCCTGTTCGTCGGATTGAATGGAACCGGTCATGTGACTGTCACAGACGGCGCCAGTGTCATCAACTCGGCCACTGATGCGCTAGGAGCCAACCCAGGCGGCATCGGCGATATGACGGTTTCCGCTGGCGGCAGCCTGCAAGACAGCGGTCTCCAGGTCGGCGGCAGCGGCAACGCCACCCTGACCGTGAATGGCGGCACAGTTGTGACGTCCGGCTTCGCCACCATCGGATCGAATACCGGTGGCACCGGAACGGTAACCGTCGCTGGCGGCAGCATCTGGACGGCGACGCAACTTACCGTTGGCGTTTCCGGTGCTGGTGGGCTGACGGTCGGCAACGGGACCATCACCACCGCCAATGGTCTTTCCGCCGGCGCCAATACGGGCGGTGTCGGCAACCTCGCAATCCAGGCTGGTGGCACAATCACCAACAACGGGACATTCACCATCGCGGGGTCGAGCGTCGGCAGTTACGGGACGATCACCGTCAGCGGCAACGGTGCGCTGCTCAATGGCGCAGCCAGCTTCATCGTCGGCAACTTCGGCACCGGCGTTGCGACTGTCAGCGATGGCGGCGTGGTCAACGCGGGAACGCAGATCGCAGTCGGGCAGCTCAACCAGAGTAACGGATCGCTCACCATCGGATCGGGCGGGATCGTCACTGGCACCGGTGTCGTCAGCGTTGGCAACACCGCGGGCAGCAATGGCGACCTGAAAATTCTGGCCGGCGGCACGCTGACACTCACCGGCGCTCCGCAGACTGCATCCACGGTGTTCCGCATCGGCCTCAACGGGGCGAGCATCGACCCCAGCGGCAACCCCATTCCGGCGGCCCGCGGTGCCGTTACCGTCTCAGGGGCGTGGCGCAGTTCTCGATACGGGCGGCAATGCCCTGCAAATAGGCGGCGGCACGGGTGGCACTGGCAGCCTGACGATCGCGCAAGGAGGGTCTGTTAAGACCGGTTCGGCCGATTCCAGCAAACAAGCCGCACTCTTCTTCGGCAATTCAACGAATAGCATCGCAACCGTCGTGGTCGAGGATGCCGGGTCCCAGCTGACCGCGAACGGTTTTGTCGTGGTCGGGCGCGGCGGCGCCGCCACGCTAGCGATAGAGAGCGGCGCCACCATGCTGGTGAACGACGCGGTCGCGAACGGCGGCGGCATGGGCATTGGCGCAGGGCGCGGCGCAGGGCCGAACAGCGCCGCAAATGTCGGCGGGAGTGGCACCGCCACTGTCACAACCGGTGGTGTGCTGGAGGTGAATTCCACGGCGTCCGGCATCACGGTCGGCGGCAATGGGGTCACCGGCATACTCAACGTCAGCAACGGCGGCACAGTGCTGGCCGGCACCGGGATGACCATCGGTACGGCGACTTCTGCCGGCGGCACGATCTATGGCGGCACCGGCACGCTGAACATCGGTGCGGGCGGCGTAGTGCGGGTGAACAACCCAATCGCCGCGAACGGCTACGGTGTGGTTATCGGCAACGCAAACGCCAGTATCGGCACGTCAGCCACCGGCACGGCAACGGATGCAGCCCGCGGTGAGGCGGTCGTGAATGGCGCCGGTGCCCTGCTGGACGCAAATGGTATTGGCGTTGCCGTCGGCTTACTGAGCAATGGCAGTCTGACGATAAGCCAGGGCGGTACGGTCCTCGCCGGCAGCCAGGACGAGGCACTCGGTAGTGCCCTGTCTATCGGCCGGCGTTCCACCGGCAGCGTCACGATCACCGACCCAGGATCGAGCCTGACCGCGCAGGGGCTGGCCTATGTCGCCCGTGCGGGTAACGGCAGCCTTACCATCGAGAACGGCGGCACTTTGACCAGCCTCGCCGACCCGAGCGGCTTTGCGGGAATCAGCGTCGGCGGCACGGGCCTCGGCGTCGGTACCACGAACGGGGTGATCAACCTGGTGACCGGAGGCAGTGCTTCTGTGCTGGTCACCACCGGCGGAGCCATGATCAGTCAGCAGACGATCAAGGTCGGATCGGATGGCACGACCGGCGAGTTGACCATCAACCAGGGCGGGACAGTCGAGGCCGGGACCCAGGTCAACATCGGCAACAGTGTCTCCGTCGCAGTTGGTGTGACGATCATCACGCCTAATGGCTCATCCTCATCGGGCGGCATACTCGTCACGTCCTCTGGCACGGTGAATGTTGGTGCGGGGGGCGTGCTACGTGCCGCTGGCAATGGACTGTCTGGTAACGAAGATATTGTCATCGGTGCGGATGCGGATTCTTCTGGGGCTTTAAACGTCGCCGGGGCCGGCGCGATCGTGGACAGCAATGGCGGTACCATCGTCATTGGCGGTTCAGGCAACGGCACGCTGGCCATCTCCGCCGGCGGCCTCGTTGATGCGGGCGCCGGTAACATTGACGTCGCCCAACAGGCCGGCGGCAGCGGGCACCTCACCGTAGGGCAGGACGGCACGATCACCGCGAATGCGGTGAATATCGGTGCTGCCGGTGCAATATCGCTGGCCGGCGGCACGCTGAAGGAGAACGCAGCCACCCCCGCTGGTCTCAATGTCGGGACCATCAGCGGCTTCGGCACATGGATCGGAAAGCTGACGAACGACGGTACCGTCGTCGCCAGCGACGGCACACTGGAATTCGCAGGTTTGATCAACGGCACAGGGGGCATCACACTCGCCACCGGCAGCACGCTCAAACTGGATGGTGCTGTCAGCGTCGGTCAATCGATAACATTCGGTTCCGGAACATCCGAGACCTTGATTCTGGGAGTGCCGGGAAGTGCGCTTTCCAATCCAATTCAAGATTTCGCCGACGGCGACCGGGTCGAATTCGGCAATGGCATGACGATCACAAAGGCCTCGGTCGTCAACAACAACACGATCGTGGCGAGCTTCATCTCCGGCGGCACAATGGGGACTTATGATCTGCTGAATGTCGGATTCGCTACGGCCTCCAGCGAGCTGCTGACCACCGGCATCGATGCGACTACGGGCGACAGCTACATTCAGATGCTCCCCGCTATCGGCAGCGGGCCCGACACGCTGGTGCTCAGCATGTCGGAGGACGCCTACCTGGGCGACGCACAGTTCACCGTCGCGGTCGACGGCGTGCAGCTTGGCGGCACCTTCACCGCCGCGGCGCCACACTCATCTGGTGCCACACAGGAATTTGGCTTCAAGGGCGACTGGGCGCCCGGCGCACACAGCGTCACTGTGACATTCCTCAATGACGCGTGGGGCGGCACAGCCACCACGGATCGCAATCTCTACGTAGACGGCATAACCTACGAAGGCGCCAGCACCGGCCAGGCCGCAACCTTCCTCAATACTGGTACCAAGGGCTTCAGGGTGACGGACGGTACGCCGCCCGCGACGGTCAGCACCGGCGATGGCTCCGACGTGCTGGTACTCAGCATGTCCGAGGACTATTACCAGGGTGATGCGCAGTTCACCGTTGCGGTCGATGGTCAGCAACTCGGCGGCACATTCACCGCGACGGCGCTGCACTCATCCAGCGCCACACAGGAATTCACCTTCAAAGGCGACTTCGGATCAGGACAGCACACGGTAGCAGTGGACTTCCTCAATGACGCGTGGGGCGGCACACCGACGACTGATCGCAACCTTTATGTGAACGACGTCACCTATGATGGGACGGATATCAAGCAGAACGCAGTGCTCCTTTGGACGGGAACCGCCCCTTTCCGGGTGACGATCAGCACGGCACCCGCACCCGTCACCTTTGGCAACGGCGCCGACACGCTGGTCCTCAGCATGTCGGAGGATTACTACCAAGGTGATGCGGAGTTCACCGTCTCCATCGACGGCAAACAACTCGGCAGCACCTTCACCACGACGGCGCTGCATTCGCCTGGAGCCACACAGGACTTCTCCTTCAGCGGCGACTTCGGCTCAGGTCAGCACACGATCTCGGTGGACTTCCTCAACGACGCATGGGCTGGCACGCCCGCAACTGACCGTAATCTCTATGTCAACGACATCGTCTACAATGGAACGGACACCCATCAGAACGCTGCATTCCTGACCACCGGCGCCAAGACCTTCGCCGTCTCCGGCGGCACAACTCCCGTGGTCAGTGAAACGGGCGATCACGGGTCCCTGCAGGAGAATTTGTCGCGGACCGGAACGTATACACTGGGTGGTGATACCTTTGTGCTCCGCAGCGACAACGCTGCATCGGTCACGCTGGGGGCAGGGACCAGCCAGATCAACTTTATCGGTGCCAGTGCGATCACGCTGAGTGGAGGGTCAGGACAGGCCACTGTCACGGCTGATGCCGGCAGCAACAGCTTCGTCGCCGGCAAAGGCACTCTGAGCGTGACAGGAGGCGGCGGTTCGGATGCCTATGTTTACCACGCTGACAGCGGCGTCCTTACCATCGAGGATTTCGCGCTGGCCAAAGGCGACACATTGGCCTTGGACAACACGCTGCAAGGCTCACTGTCTCAGACGTCGGACGGCCAAGGCGGCATAATGCTGAGCTTCGGCGCGGCAGGCCACGAGGTCGACATTCGCGGCGTCGCTTCGCTGCCAGGCAACAGCATCCTGTGGGCATGACGTAAATCCAGGCGGATGGGAGAATGACAATGTCGATTCCGCCAGTCGCTGCGGCCGCCGCACGTATTCCTGAAAGCCCACGCGAAATCGCTTTCAGGTGGTTCAGCGAAGGTTCACGATTTTCAGGTTGTCAGCCTGTCCGGCAAATAGTTCATCATACCAGCCCAAGTTGCACCCTCTCACCTCGGCGCAGCTCGACAACAGCGCGTTGACGGAACCGAAAGGCAAGCCGGACAACGGGCCGCGGGTCGCCGGCCACCAGCAGCATCGGCTCATGCCAGCGACGCAGTGATCCCGCCGCGTCGACCACCCTGAAGCGCCGCAGGCGCTGTCGAAGCCGTTGCTGCATACGCCTGTTCCACCCATCCGGCATGCGCCGCGACCGCGGGTTCCACGCGGTGACAAGCGTCGCACTTCGCGCGCCCAGCCGCGCGAACAGTGCATTCGGTGCGCGACGCCCGATAGCGATATCGAATCCTCCGGCGCTGTACCGTGTCAGACGATAGGCGCGCAACAGACGCGGTGGGATTGGCTCAGACAGCGTTGCGCGCCTCGCTGAACTCCACGTCGCGATGTACGTGCACCGACATCAGCAAACCAAACCCGACCATCACCATGATCATCGCCGAACCGCCATGCGACACCAGCGGCAATGGCACGCCACCCACCGGGATCGCGCCCATCACCATGGCGATGTTGACGAACACGTAGAGGAAGAAATTGCTGGCGATGCCGAATGCGACCAGACGACCGAACTGGTGCCGGCAGCGCAGCGCGATCGCCATGCCGCCAAGAACGATCAGGCCCAGCAGCACCATCATCGCCACGGCGCCCACGAAGCCGAACTCCTCGCCGATCATGGTGAAGATGAAGTCGGTCTGCTTTTCCGGCAGGAAATCCAGATGCCCCTGCGTGCCCTGCAGGAACCCCTTCCCCCACATCCCACCCGAGCCAAGCGCGATCTTCGACTGGATGATGTTGTAGCCGGCACCGAGGGGATCGCTCTCGGGACTGAGGAACGTGTCGATCCGCGCGCGCTGATAATCGTGCAGCCGGCCATAGACCAGATGCGCCGCGAACGGCACCGGCAGCGCCACGAACAGGAACTTCCACCAGCGCACGCCGGCGGCGAAGAACATGGCGGCACCCAACGCCGCGGTGATCACCGCCGTGCCGAGATTGGGCTCCTTCACGATCAGCCCCACCGGCACCAGCACTGCGATCACCGGCGGGATCAGGAACAGCGGATTGCCGATCCGCTCCCACGACGCGCGATGGAACCACGACGCCAGCACCAGAACGAGAGCGATCTTCATCAGTTCCGACGGCTGGAGCTGCAACCCGCCCAGTTCGATCCAGCGTTGCGCCCCCTTGCCGACAACGCCGTACCGCATCACCAGCACCAGCAGCACCAACGCAACAAAATAACTCGGCCAGGCCAGACGCGCGATGAAGCGAATATCGACGAGTGCGATGCCGATCATCAGTACCAGCCCTGTCGCGAACCGCAGCACGTGACGCGAAGCATACGGCTCCGCCGCACCACCCGCGGCACTGTACAGCGCGGCATACCCGACGCCGGCCAACGCGCACAGCAGCACAACGTACAGCCAGCTCACGTGCCAGATCTTGGCGCCGATGCCGAACGACGTATCGCGCCAGAGCCGCCCTTCCCTCATGTGCGATTTCGGGCCAATGCCATCATCGCGCCGCCTCCCGCTGGGCGACCCGGGCGGCAGGCAATTCGTCGCGTCCAGCGGGATCGCGCTGCAACGCGGCGGTCATGATGTCGCGCGCGATCGGCGCGGCTGCTGCGGCGCCGGCGTTGCCATGCTCGACCACCACCGAAACCGCGTAGCGCGGTTCATTATACGGTGCATAGGCCACGAACAACGCGTGCGGCCGGAACTCCCAGGGCAGCTTCGAACTGTCGAAGTGTCCTCCTTCGCGCTGCTCGCGCGACACACGCCGCACCTGCGACGAGCCGGTCTTGCCCGCCATCTGCCAGCGCTGATCGGGCAGCCTCGCCGACGGCGCGGTGCCCCCCGGCTCGTTCACCACCGCCCACATCCCGTCACGCGCGACATGCAGCGAACGGTCGGCCAAATCCATGCTCGGCCAGTCGTCCGGCCGTGATCCCGGTTGCAGTACGCCACCCATCTTGCGCGTCAGATGCGGCACCACCGCGCGCCCGGTTGCGATGCGCGCGGCATAGGTCGCGAGCTGCAACGGCGTGACCTGTATATACCCCTGCCCGATCCCAGCCACGACCGTGTCGCCGGCGTTCCATGGATGGCCCTGACCGATGCGCCATTCGCGCGTCGGCATGAAGCCCGGGCGCGCACCGGGAAGGTCGATCGCCAGCTCGGTTCCCAGACCAAGCCGGTTCGCCATCGCCGCGATGTGGTCGATCCCGACGCGCCGCGCCGTCTCATAGAAGTACACGTCGCAGCTGTTCTTCAGCCCGCCGCGCAGATCCAGCGTGCCGTGCCCGCCATTGCGCCAGCAGTGGAATCGCGCATTGCCGAGATCGAAATAGCCAGGACAATGCACGGTATCACCCGGCGAGATGATCCGCGCCTCCAGTCCTGCCATCGCCACCGCCATCTTGAAGGTCGACCCAGGCGCATACAGACCCGCAGTCGCGCGGTTGAGCAGCGGCGTGCGCTTGTCCTGCGACCACTCGGCCCACTGTGCCTGCGACACGCCGGCATTGAACAGCGACGGATCGAACGACGGGTTGGTGCCCATCGCCAGCACCTCGCCATTGCGGCAATCGAGCACCACGGCGCTCGCGCTTTCATCGCCGAGCCGGCTTAGCACCGTCTGCTGCAGTCCGACATCGATGGTGAGGCGGACCTCCTCACCCGGCATGCCCTCCTGGCGATCCAGTTCGCGGATGACCCGTCCCAGCGCGTTCACCTCGAGCTGCACCGCGCCCGCGCTGCCGCGCAGGTCGCGATCGTGCTCCTTCTCCAGCCCGGCGCGTCCCACCCTGATGCCAGGCAGCGACAGTTCGGCATCACCGGCGACATCTGCCTCGGAGGGCGGCGCAACGTAGCCCACGACATGCGCGAGCTGTTCGCCATACGGATACATCCGCGTGGTGCCGACATCGATCAGGATGCCGGGCAGATCCGGCG
Organism: uncultured Alphaproteobacteria bacterium; assembly: GCA_963791495.1. GTDB lineage: Bacteria > Pseudomonadota > Alphaproteobacteria > Acetobacterales > Acetobacteraceae > JAMXLO01. Next base: position 261,620 of record CAWBST010000028.1, read on the forward strand.
CATGCACCTCGATTGCCGCCATGTCGTCCCAGCTCAGGAACTCGCGCACCATGATCGGGATGAAGCGGCGATTGCGCCGCAGCTCCCGTTCGATGCGCGCCCGCTCGTAATCGGCCAGCGGCACGATGTGGGAAAAGTTGTCGAGCGTCGCCGTCGTGTCGCTGGTCTTCTCGGCCACCAGCAGAGCGCGCCAGTTCAGCCGGTTGCCGGCCACCACGGTGCCGAGCCGATCCAGCATCCGCCCGCGCGGCGGCGCGATCAGCCGCGTGCTGACCCGGTTCTCCTCGGCCAGCGTCGCGTAGCGCGCGCCCTCGACCACCTGAACCTGGTAGAGCCGCGCTGCCAGCCCGCCGAGAGCCGCCACCTGTGCGCCCATCATCAGCAGCGCACGACGCGTGAAGACGCCGCCGTGGTGGCTATCGCGCTGCATCAGGCGCGCTCCGGGTCGGCAACGGTGCGGTGTGCGCGGATGAGCGGGATGGCGAGCGCCGGATACAGTGCAGCGGTCAGCAACGCCTGGAACAGCGCGGGACCGACCGGCAGCAGACGGAACACCAGCACCGCGGTCAGCACCCACCCAAGTGCCGCGGCGCCAACGGCGAAGCCGGCGAACGCCAGCCAGGCCGAAACGAACCCCTGGCGCATCAGGACCTCGCGCCACCGCACCGCCAGTCCGTGCGCGGTCAGCAGCGTCAGCGTGCCCACACCCAGAGGCAGATACCCGAGCAGATCGAACAGCAGTCCCACCAAGAACACCACCGGCGGGGGCATCGCGCCGGGCCGGAACAGCGACCAGAAATACACGCAGGCCAGCGTGACCGCGGGCAGCATCGCCGCCTGATCCGCGATCCCCATGGGCGCCTCGGCCAGCAGCATCAGCAGCACCGTGCATCCCGCCGGGAACGCGTATCGCGCCGCCTTGTCGAGACGTCGCCCCAGCGTCGCCCGCGGCCGGATGCCGGGCGTCTGGTTGGCGCGCGCCATCAGCGTCCCCGCCGCTCAGGCAGGCGCCCAGGCGCTTCGGGCGCCGCCATCTCGGTCAGCCCGTAGTCGAAGATGCGCACCACCTCGAGGCGATCGAGCAGCGCCGCCGGCATCACCTCGGGCACCTTGGCGGCGGAAAAATGCACCGTGCCGACCGGCAGGTTGGCCGGGAAGGCGCTGGCCTCCGTCCCGGTGACAACCCGCTCGCCCTCCTGTGGCATGCTGCCTTCCGCCCAGTAGACCAGGCGCGGTCGCGGCCCATCGGTGCCGATCAGGATGGCGTGGCCGTGCGAGTTCTCCAGCACCACCGGAATGCGGCTGTTCATGTCCGTGATCAGCAGCACCCGCGCGGTGCGTGCGCCGACCTCGGTGACGCGCCCGACCAGGCCGCGTTCGTCGAGCGCAATCTCGCCCTTGCGGATGCCATGGTTCGGCCCGACCGACAGCAGCACGGCCCTGGCGTAGATGCCGCCGGCGTCCGCGACCACGCGCGCGGTGACGTAGGAAGGCGCCGGGTCGGGGATCCAATGCAGGTTGGCCTTGAGCCGCTGGTTCTCGGCATCGAGCGCCAGCGCAATCGACTGCCAGCGGCGCAGTTGCTCGTTCTCCGCGCGCAGCCGGACGTTCTCGGCGCTGACGTCCCACAGGCCGGTCGCGCCGGCGACGGTATCGCGCGCGGCACCGAGAGGCCCGGCGAGCGCCGCATAGATCGGCACCAACGCGTCGGCCAGCGCCATGCGCGCATGCTCGGCCAGCAGCGCATCGGCCTTGCCAAGCAGCATCAGGCCGAAGGTGGCCGCGACCAGGTACAGGCAGCGTCAGCTTTCCCAGTGCCTGCCGCGCCTGGATGGAGAGACGGATCACGGGCTACCGCTCTGTCGTCGGGTGCGGCGGAATATAGCCGGATGTGGGGGAGAATGCTGGGAAAAATGGCGCCACACGGCAGAAACGAGACAAGGGTCCCCCACTAGGTCTGGCGTTCGCCCTGGCTAACGAACCGCGCAACCGCTGTTGCTTTGCGCATTTTATCTTTCCTTGAACGGAATATACCTTCTAAGATACGATTTGTGTCCGCCGCGTCGCATTAACGCCATGGCAATACAGCATCGGGCCTATATCAGGTTGTTGACCCCGTCGACACGGAACGAAGGCAGTTCCGCACAGGACAACTGTGACGACAAGGGAAACGCGATGCTCGCAATCAGGCTGCAGGCTACTCTTCTAGCCACCACTGTGGTGCTCGGTATCGCGGTCATGGCGAACGCTGCGCCCCCCGCCGGCCAGCCGATCGATCCAGATATGAGCAAGTGGTACCAAAGTCTGAAGCAGCCTGGCACTGGTGCCGGGTGCTGCTCTGTTGCCGACTGCAGGCCCTATAACTCTCGTATTGTGGGTAGTCACTACGAAATCCTGGACCACCAGCGATGGTTAGTTGTGCCCGACAATGTCGTTTTGCACCGCGAAAACAAGGCCGGCGCTGCGATCGCCTGCCTGCAGACACAGTGGAACTATGGCTTCGGGCCTCCGCCGGCAGGCTTCTCGCCGGACATCCTGTGCTTCATACCCGGTCCGGAAGTCTGATCACTACGCTTTCCTGCTGGCGCAGCGGACCGCGTTTACAATCCTGAACCCTGATGCCGAAGGCGCTCGAGCAACGCGGCTTGCGACTATAGATAAAGTCCTCCCCCTCCCCTTGCGGGAGGGGGCTGGGGGGAGGGGGCGACGCCACCCCCGCCCTTGCCATCAGCACCGCCCATCGCAACGCTCAGCCCCGCATGATCTCCCCAGCCGACCCCGACGCCGAAGCCCGGCGCACGCTCCACCGCCACCGGGTCTTCGCCACTGGCCTCCTCGTCCTGATGGCCGCCCTCACCCTGGCCACCTACGCCCTCCCCGAGAGCACAGCCATCGACCTCCTCCAGGCCGCCGCCAAGGCCGGCTTCGTCGGCGGCATCGCCGACTGGTTCGCGGTTACCGCGCTATTCCGCCACCCTCTCGGCGTCCCAATCCCTCACACCGCCATCATCCCGCGCCAGAAGGAGCGCCTCGGCGCCGCCCTCGGCCGCTTCGTCGCCACCCACGTGTTCACCGAGGACGAGGTCGCCGGCGTGCTGGCCCGCCTCGACCTGCCCGGCATCCTGCGCCGCTTCCTCGCCGACCCCGTCTCCGCCCGCCCTGCCGCGGTCGCGCTCGCCGCCATGCTGCCGCGCATCCTCGCCACCGTGGAGGACGGCCGTGCCCGCCGCCTCGTCGCCCGCATCGTGCCGCGCATCCTGGGTGGCCCTGGCGCCGGCCAGGTCGTAGCCCGCGCGCTGCACAGTCTCGTCGAGGGTGGCCGCCACCAGGAGGTATTCGGCTTCATCCTCGGCCAACTCCGCGACCTTCTAGCGGCCAAGGAAGACGCCCTGCGCATCGCCATCGAGGAACGGGTGCGCGAGCAGGGCGGCCGCCTGGTCGGCTGGGCCCTCGGCGCCTCGATCGCGCGGCGCGTCCTGGCAACGGTGAACGGCGAGCTCGACAAGATGAGCCCCGACGGCTCGGACTTGCGCGCCGCCTTCGACGAGTGGGTGCGCCGCGAGATCGCCCGCCTGGAGGAGGATCCGGCGCGCACCGCAGAACTCGGCGCCGCGATCCGCCGGGTCGCGGCGCACGAGACGGTTCAGGCCTGGCTATGGGACGTCTGGGCGCGGCTGCGCCTTGCATTGGAAGCCGACGCAGCGCGGCCCACCGGACGTACCGTCGCTACCATCGAGGGTGCGCTGGCCAATGTCGGCGCCATGCTGGAAGCCGACCCAACGGCGCGCGAGCGGGTGCATGGCGCGGTGGAGGCCGTGGTCAGCAGCCTGCTGCCGTCTGCGCAGGTGCGGCTGGCAGAGTTTATCGGCCAGGTGGTGGCGAACTGGGACACCGCCAAGATCGTCACGCGGCTGGAGTTGAGCGTCGGCAAGGACCTGCAATACGTGCGGGTGAACGGCACGCTGGTTGGCTTCCTGGTCGGCGGACTGCTCTATTGGACGCTGCGGGCGACCTTTGGTCATGTCAGCTTCTGATTGGACGATTGGCAGGCTAGAGTGCCCCACGTAACAAAGGGGAGAAGTCGGATGGCCACGACCTACAAGGAACTGCTCGCCTCGGCGCACGCCGCGGTTCCCAAGGTAACGCCCGCGGAGGCAGCCAGTCTCGTCGAGAAGGCCGGCGCGCTGATTGTCGATGTGCGCGACGGCACGGAGGTCGCGGCCAGCGGCAAGGTGAAGGGCGCCGTTGCGGTGCCGCGGGGCTCTCTTGAATCCCGCGCGGATCCCGAATCACCGAACCATAATCCGGCATTCCGCAAGGACCACCCGGTCATCCTCTACTGCGCCGGCGGCGGTCGCGCCGCTCTGGCCGGCAAGACCCTGCGCGATATGGGCTTCACCGACGTGCGCAATCTCGGCGGGTTCAGGGACTGGGTCGCCGGAGGCGGCGCGACCGAACCGGCGTGACGGACAGGGAGACAATCATGGGACGCAGATACGCCAACATCCTCGAGACGGTCGGCAACACGCCGGTCGTGCGGATCAACAAGCTGGCTCCGGCCGGCGTGAACCTCTTCGTCAAGATCGAGGCGTTCAATCCACTGGGTTCGGTGAAGGATCGCCTCGCACTCGGCGTGATCGAGGATGCCGAGCGCCGCGGCGTGCTCAAACCAGGCCAGACGGTGATCGAGGCGACCAGCGGCAACACCGGCATCGGCCTCGCCATGGTCTGTGCGGCAAAGGGCTATCCTCTCGTCGTCACCATGGCCGAGAGCTTCAGCGTCGAACGCCGCAAGCTGATGCGCTTCCTCGGCGCCAAGGTGGTGATCACGCCGGCGGCTCAACGCGGCATGGGCATGGTGAACAAGGCCAACGAGCTCGCCGCGATGAACGGCTGGTTCCTCACCCGCCAGTTCGAGAACGAGGCCAACGCCGACTTCCACTCGCGCACCACGGCGCGCGAGATCGTCGAGGATTTCAAGGACACGAAGCTCGACTACTGGGTCACCGGCTACGGCACCGGCGGCACGCTGAAGGGTGTGGCGCGTGTGCTGGCAAAGGAGATGCCGGACACCAAGGTCGTGGTCTGCGAACCATCGGACGCCTCGATGCTGAGCAGCGGCGAAGGCCAGCAGCGCAACGAGGACGGCTCACCAGCAACGGCGCATCCCGCGTTCAAGCCGCACCCGATGCAGGGCTGGGCGCCGGACTTCATCCCGAAGCTGACCGCCGATGCGGTGGAGAGCGGCGTGATCCACAAGATCCTGCGCATCGCCGGCCCCGACGCTCTGCGCTGCTCGCGTGAGCTGTCGCAGAAGGAGGGCATCTTCGTCGGCATCACCGCCGGCGGAACGCTGGCCGGCGCCTTGCAGGTCTGCGCCGAGGCGCCGAAGGGATCCAACATCCTGGCAATGCTGCCCGACACCGGCGAGCGCTATCTGAGCACGCCGCTGTTCGCCGACATCCCCGCCGACATGACTGAAGAAGAAGTGGCGATCTCGAAATCCACCCCCACCGCGCAAATGTAGGTTCTAGTTCTTGGATGACTCCCCCTCCCCTCGTGGGAGGGGGTTGGGGGGAGGGGCGTTCCCCACCATAATCCGCCGACACGAGACTAACGCCCGAGTTGCCGGACCATGCTGCACATCACCAAACTTGCTGTAGGCGTTCGCGACATTGATCACCTGCGCGACCTGCAGGCAGACCGCGCCGGACGCAATCCGCCGCTGCGCCACCGCACGCGCAACTTCCCCCGCCGCCACGAGGAGGTGGTCGACGGCGGCTCGATGTACTGGGTGATCAGCGGCAGCATGCTGGTCCGCCAGCGCATCATCGACATCATCGAGGATCAGCGCGACGACGGCACCGCCTGCACCGGACTGGTACTGGATTCCAAGCTGGTGCCGCTGACAGGCAGGCCCACAAAACCGTTCCAGGGCTGGCGCTATCTGCGCCCGGACGAGGCCCCACGCGACCTTGTCATCGGCAGGCGCGCCAAGGGCGAGGATGCCCTGCCGCCGACATTGCGGCGTGACTTGCAGGTGCTGTGCCTCCTGTGAATCCCCCTTGCACGACTCTGTCAAGTTATAGGATATCCATTTCAGTCGATTAAGCTTGCTTCCTCGACCAGACTGTAAGCCGTTCCCCGCAACACCTGCCACCTCGGAGCTTATCCCGTGACCCCCTCGCGCAGCCATCTGTTCGCCCTGCTCGGCCTCGTTCTGCCGGTCGCAGCCTTCACGGCCTCGCCCGTCGCTGCCGCCACGTCGAGCGCAGGGCACCACAAGTCGCACTCGCATCACGCGTCCGCCTCGCACAAGCCCGCGCATCATTCGTCGGTGCACCATGCGTCGCACCGCACGGCACACCACGCCCCAAAGTCTACCGCGAGCTGAACGCCACCCCGCTGCGCGCGTTCGCCTCGAGCAGCGCGCGCAGTCCCGCCAGAATGCGCTCAGGGGTCGGCGGGCAGCCGCTGATCAGCAGGTCCACGGGCAGGGTGTTGCCGACGCCGCCGACAACAGCGTAGCTGCCCTTGAACACGCCGCCGTCCACCGCGCAGTCCCCCACCGCCACGACGAACTTGGGTTCCGGCATCGCTGAGTGGGCCTGCTCCACAGCCTCCACCAGGTTCCGCGTAACCGGCCCGGTCACCAGCAGCACATCCGCATGGCGAGGCGCCGAGGCGAAGCCGATGCCGAAGCGTTCAAGGTCGTGGACGGCGCGCCGAAGGGCGCGCAGTTCGATCTCGCATCCGCCGCAACTGCCGGCATCGATGTGCAGGATCGTCAGGCTGCGGCCCAGCCGTGGTTGCCCGCGCGCATCCATCCGATTGGCGAGCGACGCCGCCGTGTCCCTGTCAGCCGGCTGTGGCGTGCCGGCGACCGGACCACCAAGCAGCGTACGAGCCAGAAGGCGCCACAGAGTCACAGGTCCGCTCCCGAGCTGGACAGACCGAGCGATGCCATGATCAACGGCAGATCGTCGACCTGACCGCCGGCCATCGCCGCTTCCAGCTCCGGCCAGTGCACCCATGCCGGGTCGCACATGAAGACGCCGGCGATCTGTCCGTGATCGAGGCGCATCCAGTGCCAGATCTCGCCGCTTGCGCCGTCGGCGAGGCCAATCCCCTCGCCGCTTTCCGCCGGTAATGGCACGGAGACCGCACCCTCGGGCACCGCACCGAGCAAGTCGCGCAGCAGACCGATACCGTCGATGATCCCGCGGAGACGCTCACGCGCTCGCGCCCTCACGTTGCCGGAGCGCCCGGTCAACCCACTGGCCGTCGGCAGAAGCCGGAGATCAGGCAACTCGGCCGCAAGCGCGGACAGTGCGCGGCCGATCGCCTCGGGGCCACCCGGAACAATGTCCGCCGCCACGCCACCCGGCAGCACGCAATCCATCATAAGTCGATGGCCGAATGCGACATCGGTCGCGCGACGGAGCATTTCGGCGTGCCAGGCCGGGCGTGCCGACAGCATCTCCAGCCCCACCACCTCCGCAATCGCCGAGAGAACGTCCAGGTGGTGAACGATCCGTTCAACCGCTGCCATGACGTCGCGCAACGCCGATGCCCGCGGCGGAACCTCGCAGCCCAGCGCGGCCTCGGTCGCCCGCGCGAACGCAATAGAGTGCGCAACGGTCGCCTCACCCGCGAGCCGTGCGGCGAACCGCGCCGCCGCCCGCGGTGACTTGCCACGCATCAGGCCTAGCGTGCCCTTGTGCGTGTAGCCCAGTCGCGTCTCCAGCCGAACGATCGTCTCGCCGCGAACGCCAAGGCGCAGATGCGCCGCCGGCTCTATGCCACCGCGCGCCGGGCCCAACGGGATCTGATCCGGATCCTCGGCAAAGTGGAACTCCGGCTGCTCCGTGCGACCGTCGGTACCGGGCCGCAGTGCCATCGGCGCACTGTTCGGCCATCGCCCGTGATCGAGCCACGGCCGCTGATCGGCGCCGCCGATCGCTTCGTGGCCCCACAGATCATGCACCATCCTCTCGAACCACGCTGCCCACGGACGGACAGGCGACAATGCCGGATAGCCGCCGTCCTCGACCTCGGTGGAGACAAGCAGCGACACGTCGCCACTACGCAGCAACGCGTAGACGTCGTGCGTGTCAGCCCACAGCGCGAGCAGCGGCGGTGACGGCTCGCTCGCCATCCGTGCCCACTCGTCGCGTGTCAGCGCCCGGCGCGGCTGCATTGTCGTGCTCATCCGGCGGCCACGCGGAACCATCCGCCCAACGGTCCCGGCACCGCGAATGCCAGCAGCACGACCAGTGCAACCTGCAGCCAGGCCGGCGTCGCGGCGACCCAGTCGGCGGCGACCCAGTCAGCGGCGACACTGACCGGACAGCGCTCCAGCATCCCCCAGGCCGCAAGCAGCATGCCCACCGCGAGCGGAGCCAGCAGCCACGGCGCAACAGCAACGGTGGGGCCGGCGAGCAGATACAGAGCGAGCAGCGGCAGCAGCGCGAGCGTCAGCCAGGTGATCATGTCGCTGCACTGCGATTGCAGCACCGCCGATCGTGCCAGCGCGAGCAACATCAGGTGCAGCCACGCGGCCGGTTTCGCGCCGACGCCAATGCCGAACGCAACAATGCCAAGTTGCGCCACGCCGGCGAACGCCACGCAACGGCGCGGATCGAGGCGCGCGTGCAGTGCTGTGGCACCAACCAGGAGCGAGGCGAGGCCGAATGCCATCAGCAGCCAGGGGGAGATGCTCAGGCGAATGAACAGCAGCATCGGCACATTGGGCAGCAGCGCAGTGACGATGGTTGCGCCGGGCGCCACGCCTTCAGCCGCCGCCTTCGCGATCCAGGAATGCAGCGGCACCAGACCCGCCAGGGCCGCGTAGCCGAGCAGCACGAAAAGGCCCGCCAAATCCGGGGTCATGCCGAGCAGCAATGTGCCGAGTAGTGCGAGCATCAGGCCGATACCACATGACACAAGCAGGCGAGAGCACGCGACGCCCGCAGCGGGACCGCGTGCGGCTCCCGTCACCACAGCAGCGGCGGCAACAGCGACGGCGAGAGCAAGCCACGTGAGTAAGATGCCAATCCCAAGCGCCGCGCCCTGAATGCCGCCGATCAGCGTCTGATAGCCGACGTGGTAGAGGCGCACGCGCTGCCTATTGAGTGACCGCGCGGTGAGCAATGCGGCGATATCGCGATGGCCGAACCAGCTCACGGTCATTGCCACGAGGCTGGTGAGCAGGATCAGTTGTGTCTCCGCTGTTCCAGCGGACCACGCCAGCGCACACGCCGCAACGAACTGCAGGCTGGCGGAGCCAGTGTTGATCCATGCGCCGATGCGCCATGACTCCACGGACGCCAACACCGCCGCCGAGACGAACGGCAACGCCACAACGATGAGGGGCAATACGCCGCTCACGGATGGAGCCACGCATTGGCAAGAACAAGCCCGGGGATAAGTGGCACAGCGACGGCTAGCGCCGCCGATACCGACAGATCGGGACTGGCGCTGGCCACGAGAAGCAGGCCGTTCTGCGACGACAGCAGGTAGAGCGTCGGGTGCCCGCGCAGACCGGCCATCAGCAGTCCGAGCAGCACAACAGATGTGCCGGTTGCAACGGTTCCACCAGCGCCGACGTTTCCGAGGACGACGATGGTCACCACCAGCAACACGAATGCTACAGCCCAGTGCAGCAGGACGCGGCCACGCGGAACGAGCATCGGCGTGTCCCTCATCCGCATCACCGCCGACGGCAGCGCGACACCATTGAGAGCGAAGGCAAGGATCGCCGCGGCGGGCATTCTGTCGCCGAGCGGTACAGCAGCGCACAGCGCCTGCAAGGTGCAGAGCCGCGCCGCGGTATCGACCCGCCGGGTGAGCAGCAGCCAGACGGACAGCAGCAGCGTCGCCGCACCGGCAACGGCGATCACGCCGTACCTGTCTCGGCGATGAGGAACGTCGCAGCCAACAGGCCGAGCAGCACCGCGACACACAGTACCTGTGCCGCCCGCACCAACCTGATGCGGCCGACCACGGCATTCAGCAACGCGAGTGCCGCGGCAAGAACGAGTGTTCGACCGAGCCAGCAGACAAGACCCGCAGCCCACACGGTCGGCCCCTCACCAGCCGGCGCCATGCCAAAGGGCAGGAACATTGCGCCGATCATATTGAACCAGACGAGCAATCGCAGCGCATCGGCGCCCTCGATCAGCGCAAGGTCTGTGCCACTGAATTCGAGGGTCAATTCCTCATGCGGCATCGTGCCGGCAAGCGCGATGAGCAGGGTCGCCGCGAGACCAATGGGGAGAACGATGTCCCATCTTGTGCCGCTCTCAATCCGCATCGCGGCAATCAGATCGACATTGATGGTTCCCGCCGACAACGCGAACACGAAAAGCACCAGCAGCAGCGCAGGTTCCGCCACGCACGCCAGCAAAAGCGACCGACTGGCTCCCATGCCACCCAACGCCGCGCCGGCGTCCATCGCCGCCAGCGCCGCCGAACACCGCGCCAGCGCCAACAGTCCGCCGATCACCAGCAGATCCGCAAAGGGGGCAAAGATCATGCCGAGTGCGAACGACGGCACTAGGCAAGCGCCAATGGCGGTGGCGGCGGCACAGACTGCGGGCGCGGCGCCGGACATACCGGATGCACCCTCGGCCACCACGGTTTGCTTGGTGTGCAATCGGATCAGGTCTCGCCACGGCTGCAACAACGGTGGACCGACGCGTCCGGCAAGTCGCGCCTGCATCCAGCGATGGACACCAATCAGCGTGGGAGCCGCGGCACCGATCAGGACGATGTGCAGGATCTGCGCAACAAACCCAGTCAGCAGTGTCATCGTGTCACCAGCGTGGCTGCGACACGGAGTAACGAGTCACGCCAGCGAACAAGACGATTTCGCATCGCCACTGCCGATGGCAGCAGAGCCAACAAGCGTCGCAGCGGTTCGATAAAGGACGCGGGACCGAACTGTGTCGCCGGATCGCCGAACGGGAGCCACGGCGGCGGCGCGGCGAATCCGCCCGACCATGCGGGCTCTCGCCGTTCCTCGCCGGGGCGGCGCAAGACACGCAATACGGCGAACACCGCCAGTGCGACCAGTGCAGCGACCGCGAGAGGCGAATAGCCAGGGGCCTCGGCGCCGGCGCGCAACGCCAGCCATTGACCGGAGGCCGCCGCATGCGTCCATCCCACCGCCGGGACCAAGGCCAGTGCCGGCAGCAGGCCAAGCACACCGGTCGATGCCGCCAGCCCGCCAAGAACAAGCTGAACAGGACGCGGCGCCTCCTCGGGAGCCGCTGCACGTGGCGTGCGTGGACGACCGACGAAGACCACACCGAACAGTCGCACCGACGCCAGTGCAGCCAGGCCTATCGACAGGCCGGTCAGCGCGACGGCGCCGACGATCAACAACTGCACGCCAAGATCGCCAACCCGCGCCGCGACGAGCAGCGACTGGAACAACAGCCAGAACGCTGCAAATCCGAGACCGGGAGGCAACGCGGCGATGGTGAACAGGCCGAGCAGACAGCAGCCGGCGGTGATCGGCATGTGGTGCAGCAGTCCACCCAGCCGGTCGAGCCGGCGCGTGCCTGCTCCGCTCTCCACGGCAGTCGCACATCGCAGCAGCAGCGTCCGGCACAGCACGTGACACACCAACGCCAGCCATGCCGCGGCAAGAGCATTTGATGCGACCGATGGCAGGTCATCCGCGCGGGCGAACTGCGCCACACCGAGCCCCATCGCCACCATGCCGAACTGGTTGAGCGAACAGAGCGACAGCACCTCGTGCAACGTCTCAGCAAGCGCACCGCGCAGCGAGCCGATGACCGCGATGCCTGCGCCCGCCAGCAGGAGCGGAACACCCCACCACAGCGGCTGTCCCACCCCGCAGAGATCGAACAGCACCCGAAGCACCAGATACGTCGCGACCACCGCGTTGACGCGGCTCATGGCTCCCGCGCCGGCAAGGACCAGAAGCAACACCGTCGCGGCGCGCCATCCATCCGGTGGGGCGGCGCGCATCACGGCGAAATCCGTCGACGGACCCGCCAGCGCGAGTGCCACCGTCAGGCAGACCACAGCGAATGCTGCCGGGCGCAGCGACGCAATGCCGCCCAGCAGCAGCAGCCCCACGGCCAACGCAAAGCCATTCCCCGCCAACACCGTGACCGCCATTGCGGCCAGTGGCAGCGGCGCGGTATCCGCGCAAGGCATCACCAGGAACAGCAGCAGCAGGAAACTCGCGGCCAACGCGTCAAGCCCGAAGGGCATCACGGTACCCATCGGCCCGATTGGCACCTCCAGCGCGCTCATGTCGGGACCGACCACCAGCGCCGCCATCGCCAGCAGAACCACCACGCCGCAAATGCCAGCGCTGCCCGCCGTGACCACGATGCGTGGCACAAATCGAGCAGCAGCCGCCAGCACCATCAAGGCCGGGATGACGATCGCCAGCAGTATAAGGATCAAGGCATCACCGGCGTGGGGCGCGACTCGCTCACGCGATGAAGGATAGCAGCCCTGGCAGCATGGCGTGAGATTGCGTGCGATTTTGGGTGCCCGGCCTGGACGCCCTGGAACCTCTTGGCCGCAAGGTGGCACTGCTGAACAAATGCCGGTGAGAACCCACGGTATGCTGGCATCCTGAGCCGAACCGTCGCAACACTCGCACTGAACCGGCAATCGCCCGAATGGACGGCGAAGCGATCGGGCAGACCGGGCCGAACGGATAGGGAGCGAAACAGCCATGCTGGAAATCGGCGTGTTCCACAACGGCGCGTCCAGCCTGCCGGTCATCACCACCAAGGACGGTGTCACGCTCAACGACGGCACCCTCGCGGAGGTGCATCGGGCGGCGCAGGAGACGCTGGTGAACCAGGTGCGACAGGGCATCCTGGCGGAAAAGCTGGGCTTTCAATCCTTCTGGCTGACCGAGCACCACTTCCAGCCAGAAGGCGCCGAGATGAGCCCCAATCCGCTGATGGTGCAGACGGCGATCGCCGCCAACACGCGACGCATCCGGCTGGGCCAGGCGGCCAACATCATCGTCTGGCATCATCCCGTGCGTCTCGCCGAGCAGATCGCGACGCTCGATGTGATCAGCGGAGGTCGGGTCGAGTGCGGCATTGGCCGCGGATATCAGCCACGCGAGAACGAAACGCTGGGCCGGCCGTACGGCTCAACCATCCAGGACCAGGAGCGAAACCGCAAGGCCTTCGAGGAGGCGGTCGCGATCCTGAAGAAGTGCTGGACGGAGCCCTCGTTCTCGCATCACGGCGAGAACTTCTCGATACCGCCGACCTACACGAAGTGGAACCACAAGCAGACCATCGCCTATTTCCAGATGGACAAGGTCGAACGCCGGCTGGAGGACGTTCTCGCACTCGGCGATCCGGACATGTATTCGGCAGGCAACCCGGTGCAAGCCACGACGACCACGCTGAAGGAGTTGCAGGTCTTCCCGCAGCCGGTGCAGAAACCACATCCGCAGTTGTGGGAACCGCTGACCAGCGCGCGTTCACTGAAGTGGGCAGCCGAGCACGGGCTAAATGGCGTGATGATTGCGGAGCCGAATGACCGGCTGCGGCGCAACATCGAGATTTATCACGAGGCGGCAGAGAAGGCGAACTGGCCCGACATGCTCAACCGCGGCAGCTTCAAATTCGGCTGGGACGCCGATAAGCGACGCGGCATCATGACCAGCCGCTACATCCACATCACCAGGCCCGGACGGGAGGCGCAGGCGCTCGAGCGTGCGGCGCGCGCGATCGAACTACAATTCGACTACTACGGACCGTTCGGCTTCGGCGCGGTGGTCGCGCGGCTCAACGAGCCGATGTTCGACCTCAACAAGAAGGTCACCGCGGACATGCTGCGTGACCGCGAGATCGCCATCCACGGCTCAAGGCAGTTCGTCATCGACAAGATCATGAAGATGCGCGCCGAGTGCGGCTACGAGGACTTCTGCTTCATGGGCTGGTTCGAGCTCGGCGGCTTCGATCCGAAGGAGATCGAGGAGCAGATGCAGATGTTCGCCGAGGAGGTGATGCCGGTGATCGCCAGCGAGTGCGGCGGCAAGGTGGAGCTGCCGGCGCGAGGACTCACTCTCGTGCCGTGAGCGCAAAGGCACGCCATCGGAGATGGTGTGGTTGGGCTAAGAGAGCGTCTGGATCTTCGCGCCAAGATCGCGGAACATCTGTTGCTCTAAGCTGATGAACTCGGCGAAACAGCCGATGACGATGGTGATGGCAAGGACAATCAGGAGACTGTTGAAGTTGATCAGCGACGATCGCAGCATGTCCTGATCGTGCCGATATTTGCGGATATCAAGCACCTGAGTTCCTTTCGCCTGAGCCAGGCTTGCCGCAGCATTCAATCTGCTTGGCACCGGCCAAAACCTTGCACAGTCAGCGGTGACAACGACCTCTTTGGATGTCAGGGATGATAGTCCTAACCATCAAGGCGCGCGATTGGACCAACGATCTAGTACCAGCGGCCCGATATCGTGAACTCGTCTGCCGCCCGCCGGCTTCCCGTCATGGCCGGGCTTGGCCCGGCCTTCCACGCCTTTGACGCGCATAACGAGGAAAAGAGGGATGGCCGGCACGACGCCGGCCCATCGAGCGGCTGCGCTGCTGCTCGCTCCCCTGCCCACGCCAGAGCGGGTCGCCGCCTGGGTCCGCCACCGGCCGATCGGCGCCGGCGGCAATCGGAGGGTGGAAGGCGCGCATCCCTCCCACCCTCCTGTGATGGTTGCTGACTAGCGGTCGGAGGTGACCGGCTTCAGCTCGTAGAGCTGCGTATTGGACCGGATGGCCTCGTTCCAGCCCTTCTCGCGAACATCGAAATGAACCCAGTCCGGTCCGATGAACTTCTCATTCGGAGCGTTCCTGATCAGGCTCGTCCGTCCCGACGCCGCCGAATTGTCCTGCACGTGCGGCACGCTCGCGGCTTCCAGTTCTGCAACCTTCGCCCGCTGATCGTCCACCATGAACCCGATATGGTGGATGCCGCAGAACTCCGATGACTGGTCAGGACCGAGCTTCGGCGTGTTCGGTCCGTGCTTCAGAATGGCAAAATAGATGTAGCCGTCGCTGAGCCAGACGCCATCGTCACCGGTGTCCTTCGGCTGCCGGTACAACTCCTTCAGCTCGAAGTGCTTCTTGTAGAACTCAGCGGTAGCCGCCGGATCCTTGCTCGCGACAGCAACGTGCCGGATAAACGCCATGGACCTTTCTCCTTCAGTTTCGCCAAGTCAGAACCAAACGCAACCTCTTGCACAAATCAGGACAGCCCAGCCGTCCCTAAGCTCAGTTCATACCGTAAAAGCCGAGAGCGCCGTCGGCCATCACCTGATGCTTCGCCGCGGCGGACAACGACCCCAGCCGATCCCGCATCATCTTTGGCGCGCCTGGAAAGAACCCGTCCTGATGCGGGTAATCAGTCGCCCACATGATCTTGTGCGGACCGATATAGTCGGCCAGCACAGCGATGCTGTTCTCCACAGGCTCGAAAGAGATCCAGCAATTGCGCTGGAACAGTTCGCTCGGACGCATGCTCGGTGCGGTGTCATTGAATCCCTTGTCGTCGAAATGCCGATCCATGCGATCAAGCCACGGCGCTATCCAGCCACCGCCGGACTCGAGGAAGGCAACACGCAGCCGCGGGTGACGGTCAACGACACCGCCCCAGATCACGCTGAGCGCCACGAGCATCATCTCCATCGTGTGCGAGATCATATGCCGCGCCGCTCGGTCGCTTTCGAAGCGATCGACGCCCACGGTCGGCATCGCGTTGGTCGAGCCCTCATGGAACCCGATCGAGACGTCGAGATCTTCGGCCATCCGCCAGAACGGCTCGTACATCGCGTCGCTCAACATCTTCTTGCCGTGATATGGGTTCGGTCGCAAGAACGCACCACGCATCCCAAGCGTCTTGCGCGCGTAACTCAGCTCCTCCATCGCCAGTTCGACGGACTGCATCGGCAGCATTGCAACCCCGAACAGCCGGTCAGGATACGGCTTGCAGTAATCCGCGAGCCAACGATTGTAGGCGCGACACATCGCGGCAGCCAAACCGGGATCCTCGACGGCTCCGGTGAACAAGCCGAGGCTAGGGTAGAGGAACGCGGCGTCGATTTCGTCAAGGTCCATGTCGGCGATGCGGGCGTGCGGGTCGAACCCTCCCTTGCGACCATCGGCATATTTCTGGCTGTCGAGTTGAAGTTCGCCCTGCCGGACACCAACAGAGCCGAGGCTGCCGATGCCCCGGGGATTGCCGAGCAGCTTCCCCTCAACGGTGAGCCGTTCCTTGCCATTGTCGTCGATGACGAACCGCGGTTGGCGTTCACGGAATGCAGGGTCGATGTAGTCAGCCCAAAGAGTGAGCGGCTCGAGAATGTGACCGTCCGCGTCAACAACATTGTAAGCCCGTGTCATTGCGTTTCCCTCCCGCGGTTGTCGCCACATCGTAGCGTGGCAGGCTCGTCGCAGCGAGTCTGCGCCATCCACGCGCGTTCCGGCGTCGACTGAGGGTCGGCGAAGCATGGAGAGGGAGCGTCAGAACGTCAGCCGTGTTTATCAGGCCCGGTCAGGCCCGCGTTGCTGGCAGACCGACTCAGGCCCCGCGGCTGTGCCTCCCGTGACGCATCAGCGTCACCAGGTAGGCGATCAGCAAGAAGGTCAATGCGTGTACCGCGACAATTGCGGCGCCGTAAGCCGCCGGCTCCGAGGTCATGTTCATTAATGTGCCGGTGTGTGCGTTCATTATCCGGATCGGTCCCTCGGCGGTGATGAACACCGACTTCATCGCTTCGGTCAGCCAGTAGCCGCTGACCGCTATCTTGGCCAGAACCGTGGCAAGGTCGGGCAGCTTTGGCACCAGCACCCCGGCCAAGATCAATTGCGGAACCAGCGCCAGAGGAACGATCGTGGTCGCCTGGTCTCGCGTGTTGGCAAATGCGGAGATCACCAATCCCATCGCCGTGCCCGCCATTGCACCGATCGTCAGCAGCATGAATTGTTGCAGCCGATCACCTGGGATCCCGGCCGCCAGCACGGCCACAAGCATATAAACACAGGCAAGTTGCAACACGGTGAACACGCAGGACACGAGGTACTTCGCAAGGATGAACGCGGCAGTGGACAGGTTGATGTCGTTTTCGCGCCGGTAAATCGCAAGTTCGCCGACGATATCCTTCGACGCCGCATTGCAGCCGAGCCAGATCGCGCTCAGGCCAAGCAGCAGCAGAAGAGCGTTCTGCGCATTAACCAGCTCCTGCCCCGTCCCGAAGTCGCCGAACGCGTAGCCCATCAGCCCGCCGATGAGCACACTCTGAACCGCAGCCATCACCAACGTACGACGATCCGACAGCAGCAAGGTGGTATTCCGGTGTAGTAGAATGGCTGTTTGGCGCATTACACGCCGCAGTGTGACGAACGCCGAATCCCGAGGGTGCCGCCATGCTGGACACCGAGCGTAGCCACCAGATTCGGCGGCGATCGGCAGATCGATTGTGGCGCTGACAGCTCCTTCGAACCTGGCACGCCAGCACTCAGCGCCAAGCTCTTCCGTACGGTCGAACACCTCTCCCAGTCGGTGCACGGAGAAGAAGTCCAGCACTTCGGAGGGGGCGCCAACGAAGGTTGGTTGGCCGCCGCGGCCCATGCAGATGACCTTGTCACAGAACTCCGCCACGTTCGCCAAGGTGTGCGTAACCACAATAATGGTCACTCCGTCATCGGCGAGGCGTCGAAGCAGGCGCATGATCTGCCAGTCGGTGCTCTCGTCCAGCCCGCTGGTAACCTCATCGAGCAGAATCAGGCTGGGGCGGTTGAGAATCTCACTCGCCAGGCTGGCGCATTTCTTCTGCCCTCCACTGAGTGAGCCAATCCGCTGATCGAGCCGATCGAGCAGATCGACGCTGCGCGCAGCTTCGATCACGGCTGCGCGGCGCTGCGCAACAGTGGTGTCCGGCGGCAGCCGAAGCTGCGCCGTGTAGTCGAGCGCCTGGCGCAGAGTTAGCTGCTCGTGGAGCACGTCCTGCTGCGGCACAAAGGCAATGTCCTGCTTCACGGCCTGAAAATTGGCGTGCAGGTCATGATCGTTGAGCAGGACTGTCCCTTCGCTCGGGAGCATCCGACCAGCCATGATGTTCATCAGCGTTGATTTGCCTGAGCCGTTGGCACCGATGATGGCGACAAATTCAGACGGCAGGATACGCAGATTGGCGCCGTGCAGAATACGTCTTGGTACTCCGCGAGCCTGTCCGCGGCGCACATCGTAGCTGACGCCCCGGACCTGCAGCTCGACATTGCCGATGCGCCCTGCCTTGGTCAGCGCAGTACCATCGAACGTCAGTTGGAATGGGCCGATATCGATGCGGTCACCCGGGACCAGGCGACGAGCACCGCGCAGGCGCTCGCCGTTGACATAGGTGCCGTTGGCACCCCCGAGGTCGCGCAGCACGACGGTTCCGTCCATTATCTCAAAGGCCGCGTGACGGCGCGAGACGTTCGGATGATCGAGGACGACCTGCCCCGGCATCGCCTGACGGCCGACGGTCAGACCGTGGTCGAGGAGCACCCGGTCTCGCACGGTGGCGACCCGGTCCTCGTCTGTTTGCATTATCCTCACCCGAAACCCTCTCAGCAGAGATCGACATCGCCGTCAGGCGCATCCACCGCCGCCTTTTCCACGACCATATCTTCACAAGCATAGGTGCCAGCGCCTCGCATTGACTCAGATCAATCCGAAGCAGGGAAGTGCAGAGCTCGCCTGGCAGCTGCCTCAGTTCAGCCCGCGACCCAACTCCTCGCAACACTATGTCGGCTCTCGACGATCGCTGACGCGCCACCGAGGCGGATGCCGACAGGGTTTCGGTTGATTTGGATCAATGCAGCCTTCATCAATCTGGCTTCGGCTCAGTGGGTAGTGTTGGACAAATCCTGTGGTGACCTCATGATGACACCGTTCTCCACATCAGACGCGGACCTCGAACAACGCCTCGCGCGCCGCCTCCTCGATGTGCTGATCCGCGCCACCGTTCTCCTCGCCGTGGCGCTGCTCTGCTACCGCGTTCTGGCCCCCTTCCTGCCGCTCGCGATCTGGGCGCTCATCTTCGCGGTGACCCTCTACCCCCTGCACCTGCGCATCGCAGCCCATCTCGGTGGACGGTCCGGGCTCACCGCAACTCTGCTGGTGCTGATCGGTATAGCCGTATTCGTCGCCCCAATCGCCTTATTGATGAGTTCGCTGGGCAATTCCATCCAGACCCTGATCGAGGCCGTGCAGCAGAACACATTGCGGATCCCGGCCCCGCCCGAGGCGGTTGCGGCCTGGCCCATCATTGGTGGGAAGCTCCACGCCTTGTGGAGCCAGGCGCACGACGATCTGCCCGCCCTCGTGCAAAGCATGCAGCCAAAGATCGGCGATCTTGCCCGCACCGCGCTCGGCTTCGTCACGAGCATTGTCGGCGGCCTCCTTGCCTTTCTCGCCGCCCTGGTCCTCGCCGGTATCTTCATGGCCTACGGCGAATCCGGCGCCGGCGCCTGCCTCTCCGTTTTCCAGCGCCTTGCCGGCGAGCAGCGCGGGGCAAGGCTCGCCCGCCTCTCCACCGCGACCATCCGCGCCGTCGCACAAGGCGTGGTGGGGGTGGCGCTCATTCAGGCAATCCTCGTGGGCCTTGCCCTTCTGATCGCGGGAGTGCCGTGGGCCGGCGCTCTCGCGGCGATCGTTCTGGTGCTCGGCATCGCCCAGGTTCCCGCGGTGATCGTGACGCTACCGGCAATCGCGTGGATCTGGTCACGCGGCGGCGGCGGCACGGGCGAGGCGATCATCTACACCGTGCTTCTGCTCGTCTCCGGCATGGCGGACAACGTGCTCAAGCCGCTGATGCTAGGCCGCGGCGTGGACGTACCGATGCCCGTCATCCTCGTCGGCGCTCTCGGCGGTATGGCGACGGGTGGGATCATCGGGATGTTCGTCGGTGCAACCCTGCTGGCCCTCGCCTGGCAAGTTGTCACCGGCTGGGTCGAGGAGATCCCCGACGCAAACATTCCGCCCGGAGGCTGATCTACTCCCACCTTGCGGCATGGCAACGACTTGGACCATCTGATGCGCGTCGGACCAACCAGACATGGCTCCGGGTCGTCAGCCGAAACGCCGACCAGTGGCTCGCAAACTGAATCCTAGCCGCTAAGCGATCCATGTGGAAAATATTCCTTGACTTCCGATACCGCCCTGTGTTCTTGTTCCGTTCATGTCTGCCGGCAGTGCCCCCGCCTCATCCGCCATACCCGATCCCCCACCGGCCAGCTCGGACAGACCCAGCCGCTCGCGCCGCTTGCTCGACCTGGTCTGCAAACTCATCGATTACGGCAAGGAACTCGCCAACACGGTCCGCGAGCGCGTCGCCGGCGACCCTGTTTTTGCCAGGTGCGCCTTCGGTAGCAACGATCTTTCGCTGATCCTCAGCCGCATCACCCGCGGTCTGCATCTGGCCAGCGCTCTCGAAGCAAGGATCGTTCAGGGTGCCAAACGTCTGGACGTTGCCCCTGGACCTGCCCGTGCCACGTCCCCGCCCAGGCAGCGCAACCCGCGCAGCCCTGCCCCGGACGCCGGTCTCGCTCCCCTCCCCACGTCAGAGCAGGTCGCCGCCTGGGTCCGCCGCCGGCCGATCGGCGCCGTCATCGCCGACATCTGCCGCGACCTCGGCATCACGCCGCGACATCCGCTGTGGCGAGAACTGCAGCTCGCCATCATCCGGCATGGCGGCAGCCTCGCAGGCCTGGTGAAGACCATGCTCGACCGGGCGTTTCCGCTTGCCGCGCCGCCCGCCCTGCCGGCAGTGGCCGCACCGTTCGCCCCGGCGCCTGCCGGCGTCGGCCCACCCTGAAGCCGAACGTCTGGACCATCGAAGCGTGACGCACGGGGCCGAGGATTGGCCGGCCCCGTCGTTCTGATTCGGCCATGACCCGACACGAGTTCTGCCTTCGTGAGCTTGCGGGCATGTCACGGCACCGGCAAGCTGCGGCAAGCAACAGGAGGCACCGGACCATGTCAGTCACCGAAGCCGTCCAGGAACAGCCCGCACTGCTCGCCGAGCCACCGCAGCGTCTGCATCATCACGCATACGTCGTGCGCGACCAGGAGAAGAACCGCCAGTTCTTCGAGGAGCTGCTCGGCATCCCGCTGGTCGCCACCTGGTGCGAGAAGCACCACAACAGCTGGCTCGGCCGCGATGTCGCGATGTGCCACACGTTCTTCGGCATGGGCGACGGTGGCGCGCTCGCGTTCTTCTCGTTCGGCGATCCGGACGTCTACAAGCTGGTGATCGCCGAGAAGCCGCCGGTGGTCGGCAGCTTCGACCACGTGGCATTCAAGGTATCGGACCGCACCTATGACGAGATCGTGGACCGGCTGAAGAGTGCGGGCGAGACGTTCCGCGAGAACGACCACGGCTACTGCAAGTCGGTCTACGCGACTTCACCGGACGGGCTGATCGTGGAGTTCACCGTCGATCCGCCGGGCGTAGAGCAGATCGATGCAATCCGTCGCGCCGACGCGCACTCCGAACTGGCGCGCTGGGTGGCGGGCGATCACCGCACCAACAACGATCTGCGGCCGCGCTAAGCGGCCCAGATCCGCACCAGCGGCCCCTCGTTTCCGGAAACCGGATCAGCGGGCGGCAACCTGACCGCTGCAATGTTGCGCACCACCTCGTCATGTTCGGCCGGATTGCCGCGCCGCAGATCGCGCCGGACGGTGTTGTCGGGATAGGCGCCGACGATCAGCAGATCGGCGCTCTTGTCCTCATTGCAGTGGCCGACGCCGGCCGGCACCACCACGACGTCCCCTGCACTCACCTCCAGGACCGCGCCGCCAGGACCGCCGAAGCGCACCTTCGCGGAGCCGCTCGCCACACCCAGCACCTCGTGCGCGTCGCTGTGGAAGTGGTGGAACGGATGCACCGCATCGCGCCACGCCGCCGGCCAGCGATTGTCGGTGAAGATGCGTTCGATTGCCGCCGGATCCGCCGGCACCGCCTGGCGATATACCAGCAAAGGCAGCTTCGAGTTCGGGATGGCGCCATCGTCGGCGAAGGTGAAGGTCTGGGGTTCGGTCATCGGAACTTCTCCACTGCTGTTGCGAGTTGCCGATCGAGAGTGACGAGCTCGATGCCAAGATCGTTCGCCAACCAGAGATAACTCGCGTCGTACGTGGTCAGTCCGGTCTGGACTGCCAACCGCACAACCGCATCTTGATCGACATCGAGTGTCTCCGCGGCAAGCCCAGGCATCCGCAGGGCCGAAAGCAGCGCCTCCCGCTCATCAGGTTTCCGGCGGACCTTGATCCAGTATATATTCGCCATCCCGTAACCGAGCAGTGACGGAGCGACGAGTTCGCAGTCGCGGATCAGCTCGGTCACCGCGTCCCCGGCTGGCTCGTCAAACACGATGGCTGCCAACGCAGAAGCATCAACGGCCTTAATGGTCACGGTGGCCGGAATCGCGATCCGCGCGCACGATCGCCGGCGCTTCGTCGGGTGAGCGAAGGCCCAGAGACCTGAACTCGCGCCCGGTATTCGTCGATCGTGAGGCGCTGCGGCTTGGGCTGCAGCGCCTCCTCGATGATCGCCATCGGCTCACCCTGCAGCGAGCGATGGTTGCGCGCCGCGCGCTCACGCAGACGCTGCACGACCTCATCGGGCGCATTCTTGATCGACAGATTGACGGGCATTCGCCACTCCAAAGTGGCTCCAGTATGGAGGAGGACTAGCACGCTGGCTGGGCGTCCTCAACCGCATCCTCCGCCTCGTCCTCCTCGCCATAGCCCACCAGCCGCAACGCCCGTCCCTTGATACCGCGTGTCCCCGCGGCATGGATCAGCGCCTCCTCGCGGCCATGCGTGACCCAGACCTCCGGCGCCCCGACCTCGTCCAACGTGGCGTTCAATTCATCCCAGTCGGCGTGGTCGGAGATCACCAGCGGCAGTTCCACGCCACGCGACTTCGCTCGCTGCCGCACCCGCATCCAGCCCGACGCCAGCGCCACGACCGGGTCCGCCAGCCGTCGCGCCCATCGGTCCGTCACCGCACCAGGCGGCGCCAACACGATCGTTCCTGCCAGCTCGCCCTTGGCCGCCACCGTCGCCGGCCGCAGGTCGCCCAATGGCACGCCGCGCGCCTCGTAAACCTGGCAGAGCGCAGACAGAGCGCCGTGCAGCCAGATCGGCCGGTCCCACCCCGCCTGACGCAGCAAGGCGATCACGCGTTGGCATTTGCCGAGGGCGTAGCAACCCACGACGTGGGTGCGATCCGGAAACAAGGCGACACTGGCAAGGAGCTTGTCTATCTCCTGCCCGGGTGGCGGATGGCGGAACACCGGCAGGGCGAAGGTCGCCTCGGTGACGAACACGTCGCAGTGCTCCGGCTCGAAGCCGGTGCAGGTCGGATCGGCGCTGCGCTTGTAGTCGCCGCTGACCACGACCCGTGTGCCTCGGTATTCCATCGCAACCTGGGCGCTTCCCAGCACATGCCCCGCGGGCAACAGCCAGACGCGCACATCGCCGACGCTCAGAGCCTCGCGCCAACCGAGCGCCTGTTGAGTCTCCCCAGCCCGGTCCGCGCCCAGGCGCGCGCTCATCAGCGCCAACGTGTCGGCGCTTGCCAGCACCGCCCGGTGACCTGGGCGTGCGTGGTCGGAATGCGCGTGGGTGATCACCGCGCGGTCCACCGCCCGCAATGGATCGATGAAGAAGCCGCCGGGCTCGCAGTAGAGTCCCTGCGGCAGGACACGCAGCCATTGCGACGGATGCAGCATGGTCCGGTACTTGGCGGCTCTTTCCGACGGATGCCAGAGCCAATAGAACATCGGCATGGCGGGAACATTGCCGGAACCATTTGCCGACTGGTTCGCCCGGCAGGGATGGACGCCACGCCAGCACCAGTTGGCGATGCTGGATGCCGAGCGCGCCGGCGAAAGCGTGCTGCTGCTTGCCCCGACCGGCGGCGGCAAGACGCTGGCGGGATTCCTCCCCACCCTGGTCGAACTGACCGAGGCGCCGCGTCCCGGCATCCACACATTGTACGTCAGCCCGCTGAAGGCGCTGACCACCGACATCGCGCGCAACCTGACGCGGCCGGTCGAGGAGATGCGGCTGGCGGTATCGATCGAGACGCGCACCGGCGACACGCCCGCCAACCGCCGCGCGCGCCAGCGTGTCCAGCCGCCGAACATCCTGCTGACCACGCCGGAAAGCCTTGCGGTGCTGTTGTCGCTACCGGATGCAGCATCGATGTTCGCGGGGCTTGCCTGCGTGGTGATGGACGAGGTGCACGCACTGGCCGGCACCAAACGCGGCGATCAGTTGGCGCTGTGCGTCTCGCGGTTGATGACATTGGCACCCGCATGCCGCCGCGTCGGTCTGTCCGCGACAGTCGCGCATCCGACAGCGATCCGCGCCTATGTCGGGGCCGAGAAGGTGATCGAGGAGCCGGACGCGACGCCGCCTGAATTGTCGATGATGCTGCCGGAAGGCGAACTGTCCTGGTCAGGACACATGGGCCTGGAGGCCGCGCCCGGCGTCATGGCGCGCATCCGGTCGGCCGGCATGACGATCGTGTTCGTCAATACGCGCGCCCAGGCAGAGCTGATGTTCCAGGCACTGTGGAGGCTGAACGCACCGACGCTGCCGATCGCGCTGCATCACGGTTCGCTCGAGGTGGAGCAGCGCCGCCGCGTCGAGGCGGCCATGGCGTCCGGCCAGCTCCGTGCCGTGGTGGCGACATCGTCGCTCGATCTCGGCATCGACTGGGGCGGCGTCGATCAGGTCATCCAGATTGGCGCACCGAAAGGCGTGTCGCGCCTGTTGCAGCGGGTGGGCCGCGCCAATCATCGGATGGACGAGGCGTCGCGCGCCATCCTGGTGCCGGCCAATCGGTTCGAGGTGCTGGAGTGCGAGGCCGCCGTGCTTGGCGTTGCTGAGCACGAACTGGATGGCGATCCGCCGCGACCGGGCGGACTGGATGTGCTGGCGCAGCACCTGCTGGGACTGGCGTGCTCGGCGCCGTTCCGTCCCGATGATGTATATGCGGAAGTAGTGCGCGCCGCGCCTTATGCCGAACTTTCGCGCAAGGACTTCGACGATGTGCTCGGCTTCGTCGAGAACGGCGGCTACGCTCTCGCCGCCTACGAGCGCTGGAGCAAGCTGTTCCGCGACAGCGAAGGCCGCGTGCACGTACGCAGCGAGCGCATCGCACGACAGCATCGCATGAACATCGGCACCATCGTCGAGGCACCACTCCTCAAGGTGCGCCTGGTCGGCAAGAGGCGCGCCGGTCCCTTGCTCGGCGAGGTCGAGGAGTACTTCGTCAATCAGCTCCGCACAGGCGACACGTTCATGTTCGCCGGACGGCTGCTGCGCTTCCTGCGGCTGCATGAGAACGTGGTCGAATGCGCCGAAGGCGGCACCGGCGAGCCGATGGTTCCGGCGTATGAAGGCGGACGACTGCCGCTCACCACCAATCTCGCCAATCGCGTGCGCGGGCTGCTGCAGAGCCCGCCGAACTGGGCGCTGTTTCCCGAGGCCGTGCAAAACTGGCTGAAGCTGCAGAGGGCGCGATCACGCCTGCCAGGGCGCAATGATCTGCTGGTGGAGACGTTTCCGCGCGGTGATCGCTGGTACCTGGTGGCTTACTGCTTCGAGGGCCGCAATGCTCATCAGACGCTCGGCATGCTGCTGACGCGGCGCATGGAGCGTGCGGGCTATGCGCCGCTCGGGTTTGTCGCGACCGACTATGTGCTTGGCGTGTGGTCGGCCGAGCGGCCGCACGATGTGGCGAGGCTGTTCGATCAGGACATGCTGGGCGACGATCTGGAGACGTGGCTGGCAGAAAGCTCCATGCTGCGGCGGACATTCCGCAACGTCGCCGTGATTGCGGGGCTGATCGAGCGGCACCATCCCGGCGCGGAAAAGACACGCAAGCAGGTGACGGTGAACTCGGACCTGATCTACGACGTGCTGCGACGGCACCAGCCGGACCACATCCTGCTGCGCGCAACGCGTGCCGATGCGGCCGGCGGACTGACCGATCTGTCGCGCATCGCTGGGATGCTGGCGCGGGTGAAGGGGCGCATCGTGCACATGGCGCTGTCGCGGGTTTCGCCACTGTCGGTGCCGGTGCTGCTCGAGATCGGACGAGAAAGCGTGCGGTCGGATGCAGACGAGGAGAAGCTGTTAGCGGAGGCAGAAGCGATCATTGCGGAGGCGACTGGTGAGGATGCGCCGTACCCCTATTGGGACCACACCTCTCCCGCCTTGCGGGAGAGGTCGGCGCGAAGCGCCGGGTGAGGGCGCCACCAGGATGATCGCGGCCCCCATTCACCTCGCCGGCGAGCGCCTGATGCTGGATCCGGCCGGAGCGCTGTTCTGGCCAGCGACCCGCCTGCTTGCCGTGTCGGACCTGCATCTGGAAAAGGGCTCCTCCTATGCCCGCCAGGGCCAGCTCCTGCCGCCCTGGGATACGCACGCCACGCTCGATCGCCTCACCCTGCTGCTGCGCCGCTACCAACCCCGCATTGTCCTCGCTCTCGGCGACAGCTTCCACGACGCCGACGGCTCGACCCGCCTGCCCTCCAGCGAACTCTCGCGCCTTCACGCGATGACCGAGGCGCATCGCTTCATCTGGGTCCGCGGCAACCATGATCCCTCGCCGCCGCACGGCGTCGGAGGCGAGTGGGTTGAGGCATTCACCACCGCCACGCTGGTGTTCCGCCATCAGGCGACACCTGGAGCGCAATCCGAGATCTCCGGCCACCACCATCCGAAGGCGACCGTCCCCGCACGCGGCGGCAGCGTGTGCCGCCCTTGCTTCGTGGCCGATGCCCGGCGCCTGATGATGCCGGCATTCGGCGCCTACACCGGCGGGCTCGATGTCCGCGATCCGGCCATCGCGCGGCTGTTCCCGCGGGGTGGCCGGGCGTTCCTGCTTGGCAAGGAACGCCTGTTCAGCTTCACGCTCGGGACATTGCGCTCCGGCTGACGAGGCCGCAGGCTGTTGACGAAATGCCGGTCCGGTCTATCCCGCAGGACGCGCCCATTCGGGTGGTGGGCGACGTGCATGGCGACGCTGTTGCGTTCGGCTACGCCGCAGCCACCGATCGCTTCGTGGTGCAGCTTGGCGACCTCACCGACTACGGTCCAGACAATGCCGGCACGCTCCGCATCATGTTCCGCATGATCGACGAAGGCCGCGGCCTGTTCCTGCTGGGCAATCACGACCTCAAGCTGGCGCGCTTTCTCGCCGGCCATCCGGTGCGCAACGAAGCGACATTGGACGCGACGCTGGCGCAGCTCGATGACGAACTGCGCCAGCGCGTGGTGGAAGAGGTGGCCATTGCTCCCGGTTGGCTGCGGCGCGACGGCGCACTCTTCGTTCACGGCGGCTTCCACACCGCGATGCTGGAGAACCCAACACCTGAGCATGGCCTGGATCGCGCGCACGGCGTACTCGCACGCGCGCTGTTTGGGGAACCCACCGGACGCATTCAGCCCGACGGCTACCCGGAGCGCAGCCTGCGATGGGTGGACCGCATCCCTTCCGGTATCACTGTGTATTGCGGACACGATCGGCGCAGCACTGATGGCCGTCCCTATATCCGACGTGGCTCTGCCGGCGGAAAGGCGGTGTTCCTCGATACCGGCGCCGGCAAGGGAGGGCATCTTTCATGGATCGACCTGTGAAGGTCGCGCTGGTCACCGGCGGCGCGCACGGCATCGGTGCCGCGATCGTGGCACGGCTGGCTCGCGATGGCTGGCGCGTGGTCGTCGCTGATCTCGATCCGAATGGAGCAGCGCCACCAGGTGGGCGATATGTGGTGTGCGATATAGCAGACGAGACTTCGGTGCACGCGCTGCTCGGCGACTTGGCAGCGCGCGAAGCAAGGCTCGATGCGCTCGTCTGCAATGCTGGTATCAACGTCCGCAAGCCGATCGCGCAGCTCGCGCTGGCGGAATGGTCGCGGGTGATCGGCACCAACCTCACCAGCACGTTCCTGCTGACGCGCGCCGGCGAGGCGCTGCTGCGCGCGGCCAAGGGTTCCGTAGTGACGATTGCATCGACGCGTGCCCATATGTCGGAGGCCGACACCGAAGCCTATGCCGCGTCGAAGGGCGGCCTGGTGGCGCTGACTCACGCGCTGTCAGTCAGCCTTGCCCCCGACGTGCGGGTGAACTGCATCAGCCCTGGCTGGATCTTCACCAAGGGCGAACCGCCGCGGTCCGAGGACGACGCCTTCCATCCCGCCGGTCGCGTCGGCACGCCGGCGGACGTCGCCGCTCTGGTGGCGTTCCTGGTGGGGCCGGAGAGCGGCTTCATCACCGGCGCCGAGTTCATCGCCGATGGCGGCGTGACACGGAAGATGATCTATCCGGACTAATTGTGAGCCCGCAAGCTCCGGATGATGTCCCAGCCGACGCGAGATATGATTATGTAATGCGAACGTCCATTCGGGAGACGGCAATGGCCGATGATGACATACCTCATTACGACCGCGACTTCCTGCTGAGTCCCTCCAAGCGAAACCAGATAATCGAACTGTGGGAGGTCGAGCAGTTTGGGCGCGATAGCTTTGGTGATCCGAGCGCGGTCTCCCTCTACGGCATGACGCCGGCGCAATGGCATGCCCGTGGCATCAGAATCTTGAGCCGCACGGCACTCGAAGCTGTGCGCGATCCGCTAGCAAACCGCATCGGCGAGGATGTAGCGCGCATAGCGGCCACCGCACCGCCGGGTTCCATCTTTGGCGTGGTCGATCCTTTCGCCGGCTCATGCAACGGCCTGTTCGCAATTCTTCGGCACTTGCCGGGAGCGAATGGGATCGGCTTTGAGTTCGAACGGGCCATCTTCGACATGACCACGCGCAACATTGCGTCGCTCAACGCCCCAATCCGACTGGAGCACGGGGACTACCGCGTGCTGCTCGACAAATACCGTCACCCGACCGGCCACCGCATCGTCGCATTCCTGGCGCCACCGTGGGCGGACGCGCTGAGCGCGGAATCCGGCCTCGACCTCAGCCGGTACTAAACCGCCCGTCGGGGACATCGTAGACGACTTCGAGCGTGTCTACCCGGACGCCCCGATCCTGTATGTTGTCGAGGTACATGAGCACCTCGTGCCAGAGTCTCTTGCGGCGCTGCGCGACAGGTTCGACTGGTCGCAACTCAGCACCTACGACATCGCGGGGCCGACCGGGCGGCATGGCGTGCTACTCGGCACCAAGCGTTGGCAGGTCTAGCGTTCTGCCGAACCTGGCGGCTGACAGAGTTGCATAGAGCGGGCGGGGCCACTTCGGTTACAGCGCTATGTCCGTGCCAAGGTGGAACAGACAATCCCCCCGCACAGTCCGCCCAGGAACGCGCTTGCACAAAACGAAACCGTCATGCGCGAAAGATGCGGCCACCGGCTCGGCCCATGGCGTCTCCGGCGAATGGATGCGTGCCGCGGGCTGCCCCGCACGCACCATCTCACCCAACTCCGCCAATGGTTCGAAAAGCCCGTTCTCCGGCGCGTAGACGAAGTAGTCGGGACCGCCGACCTCCAAATATCGCGTGGGCTCATCAGGAACGATGCGGTCACCTTCAGGCAAGATTCCGAGATGCACCAGCACGTTGACAACACCACGCTCGACCATGCGCAGCGCGGAACGCGTGACGTGACCGGACCCGCCAGCCTCGGTGCCGACGCAGATGACGCCGTGCCGTGCCGCACCACCGGACAGCGTGCGGGCACCGCCCTGGTTCTGCTCCGCCACATAGGCGATTGGCGAACCGAACGCCTTCAGCGCTGCGACCCCGTCCGCCGTGCTGCCGTCACGCCGCCAGCCGCCGAACAGCGCCGACGGCACGTACATGAGCGATGATCCGCCCGAGTGCAGATCGCACACCAGGTCGGCCATCGGCACCAGTTCGTGTTCGATGTGATAGGCGATCTGCTCGGTCACCGTGCCGTCCGGATCGCCCGGAAACAGCCGGTTGAGGTTGCCCTCATCGATCGGCGAGGTGCGCCGGCCGGCCATCGCGGCGGGGAAGTTGGCGGCAGGCAGGATGATCACACGGCCGCGAATGCGGGCGGGGTCCAGAGACTTCACGAGGTTGCACAGGGCAACCTGCCCCTCGTACTCGTCGCCGTGCGTGCCGGAGACCAACAGCGCAGTCGGACCGGCCCCGTTCTTCAGCACCACGATGGGGATTGGAATGAAGCCGTAGGCCGAGCTGTGCACGGAATGGAACAGGCGCAGGAAGCCATGCTGGCGGCCATTCTTGTCAAAATCGACATCAGCAACGATGCGGCTCTTGCTGGCTGGCATGTTTTCTCTCCTGCGGGCTTGCGGCGCGGGCGCCCCTCGGCCATATTGCGGGCAGTCCGCAACAACATGAAAGGAGGTGATCCAGTGTCTCATTGTCTCTTCGTGGCGCCGTTTGCCGTGACCTGGATCTCCGACGCTCGCGTCGCCGTCTAGTCACGCAGGGCAACGACGCCCGCAGACAATGCCGAAGGCTCCGGAGGGCAACCTCCGGAGCCTTCCTCATTTCGGCTCTCTTTATTGCGGCCGCCGCTTCATGAACGCGGCGCGCAGGCAGGTGGCGACCATCTCGCCCCGCTGATTGAACGCCTGGTGCTCGAATTCGACCACGCCGGCCTCAGGCCGTGAGCGCGACGCGCGCAACGAGCGCACGATCGAGCGTGCGCGGATCGTGTCGCCATGGAACACCGGCTTGGGGAATTCCACCTTGTTCATCCCCAGATTGGCGATGGTGGTGCCGAGAGTGGTGTCGCCGACGCTCATGCCGATCATCAGCCCGAGAGTGAACAGCGAATTGACAATGCGCTGACCGAACTCCGTGGTCTTCGCGAACTCCTCGTCCAGGTGCAGCGGCTGCGGGTTCAGCGTGAGCGTGCTGAACAGCACGTTGTCCATCTCGGTGACGGTGCGGCTGAGCGCGTGGTCGAAGGCCTGGCCTTCGTGGAAGTCCTCGAAATACAGCCCGGCCATGGTGTGCCTCCCGATATCCCGGCCGCATGAGACAATGAAGCGATTGTGGGCGCCAGTGGGCCGGCGATTGTCATGTGACATATTTCACAACGCGGGAGGCCCCGCACCGGGTAGTATGAGCGTGTGAGGAGCGCCTGATGCTCTCTCATCCCGATTCCCGAGCACATCGACAAACCGCAAACGGAGGGAAACACGCATGGTGACCAAGAGGGATATCCCGGCCCGTTCGATCAAGCGCTACGGCTGGGTGCCGGATCTGCCGGACGCACGCGACTACATGTACGCCGCCCCAGTGGCGACGATGGCGAAGCTGCCGACCAAGGTGGATCTTCGCTCGCACTGCCCGCCGGTCTACGATCAGGGGCAGTTGGGCAGTTGTACTGGCAACGCTATAGCCGGCGCCGTGCAGTTCGATCGCGAAAAGCAGAAACTCAAACCCGACTTCGTGCCGTCCCGCCTGTTCATCTACTACGGCGAGCGGGTCATCGAGGGGACCGTTGAATCGGATGCCGGTGCGATGATCCGCGATGGCATCAAGGTGGTCGCCAAGCAGGGCGTGCCGCCAGAGAGTGACTGGCCCTACGACATCAGTAAGTTCGCGCAGAAGCCGCCACCGAAGGCGTTCGAAGACGCGCTGAAGGATCTGGCGGTGAGCTATAGCAAGGTATCGCCGGCTCTCAGCCAGATGAAGGGATGCTTGGCCTCAGGTTTCCCCTTCGTGTTCGGCTTCACCGTCTATGACAGTTTCGAGAGCCAGGACGTGGCTAAGACCGGTGTGGTGCCGATGCCAGCCACCGGCGAGAGCGTGCTGGGTGGCCATGCGGTCCTGGCCGTCGGCTACGATGATGGTCAACAGCGCTTCATCGTGCGGAACTCATGGGGCACCGGCTGGGGCATGCACGGCTACTTCACCATGCCCTATGCTTACCTGACGGATCGGGGTCTCGCGAGCGACTTCTGGACAATCCGCCTGATCAAGTCCTGACCTGAGCGGCGGCCCCGGGGGCACAGCCGCCCTCGGGTCCGTCATCGCGTCACGCGCACATGCAACGCGAATGAGTTACCTACGGCGTCCTGCTGGAAGCTGCGGCTATACTGCATTGCGATGTCGCACTCACCGACGACGGCACCTTTGATCTGCCACGTGTGCTCGCCCCCTTGTCCTGGCGGGCCGGTCGGACGCTCGAAGTGGTCGTTCAACACGACGCAGACGGGTTCGCCATTTGCGAGGAAGGTCCATCGATAACCCGTGGTCGGGTTCTCCGCCAGGCGAAGCTCCATCACCTGACCGAACAGCAGGTCCAGCGTTTGTCCCGAGTAACTTTGATCAACGACCATCACTTTGCGCTCCTCGCACTTCGATGGATCACACCAGCTTCGCCTCGAACGGCGGCGACATGTCGCGCGAATCGAACTCCAGCACCCAGATGTCCGGATCGAACCTGACCTGCCGTGCCACGTAGGCGTCGGCCGCCGCCTGATCGACCGGCGCGGTCCCGGTCGCACGCATCCACGCCAGCGCGCCATCAGCCGCGCGGACCTGGGATAACACGCAGAGTCCGTCACGCCCACGCAGGACCACCAGCACCCCGCCCGAGTCGGCATCGCCCTTGCGCAGCACGACGCCTGCCCTCCCGTCCCGGTCAGCCATGCGCAGCGCCATCTTCACCCACAGTCCCGCCTTCAGCCGAGGCTCGGCCATGCCATCTCCCCTATCGCGGCGGCATTGTGCAGGATGGGCGCATCACGGCGGAACCGAGTCCTCTCATGCGATGGTTTGTCTCCCTGCTTGTGCTGCTTCTCGGCGTCACTGCGGCGCACGCCGAGGATGCGATCAGTTTCGGCCTCGACTGGGTAGCGGAGGCCGAATACGGCGGCTACTACCAGGCGCTGGCGACCGGGCTCTACGCCAAACGCGGGCTGAAGGTGACGATCCGCCAAGGCGGGCCCCAGGTGAACCAGATGCAGCTTATGATGGCGGGGCGGCTGGATTTCAACCTTGGTGGCGGTCGCGCCATCGAGTTCGTGCAGCAGGATTTGCCGTTCGTTGCCATCGCGGCGATGTTTCAGAAGGACCCGTCGGTGCTGATCGCGCATCCGGGACAAGGCAATGACAGTTTTACCGCACTGAAGGGCAAGCCGATCCTGATCGGTGCCGATGCAAGGTCCGGCTGGTGGCGGTTCCTCGCCGCCAGGTTCGGTTACACGGATTCGCAGATCCGCCCCTACACATTCAATCTGCAGCCCTTCCTCGCCGACAAGACGCTGGTGCAGCAGGGCTATCTCGGCTCCGAGCCGTTTGCCATCGAGCAGCAGGCGCATTTCAAGCCGGTCGTGCTGCTGCTGGCCGATGCGGGCTATGCCGGCTATGCCAACATCGTCACCACGAGCACGAAACTGGTGACCGAGAAGCCCGACGTGGTGCAACGCTTCATCGATGCGTCGATCGAGGGATGGTACTCGTATCTCTACGGCGATCCCGCGCCAGCAAACAGGCTGATCAAGCAGGACAATCCGGAGATGCCCGACGCGCTGCTGAGCTATGGCCGCGACGTGATGAAGACGCGCGGGATTGTCGACTCCGGCGATGCGCAGAAGCTTGGCGTTGGCGCCATGACAGACGCGCGGTGGGCAGAGTTCTATCGATCGATGGCCGATGTCGGCGTGTATCCCAAAGGGCTGGACGTGACGAAAGCCTACACGCTGCAGTTTGTGGACAAGCGCGTAGGGATGGAGCTGAAGCGATAGCGTGTCGGCCCTGTATCCGTCTGCGTGGCATTGATATGCTGCAACTCTCCGCAGTCGGGCGTCGTTTCGGCGCGGTTGAGGCGTTGCGAGATGTCTCGCTGACGATCGGTGCACGGGACTTTGTAGCGCTGCTCGGACCATCTGGCTGCGGAAAGTCAACGCTACTGCGACTGATCGCCGGGCTGGACCAGCCGGATACCGGCCGAATGATCTGGGATGAAGGCCATCAGCCGCGAGCAGGTGAAATCGGCTTCGTGTTCCAGGACGCCACTCTGCTGCCCTGGGCGAGTGCCGCCGACAACGTGTTCCTGCCGCTGCGGATTTCCGGCGTCTCGCACGCGCAGGCGATGCCGCAGGTAAACGAAGCGCTGCACCGCGTCGGCCTTGACGGCTTCGAGTCTGCGCGCCCGCGGCAGCTTTCCGGTGGGATGCGCATGCGCGTCTCCATTGCGCGCGCCTTGGTGACGCGCCCTCGTCTGTTGCTGATGGACGAACCGTTCGCCGCGCTCGACGAATTCACCCGTCATAAGCTGCAGGAAGATCTGCTGTCGTTGTGGCAGGAACTCGGCTGCACCGTCGTGTTCGTGACTCACTCGATCTACGAGGCATCCTTCCTCGCACGACGCATCGTGCTGATGACACCGCGGCCCGGGCGGATCCATCGCGAGATCGCCTCGCCGCTGCGTCCTGACGCGGAATCACGACTGGACCCGGCCTATGCCGCACTGGTGGCGCATGTGACACACGAGATGCAGCGCGCGCTCACGGCATGAAATACGCACCAGCCCTGTTCGGACTCGCTGCATTGCTTGCGTGGGAAGCGGCCGTACGGATAACCGACGTGCCGTCCTATCTGGTGCCCGGGCCTCTGGCGATCTTCGCCGCGTTCATGGCCGACCCAGCGGGGCTTCTCTGGTCATTGGGATCGACGCTGCTGGTGACGTTCGCGGCACTGCTGGTCGCGGCATCGCTGGGCGTCGTGCTCGCGGTGGCGATCGCATCGAGCAGATTGCTCGCCGCGGCAATCCAGCCATGGGCTGTGGTACTTCAGGTCACGCCCATCGTCGCAATCGCGCCGCTGATCATCATTTGGGTCGGCGATCCGTTCGCCTCGCTGGTGGCCTGCGCGACGATCGTCGCGTTCTTTCCGGTGTTCGCGAACACCGCGGCCGGGACTGGCATCGGCACCAGCCGATCTGGCCGATCTGTTCCGACTGTACGGCGCAAGCCGCTTCGCGACACTGTGGCTGCTGCGCCTGCCAGCAGCGTTGCCTTACTTCCTCGCAGGCCTGCGCATCTCCGGCGGATTGGCGCTGGTCGGCGCGGTCGTGGCGGAGTTCGTCGCAGGCTCCGGCGGCTTCGCGTCAGGGTTGGCGTATCGCATTCTGGAGGCGGGTTATCGCCTACAGGTGCCGCGCATGTTCGCCGCCCTGGTGCTACTGTCGCTGGCAGGGATCGCGATCAATTTCGGTCTCGGCGCGTTCGCCGCGGCAGTCATGCGCCGTCGCGGCGAAACCTGAAGATCACTCCGCCGCGTCCCTCCACCCGGTCGACCGCACCACATGCTGCAGCCGGTCGCGGTATGCGTCCTGCCAGTCGTCCGCCGCCAGGATCGCCTCGCCGCTACGCACCTGCCTGAAGATGTCCGGTTGATCCACGCAAGGCGGCACCTCACCCTTCTCGCGCAACGCCCGCGCCGCCATCAGCAGCCGCCGCCGCGTGCGCGTGATCATCTGATCGCTCGGTGCCAGATGCTCGAACGAGTGATCGACGATCTCGCCCATGCTTTCGGTGATCGCCTGGTCCTGCATCGCGATGTGCGTGATGCCGGTATAGATCACGTCGTTGCGCTGCGCCTCGCGATCGATGAGGTAGTCGTTCGCCGCGTTTTGCACCGGACGGAAGCGCCCGAACCAGTCGGTGGTGTTCGGCTGCAGTTCCGGTGCCGCCGTGGAACCCGGGATCGGCGCGCCGCCCGACAGTGTCGCCGTGCGCGACGCCTGCTTCCAGGTCCACCCGACGAACATCACATGCGTGTCGTCCATCGGCACCCAGGCGCGCGCGATCACGCGATCCATGAAGTCGCCCTGCGGGATGAAGGTCCAGAACGGGAAGCCGAAATGCGCAAAGCGCCAATAGGTCTTGTCATCCTCGGCCGGACGATAGGCGCAGTACATCGTGCCCCAGTCAGTATCCCTCACATGATAGTCGGGCGCGCGGTTGCTGACCTGGTACATCAGCCAGTTGTCCGGATCGACCTGCTCGGGCTGGACGGACCCGACATGCAGCCAGCTGAAATGCGAGGTGTCGATGTCGCCTTCCAGCGCCTGCAGCCAGTTGCACTCGCGCTGCGTGAACGTGATCGAGAGATCGCTTTCCGGCAGCAGCGTCGCCTCGATCTCCGGCATCGGCGGCGCCTCTTCGCGCGCGCCCATGTAGACCCAGATCACGCCAGCGCGTTCCGTCACCTTGTAGGCCTTTGTATGAATCTTCTGCTGCACCTTCTGCCGGAAGTCGTGCTCCGGCGGCAGGTTCGGCATGTCGACACAGTTGCCTTCGACGTCGTACTTCCAGCCGTGATAGACGCAGCGCAGGCCGCCCTCCTCGTTCCGTCCATAGAACAGCGAGGCGCAACGATGCGGGCAGCGATGGTCCATCACACCGACGCGACCCGCGTGGTCGCGGAACGCGACCAGCCGCTCGCCCAGCAACATCAGCCGCAGCGGATCGCCGCCGGCGACGACCTCCGATGATTTCACAGCCGGCAGCCAATACTGCCGCATCAGGTCGCCCATCATGGTGCCTGGGCCGACCCGGGTAAGCTGTTCGCTCTCAATCGCATTCGTCATGGCTTCTCTCCCTGTCGTCATCGTCGGCCGGCACCTTGATGCTGGCAAGCCCCGTCCGTCTGTCTTATGATAGATTTGACGGCGGGCAAAAGAACCGGCCGACACCCGTACGCCACGAGGGCGGACGGGGAGAACGTGCGTACGCCGCAGTCGCAGGGAGTGCAGCCGAGCCGAAAAAATTCGCCGCCGAACAAAGCCGTCACCGTAATCGTCACTGCGCTCGCGCGACTGCCTTGCCGAACCTGACGAAACTGGGAGGACGTAATGCTCGAACACCTGGAGCAGCAGAAAAAGCTGACAGGCAATCAGTGGCGCATCATCGCCACGGCGAACCTCGGCGACATGCTCGACTTCTTCGACTTCTTCCTGATCGGATACGTGCTGGCCTTCATCATCGGCTCCTGGCAACTGACATTCGGCCAGTCGGCGATGATCCTGCTGTCCTCGGGCCTCGGCGCCGTCCCCGGAGCGTTCTTCTGGGGGTGGATGGCAGACCGCTTCGGCCGCCGCAAGATCTTCATGGCCACCGCACTGAACGTCGCGATCGCTACCGGCATCATGGCACTGACCCCCGGTCAGGACGCCTTCGTGCCCGGCTGGCTGTTCCTCGCGTTCTTCCGCTTCTTCGTCGGCTTCGGCAATGCCGGCCTGATCGCCGTCGACATTCCGCTGGTACAGGAGTTCGTCCCCGCGTACAAGCGCGGCTGGGTGAGCGGACTGACCACTGTGCTGCTACCGGCAGGCAACCTGTTGGGCGCTGTGTCGGGCGCGTTCCTCGCTCCAGTGATCGGCTGGCGCGGCTTGTTCCTGGTCGGCCTCGCGCCCGCGGCGCTCGTGCTCATGATCCGCTATTGGATCCCGGAATCGCCGCACTGGCTGCTCCGCAGAGGCCGGATGGAGGAGGCACGCAAGTCGCTTGCCTGGGCACTGCAGGTCGATCCGCGGCAGATCACGCTGCCCACCAGCATTCCCGACGAAGTGAAGGCGGTGCCGTGGGTGCAGTTGTTCCGCTATCCGCGCAGCGTGGCAGCGTCCTGCCTTACCGCGATCAGCCAGACCGGCGGCGTCGGACTGCTGCTGTGGATCACCGCGCTGTTCGTGATGGTGCTGCGGATCACGCCGGCCGAGGCCTCCTACCTGATGATCTACGTCAGCCTCGTCGGGATCGCCGGCCGTCTTCTATGCTCGTACATGTCCGATGCGATCGGCCGCAGAGCGTCGGGTATGATCATCGGCTATGGCGGGGCGATCACCATGGCGCTCGCTGGCTACCTGAACAGCGTATGGCTCGGCGGCGTGTCGTTGTTCTTCGTGCTGGTGATGATCCAGCGCTTCTTCGGCGACGGGAGCTACGCGATCATCGGACCCTATATCGCGGAGGTATGGCCTGCCAAGCTGCGCGCGAGCGGCATGGGCCTGGGCTATGGCGTCGGCAATCTCGGCAAGATCATCGGGCCTCTCGGCCTGGCACTGATCATCGGTTCATCCAACTACGTCAGCCCGAAGGCGACGCTTGACGCGATCGCCCCGGCGTTCCTCTACTTGGCGTTCTGGTATGCGCTCGCTGCGACCGCGTTCTGGCTGGTGGCCTTCGAGACGAAGGGGCGTTCGATCGACGAGATCGACAGTTCCCTGGCGGAAGCCGCCGCGGTGGAGGGGAGAGAGGCGCGGGCGACGTAGCGATGCCAACAACTGGTGAGTGATGTCGTCGCTGGCAAGCCACTGACACGGTTCGCGCTGTCCTGCGCGGTCTCTTGGTTGCTGGTGACGACATCGCTCGCCGAGGTTCCGTACCGCACCCTCGTTCCGACGGGAAGCACGCCGCATCCGGCGGTTCTGCTTGTCCCCGGATGCTCGGGCTTCGCCGCAAACAACGGGATCAACGTCTACGACGAACGCGCCGCCGCGCTGCAGGCAGCCGGCTTTTTCGTGGTGTATGTGGACTACATTGGCAAGCGCATGCAGAGCAATTGCGCTCACGTCGGCCAGGCCGAGGTGAGCGCAGACATATCGGAAGCAATCGCATGGACGGCCGGCCAGACCGGCGTTGACGCGCGCAAGATATCAGTCATCGGCTGGTCATATGGCGCCGGCGGAGGTACTGGCAGCGCTGAGGGACGCGCCACCAGAAGCCCCGATTGCGAAGGCCGTGCTGTATTATCCCGTCTGCCGCGGCGCGGGCCCATGGTCCGCAAGCGTGTCCGCTCTCATGCTGCTGGGTGCAGCCGACGACATCGCGTTACCGGCTCTGTGCAACGCGGTGACCAGCGGCATGCCGCCAGAGAAGCTGCGGGTGATCACCTATCCGAATGCCCGGCACGGGTTCGACATGCGAGGTCTTCCCGACCCGGCGGGCCAGCCATCCGGCACCCCTGGCTACAATGCGGAGGCCAGCAATGCGTCCTGGGCAGCCGTGAGCGAATTCCTGCAGTAGCGGCCCGCAAGGGCGGCGGGGGCCGCGGGAGGGCCTGCATCAGTGTTCCGAAGTTCCACCCAACATTGCAGCGTCGCCGTAGCTCAGATGCCGGAGATAAGAGCGCAATGATATTCTCGCTGAGGCGCTTGTCCCAGGATGAGATGAACCAAGCTGCTATCATCCATCGAATAGCGTTTGACGAGCGACTGCCGTGGCTGTCTGGGCTTCACACACCCGACCAGGACCGAGCATTCTTCCGAGATCGTGTGTTCCACCAGAGTGAGGTTTGGGGCGCGATCAAAGACGAAGTAATTGGCTTCATAGCTTTCAGGCAAGGCTGGGTTGATCAGCTTTACGTCCTGCCCCCTTGGCAAGGTCGGGGTGCTGGCCGCGCTTTGTTGCAACTTGCAAAGACAACATGGCCTAGTCTGATGCTCTGGACCTTTCAACGGAATGCACCAGCCCGCCGCTTCTACGAGAAGGAAGGGTTCGTTGCGGTCAGGGAGACAGACGGCAGTGGCAACGAGGAGCGCGAGCCGGACGTACTTTACCTGTGGAAACGAGCAGTGGTGGCTTCCGCGACCGACGAGCAGCTGTTGCCATAGCGCCACGTGCAGCTTATCTGGCTGGCAGATTTTGCGACGGTTCGCGGTCTCGACAATATAAGAGCCGTCCGAATGTGAAGCCGTGAAGTTCACATAAGAAAGGGCGGTTATACCGATGGCGGCCCAGCACTTAGTGCAGTCCGTAGAACACAAGGAACAAGGCTGTCCGTGCGGCATTGTTGACAGCGTGCAAGGCGATCGACGCGCGGATGCCGCAGAAATGGCGGACGATACTGAGTGCGATGGCCAGCGGAAGCAATGGCAGCAATGCGTGGTAATCGTCCAAGCCATGCAGCACGAACCACGGGATAGCTGTGCCGAACATGACGGGTACTGACTTCCAGAACCGGCGCAGGCCAGTCCATAGCCATCCTCTGAAGAACAGTTCCTCGGCGACAGGCGCGGCCAATGTCATCATGACGATAAAGCCGATGCGCGTTACCGGCTCAGCCGCAGCAAACGTGACTTCCATCGACATCGGCAGTGGGGCGTGAACGTGAATGAGCTGCATCCGTACTGCCCAGCCAAGTGCGGCCCATAGTGTGAAGGCGACCATGAGGATGCCGACCAGCCACCAGTGCCGTGTCTGTGTGTCGCCGAAGCCATCGGTGCGGCTGCCTTGCCAGCCGACTTTCCCGGCGCGATGCCATGCGGCTAGTACCAGTCCTGTTTGCAGGCACACCAACGACAGCAACGTCATGTTTGCGTTCGCCGCGAGTCGGTTATGGCCGAGTAGATGAAGGATGCCTATGACGAAGCCGATGAGGAACGCCACGCCGATCGGCAGTGCTATCCAGCCGACCATGATCAGATACAGCACGATTGGCCGCTCTGGCGGCTTGGGCAAAGTAGTGACGGCGACTAATGCGTCCATGGGGGCGAATTCCTTTGAGCAGTCGCCCACGCCCTCCATATCTACCGTCTACAGGTTGAGAAGCCGCTCCGCATTGCCGTGCGCGATGCGCTCCCGGTCCGCGGCGCTGACAGGAATGTGGTCCAGAAACGCGCGCGCTTCCGCCATCGATCCGTACGGATGGTCGACCGAGAACATGATCCGCTCGACGCCGACCTCCAGCAACAGGTCGAGAAACGTTGCCGGGAAATTGAAGCCCGCAAATGTGTAGTGGACATTTTCCCGGAGATAGGCGCCAAGCGGGCGAGCAAGCTTGGTCATCTCCACCGGCAGGTTCCTGTTGAGCCGCGGCAGCATGAAGGGAACCCCTTCGCCGAGATGCCCGACCACGACTTGCAGCTTGGGATACCGGTCGAACACCCCGCCCAAGATCATGCGAATGAGATGAATCGCGGTTTCGATGTGCCAGCCCCAACCGCCTGCCGCGAACATCGCACTCACCGCCGGGGAAAAGCCGCCATACAGCGCGTCGGCGACCGGCTTGTGTGGCACCGTCGGATGCAGATAGATCGGGACATTGAGCGCTTCGGCGCACTCAAGGATCGGCCAGAAGAACTGGTCGTCCAGATAGCGGCCGCGCGTATGGCCATTGATGAGCGTGCCTTTGAAGCCCTGCTGCCGGACCCTGCGATCCAGTTCATCGGCCGCTTGTTCGGGGGCCGCGACCGGCAAGGAGGCAAAGGCGGCAAAGCGTGTTGGATTTGCCTTCACCAGGCTCGCGAGGAAATCGTTCGAACTCTCGGGCGATGGCGACTTGCTCCGCCACGTCGGCTTGCTCGACCCCGGGAGCATTCAGTGAGAGCACCTGCATGTCGATACCGGCGGCGTCCATCTCAGCCATCCGCCCACTGCCGACATCCTGAAGCTGCTCGAAAATCCTCTCACCGCGTGCGCCCCTGCCGCGGAGTTGTTCAATGAAACCCCGGCCCGGCCCGGCAATAAATCCCGGGCTCGCGAAGTGTTCTTCGAGGGTGATGGTCCTCATTTCGCTCTCCCCTGCGACATGCCGCTCGTGATCCCGCGATTGCCGTGCGCAACCGTCAACCCGCGCTCAACGCGCCTGGCTCACTCGCGCACCGGGAAACGAAAGCGGTTCTTGCCGGCGATCGTGCTTCCGATCAGTCAGCCCTGCCACACCGACACGAGGTCGCGTACCTGCGGCCTCGCCGCGGGTGAGCCGCCGCCGACCTGCGTGCCGACATAGAGGAAGCCGACGATATCGTTGTCGGGATCGAGGCCGAGCGCCTGCTTCACCGTTGCGTCGTAGGCCGGCGCGCCGGTCTTCCACATCGCACCGAACCCAAGTGCGCGCGCCGCCAGCATGATGTTCTCGGCGGCGGAGGCGGCGGAGACAAGTTGCTCCACTTCGGGGATCTTGTGGCCGCGCTGGACGTTCGCGGCCGCCACCACGATGACCGGCGCACGCATCGCCTTGTCGCGCTCGCGCTGCAGCATGTCGGCCGGCGCATCCGGCTGCTGCCGGCGCAGGCAGTCGGCCATCAGCTCGCCGAAGCGCTCGCGCTTCTCCTCCGGCACCACGACGAAGCGCCAGGGACGCAGCCGCCCATGATCCGGCGCCCGCAGCGCGCTCTGGAACATCTTCTCCAGTGCCTCCTGGTCCGGGCCTGGCGAGGCCAGTTTCGTTGCCGATTCACGGCCGACCAGCAGTTCCAGCGCATCCATTCTCGGGTTCCTCCCAACGGATCAGTGTGTGACCGGACCGTCGGCCTTCTTCCACGCGTCGATGCCGCCGTGGATGTGGCAGGCGGTGGCGAGGCCCGCATCCTGTGCCGCCTGTACGGCCATGGCCGAGCGCTCCCCGAAGGCACAATAGAACACCAGGCGCTTGTTTGTCGCGCTGGCCAGCTCGTGCAGCATGCCGCCTTCCTGGATGTTCTCCTGCAGGTCCGGATAGGGCGCGTGAAGCGAGCCCGGAATCACGCCGTGCTTCTCGCGTTCGGTGCGCTCGCGCAGGTCGATCAGAACGCTGTCGCGATTGCCCACCAGTGCTTTCGCCTGTTCCGCTGTCATTGCCCAGCCGCGGCGGGCGATTTCCTGCTGTGCGAGGCCCTGACGCATGTTCGCCGGCACGGCGACGTCCATCATCTTCGGGTTGGACAGGTTCAGGTTGTTCATCATGGCGACATATTCGTCGATCGACTTCACCTGCAGGCGTGGATTGTAGCGTTTCTCTTCGCCGATGGTGCTGACGGTGTCGCCTTTGTAGTCGTGCGCCGGGAACACCATGGTTTCGTCGGGCAGACGGAGCAGACGGTGGAAGATCGACTTGTACTGCGAGCGCGGATCGCCGTTCTGGAAATCGGTGCGGCCGGTGCCACGGATCAGCAGCGTATCGCCGGTGAACACGCGGTCAGGCATGATGAAGCTGTAGGAATCATCTGTATGGCCGGGTGTATAGGCGACGTCGAGGCTGATGCCCTCGATGCCGAGCCGGTCGCCGTCGGCGATCCGCATCGAGACCACGTCGACGCCGGACTGCTCGCCCATCACGGTAATGCAGCGCGTGCGATCGCGCAGCGCGCCGAGGCCGGTGATGTGGTCGGCATGCAGATGGGTATCGATCGCCTTGACTAGCTTCAGGTCGAGTTCGCGCATCAACTGGAGGTAGCGATCGACCTTCTCCAGGACGGGGTCGATGATCATTGCCTCGCCGCCGCGACGGGAGGCGAGCAGGTAGGTGTAGGTGCCCGATGTCGCGTCGAACAGCTGGCGGAAGATCAAAACGGCCTCCTGGGAGGTTGCAAGGGAGACGAGCCTACCCTGCAACCTCGCCAATCGGCCAACATTTTATCCGACGCGCCCGTCGGCATCCCTTGCGGAATACGTCACGATGCGGTATCAGGGCCCATCGGACCCTGCATAACCGATCAGCAGGGATTCTTCCTGCCAGTATTCCTCGCCGTTGTCGGTCGTCACCTTGAATCTATAGGGGATCCGGAAGGCGGTCCTCAAAGAGTAAGTCTGCCCCTTGAAGGACCATTTTTCCCCGTAGTCGCGCACTACCGCAACCGCGATATTCCTAATGATCTCATCAACGCTCGGGGGCTGCGCTCCCGGCAGTACGCCGCCAGGCAGTGGCGGCCGAACCTCCATGCCAAAGGTCGTCAAGCCCGTCGTCTGATTCTTCGGCAACTTCGTATAGGGGTTCAGCCTGCAGATGAGTTCCCCCAGGGCACACATGTCGTTGGCATGGGGCATTACGATCTCGTCGACCTCTTTCTTATGACGTGCGACGTGAGTGTCCATCGTTTCCTCCTTTAAAGCTGATTGACGTGATCTTCCTTCTCGCGAGGCGGTGGAACACGGCCGTGCGACCGTCTCGTTCTCGTTGGTCGCCAACCAGTTTGGCTATCCGCGACCATGCCGCCGCTTAGAGCGCCGAACCCGCCTCACCTATGAAATACTTCACACCGCTCACCGACGGCTCATCATGCCGAAGAGGGCGTCGCGGCCAATTCGGCGAGCAAAAGGTGGGCCTCACGTACATCCGGGACGTCTATTCCGTCGTCGAACCAGGTATATATCGGATGCAGTATGTCGTACGCGGCGGCACGCCGCCCTCGCATCGACCAGAGGCGCGCAAGGCTGGTCGCAGCGCGCAGCTCGAACAGTCTGGCCGATTGATTGCGTGCTATATCGATGGCGTGACGA
The DNA here is from genome assembly GCA_963791495.1 of uncultured Alphaproteobacteria bacterium. Taxonomy (GTDB): domain Bacteria; phylum Pseudomonadota; class Alphaproteobacteria; order Acetobacterales; family Acetobacteraceae; genus JAMXLO01. The sequence continues at coordinate 305,857 of CAWBST010000028.1, forward strand.
AACTGCTGCTCAGCCTGAGCGCTGTTGGCATGCGCAGATGCAAGAAGAAGTTCGCCCTTCTTCCGATGCAGCTCGGCATCCAGCCAACAGGCTCCAGTGGCGCGCGAGAACTCCAGTACCTCGTCGAGCATACCAACCGCCTCATCGCTCTGCCCCGACAATGCAAGGATGTCTGCCAACAAATATCTCCCGACTTCGGGTCGGAGCCTCGAGCCCACGGTGCTCGAGGCGGCGATACCCTCCAACAACAGTGCCTTTCCCTTGTCGATGTCACCTTGCTTTGCGACCACCCAGCCTAGCTGACACTGGCCACCTGCAAGAAGGTATGAGTAGCCCTGCTCTTCGCAGACAGCGACCAGCATTCGGGAACACGCAGCGCACTCCTCGATGTCGCCCAAGAGATCGAGGGTCCGCGCCCACACGCTCAGGATGAGCGGGAACGCGGGCGACGACAATCCAAGTTTTTCTGCGCCTTCAACCGCAGACTTACCATAGGTAATCGCCTGCTCGACGTTTCCGAGATGAGCAAGAGCAAGGCTGAGAAACGCCGCTGCGACAGGGGGGTCTGGGGCAATTGCGACATCGCGGAGCTCGCGTGTGCCACGCGCGCACAGCGTGAGAGCCTCCGCGAAATAGGTCGCGCGCATGCCGGGAAGTGTCCCTGGTAATATGCGACATGGCCCAACCGCACCTGCGCGGCGACCGCTATGCCTGCGTCACCGCTGCGTACCGCAAGGTCGCGTAGTTCCTTGCCGATTGCGTGCCCTTCGCTCAATTCGGCGCGCGCTTCGGCCATAATGCCCAGCGAATACAGCGACCGGGCTAGCATTTCCGAACTGCCGAGCTTGCGGCAAGTGGCGACAGCGCGCTGAATTGCCGAGCGAGCCTCCGGATCGTTCGAGCCCCTCGCCACCATCAGGATCCGCCCAAGGGCGATCAGAAGTTCGGCTTCCAGGTGATGACGATCCGGAGTTTCAGGCAGACTTCCGGCGAATTGCAGCCCTCGCTCAAGGTAGGTTCTTGTCTCCGCGACCGCTGCACGTTCGGCAGAGCGCCCGCCGGCAATCCGGTAGTATGAGGCTGCCTTGGCAAGCAGGCCCGCCTGGGCGCAGTGGTATCCGAGCAGCCCGGGTTCGCTCACGCCAAGCGATGCATCGCTCTCTGCCGCGTCAACGATGCGGGCATGAATCTCTGCGCGCCGCCTGCGCAGCAAGCCATCGTAGATGGCGTCCTGCACCAGCGCATGCTTGAACGCGTAGATGGTTTCCGTCGGCTCGCTGCGACGCGAAGCGAGGCCAGACCCGACCAGTGCATCCAACCCATCCATGACTCGCTCTTCTGGCATCTGGGCGACAGCGGCGAGCATTGACTGAGAGAACTCCCGACCGATTGTGGCCCCGATTTGTGCAACGCGCTTGGCGGCTGGTAGCCTGTCGAGGCGTGCTGTCAGCAAGGCCTGCAGTGTCTCGGGAACAGTCAGCGATGCGGGCAAGCCAGAGTAGCTTTCTACATTCTCCAGCACCGATTTCGTTAATTCCTCGATGAACAGTGGTACGCCGTCGCTCTGGGTGATGATCCGGTCAAGCAGAGCCTGGGGCAACGCACGTCCGATCATCACTTCCGTCGCCAACCGCTCCGCATCGCCGCGGTTGAGACGGTTTAACGTGATAAGCGTCACATTCGGATGCCCAACCCATGGCGGGAGAAAATCAGGCCGGAACGAAACGATCAATAGAACGGGCAGGTCTGACAGCAGACCGATTATAACGTTTAGAAGCTCCAGCGAGCTTGGATCAGCCCAGTGTGCATCTTCGGCAAGAACCAGCAGCGGCCTTTGACGCGCCAAGGCGGCCAGACGGTGCGTCAAATAATAAAAAGTCCTGAGCTTCCTGCGCTGTGGGCTTAGCTTCAGTTCCGGGAACAACTCATTCGCCGGAATCCCAAGCAGATCGGCTATCAGTGAGACGTCTTCCGACGACGGACTTCCCGGCATCAGCAGAGCTTCAAGTTTGCGGAGCTTGTCCGGTGGACCGTCATGACGAACGAAGCCTGCCTCATACTCCAGACGCGCAATGACTGGATAAAGCGGACTCGCCTGGTAATACGGCGAACAGAAATAACGCAGGTTCGTGTGTGGTTCGCCGCGCAGACGCGCCCGCAATTCCGCTATCAGGCGCGACTTACCGATGCCAGGGTCGCCCGCAAGCAGGACCAGCTGACCCCTGCCCGCTCTCGCCAGCTGCCAGCGCCGCAGGAGAAGTGCGAGCTCCTCCTCTCGATCCACCAGGGGCACGAGGCGAGCAGCGTGAAGTGCAGCGAAACGATCGCCGACGGCGCGTTCCTCCAGCACGCGCCACACCCGCACGCGCGTGGGGAAGCCTTTGAGCGCAAGCTCACCGAGATCACGGCAAGCGAACAGACCGCCGATCTGCTTCCGCGTGACGTCATCGATCATCACGCTGTTGGGTTCCGCGACTTCCTGCAGCCGAGCGGCAAGATTTGGCGTTCTGCCAATCGCCGTCTGTTGCCGCGCATCGCCAGAACCGATGGGCTCGCCAACCACGACCGTGCCGGTCGCGACGCCGACGCGGACTTGCAATGTCTCGCCCTTGATCGGCGTTTCTGTCACGGCCGCTACAAGTGCAAGGGCAGCCCGCACCGCTCGCTCTGCATCCGCTTCCTTGCTTTCGGGCCAGCCGAAATAGCTGAGTACTCCGTCACCTATATAGCGCGCTATGTAACCGCCGAACTCATTGATCGCGGCTGCCACCCGCGACTGATAGGTGCGGATCACAGCGGCCAGATCCTCTGGATCCAGCCGCCCGGATAGCGGCGTTGAATCAACCAGGTCGCACAACATGACGCAGAGCTGCCGGCGTTCGCCTTCCGATGCAGCTTTGATCAGAGTGTCGGGCACATCGGGGAGGCGAGCACCGCAGCGGGCACAGAAACGCGTTCCCTGCAGATTTAACTCATTGCATCCCGAGCAGCGGATGGGCAGAGGCTTCCCGCATACCGTGCAGAAGCGAGCACCTTCATGCGAGATTGCGCCGCATGCCGGGCAGTGCATTTCCCTCTCCCAGTGTCGAGCCCGAAGGAATTAACCTTCTTGAGCAGGCCAAAACTGCACCTGCCACTCATTGTTTAGACCAAACAGCCACCCTGCGCCATCGCGAACTTGGTGATCGGGTCAACGCAAGACCAACCTCACAGATCGAACTTCGCCTGCCGCGGATCGTTGATGCGGCCCGCGCGGCGCGAGCGCGACGCCGCCTGCGCCCGCGGTTCCGATGGACGGAACGCCGCGGTCCACATCTTCCGCCGAGCCTCGTAGGCCCGCTGCCGTTCGGCGGCCTCGGCCAGGAACCTGGCAGTCACCTCCACACGCACCGGTGGCAGCCCGCCACGCTCCGTCATTGCCGCAGCGCCACGTCGCGGAGTTCCGGCACGACCCACAACGGCCGCTCACCACGCGACACGCGCAGCACATTGTCGAACGCGTTGCGCGTCTGCTTCACCCGCGTCTCGCGGCTGGCGCCAGCCAGGTGCGGCGTCAGCACGACATTGTCGAGCGACAGCACCGGCTCGGACGGCGATGGTGGCTCTGCGGGGAATACGTCGAGCCCCGCGCCGGCGATCTTGCCGCTGCTCAGCGCCTCGTGCAGAGCGGGAAAGTCGATTACCGGTCCGCGGCTGCAATTGATCAGCACCGCGTGGGGCTGCATCCATCCAAGCTCGCGCGTGCTGATCATGTTGCGAGTCAGGCGCGTCAGCGGCACATGCAGCGTGACGATATCGGACGTGCTCAGCAGCTCCGGCAGCAGCCGGTAGCGCACATGCAACGCGTCCTCCTCGTGCTCGGCCAGCCGCACGATGTCGCTGTACTGAACATGCATATCGAAGCCGCCGTTGGCGATACGCGCGACGCGCTTGCCGATCGTGCCGAGACCGACGATGCCGAGGGTCTTGCCCTGCATCTCATAGAATGTCGGCACCGGCTGGTTGCCACGCCAGCGCCCACCGGCCGTGTTCGCGTGCTGCCACGGAAGCCGGCGATACACCGCCAGCATCAGCATGATCGTCTGCTCGGCCACGGCGCGCGAGTTGGCACCGCCATTGTTGGAGACCAGAACGCCGGCACGGCGCGCCGCATCGAGATCAACGTGGTTGTACCCGGCGCTGAACAACTGCACCAACCGCAGCTTCGGTGCAGCACGATAGAACGCATCATCCATGGTGCTGACATTGCCAAGCAGGTACTCGGTATCCGCCAATGCCTCGGCGTAGCCGGCGCTGCCGGGAGCTGCGACGATCAGTTCGAAATCGGGAGGTGTCAGCTCCCGTGCCTCCTTCACAGTCTCCTCTGCGGTATTGACGAGCAGGACCTTTGTCGGCATCGCGATTTCCTCCTGGCGTTGAGCGGCAGGTTAGTCCTCCCTCTCCCGCGAGGGGAGAGGCGCCCCGTGTGCTATCCTCCGGCCCGGATCGTGGCCGCTGTCTTCTCCGCGATCATCAGCACCGGAATGTTGAGATTTGCGCTTGGGGCCGTCGGCATCAGCGATGCATCGCATACGCGCAACCCCTCGACGCCGATCACCCGCGCGTTGGGGTCAGTCACCGCCGCACGGTCCGACGGATCGCCCATGCGACACGTCCCGCATGGATGCCACGTACCGTTCACACGCCGGCGCAGGTGCGCTTCCAGCAGCGTGTCATCGGCAGCGAGCGTCTCGGCGGAATGCTCGGTGCCGACGGCATAGGTCATGATCTTCTGGCGGATACCATTGCTGCGGTCCATCAGCGGCGCCGCCACCGCGGTGATTGCGGCGTTGCGTGTGCTGGGCCGCGTCAGCTCGCGGATGCGTGGCGAATAGCCGCTGGGGAACACGTCCAACACCACACCCGCCGCCTTCGCTGCGGTCATCGCGCGTACACCGATGCGGAATGCCTCCTTCAGCCGCGCCATGTCACGCGGATCGGACAACATGCGGAAGTCGATGTCTGATCGCTTGTCCGGCGAAGACGACAGGCGCACGCGGCCGGTGGAATAGGACCTGTTCACCCAGAAGCCCAAAGTGCCGATCCGCTGCCCCACCGCATGCCAACCGCCGCGCGCAGCAATTGCGACGTGCATGTCGCCGGGCGGAATACCATCGATGTTGGAGGAGTATCGCAGCAACGCCTGCAGATGGTGGACCTCGCGCGATTGCAGTCGCGCCGAGGGATGCAGGTAGCCGGATATGCCGATATTCGGGTGCTCCTGCAGGTTCTCGCCGACGCCAGGGCGATCGACCTGTACTTCGATGCCGTGCTCAGAGAGATGTGCGGCAGGACCGATGCCGCTGCGCAGCAGCACCACCGGGCTTTGCAGCGCGCCGGCCGAGACAACAACCTGGCGCGCGGTGACGCTGAAACTCTCGCCATTGTTGCGAGTGAAGCGCGCCGCCTCGACGCGGCCGCCGGCGATCACAAGCCGATCGAGCGGGCTTTCAGTCAGCACGGTCAGGTTCGGCCTGCGCCGTACCTCAGGCGAGAGATAGACCAGCGCGGCGCTGCCCCGCGTGCCATTCGGATCGACATTGAAGGTGGTCGGGAACACGCCGTCGGCCCAGGGACCGTTCTGGTCCTCCTGCATGGCATAGCCCATATCGGCGAAGATCTTGGCGATGGCGCGGGTGTAGCCGGTCCAGGTCTCGGGCCGATGCCGCTGGATCGGCACCGGGCCGGACTTGCCATGCAGCGGCTCGCCATAGTCGGCATCGGTCTCCAGCTTCTTGAAGTAGGGCAGCACCTCCGGCCAGCTCCAGCCATGCGCACCGATAGCCGCCCATTCATCATAGTCGTACGGCGAACCGCGGTTGGCGCAGATGCCATTGATCGACGACCCGCCGCCCAGCAGCCGGGCCTGCTCGTAGAACCACGGCTCGGTCGGCTGGTTGGTGCCGCTGTCGCCGCGCGAGGCCTGCAGCGAGCCCCACAGCCACTCCTGCTGGAAATAGGTCCGCCCCGGATAGGCCGACGACAACACCGAGGGAATGTTCGACGGCGTCACGTCGCGCCCGGCCTCGCACAACAGCACGCGTGTGGCGGGATCCTCGCTCAGCCGGGACGCCAGCGCACAGCCAGCGGAGCCACCGCCGATGATCAGGAAATCGACCGGTTCCGACGACAGGTCCATTCTGTTCCTCGCTCCGATTGTTCGACTGGCATCATAACCGGAACGGCGGAGGCGTCACTGGCATGAACGCCACGGCGGCCCTCGCGGTCACCAATCGCGCCCCGCCGGCTCGGACTTAAAAAAGTCTTAAGACCTTCCGGACGAGGATGGCCGCCGGGATTTCCACTGCTCATCCAGCGAAGGCTTCACCGCATGTTCGACCTGGCCGAGGCCGCACCACATACGATCAACGTGCGCGCATTGCTCGATCACTCGGCGCGAGTGACGAAGGTGCGCGCCCGCGCGCCGCTGCGTCTGGGCTTCGCCGGCGGCGGCACCGATGTCTCGCCATACAGCGACACGTTCGGCGGTTGCGTGCTCAATGCGACCATCGGCATGTTCGCCTACTGCTCCATCGAGGTCCGCACCGACCAGAAGGTGAAGTTTGTCGCTTTGGACTATGACCAGGAGCTTGAGACCGACACCGACGCAGACTTTGCTCCGGCGGGGTTGCTCGCACTTCACAAGGCGGTCTACCGACGGATCGTGCGGCAGTTTCTCGGTGGCGCGTGCCTGCCTGTGACAGTGGCGACGGCATCCGACGCGCCGGCGGGATCGGGTCTGGGTTCATCCTCGACCCTGGTGGTCGCCATGATCGAGGCCTACCGCGAACTTCTGGCGCTGCCGCTCGCCGAATACGACGTGGCGCAGCTCGCCTACCAGATCGAGCGTGTCGATGTGGGCCAGGCCGGCGGTCGGCAGGACCAGTATGCTGCCACCTTCGGCGGCATCAACTTCATCGAGTTCTCGGCGGAACAGGCTATCGTCCATCCGCTGCGTATCCGTCACTCCACGCTGATGGAGCTGGAGGGGATGCTGGTGCTGTACCTGACCGGCATCTCGCGAGAGTCAGCGAAGATCATCACCGAGCAGTCGGAAAGCCTGCGCAGCGGTCGTGAGACATCGCTGAAGGCGATGCATCAGATCAAGCGCGATGCGTATGTCATGAAGGATGCGCTGCTGCACAACGATCTGCACACGTTCAGCAATACATTGGGCCGGAGTTGGGAAGCCAAGAAGCGCACGGCGTCCGGCATCACCAATGCCGAGATCAACCGGATCCATGACCTCGCGATTGCGGCGGGTGCGCTATCGGGCAAGGTGTCGGGCGCCGGTGGCGGCGGCTACCTGTTCTTCATCGTCACCCCGGAGCGACGGCCGCACCTGCTGAAGACGCTGGCTCGCGAGCCTGGCGAGACAGTGCGTTGCAGCTTCACCGAGGAGGGCGCACAGGCTTGGCGCGTCTGATCCGGCGTGGCTAACGAGCGGTCCGGGCCAGCTCTTGCTGGCGCTGGCGAGCCTGCGCCATGCCTTGCAGGATTGCCTCGGCATCCAGCACAGCCTGCTGCTGACGCCACTCGTCGTCGTGCCGCACCAAGGCATGCTCCGACTCCGACTGCGTCGCGCCGCACGCAGCAAGACAGGCGACCATCAGCAACGCAATGATTGGGCGCATCGCGGGCATTCCATCGGCAAGAGCGTGCAGTTGTAGCGGCCTGCCGAACGGGACGCCAGTCTTTATGCGGCGCTGGCTCAGCACTCCACCACTGGCGGACGGCGTAGTGCCCAGAAGGCCACACTGCCGCATGCATAGAAGAAGATCGAAAGCCCGAATGCCACCTGATAGCTGCCGGTGAGATCGAAACTCCATCCCGCCAGCCATGAACCGGAGGCGGACCCGATCCCGGTGCCGATCGTGATCACACCGAGGATCGTGCCCAGTTGCGGGCCCGGAAACAGATCGGCCGTCTTGGCGGTGATCGCAGGCCCGCGTGCACCCCAGGTGAGCCCGAAGAAGCAGGAATGCAGCCACAGCAACAGGTGCTGGTCCGGCGACGAGATGAGCATGGCGCAGGCGACGCCGAAGATCGATGTGCCATAGGTCACAACCGCGGACAGTTCGCGACCGACATGATCGGACAACACGCCGGTGATGATCACGCCCGGCAGCGACAACAAGGCGCCAAGCCCAAGCACTTCAGCCGCGTAGAGCTTGTCGAAGCCGATGGTCACGGCGAAGGCGAGCTGATGCAGAGCGACCAGGAAGCTGCCCAGGCCGGTGAACACGTAGACCAGGAACAACAGCCAGAAGTGCGGCGTGCGGATTGCGCGGCGCAGCGTCCAGTTGGCGCCGACGACGGCACGCCCAGCGGCTGCCGCCGTTCGCTGCGGGTCCGAACGGCGGAACAGCGCTGCGAGCGGCAGAAATGCTGCCGCCATGAAGCCACCCTGTGCCAGGTAGGCTCCGCGCCAACCGAGGCCCGTGATCAACACCTGCGACAGCGGCGCCGACACGGCGCGGGCAAAGCCGTTGGCCGACTGCACGACCGCCACCGCCATGCCTCGGTTGCGCACGAAACGTCGCGACAGGATGGGAACGAACACCACGAGCCCGAGGCAGTTGGCGCCGAGTGTCATCACCACGCCATACAGCAGGATCACCTGCCACAGCGCGTTGGCGAAGGAACTGGCGACCAGGCCGGCCGCGAGCAGACAGCCACCGATCAGGATGAGGCGCCGTGGCCCGAGGCGATCAACCAGGATGCCGACCAGCGGCGAACTGGCGCCGCTGATCAGCTGCGACACGGAGTAGGCAATGGAACTTTCAGCGCGGCTCCAGCCGAACGCCTCGATGAAGGCGATCAGGAACACCGTGTAGGAGTGCATACAGGCCGCACCCACAGCGAAGGTGATGAATGCGGCGGTAAGCAGCAGCCCGGCCTGGCGCGCGGATGGGCTGAGGGAGAGTGGGGCGCTCAAACGGTAAGCCTCGCTGCTTCGGGTCGATGCCCCACGGTGCGGCGAGTTTGCGCGCCATGCTGATGTGCCTCAACCCCCGCGGGGTCGGACGACAAGCACGATCGCCGCTCCCGCCAGTTGCAGCGCCATGCAGAGACCGAGCGCGGCGCCGTAGGACCCGGTGGCGTCACGCGCCAGGCCGAGCATCGTCGGTCCGAACGCCAATGTTGCCTGCCCAACCATCGAGCTCAGACCAACAACGAGGCCAAAGGACTGCAGGGAGAACTCGCGCTGAATGATCAGCGCGGGCAGGGTGATGACGTTGCCCACGGACAGACCAAACACCACACAGCCGACATAGAGCGCTGCCGGCTGATCGGGTAAGGCCAGCATCAGGCCCAGCCCCAGGGCCTGCGATGCAAAGCAGGCCGCCGACGCAACGCGCTGGTTCATCTGGTCGATCACTGGGGCGAAGGCGAGACGTCCCACTGCCGCCGCGATTGCGGTCGCGGCAATCGCGATGCCGGCACCCTCGCTGCCGAGACGCGGCAGCAGGAAGGCCACCTGATGCACGATGAAGCCGACCTGTGCGGCGAGTGCCAACGCGAACGGCAGTGCAATCGACCAGAAATGCAGGCTGCCGAACGCCTGCGCCTGGCTGTGATATGCGGTGAGTCGACCTCGCGCCGCCCATGCTGCACCGGGTGCTGGCTTTGTGCGGTCGATCGATGTCACACGCCCGACGCCGGCCAGGACCATAGGCAGCAGCACCACCAGCCCGCCAAGCGCAATCAGCAGCACGGCCTGTTCCAGGCCCATGCGGGGCACCAATCGCACCAGCAACGGTGCGATGGTGAAACCGCCGGCACTGGCACCCGTCAGTGCGAGGCTCAGCGCCAAGCCACGCCTATGGTCGAACCAGTAAGCCAGAGTGGTGGCGATGGCTGTGGTGGTGGTGCCCGCCCAGCCGATCGCCATTACGATGCTGCAGAGATAGAGCTGCCAGGGCGCCTGCACGCGGCTCAGGCCGATCGCACTGATAGCCATGATCGCAACACCGCCGGCGAGCAGCAGCCGCGGACCAAGCACCTCGATGGCGCGGTGGACGCGCGACAGCAGCACAGCGCCAACCAGATAGTTCACCGTCGTCGCCGAGGCGATCAGCGAGGACGGCCAACCGCGCGTCGCATGCAGATTGGCGAGATAGACGGACTGGCCGTAGAAGCCGAAGCCCCAGGCGAAGGTCGCCACGCAGAAGCAGGCCAGCACAACCGACCAACCCTGGCGGAATTCACTCGCCGGCGCTTCCACATACTGCGTTGTGACACCGTTCATTGTCGAAGCTCCGATCCAGGTCATTCGTGGTCGTGGATGTGACGTTTGAACCGGTTGTGGACAAACGATTCTTGATGGCGGGATCGGTTGAGAAATTCTATCCTGAGCCATGCCCGGCCTGCCGCCACTCAATGCCCTGCGCGCCTTCGAGGCCGCCGCTCGCCATCTCAGCATGAAGGAGGCCGCAACCGAGCTGTCGGTGACACCGGGCGCGGTGAGCCAGCTTATACGCGGACTGGAGCTACGGCTCGGAGCACAGCTGTTCCGTCGCGGCAACCGATCCCTTGTGCTGACCGAGGCCGGGCAGAGCTACTTCGCACCGATCCGCCACGCATTCCGCCAGATCGGCGAGGCGACGCGTCGGCTGCGCGCGCTGCCGAATGCGGGCGTGCTGACGGTCAGCGCTCCGCCCGCGTTCGCAGCGTCATGGCTGGTGCCGCGGCTCGGTCGCTTCCGCGAGCGGCACGCTGACATCGAGCTCAACATCGCCACCACGCGCGGCCTGGCGAATTTCGCTGCCGATGGCGTGGATGTGGCGATCCGCCATGGCCTGGGACGTTATCCCGGGCTGCGCTGCGACCGCATCGCCAGCGTCGCCATGATCCCGGTGTGCAGTCCGAGGTTTCTCGCCTCACTCGGAGAACGCCCGCGAACTCCGACCGATCTGATCGGCCTGCCGCTGCTGCACGATGAGGAGCGCCAGGACTGGGCGCTGTGGTTTCAGGCGCACGACGTGGCTGACCTCGGGCCTGCGGCTTCTGGCGGCATCAGTTTCGACGACCAGATGCTGCTGATCCGTGCCGCGGCATCGGACCAAGGCATCGCGCTGGTCACCGAGACACTGGCGCGGTCCGAACTCAGCCATGGCACTCTCGTGCGGGTGCTGAACCTCGCCTGGCCGCAGGAGTTTTCCTATTGGCTGGTCTGTCCGCGGGCCACCGCCGACCAGGCGAAGATCGTCGCATTCCGCGAGTGGCTGGTGCAGGAGGGCCGGCGGATCAGCGCGAGTGCGCGTCCAGCCAGGCGAGCAGCGCGGGGCCGAACGCCCTGAGGCTCTTGTAGTGCACCGTCGCCTCCGGCAGCGCGCGCACCGCTTCCGCAAGACGCGACGCGGCCTCGGGCGTGGTGATGGCACGGGCAAGCGGGTACGAGTGCACGCGGATCCCGAACAGGATCGCGCCCGACTGCGGGAGACGGCGAAGGGTCTGGCGCTCGACACGCAGGTAAAGGCCTTCGCCGGCGTTGTCCGATGTGATCGCGCTGTTCGTCTGCTCGCGCCATTTACCCGCGGGCTGGAACATCGCCGGATCGTCGAGCACCGACCAGTTGAGCCGAGACGCGATGTGGCCTGGCTTCACCCTGGCCATGAAGCGATCCACCGGAGTGGAGAGGCGGTCCGCATAGAACGGCACTCTCCCGTGGACCGAGGCGAGCGGCTTGCCCAGCTTCTCGTGCAGCCGCCAACGGCTGGGAAAGCACAGCACAGCGGCGGTGAACAGCGGACCTTCGTCGCTCTGCTGGATGATGCAGAGGTCCTCCTGCACCAGACGACCGGCGAGTTCCAGAGGATCGCATGGCGGCTCTGCGAGGTCCCAGCATTCGCCGGTCAATGCGTTGCTCAGGGTTTCACTGTCCCGCGCAAACCACTGCGGGGCATAGGCGGTCAGGTTGGCTGCGACCTCACGCAAGGTCTCCGCGCGTGCGGCGTCCGAGACCGGCAGCGCAGCAAATACGTCCTCGTGCTGCTCAGTGAGCAGGCGACGCCGTTCCGCCATCTCATCGGCGTAGCGCGAATCGATTTCGAACCAGGCGCTCTCGGGCACGGTGGTGAGTGCCATCGCCATCCGATAGGGCCCGCTCTCGAATGGCAGATAGACGACCTCCAGTGGCTGCTGGGTCTGGCCACAGTGGTCCGCCATCAGATCACGCCTTTGGCCCTCAACTCCGCGAGCACCTCCGCATCCAATCCCAGCCGCTCGCTCAGCACTGTGTCCGTGTGCTCGCCAAGTAGCGGTGGTGGAATGCGGTAGTCAGCCGGCGTCTCGGACAGGCGCACCGGATTGGCAATCACCTGCACCTTTTCGCCCGACCCGTGCGCCATCTCGCGCACCACGCCGCGCGCCAGCACGTGCGGATCGGCGAACACCTCCGAGAGCTTGTTGATCGGCCCGCAACCGATCTTCAGCGCCTCCAGCCGTTCGACCCACCACACGGTGTGCTGCGTCTGCATGACCGGAGTCAGCGTGTCAGTGACCAGCTGCCGGTTCTCCACGCGCGCCGCATTGGTGGCGAAACGCGTGTCCTCCAGCAGATGCGTCAATGCAAATGCCTCGCAGAACCGCTTGAACGTGGCGTCGTTGCCGACCGACAGCACGATATGACCATCGGCCGTGGGGAACACCTGGTAGGGCACGATGTTGGGATGCTGGTTGCCCAGCCGCGCCGGGTTCTCACCGGTCGCCAGATAGTTCATCCCCTGGTTCGCCAGCCATGCCACGTGCGTGTCCAGCATGCCGATATCGATCTGCTGCCCCTGGCCCGTCGCGTCACGATGGCGCAGCGCGGCCAGGATGCCGATGCAGCCGTAGAGGCCGGCGAACAGATCGGCGACCGGCACCCCGACCTTCTGCGGCAGACCATCCGGCTCACCGGTCAGGCTCATCACGCCGCCCATCGCCTGGATCAGCGAATCATAGCCAGGCCGCGGCGCATACGGTCCTGTCTGGCCGAAGCCGGTGATCGAGCAATAGATCAGCCGCGGAAACTTCTGGTGCAACTCCTCATAGCCCAGGCCGTATTTCGCCAGCGCGCCGACCTTGAAATTCTCCACCAGGATATCGCACTGCGCGATCAATTGCCGCGCAATCGCCTGGCCCTCGGGCTGAGCGATGTCCAGCGTGACCGACCGCTTGTTCCGGTTCACGCCGACAAAATACGCGCTCTCCTTCGTCCCCGGCATGTAGGGAGGCGCGAAACCGCGCGTGTCGTCACCGGCGCCGGGGCGTTCGATCTTGATCACGTCGGCGCCGAGGTCCGCCAGCATCTGCACGCAGGTCGGCCCGGCCAGCACGCGCGTCAGGTCGAAGACCCGCAGCCCGCGAAGTGGTCCGGTGGGTTGCGCGCTAATGGATTCACTCATGCGTCTCTCCAGCTTGCCGGTAACCGGTGCGGGGCCCATACCGGCTTGCCGCTTATACCCGAGAGGAGATGCCGGCAATGCCGGACACAGGAGTGATGCCGCAGCGCGCGGCCAGCATCGAGAGCCGCGCGTCGTGGGTGGCGGCCTGCCTGACTCTCGGCATCCTCTCGATCTCGTACGGCGCGCCGCTGCTGGTGGTGGTCGGCCTCAAGCCGATCCAGGATGCTCTCGGTACCGAACGCTCCGTGGTCGCGCTGGCGGGCGCGCTGGTCTGGGTCGGCACCGGCCTCGGCGGCATCATGATGGGCTGGCTCGCCGACCGCATCGGCATCCGCCTCACCGTCGCCATCGGTGCGGTGATGATGGCAGCAGGCCTCGCGCTCTCCTCAACCGGGAGCGTCTGGGCACTCTATGTCGGGCACGGCCTGCTGATCGGCCTGGTCGGCAATGGCGCGATCTACGCCCCGCTGGTGGTCTACGTCACCCGCTGGTTCGACCGGCGCCGCGGTTCCGCCTTGGCATTCATTTCATCCGGCCAGTACATCGCCGGCGTCATCTGGCCTTCGGTGTTCGGACGCGGAATCGCTGTCTACGGCTGGCAGACCACGATGCTGGCGTACTCCGGTGTGGTGATCGCGGTGATCCTGCCGCTGACACTGCTGTGGCTGCGGCCCTCGCCGGCAGCCCACGCCATGCACGCGCGGTCCACCGACCCGCGCAGGGGCGCACCGGTGCTGGGCATGCCACCCAACCTGGTGCTTGCCCTGATCTGTATCGCCTCGTTCTTCTGCTGCATCCCGATGGCCGTGCCGAACGGGCACCTTGTCGCCTTCTGCACCGACCTCGGCATTTCGCCGACGCATGGTGCGGCGATGCTCTCGGTTCTGCTGGCCAGTGCGTTCCTCAGCCGGCAGTTCTGGGGCATGCTGGCGGACCGCATAGGCGGGCTGCGCGCTGTGATGGCGGGTTCGGCGTGCCAGGCGGTGGCAATCGGAGCCTTCCTGCTGACGCAGAACGAGCTCGGCCTGTTCGCCGTGGCGGCGGCCTTCGGGCTCGGCTTCTCCGGCATCATCCCGTCCTACGTCGTGGCCATCCGCGAGCTCTTCCCGTCATCCGAGGCGTCATGGCGCGTGCCGACATTCTTCTTTCTCGCCATGTCCGGCATGGCGTTCGGAAGCTGGCTCGCCGGCGAACTCTATGATCGGTTCGGCTTCTATGCGCCTGCGTTCGGCCTCGGCGTCTTCTTCAACGTCGCCAACCTTGTGGTGATTGGGTTCCTGGTGGCGCGTCAGCGCGGGAACGAGCGCCTCGCGCTCGCATTCCGCTAGGCCGGCGTTGGCAAGGCAGGAGCCAGGCGGAGGTCGGGCGCCGACGATCTGGAGATGAGGCGGCCTTACAACTACCGGTACAAGCCACTTCGGCGATGAAGGCGAGGGCTACAAGACCCGAACGTCAACCCCTCAATTGGTGTTGCTCCAGGGCGGCGCGCCCAGATTGAGGTCCTTGGACTCTGTAGAGGCTCCGGTGAGCGCTCCGGCACCACCGCCGATCACCGCCCCCACCGCGACCCCTATCGGCCCACCGATCAACCCTATCGCGGCGCCCGTTGCGGCGCCTCCCGCCGCGCCACCCTGGGTTCGGTCGGGTTGTGTCGCGCCACAGGCGCTCAGCAGAACTGCGATGGCGACGACGGCTGTTGTCCGCATCCCGGTGCTCCCGATTCGTTGTCCACATTCTAGCGACGACCTCGGAACACGACCAGAAAGACTCAGCCATTCGGCCACGCGGCCACGTCCGGCGGGCCACAAGGCGCGAGGCCAGGGGCCGGATGCGCGGTCTGTTATGATTACGTAAAAAAATAGTTACTTCGGGTCAGTTTTGAGTTATAATTCGGTCAACGCCATTGGGATGGCGAAAGACAGAGTGCTGTGGCCCAAACGATGCGCTGCTCGCTTTGCACCTCGGAGGACTGAATCGATGGGCGCGCAATCCACCGAAAGAACGGAGGCGGCTTCGGGCACGCAGACCGCGAATTCCAGCCCGATGCCGCACACCGGGGTTCTGATCGTTGTCGAGCGGCGAGACTTCCTCCGGGGCTGCCTGAGCATCTGGCTTGGTCAATCCTGCAGCGAATTCCAGCCGGTTGCGGTAGCCGAAGTCGAGACCGGCCCCGCCGATGGCCAACTGGGACAGGCGGCCGCGGTTCTGATTGGCGTCAGCCGCGCCGGGTGGTCCGATCACTGGCTGGGCGGTCAGGTCGATAGACTGCGCGAGAAGTTCCCGAAAGTGCCGATTGCCTTGCTGGTGGATGCACCGGACATGCACGAAGCAAGGGCAGCGGAGACATCGGCCAGGCAGTTGGGCGTGCAGGGCTGCATTACGACCTCCACAAGCCCGACGGTTGCAGTTGCGGCGTTGCGCCTCGTCGCGGCAGGAGGATGCTACTTTCCAACCTTCCCGCCTCTGTCTCAATCGCCGGAAGCGGTATCGCTCGGCGCGACGCGACCGGTCGCTGTCGGCGAGCGCTTTGAGAAACTCACCCCACGGGAACAGGCGGTTCTGAGCGTTCTCGCGGTCGGTGCCCAGAACAAGATCATCGCGTATCGACTGGGCATGTCGATGAGCACCGTCAAGGCGCACATGCACAGCATCATCCGCAAACTGAGAGTCCGGAACCGGACCGAGGCCGTGGTGGCCGCGCGCGCAATGGAGCTGACGCAACACACCGACGCTCCCGGTGTTCTGAAACAGGCCGCCTGAGCTCGTCCTCGCGGAATGGTCACGGCCCGTCTCGGGGGCCGCGTGACTGCGATCACTGCGGTGGGTCAATCAAGGACCGGTTGTGTACTGCCGCTTCGGATGCGCGCTCCCCGTCACAGCATAACCGCGCGCACCGTCTTCCCTAACCTTATGCTCTTTGCCTCCCACGAATGCGCACGACCGGGCGGTTCTGACGCCGGGTGCCGGAGGTTTTGCAAATTGAAACAACCGATATAGAAACGTATGTCTATTTGATTGCAGAGGTTTATGGCGCGCCCGGAGAGACTCGAACTCCCAACCCCCAGATCCGTAGTCTGGTGCTCTATCCAATTGAGCTACGGGCGCTTCGCCAGGGCGGCGGATGTAGCGGATGGTCTCCCGCCCTTCAAGTGGTCAGGCCGCAAGCTTGTCGAGTTCGCGCAGGATCAACTCGCCCATCACGTTGGTGCCCACCTTCGCCGTCCCAGGCGCCATGATGTCTGCCGTGCGCAGCCCGGACGCCAGCACATTTGTGCAGGCACGCTCGATCAGCGCCGCGTCCTCCTCCATGCCGAACGAATACCGCAGCAGCATGGCGAAGCTGAAGATCTGCGCCATCGGGTTGGCGATCCCCTTGCCGGCGATGTCGGGAGCTGATCCATGGATCGGCTCGTACAGCGCCAGCCGTTTGCCTGACGCATCCGCCGGGCCGAGCGTGGCCGACGGGAGCATGCCCAGACTGCCGGTCAGCATGGACGCCAGGTCCGACAGCAGGTCGCCGAAGATGTTGGAGGTCACGATCACGTCGAACTGCCGCGGATTGCGCACAAGCTGCATGGCGCAATTATCCGCGTACATGTGGTCGAGCGTCACGTCGGCATAGTCCCGCTGGTGCAGCGCCGTGACGGTCTCGCGCCAGAACAGGCCCGACTGCATCACATTGGCTTTTTCCACGCTGGTCACGTGGTTCCTGCGCTTGCGCGCCAGCTCGAACGCCACGCGCGCGACGCGCTCGATTTCGCTGGTGGTATAGCTCTCGGTATCGAACCCGCGTTTCTCACCGTTGGGCAACGTCTCCACGCCGCGCGGCTCGCCGAAATAGATGCCGCCGGTGCTCTCGCGCACGATCATCAGGTCAAGACCGCGTACCACGTCGGGCTTCAGCGTCGAGGCATCGACCAGCGGGTCGAGCACAATCGCGGGGCGCAGGTTGGCAAACAGATCCAGCTCCTTGCGCAGCCGCAGGATCGCGAGCTCCGGGCGAAGCTGGAATCCAAGCTTCTCCCACTTCGGTCCGCCGACCGAGCCGAACAGGATGGCATCGGCATCCTTCGCCTTCTCCATCGTCTCGTCGGTGATCGGCGTCCCGCGCGCATCGATCGCGGCGCCGCCCACCAGATCGTCCGAGATGTCGAACGAGACCATCCGCCGGCGGCCCATCCAGTCGATGACGCGACGCACCTCGCGCATCACCTCCGGGCCGATGCCGTCGCCAGGCAGGATCAGCAGCTTCTTGTTGGCGGGCATCGCTGCTCCAGCTCAGGCCACGGTGGTCGGCAGCCAGGGCTGCGACTTGCGCCGCGCTGCCTCGTAGGTCTCGATCGGCGGCGCGTGCTGCAGCGTCTGGCCGATGTCGTCGAGCCCGTTCAGCAGCGAGTGCTTGCGGAACGGGTCTACGTCGAAGTGGATCTCCTCGCCGTTCGGACGGACCACCACCTGGCGTTCCAGATCGATGGTGATGCGCGCGTTGCCGCCGAGCTTCGCGTCGTCGATCAGCGCATCGCAGATCGCGCGCGGCAGACGGATCGGCAGCAGGCCGTTCTTGAAGCTGTTGTTGTAGAAGATGTCGCCGAACGATGGCGCGATGATGCAGCGGATGCCGAAATCGGCCAGCGCCCAGGGCGCGTGCTCGCGCGAGGAGCCGCAGCCGAAGTTCTCGTGCGCGATGATGATCTGCGCGTTGCGGTAGCCGTCCTGGTTCAGGATGAAGTCGGGACGTTCCTTGCCCTCGCTGTCGAACCGCAGCGGATCGAACAGGTGCACGCCGAGACCCGAGCGCTTGATCGTCTTCAGGAAGCGCGCGGGGATCACCTTGTCGGTGTCGATGTTCTGCATCGGCATCGGCGCGGCGACAGCAGTCAGTGTGGTGAATTTTTCCATGACGTTTCCTTAACCGTCATGCCGCATGCTGGCATCATGAAGGGCGGATGGGTCTACATCATGACCAACCGGCCAAATGGCACGCTGTACGTCGGCGTCACCAACGACATCGTCCGACGCGCGTTCGAGCATCGAACGGACGCAGTACCCGGCTTCACGAAACGATACGGGCTGCACAGGCTCGTCTATTTCGAACGGCACGAAAACATAGCATACGCAATCCAACGAGAGAAGAACATCAAGGAGTGGCCGCGCGCCTGGAAGACACGGTTGATCAGGCACATCAATCCGGAATGGCGCGACCTTTATCCTGATCTCACCTGACGCCTGTCCGTTGCTGTCATGCCGGGGCTCGGCCCCGGCATCCACGTCTTCGCCGCTCGGCAAGACGTGGATGCCGGGCCTTCGCCCGGCATGACGGGGCTGCGGCAGCGCTACCTCCGTCACACCAACTGCCTCACATCCGCCAGCCGCCCGGTCACCGCCGCGGCCGCCGCCATCGCCGGCGACACCAGGTGCGTCCGCCCGCCCGGCCCCTGCCGCCCCTCGAAATTGCGGTTCGACGTGCTGGCGCAGCGCTGGCCAGGCTTCAGCTTGTCCGGGTTCATCCCGAGGCACATCGAGCAGCACGGGTCGCGCCACTCGAACCCCGCCTCCAGCAGGATGCGATCCAGCCCCTCGTCCTCGGCCTGCTTCTTCACCTGCCCGGACCCCGGCACCACCAACGCCTGCACGCCGGTGGCGACACTTCGGCCCTTGGCGACGGCGGCGGCGGCACGGATGTCCTCGATGCGCCCGTTGGTGCAGCATCCGATGAACACCACGTCGATCGGCACATCGGCCAGCTTCTGGCCAGGCTTCAGCGCCATGTATTCCAGCATCCGCTGCATCTGCGTCCGCTGGCCTTCGTCCGCGACACTCGGCCGGATCAGGCACCACGCCGGTCACCGGCACCACCGCGCCCGGATTGGTGCCCCACGTCACCATCGGCGCAATGTCGGCGGCATTCAGCATGACCGTCGTATCGTAGTGCGCGCCAGGATCGGTCGGCAGCGTGCGCCAATACGCCACCGCCTGCTCCCACGCCTCGCCCTTCGGCGCAAATTCGCGGCCCTTGACGTAGGCGAACGTCGTCTCGTCCGGCGCGATCAGACCAGCCCGCGCGCCGGCCTCGATCGACATGTTCGACACCGTCATGCGCCCCGCCATGTCCAGCGCGCGGATCGCCTCGCCGGTGTATTCGATCACGTGGCCGGTGCCGCCCGCCGTGCCGATCTTGCCGATGATCGCCAGCACGATGTCCTTGCCCGAGCAGCCGAAGCCCAGCGTGCCGTCCACCCGCACCTCCATGTTCTTCGCCGGCTGCTGCAGCAGCGTCTGCGTCGCCATCACGTGCTCGACCTCGGAGGTGCCGATGCCGAACGCCAGCGCCCCCATCGCGCCATGCGTCGAGGTATGCAAATCACCGCAGACGATCGTCGTGCCCGGCAGGCTGATGCCGAGTTCCGGGCCGATGATGTGCACGATGCCCTGGCGCACATCGAGGATCGGGATATACGGCACGCCGAACTCGACGACGTTCTTCTCCAGCGTCTGGACCTGGATGCGGCTGTCCTCTTCCTTGATGTCGGACGGCGTGCGCGCGCCGACGGTCGGGATGTTGTGGTCGGCGACCGCGATCGTCAGGTCCGGCCGGCGCAGCTTGCGCCCGGCCACGCGCAGGCCCTCGAACGCCTGCGGGCTGGTCACCTCGTGCAGCAGATGCCGATCGATGTAGAGGATGCACGTCCCGTCCGGGAGCTTCTCCACGACATGGCTGTCCCAGATCTTGTCGAACAGCGTGCGTGGCTTCGCTTCGGACATGGCGTCTTTCCCCCTTATGACCCGATTATCAGTCGGCGGCTTCGGTTTCGTTCGCGGCGGCGGTTCACCGGCAGGACCCGTGGTGCGCGCGCGTTCGGCGATGCGGGCCGACTTGCCCGAGCGACCGCGCAGGTAATACAGCTTGGCGCGCCGCACATCGCCACGGCGCACCACCGCGATCTCGGCGATCAGCGGCGAGTACAGCGGGAACACGCGCTCCACACCCTCGCCGTAGCTGATCTTGCGCACGGTGAAGTTGCTGTTCAGCCCCTTGTTGGAGCGCCCAATGCAAACACCCTCGAACGCCTGGGTGCGGGTGCGCTCGCCTTCCACGACCTTCACCGCGACACGCACCGTATCGCCTGGCGCAAAGTCGGGCACGCCGCGGGTCGCGGTCAGACGAGCGATCTGCTCGGCCTCGTAGCGCTGGATGATGTTCATCGCTCTGGTCCTTCCGTCGAGATTTCCTTACGGCGCCGCCGCCGGGCTGGCAACCGGCGCCGCGCGAGTGGCTGACGTGTGCGCGTCCCACAGGTCGGGGCGCCGCTCGCGGGTGACGCGTTCGGCCTCCGCCGCGCGCCAGGCAGCGATGGCGGCGTGATGGCCGGACAGCAGCACGTCGGGCACGCGCCGTCCCTGCCATTCGGCCGGACGCGTGTAGTGCGGGTATTCCAGCAGATGGTCCGAGAAGGATTCTTCCGCCGCGCTGTCCGCGGCGCCCATCACGCCGGGCAGCAGCCGCACGGCGGCATCCAGCAGCACCAGCGCGGCAAGTTCGCCGCCGGACAGCACATAATCGCCGATGCTGACTTCCTCCATGCCGCGCGCCTCGATGACACGCTGATCGACGCCCTCGTAGCGGCCGCACAGCAGGATCACGCCGGGCGCCGCGGCGTAGCGCCGCGCATCCGCCTGCGTCAGCGGCCGGCCGCGCGGCGTCAGAAACACCAGCGGACGATCATCGGCCACCGAGGCAAGCGGCATCCACCACGTCGGCCCGCAGCACCATGCCGGCGCCGCCGCCGAACGGCGTGTCATCCACCGTGCGATGCCGATCGGTGGCGAAGTCGCGGATGTTGATCGTCTGCAGCGACCAGATCGCCGACTGCAGCGCACGTCCCGCGAGCGAATGTGCCAGCGGTCCCGGAAACATCTCCGGAAACAGCGTCAGCACGGAAGCGCGCCAGGCCATCGTGCGTTCACCTCTCCCGCCGCGCGGGAGAGGCCTGCCCCGGCCTTGATCCGGGGCGCGGAGCGTAGCGACGGGGGAGAGGGTGTCGCGGCAGACTACACTCACCAGCATCGTCGCAAGATCGGCAGCTCCATCACGACCCGCCCACCGCCACATCCACCTCCGGCACGCACGCGCGCGTGAACGGCACCAGCAGCGACTGGGCGTCCTCCCGCGCGATTTCCAGACTCGCGCCGGCGCCGTAGTCGTGCACCGCGCTGATCGTGCCGATCCGCGCGCCGTCGCAATCGAACGCCGCCAGCCCGATCAGATCCGCCAGATAGAACTCGTCCGTCCTCCGGCTCCGGCAATTGCGCCCGCTCGACGTAAAGCCGCATATTGGTCAGCGTCTCCGCCGCGGTCCGATCGGCCACCTTCGCCTCGCCGCCGGCGACCACCTCGGCGATCTCCGCCACGCCCTCGCCCCGCCAGCGCAGCACGAACCGCCGCCCCTTCGCGTCGCTCAGCGGCCCGTACGCCGTCAGATCATCGGCATACGACGTGACACGCACCAGCCCGCGCACGCCGTGCGGCCGGCCGATCACGCCCATCAGGATGCGGCTCTCCGGCACTCAGCCCGCCGCCGCCTCGGCGGCCTTGGCGCGCTCCTGCGCCTTCTTCTTCGGCGCCGACTTCACCGGCTGCTCGCCCCAGGACGGCATCGGCCCGACGCCCTTCTGCCCGAGGAACTTCGCCACCCGATCGGTCGCCACCGCGCCCTGCGACACCCAATGCTGGATGCGCTCCGCCTGCAGCCGCACGCGATCCTCATGCTCCGCCGGCAGCATCGGATTGTAGCTGCCCAGCTTCTCGATGAAGCGCCCGTCGCGCGGGCTGCGGCTGTCGGCCACCACGATGTGGTAGTACGGGCGCTTCTTCGCGCCGGCGCGGGCAAGGCGGATCTTCAGACCCATCGATCAGTGTCTCCTTGAAAAATCAGGTCGCTGGTTCGGCCCCATGCCCTTCGGCATCAGCGCGGCCAGCCCGTGGCGCATCAGGCCCTTCTGCCCGAGCTTGTTCATCCGCTTCATCATCGTCGTCATGTCGTCGAACTGCTTCAGCAGCCGGTTCACTTCCTGCACCGACGTCCCCGACCCCGAGGCGATCCGCTTCTTGCGGCTCGCCTTGATGATGTCGGGCACCCGCCGCTCCTTCATCGTCATCGACGAGATGATCGCCGCCTGCCGCTTCAGGATCGTGGTATCGAGATTGGCGTCCTCGAGCTGCGCCTTGATCTTCCCCACGCCCGGCAGCATGCCGAGAATGCCGGACAGGCTTCCCATCTTGCCGATCTGCTTGAGCTGGCTCGCATAGTCCTCGAGGTCGAACTTGCCGCGCATCATCTTGGCGGCAAGCTTTTCCGCCTCTTCCTGATCGATCGTCTCGGCGGCGCGCTCGACCAGCCCGAGGATGTCGCCCTGCCCCAAGATCCGGCCGGCCACGCGCTCCGGATGGAAATCCTCCAGCGCGTCCTGCTTCTCGCCGACGCCAACCAGCTTGATCGGCGCCCCGGTGATCGCGCGCATCGACAGCGCCGCGCCGCCGCGCGCATCGCCGTCCATCCGCGTCATGACGATGCCGGTAACGCCGACCGCCTCGTTGAACGCCTTGGCGGTGTTCACCGCGTCCTGGCCGGTCATCGCATCGACCACCAGCAGCGTCTCGGCCGGCGAGGTGGCGGCGCGGACCTGCCGCACCTCGTCCATCAGCGCCTCGTCGATCGACAGCCGCCCGGCGGTATCGAGGATGACGATGTCGAACCCCTCGCGCCGCCCGGTATCCATCGCGCGCTGCGCGATCTGCACCGGCGTCTGCCCGGCGACGATCGGCAGGCTGGGCACCTGCGCCTGCTCCGCCAACTGCGCAAGCTGAAGCTGCGCCGCCGGCCGCTGCGTATCGAGGCTCGCCAGCAGCACCCGCCGCCGCAGCCGCTCGCGCAGCCGCAGCGCCAGCTTGCCCGCCGTCGTGGTCTTGCCGGAGCCCTGCAGGCCCACCAGCAGGATCGGGATCGGCGCCGCCGCGTTCAGGTTCAGCGGCACCGCGCCCTCGCCGCCCAGCGCCTCGATCATCACGTCGTTGACGATCTTGACCACCTGCTGGCCCGGGGTGACCGAGGCCAGCACCTCGGCGCCCACCGCGCGCTCGCGCACCTTGGCGATGAAGTCGCGCACCACCGGCAGCGCCACATCGGCGTCCAGCAGCGCCAGCCGGACCTCGCGCAGTGCCTCGGCGACGTCGGCCTCGGACAGCGCGCCACGGCCGCGCAGGCGGTCGAACACCCCGGTAAGCTTGTCTGACAGCGCCTCGAACACGGCTTATCTCCAACGAGCGAAGCGCCGCTGCGCGAACCCTCGCGGAGCGGCGGAGCCCCCGCGTCAGGCGGGGACCGGGTTGGCTACGATACCCGGATGGGCGGGGTTATGGGAGTGGCGGAATCGGAAGTCAACGCAACCCTCGCCGCGAACCCATAGGCGCTGACATAAGGTCGTCGGGGCGCGCTCTCATCGTCATGGCCGGGCCATGTCCCCGGGCTTGACCGGGGATCTGCCGGCCATCCACGCCATGCATCAAGCCACGGCGGCAAGAGCCTGCGTCAGCCTGACGTGCCACTTGCCCTTGACGCTGAAAACCGAATTCATTCCCGCAGCCACGGATCGCACGGCGCCCTCCCTCTCCCGGCATGGGATGGACATCGAGATGCGCCATTAGAATTGCCTGTATTCAGACAGCGGCAATCCGTTCTTCTCGAACTATTGGTTCCACGCCTCGATCGCGTCATGGTTGTCCCGGCGCCACTTTGCCGTCCGCGTCTCTTCGACGACCTCTCTCAAGCCTCGCTCGCACGCCTGCGACAGACTTACGCCGAGGTCCCGCGCCTCCTGCAAGAGTGGCTCGCGCAATGTCACGTTGGTGGGCTTACGTGGCACCGAGCGCACAGCACGCCGGGCTTCGTCCGACATTGTGGCCGCGATCGCTTCCCAGTCACTCAGGCAAACCGGCCTCGCGAAGTGCATCGGCGAAATTATCGAGGTCTTGGGGGCGCTGGAACGGGAGCCACTCATTAAGTTTGGATAGCCGTAGTGCCGGATCAAGCTGGCGAAGTTGCTGCATCGCCAGCCTGGCCTCATTGCCACGTCCGGCACGAGTATAGATGGCGGCGAGAATGCTGATGGGCAGCGCCTGATCCGACATATGCCTCGATGCCTTCTCCGCCCATGACAAGGCATCCTCCGTGCGGCCCGACAGCAAATACGCCATTGCGGTTCCCACCTCCATCCGCTCCATGTCCGGGCCGAGCGGGCTCAGGCGCATTCCATGGGCGATTCGCTCGATCGCGTCGTCCAGCTCGCCGCGCCAGATTCTCAGCAACCCGCCCAGATACCATCCGGCCGCAATTCGGGTCCAGCACCAGCGCTCGGTCGAGCAATGCAATGCTGCTGTCGAAATCGCGGACCAGATGCGCCAGCGCATGCGCGCTCGCCGCCAGAGCGACGGCGTCGTTCTGGCCCAATTGCACGGCCCGGCGGGCAAGGCGCGTGCCTTCTGCGACCTCCCGCCCAACGTCGGTCATCCAGCGACTGAGCTTGCGCCAGGAATGGCACCAGGCGGCCATGGCATAGGCCGAAGCGAATTCCGGATCGCGCTGGATGGCCTCGTAAAACAGTGGCAGCGCCTCGTCCGTCGCGTTTCTGGAAACCTGCCGGAACTTCCACATTCCACGCATGTAGTAGTCGTAGGCGTCGAGGCTTTCGGTCGGCTTGTGACGTGCGCGCTCGATCTCCGCGCGCTCCAAGTGCGGCACCAGCGCACCGACGACGCTGGTGGCCATCTGGTCCTGCAATTCGAAGACGTCGTCGAGGGCACTTTCGAAGCGCTCGGACCAGAGTGTGGCTCCCGCGTTGGCGTCGATGATCTGACCGGTGATCCGCACCCGGTTAGCCGCCTTGCGCACGCTGCCTTCCAGCACGTAGCGCACGCCAAGTTCACGGCCCACCTGCTTCACGTCGATGGCTCGTCCCTTATAGGTGAAGCTTGAATTGCGCGCGATGACAAAGAGCCAGCGCAATGGGACAAGGCGGAGATGATGTCGTCCACC
>CAWBST010000029.1:0-74288 GCA_963791495.1 uncultured Alphaproteobacteria bacterium
CTGTTCAACGCTCTATACATCTGAGTAGAAGGGTGAGTTTGCGGCGCAACAGTTGGGCGAAACATGCCAGCCGGCCAGCGTCGCCGGATTCCGGCGCGGCAAAATCTCTGAATCTATGCCCGGCAGCCAAATCACCAGCAGGTTGCCATGCAATCGTTCGATCAGTTCCTCGCGGTGCTCAGCGAGGTTCCCGACCCGCGTCGAGCCGAAGGCAAGATATACAAGCTGCCTTATGTTCTGCTGTTCTCCATCCTCGCCGTGGTCACCGGTGGCAATTCCTTCCGCTCCATTGAGACCTTCATCAAAGTGCATCGCCGGCGGCTGAACACCGCCTTCGGTCTGCGCTGGCAGCGTGCGCCCGCCCATACAGCCATTCGCTATATCCTCCAGGGCCTCGACACACAGGCTGTCGAGCGGGTGTTCCGCCGCCACGCCGCTGGTCTGTGGAATGCCGCAACCGATCCAGCGCGGCGCAGCATCGCGCTGGATGGGAAGACGCTTCGGCGAAGTTTCGACAACTTCAACGACCGTAAGGCAGCCCAACTGCTGCACGCATTCGATGTCGAAGCCGGCCTGGTCCTGGCCCATGTCGATATCGAAGAAAAGTCCAACGAAATCCCCGCCGCACAGCAGTTACTCGGCGAACTCCAGGTCGCGCACTCGATCGTCACGCTCGATGCCATGCACTGTCAAAAAAAACCTTCGAGGCTGCCGCACAGGCACAGGCTCGCCTGATCGTTCAACTGAAGGACAATCAGCCAACTCTGCTGCAAAATGTCCAAGCCGCCTGCGCTTCCCGCCGACCTACCAGCAGCGACACCACTGTCACCTCCGGGCACGGCCGGCATGAAACCAGAACCGCCGACGTATTCAGCGCCTCACGCGCCGTTGCCGGAACCGAGTGGCAGTTCCTGATCGAGACCATCGTTCGCGTCACCCGACGTGTCCTGCATCGAGATGCCAAGACGGGACTATGGAGCAGCACAGCCGAGATAGCATACTACCTGGCCAATTACCCCACGTCGGCATGCAACGCCGCCACCGCAGTCCGATGTCACTGGCATGTCGAGAACGCTTTGCACTACACCCGCGACGTCACCTTCCAGGAAGATCAGTCTCGCATCCGTCATAAGCCAGGCGTCTTTGCCCGGCTGCGCTCCTTTGCCTACAACATACTGCGCCGCAATCGGTCCTCAACATTCAGTCAGGATCGATATGCTGCCGCTCTCGCCGGAGCCGATGCGCTCCTCAACTGGAAATTCAATTGAGAGCGTTGAACAGCCCTGGTGTCGCCATGTAACGTGCCGATCTCCAGATATGTCCTCGGACGCACCGTCTTATGTATTATTCGGAGGCAATCCTGGTAGAATTGGCCATGATGCTCCGGAAGAGCATAAGGAATTGATAGCATTGTGCTCCAGTTTTTCAGCGGTGTCAATCGATATCCTCGCTAGGTACGCGCGTCGCCCCCGAACTTAGTGCTCCCATAGTCCAGACTTAGTGTTATTAAGTCGCATCGTTGTCCAAGAGGTCCAGCATTTCGTGAAGGAGCGCCAGGTCAACAAAAAAGTCCGCATTCATGTTCTCAGTCTCAGCTACGCCATGCAGCGACAAATACGCGCCCCCCTTGTGTGACACCAAGTCCCAGAAGAAGTCGTCATTCAAGGTCGCGGGAGCCAGCCCAAGCAACCGAACCCCCGGCGGTGCAAAAGCACAATTCGTGCATTCAGCACCAATTGTGCCGACGACCCACTGTGCTGCCGAGAAGGTAATGACCTGCTCCTCGAACGTCATTAACGCAGGCGTCACAGTAGTATAGCCGCGATCCTCCAGTAGATCTCGAACGACATCTTGGTTGCGGAGCTTTCGACGTCCAGTATTGGGGCGAGCGATGAAGATTTTACGCGCACGCCAAGGCTGCTCGCGTCTTGCCAAAACTAAATCTCGAACATTCTCCAATGCGCGAATTCGACCTTGGCCCTGTAACCCAGGGCGCGGCGGTGATTGGCAGAGGATACAGTAACTCCGAAAAACAACGCGGGGCATCATTGCAGACAATTATCTGATCCGACTTGATGCCAAGTTCCGATAGACAATCAAACATAACGCGTCGCATGATCTCCCCGGGAGACGACACCAGATACCGATAGTTGCAAAAGTCGAGACCGTTCGGTGGTATTGCCCTTGGTAGGCCCTCGATTAGCCAATGTCCGTAGTTGCTGTCCCAGCATTGCTTAAGTATAATGTAACGTCCTTCTGCCTGCCGGTCAATTCTCGCCAAATCAACCTCCGAGTAAAAGAGGCCGTGCTCTCTCTGGCGTCGAAGGCCCGCAATGTTGTCCAACATGTACGTGTTGGCTAGACTTTCGCTGACAAGAATGTCTCCGGGCAACGTAATCACGCCCGGGCCCCATACTGTGGCATCCTCAAATCTGACGACGCATGAAGGAAACGGCGTGACGGCTTCGCCGATATGGGAATCGATAACCTCGTGCACGTAGGCAGAGAGAGGGCCCTTAATCGCCGGTGAGCAGCGTCGATAGGGCGCCGTGTTCGGCTCGAGAGCCAGAACCTCGCCGCAGTCGATTGCCGAACAGACAGAAAAGAAAGTCCTATGCACGCGCCTCTGCCCTGCAACTCTTTGTGCCTGAGGCCGGCGTCGCAAGCATCGCTTTTGTCAAGGCTGCATTGCGCAGCCGGCAGGTGTTGAACGTCGCCCGGAATGAACTACAGAAGGACCGTACGTCAGAGAGCATATCGGTTCTGCCTTGGGATGGAGCGAGCCGTGAGTTGGCGAGAGTCGGACGCGCAACTTTTCGATTTGTCGGCACTTCTGGCACCAACAGACAGCCCGCCTCTTCCGGAACTGTGTTGAACGCTGCCTGCGCCCGAATTATCACGTTCGAGCACGTTGAAGACACTGTTCGCGACATCGCGCCACGCATAGCGAGTCACCACCTCCGCAAATCCCGCCATCCCGAGACGATCGCGAGCAACCCTGTCGCTGCCTAGTAGTGCCATAGCCTCTCGAAGTTCCTGATCGCTACTTACCAGCACGCCAGTCTCGCCATCGCGTATCAACTCTCGGAAGGCATAGCATGCACGGTTGACAATGACGGGCTTGCCAGAGAGCCAAGCTTCACAGATCACAATACCAAAACTCTCGCTCGTGCTCATATTGACCAGGCCAAGGCACCTGGACAGGGCACCGAGGATTACCTGTCGTGGTTGACGGCCCAGGAAATGCACGCCATCCCCTTCGACAGTCGCGCCGTCCTCGTCTGGACCGATCAGCACCAAGTCGACTTCGATACCATCGCGACGCAACAAAGCGTGGGCGTTCAGGTACTCGCTTGTAGCCCTTGGAAGGTGCCTTGCGGCCCAGCACCAGAAAGAAAGGGGTGTGTTCTTTGTGCACCCCGCAAAAGGCGGAAGCCGCCTCCTTGTCTCCGCACTCTTCTACGCGAACGCCGCCGCCTGGCACCACGCGGAACCTATCGCGTGGTTCCATCCGATCTGCAATAGATGAAGAGAAAAGCAGCGTGGCGTCAGCCACCTTGAAACTGTCCAAATAGCGGCGCCAGTAATAGAACCGATCATCGCCATGGAAATGTGGTAGCGTCACGATCCGCGGGCAACCGTCGAGCCGGCGCAAGGTTGCAACACTGCTCGGGATCACGTCGAAGGGCACCCCCTGGATCAACACCGTGTCGTACCGTGAGCCATGTCGGAGAAGCCATTCCTGTAAAGCGGCAGAATGTGGACCCCGGATTTCCGCGAATTTGTCTTCCGTTGCTTGATCGCGCCGATCTGCCGAGACCCGCAGCGTATCGACCCAAAGATGGAAATGCTCGGTCCTCAGCCACTCTTCGTGATCCTCGGCAAGGTTCATTTCACACTCGGCGAGCGCCCGAATGCCATTCTCCGCTACGAGTGGGTTTGAGTGGCCATTCATAAGCACCGAGGCGTGCTCCAGCAGATACGCCAAGTGGCCGATGATCTCCCTCTACTGTGTGCTCATCCACCTCACAGGTCAGCAACATGGGACCGGCGACACAAGGCGGCAACGAAAAGTTTACGCTGAATGCCATGCCGACGATCTGGCTGTCCTCAGTCAAGATACTTGTTGCCCCGCCTTCATCTATTCGGAGCAGTGCGACATGTAGCGTCTTCTGGTATGGCGTCCAGCCGCGGAGTTGTACTACGCACGCGGACGCCGGAACGAAAAAAGAAAAGCCCGGTGCGGTCCAGCGGCGAATGACCCCAGCGTGGTTCTCGGGCCAGAAGAAGCCACCGATCAGCCGCGGGCGCCCTTTTGCGCCGAACGAGTTCGAGGAATGAACAGCAAATCTCCCGCTCGTCAATCATCCATCCACGTTCTAACTTGCGAGCCAACTCTATAGCTCGGTCCTCGGGCACAACATCTGCGGGGAAAAAGCGAGCGTTGTCGAAAAGACCACCAGTAATGTGGGTGGCTCCCGCCCCTTCCGACGAGAAGGCACACCCAA
Organism: uncultured Alphaproteobacteria bacterium; assembly: GCA_963791495.1. Classification (GTDB taxonomy): domain Bacteria; phylum Pseudomonadota; class Alphaproteobacteria; order Acetobacterales; family Acetobacteraceae; genus JAMXLO01. The sequence goes on from CAWBST010000029.1 coordinate 4,509, forward strand.
AATGATGGTGGTTTGTGAGACGGCTGATGCTGACGGCGGCGAGGTCAATTTGAGCAAAACGGGGCCGGAGATGTTTCAAGACCTCCATCGCATATTCCTCTGCGCCTCCAAGTGGAGGCTCCGTATAACGGTATGTCACAACCAGGAGCGACCGCCGCTTCTGCACCGCAGGCGCGGGCATTAGGAAATCGCGCACGCGTTCGCGGTAGCTTTTGGTTGTTACCTCCCACAGTAGATGCCTAGCTGCATAGCAGCGCGCTTTGCGGCGTTGCGCCGCCAACCGGCCGCTGTCTGCGAGCAGCCCAGCCAAGCTCTCACTGAAGCGATGAATATCAACTACGATCCCCGCATTGCTCCGCGCCCCAGAGAAGCCGCGCGCTCCAGCCGGTGTGCTGATCGTCGCCAGTCCGTGCACCAAGTAATCGGGTAGCTTGACACTGGAGCCACCGCCCGACAGCACTGGGTTAAGCGCGACGTCCCAACTATTAAGTAATCTGCTCTTGGCGAGTTCGTCTACCGTGCCGTGCAATTGAACATTCGGCGGCAACTGCGTCGTGATGGTGGTACAAACCTCGCCAACAAACTCGAAAATTACGTCAGGAAACGCTGTACCATCTCACGCAGAATGAACTCGGCCGCTTCCACATTCGGACTATGCGATGAGCCGAGGAATCCAACGCGGCGCTTGCTCACGCTGCGGGTGACTTCACGACGTGCACCGACCAATATTTTCCTGTCCGGGACGTTGCACCCATTCAGCACCACCATAACTTCGGCACGATCCGTGCCGAAGTGTCGCGCATCGATTTGCGTACAACACACTATCAAGACGGAGCACGCGACGAGGCGCCGCTCCAACTCGGCGATGAACGTGGAGAAAGTCGCGCCGAGCCTATGGTCGCGCAGCAGCGCTACTTTGTGAGTGGCCTCTACATTGTGTGCGCTGTAAATTACGGGAATGTCTGGGTGTACACGCTGGATTGCATCTAGCAGCGGCGCCATATAACAATGTTCGAAAATGACGACTGAGGACCGACGCGCCATATCGGAGGCGACGCTGACTAGGATGTGGTTCGACCCGGCGAACAGGCTGGCTACACCATCGTTTATCGAGATACTTTCCCCGGCATTAACGGCATTTTCAAGGGCTACATGCGCGGCGGATTTCGGCACGGTGATATGAAGATGGCCTGGTTCAACCAGCGTCACGTTCCAAGCAGCGCCCAACGCAACAAGGATTACGTCGACGTCGAGATTACTGAGAAGGTTTAGTACGCGTGCCGCACCCCCGGAGACGGCGGTGTGCACTGGGTAGTCGTTGAGGGCGAGTGCGAGCCGACGCGAAGGCGACGACCTAGGCCGCCCTGTAGTGATATCTTGCCGGAAGCCCTTGGCAATAGCTTCCCAGGTATACTTCGAGCGTGCTAAAGCAAGGCCGCGCTGGGCGAGGGCCTTGCAGCGTACGGGTTCGGCCAACAGCGCGTTGACAGCCCATACAAATTCTGGGCGAGACGCTATCGCTGCATGTACGTCCCCAAGAACCTCGAGGCCGCGCACGCCATCGCGAGTGCTGACCATTGGAATGCCAGACCCGAGCGCTTCAACTGCCTTCAGGCTTGTGCCAGACCCTAGTGTTACCGGGTTTAAAAAGAGGTCGGCACTGCGCAACAGTGTCTTTTTTCCTCCTCATCGAAGTCACCGTATACGATAACATTACTAGGTAGAACCGCTCTATCCAGCGCCTTCGAGATCCCGCCGGCAATGATCAAGTCACATTTAGGCAATGATGGCGCCATGTTGATTAGAAATTGCGCGGCCTCGACATTCGGGTAATGCGCCGAACCGGAAAAGAGCAACTTCGGGCGCCCGCTCGAGGGCCGAGGACGACTTTTGCGGTAGGCAGCGACAGATTCCAGCGCTTCCGGCTCGTACCCGTTGGGGCAGCAAGCGAGTCGGTGTCTCGGCACGCCATAGAAGAGGCGGAACTTCTCGATGTCTGTAGCGGACGTGGCGAAGACTATTTTGGCACGAGCAGTTAGGTTGCTCTCAAGGCGAAACAGCTTCGTTAGAGCTGATTTCGAACCCTTGTCCTCGGACGATGGAGGAGAGCAGGCTTATCTCGAAGTTATGTGAGTTATAGACTTCGAATGGAACTGGGTAGCCCGAAAATATCGGTTCAGAGTAGGGGAACTCGTGGATTACCAGATCGACGGACTGCGCGAGGGATTGTGCGGTTCGTCGTAGTCTACATGCCGGATCACTCACAGCAAGGGCGAAAGCCAGTCCTGACAAGTCGCCGGACAGTCCCGCTCGATGCAGTGTGGAATACGCATCGCGCCAGAGGTCATCCTTTGGAAACCGGAGCTCACGAAAACTGGGCGTGTGCACAATCTCCTCAAAACGCGCCCCGAAATCTGTTGAGGTGAGCATGCACACATCGTATTCGGTGGACAAGGCGCGATATAGATTCCGGAGCCGCAACTCTCCCCCACTGACTGGAGGTGAGAATGAGGGGAAAAAGTTAATAACTAGAGCGGAAGGCATTCCCGTGTTATTCTTCTGACCGTTACGTAGGTTTCAGGCGACGCTGGAAATAAAACGAAGATAATGAGCAACCAAACCGTGAAATCCTTCGGATCCGACGTAGGCTGGGCCGATAGGATTATGCCAGGGTATAGGCCCTTCGGTGAGCGCCTGCCCAGACTTTAGTTCAATGACTTCGAAAAGATGCTTTTCGAAGTCAAAAACGGAAACGGGGATCAGCAACTGGAACCCATAGCGGCCGTCTCCCCACCCCCGCCTCCAACAGGTCCGCGCGGAAGTCTGACGCGACTTTTTCGACGAGAATACGGCTGCCCTCCCTCAGAGCTACCGTGCATCGACGTGATATCCTACTACAATCGATCATCCAACCAAGAACAGCGACCTCTGTAATCTGTTCTACGAATCCTCGGCAGGAGACTTCTGAATTCACGGCGGCTACGCACGGTTCTGGAGGTATGGTCCAGACGCTTCTGAAGGCGATGGGTGAACCTGGTATCTCGTAGCCGGTGTCGGCACAGCGCAGGGTCAGGGAGTAGCGGCCCTCCGGCAGCAAGCCTTGCTCCAGTTGGAGGGTGAAGCCGTGACGTCCGTCACCGCACCCCAATTGCGCGAGGTCGGCCCGGTCTTCGGCCGCTACCGTCGTCTTGAGGCAGGTCTTTCCATCAACCAGCTCGAGGCGAACTCGCTTGTCCGGGGCTTCGGGGTCCCACACCCATCCCGCAATAGCGGTGCCGCTTATCCTTTCGATACGCCCCTGCAGTGTCGTTGCATCATGCACCTGCCCAGCTTCGGATGGGAGCGCGCAATCCTCCGCGAGCACCGCAGTCCTCATGTCGGTCCCGGTCTGGCCAGGGGCTTCTGCCAGCGCAAGGTCACCGGCGGTGTGGTCCGCATCGTTGGCTCCATTGGCACTGCGAATGTTCCGCTTCGGGCGAGCGGCCTGCACTCTTGTTTGCTTGCTGGTCGACGTCTTTGGCATTCAGCATCCGGTCGGGATCATGGCCCTTGCTGAGACAGCGATGGTCATATCTCCGTTCTCGCCTGTCCTTGCCCCGCTATAGGCGCGGAGCAGCGGCGCGATCACTCCACGCTCGGCGAGCCGATCGACAAACCGACGTCCTGTCACGCGTGGGGCATAGGTCTCCGAAAAACGGTCGGCACGTCGTGCAAACTGCTCCCGGGCCTTGCGGCCAGTGCGGCGCATGCGTGCGCGAGCCAGCTTCATCTTTTCCGCAATGTCGGCGACGTCCGGGTCGGCCCACAAAAGTCCCTCGCTGAAGGGATATTCGTCGGCTTCAACCTCCTTGAGGCGGAATGCCAGACCCTCGTCCGGCTCAAGATAGTCCGAACAGCCAGAGAACTCGGTGGCAAGCACCGGAACATGCAGCAGGATGGCCTCCGCTATATTGCGTCCAAAACCCTCGGCGCGGTGAGGAGAAACCAGGCAGTCACATGAGGCCGTCAGCGTGAGCGCCTCGGTACGATCAAGCGTGCCTTCCACAACCGTAATTCGGTGATCGGCTCCGATTTCGCACAGAAGGGCGCGCCGGGCCGGACATTCGGGGAGCTTGCCATTGACACGCAGGAGCAGGGCGCTGCCCTCATCGTGGCATGGAAAAGCCAGCCGGAACGCGCGGACGAGCGCGATTGGGTTCTTTCTCGCCATGTAGGAATTGGGGTCGAACGGGTAGGTGAAAACGAAAGCGCCGTTCTTGACTGACGGAAGTGCGCGCCCCGACACGGCCGGCACAGTCACTGGTGCGGGCAAGCAAATCACCGGCTTGGAGCAGTTAGCCCTGTATGCGCGCGCGGTGAATTCGCTGCCTGTCCATATTTCATCGATCAGGTCGTAAACGTCCGTCCAGATGTCAGGGAATTTCGACAGCTCCCACGGCCAATAGCCAATTCGGAATTGCTCGGAGAAGAACCGACGACCGTGCTTGAGATAGAGGGTCGCGGCATCGAATGCTGACATGCAATAGATGCTGGTCGCGTACCGCAGACGTTGGCTGCCGTTTCCTTCCGCGTCGATCACGGCATGAGGCACTCCAACGGCGGCAAATGCGGCAGACAGCATGCGCACGTCTTCGCCCAGGCCGGATTGCCGATGTACCCGCCCAATCAGATTCACCCCCTCTTTCGCCAAGACCTGCTTGGGTCGTCGCGTTTCGGTCGGGTTTGCAATGCCAGTGCAACTGGGTTGTGCGGCATGCGAGGGCAGCGGCTTCCTCTCACATGAGGCGAGACAGGACTTTGGGAGCAGCGGGGCCGTGGCCAGCTCGATCGATCCACGCTGCTGATACCAATGGAAGTATTCGACCAGGCTGCTGGCGCTATCCAACGGAAAGGCATGCTGCAGGTCATGGCGCGCTTCATGCAGCGTCAGCAGAAGCTGCGGGCAGCGCAAGCCATTCCCTAAGGCGACGAGCTGCATCGCGATGTCGGCGTGCCTTCGGTTCCACGAGAATACAGCCGGATACTCGGCAGGAGCCCACAGCAGCCACCACGACATGAACTTGCGCTGCGCTTGCGCATCCAAGGGCGACGCCCCGTCGCGGACGTCGCTCCGAAGCAGCCACACGAACCACATCGCACGCGTCATGAAGGATGGCCGCAAAGGTACCGCGTCTGAAACAGGAGCTACCGGTGATTAATCGGCGAGCGGTTAACCGTTGGTTAACAACGCAAACGTAAGCGACCTTACCCCGCTATCCCCACCCGCACCTCGCCCACGGCGCCAAACTCCACCGTCACCTCATCGCCCGCTGCAATCGGGACCGTTGAATTTACTGACCATTGACATCAATTATTCTAACTCGATCTCCGCCACCGGAAAGGAGCCCGCCGTCACGTATCCCCCGACCTCTTGCTCTCACTCTCGGCAAGCTGTTCATGAGCTTGCGCGCGCTTTTCCCGCAGCGAAGCCACCGCATCGCGCGAGGGCTTGCCACCGGGACGATTGACGGTGTCGGCGTGAAGTCCCAGGAGCGCAGATCTCACGGCGTGATTATGCCTCACCGTATGATGAAGCGTCTCACCAAACGTTTCACTGAGACGGAATCGGGCGCCCGGCCGCCTCCCGCCGCGGACGCCAACCCGCTTGGCATCTCGCCGGCCGATACAAAATCTCACCAGTAGTGCAATGAGACGGAATCGGACACTCCGAACGCCGCGTCCTCAGCGCATCACCACCCCTACGTCCCCCACACCCTCAAACCGCACCTCGACCCGATCCCCCGCCGCCAGCGGGAACTGCCGCGTGAACGACCCGCTCATGATGATCTCGCCCGCCTCGATCCCCCGCCCGAACGCCGCCAGCTTCCTCGCCAGCCACACCACCGAGTTCAGCGGATCGCCGAGCACCGCATCGCCGCGTCCGGTCGCCACCGTCTCGCCGTTGATCCGCACCGTCGCGGCCACCGCCTCCAGCGCGCGATCGCCTAGCGCCACCGGATCGCCCAGCACCACCGTCTTCTGCTGCGCGTTGTCGGCCATCGCCAGCGCGATCTGCGCGGTGAAGTCGCCGCGCGTCTCGATGATCTCCAGCGCCGGATACACCGCGTCGATCGCACGCCGCGCCGTCGGCACATCCACCTCGCCGCGCAGCGCCGTGCCGACCCGCAGGCACAGCTCCGGCTCGAAGCCTGGCCGGATCAGCTCGTCGCGACCGAACACGTGGCCCGACGGACGGCTGTCCAGGATGCAGCCGAACACCGGCTCGTGGAAGCCGAACTGCTGCTGGATCGCCTCCGCGGTGAGGCCGACCTTCCAGCCGATCTGCCGCTCGCCGGCCGCGACGCGACGCGCGATGACGCCCAGCTGGATGCGATACGCCTCGTCCAGCGTCAGGCGATCGAACCACGCCTTGGGAAAGAACTCGCCGCGCGCCCGCGCCTCCCAGAACTCGCCGATCGCGGCCTGTTCGTCGAACGCCATCGCTCATTCCCCCCACGCGTGACCTCGGCAGGCTAGGACCGCCGCGCGACGGTTGCCAAGGCCGGGCCGCCGTGCAAGCTGGCGCGCAACAACGCAGCGCAGTCAGCGGGAGGTCGCCCTATGCGGATCGCCATCATCGGTCAGCAGGATTTCGGCAAGGCAACACTGGAGGCGTTCCTGAACCGCGGCGATACGGTCGCGGCGGTGTTCTGTGCGCCGGAGAAGGGGCGCCCCGATCCACTGCGCGTCGCGGCCGAGGAACGTGGCGTGCCGGTGCACCAGTTCCCGAGGCTCACCGATCCGGCGGCGCTCGAGGCGATGCGCGCGGCCGACGCCCAGGTCGGCGTGATGGCCTACGTCACGCAATTCGCGCCGCAGGATTTCTGCAACATCCCCAAGTTCGGCACCATCCAGTTCCATCCCAGCCTGCTGCCGCTGCACCGCGGCGCCTCGTCGATGAGCTGGGCGATCATCTGCGGACGGACCGAGACCGGCTTCTCCATTTTCCGCCCGACCGACGGGCTGGACGAAGGACCGGTGATCCTGATGCGCTCCGTGCCGATCGAGCCGGAGGACACCCTGGGCTCGCTCTACTTCGGCAAGATCTTCCCGATGGGCGTGGCCGCGCTGGTGGAGGTCGCGGAACAGGTGGTGGCCGGCAAGGCGCCGGCGCTCGCGCAGTACGAACCGAACGCCGGCTACGAGGGCATCATCCGTGAGGCGGAAACGCGCATCAACTGGGCGAACCACGTCGATATCATCTTCAACCTGATCCGCGGCTGCGATCCCGCGCCGGGTGCCTGGACAATGGTGGACGGCAAGAAGCTGTTCGTGTTCAACGCGACCAAACGCATCGCACGCACGTTCTCCGAGGTGAAGGGCAAGAAGCTCGGCGAAGTGGTGGCGATCAAGGACGGCGCACTCGTCGTGCACGGCCAGGGCGGCTTCATCGAGATCGCGCGCGCGCGTCCCGATGGCGGCCGGAAGGGCGTCGCTGCCGAGGCCGGCGTCGCAGTCGGCACCATTCTCGGCACATAGCAAGAAGGAGGAACCAGACATGCCAGTCGTTCGCGCATCCGAGCGCACCACCAAGCAAGGCGCGGCAAGCACCTTCACAGGCACCGTGTTTCAGGACGAGGTCGTGGTCGGTGCCACGCCGTCGCGCATGCGTGCTTCGGTGGTGTCGTTCACGCCAGGCGCGCGCACCGCGTGGCACGCGCATCCGGTGGGACAGACGCTCTACTGCCTGTCCGGTGTCGGCCGCATCTGCTTCGAGGGCGAGAAACCGCAGGTGCTCAATCCCGGCGATACCGTGATGATCCCGCCCAACGTGCAGCACTGGCACGGTGCGGCGCCGGATCGGCTGTTCGCACATCTGGCGATGTCAGAGAACAGCGACACCGGCGCCGGCACGTCATGGGGTAAGCACGTCACCGACACGGAATACACCGCGCCGGTGGCCTGAGACTATTCGGCGGCGGCGCGCGTCGGTGATCCGCCGATCGCGCCGGACGCCTTGATTTCGGCGATCCGTGCATCGTCCAGACGCAGCACATCGCGGAGAATCTCGTCGGTGTGCTCGCCGAGAAGCGGCGACCGCTTCACCTCGGAGATGCTGTCCGACATCTTGATCGGATTGCCGACGGTCAGGTACTTGCCGCGCGTCGGGTGATCGACCTCGACCACCGTGCCGGTGTCGCGCAGCGACTGTTCCTCGGCGATCTCCTTCATCGACAGGATCGGGCCGCAGGGGATGTCGTACTTGTTCAGGATCTCCATGGCCTCGAACTTGGTCTTGGTCATGCACCATTGCTCGATGGTGTCGAAGATCTGCTTCAGCTTCGGTAGACGTGCCGGCGGCTTGGCGTACTCCGGATCGGTCTTCCATTCCGGCTTGCCGATCACATCGCAGATCGCCTCCCACACGGGCGCCTGTGCGATGAAGTAGATGTAGGCGTTGGGATCCGTCTCCCAGCCCTTGCATTTCAAAATCCACCCCGGCTGGCCGCCGCCTGATGCATTGCCCGCGCGCGGGACCGCCTCGCCGAATTCACCATCCGGGTACTGCGGATATTCGGTGAGCGGGCCGTGCGCGAGCCGCTGCTGGTCACGCAGCTTCACGCGGCACAGGTTCAGCACGCCGTCCTGCATCGCGCACAGCACCTTCTGGCCGCGGCCCGTCGTGACGCGCTGGAATAGCGCCGAGACGATGCCGAGAGCGAGATGCAGGCCAGTGCCGGAATCGCCGATCTGGGCGCCGGTGACCATCGGCGGCCCATCGTCGAAGCCGGTGGTCGATGCGGAACCGCCGGCGCATTGCGCGACGTTCTCGTAGACCTTGCAGTCCTCGTACGGCCCTGGGCCGAAGCCCTTGACCGAGGCCAGGATCATGCGCGGGTTCAGCGACTGGATGTGCTCCCAGGTGAAGCCCATGCGATCGAGCGCGCCGGGCGCGAAGTTCTCCACCATCACGTCGCAGGTCTTCACCAGCGCCTCGAGCACCGCCTTGCCTTGGGGATTGCGGCCATCGATGGTGATCGAGCGCTTGTTGTGGTTCAGCATCGTGAAATAGAGGCTGTCCACCTTCGGGATGTCCTGTAGCTGCCCGCGAGTGATGTCGCCAACACCCGGCCGCTCCACCTTGATTACGTCGGCGCCGAGCCAGGCCAGAAGCTGCGTGCAGGTCGGCCCCGACTGCACATGGGTAAAATCCAGAATGCGAACGCCGTCGAGTGCTTTCGACATCTTATGCTCCTGTCTTCTTCGTCAGCGCGCTGCGCGGGTTGAGATTGCCGATGTTGCCACTCTCGCTGCCCGCCGCCGGGTCGATCACCGCGTTGATCAGTGTGGGCTTGCCGGAGTCCATCGCCGCGTCGACCGCGCGCTTCAGTTCATCCGGCGTGGTCGCATTGACGCCAACGCCGCCGAAACCCTCGATCATTTTGTCGTAGCGCGCGCCCTTCACAAATGCTGTCGTGGCGGCATCGGCACCGCCGCTCGGATTGACGCCATCGCCGCGATAGATGCCGTCGTTGTTGAACACGACGACGCAGACCGGCAGGTTGTAGCGGCAGATCGTCTCCACCTCCATGCCGGAGAAGCCGAACGCGCTGTCGCCCTCGATGGCGAGAACCGGCTTTCCGGTCTCGATCGTCGCGGCGATGGCAAAGCCCATGCCGATGCCCATCACGCCCCAGGTGCCGACATCGAGGCGCTTGCGCGGCTGATACATGTCGATCACGCCACGTGCCTGGTCGAGCGTGTTCGCACCCTCGTTCACCAGGATTGCGTCCGGCCGCTCCTTGATCACATCGCGCAGCACACGCAGCGCGGAGTGGTAGTCCATCGGGATCGAGTTTTTGCCGAGCCTGGTCGCCATCCTGGCGATGTTGGTTTCCTTCTTTTCCCGGATTGCTTCCGTCCACTCCGCCGGCGGCTGCTTCCAGTCGTCACCCATGCCGCGCAGCAGCGCCGCGACACAGGAGCCGATATCGCCCACCAGCGGTGCGGCGATCTCGACGTTGCTGTCCATCTCGCGCGGCTCGATGTCGATCTGAATGAACTTCTTCGCTCCCGGTTTCCCCCACTGCCTGCCCTTGCCGTGACTGAGCAGCCAGTTGAGCCGCGCGCCAATCATCAGCACGACATCGCTGTCGGCCAGCACGGTCGAGCGCGCGGCGGCGGCGCATTGCGGATGCAGGTCGGGAAGCAGGCCCTTGGCCATGCTCATCGGGATATAGGGAATGCCGCTCTTCTCAACCAGGGCGCGGATGTCGTTGTCGGCCTGCGCATAGGCGGCGCCCTTGCCGAGGATGATCAACGGGCGCTTGGCGCCACGCAGCACATCGAGCGCACGCTCGACGGCAGAGGGGGCCGGGATCTGAGCCGGCGCCGGGTCGATCACCTTGACCAGCGAGCGACGGCCGGCCTCGACCTCCATAACCTGGCCGAACAACTTGCCCGGCAGATCGAGATACACCCCGCCCGGGCGGCCCGAAACCGCGGCGCGGATAGCGCGCGCGATGCCGATGCCGATATCGGCCGCATGCAGCACGCGGAACGCCGCCTTGCACAGCGGTTTGGCGACGGCGAGCTGGTCCATCTCCTCGTAGTCGCCCTGCTGCAGATCGACGATCTCGCGTTCGGACGAACCGCTGATCAGGATCATCGGAAAGCAGTTCGTCGTCGCATTGGCGAGCGCGACCAAGCCGTTCAGGAAGCCCGGCGCGGAGACGGTAAGGCACACGCCCGGCGACTTCGTCAGAAACCCCGCGATCGCTGCGGCATTGCCGGCGTTCTGCTCGTGGCGGAATGAGATCACCCGCATACCTTCGGCCTGCGCCAGACGGCCCAGATCGGTGATCGGGATGCCCGGCACATTATAGATCGTCTTGATGCCGTTCAGCTTCAGCGCGTCGATGACCAGGTGAAACCCGTCCGTCAATTCGGCCTCGGGTTCGCTGACACTCTGCTTCTGTTCAAGTGCTGCGGACATTGCTTCGCCTCCCTATGCGTATTGCCGGCGTCGTTCGTCGTCGTTGCCGGCCATCTTGTCGAGAAAGTCGCCATGCTGCTCGACGTGCGCCGCCAGCCCCATCGTGTGCTCGCGCACCAGCCGCGAAGCCAGGTCCGCGTCGCGCCGCTCAAGTGCGGCGATTATGTTGCGGTGATCCGCGATCGAGCGCTGCGCACGATTATCCTGCGTCATCGTCACGGCGCGCACCGCGCGCATGTGGATGAACAGGTTGTCGGTCAGGCTGGTCATCAGCTCAACACCGCCCATGCGGATGATCGCCTTGTGGAACTCCATATTGGCACGCGAGTACTCGCTGATCTGCTCCGACGGATCCTCCTGGAACACATCTACCAGGGCGTGCAGCTCCTCCAGCTCTGCCTCGGTCACAAGCGGCGCCGCGAGCCGCGCGGCCATGCTCTCCAGCGCGGCCCAGACGGTGATCATCTCGACCACCTCCCGTTTCGACTTGCGCACCACGATCAGCCCGCGTCGTGGCACCGAGCGGACGAAGCCCTCCTGCTCCAGCACCGAAAGCGCCTCGCGCACCGGTGTGCGGCTCATCCCAAGATCCTGAGAGAGCTGGCGCTCATCAAGCCGGATCTCCAGCGGATGGCCGTAGATGTTCATCTCGGTGATCGCCCGCTTGATCGCGTCACACGCCTGCTTGCGCAACCCGATGCTGAGCGCAATGGGCTCGGCCACCGTTTCCTGCAATCCTCGCTCCCTCTGCTGGCACACCAGCTGTGTGCTCTTCTTGGTATGCCAGAACTAGACCCAATGGACAGAAGGACGCAAGTCCGGTCGCGGTTGACTTGTTTGCGCGCCTGCGTCTAGTTCGCCGCCAAGCCCCCGGCAGCGCGGGCCATCCATCAGGGAGTTACGTATGGGAAGCCGTCGCGGCGCCGATCCGATTGGCCGACAGGCCGTGCGCGCGACCTGATGCCATTCGAGCCAGTCGACTCGCCGCTGCTGCGGGTTTCCAGGGTCGCCATGCGCTTCGGCGGCGTGGTCGCTCTCGGTGGTGTTTCGTTCGATGTCGGCTACGGCCAGATCTGCGGTCTGATCGGTCCGAACGGCTCCGGCAAGACCACGCTGTTCAACTGCATCAGCGGATTCTACCGCTACGGCGACGGCGACATCCTGTTCGAGGGCCGCTCCCTCAAGAATCTCGGCCGCTACCGCATGGCCGGCCTCGGTATCGGCCGCACCTTCCAGAACGTCGCGCTGTTCCGCCGCATGAGCGTGCGCGACAATATCCTCGTCGGCGCACATCATCTCGGCCGCTCGGGCTTCATCGCGAATGCGCTTCGCCTGCCTGTGGTGCAGCAGGAGGATGCCGCGGCTGTCGCACGGCTGCACGATCTGCTCGACCTGCTGGATCTGAACGACGTCGCGGCCGATCCAGGCCGGCAGTCTGCCGTTCGGCACGCAGAAGCGCGTCGAATTGGCGCGCGCGCTGATCGGGGGTCCGAAGCTGCTGATGCTCGATGAGCCGGCGGGCGGTTTGAATCACGGCGAGGTCGACGATCTGGCGCAGTTGCTGCGGCGTATCCGCGAGCACTTCGATCTCAGCATCCTGCTGGTCGAGCATCACATGAACCTGGTCATGCGCGTCTCGCACAAAGTGGTCGCGCTGGAATTCGGTCTGAAGATTGCCGACGGCACGCCCGACGAAGTGCGCGCCGAGCCTGAGGTGATCCGCGCCTATCTCGGGGAGACACACGAGGACCAGCATGCCGGCGCTGCTTGAGGTCCGCTCGCTCCACGCCGGCTATGGCGAGACGCATGTGCTGCACGGGATCGACTTTGCCGTCGAGCAGGGCGGTGTCACCGCGTTGCTGGGCGCCAACGGCGCCGGCAAGACGACCACGCTGCGCGCGATCTGCGGCATGGTCCGCTCCAGCGGCGAGATCCATCTGGGTGACGACCGCATCGACGGCCGGCCCACCGAGGACATCGTGCAGCGGGGTGTCGCGCACGTACCTGATGGGCGAGGCACGTTCGTCGAGCTGACGGTGGAGGAGAATCTGCGGCTGGGTGCCTACATCCGTCGCGACCGTCAGGGCGTCGCCCGGGATTTCGAGCGCGTGTTCGGCTATTTTCCGCGGCTGCGCGAGCGGTTCCGGCAGCAGGCCGGCACGCTGTCGGGTGGTGAGCAGCAGATGCTGGCGATCGCCCGCGCACTGTTGCTGGGCCCCCGGCTGCTGCTGTTGGATGAGCCGTCGTTCGGACTGGCGCCGCTGATCGTGCAGGAGATCTTCGCGATCATGCACCGCATCCGCGCCGATGAAGGCGTGTCGATCCTGCTGGTGGAACAGAACGCCAGCCTCGCGCTGGAGATAGCCGAGCAGGCGTATCTGCTGGAGACCGGACGGATCGTGGTCTCCGGACCGGCGGCGGAAATCCGTCGCGACGAGTTGATCCGGCGTTCGTATCTGGGATACTGAACCAGTGACACGAAGACAGGAGTCCTGAACTTGGAAGGCGTCCTCCATCAGGTTCTGTCTGGCATTGCCTCCGGCGGCATATACGCCTCCGTCGCGCTGGCTCTGGTGATGATCTACCAGGCGACGCATCACGTGAACTTCGCCCAGGGCGAAATGGCGACCTTCTCCACCTACATCGCGCTGACTTTGATCAACGCCGGTGTCGCCTACTGGATCGCCTTCGTCATCACCGTGGCGGTCTCGTTCCTTATCGGCCTGCTGATCGAGCGTATCGTGATGCGGCCGATGATGGACGCGCCGGTGCTTGCCTCGGTCGGTGTGTTCGTCGGCCTTCTGCTGATCATCAACAGCAGCACCGGCTGGATGTTCGACTACATGATCAAGACCTTTCCGACGCCGTTCTCCGGCGCCCCGGTGCTGTTCCAGGGTTACGTCTCCGGCCATGAACTAGGCGCCACGTTCGTCACGCTGGTTGTGCTGGTCGCCGTTTACCTGTTCTTCCGCCACACCAAGCTGGGCCTCGCGATGCGCGCGGCCGCGTTCAATCCCGTCTCCGCGCGTCTCGTCGGCATCCACGTCGGCTGGATGCTGGCGCTCGGCTGGGGCCTTGCGGCGGCCATCGGTGCGATCGCCGGTATGATGGTGGCGCCGATCGTCTATCTCGACCCGAACATGATGGCCGGTATCCTGCTCTACGCCTTCGCCGGCGCGCTTCTCGGCGGGATCGACAACCCACTCGGCGCGGTACTGGGCGGCTTCGCCGTCGGGATCATTGAAAATCTCGCGGGCGCCTATCTTGTCGGTACCTCGCTCAAGCTCACCGTGGCGCTCATCATCATCGTCGCGGTGCTGGTGGTAAAACCGTCCGGCGTGCTTGGCCGGACCGTGTTGAGCAGGGTGTAGCCGATGGCACGCAATGCTCTGCTGGCGGTACTCGCGTGGCTCGTCGTCACCGTCGTGCCGACCCTGCTGTTCAGCGACTACCACCTGTTCCAGCTCACCATGGTAGTGGTCTATGCGATCGCGATTCTTGGCCTCGCCATCCTGACCGGCTTCAACGGTCAGATCTCGCTGGGCCACGGCGCGTTCTACGCGATCGGCGCCTACGTCACCGCAGTTCTGATGTACCAGTACCGAAGTGCCCTACTGGGCCACACTGCCGGTCTCGGCCATCGTCTGTGCTGTGGTGGGTTTCCTGATCGGCCTGCCGGCGTTGCGTCTTGGCGGCCTGTATCTCGCCCTGACCACCTTTGCTCTCGCCGTCGCCGTGCCTCAGCTGCTGAAGCACGACGCCCTCGAGCCATGGACCGGCGGCGTGCAGGGCCTGGTGATCGACAAGCCGGATCCCCCGTTCGGCCTCGACATGTCGCCTGACCAGTGGCTCTACATGTTCAGCCTGACGATCGGCGCCCTGTTGTTCCTGCTGGCGAGGAACATCGTTCGCGGGCGCATCGGCCGCGCGATGATGGCGATCCGCGACCACTCACTGGCGGCCGAGGCGATGGGGATCGACATCGCGCTGCTGAAGACGCGCACCTTCGCGCTGAGCGCGCTCTATACGGGCGTCGCCGGCTCTCTCGGCGCTATCGTGGTTCAGTTCGTCGCCCCCGACAGCTTCGGCATCTTCGTGTCGATCTACTTCTTCGTCGGCCTGGTGGTCGGCGGCGTTTCCTCCATCGGCGGCGCGATCTTCGGTGGGTTCTTCATCGAATTCCTGCCGAACCTCGCCGAGAAGGTGTCGAAGGCGGCTCCTGGTGCGGTCTACGGCGTGGTTCTGATCGCGGTCATGTTCCTGATGCCGGGGGGTGCGGCAGGCTTTGTCGGATCGTTGCTTTCGCGCTTCCGTCGCGGCGCGAAATCGGGTGAACTCCGGCCAGCCACAATAGGGGGATCCGGTGCGGAGAATGTCCCGGCCGCGGCTGGCGTGCCTCGCGGCGCTGAGCCTGACGCTGGCGGTAACCGCGGCGTGTAAGAAAGAGAACGCCTACGTCCCGCCACCGCCCGTGCGGGTCAACGTGGCGAAGCCCGCCAAGCAGGACGTGGTGCCTTACCTGGAGCTCACCGGCAACGCGACCGCCTACAACATGGTCGACCTGGAAGCGCGGGTCCAAGGCTATCTGCAGGAGATCGATTACCAGGATGGCGCCGAGGCCAAGCAGGCTGACACGCTGTTCGTGATCGAGCCTGCGCCCTATCAGGCGCAGTTGCAGCAGGCACAGGCCGCCCAGGCGGCGACCCAGGCCGACCTGGTTCAGGCCGAGGCCGAGTTCTATCGCCAATCCACCCTGGGCAAGAGCGACTTTGCCTCGCAGTCGAAGGTGGACGAAGCCCGGGCCAAGCTCGATTCCGACAAGGCGCAGCTGCAGAACAATCAGGCCGGCATTACAATCGCGGCGATCAATCTTGGCTACACAAGGGTGACCGCCCCGTTCAACGGCGTGGTCAGCGCGCACCTGGTGTCGGTGGGCGGTCTCGTCGGCGTCGCTGGTCCGACCAAGCTCGCCACGATCGTACAGCTCGACCCGATCTATGTCACATTCACCGTCAGCGAGCAGCAGGTTCTGCGGATCAAGGCGGCAATGCTGGAGCGCGGCATGACGCCGCGCGACATCAAGAATGTACCCGTGGACGTCGGACTTATGACCGAAGAGGGGTATCCGCACGCCGGCAAGCTCGACTACGTCGCACCGACGCTGGATGCATCGACCGGGACATTGTCCGCCCGCGGCATCCTCGAGAACCCAAGGCGCCAGTTCTTGCCCGGGATGTTCCTGCGCATCCGGATCCCATTGGGGCTCGAGAAGGCCAATGCATTGCTGGTGCCGGATGAGGCGCTGGGTTCCGATCAGAGCGGCACCTACCTGCTGGTCGTGGACAAGGACGGTGTCGTTCAGCAGAAGACTGTGCAGACCGGGCAGCTCGAGGGAAAGCTGCGCGTCATCTCGTCGGGGATTACGGCGGATGATCTTGTCGTCGTCAGCGGGAACCAGAAGGCCGTGCCTGGACAGAAGGTTGCGCCCCAAGTGACTACGATCGCCGCCGAGGCGACGCCTCCCGGCAAGTCGTGACGGGTAGGTTCGCAGCCCGATGATCTCCAAATTCTTCATCAACCGGCCGGTGCTGGCCAATGTGCTGGCCATCGTCATGGTGCTGATCGGCGGCGTCGCACTGTTCACATTGCCCGTCGCGCAGTACCCGAACGTCGTGCCGCCGACTGTGTCGGTCACGACCAGCTACCCAGGCGCCAGCGCTGACACGGTGATGAATACGGTGGCGCTGCCGATCGAGCAGCAGGTCAATGGCGTGCAGGGCATGCTGTATATGCAGTCGACCAGCGCGTCGGATGGCACGTATTCGCTGATCGTGACCTTCGCGATCGGCACTGATCTGAACTTCGCACAGGTGCTGGTGCAAAATCGGGTTTCGGCGGCGATGGCGTCCTTGCCGCAGGCGGTGCAGGTGCAGGGCGTCACCGTGCAGCAGAAGTCCACGTCGATCCTGCAGATTGTCACGCTGACCTCGCCGGACGGTCGCTACGACAGCCTGTTCCTCAGCAACTATGCGACCATCAGCCTGGTGCCTGAACTTTCCCGTGTCCCCGGCGTCGGCAATGTGGGCGTGTTCGGCGTCGGACAGTATTCCATGCGCATCTGGCTCGATCCGCAGACGCTGCAGGCGCGTGGACTGGCGCCCGAGGACGTCATCAGGGCGATCCAGCAGCAGAGCCAGCAGGTTACCGCGGGCCAGGTAGGCGCACCTCCCGCACCGGCCGGACAGGTCTTTCAATACACAGTCAACATCGAGGGCCGGCTGATCGATCCCGCCGAATTCGGCAACATCATCGTCAAGGTCGACAGCTCCAATGGCGGACAGATCACGCGTGTGAAGGACGTCGGGCGTGTCGAGCTGGGGGCGCAGACCTACTCGCAATCATCTCGGCTGAACGGCAAGCCGGCGGCGGGCATCGCCATCTACCAGTTGCCGACGGCCAACGCGCTGAACGTCGCGACACTTGTCAACGCCAAGATGGCCGAGCTGGCCAAGGCTTTCCCACAGGGTCTTACCTATGGCGTCCCGTTCGACACCACGCGCTTTGTCAAGGCGTCGATCAATGAGGTCTACAAGACCCTGCTCGAAGCCGCGGTGCTGGTGCTGATCGTGATCCTGGTGTTCCTGCAGGATTGGCGCGCCACCCTGGTGCCTGCGACGACCGTTCCGGTAACCATCATCGGTGCCTTCGCCGCGATGGCCGCGCTTGGTTTCACGGTGAACCTCTCCACGCTGTTCGCGATCATCCTGGCGATCGGCATCGTGGTGGACGATGCGATCGTCATCGTGGAAGGCGTGGCGCACCATATCGAGCGAGGTCTGACACCGCACGACGCCGCCATCAAGGCGATGGAGGAGCTGTTCGGCCCGATCATCGGCATCACGCTGGTGCTGATGTCGGTGTTCATACCGGCCGCGTTCCTGCCCGGCCTCACCGGGCAGATGTATGCCCAGTTCGCTCTGGTGATCGCCGCGACCGCGCTGATCAGCGCGATCAATGCCGCGACGCTGAAGCCGACGCAGTGCGCGCTGTGGCTGCGCATGCCGGTGCCGCCGGAAAAGCGCAACTTCTTCTTTCGCGGGTTCAACCGTGGATATCAGCCGGTCGAGAATGGCTATGCCTGGCTGATCGGCACCATGGCGCGCCACAGTTCCGTGATGGTGATCGTCGCCCTGGTCGTTGCCGGCCTCGGTGCCTGGGGAATTGCTCGACTGCCGACATCGTTCATTCCGGTTGAGGACCAGGGCTACGTGCTGGTGGCGACGCAGCTACCGGACGGTGCGGCCACTGGCCGCACGCAGCAGGTGATGGACCAGGTGACAAAGATCGCGCTGGGGGTTCCGGGCGTCGATCAGGTGATCTCCATCAGCGGTATCTCCGTGCTGGACAACAGCGCGACGCTGGCCAACGCGGGCGTCGCCTATGTGATCCTGAAGGACTGGAGTCTGCGCAAGCCAGGCAGTGGAGCCGACCTGCGCTCCGTGTATGCCAATCTGCAGGGAGCGCTGGACAAGCTGGAGGACGCTGTCGCGTTGGTCGTGGTGCCACCGCCGATCCAGGGCATCGGCAATGCCAGTGGTTTCACCATGCAGATCGAGCTGCAGGATGGCAGCTTCGACTATGCGAAGCTGCAGACCATCACTCAGACCATGGTGCGGGACGGAAATACGCAGACCGGACTGCAACGGTTGAATTCGACGTTCCGCGCCGGCGTCCCGCAGCTTCGCGTGGTGGTGGACCGGGTGAAGGCGGAGACCCTGAACGTCTCGGTCGGCGACGTGTTCAACGTGCTCGCCGGCTATGTTGGATCCACCTACGTCAACCAGTTCAACAAATTCGGCCGCACGTTCCAGGTCTACGTGCAGGCTGACTCGAAGTTCCGGCTGCGGCCGGGCGACATCGAAAATCTCTACGTGCGCAGTCAGGACAACAAGATGGTGCCGCTGGGCACTCTGGTGACCATTCAGCCGATGGTCGGGCCTTCGCTGGTTGGCCTTTACAATCTGTATCCGACAGCGAGCATCGTGGGTGGACCTGCTACCGGCTTCAGCTCGGGTGAGGCGATGGATCTCATGGAGCAGATCGCCGACAAGACACTGCCGCGCGGGACAGGCTTCGAATGGACCGCGATGTCCTACCAGGAGAAGATTGTCGGCAATCAGATCTTCTACGTGTTCGGCCTCGGCATGCTGCTGGTCTATCTTTGCCTGGCCGGCCAATACGAGAGCTGGATAGCGCCGATATCGGTGATCCTCGCGGTGCCGCTGTCGCTGATGGGGCCGGTCATCGCACTGACCAGCCTCGGGCTCTCCAACAACCTCTACACGCAGATCGGCCTTGTTCTGCTGATCGCCCTGTCTGCAAAGAACGCCATCCTGATCGTCGAAGTCGCGCGCGAGCGTCGGATGCTGCAGAACGTGTCGATCGTTCAGGCGGCGGTCGATGCGGCACGTACGCGTTTCCGACCGATCCTGATGACATCCTTCGCCTTCATACTTGGTGTCGCGCCGCTGGTGATGGCGACGGGTGCCGGGGCGAGCGCTCGTGTTTCACTCGGACTGGCCGTGCTCAGCGGCATGATCGCCTCCACTTGTCTGGCGGTGCTGTTCGTGCCGTCGTTCTTCGTCGTGATGCAGCGCTTCGAGGAGTGGCGCAAGACACGCAAGCAGCGCGCTCCGGCGCGTACCACGGCCTGAAGGAGAACAGCACGCATGCTGAGCATGAAGGACAAGGTGGCAATCGTCACGGGCGCGGGCTCGATCGGCCCTGGCTGGGGCAACGGCAAGGCAACCGCGACACTTCTCGCGCGTCAGGGCGCATCAGTGTTCCTGGTCGACGTCAACGAGTCCGCTGTGAATGAAACGCGCCAGATCATCGAAGGGGAGGGCGGCACCTGCGCCGTGCATTGCTGCAACATGACGCGCGCCGCTGAGGTGCAGGAGATGGTGCAGGCCTGCCTGAACCGCTTCAAGCGCATCGATATCCTGGTGAACAATGTCGGCGGTTCCGCGCCCGGCGATCCTGTATCGATGACCGAGGAAGTGTGGGATCAGCAGATCGACACCAACCTGAAGACCGTGTTCCTCGGCTGCAAGTACGTGCTGCCGGTGATGGAGGCGCAGGGCAAAGGCGCCATCGTCAATCTGTCATCGGTCGCAGGACTGCGCAATGACGGCGCTGGCGGGCGCGTGCATGTCGGCTACAGCGCAAGCAAGGCGGCGGTGATCCAGTTCACCCGCTCGACCGCCGGTGCCTACGTGAAGAAGGGTATCCGCTGCAACACCGTGGTGCCGGGTCTGATGCACACACCGCTGGTGGAATATCGCCTCGCGCGCACGGTCGGTGGCAACGACGCGGCGGCACTGATCGCCAGCCGTAACGCACGTACGCCGATGGGACGGATGGGCACCGCATGGGATGTGGCGCATGCTGTGCTGTTCCTGGCCTCGGATGAGGCCAACTATGTCACCGGAACCGAGATCATCGTCGACGGCGGCCTGATCCTGGCATCGCCTTAAGGGAAGGAAAGACGAAAGATGAGCGAACGACGCTTCAAGGAGCTGACCCCGGAGACCATGACGCCGGAGCAGAAGAAGGCGGCGGATGCGATCCAATCGGGACCGCGTGGCGCCGGATTGCGGGGGCCGTTCAATGCACTGCTGCGCAGTCCGGACCTGTGCGACCTGGTCCAGCGGGTCGGCGCGTATGTGCGGTATTCAAGCTCGATCCCGAGCCGGTTGAATGAGATGGCGATCATCATGGCCGGTCGGAAGTGGACCGCGCAGTATGAGTTCTACGCGCATCGGCGGCTGGCGATCGATGCCGGTCTGAAGCCGGCGATTTGCGACGCGATTGCCGCGGGCACGCGGCCGCAGGGCATGCAGGATGATGAGGCGGAAGTGTACGACTTCTGCTCCGAACTGTTGGCGACAGGGCATGTGTCGGATGCGACCTATGGACGCATCAATAACCGCTTCGGCGAGCGTGGCGCGATAGACCTGATCGGCGCCGTCGGCTACTACAGTCTGGTGTCCATGGTGCTGAACGTGGATGGCGTGCCGCTGCCCGCCGGCGAGACTCCGCCGCTGAAGCCGTTGTAGCCGCCCGGTCAGGCTGCACCCAACGACGCTTCCAAAATATCCAACGCAGTATCCAACTCGGCACGTGAAATCGTCAGCGGCGGGCACAGCGTCAGTACGTTCCCGCCGCCGACCTTGAAGCTCAACCCGTCGGTCAGGCAGCGATACATCATCAACTCTGCCAGCGCCGGACTGACAACTTCCACACCGAACGAAACGCCCAGCGCCCGCACCGCGTGAATTGTGGTGTGCGCCGTGTGCATGCGCCGTAGCCGCTCCAGACCATAAGTGCCCAGTTCGCGCGACCGTTCCAGGAGGCCCTCGTCCCGGATCACGTCAAGAGTCGCCAGCGCCGCTGCGCATCCGACTGAGCTCTTCTCGTGCGTGTAGTGCCCGAGCGCGCGATCTGCCGCGCCATCCAGATCCTCGCGCGCGATGAGCGCCGCCATCGGAAACACGCCGCCGCCGAGCCCCTTGCCCAGCACCAACATATCCGGCACGCAATCAAATTGCTCACATGCGAACATCATGCCGGTACGGCCGAGGCAGCTTGGAATTTCGTCGAAGATCAATAGCGTTCCGTGCCGGTCGCAGCTCGTTCTCACGCGCGGCCAGAAGTCCGCAGGTGGGGCCTCCAAAGTTGTCCATCGCACAGGTTCAGCGATGACCGCTCCGACATCGCCCTGCACCGACAGGACATAGTCGATATAGTCCGCCAGCCGCTCATGCGCGCGCCCGTCGTCACCGAAGAAACGCGCTGCCAACGCCGGGGGCGGCACATGCTCGGTCCCAGGCAGCAACGGACCGGCGTCGCGACGGAAGATCGCCTCGCCACCGACCGAGATCGCATCCAGCGACGCGCCGTGGAATGCATCCCACATCGACACCGTCTTGTGTCGTCCCGTTGCATGTCGCGCCAGCTTCAGCGCCATGCCGATCGCCGCAGTGCCGGACGGCGCAAACAACACCTTGTTCAAGCGACCCGGCGCCAGCTCTGCCAGTCGCCGTGCCAGCTCGATCGCGGCTCGGTTGGTATAGCGGCGCGGCGAGAACGGCAGTCTGGCCAGTTGCCGCGTCACCGCCTCGATCACGCGCGGATGGCCGTAGCCGACCTGGTGCACGGTGTTGCCGTGGAAATCCATGATCCGGCGGCCAGCGGCGTCGATCAGATAGATTCCCTCGGCGCGCTCCACCACGTTCAGACACGGCGTGGAAAGCGCCTGGTGCAGGAACCAGCGCGCGTCCTCATCCAGCAATGCCTGTGTTTCGGCGTCGATATAGCCACGCTGCCACGCGGTGCGCGCGTCACCGAGATTGATGTCGCCCTCGCTATGGTCCTGCATGGACCCATGCTGGGCGGTTGGCGTCTGTGGAACAAGCGTGCTGGCATCTGCGCATGAGAATTCAGGCCGCCATCGTCCGCGCGCCGATGGGCGCGTTCGTGCGTGGCGCGAGCCGGAACACGAGCTTATGCGTCCATCTTCAACGCAGCCAGGAAGGCGGACTGCGGGATTTCAACCTTGCCGAACTGGCGCATGCGCTTCTTGCCTTCCTTCTGCTTCTCCAGAAGCTTGCGCTTGCGCGTGACATCGCCGCCGTAGCACTTCGCGGTCACATCCTTTGACAGCGCGCCAATCGTCTCACGCGCGATGATGCGCCCGCCGATTGCCGCCTGGACCGCGATCTTGAACAACTGCCGCGGGATCAGGTCCTTCAGCTTGCCGCAGATCGCCCGGCCGCGCGTCTCCGCCACACTGCGATGCGCGATGAAGCTCAGCGCATCCACCGCCTCGCCGTTCACCAGGATGGAGATGCGCACCAGTTCGCCCTCGGCATAGCCGTCCATCTGATAGTCGAAGCTCGCGTAGCCGCGCGAGACGGACTTCAGCCGGTCGTAGAAGTCGAACACCACCTCGTTCAGCGGCAGCCGGTAAACGGCCATCGCGCGATTGCCCACGTAGGTCAGATCCACCTGCTCGCCACGCCGCTCGTTGCACAGGTGCAGCACCGCGCCGAGATAATCGTCCGGCACCATGATGGTGGCGCGGATCCACGGCTCCTCGATGTGGTCGATCACGCTGCCATCCGGCATGTCCACCGGGTTGTGCAGCTCCTGCACCTCGCCGTTGGTGCGGTGGACGCGATACACGACGGACGGCGCCGTCGCGATCAGGTCGAGATCGAACTCGCGGGTCAGCCGCTCCTGGATGATCTCCAGATGCAGCAGTCCCAGGAAGCCGCAGCGGAAGCCGAAGCCCAATGCGGCGGAGGTCTCCGGCTCGTAGTGGAAGCTCGCATCGTTCAGCCGCAGCCGGCCCAGCGACTCGCGCAGCTTCTCGAAGTCGTCGGCGTCCACCGGATAGAGGCCGCACCACACCACCGGCACCGACGGCTTGAACCCGGGCAGCGCCTCTGTCGCCGGCGTGCGGTCGTCGGTGATCGTGTCGCCCACCGAGCAGTCCGCCACCGTCTTGATCGCCGCGGTGATGTAGCCGATCTCGCCGGGACCCAGGTCGTCGACCGGGATCATCTTCGGGCTGAACACGCCCACCTGCTCTACCTGGTGCGCCGAGCCCTTGGCCATCATGCGGATGCGCTGGCCGCGCTTGATCCGGCCGTCCCTGACCCGCACCAGGATCACCACGCCGAGATACTGGTCGTACCAACTGTCGACCAGCAGCGCCTTCAGTGGCGCGGCACCGTCTCCCTTGGGCGGCGGCAAACGGTGGACGAGGGCCTCCAGCACGCCCTCGATGTTGAGCCCGGTCTTGGCGCTGATCTCCACAGCATCGGAGGCATCCAACCCGACCACGTCCTCGATCTGCTGCTTCACCCGCTCGGGCTCGGCGGCCGGAAGGTCGATCTTGTTCAGCACGGGGACGATCTCGTGGTTCGCCTCGATCGCCTGGTAGACGTTGGCGAGCGTCTGGGCCTCCACCCCCTGCGAGGCGTCCACTACCAGCAGCGAGCCTTCGCAGGCGGCCAGGCTACGGGAGACCTCATAGGAAAAGTCGACGTGGCCGGGGGTGTCCATCAGGTTCAGCTCGTACACCTGCCCGTTCTTCGCCTGGTAGGTGAGGCGGACGGTCTGCGCCTTGATGGTGATGCCGCGCTCGCGCTCCAGTTCCATGTTGTCGAGGACCTGCGGCGTCATCTCCCGGTCGCTGAGCGCGCCGGTGGTCTGGATCAGGCGGTCGGCCAAGGTGGATTTCCCATGGTCGATATGCGCGATGATCGCGAAGTTGCGGATGTGGTCGAGCGGGGTGTCGGTCATGTCCGGTGATCAATGGTCCGAGTTCGCGGCCGCCCCAGGCACGCGGCGCGTCGGAACAGCAGATAGAGGGTCTGGGTGGCGGTGTCACCCGCGAGCGACGCCGGGGCGTCGGATATCGCCGCAATGGCTCCTCGGTCGACTGTGTCTCGCCGATGTCTCATTGTTGCGTTGGCGTCTCGCTGCCCTTTAGATGGGACGGAGTCTCCTGGGGCGCGACGAAGGTTAACTGCGGTCGATGGAGTATGCTGTCTCATGAGTGTCTCATTGTCTCGTTGTCGTCTCACTGAAGCATTTCCGGGGCGGCTGGGACTATTTTCGTGCATTGGTCGGGGCAAGGTGGCTGCGGGCGGCAACGCAAGGTTCGACGCGGATGCACGCAGATGTGGCCGTGGGCGGGTGCGGCATTGGAGCCAAGCAGGAGCGACAGAGGTTCATAGAATGTTCTATTGGGATGCCGAGCCACCATCGCAAGAGATGTGGCGGATTTTGACAGGCTAGGCCGTCAGCGCGCCGCGGCGGGGTTTTGGCGCTGGCTCCAGCGAGACAGGGTTTCGGGAACTGCTCGGCCGCGAACACCGATCCCACGCCGCGCTGATCCGCGTGCCGTTCCGGGCACGTAGCACGACGAACTTCGAATGGGGTCGAGAGATCTCGGTGCAGAACGGTGTGGGAGCTCGCTGATGGGCAGATTGAGACGTCGCCGGATTCCGAAGAGACTGAAATAGTTTTGGACGTCGGGGGAGAAAGCGCATGGCGGCCAAGGTCATCGAAACGGACTACCTTGTAATTGGTGCCGGGGCCATGGGGATGGCGTTCGTCGATACGCTGGTGACCGAGTCCAACGCCACTGCCGTGGTGGTTGACCGATATCATAGGCCCGGCGGCCATTGGACCACGGCATACCCATTCGTCCGCTTGCACCAGCCGTCGGCGGCCTACGGTGTGAACTCCAGACATCTGGGAAGTGACGGGATCGATCTAACGGGCTGGAACAAGGGATTATACGAACTCGCCACCGCCGGTGAAGTATGTGCCTACTTCGATGCGGTAATGCAGCAGCAATTGCTGCCGACAGGCCGGGTTTCTTACTTTCCGATGTGCGAATATCTAGGTGATCGGCATTTCAGGGCATTCTCAGACGACTACTATGAGGTGAACGTCAAGCGGCGCATTGTCGACACAACCTACATGAAAGTCATGGTGCCATCCATGCGGCCGCCGCCCTACGGTGTCGTGCCTGAGGTTCGGTGCGTGCCACCAAACGAATTACCGAACATACGGCAGCGCTACACGCGATATGCGATCATAGGCGCGGGCAAGACTGCGATGGATACCTGCCAGTGGTTGCTTTGGCATGGAATCGAACCGGCGGACATCACCTGGATCAGACCGCGCGACGCGTGGTTGATCAATCGTGCGATTATCCAATTAGGCGCGGAGTTCGCAGATCGCACGGCGGCAGGTATCAGGGCGCAGAACCAAGCGATCATGGAGGCCACATCGATTGAGGATCTGTTCGAACGTCTCGTCGCCAGCGGATGGTTGCTGCGCCTCGACGATAACGTTCAGCCTACCGTCTATCGATGTGCTGTTGTTTCGCCAATGGAGTGCGAACAGCTACGCCGTGTTCGGAATATCGTCCGCTTGGGGCACGTCCAGCATATCGAACGGGGCAAGATTATTCTGGACCGCGGGACAGTTCCCACCGATCCGGGAACGCTGCATATCGACTGCTCTGCGGGTGGCGTGGAGACGCGCCCGGCCGTACCGGTGTTCCAAGGCAGTCACATCACTGTGCAGCCCGTGAGCCGGTGCCAGCAGGTATTTAGTGCAGCCTTCATTGCTCACGTCGAAGTCGCTTATTCCGACGACTCTGTCAGGAACAAACTATGTGCCCCCATTCCTCATCCGGAAACCGACCTTGATTGGCTCAGAATTACGCTGCAGACGAATTGCGCTTATCTCCAGTGGTCCGAAGATGATCACCTGCAGGAGTGGCTGGACAAGTGGCCTTCTTGAATTGGTGTCAAACTGCCGGCTTCTATGGCACAGAGCCACCTCTGGGCTGGAGGCATCAATGGCGGATGGCAAGTCGCTTCCATCTTGGAACGACAGCGCGGCGAAATCCGCGATCCTCGACTTTGTCGCGCGTGTGACAGAGCAAGGAGGCGCCGAATTCGTGCCGCCAGCGGGGCGCATTGCCACGTTTGACAACGACGGGGCACTTTGGTGCGAGCAGCCGCTTCAGACACAGTTCTTTTTCGCCTTTGACCGCGTGAAGCAGTTGTCGGTAGGCGACCCGACAATGAGCGAGCGTCAACCGTTCAAGGCCGTGCTCGAACGCGATTACGGCACGCTTTTTGGACTCGGCAAACAGGCGCTGTTCGAACTGGCCTTCGCCACCCATGCGGGCATAACCGATGAGGACTTTGAGCAAGCTGCAAGCGGATGGCTGGCGACAGCGAGGCATCCCAAGTTCGGCCGCCTGTTCAAGGAATGCACTTATCGGCCGCAGGTCGAACTGCTTGCTTACTTACGGGAGAACGGCTTCAAGACCTATATCGTGTCGGCAGGTGGCGTGGACTTCATGCGCGCGGTTGCGGAGGAAGCTTACGGCATCCCACGTGAGCAGGTGATCGGTTCCAGCGTGAAACTGCGCTACGATTTGAGAGACGACCAGGTTTCGCTCGTGAAGCTGCCGGAGCTCAACAGCTTTGGTGACCGGGAAGTGAAGGCGCTGAACATCGGCCTGCATATCGGCCGTAGACCACTATTGGCGTTCGGCAATTCCGACGGCGATCTTGCCATGATGCGTTACACGAAGTCCGGCTCAGGGCCACGGCTCGCGTTGCTTCTCCACCATGACGACGCCGCCCGGGAGGCAGCCTACGACCGAGAGTTCCGGCTGAGCCCGTTGTCCGAGGCGCTCGACAAGGCTCAGGACTACGGCATCACCGTCGTGAGCATGAAGCGGGATTGGAACGTTGTGTTCTGATCGCCGTAATGACGGTCTTCGCAGATGGGCGAAAAACACGATGAAAAGCCGGGGTTGCCCGTCCGCGCATTATGGAATCGGCGTCGCGGATGCTCTACTCTAGCTGCCATGATTGAATTTTTTCGTGACCTAGAGGAACGCTTGGCTCGAGCGGAAATTCGGCGCTCGCCTGATGAGGCTGGCAAGCTAGACGGAAAATCGGTGCGAATAGCATAACAGCGCCTGTGCAATAATTGGTGGTGTTTATGCACATCAGGCTGATCGTCATATTGGTGCTCCTCTCGTGTAGTGCGCCGCATGTTGCGGCACAGCGGGCACCGGCACCGATAAAGGCTGCAGTTTACCTCTCGCCGCCCTTCGTCATGAAATCGGGCAATGGCTATGCTGGCTTCACCTGGGAGCTTTGGCAGCAGATCGCCGGCGATCTCAAGCTGACCTATGACGTGGAGGAGGTGAGCACGGTCGCGCAACTGCTGCAATTGCTGCGCGAGAAGCGGGTCGACGTCGCGGTGGCTAACCTCACAATCACCTCGTCGCGGTTCGAGACCGCGGATTTCACCCAGCCCTATTTCGACGCCGGCCTCAGGATCATGATCGATGAGGATCGGCACGTCGGCATGGCAAACCTGATGACGGATCTGCAGCGCGGTGGCCATCTCCGCATCTACGCCTGGCTCGGCATTATCATTGTCGGCGGAACCATCGTGTTGACCTTGATCGACCGCCGGTACCATCCAGAGTTCCCCGAGAAGTGGCACGAGGGGCTGGCGGAATCGTTCTATCACGTCATGTCGGTTGCCGCGTCCGGATCGACCTCTCACCGCAATCTGTTCGGGGCCGCCGGGCGATTGTTGGGTGCCCTCTGGCTTGCCTGCGGCGTCGCGGTGGTCGCCTACGTCACCTCAAGCATCACCAGCGTGATGACCGTTTCGCAGATGGCCCATCAGATCAACACCTTCAGCGATCTCCATGGTAAACACATCGGCGCGGTAACAGGTAGCGTGGGAGAGTCCTTTTCCCGTGCGGCAATGCTCGATGTGCAGGCATTCGGCACAATGGATCAGGCGCTGGATGCGCTGCTGATCGGACAGATCAGCGCGATCGTGAACGATGCGCCCGTGCTGGAATGGTACGATACTGCGCATCCCGAACTGCCTATCACGGTTGTCGGGCCGGTTTTTGACACCCAGAAGTACGGCTTCGGGCTCCCACAGGACAGCCCGCTCACCCGACCGGTCAGCAATGCGATCCTGCGCCTGCAGGATAGAGGAGTGCTGGACACTCTACGGACCCGGTATTTTGGCACGACCCGATAGCGGCTGATGACCTTCCACCAGGGCACTCCGACACGGCTAAAGCCTCTGACGGTGCGTATCTCAAGAATTCTGCACCGTGTGTGGTGCGCCTCGGTAGCGCAGCGCATCGACCAGCAGGGCAAATGCCGGCGTGGGCTGCCGGCGGCTCGGGTAATAGAGATGGTAGCCCGAGTAAGGCGGACACCAATCGGCGAGCACCCGAATAAGCCGTCCGTCGGCGAGGTGCGCCTGCACGCTGTCTTCGGGCAGATATGCCAGGCCGAACCCCGCCAGGGCCGCGTCAAGCATTGGTCCGCTTTCATTAAATACGAGCTGCCCCTCGACCCTCACCCTCAATGCGCGCCTGCCTTTCTCGAACTCCCAGGCGTAGAGGCCGCCATGGGTCGGCAGGCGCAGGTTGATGCAGGCGTGGGTGGTCAGGTCTCGCGGCGTCTTCGGCTTTGGCCGTTTGGCGAAGTAGGAGGGAGCGCCGACAACCGCTGAACTCATGTCCGGTCCAATGCGCACAGCGATCATGTCCTTTGCCACGATCTCGCCGGTACGGACGCCAGCGTCGTAGCGTCCGGCGACAATGTCCGTCAGGCCATAGTCAATCACGATCTCCACCTTGATGTCCGGATGGTCCGGTAGGAGCTTCTTCAAGGTGGGCCAGAGGACGGTCTTAACCGCATGATCATGCGCCGTGATGCGAATGGTGCCGGAGGGCTTGTCGCGCAGCTCGGTCAGTGCGGCCAGCTCCGCATTGATCTCCTCCAGGCGTGGTCCTGCGGCCCGGAGCAGGCGCTCTCCCGCCTCGGTCGGCGCGACGCTGCGGGTGGTGCGGATCAGAAGCCGGAGCCCGAGCCGTGCCTCCAGCGCGCGGAGGGTCTGGCTCAGCGCCGACTGCGAAACGCCCAGCTGCGCGGCGGCGCGCGTGAAGCTCTGCTCCTGAGCCACGGCAAGGAAGGCCACGATATCATTCAGGTCGGTGCGAGCCATTCAGAAGATCAGCTTATAGGTTCATGCGGATTTTAGCGCCTAATCCCTGGGAGCTGAGCCCATTAGATTGTCGGCTGAGGCCGCCGGCCTGCCCGGCGCTGGCACATGACAGGCAATGGAGACGGACAGTGGAAATCAAGCGAATCGGTTCACAGCCCTCCGCCAAAGGTCCGGAAGACTATTTCACGGGAAGGGTCCGTGTTGATCGACTGTTCAGCGCGCCTGATCCGGCGCGTGTTGCCGGTGCGAGCGTCACGTTCGAGCCCGGCGCACGGACCGCATGGCATACGCATCCGCTGGGTCAGACGCTGATTGTCACGGCAGGCTGCGGTTGGGTTCAACGCGAGGGCGGATCGGTCGAAGAGATCCGGCCGGGCGACGTCGTCTGGTTCTCGCCAGGCGAGAAGCACTGGCATGGAGCCACGGCAACAACGGCCATGACCCACATCGCCATTCAGGAAGGGCTCAACGGCAAGGTCGTCGACTGGATGGAGAAGGTGACCGACGAACAATACCAAGCCAGGTCGAGCACCAACTGAAAGGTGTCGGCAAGGAGGGCGGTCGTCGCGAAGGCAACTTGCCGGGTTCACGTGGAACAAGCGGCGAGTTGAACAGGATCGGAGACGCAGAAGAATTGGAGATTGCGTTACCGCGTCTCGACGCTCGCCATCTGAATAGGACATGACCAATGAACAGGTTTACCAATCGCACCGTGATCGTCACAGGGGGCGCCAGCGGCATCGGCCAGGCCGCCGCCAAGCGGATTTTCGCGGAAGGTGCCAACGTTGTCGTGGTGGACATGAACGGGGATGGCGCTCGGCACGTCGCCGAAAGTCTGGATAATGCTGAACGCGCCTATGCCGTCGCGCTGGATGTCACGGATCGTGCAACGGTGCACCGGATGATGGCGGAGGCCGCTTCACGCTTCGGCCACCTGCACGCCCTGGTGAACTGCGCCGGCATCCGCGGTGTGACCTCGGTGCTGGAGGCGGAGGCGGAGCAGTGGGCTCGCGTGCACGCCGTCAACCTTGAAGGAACGCTCATCCTTTCCCAGGAATTCGCCAAGCTCGCGCTGAAGGCCGGTCACCCGGCCGCGATCGTCAATCTTTCCTCCTTGGCCGGTGTCACGGCGGTACCGAACCGTGCCCCCTACGTCACTTCCAAGCATGCCGTTGTCGGCCTGACCCGCGCGATGGCGATCGAGCTGGGCACAGCGGGAATACGTGTCAACGCCATTACGCCCGGCATGATCCGCACCCCAATGACGGCCGTCATGTTTGAGGATCCCGAGAACGAGCGCCGCATTCGCCAGAGCCACGCCCTCGGGCGGGAAGGTTTTCCCGAGGAGGTCGCGGCGGCGATCGCCTTCCTGGCCTCCGACGACGCGAGCTTCGTGACGGGTGCCATCATGCCAGTGGATGGCGGCGCCACAGCCGGCCGCTGGTAGATCGGATGTTCCACGCGGCTTGACCGCACGATGCGTGCTGCCGAGCCGCCTGCAAAACGCGAATGGATGGACACCATGACCTTAGCTTTCGATGGAAAAGTCGCACTCGTCACCGGCGCTGGCGGTGGCATCGGCTTGGCGACAGCGAAGGCCTTCGCCAAGGCTGGCGCGGCCGTAATCATTGCTGATCGTGACGAGGTGACGACCGGCAAGGCGGCCGAAGGTCTCCGCGTCGAGGGCTACAACGCCATTGGCGTTGCCTGCGACGTGACAGACAAGGGCCAGGTGAAGGCGATGATCGAGCAGGCGGTCAGGACCTATGGCCGGCTTGATGCGGCCTTCAACAATGCCGGCATAAACTGCGATGGCGGCCCACTGATCGAAACAGAAGACGATGAGTTTGACACCATCGTCAACGTCAACCTACGCGGCGTGTGGAACTGCATGAAGGCAGAGCTTCGCCAGATGGTGGCGCAGGGCAGTGGTGCGATCGTCAACTGTTCGTCGATTGGTGGAATGAGGGGCTCGAAAGGGCGCGCCGCCTACTCGGCCAGCAAATTCGGGGTGATTGGCCTTACGCGCGCCTCGGCCCTTGATTATGCCGACAAGGGCATCCGCATCAATGCAGTGTGCCCGGGGATCATTGGTAACACCCCAATGGCCGCGAAGGTCACGAAGAACTACGATCCCGACATCATCAAGGCCTTTGTGGCTGCCGAACCCATCGGACGCTTGGGCGAGCCCGAGGAGATCGCCGCTGCCGTATTGTGGTTGTGTAGCCCGGCGGCGAGTTTCGTGATCGGTCATGCCATGGCGATCGATGGTGGTATTCTGGCCTAGTGATCCTCGAGGCCCACGGGCAGGACACACATCTAGATTCTCTTGCCGATCCAGCGGCTGGGCTTGCTGGGAGCCTTGTGCGTAAAGCAGATTGCTTGGCCGGCTTGAGGAGCGCGGCACCGCGCGCCCGCCGGTCCCTCAGCGTTGCCGTCATCACAGGCTTGGCAGATTCGGCAAGATGATCTCACGCCAGACGCGGGTCGGTGCGATCGACTGATCCGGCCTATTATAGGCACCGAAGAACATACCACGGCGAGATCGGCGTCGGGCATCAGATATAGCCGCTGGCCGCCGTTGCCGAACCCGGCGATCCATCGGTGCGCGCCGGGCAGGGCAGACGTGGTCGTCTCGCCGAGATACCAGAGACGGCCGTAGCGCACGCCCAGATCGGCGTTGACGTCGATCACCGGTGTGACCGACGCGTCGAGCCAGGCGCGCGACACGATGCGTGTGCCGTGCCATTCGCCGCCCGCCAGCACCATTTCGCCTATGTGCAGCAGATCGTGCGGACGCAGGCGCAGGCCGGACGCCGCGGACGGAACGCCGTCGCGGCCTTTGGCCCATTCAAAAGCCTCGATGCCGAGTGGCGCGAACAGCGCCTGATGCGCGAAGTCCGGCAGCGTCATGCCGGAGCCTTTGGCGATCAGATGGCCGAGCAGAGCGACTGCGCCGCCGGAATAGATCCAACGTTCGCCAGGCGCGGCGACGAACGGCCGATCGAGGATGAAGCGGTAGCGGTCAGGCACTCGCTCCATGGCGATCTCGCTGTTCGTCGGATCGGTGTACGGAAGCTGCTCATCCCACTCCATGCCGAGTGTCATGTTCAATGCGTTCATGACAGTGAGATGCGCGCGCTGCGGATCGGCGGCGAGATCGGGATACTCGGGGAACTGGGCCAGCAGCGGCGCGTCGGGCGACGGCACCAGGCCGCGATCGAGCGCAATACCGTACAGCAACCCCACGATGCTCTTGGTCACCGAGCGCAGATCATGCAGCGTGTCGGGGCCGAAGGTCACGCTGCCGAGTGGTGTGCCCCAGCTTTCATCGGCGTCGGAGAAATAGCGCTCCAGCAGAATACGGCCGGCGCGGTTTGCCAGAACGACATGCACATTCGGCACCAGGCCCGAGCGAACCGCGTCATCGAGCCGATCGGAGATGTCGTTCGTCTCGGTGGCGGAAATCAGTGACGGCATCGCGGAGGCTCCTGCAATCAGTCCGATCAAAGTGCGACGGCTGAGCGTCAAGGTTCACTCCTTTATCGGCAGCCAGATCTCGACTGTCCCGTTGCCAGTGCCCGGATCGAACCGTTCATCGTACAGTTCGAAGTCCGGCGCATCGGCGTGCGCGAGGCCCGACGCGGGCAGCCACTTGTTCCAGATCGTATATACGGTGGCGCTTATCCGCGAGATGTGGTCGCGATGCGAGAAGACGGCATAACGTTGTGCGGCGATCCGCACGCGGCTGAACTCGCGGGGCATGTCGTCGAAGCTGGCTACCTCGACGCCAGCGATGTAGTCGAAATTGCCGGCGCCGTCGGCATTGCAGCATACGCCATAAGCGGTGCGACCGACCTGTCCAGGAATGTTGCCGATGTACGGCAGGAAGCGCTCCCATTGCCGCGGGATGCCCTGGTTCGTCTCGAACGTATAGCGTCCGCCGAGGCCTGCGATGAGCAACGCGCGGCCATTCTCGAAGCGGGGCGGCTCCAGCTCGATGATCAGTGCTTCGTCCATTCTGATCGGCTCCACGAGAGTGATGTTCTCGAGATGACGCTGCGCGCGCACCGCTTCGGGTGTCAGTCCGAACTGATCGCGGAATGCGCGGGTGAACGCTTCGTGCGAGCCATAGCCGGCGTCGAGCGCCACGGTCAGGATGTCAGGCGCGCCTGCGGCAAGATGTCGCGCGGCCTCGGTCAGGCGACGGCCGCGCACATGGCGCATCACCGACTGACCGGTCGCCACGCCGAACGCCCGCAGCAGGTGGTAGCGTGAGACGCCGGCAAAGCATGCGATCTCGGCGAGCGAAATGTCGTCTGCGAGCCGCGTCTCGATGAACCACAGCGCCTTGCCGACTGGATGCATGCCGGTCCTTCCACTCGAACCGGCGCAAAGTACCTGCTATCTGAGTTGCGTGCTTGATCGCCGTTGCGGCGGCCCGGCATCGACCGCAACGGCCGCTGCGATCGCGACCAACGCCAGGAATGTCAGCACGGCGCTGGCAGCGTGCGAGTATTCCCATTGGCGTCGTGCAGTCTCGAAATGGTCCGGCGTGACGGTCCAGTTGCTGCTGGCGACGTTCATCGGATAGGTGAACATCCAGAAGATGACCTGCGTGGCGACCAGGCAGACGAAGGCCGCCAGCGACAGGAGAAGGGCGACGCGCTCACTACGGCGCATTATGGCGTGCAGCAGTGTCAGCAGCATGGCGGCAAAGATCACAATGCCGAACAGGGCCCATCCGGTGTAGATCGTCTGCATGACCATGTAGTCGGTCGGCGACATCGCCATCTTGCCGGGCAGCTCGAACAGGTGCGCTCCGGTCGGCACCAGATAGAGTGCGACACTCGCGATCATCAGCACGCGCACATAAACAAGCAGCATCGCAGGTCTCCCCGCGTCACAACGCCGAGGGGACAGCCCGGTTCCGACTGATCAGTAGACCTCGGCGTAACGGTTGCAGAGCTCGTTCACGGCCCATTCAGCCACGTGCTTCACTTCCGAGCGCTTGTGGCGCAGATACGCCTCCAGGAATACCGGCCCGAACCAGCCCGCCACCGCCTTGCTCGCCGCCATGTTGTCGAGCGCCTGGCTGAGCGAATGCGGCAGTTCGTCAACACCGTCAGCCGATGGCGGCAAGCCGAGCTTGCGCTGCAGCCCGTCCGCGCCGGCGAAGATGACGGCGCCGAGTGCCATGTAAGGGCTGGCGGCGGCATCGCAGACGCGGAACTCGAGGTTGAACTGCCGCGCGGTGTCGGCGGGATCGGATGACGCAAACACAGGGCAGACGCGCAGGGCCGCGCCGCGATCCTGCTGCACGATATCGATCAGTGTCGGCGCCCAGCGGTTCGGCGTGAGCCGCAGATACGAAACAGGCGAGGGCGCGGTGATCGCGCAGATCGCCGGCAGATGCTGCAGCACGCCCGCGCAGAAATGCTGCGCCGCCATGCTGAGTCCCATGGGTCCTGTCGCCGCATACGTCACGGGCGCGCCGGACGCATCCTGCAGGCTCATGTGGATGTGCACGCCGTTGCCGACGCCGGACGCTTCGGGCATCGGCGAGAACGAGGCGCGGAACCCGTGCCGATGCGCCGCACCGCGCGCCATCTCGCGGGTGATCACCGCTTGGTCTGCCGCGGTCAGTGCGGGCGCCGGCGCCACCGTCACCTCGAACTGCCGCGTGCCGTATTCGGCGAGAAACGAATCCGGTGTCACGCCGGCAGCGCGCACTGCGGCGACGAAGCTTTCGCCGAACGTTCCCTGGCGACGGAACGCGTTCAGGCTGTACGCATCGCCGTCGCGATGCTGGTTGCCGGTGTAGACGAACTCCTGCTCGAACGCGGCGACAAGGCGCAGGCCTGACGCCGCGTTCAACGCCTCGATGGCCCGGCGCAGGAATTCGCGCGGGCAGCACTCCCATGGTGTCCCGTCGGTGTTGCGAATGTCGCCCAGGAAGAAGTGCTCCGGCGCGGAACCGTCGCCGAAATCCACCCGCACCTCGGTTGCCGGATCGGGCACGATCATCAGGTCGCCGGCAGTGCCGAACGGCGTGTCGAGGATCGGACCGAACGCGGTCTGCATCAGGTTGGAGTGGGTCCAGCCAACACCTTTGTGTCGCCGAGCGTCGATCTCGCGAGCGGGGTAACCTTTGCCACGGACGTGGCCAGCGATGTCGCAGGTACCAACGAACACCAGTTCCTCGCGCAGCATGTCGCTCTCCTGTTACGTACGGGTTACATGCAGGGCGAAGCGTAGCGCGAGCGACGCATGCGTGCGAACTGCATGTTGTGCTTGCAACAAGGGCCACGGATATGCACGTTGGCCGCGAATTGGCCTGAACCGATTCGCCCGCGTGCCACGACGTGCCGGAGAACCCCATGCATATACACAAGCTTGCTCTCGTTGCCTGCTGTCTCGCGGTCGCCGGCCTGGCCGGTTGCGGGTCGGATCAGAATGCCGCACCGCCGCCGCCCATGCCCGAACCAGCACCTGTCGCGGCTGCAACTCCGCCACCACCGCCGCCCGCGCCGACAGCGAAGCCCATGGCGCACCAGAACCGCGTGGCGACCGTGCAGACGGCGCTGAACAACAACGGCGCGCAACTCAACGTCGATGGTCACATGGGACCCAAGACAGCGGCGGCGTTGAAGGCGTTCCAGAAGCAGCACAAACTGAAGGTCACGGGCAAGGCTGACGGCGCGACGTTGAAAGCGTTGGGTGTGTAGCTGCCTCTCGATGTCACGCTGCGCCGGCCATCAGCGCAGCGTGGCGCCCGTCGCCTTTGCCACCGCGGCAACCACCTTCTCACTGGCGGCCTCGATCTCGGCATCGGTCAGTGTGCGTTCACGCGGCTGGAACACGACCTCGATCGCCAGTGACTTCTTGCCGGATGGCAGGCGGTCGCCCTGATAGAGGTCGAACAGCGACACGCCGGTGATCAGCGCGCGATCGGCGCCTCGCGCGGCGCGCAGCACGGCGTCCGCTGTCACCGTACTGTCGACCAGGAACGCGAAGTCGCGGCGGATCGGCTGGAACGGTGACAGATCGGGCGCGGCCCTGCGACGACGCTTGGGTTGGCCGACCACATCGAGGTCGAGTTGGAACGCGACCACGGGTCCGACGAGATCCAATGCGGCCAGCACGCGTGGATGCAGTTCGCCGAAGCTTCCCAGTGCGGTCTTCGGTCCCTGACGCACGGTGGCCGAGCGACCGGGGTGATAGAAGCCCGAGGCATCCTGCGTCAGCACCAGCGCATCGAGCGGCACACCGACCGCAGTCATGACGGCCCACAGATCGGCCTTTGCGTCCATCGCATCGATCGGTCGCGACGGCGCCTGCCAGTTGCGTGGCGTTACGCCGGCACGTAGACCGGCGGCGATCCAACGCTGGTTCTCCGCGGCGTCGACTGCGAACTCCGGTCCGATCTCGAACAGCGCCACATCGGGATAGCCGCGTGCCGCATTGCGTTTTGCGGCGAGTGCCAACGAAGCAATCGGCGTGGGGCGCAGTTGGTCGAGATCGGCGGCAATCGGGTTGGTCAGGCGCAGCGATTCCGGCGTTTCGCCGAACAGCGCCGCTTCGGCCTGCGCCATGAAGCTGAAGGTGACGCACTCGGTCAGGCCCTGCGCAGCGAGGGTGCGGCGAACCAGCTCTGTGCGCGCCTGCTTCGGCGTCAGCGTGGCAACAGGAACCGGTGATGCGCGTGGCAGCGAGACCGGCGGGATAGCATCGAGGCCACGCAGGCGCAGCACTTCCTCGACCAGATCGCACTCCGGTTCGATCTCGGCACAGCCCGCGGCTGCCTTCGCGGCAATGGCGGGATCGAGCGTCTCCGACTGTTCGAGCGCGATCTCCGCGGCGATGTCGTTGCGCCACGACGGCACGGCGACGGTGACGCGCGTGGCGTCGCGGCTCTGCACGGCGAAGCCCAGGCGCTGCAGCGATGCGACCGCTTCGTCGGGCGGAATGTCCGAGCCACCAAGTCCGGCGATGCGCTCGAGGCGCAGGGTTGCGGTGCGCTGCCACGCTGGAGGAGCGCCTGCCTCGACGACTTCGCCCGGCTCGCCGCCGCAAAGTTCCAGCACCATCGCCGTGGCGGCTTCCACTGCGTCGGGCATCAGCGCGGCATCGATGCCACGCTCAAAGCGCTGGCGCGCGTCGGAAACGATCTGATGGCGGCGGCCGGTCAGTGCGACGCGGATCGGATCGAACAGCGCGCACTCAATGAAGACCGAGGTCGTGGTCCCGTCACAGCCGGTCGGCTCGCCGCCGATCACGCCCGCCATCGACTGCACGCCGGCGGCATCGGCAATCGCGCAATCCTCCGCGGCGACGGTGTAATCGCGGCCGTTGAGGGCCCGCAATGTCTCGCCACGACCGGGACGCAAGGTCAGCACATCGCCGGTGAGCTTCGCCACGTCGAACACGTGCAACGGGCGGCCGAGGTCGATGGTGAAGAAGTTGGTGATATCGACCAGAGTGTTGATCGGGCGCAGGCCAACCGACATCAGCCGGTCCTGCAGCCATTGCGGGCTGGCGTCGTTGCGCAGGTTGCGGATGGTGCGGCCGAGGATCCAGGGGCACGCCTCGGGCCAGTCGATCTGCCAGCGCGGGCCGCCGCGGAACATGGGCGCGATCTTCGGCGGCTGCCAGGATTTCAGCGTGCCGATGCCGCCGGCGACGAGATCGCGCGCGATGCCGCGCACGGCAAAGCAGTCGCCGCGGTTCGGCGTGACGCTGACATCGATGACCGGATCGTCGAGACCGGCCCATTGCGCGTACACGGCGCCGACCGGCGCATCCTCGGGCAGATCGAGGATGCCGGCATGGTCTTCGCCGAGACCCATCTCTCGTGCGGACAGCAGCATACCCGCGCTGCGCACGCCGCGGATCTCGCCGACCTTCAGCGTGATGCCGGTGCCGGGAATCAACGTGCCCGGCGGCGCGAACACACCCTTCATGCCGGTGCGCGCGTTCGGCGCTCCACACACCACGCGCACGGTGTCGCTGCCGGTATCGACAGTGCACACGCGAAGCCGGTCGGCGTTCGGGTGCTGCACCGCCTCGATCACGCGCGCAATGCGGAACTGGGCGAGCGCGGCGCCGCGATTCTCCACGTCCTCCAGTTCCAGGCCGATGCGGGTCAGCGTCTCGGTGATCTGGTCGAGCGTCGCGTCGGTATCGAGATGCGTTTTCAGCCACGAGAGGGAGAACTTCATGTCCGAGGCCCCGTACCCGTCATGGCCGACCTTGTGCCGGCCATCTGCGTCTTTGCTGGTGCGGGCATGAGAAGACGTGGATGGCCAGCGGCCAAGCCCGGCCATGACGATGGAAGCGAGTGGCGGCGCGCATTCGCTCACACGCCCTCATGCAGCATGGTCGGCGCGAGCGGATTGAAGCCGTAGTGACGCAGCCAGCGGATGTCTGATTCGAAGAAGGGCCGCAGGTCGGTCATGCCGTACTTCAACATGGCGATGCGCTCGACGCCCATGCCCCATGCGAAGCCCTGCCACTCGCGCGGATCGATGCCGCAATTGGCCAGTACGCGCGGATGCACCATGCCGCTGCCGAGGATCTCCAGCCAGTCGCCGCCCTTGCCGAGTTCGCCGGTGCGGCGATTCCAGCCGATGTCCACCTCCATCGAGGGCTCGGTGAACGGGAAGTAGCTGGAGCGGAAGCGCATCGGCAGGTCGGCGATAGCGAAGAAGGTGCGCAGGAAGTCGATCAGTGCGCCCTTCAGGTGCCCGAGGGTCAGGTCGCGGTCGAGCACCAGGCCTTCGCACTGGTGGAACATTGGCGAATGCGTCGCGTCGTGGTCGGCGCGATAGGTGCGGCCGATGACGATGACGCGGAGCGGAGGCGGACGCGTCAGCATGGTGCGGATCTGCACCGGCGAGGTCTGCGTGCGCAGCACCGGCGGCGGCTTGTTGCCCTGCGCGGGCAAGTAGAACGTGTCCTGGTCGGCGCGGGATGGGTGGTGCGCTGGAATGTTGAGCGCGGAAAAATTCATCCAGTCGGCTTCGACGTCGGGCCCCTCGGCAATTTCGCAACCCATGGCACCGAAGATGGCAGCGATCTCCTCCATGGTGCGGCTGATCGGGTGGATCAGGCCGGTCTCACGCGGGCGTGGCGGCAGGGTGGGATCGAGATGCTCCGCGGCGAGGCGGTTGTCGAGTTCGGCGCTTTCCAGTTCGCCGCGGCGGGCCTCGATCAGGGCGGTCAGGGTGTCCTTGAGCAGGTTCAGCGCGGCGCCGCGCTCCCGGCGCTGATCGGGCGCGGTCTTGCCCAGATCGCGCAGCAGGCCCGTGAGGCGACCGTTGCGGCCGAGAGTGGCGACGCGGACGGCGTCCCAGGCGCGCATGTCGGATGCCGCGGCAAGGGCGGACTCGGTGTCCGATTGGAGGATTTGCAGATCGTCGGTCATGGCGGCCGCTACATACCGTCATTCCCGCGCAAGCGGGAATCCAGGCGGGCGCGATCGGGACGCACGCCTGGATCCCCGCTTTCGCAGGGATGACGCTTCAGAGTGAGGACTGCACCTTCTTGACGATCTCCGCGAACGACGCGGCATCGTCATAGGCGATGGCGGCCAGTACCTTGCGGTCGATCTCGATGCCGGCCTTCTTCAGCCCATCGATGAACCGGCTGTAGGTGAGGCCGTGCTCGCGCACTGCCGCGTTGATCCGCTGGATCCATAGTCCGCGGAAGTCACGCTTCTTGTTGCGCCGGTCGCGATAGGCGTACTGCAGCGACTTCTCCAGCCGCTGCTTCGCCGCGCGAAAGGTGGTGGAGGTGCGGCCGCGGAAGCCCTTCGACTGCTCGAGGACCTTCTTGTGCCGCGCATGGGTGGTGGTGCCCCGCTTGACGCGTGCCATGTGCCTGCTCCCTCAGTCCAGCCCGTATGGCGCCCAGCCCCTCACGGTGCGGGCGTCCATGACGGTGAGGGTCTGCATGCGACGGTTGCTGCGCTTGGCCTTCTGGGTGCGGGCGGAGAGGTTGTGGCGCTTCATGCCGGGGCCGGCCTTCACCTTGCCGGTCGCGGTGATCTTGAATCGCTTCTTGACCGACGACTTGGTCTTCATCTTGGGCATTTTTGTCTCCTTCGGTTGAGGCCTGCCGGATACGCAGGCGCTCGCGGCCGGGCATGCCCATTCCAGGCCCGGGCTCGCGAGACGAGGGGCGGATGTAGCCTCGGGACGGGGAGGGTGCAAGCGGCGTGCATCTCCGGCATCTCCGGTGGCGAGCAAGGGCACATCAGGTTCAAGCTGGTCTGCGGCTACCGAG
Organism: uncultured Alphaproteobacteria bacterium; assembly: GCA_963791495.1. Lineage (GTDB taxonomy): Bacteria > Pseudomonadota > Alphaproteobacteria > Acetobacterales > Acetobacteraceae > JAMXLO01. Next base: position 45,430 of record CAWBST010000029.1, read on the forward strand.
TCCCAGGGCAATAAAAGGCCAAGGACATCCCAGGATTCGCTTCCGACCTATCGTTCTCCGCAATGCCGGAGCCAAATGTATTTGGCGACGGCTAAAGCGCACGTTGATTATCCGCGCGGAGAGACGGACGAATACGCCGTTATATGTCTGCATTCGTGTTTTCAATTCCTTCCTGCAATTGAACGCAGAAAGAACCTATCGAAGCACCACAACCCAAACATTGACACTTTGCCCGTCTCGTCCGACGATTGCGTGAGAAACCAAAGCGTCCCTCGTGTTGCCCCTCCTCCGGCAGCTGCTGAGTGAGACACGGCAAGGCGAGTATTCCCACCGCCGCCTGCTCTGCGCAGACGCACCGACGAGGAGTCCGTAATGCACGCACGCGTCCAGTATCCCGAAACGATCGAACCGCTGGTCCAGTTCATCGAGCAGACGCCACCCGCCGAAATCCTGGACCGCACGCTGGAAAAACTGCGTGCCGGAGTCGCCCCCAAGACCATGCTGACCGCCTCGGCGCTTGCGGTGGTGCGCTCCGCCGACCTGCCGCCCGGCCATCACGGCGGCCCGCTGCATCCGCTCGCCGGCCTGCACGCGATCACCAATCTGGTCGGGCGGCTGGAAGGCGAGGACCGCTTCCTGCCCGTCCTCCAGCACGTGGCGCTGTCCAACAAGCACGTCAACGACCCGGTGACCTCGCCCTTCAGCCTGCTGGAGTTCGCCCCGCTGGATCCCACCGGCACCGACACCAGCCGGTCGGCCGATCTCGCCAATGACGGCTCGGGCGAGACCATCAGCGCAGAAGGCATCGAGGCGGCCAAGGAGGCCTTCCTGAAGGCCTGCGGCCGCGGCGAGAGCAACAAGGCCGACCACATCTTCCTGTGGCTGTGGGACCATGTCCCGGCGATCGAGGCGTTCGACCTGCTGATGAGCGTGGCGCTGCCGAAAAACACGCTCGACGACCACTACTTCCTGTTCCCCGGCTATCTCTGGCGTGGACTGGAGACGCTCGGGACGGAGCATCTCAAGGTCCTGTTCCGCCCGGCCGTGCGCTATGTCGCGCGCTTCCCCACCCAGCGGCTGGTGCCGGAGGTCGACGCCCTGATCGAGCAGCACAACCTGCTGGGTCGCGTCCTGCGCCAGCGCTCCGGTGACGACGAGACCGCCCGGATCGGCGAGCTCGGCGAAGCCATTCGCGGCTGCACGACCTACCCGGAGATCCCCAAGCTGATCGCCCAGGCTCTGGCCGACGGGCTGTCGCTGGAGGGTGCAGGCGAGGCGCTGTCGATCGGCGCGGCCGGCCTGTTCCTGCGCTCGCTCACCGGCAACCCGATGGACGTGCACCTGCACACCAGCGCCAACCTGCGCCGCTACCTGCTCCGGCTCGACGGCTTCAGCATGAAGAACAAGCTGCTGACCCTGCTGCTGTGGCACACCGGCCCGGAGGTGAAGTCCACCCAGTACCGGATGGAGCCGACCATCCAGCCGGACATGGACGCGGTCGCCGCCTTGCCGCATCGGTCGCAGGAGGACCTGCTGGAGGCGATCACCCATAGCATCTACAACCAGCCGCCGACCGATTGGTCGAAGGTGTCCAACCTGGGGATGATGCGCGCGGTGCCGGAGGTGAAGGGGACGGTGAACCTCGCCCAGCAGTACGTGAACCTGCGCTATGACCCGCAGGTGCTGATCAACCGCCTCGCCCAGATCGTCTGCCACGACAACTTCACAGAGATGCACGCCTTCAAGCATCACCAGGCGGTCATCGAGGAGTTCCACGCCACTCGCGAGCCGTGGCGCTGGATGCACTTGGTCTGTGGCTGCCAAGCCGCGGCGGTCTCTTACGGCAAGAACATGACGGTCTACGAGGACGCACTTGAGCTGCTGCACGCCGCGTAATTGACAATGCGAACCGGGAGGCGCGGCGCCTCCCGGTTTTACCCTCGGGAGTGGGGCTAAGGGAGTGGGTTCGCCGCGGCGTTGCGATTTGCCGTTACGTCGTATGGTGGCGCAACTCGGGTCCAGATGCCGACCGACAGCCCGCCAACAATAGCCAGCGGCGTTGGATGGCGAGCTGCAACCTGCCGATCAGCGCCGACTGATCGCCCGCCAAAGGCCGAAACCTCGGCCGCCGTACCAGGACCGAGTGTCTGGGCAGATGCGGTGCTTGCCAGCAGCGCGGCAGCGACACCGAGTAGAACAACGCGCACTGTGTTCATCGCCGACACCTTCGCTCCGTCACGAGCAGGCATCACAGTATCGCATATTCCTTACGATATGGTGCCTACCGATCCCCGAGTTATGCCGATCGATGCCCATCCGGCAGCCCGCGCCGGGTCTGCTTGCTCCTAATAAAGCCCGGGAATCAGCCGCGACGTGCGGCCGCGATAGGCATCGTACTCGGCACCGAACTCAGAGCGCAGCAGCGCCTCCTCCGCGCGGATGCGCCCGACGACGGGGACCAGGGTGAGCACAGCCAGCATGACACCGACCCCCGACCGGAACGCCAGCCCCCAGCCGAGTGAGCTGACCAGCAGTCCCAGATAGCTGGGGTGTCGGATGATGCTGTAGATCCCTGTGGTGACCAGCGTGTGTCCCGGCTGGATGGCGACGAGCCCGCTGAACCGTCGGCCCAGGACGAATACCGGCCAAAGTCGCACCGCGCCGCCGGCGGTGAACAGAACGACTCCCAGCCATCGGACCCCATCGCCGCCGAATGTCCAGAAGTCGAGGCGATCCGTCAGGGCCGGCAGATAGCCGTTCAGCAGTCCGATCACGGCAAAGGCCGCGAGAACCCAGCGATTGCTGCGATCCTCGCGTTCGCCCGGACTGAGGTTGCCGGCGGAGAACAGCGACACCCCGGTCATGACCACAACCACGATCGTAAGTGCGGTCAGGGGAGGGTGGGAGAAGAAGGCGGCAAAGCCACCCCAGCCGAGGATCGCCAGGCCGAGATAGGCTGCGGTCCCGGCAATAGCGGTGAGTACCAGTCTGGGCGTCGGTGTCATGGCGGTTCCCTCGGGACAGTGAACGCCAGTGGCGCGGCGCCTCCGCCTGTTGCTATGTCGCACACGTGAGCGACGACACCAGGAGACAGGAGCGCCCAGAGGCCGAAGCGCCGTGGCCCAGCTTTGCCCTGCCGCGGGGCACGGTCGTCAATGGCTACCGTATCGAGCGGATCCTGGGCAGCGGCGGCTTCGGCATCACCTATCTCGCGATCGATCTGTTGGATCAGCGTTTCGCCATCAAGGAGTATTACCCGCGGCAGTTCGCGAGCCGCGAGCACATGACCGTGCGGCCGAGCACGATCGAAGACGCCGCGCTGTTCGAGGAGTGCCGCGAGCGCTTCCTGCGCGAGGCGCAGGCGCTGGTCCATCTCGGCCGTGTCGCCGGCGCAGGCGACGGCATCGTGCGCGTGCAGACCTACTTCGAGGCGTTCGGCACCTGCTTCCTGGTGATGGACTACGTCGAGGGTCCCAGCCTCGCCAGCGTGTTCCGCCAGGAGCCAGGCGGTCTCGCTCCGACTCGCGTGCGGTCGCTGCTGACCCAGTTGCTGTCGAGCATCCGAGTCGTGCATCGGGCCGGCCTCGTGCACCGCGACATCAAGCCGGCCAACGTCATCCTGCGCGAGGGCGATCGGCTGGTGCTGATCGATTTCGGCGCCACGCGGCAGGCGACTCCCAGCGAGGCCACGACCTATACCCAGATCTATTCCGGCGGCTACGGACCGCCCGAGCAGGTACTTGGCCTGCGGCAGGGCGAGTTCTCGGATATCTACGCGATCGGGGCGGTGTGCTACCGGGCGATCGGCGGCACCGTTATGGACTCGCTGGCGCGGCAGAATTCGCTGGCGGCCGGACGGGTGGATCCGCAGCCGTCGGCCGCCTCCATCGGTGGCGGACGCTATCCGCCAACTCTGCTGGCGGCGATCGATGCGGCGCTGGCGGTCGACGCGGCGCGGCGGCCGCAGAGCGCGGACGCGATGCTCGGCATCCTCCGGCCGGACGAGCCGGCCGGCGTGCCGAGCGATCCCGCGCCAGGTCGGATCGCGCCCGCTGCCGCACCCCGTACGCGCCGTACCGCGTGGCTCACGATGGCCGGGCTTGGCACCGTGGCCTTGGCCGGTGCCGCGTATGTCATGCTGAGCAGTCCGGTCGCGCCGCCGCCCACGAGTGTCAGCACACCGGTGCAGACTGCGACAGCTCCCGATCAGGTGCAGGCTCCGCCGCCGGAGACGGCTGCTCCGGCGCCCGAGCCGCAACCGCCGCAGCAAGAAGCGATCGCGACCCCGCCGCCGGTGGCCGTGCCGCCGGTGCCCGCCGAGCCGGCGCCCGTGCCGCCAGCTCCGGCGCCCGCCGCGCCCTCACCGTTCGACCAGGCGCAGGATGTGGCCAAGTCGCTGCCCTGCTCAGTGCTGCGTCTTGCGGCCGAGAGGAATGGCGTCCGCGCGACCGGTTTCGCGACCGCCGGTCAGGACCTCGATCGGTTTTTCCAGGACCTGCACAATGTGGGCTACGTCGCCGATGACGTGACCCGCGTCGACCGGTCCGGCTGCTCCGTGCTTGCGACGCTGGCGCCCGTGGTCCGAGCGACGTGGGAGACCACGCCGCCGACCTTCGCAGTCCGGCTTGATAGGCCGAACGTGGCGAGCGGGTCGCGGGTCGCGATCAGCGTCGCCACGACCCTGCCCGCGGTCTACGTCGACCTCTACCAGCTCGACGGCGCAGTGCGCCACCTGCTGCGTCCAGGCCAATCGGGCGCAACCGGCCGCAGGTCGGTGGAGTGGATCGCCACGCCGCCACAAGGCGCACGACTGGTCGTCGGGTTCGGCGCAGCCACACCGCTCGAACTTGGCCAGCGGCCTGATACCGAACCGGAAGCCGACTATCTGGATGCCCTGCGGGCACGCATCGACGGGGGCACAACGCGGCTTGCCGCCGATCTCGCAATGGTGATCGTACGCATCCCCGAGCCCACCGTTGCGAAAACGCCGCAAGTGCGTCCGGTCACAGCCCAATCGCAAAAATGTGCCAATATCGTCAGTCGAGCTCAACTGGGGGAAACATTGTCCGATGCGGATCTCGCGGCTTTGCGGACCGAGTGCCGGTCCTGACCATTCGTCCCATTCGGGAACTCCTGGCCGCCGTTCATGGCTCGCCGGCGCAGTGGTGTCCCTGCTCGTGGGCTGCGCACCAACCGCCCAGACCCCTGCACCCATCGCGGCGGCAGCACCGCCAGCATCGCCACCGCCGGTACAGCCGGTGCCGTTTCCCCAGGCCGTGCTGAATGCCGCGAACGCGGTCTTCTCCGGCGCACCTGTCGGTCCCCAGCAGCGCCAGGTCGTGGTGATCGATCCGCTAGTGAACGGCGTGACCGGCGAGCAGTCGGTGGCAACGCAGCAGATTCAGAACCAGATCATCGCGCTGGCGCAGGCGAAGTATCCGCAGTTCGACATCCAGCCCTTCTCAGCCGCAGCGGTCAGCAAGGGTCCCGACGTGATGGTCGGCACGTTCACCCCGGTGAATGCTCAGGGCCAGACCGCCGGCACGCGCGAGGGTTACAGGTTCTGCCTGGTGATGGTGGACCTGCGCGCCGGCAAGACAGTCGCCAAGGGCGTGGCGCGTGCGCGCATGGACGGTGTCGACACAACGCCGACCGGATTCTTCCGCGACAGTCCGGGCTGGACCAACGACACCAGCGTCAAGAGCTATATCGACACATGCCAGGCCACCAAGGTCGGCGATCCGATCAGCCAGACCTACCTCAACGGCATCATGACAGCGTCTCTCGTCAGCGAGGCGATCAACGCCTACGACACGAGCCGTTATCGCGAAGCGCTCGACCTCTACACGACGGCAGAGAAGACGCCGGCCGGCAATCAGCTGCGTGTATACAACGGTCTCTATCTGACGAACTGGAAACTTGGCCAGCGTGACCAGGCCGAGGATGCGTTCGGGCGGGTGGTCGATTACGGGCTCGACAGCAATGCACTCGGGGTGAAGATCCTGTTCCGTCCGGGAACGACCTCGCTCGACACCGCACAGCAGACGACCGGGCCTTACGACATGTGGCTGAGAGAGATCGCCACTCACAGCGCGAGCCGGAAGGCCTGCCTGCAGGTGACAGGCAACAGCAGCCCGACGGGGTCCGCCGTGCTCAATGATCAGTTGTCGCAGTTGCGCGCCGAATATGTGAAAGGCCGGCTCGAGACGGATGCACCTTCCTTGCAGGGCCACCTGATTGCCACGGGCGTCGGATCGAAGAACAATCTGATCGGCACCGGGGCGGACGATCTGTCCGATGCGCTGGACCGAAGGGTCGAGTTCAAGGTGATCCAGAGCTGCTGAGCGAGATGGGACAGGCACGCATGGACCAACAGAGCACAACGATCTCTCGGCGCGTCGATGTGCTGCCGCGCGAGAGCATCGAATTGCGCACGATCGCATTTCATTCAGCCTGAACATGCGCGGACTGAATGGCAGGCGGGTGATTCTCACCGGCGGCGCGAGCGGCATCGGCCGCGCTGCCGCGCTGCGCCTGGCGCAGGAAGGCTGCGTGCTGGGGATCTTCGATCTCGATGAAGCCGGCGCGCAGGCGACTGCCGCACAGTGCGGCGAGGCGCAGGCGTATCGCGTCGATATCACCGATCGCGCGCAGGTCGCCGCGGCGGTCGCGTCGTTCGAGGCCGCCTTTGGCGCGGTGCAGGGATTGGCGAATGTCGCGGGTTGGGACACGCCGATCGACTTCCTCGATACCGACCGTGCGCTGTGGGACAAGGTCGTGCAGATCAACCTGTATGGCCCGCTGAACATGCACCACGTCGTTGCGCGCGGCATGGCCGAACGCGGGTTCGGCCGCGTGGTGAATGTGTCGTCCGATGCAGGACGGGTGGGTTCGTCAGGCGAGGCGGTGTACTCAGCGTGCAAGGGCGGCATCATCGCCTTCACCAAGACGCTGGCGCGCGAACTGGCGCGCAAGGGCGTCACGCTGAACGTGGTGTGTCCCGGACCGACCGACACGCCGCTGTTCGACAATTTCCGCGCGGCGTCCCCCTCGATCGGCGATGCATTGGCGCGGGCCATTCCGTTGCGGCGGCTGGGCAAGCCGGACGACTACGCCGGGATGATCGCATTCCTGCTGTCGGACGATGCGGAGTACATGACAGGCCAGACGATCAGCGTGTCCGGCGGACTGACGATGGCGTAAGAACACCTGTCAGGCAGCGTAGCCAGACGCCTCCTCCCTTCGTCATTCCCACGCAAGCGGGAATCCCGGGCAACGGGACGGACCTCGGAATGCTGGATTCCCGCTTGCGCGGGAATGACGAGTGAGAGCTTGTGCGCAGTGGTGCAACACGGGTTCACTCAAGGCCGATGCGACGACGGAAGTCATCGTTGCCCAGCGCAAACTCCTTGCCGGCGAGATCGTCGGCCTCCTCGCTGCACAGATACACGATCGCCCGCGCTGGATGCGCAACGGGTGTGAGTTGCTCGCGCGGGATTCTGCTGACCATGTTGACGCCCGAGGCACGGATCGTCACCTGCATGTCGGTGTCCGTCGTGCCTGGCTGAAATCCAAACACGCGAATGCCGGCCGGGCGATGCTCCAGGTCGATCGAGCGCGTCAGCATCGCCAATCCCGCCTTGCCGGCACAGTAAGCGCTCCAGCCTTCCAGCGGCCGATGCGCGGCACCCGAAGACACGTTGATGATATCGCCATGTCCACGCTCGATCATGCCGGGCAGCACCGCACGGATGACGTAATATGCGCCGATCAGGTTGATCTCGATGCTGCGCGCCCATTCGGCGGGATCGGCTTCACCGACCATGCTGATCGGCTCGATGACACCGGCGTTGTTCACCAGAACATCAGGCGGCCCGAAGCGCTCCGTCGTTTCCTGCACAAGCCGCTGGCACGCGGCGTAATCCGACACGTCGCATGCGATCGCTGCCGCCTTGCCGCCGGCTGCGTTGATCTGGCGCGCATTCGCCTCTGCCTGTGCGGTGGTGCGCGCCGCAAGCACCACCGACGCGCCTGCCTCGCCAAGCGCAAGCGCAGCGGCGGCGCCGATCCCTCGGCTTGCACCCGTTACGATTGCAACCTTTCCGGCCAGACCTGGCATCGCCGCGCCTCCTTTTGTTCGTGCCGCTTTATGGCACAGCTGAGCGATTGGACAAGCGAGGCTACCGATGAGTATCCTGCGCCCAACGCAAGTGGGTGGAAGGGGATCTTGATGCCGAGCAGCGTGACCTGGAACGAGACCACGATTCCAATCGCGGGTACCAAGCTGCACCTGACGCGCGGCGGCAGCGGTCGGCCGGTGCTGGTTCTGCATCACGACATCGGCACGCCGGATCGCCTATCGTTCTACGATACGCTGGCGCGGAGCTTCGATGTGCTGGTGCCGCATCATCCCGGCTGGGGAAAGTCGGAGCGGCCGCAATGGCTGCGCAGCGTGCGTGACATAGCCGCGATGCACAGCTGGCTGCTCGGCGATCTCGGTCTGAGCGACGTGTCGCTGGTGGGTCTCGGCTTCGGCGGCTGGATCGCCGCCGAGATGGCCACCCAGTCGCCGACCGCGTACCGCAAGCTGGTGCTGGTCGGCGCAATGGGGATCAACCCGCCTGACGGCTACATCGCGGACCAGGCGATCGTGTCCTATCTCGATTATCCGCAGGCTGGCTTCCACGATCAGGCGGCATTCACGCGTATCTACGGCGACGTATCGACGGATCAGCTCGAGCAGTGGGACATCTGCCGCGAGATGGTATTCCGCACCGCGTGGAAACCGTACATGTACAGCCAGACTCTGCCGCACCTGCTGGGCGGGGTGAAGACGCCGGCGCTGGTGGTGTGGGGCGACGATGACAAGCACGTGCCGAAGAGCGCGGGCGATGCCTACGTGAAGGCGCTGCGTAACGCGCGGCTGGAAACCGTGTCCAGCTGCGGGCATTATGTCGATATGGAAAAGCCGGACGAGCTGGCCAGGCTCGTTTCGACGTTCGTCAACGCGAACTGAAGGGAGCGCGCCATGCACCTGATGTATTTCACTGAACAGCCGATGGCCGCCTACGATGCGAAGGAGGGCCTGAAATACGGCGCGACCGCGCTGACCTTCTCCAACAGCCACTACGATTCGGTGGCGGCGAGCCGGCTCTACAACGAGTACCTCGAAGAATACATCATGGCCGACGAGTGGGGCGTCGACGGCATCATGCTGAACGAACACCACAATGCACCGTTCTGCATGCAGGCCCGGACCAACATGTTCGGCGCGATCCTCGCGGCGGTGACGAAGCGCGCGAAGATCGTCTTCCTCGGCAACCCGCTGCCGCTGTCGGACAATCCGGTGCAGCTCGCCGAAGAGATTGCGATGATCGACATGGTCTCGAAAGGCCGGGTGGTGTCGGGCTTCGTGCGCGGCGGCGGACAGGAGCAGTTGGCCAACGGGGTGAACCCTGCGTACAACCGGGAGCGCTTCGTCGAGGCGCATGATCTCGTCACCAAGACCTGGACCACTCCGGGTCCGTTCCGCTGGGAAGGCACGCATTACCAGCATCGCGTGGTGAACCCGTGGGCGGTGCCGTTGCAGAAGCCGTATCCACGGGTGTGGATACCAGGCGTCCTGTCGCGCGAGACGGTGATCTGGACCGCGCAGCAGCGCTATCCGTACATTGCGCTGAACACCGCGATCGACGCGACAAAGACGATCTGGGACACCTACTCGAAGGCGGCTGCGGATGTCGGCTACACCGCCGGTCCCGAGAACTTCGGCTACCTGATCCGCGTGCACGTGCAGGACACCGAAGAGAAGGCGCTGCAGAACGCGCGGCAGTTCATGTGGATGCAGGGCGAGTTCACCGGGCTCGCGCATCCGGTGTGGGCCAACCCGTCCGGCTACTTCTCGCCGTCCGGCCGTCGTGGCTTTGTCGAGTTCGCAGTGGGGCGCGCGAAGAACCCGCGCGGTCAGCCCACATTCGAGGAGCAGGTCCACGACACGATGATCGTCGCGGGCACGCCCGACCAGGTGATCGAGCGGCTGAAGTACCTGATCGAGCACACGCGTCCCGGCATCATGGGCCTGTGGGGCAACGACGGCACCGTGTCCGCGGTCGATCGGCGCCGGTGCATCGAGCTTCTGGTAAAGGAGGTGATGCCCGCGGTGAAGGAGCACGGCAAGTCGCTCGGCCTGAATGATCCGTGGGAGGCCAACGCACCGGTGCATCTGCGCTACTCGACCGACATCCCGGTGCAGAGGGAGGCGGCGGAGTAGAAGGCTTGCGTCTGGTAAGGAGCGTCCTTACATAAGGGCGCTTCTCGCCAGGGCAACCGATGATCACGAGCAAGCTAACCACCAAAGCGCAGACGACCATTCCGCGAGCGGTCCGCAACGCGCTCGGCGTGAAGGAAGGCGATGAACTCGCCTACGAGATCGAGGACGGCCGGGTGGTGCTGACCAAAGCATCACCGCGTCTGCCCCGAAAGGGCGTTCCTTTCGAAGACCCGTTCGCGGCGTTCTGGGAATGGGATACCGACGAAGACGAGCGGGCTTTCGCGAACTTCTAATGGGTCGACAGCCGTCGCACCAACGTCACGCATTCTCTGTGTGGGACGTTGCGCGGGTGGCATTTCCATTTGCCGATAGCCCTATACACCGCAACCGGCCTGCCCTCGTGATCAGCACACCTGACGTTCATGAACGCTTTGGCGTGCTTTGGGTGTTGATGATCACCAGCGCCGGGCGGACGCACTGGCCAGGTGACATAACGATTTCAGACCTGGCTGAGGCAGGTCTGCCGGTCCCTTGCGTCGTACGCACTGAGAAGGTCGCGACGATTGACACACGCTTTGCAGAACGGGCCGGGAGGCTTGCGGAGCAGGATCGACCAAATGTCGTCAGGTCGCTCCGCCGATTGCTGGATTCCGTGCTGGTAATGTCGTGATCAGGATCGCGTCCTCTCCCTCAGCTCGAACTTCTGGATCTTCCCGGTTGAAGTCTTCGGTAGCGGCCCGAAGCTGACGAACCTTGGGCACTTGAAGTGCGCGAGATGCATCCGGCACCAGGCGATGATGTCCGCCTCGGTCACACCGCTCGCACCAGGCTTCAGTGTGACGAAGGCCTGCGGCGTCTCGCCCCACTTCTCATCGGACCGAGCCACGACCGCCGCCTCCATCACGTCGGGATGCTGGTAGAGCACCTCCTCAACCTCCAATGAGCTGATGTTCTCGCCGCCCGATATGATGATGTCCTTCGCGCGATCCTTGATCTCCACGTAGCCGTCAGGATGCATCACCGCGAGATCGCCGGTATGGAACCAGCCACCGGCAAACGCCTCGGCGCTGGCAGATGGATTCTTCAAATACCCCTTCATCACCGTGTTGCCGCGCAGCATGAGCTCGCCCATTGTCGCGCCGTCCGCCGGCACCGGCGTCATCGTCGCAGGATCCAACACTGCGGCGTCCTCCAGCGTTGGTGTGTTCACGCCTTGCCGCGCCATGAACGCCGACTTCTGCTCGATCGGCATATCATCGAGACCGGGCTGCCACATGCACACAGTGGACGGTCCGTAGCTTTCCGTCAGGCCGTAAAGATGCGTGACCGCGAAGCCCATCGCCTCCATGCGCGTAATGACGGTGCTTGGCGGCGCGGCACCGCCGGTGGCGATCTGCACAGTCTGAGGGAACGGCCGGCGTGCGTCCTCGGGGGCATGGATCAGCATGCTCAGCACTACCGGCGCACCGCACATATGCGTCACGCCGTGTTCGGCGATTGCGGCGAAGATCGGCGCGGGTTCCACGCGGCGAAGACAGACATGCGTGCCGCCGGCGAGAGTCACCGCCCAGGTATAGGTCCAGCCATTGCAATGGAACATCGGCAGCGTCCACAGATAGACGCTGTGCGGTGACAGCCCGAACGTCAGAGCGTTGCCGCATGCGTTCAGATAGGCGCCGCGATGATGCAGCACCACGCCCTTCGGATTGCCGGTCGTGCCGGACGTGTAGTTCAGCGCAATCGCCTGCCACTCATCGTCGGGCAGCCGCACCGGAAACTCCGCACTGCCACCCGCTATGAACGCCTCATATTCGGTGTCGATGTTCACCACTCGGATCCGACGCCCGCTCTGCGCCAGGGCGCGCGTCATCACTTCGGCGAATTCGCCATCGACCAGCACGACCTTCGCTTCCGAATGCTGCAGGATGAACGCGACTGCTCCCGCATCGAGCCTTATGTTGATCGAGCACAGCACCGCACCGAGCATCGGCACGGCGTAGTGCGCCTCCAGCATCTCGGGAATGTTGGGCGCCATGATCGCGACGGTATCGTCCTTGCCCACGCCGGCGCCGCCAAGGCCGATGCCAGCCGACGCGCGCGCTCGAGGAACTGCGCATAGGTGTAGCGCCGTTCGCCATGGATCACGGCGACGCGCGGCCCATACACACGAGCCGCGCGTACCAGGAACGAAACCGGCGACAGCGGCACATAATTCGCCGCCGTGCGATCGAGGTTCTGTTCATATATGGACACGGTATTGTCCTTGCGCATGTGATTCCCTTCACCTAGCGTAAGTCAGGAAAGCCGATCGTGGAACGTTGGCTGACTATAAGTGTGTGACTGAAAGAAAGGACACGCCGTGCGTCAGATGGTTCTGGTGGGCTTCCTGCAGGCACAGAACTGTACGACGCTGGCAAGTTCGTGGCGCCATCCGGAGTCGCGGACGGATTTCACGACGGCTGCCTACTACCAGAAGATCGGCCAGGTGCTGGAGGAAGGAAAGTTCCAGCTCGCCTTCTTCGACGACAGGCTGGCGATGCCCGACATCTACGACGGCGGCAATCCGGCCCAGGTCGTGGCAAACGGCGTGCGCGTCGTGAAGATGGACCCGGTGGCGACATTGTTGGCGATGGGATTCGGCACGCAGCGTCTCGGCATCGGTTCGACCGCCTCGACCACCTACTACGAGCCGTTCGATGTCGCTCGCAGGTTCCAGACAGTGGATCACATGCTGGGAGGACGCGCGGCGTGGAACGTGGTGACGTCCGTCAACGACGGCGAGGCCCAGAACATGGGCCGCGAGGTGCACCTGGCGCATGACCTGCGCTACGACCGTGCCGACGAATTCATGGAGATCGTACTCGGCTGCTGGGATGGCTGGGACGACGATGCGCTGGTTGTCGACAAGCAGAGCGGTCTGTTCGCCGACCCCGACAAGGTGCACCGCATGGAGTATCGCGGGAAGTACCTGTCCTCGCGGGGCACCTTCACCGTACCGCGTTCGCCGCAGGGCCATCCTGTCATCATCCAGGCGGGCTCGTCCGATCGCGGCCAGCAGTTCGCGGAGCGCTGGGCGGAGACCGTATTCGTCGGCTATCCCGACTTCGAGGAAGGCAAGCGACGGTATGCCGCCTTCAAGCAGGGTATCGCCGGGCTTGGACGCGACCCGGATTTGGTGACGGTCAATACGATTGCCTATCCGGTCGCCGCCGCGACAAAGTCCGAGGCCGAGGACAAGATGGCGCTGATCGACAAGCTGTACCGCGAGGTCGATGGGCTGTCGCTGCTGTCCGAGGCGCTGAACTTCGACTTTGCGGCGAAGGGCATGGACGAGCCGTTCAGCGACCGGGAGCTGGAAGGCATGTCGGGCATGCAGGCGATGCGCGACCGGGTGATGCGGGTGATCGGCCGCAATCCGACGGTGCGCGATTTCCTGAACGTGACGCGGCGTGGCCGCCCGCGTGAGGCGATCGTCGGCGGGCCGAAGGAGATCGCCGATCGGCTGGAGAAGTGGTTCGTCGAGCGCGCCTGCGACGGCTATGTTGTCGGCGGCACGCACACGCCGGGCACGTTCGAGGATTTCGTGAAGTTCGTGGTGCCGGAACTGCAGCGCCGCGGGATCTTCCAGAAGGACTACAAAGGCGCGACGCTGCGGGAGAACCTGGGGTTGCCATGGCCGCGGCGCGGCTGGTGGAAGGCGGACGCATAGGAGGCACGCGATGGCTGGATCAGACTGGCAGATCAGCGGCGAATACATGGAGAGCTGCAACTGCGACTATCTGTGCCCGTGCATCTTCACCAATCCGCAGGCCGAGGTGACCCATGACCACTGCACGGCCGCGCTGATCTTCCGCATCGACAAGGGGCAGCGAGGCAGCACCGATCTCGCGGGGCTGTGCTTCGCGCTGGTGCTGCGCTCCGGCAAGGTCATGGCCGACGGCGACTGGGTCTTCGCCGGCGTGGTGGACGAGCGCGCCGACACGGCGCAGCGCGCGGCTCTGTCCGCCATCGTCAGCGGCGACGCCGGCGGGCCTCCCGGCGATGATCCGCAGCAACCTGGTGAGCGACTTCCGCGGCGTGGCATTCAAGCCGATCGAGTTCAAGATGGAAGGCCTGAAGCGCTCGGTCTCAATTCCCGATGTCCTCTCGTTCGAGATCGAGGGCGTGGCGTCGCGCAACCGCAGCGGCGAGCCGTTCTACATCGACAATACCGCGCATCCGGCCGGCAGGCGTCTTGCACTGGCGCGTGCCGGGCAACTGCATGTGCACGGGTTCGGGCTCGACCTCGACATGGTCGGCAAGGGCAACAACGGCCACTTCGCGCCATTTGCCTGGGCGGTGTAGGCCGCGCGCGTGAGGCTGGCACCATCGCAGCTTCTGCGGCACGAGCGCGCCGTCGTTCTGCTGGCGCTTGCCGGCGTGACGGCGATCGCCTGGCTGTACCTGTTCATCGCCCGTCAGAACATGGACATGTCGATGGACGCGATGAGCGATATGCCCGACATGCCCGACATGGTGATGCCGTTCGCCGCCCCGTGGGTCTTCGCCATGTGGTGGGTGATGATGCTCGGCATGATGTTGCCGAGTGCGGCGCCGATGATCCTGACGTTTGCCGCGCTGCAGCGGCGGAAGCGGGAGCGCGACCAACCCTACGTGCCGACGGCGATGTTCGTCGCCGGGTATCTGGTCGTGTGGGGTGTCTTCAGTCTGGCGGCCACGGCGGCGCAGTGGGCGCTGCAGCAGGGCGCCCTGCTGTCCCCGATGCTGGCGCTGACCAGTCCGCTGGCGGGCGGCGTGTTGTTCATCCTGGCGGGGATCTATCAATTCACGCCGCTCAAGAACGCCTGCCTGCGTCAATGCCGTTCACCGTTCGCATTCGTGCTCAACCACTGGCGCGACGGCAGTTATGGCGCGCTGCGCATGGGCGCTAGCCACGGCCTCTATTGCCTCGGCTGCTGCTGGGTCCTGATGGCACTGCTGTTCGCGGTCGGCGTGATGAACCTCATAGGGGTGGCGGTAATCGCGGCGCTCGTGTTCGTCGAGAAGCTGCTGCGCGGCGGCGTCTGGGTCGGACGAGCCGGCGGGGGTGCGATGGCGGTGTTCGGCGTGTGGCTGATGGTGCAGTGAGCGACGCCGGGCCCATTGCATGCAGCATTCCAATCCGCCATTCGATCCGCTATTGAAGCGGATATCGAAGAAAGCCAAGCCCGTCCCGATGTCAGTTCTGTCCGGTCTCAGCCTGTCCTCGGCCGACCACGCCCTCATCGCCGCCGCGCACGACGTTCTGGCGCGACACTACAAGCCATTCTGGCATACCGTTGCGGCAGCCATTCGCGGACAGGACGGGCGTATCTGGACCGGCCTGCACCTCGGCGCCACGGTGGGGCGGCTGTCGATCTGCGCCGAGGCGGTGGCGCTTGGCCGCGCGCTGCTGGAGGGCGACGGCAGGATAGAAGCCGTTGTGGCGGTGCGTCATCCGAAGCCCGATGAGGCCGATCGCGCGTTGGCCGTGGTGCCGCCCTGCGGCGGCTGCCGGGAGATGTTCCTCGATCACTGTCCCGATGCGCTGGTGATCGTCCATGGCCCCAAGGGGCTGGCAAAACTGCCGGTAAGGCAACTGTTGCAGCTGCCGTACCGGCGATAGCGCTGTCGGGCAGAACCGCCCCGGGGTGACAGAGGCAGGAGGGCTGGGCTACTTCCTGTCCCTTCGCCTTGTTTGCAACAGACCCAGCGTGCCATGGCCAGCAGCAACGACATCCGCGCCGCCTTCCTCGACTACTTCGCCCGCAACGGGCATCAGGTGGTGGAGAGCTCGCCGCTGGTGCCGCGCAACGACCCCACGCTGATGTTCGCCAACTCCGGCATGGTGCAGTTCAAGAACGTGTTCACCGGCCAGGAGAAGCGCCCTTACGTCCGCGCCACCACGGCGCAGAAATGCGTCCGCGCCGGCGGCAAGCACAACGACCTCGACAATGTCGGCTACACCGCGCGCCACCACACCTTCTTCGAGATGCTGGGCAACTTCAGCTTCGGCGACTACTTCAAGGAGAAGGCGATCCCTTACGCGTGGGAGCTGGTCACCAAGGACTTCGGCCTGCCCAAGGACCGGCTGATGGTCACCGTGTTCTCCGAGGATGACCAGGCGGCGGAGATCTGGCGCAAAGTGTCGGGCTTCGGCGATGGGCGGATCATCCGCATCCCTACTTCGGACAATTTCTGGCGCATGGGCGATACCGGGCCGTGCGGCCCCTCGTCCGAGATCTTCTACGATCATGGGCCGTCCATTCCAGGTGGTCCGCCCGGCTCGCCGGACGCCGATGGCGACCGGTTCGTCGAGCTCTGGAACCTGGTGTTCATGCAGTTCGAGGAGGGCCCACCCGGCACACGCATCGCGCTGCCACGGCCGTCGATCGACACCGGCATGGGTCTGGAGCGCTGTGCCGCCATCCTGCAGGGCAAGCATGACAACTACGACACGGATGTTTTCCGCGCGCTGATCCTGGCGAGCGCGGAGGCGACCGGTCAGGACCCCGATGGTCCGTTCCGTGCCAGCCACCGCGTGGTGGCCGACCATCTGCGCAGCTGTGCGTTCCTGATCGCCGATGGCGTACTGCCGTCGAACGAGGGCCGCGGCTATGTGCTGCGCCGGATCATGCGTCGCGCGATGCGCCACGCCGCCATGATGGGCGCGCGCGAGCCGCTGATGTATCGACTGGTGCCCGCGCTGGTGCGGCAGATGGGCGCCGCCTATCCCGAGTTGGTGCGCGCGGAAGCGCTGATCGTCGAGACGCTGCTGCTGGAGGAGACGCGGTTTCGTCAGACGCTCGACCGCGGCCTGCATCTGCTGACCGAGGAGACCGAGCGGCTGGGCGATCGCCAGCCATTGCCGGGCGCGGTGGCGTTCCGGCTGTACGACACCTACGGTTTCCCGCTCGATCTCACGCAGGACGCGTTGCGCGAGCAGGGGCGCGAGGTGGACCTCGCCGGCTTCGAGGCTGCGATGGCGGAGCAGCGGACGCGCGCACGCGCCGCCTGGGCCGGGACCGGGGAGGCCGCCACCGAGCGTGTCTGGTTCGAGCTGAAGGAGAAGGTCGGCGCATCGGAATTCCTCGGCTATTCGACCGAGATTGCAGAGGCGGAGATCGTCGCGCTGGTGGTGAACGGTGCCCCAGTCGCGTCGGCCGCCGTGGGTGCGGACGTCGCCGTGATGCTGAACCAGACGCCGTTCTATGGCGAAAGCGGCGGTCAGGTCGGCGACACCGGCACGATTACCGGCGCCGACGGATTGCGCATCCGCGTCATCGACACGCAGAGGAAACTTGGCGATCTGTTCGTGCATCTCGGCCATGTCGAGGCAGGCGAGGCACACGTTGGCACGGCGGTGCTGGCGGAAGTGGACCATGCGCGCCGCACCACGATCCGCGCGCATCACTCGGCGACGCATCTGCTGCACGAAGCGCTGCGCCGCAGGCTCGGCACGCACGTGACGCAGAAGGGCAGCCTGAACGCGCCCGACCGGCTGCGCTTCGACATCTCCCAGCCGCGGCCGCTCACCGGCGACGATATCGTCTGGGTAGAAGCCGAGGTGAACGCGCGCGTGCGCGAGAACAGCGAGGTCACGACACGCCTGATGACCCCGGATGCCGCGGTCGAGACGGGGGCGATGGCGCTGTTCGGCGAGAAGTACGGCGAGGAGGTGCGCGTCGTCTCGATGGGAAACGGCGAGGGCAACAAGGCGGCCTACTCGATCGAGCTGTGCGGCGGCACGCATGTTCGCCGCACCGGCGACATCGGCTACTTCAAGATCCTGTCCGAGAGTGCGGTCGCCGCCGGCGTGCGGCGCATCGAGGCGGTGACGGGCGCGTTCGCCGAGGCCGTGGTGGCGGAGACGCAACGCCGGTTGAACGACGTCGCCGGTGCGCTGCGTGCCAGCCCGGCCGATGCACCGGAACGTGTCGCAGCAACGCTGGAGAGCGTTCGCAGGCTGGAGCGGCAGGTTGCGGACCTGCAGCGCAAGTTGGCAACCGGGGGCGGCGGTGCGGACATCGAGGAGGTGAACGGCGTCAAGCTCGCCGCGCGCAATCTCGGCGAGGTTCCGGCGCGTGACCTCAAGGGCCTTGCAGATGCGATCGGCAAGCAGATCGGCACCGGTGTGGTGGCACTTGTGTCCACAGCCGACGGGAAGGCGAGCATCGTGGTCGGGGTTTCGCAGGATCTGACCGGGCGGTTCAACGCGGTAGAACTGGTGCGCGCCGCATCTGCGGCGGTGGGCGGCAAGGGCGGCGGCGGACGGCCCGACATGGCGCAGGCCGGCGGACCCGACGGAGCGCGTGCCGATGCGGCGCTGGCAGCGGTGCGTGGGGCGATCGCCGCCTGAGGCCGTCAATTACATAGCTTGCATCGAATTTCGTCTTTGCGTCAGGTGGGCGGCTTCTCCGCGGTGACGATCAGCGCGTTCGTCGCTCCCTCGATCGGTCCGGAGCCGAATCGAGCCAACATGACACGTTCAACGGCATCGGTGGCTTCGTTGAGCCGACCTGGGTCTGCTGCCTCGATCGCGGTCCGTATCATCGACCCGTGAACCGTGATCACGGCGGCGTCCCGAGCGGAAGCAGCGCGAGCCGGTTGCGATATTCGTTCGACCTGAACGGCGCCGAAGCCCGCCGCCGTAAGGTCCGCACGGATGGTGTCCTCGTCGTGGTATGGTGGGCTGAGAAGTGACAACGGCTCTCGCGCCAACATGGATCCGGCCACACCGGCGGCGATGGCAATGGGCGCATCACCCATCGTTCGATAGTCGTCCCACACGCCGAACAAGAATTTGCCGCTGGGCCGCAACACTCGAGAAGCTTCCCGAAAGGCGGTTTGTTTGTCCGGGAAAAACATGACGCCGAACTGGCAAACGATCAGATCAAACTTCCCCTCCGGAAATGGCAGGTTCATCGCATCGGCTTGTTGCCAAGTGACACCCGCCATACCGTGTTTGGCGCGCGCATGATCAATCATCGGTTGGTTGAGATCCGTGGCTGTGATCATCACGCCCGACGGCAATCTACGGACCAACTCCTGAGTCAAGATGCCCGTGCCTGCCGCGGTCTCCAGGACGCAGCTGGGGGCAAGAGCTTTTGCTCGGTCCGCGAGTAGCTGGGCGTAGGGCGCAAATTGCATTGGAACGAGATACTGGTCGTAATACTCTGGGAACGATCCAGTAAATCTGCCTTGCTTGCTGTCTGACATGTCCTTTCTCCGCCCCTACTGGCGCCGGGTTCATTTCACCGTCCACGGAAGTTCGGCTTGCGCCGCTCGCGATGCGCCTTGATGCCCTCCTGCATATCATCGCTCGCGCGCACGCGGCCGAGAGTTGCGCTGACCGCGGCCATGCGCTCCACCGGGCCGACCGGCATCACCTCGGCGGCCAGGCGCTTCAGTGCGCCGATCACCAGCGGGGCGGAATCGAGCAGCTCGTTCGCCATCGCGAGTGCTTCCATCTCGTGCTGACCGTTCGGTACCACGCGGTTGACGAAGCCGACATCGTAGGCCCGTTGCGCACTGACCTTGGTGCCCAGCAGCATCATCTCCATCGCCAGCTTGTGCGGCACGCGCGAGACCAGCGAGCTGATCATGCCACCGGTGATGCCGAGTTTCGCCTCCGGGTAGTAGAACACGGTGCTTTCAGTTGAAACCATCAGGTCGCACATCATCACCATGACGATGCCGCCGCCGACGCACCAGCCGGACGTGGCGGCGATGATCGGCTTGTCGGTGGTGAAACCCACGGTGGGAATTGCGCGCCACAGCTCCGGCAGGTCGGTGACATCGGCGCCTGAGGTGAAGGCGCGTTCACCGGCGGCACTCAGGATCGCGACGCGCTGATCGGAGGCATCGAACGCCTGGAATGCCTGCTGCAGCTCGATCGCCACGCCGCTGGATATCGCGTTGAGCTTCTCCGGGCGATTGATGCGGATGATCGAGACGAGGCCGTGTTGTTCTGTCGTGACGACGCTCATTTGTTCAGGTTCCTCGGCTTTTGCTGGGCGGAAGTCTGCGGGGTTGGCAGAAAGGATTCAACACGGAGGAAGTGCGAGCGCCACGGAGGGTCACGGAGTCAAGGAACTGATGCGCTTCGCGCGAAGCGCAATTCTCCTGCCTCCGTGGCGCTCCGTGGCCCTCGCACTTCCTCCGTGTTGAATCTTCCTAAAGGATCGCGCAAGGTCAGGGGCCTTGGGAGAAAGACGGTACTTGCCATGATCGAACATGTTTCAATCTGCGACGTCGCCCCTCGCGACGGCCTGCAGATCGCCAAGACACGGATGACCACGGACGCGAAGGTGCGCTGGATCAAGGCGATCGCGGCCGCCGGGGTGAAGGAGATCGAGGTCGGCAGCTTCGTCCCGCCGCGCGTCATCCCGCAGCTTTCCGATACGCCCGAGGTGGTCGAGGCGTGCCTGAAGATCCCAGGCCTCATCGTGCAGGCGCTCGCACCCAACCTGCGCGGCGTGCAGAACGCCTACAATGCCGGCGTGCACAAGATCAGCATTCCCGTCTCGGTCAGCGAGGGCCACAGCATGGCCAACCTGAACCGCATGCCGCAACAGTCGATCACCATGATGCAGGAGATCATGGATTGGCTGAAGGCGCAGCCGCGCCGCGTGCCGGTGGTGGCCGGCTGCTCGACGGCGTTCGGCTGCTCGATCGACGGCGTGGTGCCGACGGCAAAGACTGTGGCGCTGGCGAAGGGTCTCGCCGATGCCGGCGTCGATCAGATCATGCTGGCCGATACCGTCGGCTACGCGCATCCCGCGCAGATCAAGGAGGTGGTTCGAGCCACACGCGACGCGATCGGCGTCACGCTGTATGGCCTGCACCTGCACGACACGTGCGGCCTCGGAATTGCCAATGCACTGGCCGGGCTGGAGGAAGGCATCCGTGCGTTTGATGCGTGTCTTGCAGGGCTGGGTGGCTGTCCGTACGCGCCTGGTGCCTCCGGCAACGTGGTCACCGAAGATCTGGTGTTCATGCTGGAGAGCATGGGCTTCTCGACCGGCATCGATCTACAGAAGCTGATCGAGGCGCGCCGGCTGCTGCATGAGGGGCTGCCCGAGGAACCAATGCACGGCCAGGTGCCGAAGGCCGGCATCCCGAGGACGTTCCGCGCAGCGGCGTAGCACCGTCAGCGGAACGGATTGACGATCCGGACTCTTTCGATCTTGCGGCTGTGGGGCTCGCCGTCGTCCTGATCCAGCAGCGTCACGGCGCGATCGCGTTTCGCGACCTCGGCCGAATCAGAACGGCGGGACCGGCGAAAGCTGGCCCCGTGGATCACGCTCGACGGTCCGAGCGACAGGTTCAGGGCGGGCCGGTGCTGGCAGGTGCCAGGGATGCTGGCGGCGGTGCCGGTGATCTGGAACGCGCGGTGGCCGGGAGCGGAAACGCCCGGTCGAGGATGTCCTCCATCAGGTTGGCCAGGCTGCCGTCGTATCGGATGATGGCGTGCTGCAATTCGCGCCACAGCGGGTGGCTCGGCAGGATACCGAGATCGCGGCAGATGTCGGCGATGACGGCACCGATCGGCCGGCGGCGGACCTCGGCGGCGATCTGCTCAGGCGTGGGCAGGTGAGCCAGAAGGTCGTCTGCCTGATGGGCGCGCCGGGCGGCCGGCTGGGCAGCGCGTTGCCTGGGCCGTGACGGAGCGCGGGAGGGCGCCGGTTCTGCGTCCAGGCGGGCGGCGTTCTGGAGGAGCCTGGCTTCGAGAGCGGTGGCGCGGTTCAGGCCGCGGGTGATGCGCGCGAGGATCAGTGCCAGATCACTGGTCCCGAATCGCAAGGCGTCAAAGCGTAGGTCGGAGGAGGCGCGCTCGCGCAGTGTGGTGGCGAGTTCCTTGCCGTAATCGATGAGCTTGCGGACCAGGTCGAGCAGGCGCGCCGAGCGGCTTGGCTGGGTGGTTGGGTCGGGAACGCTGGCCGCGGCGGACATGAACGGAACAGGAACACAAATGGTGGACGGATGTCAAGGAATATTTTCCTGTGCCGTTCGAATTCAGCTGCCGAGGCGCCGATGACAAGGCGTTGGCTCACGGAGATTGCCGACGCAGTTTACGGCCCTCCTAATCATTGGCGATCCGGCGAACGGCCGGAGCCGGCAAGGGCTCCGGCTTTTTGCTTCCGCCTATGCAGCGTCTTTGAAATCGCCAATCTGCGCATCGAGCGCCCGTTTGAATGCAGGTCGCGCGGTGCAGCGCTCGATATAGGCGGCGAGGCGCTTGTCGCTTGTGACGGTGTCTGTATGCCTGAGGATTCGCAGCACCGTTGTCATCATCAGATCGCCAACGGTGAAACGATCGCCGTCGAGATATGGCTTCTCGCCCAGCGATCTTGAGAGCGCGGACAGACGCTTCTGCACGAACTCCACGGCTCCAGGGCGGCGTAGCTTCGCCCATTCTTGATCTGCATAGAAGAGATCGATCATCGCGACGTTCATGACCCAGGGCTCGATGGAATTGAGCGCCGCGATCAGCCATTGCGTGGCGCGTGCGCGTGCGTTCACGTCCTTCGGCAGGAGCGTCTCGCTCCGTTCCCCCAGATGCAGAACGATAGCGCCCAATTCGAAGAGAACCAGACCATCCTCCTCGAGTATCGGCACCTGCCCGAACGGCTGGAGTGCGCGATAGTCCGGTTTGTCTTGATCGCCTTGTTCGAGAAGGCGCGTCTTGTAGGGCAGGCCGGCTTCCGCCAGCGCCCAGCGTACCCGCAGATCGCGCACCTGGCCTCTGGCGAATTCAGGGACCCATTTGAAAGCGGAGATTGTGATCATGCGGTGTGCTCCCTTGTGACGCTCACAGCGCAGTTAACTGAGTGGTTAAATACGTCTACACGGGCGGTCTGTCAAGGCGTTCCGGACGCAAGACTGCTCGTCTGGGAGATAGCTGCGGCGGACGTCGACGTATGCCGTCGTCCCTCAGGATTTCACCAGCGCTGATCTCTCGCACAGCCAATCGATGATCAGTTTCGGAACGATGAGGCCGAAACTCATTGCCAGGATGATCGTGACGGCGGTCATCCCGTCGGCGATTGTCGCACTGACCAGTTCCAACGTCGTATGCGAGCCGTCGGCTAGTTGCAGCAGTCCACTCGCCATCCTGAACAGGAAGATGCCCGGGATCATGGATACCACAGAAGCGAAGCCGATGGCCGCAAACGGCATGTGCCATCGGCGCGCGACCGGTGTGAGGATCGTTCCGACGATCAGGCAGGCGGTCAAGGCGCCGGTCGCGGCGCCGACGCCCAACACGGTCAGCGCGCCCCATCGGACTGCATGGGCCAGCATACCCACCGCGACCGGCCAACCGAGCATATGGAGGGGCGTGGAAAAGAAGACGCTGTAGGCTGCCACTGCGACGCCGGCGGCGATGACATCCTGCCATAAGGGCACGGCCCGGCCGGCCTCATCAACCGGCAGGGAGACGCCAAGGAGCGCGAGACCGAGCAACAGTCCGATCGAAATCGCCAGAATGACGAGGCTCGCGAAGATCAGGCGGGCGGCGCCGAGGTGCACACGTCCCGCGATGAGGTCCAGTGCGCCATTGAGCACATGAGGGCCTGGCACCAGGATCATGCAAGGGCATATCGCAACGAGACGCAGTGAGGAGCTCAACTCGAACTGAACTGCCACCGCGCCGACAAAGCCGGCGAGCAGCGCCGCGCAGAACGGCTGCAGGAAGAGGTTTGCGCTGTACTGCGCTACGACGCGACGGACGACAGCGCCGGCCGCCGCGCTCGCCGCTATCAGCACTGCGGCCGACAGATGTTCGACGCCGAAGATCACGGCCAACGCCACGGCACCCGCCGCGGCTGCGAGCGTGAACAACCATGTAGATGCCGGCGGTTCCTGTGAGATGGCTGCGATCGCCGCCATGGCGCGATCAGGCGCAAGCCGCTTGGCGGCGAGGTCGCCGATCGCATGCATGGTGGAGACCACGCGATCCATGTTCACCCCGGCTGGTTCGGCTGCCACCGCGGCCACCAGTCGCGCATCGGGCTCCTCGGTCCGAAGCTGTAGTTCGCCCCAGCGCGGCATGATGCTGGCGCGCAGGCCAAGGCTTTCGCCGATATGCTGACCTGCGGCCAACACCTGGTCCGTGGCCTGGCCATTGACGTAAAGAACCCGGGCGAAGGCGAGGACAAGGTTGGCCCGCTCCTCCGACGTCTGATCACCGTGGTCGCGCCGCAGCGTGCCGGACCCGGCCGCAACCGGGGGAATGTCGACGCTCATTGCCGAGCTTTAGGCACCGGTCGCCACATATGGCTTCACCATCCGTTTGGGATCGACGACGCGATCGAATTCGGCCTCGCTGACAAAACCGAGCTGCAGCGCGGCGTCCTTGAGCGTGAGATCGTTGTCCATCGCGTGATGCGCTATCTTGGACGCCTTGTCATAGCCGATCACCGGCGCGAGCGCTGTCACCAGCATCAGCGAGCGCTCGACATACTCGTTGATCTTCTTCAGGTTGGGCTTCGTACCCTCGACCAGGAATTTGCGGAAGTTCACGCAGCCATCGGTCATGATCGTGATGGAATGCGTGATGTTGAAGATGATCAGCGGCTTGTAGACGTTCATCTCGAGATAGCCGCCGGCACCGCCGAGGCCCACCGCGACGTCGTTGGCCATCACCTGCGCGGCGATCATGGTGAGAGCTTCGCACTGGGTCGGATTGACCTTGCCCGGCATGATCGACGAGCCAGGCTCATTCTCGGGGATCACCAGCTCGGCAAATCCGGCGCGCGGCCCGCACGACATCAGGCGGATGTCATTGCCGATCTTGTACAGCGACACCGCCAGTGTGCGAAGCGTGCCGGACAACTGGACCAGCGCGTCATGGGCGCCCTGGACGACGAACTTGTTGGGCGCGGTCACGAAGGGAAGCTCCGTGAGCCTGGCAATCTCGGTGGCGGCCGCTTCGGCAAAGCCGGGCGCGGAGTTTATGCCCGTTCCCACAGCGGTACCGCCCAGGGCCAGTCGATACACACCTTCCAGCGCAGATTCGATCCGCTCCAGGCCGTCCGCGAGCATCCCGGCATAGCCGGACCACTCCTGGCCCAACGTCAGTGGCGTGGCGTCCTGCATGTGGGTCCGCCCGATCTTGACGATGTCGTTCCACGCCTGCGCCTTGGCGTCGATCGCATCATGCAGGGCAGCAACCGCGGGAACCAAGCGCTGCTTCACGTTGACTGCCGACGCGATGTACATCGCCGACGGGAACGAGTCGTTGGACGACTGCGCCATGTTGACATGATCGTTGGGGTGGACCGGCGCCTTGCTGCCGAGTGGTGTCCCTGCGAGCTGACAGCAGCGGTTGGAGATCACTTCGTTGACGTTCATGTTGAACTGGGTGCCGCTGCCCGTCATCCAGACATGCAACGGGAACATGTCATGATGCTGGCCGGCGAGGATTTCATCGCAAACTTGCACGATCAATTTGTAATGCTGATCGTCGAGCCGCTTGCCGGCGAGGTTCGCGGTGGCGGCGGCTTTCTTCAATGTGGCATAGGCGGTGATCATTTCGCGGGGTATCAGGTCTCTGCCGATGCTGAAATGCTGCAGCGAGCGCTGCGTTTGAGCGCCCCACAGCTTGTCTGCCGGCACTTCAACCACGCCGAGGCTGTCGCTCTCTTTTCGCATGTCGACCATGGGAGTTCTCCTAAGATCGGGCTGAGCCTGCCACGTTTACACGGCGTTGTCGTCCGATATAGCGTCGAGATGATGCGGGTTCAGACGCCTCTCGGAGTGGCTCTAGAGGGAGCAGGCTATGATACGTTGCGTGCGGATCTGGACTGGCGACGACGGCAATTCCTGTTTCGAGGGTATTATCGACTTTCTGGATTATTGGAGACGGTGTCGGGTGGCACTCTTGCCTGGCATGATGCGCCGGCCCGACAGTTCGTCATAACGCTCAGTGGAACGCTCGATTTCCAGACGCGCAACGGCGAGCATCTTACAATCCATCCCGGCGATATCCTGTTGGCCGATGACACGACCGGCAGCGCCCATAGCTGGAAGTTGGTCGACGCGTCTTTTCGCTGCGACGTGCCGGAGGTCAGCGAATAACTGGAAGCAGGCCGTCGCCGGCCAGCGTGTCCAGATCATCAAGCCTGACAAGGAACAAACAGGAGTGCTCGAGTTCGGCCCGGAGCTGGTGGCAGCTGAGGACCGCTCGCTGGTGGCACTCCTTGGTGCGTCGCCAGGGGCATCCACCGCCGCATACATCGCAATCGGGGTGCTGCAGAAGTGCTTCCCTGACGAACTGACCTACGGGATCGACCTGACGCGCGATGGCGATGCGTACCGGCGTATCCGCGCCGAAACAGCGCCGGTCCTCAAGATCGAGAACCTCTGAACAGCGCTTGACCGGATTCACGCGTTTGGCGACTGAACGTGTCAGGGGCGCGCCGGCTCCGCCTTGCTGGCAGCGGAGAAGGCGCCTTGCGCATTATTCGTGGTTTCTCCACCGCAGCTGGTTCGGGTCGAAACTCACAGGTTCTTTCGATATTGAACGAAACTTGTGAGTGTAGCGACCTTGTCGTAGAGGGCCCGCGCCGTAGCATTGGTCGCGCTGGTGTTCCAATAGACTCGGCTCGCTCCCGCGGCTTTTGCGCGCACGCAGACGGCTTCGATCAAGGCCCGGCCCACGCCCCTGCCGCGTGCAGATTCCATCGTGAACATATCCTGGAGATAGCAAGTCGGGCCGAGCATCGCGGTCGAACGGTGAAAGAGGTAGTGCACGAAGCCGATCACTGCGTCTCCCTCCTCGGCGACCAGCGCATAGACCGGCTCGAGGCCGTCGAAGAAGCGCCGCCAAGTCGTCTCCGTCACTTCCTCAGGGACCTTGCGGGAAGTTTGATAATCCTGCCAGAGCGGCTCCCAGCGCGGACGGTCCCCCGGCTCGGCTTCTCTGACGATGAAAGAGACAGTCAAGTTCTTTCTCCTCCGAAGCCGAGCGCTCGCGATGATCGCTTAGGGAAACTTTGGGCAGGCGGCTATACCTCCCCAAGTTGAACGCGGCCGCGGCTCAATTCAGAAATATCTTCCCCGGATTCAGTATCCCCCTCGGGTCCAGCGCCTGCTTCACCGACCGCATCACTGCCAGTGCCTCCGCGCCGTGCTCCTGCTCGAGGAACTCGCGCTTGCCGATCCCCACGCCGTGCTCGCCGCTGCACGAACCTCCCAGTGCAAGCGCGCGTGCGACGATCTTCTTGTCCAGATCCCACGCGCGCTTCAATCCGTCCGGCTCCGGCGGCACCAGGATCACCGTGTGGAAGTTGCCGTCGCCGACATGACCGACGATGGGCGCCGTCAACCCCGATGCGGCGATGTCTTCCTTGGCGCCGAGGATCGCCGCGTCCAGACGGGAAATAGGAACGATGGCATCGGTGGCGATCCCCTGATGTCCCGGCTTAAGCGCCAGGCACGCCCATAGCGCATCGTGCCGCGCCTTCCATAGCCTGCCGCGCTCGGCGGCATCAGTGGCCCAGCGGAAGCCCTGTCCGTCGTAGCCCGCGGCGATCTCCTCCGCCTGTTGTGCCTGCTCCGCCACGCCGCCGGCGGTGCCGTGGAATTCGAAGAATAGTGAAGGCAGCGCTTCCAGCCCCTCTAGTTTCGAATACGCAATGCAGGCCGCCATCTGCACCTCGTCCAGCAGTTCCATGCGAGCGACCGGAATGCCCGTCTGCATGATGGCGATCACCGTCTCCACCGCGCCACGCAGCGAGGGGAACTGGCAGGTGGCGGACGACATCGCCTCGGGGATGCCGTGCAGGCGCAACTGGATCTCGGTGATCACGCCCAGCGTGCCCTCCGAGCCGATGAACAGCCGTGTCAGGTCGTAGCCGGTGGCTGACTTGCGCACCCGGCCGCCGGTGTGGATCAGACGGCCGTCGGCCAGCGCCACGGTCAGCCCCAGCACGTTCTCGCGGATCGTGCCGTAGCGCACCGCGTTGGTGCCCGAGGCGCGCGTCGCGCACATCCCCCCGATCGTGCACAGCGCCGTGCCGGGGTCGACCGGGAAGAACAGCCCCTGGTCGCGCAGATGCTCGTTCAGCTGGTCGCGCGTGACGCCGGCCTCGATGCGGCAGTCCATGTCGGGCTGGCTCACGTCGATGATGCGCGTCATGCGCGACAGGTCGAGCGTCACGCCGCCGCGCACCGGCGTCACGTGGCCCTCGAGCGACGTGCCTGCGCCCCATGCCACCACCGGCACGTGCGCGTTGTTGCAAAGTGCGAGGATGCGCGCGGCCTCGTCCGACGTCTCGACGAAGGCGACCGCGTCGGGCAGCACCGGCGGCTGGGTGTCCTGACCATGCGAGTGGTGCTCGCGCAGCGTGGCGTTGGTGGTGATGCGCTCGCCCAGGAAGTCGCGGGCGGCGGCGATCACGGTATCGACGGCTTCGGGCATCGCGGAACCTCAAGCGGATCGCTGGCAGGTTTGCGACGGGGTGGTCAGGGTTGCAAGTGGTGATATCCACTGCGCAGGGACGGTTCCCGCCCAGGAGGCAAGAATGGCATCTGCCCAGTCCACCACCTCTCTCAGTTCAACAGT
>CAWBST010000030.1:0-305080 GCA_963791495.1 uncultured Alphaproteobacteria bacterium
AACGGCCAGTTGGCGCCCGCGCCGCAGGGTGGCGCGCCGGAGGTCGCCTTCACTGTCGGCCTGAAATACGTGACCGGGCCGCTCACGGTCGGTGCCGTGGTCGAGGAGGGCTGGTATCAGGGTAACGTGCAGTTGACGGGCATCTCCCAGCGGCGTGGCCGAGGGATCGTGGCGGGCGTCGATTACAACGTGGCACCTGGGTTCCAGGTGTTCGCCGAGTATCTGTGGGAGGACATCCACCAGGCCGGCTTCAACTTCGCCACCAGCGCGACCGGCTCGGCGCTCAACAACACCTTCAGGAGCCAGGGCTTCCTGATCGGCAACGTGATCAACTTCTGAGCCGATTGCGGAACTCGACCGACCGGCGGCAGGGGCCTCCCTGCCGCCGGTTTCTATTTCACTTCCGCGGTGTCAGATCTTGGCGACGCGAATCGGAGCGACTAAGGAGTAGGTTCGTTCCGGGTCATGCGTCACACGGACTGGGCAATGCCAAGCAGATCGAATCTCATCGCGACTCTCCTGTTCATTGCGGTCGGCCTCTCCGGCTGCTCGGCGGCGCGAGGACCAATCCGACCAATCCGGCGTACATGGGCTACCAGGGCCCTACTGCCGGAAACATGCCGGGCGGCAGCGTCCTCGGCGACAGCAATCTGATGTTCGGAAGCGGCGGCAAGGGCCGCTCTGCCGACAACGCCCCTGGCGGCGGTGGCGGCGCCCTCGGGGTCAACGCCTACCTCTGGCGCGGCGCGCTCGACACGCTGAGCTTCATGCCGCTCTCCTCGGCCGATCCGTTCGGCGGCGTGATCATCACCGACTGGTACACGCCGCCCGCCGCGAATGGCGAGCGCTTCAAGGCGACCGCCTACATCCTCGGCCGCGAGCTGCGCAGCGACGGCGTGCGCCTCAGCATCTTCCGCCAGGTGCTGGAGAACGGCCAGTGGGTGGACGCGCCGGTCAGTGCGGTCACCGTCGGCGACATCGAGAACAAGGTGCTGTCCCGCGCCCGCGAACTGCGCGAGCAATCGCAGGCCAGCAGCTAGCCCGACACCCCTTGCGCAGCCGCCGCCACCGGCAAATAACTGCGCCATGAACGAAAGCGTGACGGTCGCGGCCGAGGCGCCGCGGTACGACTTCCGCGCAGCCGAACCGCGCTGGCAGCGCGCCTGGGCCGAACGCGGCTGCTTCCGCGTCGCCGACGTGCCGACGCGACAACAAGCCGAAATACTACGTGTTGGAGATGTTCCCGTATCCCAGCGGGAAGATCCACATGGGCCACGTGCGCAACTACACGCTGGGCGACGTGGTGGCGCGCTACAAGCGGGCGCGCGGCTTCGCGGTGATGCATCCGATGGGCTGGGATGCATTCGGCCTGCCGGCGGAGAACGCGGCGCGCGAGCGCGGCATCCATCCGGCGAAGTGGACCGGCGACAACATCGCCGCCATGCGGGCCGAGCTGCAGCGCATGGGGCTGTCGCTCGAATGGGAGCGCGAGTTCGCCACCTGCGATCCGGCGTATTACGGCCATCAGCAGAAGCTGTTCCTCGACTTCCTGCGCGCCGGCCTGGTGGAGCGCAAGGAGAGCTGGGTCAACTGGGATCCGGTCGACGGCACGGTGCTGGCGAACGAGCAGGTGATCGACGGTCGCGGCTGGCGCTCCGGCGCGCCGGTGGAGAAGAAGCAGCTCAGCCAGTGGTTCCTGAAGATCACCGACTACGCGCAGGAACTGCTGGACGCGCTCGACACGCTGGATCGCTGGCCGGAGCGCGTGCGGCTGATGCAGGCGCGATGGATCGGCCGCAGCGAGGGGGCGCGGCTGACCTTCCTGCTGGACCAGCCGGATGAATGCCTCGAGGGCGTGGAGGTCTACACCACGCGTCCCGACACGCTGTTCGGCATGTCGTTCCTGGCGCTGGCGCCGGAACATCCCTTGTCCGCCGCGGTGGCGGCGCGCGATGCGAAGGCCGCCGAGTTCGTCGCCGAATGCCGCCGCATGGGTACCTCCGAGGCGGCGATCGAGACGGCGGAAAAGCGCGGCTACGACACCGGACTTCGCGTGCGGCATCCTTTCCTGAAGGACGCGACCTTCCCGGTGTGGATCGCCAACTTCGTGCTGATGGAATACGGCACCGGCGCGATCTTCGGATGCCCGGGACACGACCAGCGCGACCTCGATTTCGCCCGCAAGTATGGGCTGGGCGTGATGCCGGTCGTGCTGCCGCCAGGCGCAGACGCCACGACCTTCTCGATCGGCAACGAAGCCTATGTCGGACCGGGAACGATCTTCAACTCGGACTTCATGAACAGTCTCGAGGTCGAGGCGGCCAAGCGCGCGGTGATCGCCGAACTGGAGCGTCTCGGCGTCGGCAACGGCGAGGTGAACTGGCGGCTGCGCGACTGGGGCGTGAGCCGGCAGCGCTACTGGGGCTGTCCGATCCCGGTGATCCACTGCGATACCTGCGGCGTGGTGCCGGTGCCGGACGATCAGTTGCCGGTGAAACTACCGGACGATGTCGCGTTGGACCGGCCGGGCAATCCGCTCGATCACCATCCGACCTGGAAGCATGTGGCCTGTCCTCGCTGCGGCGCCGCGGCGCGACGGGAGACCGACACGTTCGATACCTTCGTCGACAGTTCCTGGTACTTCGCGCGCTTCTGCAGTCCGGCGGCCGGCGTGCCGGTGGAACGGAAGGCGGTCGATCACTGGATGCCGGTCGATCAGTATATCGGCGGCATCGAGCACGCGATCCTGCACCTGCTGTATTCGCGCTTCTTCGCCCGCGCGATGAAGCGCACCGGGCACCTCGACGTCGAGGAGCCGTTCGCCGGGCTGTTCACCCAGGGCATGGTGACTCACGAGAGCTACCGCTCCGCACCAGGTCCGAACGGTGCGTGGCTCTATCCGGACGAGGTGATCAGGCAGCCCGACGGCGGTGCGGTGCACCGTGACAGCGGCGAGCCGGTGGTGATCGGCCGCGTCGAGGCGATGAGCAAGTCGAAGCGCAACACGGTGGACCCCGAGGCGATCATCGCGCGCTACGGCGCCGACACGGCGCGCTGGTTCATCCTGTCGGACAATCCGCCCGAGCGCGACATGGAATGGACCGAGGCTGGCGTCGCGGGCGCCTTCCGCTTCACCCAGCGCGTGTTCCGGCTGGTCGATAACCTGGACGACGCGCCCGCGCCGGGCTCGTCCGACGCCGCCATTGCCCTGCGCCGCGTCACCCACCGCACGATCGCCGCGGTGAGCGACGCGCTCGACAGCTTCGCGTTCAACGTCGCGGTCGCACGGCTGCACGAACTGGCCAACGCGATCGCGGAAGCGGAGCGCGCGTCTGACGAATCCGGCCTCGGCGCGGCCCGCCGCGAGGCGGTGGAGACGCTCGCCCGGCTGATCGCGCCGATGATGCCGCACCTCGCGGAGGAGGTGTACCATCGTATGCATCCGGGCGCTGCGAGCCTGGTTGCCGACCTGCCATGGCCGGAAGCCGATCCCGATCTGCTGGCGGCCGACACCGTGACGATAGCCGTGCAGGTCATGGGCAAGCTGCGCGGCACCATCTCGGCGCCGCCGGACGCGCCGGCGGATGCGGTGATCGCCTCGGCCGAGGCGGAGCCGAACGTCGCCCGGGCGCTCGCCGGCAAGCGCGTGGTGAAGCGCATCCATGTGCCGAACCGGATCGTCAACTTCGTGGTCGCGGGATGAAGCGGCGGCGGATGCTGGCGCTGGCGGCCGGCGCCACACTGTCCGGCTGCGGCTTTCAGCCGGTGTACATGCCGACAGCCTCTGGCAGGGCCGGTGCGGCGCAGCGCGAACTGGCCGCCATCTCGGTTGACCTGATCCCCGACCGCCCAGGTCAGCTGCTGCGCCAGGCGCTGCAGGACCGCCTGGAAATGGGGTCAAGCGGCGTCGCGCGGCGCTACGATCTCTCGGTCGGCTTCGGGATCTCCGGCGAGGCCATCGCGATCCAGCCGGACAGCCAGCCGACCCGTATCCGGGAGATCGGCAGCGCCACCTGGACCCTGATCGCGCAGGACCCTGGCCGAACCAAGCTGACCAGCGGCTACGCCAAGGCGGTGGACGGCATCAACCTGTTCGACACTCAGTATTTCGCCGCAGACTTGGAGAACGAGGCGGTGCAACGGCGTCTGGCCGACGCGCTCGCGGACCAGATCACCCTCCAGCTTGCGACGTTCTTCCGCAAGCGGGCGACGGTGAAGGGGTGAAGCTCGCACCGCAGCGCGTCGGGGCGTTTCTTCGCGATCCCGGCACCTGCCGCGTTGTGCTGCTGTATGGCGAGGACCACGGGATGATCCGCGACCGAGCGGCGGCATTGGTGCGCGCCGTGGCCGGGTCGCTGGATGACCCTTTTCTGGTCGCCGAGCTTGGACGCGAGGATATCCGGCGGCTGGCGGACGAAGCCGCAACGCTGGCGTTGACCGGCGGGCGGCGGGTTGTGCGTCTGCGAGAGGCCACGGACGCTGCGGCCGAGCAGGTCGGCGCCATCCTGAAAGGCAACGCACCGGCGTTGGTTGTGCTGGAGGCGCCTGGGCTGGCGACGCGCTCCCGCCTGCGCACGTTGATCGAAGGCTGCGCCGGACGGGGCGGCGATCGCCTGCTATCCCGAGGAAGGCCGGGCGCTGGCCGATACGATCCGCACCGTGCTGAGCGAGGCCAGGCGTCGGCATCGATGCGGACGCCCTGGCCTGGGTGTCGGACCAGCTGGGCGCGGATCGGGTATCGACCCGGGCGGAGGCGGAGAAGCTCGCCCTGTATGTCGGGCCCGGGCGGCCGGGTGGACCTGGACGCGGCGATGGCGTGCGTCGGCGATCTCGCCGGCCTGTCGCTGGACGACGCGCTGTTCGCCGCGACCGAGGGCGATGTGGCGCGCGCCGACCGCGCTCTGGAACTGGCGATCGCCGAGGGCGCCACGCCCGTCGGCGTGCTGCGGGCGGGGCTGATGCATTTGCAGCGGCTGCACCGGGTGAGGCTGACGGTGGACGACGGGCAGAGCGCGGCCGATGCGGTGAGGGGCGCCCGCCCGCCAGTGTTCTTCCGGCGCGTCGCGCGCGTTCACCCGGGCGATCGGGTTGTGGTCATCCGCGGCGCTGATGGCGGCGATGGCCGGGTTGGCGGAAGCGGAGCGCGCCTGCAAGCGCACCGGAGCGCCGGATGACGTGCTGGCACGCAATGCGGTGCTGGCCTTGGCCACGGCGCGCTGCAGCGGGAGCGACAAGGCGGCGAGCCGCCTGACCGCCGTTACTTGCGTATTATTCAGCCCTTACTGTTGCAGGCCCAGTCTGCTCAGTAAATTGTCCAACTGATCGAGATTGGTGTAGTGAAACTGCACGACCCCTCGCTTGCCGTTGAACGTGACCTTCACGGTCAGGCCGAGCTGCTCGCTGAGGTGGCGCTCCAGCGCCACGGCGTCCGGGCCGCGGCCACGCAGCAGCTCGTCGGCCAGCGTGCGTTCGGCGGGCGGTTCGCGCGTCGCCATCGCTTCGGTCTGCCGAACCGACAACTGACGCTCGATCACCTCGCGCAGCGCGGCTTCCGGCGAAGGATGCGCCAGCAGGGCGCGCGCGTGGCCGGCGGAGATCTCGCCCTTGCGCAGGGCTTCCTTCACGGCGGGCGGCAGGTTCAGCAGCCGCAGCGTGTTGGCGACGTGGCTGCGCGACTTGCCGACGGCCTGGCCGAGTGCCTCCTGGGTGAACTCGAACTGGGTCATCAGCCGGTCGTAGCCCTCGGCCTCGTCCATCGCGTTGAGGTCCTGGCGCTGCAGGTTCTCCACCAGGGCGACCGCGGCGGCCTCGGTGTCGGTCATCTCGTGGACGAGCGCGGGGACCTCGTGCAGGCCGGCCGCACCGGCCGCCCGCCAGCGGCGCTCTCCGGCGACGATCTGGTAGCGGTCGGCGGTTCCTGGGCGAGGGCGTACCAGCAGCGGTTGCAGGACGCCGCGGAGCCGGATCGACTGGGTCAGTTCTTCCAGCGCTGTCGGATCGATACTGGTTCGGGGCTGGAACGGATTTGGCTCCAGCAGGTCGAGCGGCACGTGGCGGACAGCGGCTCCCTGCGGCGGTGCCTGTACGGCGACATCGCCCAGCAGAGAAGCAAGGCCGCGGCCGAGCCGTGGACCGGTGTCGCGCCTCGCGTTCACGGCTGGGCCCGTTCGCGGCGCACCACCTCGCCGGCAAGCCGGACATAGGCCTGCGCACCTGGGGAGCGGAAATCGTAGAGCAGGACCGGCTTGCCGTGGCTCGGCGCCTCGGAGATGCGGATGTTGCGGGGGATGACGGTCTCGTAGACGGTCTCGCCAAAGAAGCCACGGGCGTCGGCCGCGACCAGATCCGAAAGATTATTGCGTCGATCGAACATGGTCAGCACGATTCCTTGCAAACGAAGGTTCGGATTGAGGCCGCGCTTCACCATTTCGATGGTGCGGACCAGGCCGCTGATTCCCTCGAGGGCGTAGAACTCGCATTGCAGTGGAACCAGCACCGCGTCGGCGGCCACGAGGCCGTTCAGGGTGAGCAGACCAAGGCTGGGCGGACAGTCGATCAGCACGAAACTGTAGGGGGATGGCCCCTCCCGTAGGGGCGCCAGGGCGTCGCGCAGGCGGTACTCCCGGCGATCCAGCC
The DNA here is from genome assembly GCA_963791495.1 of uncultured Alphaproteobacteria bacterium. Classification (GTDB taxonomy): domain Bacteria; phylum Pseudomonadota; class Alphaproteobacteria; order Acetobacterales; family Acetobacteraceae; genus JAMXLO01. Next base: position 6,637 of record CAWBST010000030.1, read on the forward strand.
CAACCAGTTCGATCTCCGCGCCGGCGAGGTCGGCCTCGGCCGTGATCAGGGACAGGTTCGAGATGTGCGTGGTTCGGGTGGCGGCCAAAAGGGGCAAATCACTGGTGATCAGCCGATAGCAGCCGACGGCGCGGTCGGTGCGCGGAATGCCGAGGCCTGTGGAGGCGTTGCCTTGCGGATCGAGGTCGATCAGCAGGACCTTTTCGTCGTTGGCGGCCAGCGCGGTGGCGAGATTGATCGCCGTCGTGGTCTTGCCGACCCCTCCCTTCTGGTTGGCGATCGCCAGGATCCGCGCGCCTGGCCTGGAAGGCGGCGTTTCGACGAGGACGGCATCAGGCTCTGGGAATGACACGACTGAGATTGCTGACCCTAAGGATGCAGGCGCCCGGAGCTGTGCGGCTGGGAAGGCGCTCGACCTGCATGTGCCATTGTGCAGCCGCGTGCGTCAATTCCGCCTGGACGTTTGCGCCCTTGAGAAACAGACAGTGGCCGCCGGAGGCGAGGAGCGGCGCCGCGAGGTCCAGGAGTTTCGGCAGCGGGGCCAGAGCGCGGGCCGTGATGAGCGGGGCCGGGGCGAGGTCGGCCGATTCGATGCGGACCGCATGAACCCGAGCGGGGGCGCCCGTGATGCGGATTGCCTCGCGCAGAAAGGCGGCCTTACGCTGGTCGGCTTCTATCAGGTCGAACGGTACTCCGGTTGCGAGCGCCAGGATCAGGCCTGGGAAGCCCCCTCCGGAGCCCAGGTCGATGGCGCGGTCCGGAAACGGGTCGACTAGCGGGACAAGCTGGAGCGAATCTGCGATATGGCGATCCCAGAGCTGCGACTCATCGCCTGGCGATATTAGATTAACGGTCCGGTTCCAGCGGATCAGGAGTGACGATAATCGCTCAAGCGCGAGGAGCGTTTCACGTGGAACCTCGTTCGATATCGAATGATGTTCCACGTGAAACTTCGATCCTAAGCGGCCGCGCCGCGACGCTTCCGCACATGGGCGGCGATCGCCGCCAGCGCAGCCGGCGTCATCCCCTGGATCCTCGATGCGGCGCCGAGCGATTCCGGTTGCGAGCGTGCCAGCTTGGCTATCAGCTCCGCCGAAAGCCCGCCGATATCGGTGAAGGATATTCCATCGAGGGCCGCAGCTTCCTCGCGCTGGAATGCCCGAATGTCAGCCTGCTGCCGCGGCAGATAGCCATCGTAGCGCACCGCCGTCTGCAGCTGGCTCAGTGCCCGCGGTGGCAGAGAGCGGAGCCAGGGGAAGGCCGCCGCCAGCGAGTCGAAAGCGATTTCGCGGTGACCCAACAGTTCGAACACCGATCGCCAGCGCCCATCCGCCCGCACGGCTATGCCGTGGCGCGCCAGGTCACTTGGATGGCCGCCTTCGGCCCGCGCCCGCTCCTGCGCTGCTGTCACCGCCGCCTCATGCGCCCTGAACGCAGCGGCCCGCCATGGACCAACGCAGCCCCACGCCATTCCCTTCCGGGTCAGTCGCAGATCCGCGTTGTCGGCTCGCAACGTCAGGCGGAACTCTGCGCGCGAGGTGAACATCCGATACGGTTCGCTCACGCCCTGATTGGTCAGATCGTCCACCAAAACGCCGATATATGCATCAGAGCGCCCAAGTCCCAACGCCGCGGCACCGCCAGCCTGGCGAGCAGCGTTGATGCCGGCGATGATCCCCTGTGCGGCTGCCTCCTCGTATCCTGTGGTGCCGTTGATCTGCCCGGCGAGAAACAGCCCCGGCAACGCCCGCACCTCCAGGGAAGGTGCCAGCGCCCGCGGATCCACGTAATCGTATTCGACCGCGTAACCCGGGCGCAGCATTTCGGCACGCTCCAGTCCCGGAATCGTCGCCAGAAGGTCGGCCTGGACCTCTGTCGGCAGGCTCGTCGAGATGCCGTTGGGATAGACGGTGTCATCGTCCAGCCCTTCGGGCTCAAGGAAGATATTGTGGTTATTCCGGTCAGCGAACCGCACGATCTTGTCCTCGATCGAGGGACAGTAGCGAGGCCCCGTTCCCGCGATGTGCCCGCCATACACCGCCGACCGGTGAAGATTGGCCCGGATGATCGCGTGCGTCGCTGGTGTGGTGCGGGTGACGCGGCATTCCACCTGCGGATTGGTGATCCGCTCGGTGAGCGGGCTGAATGGCTCAGGCACGGCATCGCCGGGATCCGCGTCCAGGCCGTCCCAGTCGATCGTGCGACGATCCAGCCGTGGCGGCGTGCCGGTCTTCAAGCGCCCCAGAGGCAGCTCCAGTCGCCCCAACGTGCGTGCCAGACCAATCGAAGGCGCCTCCCCTACCCGTCCGGCCGCGCTTTGCTGATCGCCGATGTGGATCACGCCGCGAAGAAACGTGCCGGTGGTCAGGACCGCCGCGCCGCAACGGACCAGCGATCCGTCGGCGCACAGCACGCCGGCCAGACGGCCGTCGCTGCCGATCTCCAGGTCCTCGACCGACCCCGCCCGCACCGTCAGTCCGGGCGTTTCCGCCAGCAACCGCTGCACCGCTTGCCGATACAACGCCCGATCGGCCTGCGCGCGCGGCCCGCGCACTGCCGGACCCTTGCTGCGGTTCAGCAGCTTGAAATGGATGCCCGCCGCGTCGGCGGCCCGGCCCATCAGCCCATCCAGCGCATCAACCTCCCGTACAAGGTGGCCCTTGCCGATCCCGCCGATCGACGGATTGCAGGACATCTCACCGATCGTCTCGACGCGGTGCGTCAACAGCAGGGTCTGTGCCCCGATGCGCGCGGCTGCCGCGGCCGCTTCGCACCCGGCATGACCGCCGCCCACAACCACGACATCGAAGCGTTCAACCGCCATTGTCACACCTTGTTACATGCTGGCCGGGTCGCCTTATAGCGCCCATGTCGTTCTTCTCGCTCCACCATCTCATCCAGCTTCTGCACGCCTATGGCAACGTGGTGTTGGGAGTCACCGTCGGGCTTGAGAGCGTTGGACTGCCGCTCCCTGGTGAGACGCTACTGATCGCGGCCGCCGTGCTGGCCGGGACGACTCACCAAATGAACATCCTGTTCGTCGTTCTGTCAGCGGCCCTGGGCGCGATTATCGGCCAGGCGGTCGGTTACGGGATCGGCTGGGGCGTTGGATTTCGCCTGCTGCGGCGCTACGGACGCTACATCGGCCTGACCGACCGTCGACTGGCCTACGGCCGCGCGCTGTTCCGTCGTCACGGCGTGAAGGTCGTGTTCGCCTCCCGCTTCATCGTGCTGCTGCGTACCCTGGCGGCGCTGCTGGCGGGCGCGAACCGCATGCCGTGGGGCCGCTTCATGGCGGCCAATGTTGCGGGCGGCGTCGCCTGGTCCACACTTTACGGCTTCGGTGCCTATCTGCTGGGCCACGAGGCGAAGCAAGTCGCCGGGCCGGTCGCCATCGGTATCGGAGTGATCGTCGCTGCGGCCTTAGTCGCCGCGGGACTTTACGCACGTCGCCGCGAGCACCAGTTGCTGGCGCAGCCGGTGCGCGCGGAGCGTGCGGCAGAGTAACGAATTATATCGTTACTATAAGAGAATCATTCCTGCGGATACCGCCACGGCCTCTCCGGTTGCTGCGCGGCCTCGTCGATCGTCCATTGCGGCAGCGCCAACCCCGACGCCACGTCGCTGAACACCATCCGCATGCGCGAGCCGACGCCGATGCGCTGCACCATGTCAGGTGGTGCAAGTATTCCGTCCGGCGTCGTCAGGTTGGCGACGACCCGCAGTGACTCGTGCTCGGTTGGCTTGCCCTTCTGAGTGTCGAGCTCCACCAGCAGTATCAGATACGGCACGCGTGCCTGGAACGCCGGCTGGATGCCGTGACGCACTTCTGCGTAGGAGTACACCGCGCCTTTGCCTTCCACGCGCGTCCAGGTTGATGTCAGGCAGGTGCACCACGGGCACGCGGTCGTCGGCGGATAGCGCAGCAGCTTGCAGTCGTCGCATTGCTGCAGATGGAAGTCGTGCGCCGCGCAGTGGCGGAAGTATTCGACATTCTCGCCGTCCAGATCATCGATCGTCAGCGGCATATCAAGATAGTTGCCACGAATTGGCATGCTCGGTCCCTCCCCTCAGCCGCGACGCATGACCATGGCCGATCCGGTCATCGGATTGGCCCAGCCGAGATTGGCGGTCACCTCGATGTTGCGTACCTGCCGGCAGCCGCCCTCGCGATAATCGAATGTGTGCTGGCGCTTGCCATCTGGTCCGATCGGACATGAGTCATCGGCATCGTGACGCAACTGACGCACGTTCTCTATCACCATGTTCATGCCGTGCGTGTAGCCCTCGCACAGATGGCCGCCGGAGGTGTTCTGCGGCCGCTTCCCCCCCAGCCTGGTGATGCCGGATGAAACATATTCGCCGCCTTCACCCTTCTTGCAGAATCCGTAATCCTCGAGCTGCAGCATCGAGGTAAAGGTGAACGCGTCATAGGCGCCGACCGCGTCGATATCCTCGGGACCGACGCCAGCATTCGGCCACAGAATGTCCTTGGCGTAGTAACCGGCGACACGCGTGATCGGCCCGTGCTGGAAATGCATGTCGGTGCGCGGCTTGCTGCATCGCCCGACAACGCTGCGGATCAGCGCCGGCGTGTGGCGCAGATCCCGCGCACGTTCAGCACGGGTGACGATGACACAGGTGGCGTTGTCAGTCTCCACACAACAGTCGAGCAGATGCAGCGGCTTGCAGATCATGCGGCTGTTGAGCACGTCGTCGACCGTATAGCGCTTCTTGTAGAACGCCTTCGGGTTGTTCGAGGCGTGCTCGGAGTGCACCACCTTCACCATCGCCACCTGCTCAGGCTTGGTGCCGTACTCATACATATGGCGCATGAAGGTGGGGGCGAAGCTCTGTCCCGCGCTCTGCCAGCCATAGGCGCGGCTGTGCAGCGCATCGCCATTGACCGGCGCGGCTGAGCGCGCGCCGGTGCCGCCGATGCGTACCTGCGAGTAGCCGTTCATCGAACGGAAGATCGCCACGCACTTGCACATGCCGGCTTCCATGATGCCGATCGCGATGCCTATCAGCGCCTCGGTGGAAGAGCCGCCGCCGTTCACGTCCATGAAGAAGTTTAGACGGATGCCGAGATCGCCCGCGAGGAACGTCGACGGCGTGGAATCGTTGCCCGAGTAGGACAGCATGCCGTCGATGTCGCCACGGCTTCAGGCCGGCATCGAGCATCGCGTTGCGCACCGCGATGGTGCCCATCGCGCGCGTCGTCTTGCCGGAGCCGCGCGTGTAGGTGGTCTCGCCGACCCCGACGATGGCGTACTTGTCGCGCAGGTATTTCGGCGTGGTGGCGTCGGTGTCTGCCGGTAGCGGCATCTGCGTTTCTCCCCTCTCTCAGCGTTCACCGTTTCAGGCTGTACGCGATGGCGAAGGGCGTCAACGGCGGCTACCATCGCGCGGACGCGAAGGAGAACACCCATGCAGCTTGGAGTATCACTTCCGGTGGTGGACATCGGCACCGGGCCGTCGGTCATCCGCGACTACGCGCAGGCGGCCGAGGGCCTTGGCTATTCGCATCTGGTCGCGCCCGACCACGTACTCGGGTGTCAATCCGGCGGCGGACCACGGCGGGCGGCGTGTCGGCACCACCGCCAATCCATACCACGATCCGTTCGTGCTGTTCGGCTTCCTCGCGGGCTGCACGCAGAGCATCGGCTTCGCCGTCGGCGTGCTGATCCTGGCGCAGCGCCAGGCGGTGCTGGTGGCGAAGCAGGCGGCGAGCCTCGATGTGCTGTGCGGCGGGCGGTTCCGCCTTGGCATCGGCGTCGGCTGGAACGAGGTGGAGTTCGTCGGACTGAACGAGAACTTTCACAATCGCGGCAAGCGATCGGAAGAACAGGTGCGGGTGATGCAGGCGCTCTGGGCGCAGGAGCACGTGGACTTCACGGGTGAGTTCCATCGCATCGAGGATGCCGGCATCAATCCGCGTCCGGCGTCGGGGCGCGTGCCGATCTGGTATGGCGGGCACGCCGAGGCGACGTTCCGTCGCGCGGCGAAGTATGGCGACGGGTTCATGCCGCTGGCCTATCCGGCGGGCGATGCCGCGCTTGCGGCGTTCGACAAGCTGCGCGCGGCTGACGCGTGAGGCGGGGAGGGACCCCGCGGCGATGGGGATCGAGGTGTGGGCCTCACTCGCCGGCAACGAGGACGATTGGCGGCGCGAGTTCCTGTTCTGGAAGCAAGCCGGAGTCACGCACCTGACGGCGCATACGACCTATACCAGCAATCACCACAAACGTATAGACGGACGCAGCGCAGCCGAGCACCTGGCGGCGATCAGACGCTACCGCGCGGCCGTGGCTGACCTGCTGTAGACAGCGAGGCTCCCATCAGTAATCCGGCGAACAGCAGCACGAACAGCCACAGCAGGCCTTGCGGGTCGAGCGCATCCATGGCCGCCCCGCCCGCCGGCGGACCCATCAGCGCGCCCAGGCCATAGGCGACGATCATCGCGGCGTTGACGCTCACCAGATCGCCGCCGCGGAATCGGTCGCCGGCCATGCTGAGTGCGATCGGATAGATCCCCGACGCCACTCCGCCCCACACAAACAGCAGGCAGAACAGCACAAGCGGCGAGGGCGGGATGTTCACCAGTACCACCGCGCCGACCAGCCCGACGGCGCCGCACACCCGCAGCGCGGCCATCCGCGATGTCCGGTCTGACAGCCAGCCGATCAGCACCTGCAGCACGATCGACCCGAAGTACACCGCCGACAGGGTCGCCGCGGCCCAGCGCTCGGTCAGCCCGCTGCGCACACCCCAGATCGGCATCAGTGCCATCAGCGCCAACTCGAAGAGACCGAACACCGCGACGGCGCCGAGGATCGCCGGTGCCCGGCCGAACATGCGCAGCGGACTGGCGCCGCGCTCCCGGCCGAAGCCGTGCGACGCGTCGCCCACGCCGAACAGCGGCAGCGTCGCCAGCGCGGATATCGCAGCGTTGACCAGGAATGGCGACCATCCCTCGATGCCGGTCAGCGACAGGATCAGCGGGCCGGCGCCGAACCCGGCCGACAGCGCGGCCGCATAGATCCCAATGATCCGGCCACGTCCCGCGTCGCCGGCGAGTTGGCTGATCCATGCCTCGCCTGTCGTGAATATGCTGGACCCCACCATGCCGAGGACCGCGCGCAGCACGAACCACGCGGCGATGCTGTCGAACACCTTCATCGCCAGGAACAGCGCGATGTCGAGGCTGAAGCAGACCAGCAGGAAGTTGCGCACGCCGAATCGGCGGACCAGGCGCGGCGCCAGCAGAGGCCCGATGATGACGCCGATGAACGTCGAGCCGGCATTCAGCCCGTTCAGCGTCGTCCCCGTGCCGCGCTGTTCCAGCAGCAGCGGCAGCAGCGGTCCGGACTGACCGACGCTGAGCCCGAATACGGTGACCGAGGCGATCGCCGCCGCCAGGCTCCAGCGGCGCTCGCTCTCGGCGATTGGCAGTGCGCTTGCATCCGGGTTTGGCATCGAACGGCCCCGACAGGAAACTCTCGGCATGGAGTGGCACAGAACACCGCCTTACGGCAGACGGGATCGCGCGCCCTTCGCGCTGGTCGTGGCGATCACCGCCTGCGGCACGCTGGGCATGCACCTGATCATCCCGGCGCTGCCCGACACGGCGCGGGCGCTGGGCGTCTCGGCAGGCACCGTGCAGCTCACCATCACGCTTTACCTGATCGGCCTGGCGATCGGTCAGTTGCTGTACGGGCCGGTGTCCGACCGGTTCGGGACGGCGGCCGGTGCTGCTCGGTGGGCTGGCGCTGTTCACTCTCGCGGGCATCGCGACCACAGCCGCGCCGAACGCCTGGACGCTGGTGATCGCGCGCGTCCTGCAGTCGATCGGCGCGTGCAGCGGACTGGTGCTGGGCCGGGCCATGGTCCGCGATTCGGCGACAGCGGATCGCGCGGCGGCGCAGCTTGCCATGCTGACGCTGGTGATGTCGGCAGCGCCGGCGATCGCGCCGGTGCTGGGCGGCTATGCGGCGGCCTGGTTCGGCTGGCGCGCTGCCTTCGCTCTGCTGGCCGTCATCGGCGCGATCACCCTCGCCTGCGCCGTTCTGCTGCTGCCGGAGACCAACTCCTTGCAGTCGAGCGCGCGCGCCTCGATGCTGCTCGGGTCGCTGCGGCTGTTCCGTTCACGGGCGTTCTGCGGCTACGTGCTGGGCGGCGCGTGCACCACCACGTCGTTCTATGCGTTCATGGCGGCCTCCCCGTTCATCCTGGTCAACCTGCTGCATCAACCGACCGAACGTGTCGGGCTCTATTACCTGCTGCTGATGGCGGGGGTGGCGGCGGGCGGCCTGTCAGCGAACCGCTTGGCCGGCCGCGTCAGGCCGCAGACCGCGCTGCGCATTGCCAATTCATTCGCGATCGCCGGCGCCGCGTGCTTCATGCTGACCGACCTGACGGGCTGGCTGAATGTCGCAACGGTCATCGCGCCGGTCGTGGTGTTCATGATCGGCGCCGGCATGGCCAGTCCGTTCGCGCTGAGCGGCGCTGTCAGCGTCAATCCGCACGCCATCGGCGCTGCATCCGGTCTCTATGGCTTCACCCAGATGGCGTACGGCGCGCTGTGTACCGTCATCGTCGAGGTATGGCATCCGGGTTCGGTGTTCACCGTTGCCGCGGTCCTGCTGGTCTCCGCGCTGCTCGGGCAGGCGGCGTTGTCGCTCGCGGTGCGCCGGGCATCGGCTTGACTTCGCCGGGTGCGCGGGGATGTCATCGCGGTGATCAACATGGGAAGCGCGCCGATGTTCATCCGCAACGCTTGGTACGTCGCAGCCTGGGCCGACGAGATCGGCGAGACGCCGCTGGCCCGCCGCATCTGCAACGAGCCCGTCGTGCTGTTCCGCGATCGCCAGAACCGTGCGGCGGCGCTGCTGGACATGTGCTGCCACCGCGGCGCGCCGCTGCACATCGGCACGGTCGTCGAGCAAGGCATCCAGTGCGGCTACCACGGACTGATCTTCGACCATTCCGGCGCCTGCGTACACGTCCCGGGTCAGGACCGCATCGTCGAGCGCACGCGTGTGCGCAGCTTCCCGGTGGTCGAGCAGGATGCCTTCGTGTGGATCTGGATGGGCGATCCAGCGAAGGCAGATCCGGCGAAGATCGTGCCCTGGCCGTATCACAACGACTCGGTCAACTGGCCGCACAAGCACACCATGTATCCTATCCGGGCCGCCGCCATGCTGATGGTCGACAACCTGATGGACCTGACGCATCTCGGCTATGTCCACACCTCGACTATCGGCGGCAACCCCTCCCAGCACGTCGAGGCAAAGATGGATGTCGAGCGCACGCCTCTCGGCGTCAGGTTCACCCGGTGGATGCTGAACTCGGTGCCGCCGCCGACCTACGTGAAGGCGGTCGGATTCCAGGGGCGCATCGACCGCTGCCAGCGGTTCGAGTTCGTGGCGCCGGGTTCTGTGCTGCAATGGACCGGCGCGACCGATGTCGGCGGATACCGCGACGGCGATACATCCGACAGCAAGCTGGCGTTCCGGCTGTATCACGGCCTGACGCCGGAGACCGACACCTCGTGCTTCTACTTCTGGTCGGCCGCGAACGGCTTCCGCCAGGATGAACCGGCGGCGACGGAGCAGTTCTTCGACCAGGTCGCCGCGGCGTTCCTGGAGGACAAGACCGTGGTCGAGGCGCAGCAGGCGCGGTTGACCGAGCTTGGCGAATCGGCGCTGGTGGACATCGCCAGCGACGCGGTCCGTCTGCACATGCGTCGCACGATGGAACGGCTGGCAGCGGAGGAGACACAGCAATCGCTCGCGGCGGAGTAGAGCGATATCTGGTGCCAATGTCATTGCGAGGAGGCGAAGCCGACGAAGCAATCCCCATCAAAGTTGGCGCGCACCGCGTGGTTGGGATTGCCTCGTCGCTTCGCTCCTCGCAATGACATGGCGGCAGGCTCGCCAGTCAACCCAATAACGCACTGGTTGCCTGCCGAGGTCCAGCCGCAGAAGGGAGACTGAGGATGGCCGACCAGCATCGCATGCCGACCCATCATCCGCGCATCATCGGCACACGGCACATGGCCGCGTCTGCGAACTACCTTGCCGCGCAGGTCGGGTTCGAGATTCTTGAAGCCGGCGGCAATGCGATCGATGCGGGCGTGGCCGGCGGCATCGCGCTGGGTGTGCTGCAATGCGAATACGTGCACTTCGCCGGCGTCGCGCCGATCATGATCCACCTCGCCGAGACAGGCGAAACCGTGTCGATCAGCGGCCTCGGCGCGTGGCCGAAGCTGGCAAGCGTCGCGTGGTTCCACGAGCACCAGGGCGGCCGCATCCTATCCAACATCAAGCGCACCGTCGTACCCGCGGCTCCCGATGCGTGGATCACCGCGCTGGAACGCTACGGCACGATGAGCTTTGCCGATGTGGCCGCAGCGGCGATGCGCTTCGGCCGCGAAGGGTTTGGCTTCCAGTCGATTTCACATGAAGTGATGACCGAGGCAGCCGAGACGATCCGTCGCTATCCGCAGAACGCAGCCATCTACATGCCCGGCGGCGATGTTCCGAAGCCGGGAACACGCTTCTTCCAGACCGATCTGGCAAACTCGATCCAGTACATGGCGGACCAGGAAACAGCCGCCGCGCGCAAGGGCGGCCACGCCGCGGGACTGGCGGCGGCACGCGATGCATTCTACCGCGGCGATATCGCGCAGAAGATCGTCGCGTATCACAAGGCGAACGAGGGCTGGCTGCGCGAGGACGATCTGTCGGAATTCCATGTCGATGTCGAGACACCGCTGAACGTGCGCTTTGGCGACGTGACGGTATTCGGCTGCCGGCCGTGGTGCCAGGGGCCGGTGCTGCTGCAGGCATTGAAGATCCTCGACGGCGTCGACCTGAGGTCGCTTGGCCACAACACGCCGGCCTATATCCATACGCTTGTAGAGGCACTGAAGCTCGCCTTCGCAGACCGCCATGCATATTACGGCGATCCGAAGTTCGTCGATGTGCCGATCGACTCGCTGTTGAGCGACGCCTATGCCGCGCGCCGGCGTGCCCTGATCGACCCGGACCGCGCCTGCCCCGAAATGCCGCCGGCCGGAACCGTGCAGGAGCTCGGCATCGCGGTGCGCGCGTCCACGCCGGCAAAGGCCGATCGCGAATACATCGAGGGCGATCCCGACACCTCCTACATCTGCACCGTCGATCGCCACGGCAACTGCTTCTCCGCCACGCCGAGCGACGGCGCGATCAACGGGCCGGTGATCCCGGGCACAGGTCTTGCGCCATCATCGCGCGGCATGCAGTCATGGACCGATCCAGCGCATCCCGCGTGCCTCGCGCCGGGCAAGCGGCCACGGCTCACGCCCAATCCATCGATCGCGATGCGTGATGGCAAGTGGATCATGCCGTTCGGCACGCCGGGAAACGACGTACAGCCACAGGCGATGCTGCAGGTGTTCCTCAACATGGTGGTGTTCGACATGACGCCGCAGCAGGCGGTCGAGCAACCGCGCTTTGCCTCATCTAGCTTCCCCGGCTCATCCGATCCGCACAGCTACACGCCGGGACGCATGAGCATGGAGCGACGCTTCAGCGACGAGACCGCGGCCGCACTCGACCGGTTGGGCCACAACGTCAACTGGTGGCGCGAGTGGGAGTGGAAGGCCGGCTGCGTCTGCACCATCGTCAAGGACCATGCGACCCGGATGATGGAAGGCGGCGCGGATGTGCGCCGGCCCGGTGGCGTGCGCGGGTGGTGAAAGGACGTCTGCGCGGCCGCGCTGCTCGCTCTGCTCGTCGCGCCACGACCCGCCGCTGCGGACGCCGATGCGCTCTGGTACATCGTCAGCGAGCAGTGCGTTCCAGACCAGGAGCAGTTCCATTCGCCGAAGCCGTGCGAGCTGGTCGACTTCGGCGCTGGTTACGTTGTCCTGAAGGACCGTGTTGGCGACACGCAGTTCCTGGTGATGCCGACAGCGCGTGTCAGCGGCATCGAGAGTCCGGAGATTCTTGCGCCGGACGCACCGAACTACTGGGATGACGCCTGGCGGGCGCGGCGTTTCGTCGAGGAACGGGTGCACCATCCGTTGGCGCGTGACGACATCAGTCTGGCGATCAACTCGCTCGACGGGCGCACGCAGAACCAGTTGCACATCCACGTCGATTGCGTGCGTCCCGACGTTCAGGCAGCCCTCCGTGACAATGCCAGCGCAATCGGGCCGACCTGGGCGCCGTTCCCGATCAAGCTGTCGGGTCACGACTACATGGCCATGCGGCTGGCACAGCCCGAGCTCGCCAATGCCAATCCTTTTGTCCTGCTCGCCGATGGCATTCCAGGTGCGCGAGGCGATATGGCACACTACACGCTGGTCGTCGTCGGCGTTCCTGATGGCTTCGTGCTGCTCGCCGGACGCGCCACGGGAGCAACCAATCACGGTTCCGGCGAAGAGCTGCAGGACCACACCTGCGCCCTAGCCCACTGATCTCGGAGGACTCTATGCAACTCGGCTTCAACCTGCCGATCAGCGGCCCAACCTCGACTGCGCGCAGCTTCGCCCGCATTGCGCAGGAAGGCGAGGCGATGGGCTATGACTACCTGACCCTCACCGACCATGTCGTGCTGCCCGATGTCGCCGCACCGGGCTATCCGTATTCGGAATCCGGCGAGTTCATGTCGAACACGCCAACTGAGCGCCACGAACTGCTCACCGCCACCGCGTTCATCGCGGCGAAGACCTCGCGTATCCGGCTGGTGCTGGCGGTCCTGGTGGTGCCGCATCGTCCAGCGGTGCTCGCGGCCAAGATGCTGTCCACGATCGATGTGCTGTCCGAGGGGCGGCTCGTCATCGGCATCGGCGCCGGCTGGCTGAAGGCAGAGTTCGATGCCGTGGTGACCACGCCGTTCGCCGAACGTGGCGCGGTGACCGACGAATACCTAGAAGCGTTCCGTGCGCTATGGACGCAGGAGAACGCGCACTTCGACGGGCGCTACACGAAGTTCGCCGATCTGATCTTCCTGCCGCGTCCGGTGCAGGAGCCGCATCCGCCGATCTGGGTCGGCGGCGAGAGCGGGCCGTCGATGCGCCGCGCCGCACGGTTCGGTGATGCCTGGTATCCGATCGGGTCCAACAACAGGCATCTGCTGGACACGCTGCCGCGCCTGGCCGCCGGTATCGCGCGGTTGCGCAGACTGACCACCGAGGCGGGGCGCGATCCCACTAACGTATCGGTGGTTTACCGCGTCAAGCGCTATGGCGATGCGGTTTCGCCTGTCGCGTCGGATGGCGGGCGGCGCCTGTTCTCCGGCAGCGACGCCGACATTGTCGGCGATCTGCGTGCGCTACGCGATCTCGGCGTGACGGCGATCGATGTCGAGGTGGAAGGCCATGACGAAGCCGCCACCATCGCCAACATGCGCCGGTTCAAGGAGATGCTGTTCGCACGGCTCTGACGCTGTACAGCCTCAGTATCCGCGCTCCTCGACGTGGATGGGACCATGCTGATTCAAAATTCCCGTGACGGCGTCTGCGTGCATCTCGTCCACCGTCACCGTCAACACCGGCCCGGGGGTCCCGACCTCTCGCCGGATCCCGGTTGAAGGTATCCGCGCCACTTCGAGATCCTGAAGTGCGGCATCGGCCGCTGATGCGCCGTCGAACACTGCAATCACGGTCTCGGTCATATGATGGCTCCTCTCGGTCGTCGGCCCTTCATGACAAACGCTCGCAGCGGCATGAGGTTCCAGCCTCCACAATTCGGCGGGCGGAGCGACGGCTGTCGTCCTGCGACGACCCCGATAGAGGTCCTCAGCGTTACGGTCGGCCAACGCTGGGTTGAGAAACTATGCCCATTCGCTGTCAGATGTCGCGTATGCGCGACAGGATCTTTTCCCCGAATAATTCGAGCCTCTGCATCAGTGCGTCCACCGGATCGCTCGAAGCCGGAGTTTGGAACATCAGGTCGATCACGCCAGCGCCCACCTGATCGCGACACTGTTTGATCTGCTCGACGATCGTATCCGGTCCGCCAATAAAATTTACCGGTAACACGCCGCCGAGCATTGCGGGCCTCCGTTCGCCCGCGATGTTGCGGGAGTCGAGCTGCAGGAGGCCATCGCGGATGGCAGGGCGCAGGGGGAAGGAATCAACCGATGCCCGGTGCGCCTTCATGAGATCTTGCGCCTCTTCGTCGGATGCCGCGAGCAGGATATTCGCTCGGTAGATGATCTGCTCCGGTGCCGGCTGCCATCCAAATCCCGCACACGCGTCGCGGTAGTAGCGGGTCGCCTTGGCCACTCCCTCGAACGGACCATAGGCAACACCAAGGCCGAGATGATGCCGTGCGGCGAACTCGCAGGATTCACGACTGCCTCCGAGAGCGTAAGTCTGCGGATGCGGCTGCTGCAGCGGCCGTGGCCAGACCGAGACCGTGCGGAACCGGAAGTGCCGCCCCTGCCAACCAAAGGGCTGTGGCTCAGTCCAGGCCTTGAGGATCAGCTCCATCGCCTCGGTGGTGCGCTCGCGCGCTTCGGTGGGGTTGAGACCGTAGCTCAGATATTCCCCGGTGATACCGCGCAACAACCCGACCACCAGCCGACCTTGCGACAGGACGTCCAGCATCGCCAGCTCCTCGGCGACCTGCACCGGATTGCTCTGCGACACGATTGGGCCAAGCACTGCAATCTTTATGGTTTTCGCGCAGGCCGCCAGATGGGCGGCCGAGACAATTGGGGCGGGTGTCAGGCGATGCGGAGAATAATGGTGCTCGGCTACGCTGACCCAATCAAAGCCCAGCTCCTCGACGAATCGGAGCCGTTCGACCATCCCGCGATAAGACTGTGCTCCGGCTTCGTGGTCATACGCAGCTGGCGGCACCGGCCATTCTCCGGCAATGGCCGCGGCGGACGGTAGTGCCCTGTTTCAAAGAACGAGACCTTCATGGTCTGCTTCCCCCCATGCCAGCACTGGCCGTTTCGTTCGGCTCCAGACGCGCTCAGAAGCTACATAAGGCATTCGAGTTCTACCATTGGAGCTCAGTGCGGCAATCCGGCGCGCCTCATACCCGCCCGCGCGCGATCAGCATCTCGACGGTTATCGACAGTCGCCCGTCTGACTCGAACTGCGTAAGTCGTGCTGTCACCTCCGCTCGCACAGCGCGGCGATCCTCGTCGGACAGTGCGACATATGCCTGCGGCATGGATCCGACGCCGGTTTCGATCGGTGCCCAATAGTCGGCGATACTGTCGATAGTGCCCTCGCGAATCTCCCGCGCTACGTGGATGTCCCGAAAGCCCGCGCCGGCGAACAGAGTTTCCAGCCGTTCCGGATCGGCGAGCGCGAACGAGAGTTGGAATGTGTCTCGCTGCTCCGGAAGATACCGGCCGAGCACATCGGCAAGAATGCCCCACATCGGTACCCGATCCCCGGTGGGGTTGACGCACACAGCGGCGCAACAGCCGGCGGCGAAGCACACGTCGAAACTCCGTCAGTCCGAGTGCGGGGTCGGGAAAGAACTGCAGCCCGAGCTGGCACGTCACGGCATCGAATATTGCGTCTTTGAAGGGCAGCGCCTGGCCGTCGCCGGCGACTGGCAGGAATGATGGATCGCCCAGCCGACCACGCGCGGCTTCGAGCATCGCGGGCGAGATGTCCGCGCCGATCGCGACACCCGAAGGCCCGGCGGCCCGCAGCGCCATCAGAGCGGCCTCGCCCGTTCCGGTGGCGACATCTAGTACCCGATGCCCGGGTGATACTTCGGCAGCGGCGATCAGCGCGGGCACAAAGAGCCGCGACCAACGGCCCAGGTAGCGATCATATGCGAGGGTATCCACGGCTCGACCCGGTGCCGCATGGAGGCCAGATCCGAAACTCAAGCTCATGGCAGTGTCTCGCAGGATCGATCGCCGTATCGCGGCAATTCTCTATCCGCGCAAGGTGGCGGACAACTGTCCGCTCGACGCGGGCCCGCTGGGTGATATACATCTCTCCTGTGTATTTCGCAGGAGCTAGTCATGCAGGTCAGCAAGTGGGGCAACAGCCTGGCGATCCGGCTGCCGGTCGCTGTCGTGGAGGCACTCGGCCTCCGCGAAGGCGACGAGATAGAGATAGAGGTCGCCGACCACCGCCGCTTCCGCGTCGCGCGCGACCGACGCCGCGACGAGGCGCTGGACGTGCTGCGCGGACTCGGTTGGACATTGCCACGCAACTTTCGCTCCTCGCGTGAGGAGGCGAACCGGCGCGGCGCATGAGCCCCCCTGCCTTTCTCGATACGAACGTCCTGGTCTATGCCACACTGCAACCGGATCGGCGTTCGGAGCCAGCGCGCGCCCTGCTTGCGCAGCGTTGCGTCATCAGCGTTCAGGTGTTGAACGAGTTCGCGAACGTTGCGCGGCGTAAGTTGCGCCGCTCATGGCCGGAAATCATGACGGCGCTGACGGCGATACGTGTCCTCTGTCCGTCGCCGCGCCCGATCACAACGGGGACCCACGAGGCGGCACTCGCGATCGCAGCGCGCAGCGGCTACCAGCTCTACGACGCACTGATCATCGCCGCGGCGCTCGAAGCGGGCTGCAGCACGCTGTTCTCCGAAGATCTGCAGGATGGCCAGGTGATCGGAGGGAGGCTGACGATCCAGGATCCGTTCAGATGACCCATGGAGGCCTTCCTTCCATAATCCATGTTTCGTATCAGGCGACGATGTTCGCCCCGCCATCGACGTAGACCGTGCCGCCGGTGATACGTCTGGCCAGAGATGTCGCGAGGTATGCGCAGGCGAAGCCGACATCCATGACATCGACAAGCTCACCGAGAGGGGCCTTCTGAGCTGCCTCATTGAGCAAAAGCTCGAAGTCCTTTAGCCCTGAAGCCGCCCGTGTCTTCAGCGGACCTGGGGAAATGGCGTGAACCCGTATCCCTTGTGGACCGAGCTCGTATGCCAGGTAACGGCAGGCCGCCTCCAATGCGGCCTTCACCGGACCCATTACATTGTAGTTGGGCACGACACGATTGGCGCCATAGTAGCTCATCGCGAACATCGATCCGCCATCGGTCATCAGCGGCGCCGCGAGCTTCGCCATCCGGATGAAGGAGTGACAGGAGATGTCCATCGCCTTGGCGAAGCCTTCAGCCGAACAGTTCAGTAGGCCGCCCTGAAGGTCATCCTTGGGCGCGAAGGCGATCGAATGCACAAGGACATCCAATTTGCCCCAGTCCTTACGGATGGTGTCGAATACTGCTTCCAACTGTCCTGGGACGGAAACGTCAAGAGCGCCGGTAATCGAGGCTTCGAGTTCCTGTGCCAGTGGCTCGACGTATGGCCGGGCCCGTTCGTTCAACCAGGTAACCGCAAGGTCCGCTCCCACGGTCCGAAACGCCTTTGCGCACCCATATGCAATCGACTGGTCATTCGCGACGCCAACAACGAGCGCCTTTTGGCCGGCAAGGACCTGCCTGATATTCCCCTCGCTCATCGAAATCTCCCTTCAACGAACGGAGGCTGATGCAGACTTGCGCCGTGCCGCCGCGACCATGACCGCAACGGCGCAGGACGCAAGGCGTGTCAGGAGTGAGTCGGCGCGGCTGGTCAGAATGATCGGAACGCGCGCACCGAGCACGATCCCCGCCGCATCGGCCTGCGCCAGGAATGACAAGCTCTTGGCGAGCATGTTGCCGGCCTCCAGATCCGGGAACCACGAGAACATTGGCGCGTCCCGCCACTGGCGAAGTGATGTTCTTGATCGCTGCCGCCTTGGGACTGATCGCATTGTCCAGTGCGAGTGGGCCGTCCAGCAGGGCACCGGTGATCTGACCGCGCTCCGCCATCTTGCACAAAGCGGCAGCTTCGACCGTCGACGGCACCTTGGCGGTGACTGTCTCCATGGCGCTGAGGATGGCGACCCGGACCTCCGCAATGCCCATGGCATGCGCCAAGTCGATCGCGTTCTGGATGATATCCACCTTGTCATCCAGGGTAGGCGCTATGTTGACGGCCGCGTCCGTGATGATCAGCGCGTCAGGGTGACCTGGCACGTCCATGATGAAGCAGTGGCTGATCCGCCGAGCGGTGCGAATGCCGGCCTGACGCGACACCACTGCTGCCATCAGTTCATCCGTGTGGAGGCTGCCCTTCATCAGGGCCTCGACGCGTCCAGCGGTGACCAGCTCCACCGCCTTGGCGGCGGAATCGTCGCTGTGCTCCGAGTTGACGATCTCCATTGCGGAAATATCCAGACCGGCGCGCGCCGCACAAGCCCGGATGCGCTCCTGCGGACCGACCAGGATAGGGTCGATCAGGCGCAACCGCGCCGCTTCGACCGCGCCCTCCAGTGAGACATCGTCACAAGGATGCGCGACCGCGACCTTGATCGTCGCCTGGGTCTGCGCTGCCTTGATCAGGCGCTCGTACTTCTCATGCGCCACCGGCTTGGCTAATTCCGCGGTGTCAGGCATGCGCCGTCTCCGCCCTGACCGCCTTGGCCGGTAGCGCCCCGAACAGCGCTTCGACACGCGTCAAGCGACGCTTTTCCTCGTCCGACAAGTCGCCGCGTGCAGCAAGGATCCGATGCAGGACATCGAGTGTCGCTTTGCGTGCCGCGTCGTCGTCGCCCAGCAATTTTGGCAGGGCATCGAGCGCGCGCTCCTCGTCGAGACGGACAAGCAGGTACTGCTCCCGCAATATCTCCTTGAACCGGGCGAGGCTTATCCGTCGGGCGGCCGGACGCGACGCACGAATCTGCTTCAGCACCGCGAACCCACGCTCATCGATGCTGCCATCGGCCAAACGGATATAGATCAGGGCGCGCAGTGCGGCCTCTTCCGGTCCGCCGACGTCGAAGCGGCCTTGCAGCTCTGCTCGCAGCCGCGCTTCGTGCGCCTCCCTGACAAGGTCGCGCTCAGCATGCACTGGTGTCGCCTGCTGTACTCCCAGTCCTACCAGCGACTGTAACAGCGGCGACCCATAGGTATTGAGGAAGATTGTCTCGGTCATGGCGTCGCGGAATTCGCCGAACATTTCCAGACAGGAGGTGATCCACGTCGATGTTGCCCGCTCCATCGCCAGAAATGGATTATCCGCGCTGACCGGCTTGCGCGACGCACGCACCGTCTCCGCCAATGCCTTCACCGGCTGCATGATCGGGTTCCGATCGGAGAACGCGGCGAAGCGCACCCTGTTGGGATGCATGGCGCGCATCGCCTCGGCCACCGGCTCCGTCACAACGTTGCTTACGATCGGCGCGACAAGCGTCTGGTAGAGCCCGAGGTTGATTTCGGACACACGCGCGGCCACCGCAAAGCGCGCATCGTCCGCGGCGTCGTTGCCGCCCAACGCTCGGATGTGATCCAGCGAGCGGGGTTCGAGCCGGAACAGGTACTTGCCTTCCACCAGATCGGGATTGACTGTCCTTTCATCGACCTCGGTGATGACCGCTTCGTACAGGCCCGGGGGCAGCACGTCGATCATCTCCATGCACGTGACAAACTCGCCGTGCTCCTTGGTCGCCACCTTGCCGGACACGAAGATGCCGAGGTGTCCGATGTTCTGGTGCATTGTATAGACGATGGTCTGGCCGTTTGCGACGAGCTCCCGGTCGCTGTCATACAGGTCGAGCACCCAATCCAATGCCTGCTGCGGCGGAGTGATGTTGTCGCCCCAGGAGCAGAACACGATGATCGGCGCCGTGATGTTGCGGAGATCGATGCGAACGCCATCCGACGTGCGAAGCTCACCGGCCGAGAGACGGTTGCCAACGAAAAGGTTGTCGGCAATCCATTGCATCTCCCCTGCGTTCAGCAGGACAGGGCTACCCCACCACGTCTCGAAATCAAGAAACCGCTCGCTCTCGGTATCAACCTTCGAATAGACGTTATAGGCTTTGTTCCAGTAAGTGTTGGCGGGGTTCAGCGATTCAAAGTTGGCGACCAGATTGGCGCCGTCGAAGATCCCATGCCCGAGATCGCCGGAGAGCGCGGTCAGCCAGGTGCCGCCCAGCATGCCGCCCAGATAGCGCATCGGGTTCTTGCCACGCACGCCTGCCCAGTACGATAACGGCGACCCGGCCAGCATGATCGGACCCGTCCGGCCCGGGGTGATTGCCGCCATCATCATGATCTGCCAACCGGCCTGGCAGTTGGCAATGATGATCGGCTTGCCCTCGGCGTCTGGATGACGTGCCGCCACGTCCTCGACGAATATCGCTTCGGCCCGACAGACATCCTCGATGGTCTGGCCCGGCATCGGTTTCGGCAGGAAGCCGATGAAGTAGCAGGCATGACCGGCCGCCATGGCGACGCCGATCTCGCTGTCCTGCTTCATCCCACCGATGCCAGGTCCATGCCCGGCGCGAGGATCCACCACAATGATAGGCGCCTTGGCGGGATCGACCCTGGTGCCAGCCGGAGGAATGATGCGCGCCAGGGCATAGTTGACCGGACGCTCCAGCGTACGCCCGTCACGCACGAGTTCCGCCTTGAAGGTCAGCACATGCGGGACGTCCTTGGCGCTCTGCTCCAGATAGGTGTTACCGCGCTCCCGCAGGATATCGAGACACAGCACCGAGCGTTGCCAGGCATCCAGCCAGTATTCCTGCACAGCAAAGATACCCGGCAAGTTCTGCATCATCAGTCTCCTGCGACGTTACGGGAATGAGTACGGCCGCCTTCGAATGAAACAAGTGACCGTTCGGATTCATCTCTTGTGGCAATCGCTACCCAGTGGCACGACCGCCGATTAATTGACAGGTACCCTCATCGATCCTGGCGGGGACCCATTTGAGGGGCATTGATCTAGATCAAGCCGATCGGCGGCAGTCAGCCGGTGGCGGCTTGCACGAGCCTCGCATCCGGGCGGAAGATGTCGACGGTTGGAGGCGCGCCATGAAAGTCTCGTATTTCGAAACCGGTCGTTACAGTCCGTCGCCTGACCTGCCGCGGGAATGGCCGGTGCCGCCTGCCGCGTATGACCCCGCGGTCGGCACCGAAGCACTGCGCGGCATGGTCGAGCGCGTGAAGTTCGTCGAGACACTCGGCTTCGACTGGGTGAGTCTTTCCGAGCACCACTACTCGCCGCGCATCCTGACACCGTCGCCGGTGATCTCCGCCACCTGGCTCGCCGCGCGCGTGGACAAGATCAAGATCGCGATGCTCGGGCCGATCGTGCCGGTCAGCAACCCGATCCGCGTCGCCGAGGAACTGGCGATGCTCGATACGCTGGCGCCGGGACGCATCGTGGTCGGGATGTTGCGCGGCACCACCAACGAGTACCTGAGCTACGACCTGAACCCGAAGGAGGCGCGCGAACGCACCGACGAGGGGATGGAGCTGATCCTCAAGGCGTGGACCGAGCCGCAGCCGTTCGGCTGGCAGGGGCGGCACTTCCAGTATCGCACCGTCTCGATCTGGCCGCGCCCGCAGCAGCCGCATCCGCCGACCTATGCGCTGGGCACCAGCGCGGAGGCCGGAGAGTTCGCCGCGCGTCACCACATCGGCCTCGGCGTGTCGTACGGCACGTTCGAGATCATGGCGAAGGCCACGGGCTATTACCGGGAGCGCTGCGCCCATTACGGTTGGCAGCCGGGACCGGACGACATCATCTACCGCGCCAACATGATCCTCGGCGAAACCGACGATGCCGCCGAGGAAGCGCTGGCCCGGCGCGACAAACAGGGAGCGTTCCCGGTGCGACCCTCGCTGCGCGACGCGCTGCTGGACGCCGACATCACCCGCAACATCGCCGGCGAACGTCGCGCGCAGCCCGTCGGCGCCGTGCTGCCGATCAGCTTCTGTGGCGGCCCTGACCGCGTCGTCGAACAGCTTCGCCGCTGCCGCGAGCAGATCGGCGCCGGCGTGGTGGACCTGTCGCTGCAGGATCCTGGCACCGGTGACACGAACGCGATGCTGAGTGCGCTCGATTTGTTCGGGCGCAAGGTGCTGCCGCGCATTCGGGAGATCTGACAGTGGCGTTCCGTGAAGGCTTCGTCGAGGCGGACGGCTTCCGCATCCGCTACATGGAAGCGGGCCAGGGGATGCCCCTGGTGCATCTGCACGGCGCCGGCGGCATGCGCATGACCCGCGCGCACGACCTGCTCAGCCAACGCTACCGGGTGATCGTGTTCGAGATGCCAGGCTTCGGCCAATCGTCCGAGAACAGCAGGACAGCGACGGTGAGCGAGCTTGGCGCCACGATGGCGGCGGCGGTCGCTGCGCTCGGCATCGACCGGTTCAACCTGATGGCGACCTCGTTCGGCGGGCGCGTCGCGCTGTGGATGGCGCTGCGGCAGCCGGATCGCGTGCAGGCGCTGGTGCTGGAGGGACCGGCCGCCATCCGACCGGCAGGGCACCGGCCGCCGTCGGGCACGCCTGATGAGATCGCGCGGCTGATCTATGCGCATCCCGAACGGCATGGCCCGTTACCGGCGGTGGACCCCGCGATTCAGGCGAAGCAGCGTGCGCTCGTCGGCCGCCTGCGTGGGCCCGATCGCGATGCCGACCTCGAGGCGCGGATGCGCGACCTGGCAACGCCGACCCTTGTGTTGTTCGGCACCCTCGATCGGGCGGTGCCGCCAGAGATGGGTAGCATCTACAAGACGCTGCTGCCGAACTGCCACCTGGTCTTCGTCTACGACGCCGGGCACGAAATCAGCACCGACCGGCCCGAGGCGTTTGCCGAAGTGACGGAGGACTTCCTGCAGCGCCACGAGGCATTCGTCATCAGCCGCACTGAAACGGTGATCCACCCGTAGGACGTCAGGCCGGTATAGTTGGCAAGTCGTTGTAGAACGCCGCATTGATCCGCGACTGGCGATCCGCCCAGGCGCTGAACATGTTGCCGTCGATGGCGCGCACATCTCTCGCGATGGCAAGCCCCGCCTCACTGACGTTCGCAGCGGTCCGCCTGAAATCGAACTGCTGCAAATCGTCCCCCCTGAAGATGATGTTGAGGTGGTTGTCATGGTCTGGGCCTCCCGGCAGACCCGTCCAGCCCATGACCAGGAGCGAACCACTTGTGCCTTGCCTAAAGTCCAGGCTGGGTCCGAAAATGCTGGTTGCCGCGCTCGGGCCATCCGGGGGAAGAATCACCTTGTCCGACGGCGGAAAACCGCTCGCAGACGACATCACGTTGAGCTGTCTCTCGGCATTCGTTCCCGTCCATGCGACGGCCAGCACCTCGCCCGCAGCTGCCAACGCCGGCGCGGCGGCGCCTGTCTGCCCCGTTGCGACGGGCGCTCCGTTGAGACCATTCACCATGACCAGCGCGCGTGTCACGGCGTCGATCCACGCCACGACCGGTTGGCGGCGATAGATGGCTATCGCCGGGCCGAACTGGCTCCGGGAGGGAAGGGTCACCCTGCTGCTGTAGACCAGACCATCGACGGAGGTCATGACGTTGACCGACTGATCCGTTCCGGTCCACGCGAGGAACTTGGTATTGGTCGACGTGTCGATTGCCAGCGCCGGCCGATCGAGACATTGATGCCCAAGGGACACCGTCTGCGGCGCATTGAGCATGTCCGCCATCACGCTGACACGCCCATCCAAGGCGCGCCATGCCATGAAGTAGAGCGGGAGGCCGCTGCCACCTACTCCGGATGCGGCAAATAGCAGCGTGGGACTGTGGTTGCTGGTGGCCGATGTTACGGCGGTCCCCACAGGCGCCGGCTGGGCATCGACTATCTTCCACCGGGTCGCCGGCAAGCCGCCAAACTCCACCAACCCGACCGTTCCCTGTCCCACGGCCCCGCGGAGGAAGCGCACATTGCTCCCCGCCGTACTGGCTCCGAGACAAATGAGCATGACCTCATCCGCATCGGCATCGCTCACTTCCCAGCGGGTGCCGCTGAACTGTGGGCTTGTGTCGGCAGCGAGGCCGACGGTTCCCGTCTCGGTCCTCCCGTCGAGGAAGCGAGGTCCTGCGACGTCGCCGAGGCATTGCAGGACGACTTGATTAGCCGGCGCGCCCTGGACGGGGAGTGCCAGCCAACGCGCGCCGGTAAAGGGTTCCATATTGCCGGGGGCGAGCCCCACCGAAGGGCTCGGTGACGACGGGGTACCCGCCGTTCTCCCGTCCAGAAATGTACCCTGATCCGGGCCGGTACCACTTCCGACGCATTGCAGCGAAAGCGCGGCGCCCGGGACTATTCTGCCCATGTCCAAACTCCCCCTTATGTTGCGCCCAATGCCAGTCCAGCAACGGGTGGGGGTGGAGAAAGCCTCCCCTGCAATGAGCGCGTGCACGGGCAACCGGAGTGGATGGCGAAAAATTCCCAGCGATCCGCAGAAATGACAGCGCATGCCGCAACAACTTGATCAAGTAGTTGTGAGACGAGGCTGCAGTTGGGGGCCCTTAGCAGATCACGCCCCCGCGAACTACTCTATGGTTCAGCGTCATTTGCCGATGCAGAAACGCGCGAACAGGGTGTCGAGGATATCCTCCACACCGACGCTGCCGGTGATGCGCCCGAGCGCGCGCAGCGCGAGACGCAGGTCTTCCGCTCGCAGTTCTGGCAGGTCGGCGGTCTGAGCGCCGGCGAGGCGCGCAACTGCTTCCTGTAGCGCGGCGCGATGGCGGGCCTGGGTCAGCGGCGGGGGGCCGGTGCTTTCGGTCAGCAACCGGGCAACGTCAGCCAGACGGGCTCGCAGGATATCCAGGCCTTCGCCGGTCAGTGCACTGACGGCGATTGCGCCAGGCGGTACGGCGCCGCCGAGGTCGATCTTATTGGCGACGGTTATACACCCATTCTCCCCCTCCCCTTGTGGGAGGGGGTTGGGGGGAGAGGGAGGCGCAATCACCTCAATGACCAGATCGGCGGCCGCAGCCCTGGCCCGTGCCCGGCGGACACCTTCCGCCTCGATTTCGTCGGTCGCTTCGCGCAACCCGGCGGTATCCACCAGCGTCACCGGCACGCCACCCAGCACGACGCGTGTCTCCAGAGCGTCGCGCGTCGTGCCAGGGATTGCCGAGACGATGGCCACGTCGCGCTCCGCGAGCGCGTTCACGAGCGAGGACTTGCCCGCATTCGGCGGGCCGGTGATCGCGAACACCAGGCCCTCCCGCAGCCGCTCCCCCCGCCGCCCATCGTCCAGGTGTGCCGCCAACTCGCGCTGCAATGATGCCAACTCGCCGAGCACCTGGGCCTCGACCTCGGGCGGCAGGTCCTCGTCCGGGAAATCGATCAGCGCCTCCTGCTGGGCTAGCAATAGGCGCAGCCGATCCGCCCAGCCGCCATAGAGCGTCCCCAGCGCGCCATCGAGTTGGCGCAGCGCCTGCCGCCTCTGTGCCGCGGTCTCCGCGGCGACCAGGTCGTGCACCGCCTCCGCCTCGGTGAGGTCCATCCGGCCGTTCAGGAAAGCGCGCCGGGTGAACTCGCCGGGCTCGGCCGGCCTGGCGCCGAGCGCGACCAGCGCATCGGCGACGCCGGTCAGCACGGCGCGGCCCCCGTGCAGGTAGAGTTCCGCCGAATCCTCTCCGGTGTAGCTGCCGGGCCCGGGCAGCCACAGCACCATGCCCTGATCGAGCTCGGCACCATCCCGACCGCGTAGCCGGCGGAACGAGGCACGCTGCG
The DNA here is from genome assembly GCA_963791495.1 of uncultured Alphaproteobacteria bacterium. Taxonomy (GTDB): domain Bacteria; phylum Pseudomonadota; class Alphaproteobacteria; order Acetobacterales; family Acetobacteraceae; genus JAMXLO01. Next base: position 32,176 of record CAWBST010000030.1, read on the forward strand.
GCGGCGGAACCCGGCCGCACAGTGCCGCCAGCATGGCGCGGCTGTCCGGGCCGCTCAGGCGCATCACCGCAATGGCGGCCTGGCCGGCACCCGATGCGACCGCGAAGATGGTGTCGGCGTTCATGTCTCCCTATGTCACCTCGACACCGAGGGAGCGCAACGCCATGGTCGCGTCAGAAAACCTGCTCCGCCACGAGACCTCGCCCTACTCTGCTGCAACACGCCGACAACCCGGTGCACTGGCGCCCGTGGGGGCCGGCGGCACTGGAGGAGGCGCGAGCGGAAAAGAAACCGATCCTGCTGTCGATCGGCTACGCGGCCTGCCACTGGTGCCACGTCATGGCGCACGAGTTCATTCGAGGACCCGGACACCGCGGCGCTGATGAACGAGCGGTTCGTCAACATCAAGGTGGACCGCGAGGAGCGGCCCGACATCGACCATCTCTACATGTCGGCGCTGCACGCGCTGGGCGAGCAGGGCGGTTGGCCGCTGACCATGTTCATCGCCCCCGATGGGGCGCCGTTCTGGGGCGGCACATATTTTCCGCCGGAGCCGCGCTGGGGGCGCCCCTCGTTCCGCCAGGTTCTGGCCGGCGTGTCAGAGGCGTATCGCACCGACCACGAGATGGTGGCGAAGAACACCACGGCGCTGCGCCGTGTGCTGGCGGGGATGTCGAACGCCAACCCGGGCGATCTGCCGACGCCGGTGCACCTCGATGCGGTGGCCGCCGCGCTGCTGCGGCTAAACGACCCGGAGCAGGGCGGGCTGAAGGGCGCGCCGAAGTTTCCCAACCCGCCGATCTTCCGGTTCCTATGGCAGAACGCCTTCCGCACCGGTGCGCCGGAGGGGCAGGAGGCGCTGCACCTGATGCTGCAGCGGATGTCGCAGGGCGGCATCTACGACCACCTTGGCGGCGGCTACGCCCGCTACTCCACCGACGCGATCTGGCTGGTGCCGCACTTCGAGAAGATGCTGTACGACAACGCGCAGTTGCTGGAATTGCTGGCGCTGGCGCACGCGCACCGGCCGGACCCGCTGTATGCACAGCGGGCGGAGGAGACGGTCGGCTGGATGGTGCGCGACATGACGGCAGAGCGTGTGGACGGCCGCGCCGCGTTCGCCGCGTCGGAGGATGCCGACAGCGAGGGTGAGGAAGGGCGGTTCTACGTCTGGACCGAGGCGGAGGTGGACGGGTTGCTGGGTGGCGAGGCAGCGGCGTTCAAGCGCGCCTATGACGTGACGCCGGGCGGCAACTGGGAGGGCCATACGATCTTGCGCCGGATGATCCCGCCCGGGACACCCGAAGAAGAGGCGACTCTGGCACGCTCGCGCGATGTTCTGTTCACCGCGCGCGCCCGGCGCATCCGGCCGGGGCGCGACGACAAGGTGCTGGCGGACTGGAACGGTCTGGCAGTCGCGGCGCTGGCGCGCGCGGCTGCGGTGTTCGGTCGGCCGGAGTGGCTGGCGCGCGCCGAGGAGGCACAGGACTTCATCCTGTCCGAGATGTCGGCGCCGGATGGCCGGGTGCAGCACGCCTGGCGGCTCGGGCGGGTGACGGCGGCGGGACTGCTGGATGACCAGGCCTCGATGGCGCGGGCCTCACTGGCACTGTACGAGGCGACCGGCGAGGCACGGCGGCTAGCGGATGCGATCCGGCTGGCGCGCGCAGCCGAGGCGGCGTTCCCGGACGGGCAGGGTGGGTATTACACCACAGCCGCCGATGCGGCCGACGTGCCTCTGGCGCGCCCACGCACGGCAGCGGACAACGCGACGCCGGCGGGAAACGGCCTGCTGGCGGAGGTTCTTTCCCGACTTTGGCACCTGACTGGCGACTCGGGATGGCGAGACCGGGCGGAGGCACTGTTGCGGGCGTTCACCGGCAACCCCGATCAGCTTGCGGCGATGCCCACGCTGCTGGCGGCAACGGACCTGCTCGAGGAGGCGGCAACGGTGGTGATCGCGGGCGACGGTCAGCAGGCACAGGCGCTTGCCACTGCGGCGCTGACCTGTGCCGATCCGGCTGTTGTCGTGCTGCGTACCCCGAGCCTCACGGTCTGCCGGCCGGACATCCTGCGTTCGGCAAGCCGGCCGGAGCAGAGGGCGCCGCAGCCTATGTCTGCCGCCGCAATGTCTGCGGGCTGCCGATAGCCGATCAGCGGGCGCTGGCGATGGCCTTGGCGGTCCGCAATGGATGAGCGCTGGCGCCTTGCCTGTCATCCGCGCACAATCGCACCAATCAGCCACAGAGGCTCGACATGATCCCGCTCCGCCACGGCGTCTTCCTGCCGCCGTTTCATCCAATGGACGAGAACCCTGCCGCCTGCATGGATCGCGACCTCGAGCTGATGCAGTGGCTCGACCGGCTCGGCTTTCACGAGGCGTGGATTGGCGAACACCATTCCGCCGGCTGGGAAACGATCAGCTCGCCCGAGCTGTTCATCGCAGTGGCCGCGGAACGGACGCGCTCGATCCGCTTCGGCACCGGCGTGATCTCGTTGCCGTATCACAACCCGCTGATGACGGCGAACCGTATCATCCAGCTCGATCACCACACGCGCGGTCGCGTCATGTTCGGCGCCGGCCCTGGCCTGCTCGCGTCCGATGCGCTGATGCTGGGCATCGATCCCAACACGCAGCGCGATCGCATGGCCGAGGCGCTGGACGTTATTCTTCGGTTCTTCCACGGCGAGATCGTCACCGAGAAGACGGACTGGTACACCTTCGTCAATGCGCGCGCGCATCTGCGACCCTACACGAGGCCGCATCCGGAGGTCGCGGTGGTCAGCGCGGTCACGCCTTCCGGCGGCAGGCTCGCGGGCAAGTACAATCTCAGCATGATCTGTGTCGCTGCGACCAATCCGTTTGGCTACGACGCTCTCGCCGCGAACTGGCAGATCGCCAACGACATCGCGGCGGAACAGGGTCGCACGATGGATGCGACGCGACTTCGCCTTGTCGGACCGATGCATATTGCTGAGACGCGTGCAAAGGCGTTCGAAAACTGCCGCTTCGGCTTCGAGCGCTATCTCGGCTACCTCAACAACAACCAGCCGCGCTTCATCGTGCCCACCGGCCAGGATGCCGCCGAATGGTTCGTCGAGAACAAGTTCGGCGTGATCGGTACGCCGGACGACGCAATCGCGTTGATTGAACGGCTGCAGGCAAAGCAGGGTGAGTTCGGCGTGTTCCTTCACCAGGCGCACAACTGGGCGGACTGGGAGGCAACCAAGCGATCGTACGAACTCTATGCCCGCTATGTGATGCCACATTTCTCAGGCGACAACATCCCGCGCGTCGAGTCGTTCAACTGGTGCACCGAGCATCGCGACGAACTCACCGAGAAGCGGTCTGCCGCGGCGCGTGCCATGTTCGACAAGCACGAGGCCGAGATGCGCTCCGCCCGCGAGGCGGCTTCGATCGTGCGGCCCAAGGAGGGGCGCGAGGCCTGGTGACGTGCCCGGCGTCATCCTCGTCGTGTTCGACCACCCGGCCGCCGCGGGTGCATTGCTCAATGCGGCGCAGCGGCTTGCCGCGCTGTCCGGTGCGACTCGGATCAATGCTTTGCTGGTGCGCACCTTGCCCGAAGCGATGGTGTCGCCAAGCGAGGAAGTGCTGACGGAGCAACGCGAGGCGAAACTACGCGGCCTGGAAGCAAGCCGCGCGACTGCGGTGCGATCGGTATTCGACACCTGGGCGGCGAACGTGCCGGCTGGTCTCTCCGTAGAGTGGACCGACATCGACGGCATCGCGGAACTGTTGGTCGAAGAGCGCGGGCAGCGTGCCGACTATCTGGTGATGGAGCAGCCGGCTCGGCACGACTATGGCACTAGCTGGCATGCGTTGCGCATTGCCCTGTTCACGACGGACCGGCCCGTGCTGGTGGTGCCGGCGGAGTTGTCCGCGACATTCGGGCGTCGCGTCGCCATCGCCTGGCGCGATGATGGACGAGCGACGAAGGCGGTGCTGTCAGCGCTGCGCTGCCTGACGCAGGCGGAGCGCGTGTTCGTGCTGGCCGGCACGCGAGGCGACGCCGCGCCACAGATGCCGGCAATCCTGGCGGAACACGGCATCGCAGCGGAACTGCACGCGCTGCCGATCGGTCCTGGCACGTTCGGCGCTGCGCTGCTCGAGAAGGCGCACCAACTCGGCGCCGATGTGCTGGTGATGGGCGCGTATCAGCATTCGCCATTGCGCCAGTTGCTGCTGGGTGGCGTCACGCGGTACATGCTGAGCCACGCCGACCTGCCACTGCTGCTCCGGCACTGATCGTCGTCACGCGTGAACCAACGGCGCGTGGTCGGCATGGAACTCCTCCTCGGTCACGCCATAGATATCGAACACCTTGACGGGGGTAAGCTGTGCCGGTGTGCCATCGAACACGATGCGGCCTGACTGCATGGCGATGACGCGATCGCACCAGGCGCGTGCTGCATCAAGATGGTGCAGGCACGTCAGCACGGTCAGCCCATCCTGGCGGTTCACCGTGCGCAGCGCCTCCATCACCACGCGTGCATTGTGCGGATCCAGGCTGGCGATCGGTTCGTCCGCGAGCAGCAGTGCTGGTTCCTGCAGCAGCGCGCGGCAGATCGCGACGCGCTGCTGCTGTCCGCCCGACAATGTACCGGCGCGCTGCAGCGCCACCTCGGCGAGGCCGAAGCGCTCCAGCAGCATCACCGCCCTGGCGCGTTCCTCCGCCGAGAAGAGACCGAGCAGGCTCGACAGTGCGGGGCGGTGCGCGAGCAGGCCGATCAACACGTTGGTCAGAACGTCCAGCCGTGGAACCAGGTTGAATTGCTGAAAGATCATCGCTGCCCGCGAGCGCCATTCGCGCAGTGCCTTGCCGGTCAGAACCGTGACCGTGGTATCGCCGAAATGGATTGTGCCTGTGGAGGGCTCGGTGAGGCGATTGATCATGCGCAGCAGTGTCGACTTGCCGGCGCCCGACCGGCCGATGATGCCAAGCATCTGACCTGCTGGCACATCCAGATCGACGGCATCCACCGCGACGACGGAACCGAACCTGCGCGTCAGGCCGCGAAGGCGGAGCGTTTCGGTCACAAGCTCGATGCGGCGGGCACGGCGTCTCCTGACACGCCGCGATCCTCCAGCGTGAATGCCGCGGCCATCAGCGCCCGCGTATAATCCTCGCGCGGATTGGCGAACACGGCATCGGCGTCGCCCTGCTCCACCACGCGCCCATGGCGCAGCACAACCAGACGGTGAGCGAGGGCACGCACGACCTTCAGATCGTGGCTGATGAACAGGTAGGCGAGGCGGTGCACCTGCTGCAGGCGTCGCAGCAGCTCGACGATCTGCGCCTGAACCGACATGTCCAGCGCGCTGGTCGGTTCGTCGAGCACGACGAAGCGGGGTTTCAACACCATGGCGCGTGCGATCGCGATGCGCTGCCGCTGGCCGCCGCTGAACTCGTGCGGATAGCGATGCGCCGTATCGGCCGGCAGTCCGACTTCCTCCAGTTCCGCGGCGACCCGATGCTCGCGTTCGGCGCGACTGAGGCCGGGTTCATGTACCCGCAGACCCTCGGCGACAACTTCTCCCACCGGCATGCGCGGCGAGAGACTGCCGAACGGATCCTGGAACACGATCTGCATGCACGAGCGCAGGCTGCACATCCCACGCCGGTTGAGAATTGCGATGTCCGCGCCGTCGAACTCGATCCGTCCGGTCGCATGTTCGAGCCGCAGCGCCGCCAGAGCCATCGTGGTCTTGCCGGAACCGGACTCACCGACCAGCCCCAGTGTCTCGCCTTCGCGCACCGTGAGGGACACGCCGTCAACCGCGCGTACATGCCCTACGGTGCGACGGAGAACGCCACGACGAATGGGGAAATGCACCTTCACGTCATTGGCCTTGAGCAGGCACTGCGCATCGTTGGGCAGCGGGGCGGGGCGGCCTCGCGGCACCGCGGCGAGTAGCATGCACGTGTAAGGATGAAACGGTGCCTCAAACACGTCGGCGACGCGACCGGCCTCCACCACCTCGCCGTCCTTCATAACGCACACTCGGTCAGCGAAACGGCGCACGATCTGCAGGTCGTGGGTGATAAGCAGCAGCGCCATACGGCGTTCCGTCCGTAGGCGTGTCAGCAGCTTCAGGATCTGCGCCTGGATGGTAACATCCAATGCGGTGGTCGGTTCGTCTGCGATCAGCAGCGCGGGATTGTTGGCGAGCGCCATGGCGATCATGACACGCTGCCGCTGCCCGCCGGAGAGCTGGTGCGGGAACGCCTCCAACCGGTGCTCCGCGTCGGCGAAGCCGGCCTGGTTGAGCACATCGATCACACGTTCACGCAAACTATGCGCGGGGATGCGCCGATGCAGCGTGATGGCCTCGGCCACCTGGCGGCCGACGCGATGCAGGGGATTGAGGCTGGTCATCGGCTCCTGAAACACGATGCCAGCCACCTCGCCGCGCGCGCGATGCAGCGTGGCGGGATCGGCGCCGATGATCTGCTCGTCATTCAGCAGGATGCTGCCGGTGGGATTGGTTCCACCAGACGGCAGGAGCTGCAGCAGCGACAGCGCGGTTACCGACTTGCCAGAGCCGGATTCGCCGACCAGCGCCAGGGTCTCGCCGCGGTCAAGCGTGAACGAGGCGCCATTGACCACACGTGTCTTGCCGAAGGCGACGGACAGGTCCTTCACCTCGACGAGGCTCATACCGGCAACCGCCGCGGATCGAACAAATCGCGGACTGCCTCGCCCGCGAAGATCAGCAGTGTCAGCACGCCGCCCAGCACGAAGAAGGCGGTGAATCCAAGCCACGGCGCTTGCAGATTGTTCTTGCCCTGCGCCACCAGTTCACCGAGGGACGGCGATCCGGGCGGCAGGCCGAAGCCGAGAAAGTCCAGGCTCGCCAAGATCGTCACCGAGCCCGACAGGGTGAACGGCAGGAAGGTCATCGTCGCCACCATGGCATTGGGCAGGATGTGCCGCCACATCACTGCGATGTCGGAGACGCCGAGTGCCCTGGCTGCGCGCACGTAATCCAGGTTGCGGCCTCGCAGGAATTCGGCGCGCACCACGCCGGTGAGGTTCATCCAGGAGAACAGCAGCAGAAAGATCAGCAGCACCCAGAAGCCGGGCGTTATGATGCTGCCCAGGATGATCAGCAGGTAGAGCTGCGGCATGCCGTTCCAGATCTCGATGAAACGCTGGGACAGCAGGTCGACGGCGCCGCCGTAGTAGCCCTGCACCGCGCCAGCCGCGATGCCGATGATGGAGGACACAATGGTGAGGGCAAAGCCGAACAGCACGGAGAGCCGGAAGCCATAGATCACACGTGCCAGGACGTCGCGTGCCTGGTCGTCGGTGCCCAGCGGATTTTGCCTGGAGGGCGGCGACGGCGCGGGCGACGGCAGGTCTTTCACAATGGTGGCGTAGTTGTATGGCACTATCGGCCAGATCATCCAGCCATGCACCTCGATGAGGTGCTGCAGATCGGGGTCGGTGAAATCGGCCTCGGTGGGCATGAATTCCGCCCCGAATGTGTCCTCGCTGTAGTCCCACAGAACGGGAACATACCAGTTCCCATCGAAGCGGATCAGCAGCGGGCGGTCATTGGCGATGAATTCGGCGAAGAGGCTGGTGCCGAACAGCACCAGGAACACCCAGAACGAGATGTAGCCACGCCGGTGCTGGCGGAAGATCGCCAGCCGTCGCTGGGTGATGGGGGAAAGCGTCACCTTCTCGACCTCGAAGTCGATGCGCGGATCGACAACCGTGTAGAGCGTGTCGCCGACGATCTGCATCAAAAGGCCGAGCAGCGTGAAGATATAGAGCGTGCCGAACATGACGGGGTAGTCGCGCTGGATTGCCGACTGGAAGCCGAGCAGGCCGATGCCGTCGAGCGAGAACACGATCTCGACGAGCAGCGCCGAGGTGAACAGGATGCTGATGAATGCATGCGGGAATCCGGCGACAATCAGCAGCATGGCGTTGCGGAATACGTGACCGTACAGCACGCGCCGCTCGCTGGCGCCCTTGGCGCGTGCCGTCACCGTGTACTGCTTGCGGATCTCTTCGAGAAAGCAGTTCTTGGTCAGCATCGTCAGACTGGCGAATCCGCTCGCCACGACGGCAATTATCGGCAGCACCATGTGCCAGGCGTAGTCGGCCATGCGCGCAGGGATGCTCCAGGCGGAGGCACCTTCGCTGGTGAGGCCGCGCAACGGGAACCAATGGAAGTAGCTGCCGCCGGCGAACAGCACGACCAGCAGGATGGCGAACAGGAAGCTTGGGATGGCGTAGCCGATCAGCACGACGGCGCTGCTCGCAAGGTCGAACCTGCTGCCGTCACGCACCGCCTTGGCGATGCCGAGGGGAATGGAGACGAAATATACCAGCAGCGTCGACCATAGGCCGAGTGAGATCGATACCGGCAACCTCTGCAGGATGAGCTGCACGACGGTCTGGTCGCGGAAGAAGCTGCGGCCGAAGTCGAAGCGCAGGTAGCCGCCGAGCATGTCGGCGAAGCGTGTCAGGGGGGGCTTATCGAAACCGAACATCTTCTTGATGTCGGCGACGATGTGCGGATCGAGTCCGCGCGCGCCGCGATAGGAGCCTGCGCCGCCGGTTTCCGATGTGGCGGAGCCGAGGCGTGAGGAGAGTTCGCCTTTGCCGCGGAGCTCCGCGACCATCTGTTCGACGGGGCCGCCGGGGGCGAACTGGATCACGGCGAAGTTGATGGCAATGATGCCGAACAGGGTGGGAATCACGAGCAGCAGGCGGCGCAGGAGATAGCCTGTCATTCAGGTGGGGCCGACGCCCCCTCCCACCGAACCCGCGCCTCCAAGGCGGGGAGGAGTCGTGCCTCGCCTCACTGCTGCCTTGCGACGTCGTTTGCCGCCACCTTTGCCGGATCCACCCACCACGAGTCGAAGTTGATGCCTTCGCGGATCGGCTTGTCCGGGTAGCCAAAGCGGTCCCAATAGGCAATGTGGAAGACGCGGCTGTCCCAGTTCGGCACCAGGTACCAGCGCCACAGCAGCACCCGGTCCAGTGCGTGCGCCGCGATGGTGAGCGTCCCGCGATCCTGTGCCGTGACGATTCGCTCGACCAGCGCGTCAACCGCCGGATCGCAGATCCCCGGAGCGTTGAAGCTGCCCTGTGCCTTGCTCGCCGCACAGGTGAAGTAGCCACGCAGTTCGTTGCCGGGAATATCGCTCTCCGGATAGATCATCATGATCATATCGAAATCGAAGTCGTCGGTCAGATGCTGGTACTGGGCGGGATCCACCGTGCGCACCCGGACATCGATGCCGAGCTTCTGCAGAGACTGCGCATAGGGCAAGCCCACCCGTTCCAGCGACGGATCGTCGAACAGGATGGTAAAGCTCATCTGTGTGCCGTTCTTGTCGAGGAGCTTCATCCCCTTCACCGACCAGCCGGCCTGCTCCAGCAGCGCCAGGGCATGCCGCAACTGCTCGCGGTTGTTGCCGGAGCCGTCGGTCACCGGCAGCTTGAACGGTTCGGTGAACAGCGCCGGCGGCAATTCCTTCCGATACGGCTCCAGCAGTTTCAGCTCGTCGCCCTCCGGGATTCCGGATGACGCGAGGGGGCTGTTGCTGAAGTAGCTCAGCGTGCGCGTATAGCTGCCGTAGAAGAGGTTCTTGTTCGCCCACTCGAAGTCGAACGCCTCGGCCATTGCCTGGCGCACCAGCGGATTGGCGAACACCGTGCGGCGCGTGTTCATCGCGAAGCCTTGCATGCCAGTCGGCAGGTGATGGTGGAAGTCGCGCTTGATCACCAGCCCGCGTGCCACGGCCGGGAAGTCATAGGCGGTCGCCCAGTTCTTCGAGATGTTTTCGCTGCGCAGGTCGATCTGGCCGGCCTTGAACGCCTCCAGAGCGACGGTCGAGTCCCGGAAATATTCGATCTTCACATGATTGAAGTTGTTGGTGCCCTTGCCGGTCGGCAGGTTCGCCGCCCACCAATCGGGTCGGCGCTCATAGGTGACGCTGCGGCCGAGCTCGAAGTTGGAAATGCGATACGGACCGGAGCCGATCGGCGGATCAGTCAAAGGCTTGGAGAAATCGCGACCGTCAAAGAAATGCTTCGGCAGCACCGGCAGGCCGCCAAGGATCAGGGGCAGTTCGCGGTTCTCGTTCGACTTGAAGTGGAATACGACCCGGCGCGGGCTCTCCACTACCACGTCCTTCACGTCCGCCATCTCGATACGGAAACCTGGCCGGCCCTGCTCCAGCAGCGTGTGATAGGTCCAGGCGACGTCCTCGGCGGTGACCGGCGTGCCGTCGGAAAACTTCGCCTCCGGGCGAAGCTCGAATGCGACCCATAGCTTGTTGGCTGGCAGTTCGATGGTCTCGGCGATGTGGCCGTAGCCGGACGCTGCCTCGTCGGCCGATGGGGTAAGCAGGCTCTCCCACAAATGTCCGACGGTCGAACCTGAGCCGGAGCCGCCGGGCAGGACCACCCAAGGGGCGGCCATGCCGTGCGTCGAGGTGCCGCGTAGGATGAACGGGTTGAAGCTGTCGAAGGTTCCGATCGACGCCAGCGTGACGTCGCCGCCCTTCGGGGCGTTCGGGTTGACGTAGGGGAAATAGGGGAAGTCCGCCGGCAGTGCGGGCTTTGCGAGGATGGCGATGGCGTTGCTGCGCGTCACCGGCCCGTCATCCGCCGATGCGGACGTGGCGGCGAGGCTGGCCAGCATCAGAAGAACTATGGGGCGCATGGGGACCGAGGGTGTGCCCCCAAGCTGGGGGGATGACAACTAAAGACTAATTTAGCAGCGTGACGATCTGGGACAGCAGCGTGGGATCGCCCACGGACAGCACCCGTCCGTCGCCGCCCGGCCGCAACGCCTGGCCGTGCCAGTCGGTGACCCGGCCACCTGCCCCCTCTATCACCGGTACGAGCGCCGCCCAGTCCCACAGGTTCATGGTTGTCTCCGCGATCACGTCGATCTGGCCCAGCGCCAGCAGTCCATGCGCATAGCAATCACCGCCCCAATAGTTGCGGCGGACGGCACCGGCCAAACGGTCCCAGCGGGGCTGATCCGGGCCCAGCATCTCCGGGCTGGTGCAAGACAGCTCCGCCTGGTCCAACGAAGCGCATGGCCGGCAGCCAGGCTTCCCGCCGAATGGACCACGGAACATCGTTGCGCGCCCGGCGGCGCCGATCCAGCGCTCGCCGGTCACCGGCTGGTCGATCACACCCAGAACAGGAGTCTCGCCGTCCAGCAGGGCGATCAGCGTACCAAAGGTCGTGCGGCCGCTGACGAATGCGCGCGTGCCGTCGATCGGATCGAGCACCCAACGGAGCCGTGCCTCGGGCCGGTCCAGCCCGAACTCCTCGCCCAGCACGCCGTGATCGGGAAACCGCTCGGCCAGCACGGCCCGCATCGCCTGCTCCGCCGCGCGGTCGGCAATGGTCACCGGCGATCGGTCTGACTTGGTATCGACGGCAAATCCAGCGCGGAACAGTGGCCGCACCACGGCGCCGGCGACGTCCGCTGCGGCTTCAGCAGCTTCGAGGAACCGGTCGAGTTCGGGCTGATTGATCGCTCGAGCCGGCACGCTTGCGACGCGCCTACGGCTTCGGTGCTGCCGGTGCCCCGGCGGCTCCTGGCGCGGCAGCCGGCTGGCCAGAGGCCGGCGGCTTCGGTGCCTCGTCGGCGGTCGGCAGCGGCGGCGGATTGTCCGACAGCGTCCGAAGATATGCGATCACGTCGGCCCGCTGCTTGTCGCTGGTGATGCCCGCGTACGACATGCGTGTGCCGGGCGCATAGGCACTCGGCTTGTAAAGCCATTTGTTCAGCGCATCGTAGTCCCAGGGCTGTCCCTTGAACTTTTGCAGAGCCGGCGAATAGTTGAACCCCTGCTCATGGTCATGCGGGCCGGCGACGACGCCGTAGAGATTCGGACCGACACCCGGTTTGCCGCCCTTATCGAAGGTGTGACAGGCGACGCAGACGCGATGCGCGAACTGGTCGCCGGCCTTGGGATCCGCACTGGCAAGCAACGGCGCGATGGGGGCAGGCCCGGCTGGCTTGGCCTCGCCTCCGCCCGTTGCGGCCGGGGCAGTCGCGATGTTCAGCACGGGCTTCTCCGGGAGCCTCTCACGCACCAGGGAATCGCCGATCAGGCCAGTCAGAAAAAAGACGATGCCGGCAACCAGGATCGCGGCGATGCCCTTGTTGACCTCCATACTATCCATGCGGCGTGGCTTTCCCCGAACCAGATCAAACGCGCGCAGAGGTTCGCCGGCACGGCGTTGCACGCGGCCGTTCACCTCCATAAGGTGGGCGCACCATACGGAACCGGCATCTACCCATCAACCCGTGCACCCGATCGTCATCATCCCAGCCCGCATGGCGTCCACGCAGGCTGCCCGGCAAGCCCCTCGCCGACATTCATGGCAAGCCGATGATCGTGCACGTGCTGGAGCGCGGACTCGAGGCCGATCTCGGGCCAGTGGCGGTGGCCTGCGGCGATGCGGTGATTGCCGACGCCGTGCGGGCGGCGGGTGGCCGGGCCGTGTTGACCGATGCCGCGCTGCCGTCCGGCTCGGATCGCGTGTTCGCTGCGCTCGCCGAACTCGACCCGGACGGGCGGCACGACGTCGTCGTCAATCTGCAGGGCGATGTTCCCACGATCACCGAGGCGCAGTTGCGCCCGGTGATCGCGCCGTTGAGCGATCCGGCCTGCGACATCGGCACTCTGGTGCTGCCGATCGCGTCCGATGCGGAGGCAAATACGGCATCGTTCGTGAAGGCCGCCTGCGCGTTCGCGGAAGGACAGGCTGTCGCACCGGCATTGTATTTCTCGCGCCAGCCAATCCCGTGGGGGGATGGGCCGCGCTGGCACCATGTCGGGATCTATGCCTACCGGCGCCCTGCCCTCGAGCGCTACGTCGGGCTGCCACCATCTCCACTGGAGATGCGGGAGAAGCTGGAGCAACTGCGGGCGCTGGAGGCGGGTATGCGGATCGGCTGCGCGCGCGTGGAGTACGGACTGTTTGGCGTCGATACGCCGGAGGACCTGGAACGCGCGCGCCGGCTGCTGGCGCCGATCAGGCACGCATGACCGGTACCATCGCCTTCCAGGGCGTGCCCGGCGCCTACTCCGACCTTGCCTGCCGCGTCGCCCATCCGGACATGACCACCTTGCCGTGCGATTCGTTCGAGACCGCGATGGATGCGGTGCGCGAGGGACGCGCGGAACTTGCCATGCTGCCGTGCGAGAACAGCCTCGCCGGCCGGGTGCCGGACATCCACCACCTGCTACCGGAGTCAGGCCTGTTCGTCATCGGCGAGCATTTTCATCGCGTCGAGCACTGCCTGCTCGGGGTGAAAGGCGCCGCGCTCGGCGACCTGAAGCGAGCGCATTCGCACACCGTGGCGCTCGGGCAAGTGCGCCACAGCCTGCGTCGGATGGGGCTGACGCCAGTGGTGCAGGCGGACACCGCCGGCGCGGCGCAGCTTGTCGCCCAGTGGAACCGCAAGGAAGAAGCGGCGATCGCCTCGGCTCTGGCGGCGGAGATCTACGGGCTCGACATCCTCGCGGCGAATGTCGAGGACGCGCCGCACAACACCACGCGATTCTACGTCATGGCACGCCAGGCGCAAACGCCGGAGCTGACGACGCCCGATCTGATGACGACGTTCGTGTTCCGGGTACGGAACGTGCCGGCGGCGCTGTACAAGGCGCTCGGCGGGTTCGCGACCAATGGCGTGAACATGACCAAGCTGGAGAGCTACATGCTCGCTGGCCATTTCGTCGCGACGCAGTTCCTGTGCGATGCCGACGGACATCCCGAGCAGCCAGGGATGCGGCGCGCGCTGGAGGAACTGTCGTTCTTCTCCTCCGAGGTACGGGTGCTCGGGGTCTATCCGGCCGCGCCATTCAGGTTGCAGCAAAGGGCGTAGGCGCCACGGCTGGCGATTGCCTTCCCCTGCCCGAGCGTGCGCAGCGCTCACTGCGACGCCGTCGGCGCCAGGTTCGACGAACCTAATCGGGTATGTCGACTTCCATCGGCGGCCAAAGCCAGGTGCCGTGAGTTGCGCTGTAGATCGCCTGGGGGCTCGCGTGCCCACTCGACCCGCCCATGTGGTTGCCGTCGTGATACCAGTAGCCGCGGGCAGCAAGGTCTTGGTCGGTGACCGGCGGTTCTGCCGCGCATCCCGCAACCAGGATGCAGGCCGCGACGCATGAAAGGCGCCAACAGATCATGGCGCGGCGGACCATACGCCGGGCGGGGCTCACCCGCGCATCGCCGCTTCTTGGAGGTTGAGATCGAATCCGCGACCCCGCTAGGAAAGCGTAATGTACCGGTTTGCGATCACCGCCTTGGCCTTGTGGGCGAATAGCGCAATGGCGCAAGCGTATCTCCTGAAGCCAGTGGATGCGACCTGCATCTCATCCCCATTTGGGCCGCGTACCATTCGCGATCACCCGGAAGCCGGCACCTTTCATTTTGGCCTCGACCTCCCAGCGCCCGAAGGTTCGCCGGTATGGGCGATCGAGGCCGGCACTCTGATGAAGGTGCAGCAGAACGGCCCAGGCGGGCTCGAGGTCCTGGTCCAGCACGAAGGGTTCGTGGGTATCTACAGTCATCTGGGATCGGTCTCTCCCAGAGTGCTTGCTGCCAGGACACCAATCGCTGCCGGAGAATTCCTGGGCGTTGTCGGCCATAGCGGCCTGACCTTCGGCGCCCATCTCTACTTTGGCATGCTGCACGATGGGTTTCCGATCGACCCGTCATCCCTCTTCGACTTGCCGCGCTGCCACGACGCCGTGCTGGCCGGCAGGCAGTAGCATCATGCGATGAACTCGGCTCGCTAGGCGAGGGGGCAGAACAGCTCCAGCAGGGACCGCTGCTCTCTGGTTATCGTCCCCTGCAACTCTGGGTGCTGGAGAAACTCCGAATAGGGGTGGCAGTCCACACTCGGCAGCGTCTCGAAGGTCAGCGGAAACGACGAAGGACGGTAGGTCGTTGCACCGTGAGCAGCCACCGCCAAGAACACAACGGAGACTGACAGGACTCTTCGGGTACAGCGTCTCATTTCATGATCTCGCTTGGCGGCAACTCATGTGGGCGGCAGGCCGAGCACACCCGGATATCGTTTCGATATAGAATTATATATGCTGAATCGGCATCTCCCCACCATTGACCGTCCGGTCTAAATCTGGCGCCGGTGCGGCCGTGATCCGCCGTCGCCAGGAGCAGGAGAGGGTGTTCGGACCCGTTGGGGCGCAATGCCAAGGCCGCATTGCCGCTTCCCCTCCTGCGAGGGGAGGCGGCCCGGTCATTTGCCTCCGCCTGTCCGCAGCGCCGCCTCTAGCCGCCGCGCGGTGTCGGCTGCCAGCGCGATGGGGGTCCCGGCGAAACCCATGACCAGCCCCGACATGCGGCGTGGTCCGGCGTAATAGGCACCGAGAGGCGATACTGCCAGTCCGCGAGCGCGGCAGGATTGCACCGCAGTCGCCTCGTCGAGGCCGTCGGGGAGCCTCCCGACCATATGCAGCCCGCCAGGTGCGGGGATCGGCGCTATCGATGGCGCGTGGCGCGTGATCGCCGCCAGCAGGGCGACCCGGCGGCGGGCATACTCGGTGCGCATGCGGCGGACATGCGGGGAGAGCAGGCCCTGGCGCATGAACTCAGCCAGGATCGCCTGATTGAGCGTGTCTATGCCGCGGTCCATCAGTGCGCCGAGACGCACGAAAGCCGGCACCAGCGGCGCTGGCACCACGGCGAAGCCGAGACGCAGCGCCGGCGCCAGGGTCTTGCTGAACGTGCCGCAGTAGATCACCCGGCCGGCGCGATCGAGCGTGGCGAGCGGCGGCAGCGGATGGCCGCTCCAGCGGAACTCCGAATCGCAGTCGTCCTCCAGGATCCAGGCGTTCGCCCGGCCCGCCCAGTCGAGCAACGCCAAACGCCGCCCAATGGGCAGTGCGCCCCCTAGAGGCGTGGAGTGCGAGGGCGCCACCAACACGAGCCTGGCGTCGGGCGCGCGCTGCATGCCCGCGGAAACATCGAGGCCCTCGGCATCGCTGAGCACCGGAACCGGCACGGCGCCGGCGGCCAGCAGCGCCCCGCGGCCGGCGATGTAGCCGGGGTCTTCCACCCAGGCGGCATCGCCCGGATCGAGCAGCAACTCCGCGGCAATGCGCAGCGCCTGCTGCGTGCCGGCGGTAACGACGATGTTCGCGGGGTCGGCCAGCAGGCCGCGTGTCGCGGCGAGATGGGCGGCGATCTGACCCCGTAGCTCCGGCAGTCCCTGGGGCATCGGATAGCCGGTGATGTCGCTGGGCAACGACTTCAGCACTCGCGCAGCACAGCGCGCCCAGGCCTCCTTGGGGAACAGATCAGGAGCAGGAACGCCGCCGGCGAGTAAAGTGCCGAGGCCGTTATCGCGCGAGGCCGCCGACACAGCCACGGTGGCGAGGTGCTGGCCGCGTCGCGAGAGGGAACTCGCCGCCGTCGGCGGCGGCACGGCAGGCGCAGGGGCAGCATCCGGCAGATCGGGTGCGACGTAGGTGCCGCTGCCCGTCCGGGCACGGACGTAACCCTCGGAGGCCAGCCGCTCGTAGGCCAGCACAACCGTCTGGCGCGCCACACCCAGCTCTTCCGCGAGCGCACGGGTCGGCGGCAGGCGGGCACCGGCTGGCAGCGTGCCAGCCAGAATCCCCTGCCGAAGCCGGTCGAAAACGGCCTGCTGGCGGTTTTGGTCTGGCGTGAACATCGAGGCCTGCCGCGAACTGGTGGTCCAATCGGACCCTAGCCCTGCGGGCAAGGCCGAGCAAGCTCAGGGGCGGGAGCAGGCCCCACCCCTCGCTCGCATCTATCTGAGAACCGTCAGAAGCCTTCGCGTTCGAGCCGCTTTCGCTCCAGCTTGCGGGCGCGGCGTACCGCCTCGGCCGCCTCGCGGGCCCTCCGCTCCGACGGCTTCTCATAGTGCCGCCGCAGCTTCATCTCGCGGAAGATTCCTTCCCTCTGCATCTTCTTTTTGAGCGCCTTCAGCGCCTGGTCGACATTGTTGTCACGTACAAGGACTTGCACTTGGCCGCCTTCTCCTTCTCAAGTTGCGTCTGTCCCCGCCAATCGGGGTGGCGCGTATATCATGCCGGCAGGACATTTTGCCAGCCTGACCCGGAGGTCCACATGGCCATTTTGAAGATAGCCCGCATGGGGCACCCTGTGTTGTTGCAAAAGTGTGACCCGGTGGCGAACCCGGGCGCGCCCGAGATCCGCCGCCTGGTCGCCGACATGATGGCGACGATGGAGGACGCGTCGGGTGCCGGCCTCGCTGCGCCACAGGTGCATGTGCCGCTTCGCCTGTTCGTCTTCCGCGTCTCCGACGCCCGCGGCAATGAGGATGCCGACGACGCGCCGATCGGCAACACGGTGGTGATCAATCCCGAGATCGAACTGCTGAGCGAGGAGCGTATCCTTCGCTGGGAAGGCTGCCTGTCGATCCCGGGCCTGCGCGCCGCGGTGCCGCGCGCGCCGCGCATCCGCTATCGCGGCGTCGATTGCGACGGCCGGCCGATCTCGCGCGAGGTGTCCGGGTTCCATGCCGGCGTGGTGCAGCACGAATACGACCACCTCGACGGCATCCTGTATCCGATGCGCATGAACGACTTCTCGCTGTTCGGCTTCACCGAGGAACTGGCGCGCGCCGCCGCGACAGCGCAGCAGGAAGGCCGTTGATGCCGCCGGAGCGCAGTGCCGAACGTGATGCCGCGATCGCTGCCATGTTGCCGCATGTGCCGTTCGATGGTTGGACCCGTCGCTCGCTCCGCATGGGGCTCGCCGATATCGGCGTCTCGCCCGATGACGCCGAACTGCTGTTCCCAGGCGGCGGCGCCGACATGATCGAGACGTTCTGCGACTGGGCCGATCGCCAAATGGAGGAAGGTGCCGCCGCACTCGACCCAGCGATGCGATTGCACCAGCGGGTCCGCGCGATGATCGCGCTGAGGCTGGCGCAGAATCGCCCGCACAAGGAGGCGGTCCGCCGCGCACTCGCGCTGCTGGCGCTGCCCGGCCATGCGCGCTTGGGTGCCGTGTGCCTGGCGCGCACGGTCGACGCGATCTGGCACGCGGCGGGCGAGCGGGCGGTGGATTTCAGCTGGTACACCAAGCGGGCGATCCTCGCGGCGGTCTACGCCGCCACGGTGCTGTACTGGTTGCGCGATGCCGGCGAGGATGACAATGCGACGCTGGCATTCCTCGACCGGCGACTGGCCGGCGTGGGGCGCATCGGCTCGGCGCGCCGGCGCGCAGAAAGCGCGCTCGGGCGCCTGCGACCCGCGTAGAACTCAAAATCACCTCTCCCGCTGCGCGGGAGAGGTCGCCGCGCATGGCGCGGCGGGTGAGGGTGATGGAGATCTTGCACAAATGTCCGACCGATACGCACGCTACACCCGCCTGCACTTCGACCGGCCGCATCCGCGCGTTCTGCGCATCACCATGGGCGACCGCCCGGAACGGCTCAATGCAGTCGACGCGGTGATGCATCGCGAACTTGGCGAGATCTGGCGTGATATCGACGCCGACCCGGAGGTGAACTCGGTCATCATCACCGGCGCCGGCCGCGCCTTCTCCGCCGGCGGCGACTTCGCGATGGTCGAGCAGGTGATCGCCGACTTCGAGATGCGCGCACGCGTCTGGAAGGAAGCGCGCGATCTTGTCTACAACATAATCAACTGCGGCAAGCCGGTGGTGAGCGCGATGCGCGGACCGGCAGTAGGCGCCGGCCTCGTGTGTGGCTTGCTCGCCGACGTGTCGATCGCCACCAAGGATGCGCGCATCATCGACGGCCATACGCGCCTCGGCGTCGCGGCGGGCGATCACTCGGTTATCGTCTGGCCGCTGCTGTGCGGGCTGGCGAAGGCGAAATACTACCTGCTGCTGTGTGACGCGGTGTCCGGCGCCGAGGCCGAACGCATCGGGCTGATCTCGCTCGCGGTCGAGGATGCCGAACTGGATGCAAAGGCGCTGGAGATCGCGGTGCGGCTGGCCGAGGGGGCTCAGAGTGCCATCCGCTGGACCAAATATGCGCTGAACAACTGGCTGCGCATGGCAGGTCCGTCGTTCGATGCGTCGCTGGCGCTGGAATTCATGGGCTTCACCGGGCCGGAGGCCAAGGAAGGCCTCGCGTCGCACAAGGAGAAACGGCGACCATCGTTTCCGCCTGGGTCAGCAGTGTAGTGCCGGTATCGGCATTCGCATCGCATGCGTTGACACGCCATGCAGTGGTGCGGTTCTCAGCAGGCCGCCTATTACGGCAGTAATACCGAACGGTCAGCCCGTCGCCGTCAACGGTCTCGCCGTCAAGGCAACCTCGCCGATC
This sequence comes from uncultured Alphaproteobacteria bacterium, assembly GCA_963791495.1. GTDB lineage: Bacteria > Pseudomonadota > Alphaproteobacteria > Acetobacterales > Acetobacteraceae > JAMXLO01. The sequence goes on from CAWBST010000030.1 coordinate 51,512, forward strand.
GCGCCACGCGACAGCACCAGCGTGACCACCATGCCAACCAACGCCAGAACGCCCGCCGCAATGAAGGCGCTGCTGAAGCTGCCGCTCGCCGCTACGAGATATCCGGTGACGATCGGCGCAAGCAGCCCAAAGACGTTGCCGCCCAGGACGAGAAACGCGAACGCCCGTCCCGCATCGGCGGGTGAGCGCAACAGATCGCTCGTCAAGGTGGCGTTGGCAGCGGGGCCGGCATTCGCGAAGGAAACCGTGATCGACACCAGGATCACAATCGCCGTCAAAGACTGAACAAACGGGATGACCAGGCCCGCGGCGGTCAGCAGCAGGCACAGAGCGACGAGATAGCGGCGCAGCCCGCCGCGCACCGCATGCGCGCTCAGCAGCCGGTCGCCGGCCCAGTTGATGATGATATTCACCACCGTCGCGACGAAAAACGGCACCGAGGTGTAGAGCCCCGAATCGACCACCGACAAACCTCGCTGGCTCTGCAGATAGTTGGGCAGCCAGCTCAGATACAGATAAAGCGAGTAAACGAGGCAACCCTGCGAGACGAACAGGCCCCACATCGCCGGGCACCTCAGCAGAGCGCCGTAGCCGACCCCATCGTGATCAGGCACCTCGATACCGGCCTCGCGCTCGGCCAGGATGCGCCGACGCTCCGGCTCGGGCAGCCATTTGGTCTTCTCAGGCGTTGACACGCACGCCATCCAGATCGCCACCCAGACGAAGCCCAGCGCGCCGGTGATGATAAATGACCAACGCCACGACAGAGCCTCGATCAGCCAGGCCGCGAACGGCGCGCCCAGTGCCGGTCCGAGACTGCCGCCCGCGCTGATGAAGGCGGTCGCCGTCCCGCGCTCGGTGTAGGGCGACCACGCTCTGACGCTGCGGTAGATCACCGGCGAGAACGGCGCCTCGCCGATGCCGAGACCCAGCCGCGCCAACAACAGCGTCACCACGCCCACGGCAGCGCCGGTCGCCATTTGCGCTGCCGACCACACCACCGTCGCGACGCTGGCCACAATATGCGAGCCCCAGCGGTCGATCAGCCGACCGCCCGGCAACATCATCAGGACGTAAGCCCACAGGAACGAGGAGAACAGATAGCCCAGCGTCACGGGCGACAGGCCAAGCTCTTGCGCAATCGGTTTGCCCGCCACCGACATGTTCACCCGATCGACATAGGCAATGCCGGCGAACACGAGCAACAGGAGGTAGACCCAGAATCGGCGGCCTGCGATGGGCATCGGCGACATTTCCCCGTTGGTTCTTATGGCGACCGTGGCGGTCACCACTACGCGTCAGCCTAGCTCATCAACCAACGGCTGCAAGCGACGCACACTCTCACTCCGTCCACTACTCAGGCAGCGTTTCGATCGCATCGCCGACCGCGAAGCGCCCCCCCTCGATCACCTCGGCATGCACGCCGAGTTCGACATGGCCGTACAAGCGTCGCAACTCCTCCAACGGATCGACATCGCGTTCCGCTGTTTCGGGGTTCACCTGGGTCGCGGCACAGCGGGTGATCTGCCTGGTCACCCGGAGCACCGCTCCACCGACTTGAAGCTGCTGGCCCACCCAGTCGCGCTCGCTCCACGCGGGTGCGCCGCTGAACCAGACATTGGCGCGGAAACGCCGCCGGTGCCTGCGCGCCCCGACCTTCTTCTCGTAGTCCCGCAGGCTGGCGAGATTGATCAGGCTGACCACCTTGCGGCGCTGGTCGCAGAAACTGTGTCCGGGCACATAAAGAAAGCGCTGCGCGCCCCGCGCCTCCTCGCCCATATAACCGGCCAGGAAGGTGCCGATGCGCTCGCGGCCGGCCTCGGTCAGGGCGTTCTCGACCACTGCCGCCCCATCGGGGGCGCGGATCGCCAACATGCCGGTACGGGGCTCGAAGAACGAGAACAGTGCTGCGATGCGGGCATTCTTCATCTGGCACATAAAGTTCGTCTTCTGCAGCCACTGCGGCTGCGCGGCATCGAACCCGGCATCGCCCTGCGCCAGGGCAAAGGCGCGGTCCCAGGGGATGCAGCCGCCCGCCTCCACCTCGGCCGCATCCAGCGCCTCGGCGGTCAGACCCTTCACCGGGTAGCGGTACAGGTATTCGATTCGCATGGAGCGCTCCCTCTTGAGTCGCAGTCTGCCTGGACCCACCTGAATTGCCAAAGGGTCATGTTTCCGTTGCCTAATGAGGGATGGGGCTGAGACCGGTCGCCTACGCACAGGGACATAGAGATGGACATTGAGAAATTCACCGAGCGGGCACGCGGTTTTCTGCAGGCTGCCCAGACGATCGCGATCCGCGAATTCCACCAGCAGATCACGCCTCAGCACCTGCTGAAGGCGCTACTGGACGATGAGGAAGGCGCTGCCGCCGGCCTGATCAAGACCGCGGGCGGCGATCCGAAGGCGGCGCTCAGCGCGGTCGAGATGGAGCTGGCGCGCCAGCCGAAGGTGCAGGGTTCCGGCGCCGGCCAGCCGCAGATCACGCCCGACCTGGTGCGCCTGCTCGACGCGGCGCAGCAGGCCGCGACCAAGGCCGGTGACGAATATGTCGCGCAGGACCGGCTGCTGGTGGCGATCGCCGCGTCCGACACGCCGGCGGCACGCGCGCTGCGCAACGCAGGCGCCAATCCGCAGGCGCTGGAGAAGGCGGTCACCGACATCCGCAAGGGCCGCAAGGTCACCAGCGCGAACGCCGAGTCCACGTTCGACGCGCTGAAGAAATACGCTCGCGACATCACGGCGCTCGCGCGCGACGGAAAACTCGATCCGGTGATCGGGCGCGATGAGGAAATCCGCCGCACCATCCAGGTGCTGGCGCGCCGCACCAAGAACAATCCCGTGCTGATCGGCGAGCCCGGCGTCGGCAAGACCGCCATCGTCGATGGGCTCGCACTGCGCATCGTCAACGGCGATGTGCCCGAGGCACTGAAAGGCAAGCAGCTCCTGGCGCTCGATCTCGGCGCGATGGTGGCTGGTTCCAAGTATCGGGGCGAGTTCGAGGAACGGCTGAAGGCCGTCTTGAAGGAGATGGAGACCGCCGAGGGACAGGTCGTCCTGTTCATCGACGAACTGCACAACCTGGTCGGCGCCGGCCGTGCCGAAGGCTCGATGGATGCGTCCAACCTGATCAAGCCGGAACTCGCACGCGGCACGCTGCACTGCATCGGCGCGACCACGCTCGACGAGTATCGCAAGCACATCGAGAAGGACGCGGCACTGGCGCGGCGCTTCCAGCCGGTGTTCGTCGGCGAGCCGTCGGTCGAGGACACGATCTCGATCCTGCGCGGCATCAAGGAGAAGTACGAGCTGCACCACGGCGTGCGCATCACCGACGGTGCGCTGGTCGCGGCGGCAACTCTGTCCAACCGCTACATCACCGACCGCTTCCTGCCCGACAAGGCGATCGACCTTGTGGACGAAGCGGCGAGCCGGCTGCGCATGCAGGTGGACAGCAAGCCCGAGGAGCTGGACGAGCTCGATCGCCGTGTCATCCAGCTCAAGATCGAACGCGAAGCGCTGAAGAAAGAGAACGACGCAGCGTCACGCGACCGGCTCACCAAGTTGGAGAAGGAGCTGGCCGAGCTCGAGGATGAGTCCAATGCATTGACCGCTGCCTGGCAGTCCGAGAAGGAGCAGGTGCAGGAGACGCAGAAGCTGAAGGAGCAGTTGGATCAGGCGCGAAACGAGGTTGAGATCGCACAGCGCCAGGGCAACTGGGCGCGCGCCTCTGAGCTGATGTACGGCGTCATTCCCGACATCGAGAAGAAGATGGCGGCGGCGTCTGACGGCAAACTGGTCAACGAGGCGGTCACCGAGAGTGAGATCGCGTCAGTGGTCTCGCGCTGGACGGGTATCCCGGTCGACAAGATGATGGAAGGCGAGCGCGACAAGCTGCTGCGCATGGAGGCGGAGCTGCGCAAGCGCGTCGTCGGCCAGGAGGAGGCGCTGAAGGCGGTGGCCAACGCGGTGCGTCGCGCGCGCGCCGGTTTGCAGGATCCGAACCGGCCGATCGGCAGCTTCCTGTTCCTGGGGCCCACCGGCGTCGGCAAAACCGAGACCTGCAAGGCGCTCGCCGAATTCCTGTTCGACGACGAACGCGCGATGGTGCGCATCGACATGAGCGAGTTCATGGAGCGCCATGCTGTCGCACGTCTGATCGGCGCGCCGCCGGGCTATATCGGCTACGACGAGGGCGGCGTGCTGACCGAGGCGGTGCGCCGGCGGCCGTATCAGGTGATCCTGTTCGACGAGGTCGAAAAGGCGCATGAGGACGTGTTCAACGTTCTGCTGCAGGTGCTGGACGATGGTCGTCTGACCGACGGCCAGGGCCGCACGGTGGACTTCAAGAACACCATCATCGTGCTGACCTCGAACCTTGGCAGCGACATCCTGGCGGCGCAGCCGGAGGGCGAGCCGACGACGATGGTGCAGGGTCAGGTGATGACCATTGTGCGGCATCACTTCCGGCCCGAGTTCTTGAACCGGCTGGACGAGATCATCCTGTTCCGCAGGCTGCAGCGCAGCGACATGTCGAGCATCGTGCAGATCCAGTTGGAACACCTGCGCAAGCTGCTGGCCGATCGGAAGATCGGGTTGGAGCTCGATCGCAGCGCGCTCGAGTGGCTGGCGAGCGAAGGCTACGACAGCACGTATGGTGCGCGGCCACTGAAGCGGGTGATCCAGCGCGGACTGCAGAACCCGCTGGCGTCGTTGATCCTGGAAGGCGCGGTGAAGGAGGGCGACGCGGTGCACGTCTCCGCCGGTTCGCAGGGCCTGACGATCAACGGCCAGTTGGCCGAGGCTGCATGACAGCACGAGGGGGCGGCTTCATGCCGCTCCCTCGGCCCGTGCCCCAGGCGTTTTCCTTAGTAAGTACTTAACAAATAGGATAGTGGATTGGCTGCGAAGGGAGGGCCAAGTCGTTGGCGCGCCCGCAAGCCGATCCTGTTGTCGTCCGGGGGAGAACCTCGGAACTGCTGGTGTTCATTGTCCTGGCTATTCTCGTCTGGCCAGTGGTAGCCGTTGGCGTTGTGGGTGGATGGGGATTCGCCGTCTGGATGTACCAGCAGGCCTACGGGCCTCCTGGGCCGCCGCACCGTTAACGCCAGGGACCAGACATGCCGGCAACCCGACGAGCCTTTCTGACAGGGCGACCGAACGGCGAATCTCGTGTCCGCGCCTCGGACGCCTGCCTCGCCAGGCTCGGGGTCCATTGCCAGTCGTGTAGCGACGCCTGCCCCGAGCTCGCCATCCGCTTCACGCCGCGCCTTGGCGCACCGCCACTGCCGGTGATTGCTGCCGCCCGGTGCACCGGATGCGGCGACTGCGTCGGTGTCTGCCCCGTCGATGCCCTTGTCCTTGCGCCGGCGAACGCTCGTGCATGAGACGATGCTGCACATCGCCTCAGCGGTCGTGAAGACGCGACCCACCGATCAGGAAGCTGTATCGGCCACCATTGCCGACCTTCCCGGCGCCGACGTCCACGCCGTAGACCATGGCCGCATCATCGTCGTGCTCGAGGCGCGCCAGCACCGCGATCTGGCCACGACCTTGGACCATATCGCGGGCCTCGATGGCGTTCTGTCCGCCACTCTCGTCTTCGAGCATGCCGAACCGGAGGAAGACCCGCCATGAACCGCCGCGACATGTTGAAGGCGCACGCCGCCGCTGTGGCCGCGCTGGCGGCGGGTGTCGTGCTGCCGGCCACGGCGCAGCCCGTGCCAGGCGGCATCGAATCGCTGAAGATCAAGTGGTCCAAGGCGGCGTGCCGGTTCTGCGGTACCGGCTGCGGCGTGATGGTCGGGGTTAAGGACGGCCGTGTGGTCGCCACGCACGGTGACATGCTGTCCGAGGTGAACCGCGGCCTCAACTGCGTGAAGGGCTATTTCCTCTCCAAGATCATGTACGGTGCCGATCGCCTGACGCAGCCGCTGCTGCGCAAGCGCGACGGCCGCTACGCCAAGGACGGCGTGTTCACCCCGGTCTCGTGGGGCGAGGCCTTCGACGTGATGGCGGCCGAGGCCAAGCGTGTGCTGAAGGCCAAGGGTCCGACCGCGGTTGGCATGTTCATGTCTGGCCAGTCCACGATCTGGGAAGGCTACGCCGCCACCAAGCTGATGCGTGCCGGTTTCCGCTCCAACAATCTCGATCCCAATGCGCGGCACTGCATGGCGTCCGCGGCATACGCATTCATCCGCACCTTCGGCATGGACGAGCCTATGGGCTGCTACGACGACTTCGAGCAGGCCGATGCGTTCGTGCTGTGGGGCTCGAACATGGCGGAGATGCATCCGATCTTGTGGACCCGGGTGACGGATCGCAGGCTGTCGGCGCAGCATGTCCAGGTCGCGGTACTCTCCACATTCACCAACCGCAGCTCCGATCTGGCCGACCTGCCGATCGTGTTCCGGCCGGGCACCGACCTCGCAATTCTGAACTACATCGCCAACCACATCATCAGCACGGGGCGCGTCAATCGGGACTTCGTGCAGCGCCACACGACATTCATGCGCGCGGCGACCGATATCGGCTACGGGCTGCGACCGGAGGACCCGCGCGAGAAGAACGCGAAGGGCGCCGCTGACCCCACTGCAATGACGCCGACGGATTTCGACGCCTACGCGGCATTCGTGAAGGACTACACGCTGGAGAAGGTTGCGGCGCTCTCCGGCGTCGAATCCGACCAGTTGCGCGCGCTGGCCGAGTTGTACGCCGATCCAAAACGCAAGGTCGTGTCGCTGTGGACGATGGGGTTCAATCAGCATGTGCGCGGCGTGTGGGTGAACCAGCTCTGCTACAATCTGCATCTGCTGACCGGAAAGATCGCCGAGCCGGGCAACGGTCCGTTCTCTCTCACCGGCCAGCCCTCGGCATGCGGCACGGCGCGTGAGGTCGGCACCTTTGCGCATCGCCTTCCCGCCGACATGGTCGTGACCAACCCGGCGCACCGCGCTCATGTCGAGGAAGTGTGGCGTGTGCCGAAAGGGCTGCTGCCGGACAAGCCCGGGTTCCACGCCGTGCTGCAGGACCGCATGCTCAAGGACGGCAAGCTCAACTGGTACTGGACGCAGACGACGAACAACGTCCAGGCGGGGCCAAACAGCGGCAACGAAACCTATCCGGGCTATCGCAATCCCGAGAACTTCGTCGTGGTCTCCGATGCCTATCCGACGGTCACCGCGATGTCGGCCGACCTGATCCTGCCCGCGGCGATGTGGGTGGAGAAGGAAGGTGCCTACGGCAATGCCGAACGCCGCACGCAGTTCTGGCACCAGCTTGTCGATCCACCAGGCGAGGCGCGGTCCGACGTCTGGCAGATCGTCGAGTTCTCCAAGCGCTTCGTCACCGATGAGGTCTGGCCGCCCGAGATCCTCGCGGCCAATCCGGAGTATCGCGGCAAGACACTGTTCGATGTGCTGTTCCGCAACGGACTGGTAGATCGCTTCCCGGTGACCGACGCCGATCGGGATTACGCCAATCAGGAAGTCGGAAGATTTCGGCTTCTATCTGCACAAGGGCCTGTTCGAGGAATACGCGGCATTCGGTCGCGGCCATGGCCACGACCTTGCGCCGTTCGACACGTATCACCAGACGCGTGGCCTGCGTTGGCCGGTGGTGGACGGCAAGGAGACGCGGTGGCGCTACCGCGAGGGCTCTGGACGGCTACGTGAAGGAAGGCGAGGGCGTTCGGTTCTACGGCCGCGCCGATGGCCGCGCCGTCATCCTCGCCGCACCGTATGAGCCGCCGGCGGAATCCCCCGACGCGGATTTCCCGCTCTGGCTGGTGACCGGACGCGTGCTGGAACACTGGCATTCCGGGCTCGATGACCATGCGCGTGCCCGAGCTGTACCGCGCGTTCCCCGGCGCGCGGGTTTTCATGAACGCGGTGGACGCCCGCACCATGGGCATCAACCAGGGTGCTGAGGTGCGCGTGGTCTCGCGGCGCGGCGAGATCCGCTCGCGCATCGAGATCCGCGGCCGCAACAGGATGCCGGAAGGCGTCATCTTCGTACCATGGTTCGATGCGAGCCAGCTCATCAACCAGGTGACGCTGGACGCCACTGATCCGATCTCGAAGCAGACGGACTTCAAGAAATGCGCGGTCAAGCTGGTGCCGGTATGAGGACCACGCTGCTCGCGCTGGCCGTCACGGTGTCGGTGTGCAGCGCGGTGGCCGCTCAGCGAGCGCAGGATGCACCGCGGCTCACCGGCAACACCCCGCCGACCACGCCGGTGCCGGCGCCTCCCGTGCCGCGCGCGGTCACCGATGATGTGCGGCGCGGACGCAACTATCCCGAGCAGCCGCCTGTCATCCCGCATGCGATCGAGGGCTATCAGATCACGCTGCGCAACAACCAATGTCTCACCTGCCACGGCAGGCAGTTCATCGAGGGCTCGGGTGCGCCGATGATCAGCGTGACGCACTTCATGGATCGTGACGGCCAGGTGCTGGCCGACGTCACACCGCGCCGCTATTTCTGCAACGCCTGCCACGTGTCGCAGACCGATGCGCAGCCGCTGGTACGCAATACGTTCCGCGACGCGCTCCAGACGAAGTAGCATGCATCGCCTGTTCGCAGCCGTCCGTTACTTCTGGAGTCTGGCGCTGTCACCGGCTGGCGCGCTCAGCCTGGGTTTTCTCACGCTCGGCGGGTTCGCCTGCGGCGTGGTGTTCTGGGGCGGCTTCAACACCGCCATGGAGTTCACCAACACCGAGACCTTCTGTCTGTCCTGCCACGAGATGCGCAACAACGTCTACCAGGAGCTGTCGCGGACCGTGCACTTCTCCAACCGCTCCGGCGTGCGCGCGATCTGCTCGGACTGCCACGTGCCGCACAGCTGGACCGACAAGATCGCGCGCAAGATGCAGGCGTCGAAGGAAGTGTGGGGCCATCTGTTCGGCACGATCAGCACGCGGCAGGAGTTCCTCGACCGGCGCTTGACGCTGGCTGAGCACGAATGGGCCCGGTTCAAGGCCAATGATTCGCTGGAGTGCCGCAACTGTCACTCCGCGCTGGCGATGGACCTGACCAAGCAGAGCCCGCGTGCGGCGGACATCCATCAGCGCTACCTGTTGACCGGGCAGCGCACCTGCATCGATTGCCACAAGGGCATCGCCCACGAATTGCCGGATATGGCGGGCGTGCTGCCCGGATGGAGCGAGCCCGCCGAACTCGTGGACACGCGCCATCAGACACGCTGATCAACAGTCATTCCAGCACAACTGAAATGCCGGTTGCACCGGCCAGCAGCCGCTTCAGGTGAAAGCTGACCAACCCATCGCCGCTGTCACGCCCTAGCAGCGCGGCGAAGGCCGGCAGTGCACCCGGATCGCATGCCTCGGCTTTGAGGTAGGCCGCGCGATATTCGGATGTCAGTGCGTCAGCGTGCCGCTCCCCGGTCAGTGGCTCGTGCGCCGGCAGTGCCCCACTTCGGCCCCGCAGCAGCACGTTGCCAACCGGGCGGCCGCGGAAGCCGGCGACCCGCTGCACCACGCTGTCGCTGACGCAAATGCGGGTGCCAAGCTGCTTGTTCGCCTGCTCCAGCCGCGCCGCGATGCTGAGGGTATCGCCATAGGCGGTGTAGTCGAAGAACCGGCCTCCGCCGAAATTGCCGACAAGCGCCGGTCCGGAGTTGATGCCGACACGCGTGATGCCGACGGCCACGCCCTTGTCGCGCCAGCGTGCACGGAACTCCTCGGCATAGGCATCCAGCGCCAGCGCACAGGCAACCGCCCGTTCCGCGTGATCGGGCTGGTCGGTCGGCGCACCGAACATCACGATGAGCGCATCGCCGATGATGTTCATCAGCGTGCCGCCATGGTCGAATATGATCTCGGTCATTCCGACGAGGTAGTCGTTCATCAGCGGGCCCATCGTATCCGGCGGCAGCCCCTCGACGAGTGTGGTGAAGCTGGCGATGTCGGTGAACATCGAGGTGATGTCACGCCACTGCGCGCCCAGGTCGATGTCGTCGCCCGCGGTGGTGATCGTCTCCACCAGACTTGGTGAGAAGTAGCGTGCCAGCTGCGCTCGCGCCCGCTCCGCCTCCTGCTGGCGCCGCTGGTAACCCCGACTGATCTCCAGGTTGCGCAGCGTCTTCGCGATCGTGGTTTCCAGGTCGGCGAAATCGATCGGCTTGGTCACAAAATCAAATGCGCCGCGATTCATCGCGATGCGGATGTTGGCCATATCGCCGTAGGCGGAGACGATCACGGTCGCCGGCGTCTTGTCGCGCTCGGCCAGTCGGCCGAGCAGCGTCAGGCCATCCATCCGCGGCATGTTGATGTCGCACAGCAGCATGTCGGTCGTTGGATCGGCGTCCAGCGCCGCCAGTGCACTGACCCCGTCCTCGGCGAAGCTGAAGCTGAACGCGCCCTCGCGAATCTGCCGGCGGAAGCGCTGAACGATCAGCAGCTCCAGGTCGGGTTCGTCATCGACGACCAGTATGCGAGCGGTCATCCTCTCCCTCTGGCATCCGCGACGACGACGGACACGTCCCGCTTCAACTGTGGAAAGTCCACCGGCTTCGTCAGAAACTTGTTCGCCCCGCGCTCGTGCGCCATCCGCACCCGTTCGGCATCGCCGTAGGCCGAGATCATGAACACCGGCAATTCCGGGCGTCGCGCCTTTACCTTCGGCAGCAGGTCGAGCCCGCTCATGCCAGGCATGTTGATGTCCGACACCAGCAGGATGATGTCCCTGCCGACGCAGCCGTCGAGCTTGGTGAGTGCGGCCTCGCCCGACAGCGCGAAGTCGAGGCTGTACAAGCCCTGACGCACTTCACGACGGAACTGCTGCCGGAACAGCTCCTCGACATCCGGCTCATCGTCCACCACCAGCACTCGCACCGTCATGCCTGGCCTCCGTTGGTCGCCGCCAACTTGCGTGGCAGCGTGACGACGAATTCAGTGAATGCGTCAGGCTCGCTGTCCACCGTCAGTCGCCCGCCATGCTGCTGGACGATGATCTCGTAGCTGAGTGACAGGCCGAGCCCGGTGCCTTCGCCGGCCGGCTTGGTGGTGAAGAACGGCTCGAAGATCCGATCGCGCGCCGCCTCGCTGATCCCCGTGCCGTTGTCGCGCACGCGGATTTCCACCTGGTCGCCCAGGTCACGCGTGGTTAGCCGCAGCGTCGGTTCGAAGCCGTTGCTCCCCGCCGCCTCGGCACGCTTGTGCGCGGCATAGAAGCCGTTGCCGATCAGGTTCAGCAGTACGCGAGTGATTTCCTGCGGATACATATCGACCATGCCCGCCTGCGGATCGAGCCGCTTTTCCATCGTGATGTTGAACCCAGGCGTCGCCGCCCGCGCACCGTGATACGCGAGGTTCAGCGCCTCCTCCACCGTCGAATTCAGATCGACCATCCGGTGCTCGCCCGGGCCGGAACGCGAATGCAGCAGCATATTCTTCACGATGCTGTCCGCGCGCCTGCCGTGCTCAGCGATCTTTTCCAGATTGCCCTTCAGCGTCGCGGTCAGTTCGTCGATCTCGGTGCGAAGCCCGTCAGCCATGGCGAGCCTGTCCGGCGCCACCGCCTCGTGCAGTTCGTCCAGAAGGTCGGCCGACAGCTCGGAGAAGTTGTTGACGAAGTTGAGCGGATTCTTGATCTCGTGCGCGATGCCCGCGGTGAGCTGGCCGAGTGACGCCATCTTCTCCGACTGCACCAGCCGATCCTGCGTGCGGCGCAGATCGGCAAGCGTGGTTTCCGCCTCGACGCGCGCCTGCCGCGCCTCCTGGAACAGCCGCGCATTCTCGATCGCGAGCACGGCCTGTCCGGCAAAGGTCTGCAGCAGGTCGGGATGGTCGGCGCGAAGCCCCCGACCGTGCGCCGACGGATCACCAGCCCGCCGACAACCTTTTCATCCCGCAGCAGCGGCACGGCGAGCACGGCATGGATCCCGTCGCACACATGCCGGCATCGGCGAGCGTCGGTTCCTGCTGCACATCCTCGATGTGCAACGGCGCGCGCAGTCTGCGGCGCGCTCCGAGATGGCGTTTCGCCCAGCCGGATCCGCCGGTCACGCAGCCACTCACCCGTTCCGTGCTCATCCCGTAGGCCGCCTTGGGGACGAAGACCTGCTCGGCGTCGTCGAACTCGTAGATCGTGCCTTCATCGGCATCCGATAACTGCACGGCGCGGCTGATGATGGTGGACAGCACCGTCTCCAGCTCAAGCGAGGAGTTCACCGCGCGCAGCACCTCCTCCAGCGCCTGGAGTTCGGCGACCGAGCGGGTCAGCTCAGCGGTGCGTTCCCGCAAGGCTCGGAAGTTGGCGACACTGGTGATGGCGATCACCGCCTGCTCGGCGAACGTCTGCACCAGAGCAACCTGGCTGTCGGTGAAAGCCACCCGGCTCCCTGGCGTGCAGGCGAATGGCGCCGATCGCGACATTGTCGCGCAGCAACGGGATCGCCAGACTTGACTTGATCCCCAGATCCCGCACGATCGGCAGCAATCCGGGCTCGGCCTCCATATCGCGGATATGGATGATCTGCCTGTCCAGAATTGCTCGACAGGTGATGGAACCGCGTGTCGGCTTCATCGGAAACGCTGCCATGTAGCTGCACGTCAACTTCGGGTATATTCGCGTCACCGTAGTATCGACCGTATGTGGACCAGTTCGCCGTCATATTCGAAAACTACCAGCCGCCTGACTGTTGCACAGTTCCTGCGCACGATCGAGTGATCAGGTCGAACACGGGTTGGGTATCATCCGGCGAGGCCGACATCGCCTTCAGCACATCGATGGTCGCGGTCTGCTGTTCGATCCGCTCCCCGTATTCGCTGTTGCGCTGCGCCAGCGCCGCTGTGCGCTCCTGCAACTCGCGATAAGTCTCGGCGCTGCTGATCGCGATCACCGCCTGCTCGGCGAAGGTCTGGAGCAGTGCGACCTGGGTGTCACGGAAGCCACCGGTCTCACTGCCGCGCCAGCGCGATGGCGCCGATCGGCTCGCCCGTCGCGCAGCAACGGCACGACCGACGCAGGGATCGAACGATCTCAAGCTCCGGCATGGCGAAGTCGGGGTCCGCGTTCATGTCGCGGATGTGACTGACCTGTCCGCTCAGGATCGCGCGCCCGGCAGACAGTGCCGACCTGGAGGCCGGGGAAATTGCCGTCGCAGTCATGCTCGGCTGCCGCCGCATCGTAGCCGCTCTAGCATCCGATGGATGCATCAGGCGCCGTCATATTCGAACAGCGCCCGCTGCCGCCGCGCATTGCAGACTCCTTTGCCGCACGGGCGATCAACTCGAACACCGGCTGTGCATCACCAGGCGAGGCCGACATCGCCTTCAGCACATCGATGGTAGCGGACTGATGTTCGATCCGCTCGCCATATTCGCTGTTGCGTTGCGCCAGCTCTTCGGTCCGCGTCGGAGTTCCGTCATCAGCCGCGCATTGTCGATTGCGATTACCGCCTGGGCGGCGAAGCCTCGCAGCAGCTCGATCTGGCGGTCGCTGAACGGCCGCACCTCCTGGCGGTAGATATTGATCACGCCGAGCAGGGTGTCGTCACGGCGAAGAGCGATCCAAACAGCGGTACGTGCACCACTCTGATCGGCCAGAGCACGGTGTGTCGGATTGGACCGATACGCCTCTTCCCCCGTAATGTCCGAGATATGGACCAGCTGTTCGCCGCGCACGAGCCTTTCGTTGTGCAGGCCCGGATGTGGCCGAAACGGCTCTCGTATGAGATCCGCGAACCCTTGGGGTAGTCCCCGCTGTGCAGCGGTGTGAAAGAATTCATCGTCGTAAGTGGCGAGGAGACCGAATGGAGACTCGCAAAGATGCAATGCTTTCTCCAGGATCGCATCGAACACCGGTTCAAGATTGCCCGGCGAGGCGTTGATGACCTGCAGCACCTCGGCGGTCGCGGTCTGCTGCTCCAGCGCCTCGCGCGTTTCGGTCAGCAGCCGCGCATTCTCCATCGCGATCACCGCCTGCGCGGCGAAGCTCTCAGCAGCGCGATCTGCTTGTCGGAGAATGGCCGCACTTCCTGACGGTAGACCGTGATCGTGCCAGCAAGGCCTCATCCTTGCCGCAGCGGCACGCAACAGCACCGTGCGAGCATGCTCCAAGTTCGACAACAGCCCGTGCGACCGGACCGATCGCAACGGTAGGCTCTCCGCGGTGGATCGAGGACATGCGCATCAAGCGACTGCCCGCGTGGGGATTGCTCATCGTTCCGGATATCCGGCCTGGTGCTGGGTAGCTCTTTCGCAGTATAGTTGGCGTCCGCGTCAGACGGGTCCACGGCGGCAGCCGCGCTGGAAATGTTCGCCATCGTAAGGTCCATAACGATACCCGAAGCCGCACCGCAGAGGCCGATGCGCCTTATCGAGCATCGCATCGAACACCGGCGCGAGGTCGCCGGGCGAGGCGTTGATCACCCGCAGCACCTCGGCGGTCGCGGTCTGCTGCTCCAGCGCCTCGCGCGTCTCGGTCAGCAGCCGCGCATTCTCCATCGCGATACGCCTGGTCGGCGAAGGTCGGACCAGCTCGATCTGCCGGTCGGTGAATGGCCGACCTGCTGACGCACAAGGACGATCACGCCGGCGACCACTCCATCACGCAGCAGCGGCACCCCAAGTGACCGTCTCAGGGCGCTTCACGACCTGGGTCACCAGGGCAAAATCCGGATCAGCCATCAGATCCGGGACGTGAATGATCCGGCCTTCAATGGCGGTCCGTCCGGTGACCGAGCCGCGCTCCATCGGCAGCGAACCGGCCCCGGAAGAAATCGGCGTATTCCGGGCTGCAGTGAATAGCTTGCCGCCACCCGGAAGCCATCGCCCTCGACGTCAGTGACATTCTCCCCAGATCGCGCCTGACAGAGGTGCGCCGCAGTGGCGAGGAGCGTCTCCAGCACAGGGTGCAGGTCGAAGGCGGAGCGGCTGATAACCTTCAGGACGTCAGCTGGTCGCCGTCTGGTATTCCAGCGATTCCTGCAGATCGCTGGTGCGCTGCTGCAGTTCCGTGAGCAGCCGCGCATTCTCCATCGCGATCACCGCCTGCGCCGCGAAGTTCTGCAACAGCGCGATCTGCTTTTCGGTGAACGGCCGTCTCTCCCGTCGGCCGACCACGAAGGCCCCGACGGGAGCGTCATCCTTGACGAGCGCGACCCCGACCCAGCTGCGAAAGCCGCCGAGCTCCACCGCCGCTCGCACGATCGGATCGCCCGCCAAGTAGAGTTCGTGCTCTAAAAAATCGGGAATGTGCAACAGACGGCTGCGCATGGTTTGCTGCACCGCTTCGGGGACACCCGTGGCTGCGTGCTCGCGCAGCCTCGCGGCGAATTCGGGGGGGTCCGGCTCGCGGCGAGCTTTACGCGCTCTCCGTCGAGGGTCCATAGCGCGCCCTGAACGCCGCCGCACAGCCGGATGGCTTTTTCGAGCATCGCCTCGAATACCGGCGTCACGTTGCCAGGCGACGCGTTGATCACCTGCAGCACCTCGGCGGTCGCAGTCTGCTGCTCCAGCGCCTCGCGCGTCTCGGTGATCAGCCGCGCGTTCTCCATCGCGATGACCGCCTGCGCGGCGAAATTCTGCAGCAGCGCAATCTGCTTTATCCGAGAATGGCCGAACTTCTTGGCGATAGATCGATGATCGCACCACGCAGACTGTCCTTCCTTACGCAAGGCAACCGTCAGCATCGGTGCGCGCTGCCGGCCCAGGTCCACGCAGCTCTCGCGACCGCGGATCGCCCGAGCGTAGGCGTCTCTATCGGTGCACATCCGCAGTCTGTACCACGCTTCTCCCCGGCTATCAGCCGCTGCAGCGCCGAATCCCGGTGCCGCAGTCGGACGGGTTCGCGCAGAACTCCGCTACGACATAAAACCGGGACGCCCGTGATAGCCGCAGCGGAAGCACTCGCCATCATAGGATCGAAGATACCGAGCCCATAATCTCGCCTCACAGGCGCATCGCCTTCTCCGAGCATCGCGTCGAACACTGGCCGAAGGTCGCCGGGCGAGCGAATTGATGACCTGCAGCACCTCGGCGGTCGCGGTCTGCTGCTCCAGTGCCTCGCGCGTCTCGGTCATCAGCCGCGCATTCTCCATCGCAATCACCGCCTGCGCGGCAAAGTTCTTCAGCAGGCGATCTGTTTATCGTGAATGGCCGGACCTCCTGCCATAGGCGCTGATATAGCCGAGCAACGCGCCATCCTTCCGCAGCGGCACAAACAACGGCGTGCGAATGCTCTCGATCTCTGCAGCGGCACGCCGCACCGGATCGACCGTTAGGTGCCGAACCAGTGGTGGTCAGGTCGGGGACATGCAGCAACTGCTCGCCGTCAGCAGGATTGCTGAACGGCCCGGTTCCAGCTGAGAACCTGGGTGGCTGCTTTCAGTAACTCGTATCCCTGCGGGTAGTCCGCTGGTGGCAGCCGCCTGGAAATGTTTGCCATCAAAGGTACCGAACGCACCCTTGGCGGCTCCGCACAGGCATGCGCCTTCTCGAGGATCACCTCGAAAACCGGCTCAAGGTTCCCGGGCGATGAATTGATGACCTGCAGCACCTCCGCGGTCGCGGTCTGCTGCTCCAGCGCCTCGCGCTGTTCGGTCAAAAGTCGCGTATTCTCGATGGCGATGACCGCCTGGTCGGCGAAGGTGGCGACAAGTTCGATCTGCCTGTCGGCAAAGGGCTGCACCGGTTTACGCCCGAGGATGATAACCCCGGCCACGGCCCCCTCACGCAACAGCGGAACGCCAAGCACGGTTCGGGCTCCCCCGAGCTTGACCGCCTCGGCCAGAGCGAATTCCGGATCAGCCGTGACATCGGCGACATGGATGATCCGCCCCTCGAGAACGGTGCGTCCGGTAACCGACCCGCGGTCTGCCGGCATCAACCGGCCGCGGAAAAACGCATCATATTCCGGCGTGGTGGGATTATAGCTCGCCGCCATCCGGTAGACATCGCCCTCGCGGATGGCGATTGCGCCCAAGTCAGCGTTGCAGAGCCGTGCCGCGGTTTCGAGGAGCGTCTCCAGCACCGGCGGCAGATCGAACGTCGACTGGCTGATCACCTTCAGCACGTCTCCGGTCGCGGTCTGGTATTCGAGCAACTCCTGCAGATCGCTGGTGCGCTGCTGCAGCTCGCCAAGCAGCCGCGCGTTCTCCATCGCGATCACCGCCTGAGCCGCGAAATTTTCCAGGAGCGCAATCTGCCTATCCGAGAATGCGCGTACCTCCTGGCGGTAGATCGAGATGACACCAAGGACCGCTCCATCTTTACGAAGAGGGACCAGAAGGTTGGTTTGCGCACCACCCAGATCCGCGAGCGCCCGGACACTGGGTTGCCCTGCCCGATAAGCATCAGTGGCCGCTACATCGAGGACCTGGATGGGGCGATTGGCTTCAAGGACGCGCCTGATGATCCCTCCCGGTTGCGAAGCCGGCGGGTTTGCTGCTCTAAAATCGGCATAGGCTGCCGGAACGCCGCGCTGGGCTGCTGAATGGAAGCGCTCGCCGTCATAGGTGTAGAGCGAGCCGAATGCGGCTTCGCATAACCGCATCGCCCTTTCCAGCACTGCGTCGAACACCGGCGACAGGTCGCCAGGCGACGTGTTGATGATCTGCAGGATCTCGGCAGTCGCGGCCTGCTGCTCCGCCGCCTCGCCGTATTCGCTGTTGCATCTGGCCAGCTCAGCGCTTCGCGCCGCGAGTGCCTCGGCCAGCGCCGCCTCGCGCGCCAGGGCAGCGTCGCGCTCGGTCCGTAGCACAGCGTTGGCGGACTTCAGCCCGGCGAGCTCGTCGTCCCGTAACGCGGCCATGTTTCCCCCTGCCTGGCCAGCGCCCTAGCCTCGGCCCGTCGGATGTTAGCCCCGTGCGGCATCCGAACCAAAGCTTTCGTAGACCGCATTCAAGACCAGAAACCGCGCACGAATTGCTTCTGCAGCGTATATTCCGCCAACGTGACGTAACCCCAGGGTCTGCCGCTACCCTTCGGCAGGCGGAGGTTGGCTCGCGCCCGGCCCAAGCGGCCGCACCATCATCACCGAGTCGAGCCAGCGTCCGTGCTTCCAGCCGATCGCCGGCAGCAGCCCCGCGTGTTTGAAGCCACACCGCTCGTGCAGGCGGATCGACGCGAGGTTGGCTGAATCGCCGATCACCGCCACCATCAATCGAAATCCCAGGGCTTCGCAGCGCTCGATCAACCGTGGCAGCAATGCCAGGCCGATGCCCTGACCCTGGCGATCGGGAGCCACATACACCGAGTTCTCCACGGTGAAGCGATAGCCCGGACGCGGCCGATACGTTCCGGCAGAGCTATAGCCGACGACACGTCCTGCCGCATCCTCCGCCACCAGATACGGAAACCCCGCGGCCAGTAGCGCATCCCGCCGCCGCCCGATTTCCTTCGCGTCAGGCGGGTCAGTCTCGAAGCTGGCGTTTCCATGCACGACCGCATGGCCGAAGATGGCGCAGATGGCGGGCACATCGTCGGGTCGGCTGTCGCGGATCAGCAGTGACATTCCGTCACAGTCGCGCCCGTTGAGCTCTCTGACAAGCTGGATCAATTGGCGACGACGTCGGGCACAACGTCGCAATGGTCTGGCCTCGCGACCTCGCGATGGCCTATCACACCGGCTCTGTTCGACCTACCGTGGTCACCTGTTCCCCTGGAGGCGAGGCGTGGAAACTGTTCGCGTGGTTTGTGGGCACGATTGTCCCGACATGTGCTCGCTGCTGGCGCACGTGGAAAACGATCGCGTCGTGCGCGTCGAGGGCGATCCCGACCAACCGTTCACCGCCGGCTTTGCCTGCGCCAAAGTGAACCGCGACGCCGAGTTGGTGCATTCGCCGGAGCGCCTCGCCACGCCGCTGCGACGCATTGGCGCCAAGGGTGACGGCAAGTTTGCGCCGATCACGTGGGACGCAGCGCTCGACGACATCACGTTACGCTGGAAGTCCATCATCGCCGAGTCCGGACCGCTTGCGCTGCTCGGCTACTGCTACAGCGCGCATCAAGGGCTGATGAACCGCGGCCTGCCGAACGGTCTGTTCCACGCGATGGGCACCAGCCGGCTGTGGGCCGGCACGGTGTGCGACAGTTGCAGCGAGGCCGCGTGGGACGCCACCGTTGGCCCGATCGGCGGCGCCGATCCGGAATCGGTTGTCGAGTCCGACCTGGTCATCTGCTGGGGCGCCGACCTGTTCGCCACCAATGTACATTTCTGGGCGAAGGTCGAACAGGTTCGCAAACGAGGCGTTCCGCTCGTGGTCATCGACCCACGCCGTACGCGATCGGCGCAGGTTGCCGACTGGTACATCCCGATCCGCATCGGCACCGATGCCGCGTTGGCCCTCGGCATCATGCACGTCCTTGTGCGCGATAATCTCTGCGATCGCGATTACATCGCGCAGCACACGTTGGGGTTCGATCGTGTCGAACGAGACGTGCTACCGCGTTTCACGCCGGACCGCGTCGCCTCCATCACCGGTGTTGCGGCGGCCGACGTCGAGCGCCTCGCTGCGCTCTATGGCGGCGCAAGGAAG
Source organism: uncultured Alphaproteobacteria bacterium (assembly GCA_963791495.1). Classification (GTDB taxonomy): domain Bacteria; phylum Pseudomonadota; class Alphaproteobacteria; order Acetobacterales; family Acetobacteraceae; genus JAMXLO01. The sequence continues at coordinate 71,013 of CAWBST010000030.1, forward strand.
TCGTTCATCCGCCTGGGCTGGGGCATGACGCGCTTCACCCATGGCGGACAGGCGCTGCGCACCGTTGCGCTGCTGCCTGGCGTCACCGGCGCCTATGGCCGCTACGGCGGCGGTGCGCTGCTGGCCACGGCGGCGTCGTTCGAGCTGAACTACAATGCGGTGCGCAAGCCGTCCGGTCCCGCCGCGACACGCACCATCAATCATAATCGCCTGGGCGAGGCACTGCTGGAGGCGAAGGACCCGCCGATCCGCGCCCTGTTCATCGCGGCCAACAATCCGGCGATCACCTGTCCCGACACCGCCAAGACGCGTCGAGGCCTCGCGCGCGAGGACCTGTTCACCGTCGTGCACGACCCGTTCATGTCGGTCACCGCGCGCTATGCGGACATCGTGCTGCCGGCGACGACCTACCTGGAGACCGAGGACTTTTTCCGCGCTTACGGTAGCTACTACATGCAATACAGCCACCGTGCGGTGACACCGCAGGGCGAGGCATGGTCCAACCTGAAGCTTGCGCAGACTTTGGCCGAGCGCATGGGCCTTACCGATCCGGTGTTCCGTATGTCGGAACCGGAAATCCTGCGCGAACTGTTCCGTGGTGCGACGGGACGTGCAGCGACGGATCCCGACCAGTTGCGCGATGCAGGACCGATCTCCATCGGGCCGAAGGGTGGCCAGGAATTCCGCACGCCGTCAGGGAAGTTGGAGTTCTACTCGGAGGCGTTGACGAAGCAGGGTCTGCCGCCGATGCCCGACTGGCAGCCTGATCCGGCCGCGGCGTCACAATCGCAGTGGCCGCTGCGCCTGCTCACCGCGCCCGGATATTTCCAGAGCCACACTGCATTTTCCGGTGTCGGCTTCCTGCGGCAACGCGAAGGCGCACCGTTCTGCGTGCTGCATCCAAGCGATGCCGGTGCACGAAACCTGAGCGACGGCGAACGTGTGCGCCTGGTCAATGATCGTGGCGCCGTCGGACTGACGCTGCGCGTGCGCGACGAGGTGCAGCCGGGTGTCGTTCTGGTCCCCGGGCAACGGCCCGACGATGAGGCGGCGGCGGGTACTGTGAACATGCTGTGTTCCGATGCCTTCACCGACATGGGCGAGGGCGCCACCTATCAGAGCACCTGGCTGGACGTGCGTCCCTGGTAGTGCACAATCGGCCGCGAGCGGCGATAGCCTGACACGCGGAGCCGGGCGCGGTCTTGTCATGCAACGTCCATACGGCCGTGACGTGTAGTGCGCGGCCGCGGGCGACGCGCCTCCAGGGCCAACCATCAAATCGAGGGGAGTCACTGATGGGTACGACCGAAGACAGCGAAATCCGCCCCTTCCGCGTCAACATTCCGGAGACGGCCCTCGTCGACCTGCACCGGCGCTTGGCGGAGACACGGTTGCCCGAGAAGGAGACCGTCTCCGATTACTCCCAGGGCGTGCCGCTCAAGACCGTCCAGCAGGTTCTGCGCTACTGGCAAGCCGATTACGACTGGAGAAAGGTCGAGGCGCGGCTCAACGCCGTGCCGAACTTCATCACCGAAATCGACGGGCTGGACATCCACTTCATCCACGTTCGTTCCAGGCATGAACATGCGTTGCCGCTCATCGTGACGCACGGCTGGCCGGGTTCGGTGATCGAGCAACTGAAGATCATCGAGCCGCTCACCAACCCTACGGCACATGGCGGGAGCGCATCGGACGCCTTCCATCTGGTGATTCCCTCGATGCCCGGTTATGGGTTCTCCGGCAAGCCGACGAGGACCGGCTGGGGCCCCGAGCGCATCGCGCGGGCCTGGACCACGCTGATGCGACGCCTTGGCTACAGGCACTTTGTCGCGCAGGGTGGCGATTGGGGCGCGGTCATCACCGATCTGCTGGGCGTGCAGGCGCCGCCAGAACTGCTCGGCATTCACACCAACATGCCCGGCGCAATTCCTGCAGATATCGACCAGGCCTCTCTCGCCGGTGCGCCGACGCCGTCCGGTCTATCCGCTGAGGAGAGAAGCGCGTACGAACAGCTCGTTTTCTTCTACAAGCATGTCTACTACGCCTTCTGGATGGCATCGCGCCCTCAAACGCTGACGGGGTTTGCGGACTCGCCCATCGGCCTCGCGACCTTCCTGATCGACCACGACGCGCGCAGTCTGGAGCTCATCGCGCGTGCATTCGACGGGCAAAAGGAAGGCCTTTCGCGCGACGATGTCCTCGACAACGTCACGCTTTACTGGCTGACCAACACCGGGGTCTCGTCGGCACGGCTCTACTGGGAGAATAAGCTCGCCTTCTTCAGTCCCAAGGGCGTCTCCGTTCCGGCTGCCGTGAGCGTCTTCCCTGACGAACTCTACCAGACGCCGCGGAATTGGGCTGAGCGGGCATATCCCAAGCTCATCTACTACAATAAGGTCGATAAAGGTGGACACTTTGCGGCTTGGGAACAGCCAGAACTGTTCAGCGCCGAGCTGCGCGCCGCATTCCGATCGCTGCGGCAGTCGATCTGAGGCAAGCGGCGCGCGCCTGGCCGTCCTTCACCACCTATCAGAGCACCTGGCTGGACGTGCGTCCCTGGTAGTGCACAATCGGCCGCGCGGGGAATGCCGAGGAGCGGCCGATGTCGGACCAACTGGTCGAATATGCGTGCAGCGACCACATCGCGACGATCGCGCTGAACCGGCCCGACAAGCTGAACGCGGTCAACGACGACATGGTGCGCGCAATCGCCGCCGCGCTGAAGCGCTTCGATACCGACAATGAAGCGCGCGTCGCCATCCTGTGCGGGCGTGGCCGTGCCTTCTCGAGCGGCGCCGATGTGCGGCAACGGCAACTGCGCTCGCGCGAGGAGTTCGAACGATACGGCGGCGCTCAGGCACCCGATGCATCGAGCCACGACCTGCTGCTGCGCGCAGTGAACTGGAAGCCGGTGATCGCGGCCGTGCATGGCTACGTTCTTGGCCTGGCACTCGGACTGATGTTGGAATGCGACCTGATCGTCGCCGAGGAAGGCACCAAGTTCCAGGTCACCGAGACGCCGCGCGGCCTGTCCGGCGCGAAATACTGGGCGCTGCTGAACTTCCGCGGCGGCGGTGCATTTGCCACCGACGTTGCGCTGACAGGTCGCTTCTTCACCGCTGAGGAGGCGCGCGCCGCCAACGTCATCGAGCGCGTCGCGCCACAAGGTGCGCTGATGGAAACGGCGCGCGCGCTGGCAGCCGAAGTGGCGAAGAATCCGCCTCTCGGCGTGCGGTCCACGATCCGTGCGCGGCGTTCGTATCTGGAGCAACTGTCGCGCGAGGTGCTGATGCAGGTGAACCTCGCGAAGCTGCACCTCACCGAGGACTTTGCCGAGTCTGCCCGTGCCTTCACCGAAAAGCGTCCGGCCGGTCCGTTCAAGGGTCGCTGAATGCTCGATCCGGACCGGTCCGACGGCGTGCGCCTCAGCGTCGCGGAGGTGCGTGCGCTCGGAGAGGCGACGCTGCAGCGCATCGGCTATCCTGCTGACGAGGCGGCGATCATCACCGATCAGTTGATCGACAACGCGCTGTGTGGATACCGGTTTGCCAGCCTGCCGCGCATCCTGGCGATCGCCGAGGACGAGAAGACGGACAAGCCGCGCGCGCCGGTGCGCGTGGTGCGTGAGACGCCGGTGTCCGCGCTGGTCGATGGCGGCAACAAGGTCGGCTACGTCGCGGCGTATCGCGGCGCGGAGATCGCCATCGCCAAGGCGAAGGCGAGCGGCATCGCCATCGTCGGCGTGCACAACAGCTACTACAGCGGTCGCAACGCGTATTATGTGGAACAGATCGTGCGCGAAGGTCTGGTGGCAATCCACAGCGCGAGTGCCAAACCCCATGTGCTGCCGCCCGGTGGACGTAGGCCTGCATTGGGCACCAATCCGTTCAGCATCGGCTTTCCGTCGGCCAATGGGCCGGTCATCTACGATATCGGCACAGCGTCGCTGATGTGGGGCGAGGTGCTGCTGATGGCGCGTCTCGGCGAGACACTGTCGGCGGGCATCGGCTTCGATGCGGAGGGCAACCCGACGCGCGATGCACGCGCGGTGGCGAAGGACGGCGGTGTGACTCCGTTCGGGGGCCACAAGGGTTATGGTCTGTCGTTCGCCATCCAGGCTCTCGGCTTGTTGGCGGGTGCGGCACTGCCACGGGGCGATGTGCAGGACTACGGCTTCCTGTTCATCGCGATCGATCCCGCGGTGATGCTGCCGGATTTTGCAGCGCAGATGGCGCAACTGGTGGCGCGCATCAAGGCAACGCCGCGCCAGCCCGGCGTGGACGAGATCCGCATCCCTTCGGAACGCGCCTTCCGCGAACGCGAGCAGCGCCGCCTTGAGGGCATTGTGCTGGATCGCAAGGTCTTCGACGCGCTGCACACGCTGCTGGGCAACACCGCCTGACTGCGATTTGTGCGCAGGCGACGGAACCGCGATACTCGATCCCGCTGCCAAAAGGAGTGCCTCATGACGTCGCCGATCGACCAGATTCGCCGCTACCACAACGAGCTCACCGAGATACGCCACGATATCCACGCCAATCCGGAGCTTGGGCTGGAGGAGCACCGCACTGCGGATCTGGTTGCGCGGAAGCTGGAAGAATGGGGCATCGAGGTGCACCGCGGCGTCGGCACCACCGGGGTAGTCGGCGTGCTACGCTCGGGCAACGGCGAGGGCACGATCGGCCTGCGCGCCGATATGGACGCGCTGCCGATCCTCGAAGCCAACGATTTCCCGTATCGCAGCCGCAATCAGGGAAAGATGCATGCGTGCGGACACGACGGCCACACCACAATGCTGCTCGGCGCCGCGCGCTACCTCGCGGAGACGCGCGACTTCAATGGCACGGTGAACTTCATCTTCCAGCCCGGCGAAGAGGGCGTCGGCGGCGCGCTGGCCATGCTTGAGGACGATCTGTTCCAGCGCTTCCCATGCAACGCGGTCTACGGCATGCACAACCGACCCGGGATGCCGGTCGGCAAATACGGCATCGCGCCGGGCACCGCGATGGCCGGCGGCGGCTTCTTCGACATCGCCATCACCGGCAAGGGCGCTCACGGCGCGCGGCCAGAAGAATTGATCGACCCGGTGCTGGTCGCATGTCATATCGGCGCGGCGCTCCAGTCGATCATCGCGCGCAATATCTCGCCGCGCGATACTGCGGTGCTCAGCGTCACGCGCATCCTGTCGGGCGACGCCTACAACGTGATACCGCAGACAGCGACAATGGGCGGCACGGTCCGCGCCATGAAGCGCGAGACGCTGACGCAGGTGGAGCAAAGCATGCGTCGTATCGTGAGCGGCGTGGCGTCAGGCTTCGGCGCGACGGCCGACGTGGATTTCCGCCTGATCTTTGCCCCGCTGGTCAATCATCCGACGGAGTTCCAGGCCATCGCAGATGCGGCAGCCGAGTTGGTCGGCGATCCCAACGTCAACCGCGAGCAGGCGCCGGCATCAGCGTCGGAGGATTTCTCCTTCATGCTGGAGAAGGTGCCGGGCGCTTACATCAATCTGGGCAACGGCGATTGCGCGCCGGTGCACAACCACCACTACAATTTCAATGACGAGGCGATCCCGTTCGGCTCGGCGCTCTTTGCGCGACTGGTCGAACGGCAATTGCCGCGTGGCACTGAATAACCAACGGAGGGACCGATGCTGAAATTCGGCGCGGCGATGTTCTTCACCGACTACTCGATGACGCCTGGCGAACTCGGAACTGCACTGGAGGAGCGCGGCTTCGAGTTCGGTCTGGGCCCCCGAACACTCGCACATTCCTCTGTCGCGCAAGACAGCACCGGCCGGTGGCGGTGAACTCGCGAAGAAATACTACGACACGATGGACCCGTTCGTGACGCTGACCATGGCGGCCGCCGCGACGAAGTCGTTGAAGGTCGCAACCGGCGTCTGCCTGGTCGCCCAGCGCGATCCGATCCAGACCGCGAAGCTCGTCGCATCGATCGATCAGGTTTCCAACGGCCGATTCCTGTTCGGCATCGGCAACGGCTGGAACCAGGACGAGATGGAGAACCACGGCACCGTCTTCACCTCCCGCCACAAGCTGGCGCGCGAACGCGTCGAGGCGATGAAGGCGATCTGGACACAGTCGAAGCCCGAGTATCACGGCGAGTTCGTCAACTTCGATCCCATGATGGCCTGGCCGAAGCCGGTGCAGAAGCCGCATCCGCCGGTCATCGTCGGTGGTGCGTTCCCGTATTCCGCGCGTCGTGCGATCCGCTACGGCGATGGATGGATTCCGCATGCGGCGCGGAACACCTACGCCGAGATCGCCGATATGCTGCCCGAGTTCCGCAAGATGGCGACCGAGGCAAAGCGCGATCCGAAATCGATCGAGATCACCGTGTGGGGTCCGAAGCAGGACGCCGATCTGATGAAGCGCTATCAGGACCTCGGCGTTTCCCGCGTGGTATTCAACCTGGAATCCGAGAAGGCCGACACCATCCTGCCGCTCGTCGACTCCCTGGCCAAGCTGATGCGACAGGTCAACGGCTGAGCTTGCTGCGCATTCCCTACGGCCTCGATCGTCTGCCGCGCTCGATCGCGCTGGACGATCCGAGGCTGCGATGCGCGGTTGTCGCTGACGAACCACTGCGTCTGAACAGCGAGCCTGTGCCCCCGGATGCGATGCCGCTCGCGACCGGCGACCATCCGTCACGCGTTGCCGCAGCGAAGGAATGGCTGGAAAGCCTGTGCGGCGATTACGCGCCGCTGCGGCGGCAGTTCATCGATGCCTATCTTCGGTTCGTCGCGGCGCAGATCGAAGCGCATCGGGAAGAGCTCGCCACGCGGCTGGAGCCATACGATGGACTCTATGCGCCGGACGACTTTCTGTGGTCCGCGCTGCGTCCGCTGCCGCGCGGCTGGGTATCGGCTGGTGATCAGTTGCTTGCCAGCCGACATGGTGTTCTGGGATGGCGCGCAACTGATCGCCATCGAACTCGCCGCTCGCGATACGGACCGACAGCGCGCGCTCCTAACGGCCGGCGTCACGTTGTATCGCATCGAGCCCAGCATGTTTGCCAGGCTCGATGCGATACTGCCGGCGACCTTCTCGCGGTTCTGGGAAGGCCAGACGCTGCCGTCCAGTCCGTTCCGCCGCGCGATACCGCTCGGCGTGTTGGCTCAGCCGCAGGCGAGCGAGTAGATGTCCTTCGTGCCCTGCGGCAGGTTCATCGACTGCCAGGTCTCGCCGCCATCCTGCGTGCCGAAGATCTCGCCGTCGTAGCGCGCCCCGATATACACCTGCTTCGGATCATTCTGATGCAGCGCGACCGACATGATCGTCCCGTGCACCTGCACCTTGTCGAACCGCTGCCAGGTCTTGCCCTTGTCCTTGCTGCGATAGACCGCTCCGTCCTTGCTCGCCGCGGCGACGCTCAGCGCCGAGTAGACCGTGTCGGGCTCACTCGGCGAAGCCTTGATGTCGCGGCCATAGGTCGTCGGCGAGAACCGCCCGACCTCCATGTCCTGCCAGGTGTTGCCGTCATCGGCGGTGCGGAACAGGCCCATGCGCACCGCGACGATCACCGCGTCCGGATCGGCCTTGCTGATGGCGATCGCATGGCCGTCGAGCATCCCTTCGTCCGACGTGTCGCTGACGATCTTGCTCTTCAGATGCGGCTGCTGCGCCAGTTGGATCAGCGCGGGGCTGCAATCCTTCCAGCTCTCGCCGCCATCGGTGGTGCGCATCACGCCGCCCACCTCGAGCGCGGCGAAGATCGTGCCCGGCTTGGAGGGATGCTGCGCCATGCGCATCACGCGGCAGGCGAACGGCATGACGCAGCGCGTCGGCATGTTGGGATCGGGCAGCCGCTTCCACGTCTCGCCGCTATCCTCGCTGCGATACACGGCGATCGGAGAACCGCCGGCATAGACCAGCTTCGGGTTGCCCGCATCGACCAGGAACGACCAGATCTCCATGCCCTTGTCCGGGAAATTGGCGCGCCTGAAGGTCTTGCCGCGATCGGTGCTGCGATACACGCCGTCATGCGTGCCGGCGAACACGATGTTCGGATCGGTCGGGTGCACATGGACCACGTTGCTGCTGAGGTCGCTGATCACGTGCTCCCACACGCCGGTTTCCGCCGGACGACGAAACACCCCGACGGCCCCTGCATCCTTGTCGCTCCGGCCGACCGTCCCGGCCACGCTGGCATAGACATTCGCTTGTGCCATGGTCTCCTCCCATCATCGGTGGGCGTCAGGCTACGCCAGAAGCGCCGGGGTTGACAGTGGGGGCGCTTCCCCGCCTTGCTGATCGCAAAGTACCGGAGGAATCCCGCCATGCCGACAGTCTCAGCCGAGCGTCTTACGGACATCGCGAATGCCCTGCTGCAGGCTGCCGGCGCGTCGGCCGAGGAGGCCGCAACGATCGCGCGCTACAACATCGGCGCCAATATGGTCGGCCATGATTCGCACGGCATCATCCTGATCCCGACCTATATCGACCGCATCAAGGCCGGCCACATCGTGCCTGGCGCGCCGTGGAACATCGACCAGGAGACCGCCACCAGCACCGTCATCGACGGTAACTGGGGTTTTGGCTACGTGGTGACCGATCGCGCGATGCGCTACACGATCGACAAGGCAAAGAAGCAGCAGGTCGCCGCGGCGACGGTGTATCGGCAGAGCCATATCGGCCGTCTCGCAAGCTACCCGCTGATGGCTGCGCGCGAAGGCATGATCGCGATGATCACCGCTGACTCCGGCCGCAGCGCCAAGGCGGTGGCGCCGTTCGGTGGCGCGAAGGCGCGGCTCGGCACCAATCCGATCTGCTTCGCGGTCCCGTCGAACCTCGAAGGTCCGCTGTTCTTCGACATGGCAACGTCGGCCGCGGCCGCGGGCAAGATCAACGTCGCGACCGCGCGCGGCGAACACGTGCCGGCGGGCTGGCTGATCGACGCCGACGGCAAGCCCTCCACCGATCCACGCGTGCTTCGTCAGGGCGGCGCGCTGCTGCCGGTCGGCGGCACCGAGGGCTACAAGGGATACGGACTGGCCACGATCGTGGAGATACTGTCGGGGCTGCTGACCGGTCTCGGGTTCGGCGTGGAACCGACCGGACGGCACAATGATGGCTGCTTCATCGCCGTGTTCAACGTCGCCGCGTTCCGCGATCTGAATACGTTCAAGCAGGAGGTGACCGAGTTCGCGCAGTACCTCAAGGCGACACCGCCGGCGGAAGGCTTCACCGAGGTGCTGTATCCCGGCGAGATCGAGTTCAAGCGCGAGCAGGACCGCCGCAAGAACGGCATCCCGGTGGAGGACGCCACCTGGAAGCGGCTGCAGGATCTGGCGCAAGGCTACGGTCTCTCCGAGAAGCTGGGGCTATAGCGATGACTGATCTGGTCATCCGCAACGCAACGGTGGTCGACGGCACCGGCGCCGAGCCGTTCGAGGCCGACGTCGCGATCGCTGACGGCAGGATCGCGTCGGTGGGCAAGATCGCCGGTCGTGGCGCGGATGAGATCGATGCGCGCGGCATGCTGGTGACGCCTGGCTTCGTCGATCCGCACACGCACTACGACGGCCAGGCCACCTGGAGCAGTCGCATCACGCCGTCGTCGTGGAACGGCGTCACCACCACGCTGTTCGGCAATTGCGGCGTCGGCTTCGCGCCGTGCAAGCCATCGCAGCGCGAGATGCTGGTGAAGCTGATGGAGGGCGTGGAGGACATTCCCGAGGTCGTGCTGACCGAAGGCCTGCCGTGGAACTGGGAGAGCTTTCCGGACTTCCTCGATGCGTTGGCGGCGCGTCAGTACGACATGGACATCGCGACGCAGGTACCGCACGCGGCATTGCGCGTGTTCGTCATGGGTGAACGCGGCGCAGACCGTGAACCTGCCACCGAGCAGGATCGCGTCGAGATGGCGCGCCTGGTTGCGGAAGGGATCAGGGCGGGCGCTCTGGGGTTCTCGACCTCGCGCACGCTGAATCACAAGACGCTGGATGGCCGTTCGATTCCTTCGCTGGATGCGGCCGAGGCGGAGCTCGCTGCGATCGCCGGTGCGCTGCGTGACGTAGACGCCGGTTGGATGCAGGTGATCTCTGACTTCGACGACGTGGACGGTGAGTTCGCGATGCTTCGGCGCCTGGTCGCCACGTCGCACAGGCCAATGGCGATCACGATCCTGCAGCGCGACAACAAGCCCGAGGAATGGCGTCGCCTTACCGGCTGGATTGCAGAAGCCAATGCCGCGGGGCTGCCGATGCTCGGCCAGGTGCTGACGCGGCCGACCGGCATTCTTCTCGGATTCGAGATTTCCCAGAACCCGTTTGTGAATCGTCCCAGCTATCAGGAGATCGCGTCGCTACCGTTCGAGCAGCGCATTGCGATCCTGCGCCAGCCGGACTTCCGTGCGCGACTGATCGCGGAGACGGGCGACAGCGCAGGCATGGCGCGTCGCGTCGCGAAATGGGACCGCATCTTTCCGCTTGGTGATCCGCCGAACTACGAGCCGCCGCCCGATGCTTCCGTGGCGGCGATGGCGGAGCGGCAGGGACGCGATCCGGCCGAGGTCGCTTACGACCTGCTGCTGGAGCGTGACGGCAAGGCGATCCTGTATCGCCCGTTGTCCAACTACAGCTACGGCAATCTCGACACCGTCCACGACATGCTGACGCACGACGCGACGATCGTCGGGCTCGGCGATGGTGGCGCTCATGTCGGCGTGCTGTGCGATTCGAGCGCGATCAGCTACATGCTGACCCACTGGACGCGGGACCGCACGCGAGGTGCGAAGGTGCCGCTTCCCTGGGCGATCAAACGGCTGACACGGGATTCCGCGGCGGCGATCGGACTTGGCGATCGCGGCGTGATCGCACCCGGCTACAAGGGCGACATCAACGTGATCGACTATGACCGGCTGCAGTTGCGCCAACCCGAGGTGGTGTACGATCTGCCGAGTGGCGGACGCCGTCTCGTCCAGCGCACGGATGGTTATGTCGCGACAATTGTCTCGGGCATTCCGGTGTATCGCGATGGCGAGGCCACCGGTGCATTGCCAGGGCGGCTGGTACGCGGCGGTGCAGCCTGAAAGGAGACGGCATGGCCCATCGCATCAACCGAGCGATCGAACTGCTGTCGCAAGGGCAGGCGATCTACTACGACGGCCCGCACTCCGGCCATGTACTGACTCAAGCGCAGGGCCGCGACGATGCCGGCACCTGGGCCGACTATATGAATGTCGGCATGGAGCATGGTTCATTCGACATGACCGGTCTCGCCGAGTACCTGCGAGGCATGGTCGATGGTGGTCCTACCCGCTCGGGCCATCGCACGCCGGCCGTCATCGTCGAGGCGCCGGTGAACGGCACCGACGAGGCGAATGTGCGGTTCAATGCCTGGCAGTTCCGTCAGATATTGGGGCGCGGCGCGCATGGCATCCTGATGTGCCAGGCGGAGACCGCCGATGCGGTGCGGGCATTCGTCGAGTCCTGCCGCTATCCGCATCATGCGGCGGGTGTCGATCCCGCAATTCCGTCGCCCGTTCAACGCATGCACGGCGCCACGCGGCCGGCGCACGGCGCCGGTGGCATGCTTGGCATCGGCACGCGCGGCCGCGGTTCGGAGTCGACAGCGGCGGCGATTTGGGGCGTGTCACAACAGGAGTATATGCAGCTCTGCGACCCCTGGCCGCTGAATCCTGAAGGCGAGCTGCTGCTGGGCGTGAAGCTGGAGAGTCCGGAGGGGATTGCCAACTGCGAGGCGATCTGTGCGGTGCCGGGGCTGGGGTTTGCCGAGATGGGACCGGGCGATCTCGGGCTGTCGCTCGGGTACACGACGCTGCAGCGCGACCCCTATCCGCCGGAGATGGCCGAGGCGCGGGCGCGCGTGTTCGCTGCATGCCGTCGCAACGGAATTGCATTCCTGGAGGGCTGCTCCCCGTCCAACATCGTGGCGCGACTGGACGAAGGCGTGCGGGTGATCGCCGGCCACGATCCGGAGACCGCGCGCATCGGCCGCGCACATCAGAAGCGAGCGATGCCTGCCTGAAGACGTACACCTCTCCCGCAAGCGGGAGAGGTCGGCGCGCAGCGCCGGGAGAGGGTGTCGCTTCGCCTTCAACCGCTTGTTCACGCTCTTCCGGCTATATCGCCATATGGCGAACTCGATGGCCCGCGACCTGCGCCGTTACATGACCGATTCGGAACGGCTGCTCTGGTATTTCCTGCGCGCAAGGCGGTTCGCTGGTTGCAAATTCCGTCGCCAGCATCCGATCGGTCCTTTCATTGCCGATTTCGCCTGCGTCGAGCAGCGGCTTGTCGTCGAGGCTGATGGCGGACAGCATAACGAGTTAGCCACCGATCTGTGTCGTACGCGCTGGCTGGAGGATAGGGGCTGGCGGGTGCTGCGGTTCTGGAACGGCGATATCATGCGGCAGACCGACGATGTGCTGGAGGAGATCAGAAAGGCGATAGAGCCGCCGTGACACCCTCTCCCGGCGCTTCGCGCCGACCTCTCCCGCAGGCGGGCGAGGTGTAACAGAGCGTCAGTATCCGGCCTGCGTACGGGGCGCTGGCGCCGCGGCGGTATACCAGCAGCGTACGGCGATAGGTCAGTACCACCGACGCCATGCTGATTGCGCGCGCGCGTTGCTACCGAGATGATGCCCTCGCCGGGGCGTGACCGTGACTCCCGTGTTTCCAGGATGGTGGACTCGGCTTCGATCGCATCGCCGATCGCAACCGGCACCGGAAGTTGCACGTCATGCCAGCCAAGATTGGCGACGACGCGACCGAAGGTGCGCGTGGTGAGCGCGGTCACCACGGCGACGACAAACGTCTCCGGCACATGCGCCTGCGACGTCAGGTCCAGCGAGCGCCACGCGTGCATCAGCGATTCCTCGCGGTGGAAGGTCCGCTGTGGTGCGTGGACGAATGTTTCGCCGGCGACGACAGTCCTCGAACCACAGGCCGACTTGTTCGACCAGAGCACCGTCGTCCGCGCCGTGATAGGCGGCGAAGCGCTCCTCGTTCGCCACGTCAGCTGCTGCATCGCGCCCCTCGATCGCCATGCGGCAGGTGATGCGCGCGACCTCGGTGCCGTCCGCCTTATGGCCGCGGATCATCGTGCGAATGGTGTCCGGTGAATCGGCATCCAGGATCTCGGACTCGGCGTACAGCGTGTCGCCGCCGAACAGCGGTCCGCTCATCGCGATGTCGTCGAAGCCGAGGATCGCGCGTCGCCGACCATAGGTCTTGCTCGTCATGCCGATCAGCCGCTGCAGCGTGAGTGTGCTCACCATGAGAGGGCGCTGCCATGCCGTCGCCGCGGCATAGTGCGCGTCGTAATGCAGCATCGCGCCGTTCAGGGTATCCAGTGCCTCGTCCGCATTGTCCTGCTGCGACAGCGTCACACCAGGACGATGGCGAAAGCGCTGGCCAGCGGCGAAAAATCCTCGAAATCCAGGCCGATGCGCTGTCGATAGCGGTTCTCGCCGATACGGTGATAGGCGCTGAACATGGGAGCCTCCGTTTGTCCGGCCAAGCCTGGCGCCGCATACTCATAGCATGACAGACACAATGATCCTCGACGCGATCGACGCCTTCCTGGCTCGCGACGTGGCGCCGCACGTGCACAGGCTGGAGCACGACGATATCTACCCCGAGGCGATTGTCGTGCGCATGCGCGAACTCGGTCTGTTCGGCGCCACGATCGCCCCCGAGTATGGCGGTCTTGGACTGCCCTGCGCCACCTATGCCGATATCGTCGAGCGCATCGCGCGCGTATGGATGTCGCTGACCGGCATCTTCAACTCGCACCTCATCATGTCGGCGATCGTGCAGCGCAACGGCACCCAGGAGCAGCAGCGCGCATTCCTGCCGCGGTTTGCCTCGGGCGAACTGCGCGGCGGACTGGCGCTGACCGAACCGGACTGCGGCACCGACCTGCAGGCGATCCGGGTCACAGCGCGACGCGATGGCGACGCCTACGTGGTGAACGGTACCAAGACCTGGATCAGCAACGGCATTCACGGATCATGCTTTGCACTGCTGGTAAAGACGGATGCGTCGGCGGAGCCGCGGCATCGCGGCATGAGCATGCTGCTTGCCGAGAAGGGCCCCGGGTTCACCGTGAGCCGCAAGCTGGAGAAACTCGGGTACAAGGGAATCGACAGTGCCGAACTGGTGTTTCAGGACTACCGCGTTCCCGCCGATCGACTGATCGGTGGTGTGGAAGGCCGTGGGCTGCAGCATGCACTGTCCGGACTTGAGTTGGGTCGCATCAACGTCGCAGCGCGCGGCGTCGGGATCGCGCAGGCGGCGCTGGATGAGTCGCTGCGCTATGCGCAGGTGCGCAAGACGTTCGGTGTGCCGATCGCGCAGCATCAGGCGATCCAGTTGAAGCTTGCTGATATGGCGACGCGCACCGAGGCGGCGCGCCTCCTGGTCCGCCGCGCCGCGGAGCTGTACGACCGAGGCGACCGCTGCGACATGGAGGCCGGCATGGCGAAACTGTTCGCCACCGAAGCCGCGCTGGAGAACGCCACCGAGGCGATGCGCGTGCACGGCGGCTACGGCTATTCCACGGAATTCCCGGTGGAACGCCTGTATCGCGACGCGCCGCTGCTGGTGATCGGCGAGGGCACCAACGAGCTGCAGCGCATCATCATCGCCCGCCAGCTCGTGGCGCGGAATCCGGTATAGCTATTTGCGTCGCGTCGCGTGCTGCGCCAGCCAGCCCATGTTGGAGTTGGGCTCGCAATCCGTGGTCTTCAGATACGGCTTGATGTCGATCAGCGGTGTGCCGTCGATGCAATCGAGATAGCGCACGTTCAGCGTGTCCGGTGCGTTGAACCCGTCGAATGCGACGACCGACAAGCCAATCGGGTTCGGGCGCCGTGGCCCGCGCGTGGCGAACACGCCGCGCTGCTGCACATCGAATGGCGGCGTGAACACCAGTTCCGGTTCCCGCGCCTGATCCATCCAGTAGAGCAGGATCAGGTGTGAAAACCCTTCGATGCTGCGCAGGCCTTCGAGAAACTCCGGCAATACCACTGCCGTGCAGAGTGGTGCGGGCTCGGGCTGCCGCCCATTGCGCGGACACTCGGCAATCGTGAGCCAGGGCGTATGCAGCGTTCCGATCGGGCGGACCGTAAACATAGGATCAGGCCGTGGCGACCGCCCGCTTCATCACCGACAGCGCCTCATCCACGTATGCCGCGGTCACGTCGAGATGCAGGCAGGCGCGCCCGCGGTACTTGCCGGAGGTCGATACCAGCACGCCCTCCTTCCGCAGCCTGCCGGCGAAGGCGTCAGCGGTCATACCGGAGCCCTCGGTGTCGAAGAACACCAGGTTGGTTTCCGGGATCTCCACGGTGATGCCGGGAATCTGCGCCATCCCGCGTGCAAGCGACTTCGCGTTGGCGTGGTCCTCGGCCAGGCGATCGATGTTGTGTTCCAGCGCGTAGATGCACGCCGCCGCGCAGATGCCGCCCTGACGCATCGAACCGCCGAGCCGCTGCTTCCAGCGCCACGCCTGGCCGATGAACTCGCGCGATCCGGCAAGCACGGCACCCAAAGGTGCGGCGAGACCCTTGGTGAAATCCAACCACACCGAATCGCAGCCGTCGGTGAGGTCGGTCGCCGGTACGCCCAACGCCACCGCGGCATTCATCAAGCGAGCGCCATCCATGTGGGTGGACAGCCCGTGTGCATGCGCGGCATCGGTGACAGCGCGCAGTGCATCGGCGCTCCAGCACGAGCCGCCGCCGCGATTGGCGGTCTGCTCCACCTCCACCAGACGCTGCGTCGGCGCATAGCGCGATACGGGACGGATCGCCTCTTCCAGGGTATCGGCGGTGAACTGTCCGCGTTCGCCCTTGAGGCCCAGAACCAGGGCACCGGCGATCGCTGCCGCACCGCCACCCTCGCTCGACAGGATGTGCGATGACTCGTGCGCCAGAATCTCCTCGCCCGGTTTGCAGTGAGTAGCGATCGCCACCTGGTTGCACATCGTGCCGGAGGGCAGGAACACCGCTGCTTCCTTGCCCAGCAGCGCGGCGGTGCGATCGCAGAGAGCCCAGACGGTGGGATCGGAGCCCATCTGCTCGTCGCCGACCTCCGCTTCCAGCATCGCCTCCTTCATGGCGCGCGAGGGTTTGGTCTGCGTGTCGGAGGACAGGTTGACGCGGACCGGGATCGAGAACTCGAACCGCTTCGGTTCATACGACATGACGGAACCTCAGCTGATCTTGCGCAGCTTGCGCAGGCAACGGACCCCATCGGGGATCGGTTGATCCGCGAAGTACTGCGGCCAAAGCGTGCGCGATACCTCGCCGATGTAGATGTCGCCTCGCGAGTCGACGCAGAGCCCATGCGGGCCGATGTAGTCGGTGGGACCGATACCGGGATGCTGGCCGCCGATACGCGTCAGCAGATTGCCCTTGTTGTCGATGATAGAAATGCGCGGGCCGAGGTTCGGGTAGTTGCGATTGGTTCGCGTCGCCGGGCCAAGCTCGCCCACATAGCAGATCGGACACGTGCAGTACGGCATGAAGATGCCGCAGGGACGGTGCAGATTGTTGAACTGCGCCTCGTAGCGGCCGTTGCCGTCGAACACCTGGATGCGATGGTTCTCCCGGTCCGCGACATAGACCCAGCCGTCAGGGTCGCAGGAGATGTTGTGCACCAGGTTGAACTGTCCCGGCTCTGTGCCGGATTCGCCCCATGACATCAGCCACTTTCCGTCAGGCGCGTACTTGTGGACGCGTGCGTTGCCATAGCCGTCCGACACATAGATCTCGCCCTTCGGCGACAGCGCGGTATGAGTGCAGCGATGGAACGGTTGTCCACTCATGAACGGCGCCGGCTTGCCAGGCGTGCCGAGTGTCAGCAGCACCTTGCCGTCCAACGTGCACTTGCCGCACCGAATGGTCGCCGTCGTCGGTCAGGAACACGGTATCGTCGGGCGCCATATGCAGGCCGTGGGCGCGGGGGAACAGGCCCTCGCCCCAGTTGCGCAGGAAGTTGCCCTCGTTGTCGAACACCATCATCGGATGTTCGCCGCGATTGAACACGTAGACGTTGTCTTGTTTGTCGACGCCGACAGCGCCGACCTCGTGCAACGACCAGCCGGGCGGGACCTTCGCCCAGTTATCGATCTGCTCGTAGCGGTAGTCGCCACTGCCGACGATGATGGCCATGACTTTCCTCCCATCCGCCCACCAGCGGTATCGCCCTGTACCATGGCACCCCTGAGGTTGGAAAGCCACGCTTGGTCCGCGCCGCCTGTTGCGTGATACGATCACGGCAGAGCAATGGGGGATAGCAGGATGACACTTTTCAGGCGCCGCACGGCGATCGGTCTGCTTGGGTCGGCTTCTCTCGCGCCGGCGATCATCCGTGCCGCACGAGCGCAGGAAAAGACGCTGAAGATCGGCATGACGTTCCCATTGACCGGCACGCTCGCGCTGCAGGCCGGGCAGGTCCGCGACGCCGCGCTCTATGCCATCGGGGAGGCGAACGACAAGGGCGGCGTCGCCGGCTACAGGTTGGGCGACCTGACATTCGACGACGCATCGCCGACGACTGGCCAATACGATCCCGCCCTGGCCGCGACGAATGCCCGCAAGCTGCTGCAGGACGCCAGCGTCATCGCCGCGCTCGGGCCGTTGAACAGTGGCTCGGCGAAGGCGGTCAGCCCCATATACAGCCAGGGCGGCATGGCGACGATCAGCGGAAGCGCGACAAATCCCGACCTGACCGATCCTAAGTTCGCCCAGATCTATCGCCCCGCCGGTCCGCCGATCTTCTTCCGCACTGTGACGACGGATGCGTACCAGGGACCCAATCTGGCGAACTACTTCAAGGAACAACTGAAGATCGACAAGGTCGTCGTACTGGACGACGGTGGCGCGTATGGCGTGGGCATGGCGGATGCCTTTGCGAAGCAGGCAGCGAAGAAGGGCATGACCGTGCTGATCCGCGACCGGCTGGATCCGCTGAACGCCGACTACACGGCAGTGCTTACCAAGGCGAAGAGCCTGGGGACGCAGGCGTTGTACTATGGCGGAGATCCCTTGGCGGGCGCCAAGGTGGTGAAGCAGTCGTACGACATCCTGCCAGACATCGTGAAAGGCGGCGGCGACGGCGTGCACACGCCGGACATGCTCACCGGCGGCGGCATGCCGGCGATCCAGGGATGGTACGCGACGTCCGCGGCGGCACACGTGCTGGACGAATCGGACGTGCGCCCCTGGGTGGATCGCTTCGTCGCGAAGACCGGCAAGCAGCCGGCGGACTATTCGATCACCTACTACGACGCGATGCAGGTCATCCTGGATGCGATTGGGCGCGTCGCGAACTCGGGCAAGCCGGTCAATCGTGCGAATGTCCGTGACGCCATTCAGGCGACGAACCTCAAGACACTGCAAGGAGACATAGCGTTCGACTCAAATGGCGACATGAAGTCCAAGATCGTGTCGATCTTCCAGGTGCGGTATGACACGAAGGCGCCGATCGGCGACGTGGTGCACCAGTTCCAATTTGTCGGTGTGGCCCCCGAGGCCTGACGCAGGAGTTCTTCGTGAAATTCAGCAATTTCCTGTTTCCGGAGAGCCGTGATCCCGCGCGCGATGGTCAGGTGATCGACGAGACCTTGCGCGAGGCGCGGCTCACGGACGAGCTGGGCTTCGACGTGATCTGGCTCGCGGAGCACCACTTCGACGGCATCTGCGCCTATGTCGATCCGGTGAGCTTCGCGGCGTCGCTTGCGGTGGCGACGCAGCGGGCGAAGATCGGTTTCGCGGTCGCGCAGATGTCGCTGCATCATCCGATCCGCATGGCAGAGCAACTTGCGCTGATCGACAACATCAGCAAAGGGCGGCTGATCGTCGGACTGGGGCGCGGCACCGCTTACAACATCTATGACTATCAGGGCTACGGCCTCGATCACACCGAGGCGCAGGCGCGCTTCGAGGAAGCCGAGGCCATCATGTTCCAGGCCTGGCGCGGCGAGCAGTTCGAACATCACGGTAAGTTCTGGGACATCAAGGTGCCGATGCTGCGACCGCTTCCTTACACCAGGCCGCATCCGTACGTGATCCGCTCTGCCTCGAGCGAGGAAGGAATGCTGCACATTGCGCGGCAAGGCCGGCCTTTCATGATGAACGTGCAGTCGAACGAGGTAACGCGACATCGCATGGACCTCTATCGGCGGACGCTGCGTGAGCTAGGGCTTGATGACGCGGCGGTGGCGCGCAACGTCGAGCAGTGCTGGGTATGGCGCAACGTGTTCGTCGCGGAGACAGACGCGGAGGCGGAGCGCATTGCGATGCCGGCATTCGAGGCGATGCACGAGCACCGCACCGCCATGCGCAGGCGCGTGTACGACGAGCAGGGCGTGTCGATCGTGCCGATGCCGGCGCCGGGCGCAGTGCCGGCGGCCCGCATGGTGGTGGAGCACTCTCTGATCTACGGCTCAGCCGCGACCGTGACCGAGAAGCTGGCTCAGGTGGATGCGATCGGCGTCGGCGGTGTGATCATGCAGTTCCGGCTCGGCCCGATGTCCTACGACGACGTTGCGCGGAGCTTGACGCTGTTCATGCAGAAGGTTGCGCCGCACTTCGCACCGAAGTCGCCGGCATAGCCGCGCCACGGATCAGGTCGATCAGTGCCAGAGGATCGTCGGGCTGCGCGTTGCCGCGCCAGGCGACGTGCTGGTCGGGGCGCGACAGCACGAGCTTGTGTGTATACGGCGAACTAGCGCCGTCGAGATCCACGTCCAGCACGCTGAGCGGCACACCACGCTTTGCTGCCGCGCCTGCCATCGCATCCACCGGCACGGATCGATCGAAGCGCAGCAGGGTGAAAGTGGTGCCAAGCGCGTCGTACAGCGAGCGTCCGTCGTGCAGCCAGACATGCGGCGCCCGGCAGCCGGGCACGGTGGACGGCGTGAAATCGTACATCGTGTAGGGCGGTGCCGTCTCACCGTCATGCGCAATGATCGGCGAGCGATCGTAGAAGTAGCCGAAATTCAGTCCACCGCAGCAGAACTGCGGCGTGTGCAACTCGACCAACGCCCGGCCCAGCCGCTCTCGCACGGCGTCGCCTTCCGGCCCGGGCTCCTCGATGTTCACCGGCACTTCGGCGCGCGACCGCGCGACCGACATGGCGGTGTTCATCGCGTAGTGCGACACCTGCTCGGTGATCGGCCTGCGCTCCGCTTCATAGGCCTCCAGAATCGCTGGTGCAGCCCATCCCTGCAGCACGCCGGCGAGCATCCAGGACAGGTTCATCGCATCGGCGATCCCGGCGTTCATGCCATAGCCGGCATACGGCACCCAGATATGCGCCGCATCGCCGCAGATGAACACGCGACCGTTGCGGAAACGGTCCGCCAGCATGCGCCGGCCGATCCAGTCCTCCTGCGTCAGGACCTCGTATTCGAACTCCGGCCCGACGCCGAGGATCAAACGAATGCAGCGATCACGGTCGACGGCCGCGAAGTCGGTCTCGTCGGGGCGAAGGTAGTTGTGGATCAGCCAGGTCTCGCGTCCGTCGACCGCGAACATGCCTGCGCTGCGCCGCGGATTCAGCGACTGCGTCGACCAGGCCGGCGTCGCCTGCATCCTGCCGATCAGCGACGGTGCGCGGACGTAGGTGGACTGCGTGCGATTGATCACCGCATCGCCGGTCAGCCGCGCGCCGATCTGTCGGCG
Organism: uncultured Alphaproteobacteria bacterium; assembly: GCA_963791495.1. GTDB lineage: Bacteria > Pseudomonadota > Alphaproteobacteria > Acetobacterales > Acetobacteraceae > JAMXLO01. Next base: position 91,692 of record CAWBST010000030.1, read on the forward strand.
GATCTCCGAGGCAGGTCCGTCGCAACCGATCAGGTAATCCGCAGTGATCAGCAGCGTCTCGCCGCTGTCCAGATCCTGTGCCTCGGCGGTCACTGCATCCGAGGTCTGCGTGAAGCCCAGCACCTTCACCCGGTTCACATAGCGCACGCCAGGCATCGCGGCGGCATGCGCGACCAGTTCCGGCTCCAGGTAGATCTGATTGATGCGGTGCGGCGGTTCGGGCGTCGGCCACCATCCATCCGGCCCGTCCTTCACCGTAAAGCGATCGCGCCGGCAGGGAATGGGAATGCGGCCAAACTCGACGCCTGTCGTGGTGGTGCGGAACGCCACGTCGTTCGGATAATCGTGAGGCAGGCCCGTATCACGCACGCGGGGCGCCACGCCAAGACGGCGGAAGATCTCCATCGTACGCGCCGCGACATGGTTGCACTTCACACTCGGTGGTTCGCCGCGATGGCGCAGCTCCGCGACGACAACGTCGATGCCGCGCCAGGCGAGGTCCATCGCCAGCGTCGTGCCGACCGGCCCGCCGCCGACGATCAGGACCCGCGTTGCGAGAGACCTTGGCATCAGGGCGGGCAGATCACGTTCACCAGCGCCTGCTGTCCGCCGCGCACAGCTGCCGCGGCGCGACGCAACGCCGCCGGCAGGTCGCTGGGCCGCTCGACACGTTCCCCGTGGCCGTCATGCGCCGCAACGATCTTCTCGAAGTTCGGCGCCGGCAGATCGGCAAGCAGGCGTCCATCTCCCTGTGCGGCGACACCCTCGCCATACATGTCGAGCGTCGCCCGCCGCACCGCGTTATACAGCGCGTTGTTGTAGATCACCGTCAGCACCGGCAGGTTCTGCATCTGGGCAACGTAGTGACACGCTGTGGGATTGGCGAACATGTAGGCGCCATCGCCGAGAACCGAGAGAACCTGACGCTGCGGGGCGGCAAGCTTGGCACCAAGCGACGCGCCGAAGCCCCAGCCTAGCCCACCGGCCGAACTGACCCCGAACAGGCTGCCTGGCGTCTCCAGCGGGCAGTATTCCTGGCGGAACGAGTATTCGTTGATCACGATCGTGTCGCGGTCCACCACCTCGCGCAGGCAGTGGTTCAGCCAGGCCAAAGTGTTCTTGTCGCTGCGTCCCGCCCGCTCGGCCTCATCGCGCCATTGCGCGTGCAGTTTCTGCGAGCGTGCGACCAGCCGCGCGCGACGCTCATCGATGTGCACGCCGGCGCGATCCTGCAGCGCCTGCTCCAATGCTTCCAGCACCGACAGCGCGCTGGCCGTGATCGTCAGATCAGATGGGAAGCTGCGCATCGGATAGCGCCCGTAGAGCGGATCCTCGCCGATCTGCACGATCCGCGCGCCTGAACGCGGCGCTTCCTTGCTCGGCATCCACGGCACGTCGGATTCGATGACGATCACCAGGTCGGCATCGTCGAGCAGCGGACCAGGCATCGAGCCCTGGAACATCGGATGGTTCGCCGAGATCGCGAAGTAACGCGTGTTGTAAGGGATCACCGGCAGCGCCCAGCGCTCTGCCAGCCGCGACAGCACCACCGCATCGCGCGGATCCTGGCCGAGCAGGCTGGTGATCACGACAGGTGCCCGCGCCGTTGCGATCCATTCGGCGAGCTGTTCGATGTCGACTGACGACGGCACTGGCGCATGTGGTCGCGCGCGGTGTGCGCGATTGCTTTCGGCCGGCGTATCAACGACTTCGCCCAGCACCTCGCGCGGCAGCGAGAGATAGACGGGGCCCTTCGGCGACGCCATCGCCAGTTCCAACGCGCGATCAACCACTGTTGCGGCCTGATCGCCGCGCTTCATCTCGTAGTCCCACTTGACCACCTCGCGCAGCATGCCGGCCTGGTCGTACATCTCCTGCGCCCAGTGGATGTAAGCGCTGCGCGATCCCGAGGCGCCGGACTCGGTGAACGGCGTGCGGCCCGAGGTGAGCAGCACAGGCACGCGGTCGCGGCTCGCATCGATCAGCATGTTGATCGAGTTCGCCGTACCAACGTTGGTATGCAGCATCACCGCCTGCGGTCTGCCGGTCACCATCGTGTAGCCGTGCGCCATGGAGAGCGCCGCGTTCTCATGCGGGATCACCATCGGCCGCGGCACCTTGCGGTTGGTACGGGCGGCACGCGCGAACGCCTCGACGATGGGCGCGAAGTCGGTCCCGGGATTGCAGAACAGATGATCGATGCCGTGCGCGCCGAGCGCGTCCAGGTAGTCCTCCGCCGCGATTCGGGACTGAGATTCGCTATCCATGGGCTGCACTCCTGATGGCACGCCAGATGCGTTCCGGTGTCGCCGGCATGTCGATATGCGTCACGCCCAGTGGCGCCAGCGCGTCCAGCACCGCTGCGATGATCGCCTGAGGCGAGGCCATTGCACCAGCCTGGCCGGAGCCCTTGACGCCGAGCGGATTGGCATTCGTCGGCACGCCGGTCAGCGTGATGTTGAGGTCAGGCAGGTCCTGGGCGCGCGGCAAGGTGTAGTCCATGAACGAGCCGCTCAGCATCTGGCCGGACTGCGGATCGTACACCGTATGCTCCAGCATCGCCTGACCGATACCCTGCGCAACTCCGCCGTGCACTTGTCCCACCGTCAGCATCGGATTGATCAAGGTGCCGAAGTCATCGACCGCGGTATAGCGCTGCAATGTGGTCTCGCCAGTGTCGGGATCGACCTCTACTTCCGCGATATGGCAGCCGTTAGGGAAGGTGATCAGGTCGAGCAGATTCCAGACATAGGTATCCAGGCCCGGCGGCATGCCGTCAGGCAGATTGGCAGGGTCGCGCGCGGCACGCGACACGGCGAGCAGGTCCATGGCGCGGTCCGGTTCGTCGCGCACCGCGAAGCGTCCATCTGCGAACACCATCTGGTCCACCGATGCCTGCAGCATGTGCGCAGCGATGGCGCGGCCTTTCGCCACCATGGCGTCCACCGCCTTGCACAGCGCGGCGCCACCCATGTGCATCGAGCGTGCGCCACCATGACCGTTGCCGGCGCGCACTTTCGCGGTATCCGCCTGTACGTACCGGAATGCCTCCATCGGCAGTCCGAGCAGATCGGCGGCGATCTGCGCATAGGCGGTCTCGTGGCCCATGCCGTTCGACTGCGTGCCGACCAGCAGCGCCACGCTGCCATCGTCGTCGAAGCGCAATTCGGCGCCCTCATTGGGCGCGCCGCGAGCGGTTTCCATGAAGCAGGTCACGCCGACGCCGCGCAGCCTGCTGCGGCGTTGCGACTCCTCCTCGCGCGTGCAGCAAATCCGGCATGATCCGCAGCGACGATCGCATCATCGAGATTGTCGGCGAACCGGCCGCAATCGATGACGGTACCGAGCGCCTTGCGATAGGGGAAATCGCGCACCAGGTTGCGCCGGCGCAGTTCGATCGCATCGAAGCCGCAGCGCCACGCGGCCTCGTCGATAAGGCGTTCGATCATGTAGTTCACTTCCGGCTTGCCGGCGCCGCGATAGGCGTCGATGGGCACGGTGTTGGTGAACACGCCCTGCACGTCCATGAAGATCGCCGGAATGACATAGCCGCTGCCCATGGCATTCGCCGGCGCGTTGGTGGAACTGCCCGGCCCGCCGGATGACAGATAGGCGCCGAGATTGGCGACAGTGGCAACATCCAGCGCAAGGAAGCGCCCGTCCGCATCCAGCGCGAGCCGAGCGCGCGTGACGTTGTCGCGGCCCTGCGCCGTGGTGATGAAATCCTCCGCGCGTTCGCTCATCCATCGCACAGGGCGGCCGAGTGCGCGCGCCGCCCAGAGCAGCATCACCCACTCGGGATACAGTGCGTTCTTCACGCCGAAGCCGCCACCCACGTCGGGGCAGGCGATGTGCATTCGCTCCGCGGGCTCTCGGAAGACGCTGTCCGCGAGCTGGGACTGCAGCGCATGCACGCCGGCGCCGGAGAACAGGAGATGGAAGCCGTCGCCATCGTAGCGGCCGATTGCGCCACGTGGTTCGGTCGCAGAGATCACGATGCGGTTGTTGACCAGTTCCAATTCGACGACGTGCGCTGCACCGGAGATCGCAGTGCGCACCGCGTTCTGGTCGCCCTTCTGGAAGCGATAGGACAGGTTGTTCGGCGCCTGCTGCCACAACTGCGGCGCGCCCGACAGCAACGCCGCCGGACCGTCGACGACAGCGGCAAGCGGCTGCCAATCCACCGCAACAAGTTCCGCGGCGTCGCGCGCCGCCGCACGCGTTTCGGCGACCACGAATGCCACCGGGTCGCCGACGTGACGCGCCCGACCGGACGCCAGCGTGGGGCGCGGCGGCACGATCATCGGCGCCACGCTCGCCACCGGAACGGTGCAGGGCAGGGGACCAAGTTCAGCAAGATCGGCAGCGGTGAACACGCCAAGCACGCCCGGCACGCCGCGCGCTGCTTCGGCATCCATGCGCTCTATGGTGGCGTGGGCGTGTGGCGACCGCACAACCTGCATCCAGGTCTGGCCTGGAACGTCGATGTCCTCGATGTAGCGCCCGTGTCCCGTCAGGAAACGCGCATCTTCAAGCCGACGTAGTGACTGGCCGCGGAAGGACATGGTTCACACCGACTTGCATGCCGAACGGGCGTGAGATTGCTTCGTCGCCGGGCTCCTAACAAGATGTGGCAACGCCCGCCCCCGCTTCTTCTGGCCAGACTGGATTCCCGCGTGCGCGGGAATGACGAATGGAAGCTTGTGCGCAACGAAACAGCGCCAGCTCCATCCTGTCCCGACAGCTTCAGTCGGCGAGTTCTTCCTGTCCGCGCGCCTTGATCCGTGCCATCGCCTGCTCGACGTGGGAGCTGAACACGTACTCGGCCGGGCGCTGGTTGGTCAGCGGGATGTCCGGCGCCATCGGTCCTTCGGTGCGGATGCCGCGCAGCGCCTGCGCCGCAGCCTTCCACGGCCGGCGGACCGTTTCGGTGACCGCAGTCGCTTCGTAGCCTGAATGCACCATGCAGTCGGCGCACTTCTCGTAGTTGCCGGTGCCGTAGCGATCCCAGTCGGTGTCCTCCATCAACTCCTTGAAGGTCTTCGCGTAGCCTTCGCCGAGCAGATAGCAGGGCCTCTGCCAGCCGAAATACGTCCGGGTGGGATTTCCCCACGGCGTGCAGTGGAAGGTCTGGTTGCCGGCCAGGAAGTCGAGGAACATCGACGACTGGTTGAACGCCCACTTCTGCTTCCCCTGCCGGGCGAAGATGCCGCGGAACAGCTCCTTCGTCTTGCGGCGATTGAGGAAATGCTGCTGGTCCGGTGCTCGCTCATAGGCGTAGCCGGGCGAGACGGAAATCCCGTCGATCCCCATCGCCGTCACATCATCGAAGAACGACGCCACACGCTCGGGCTTCGCGGTGTCGAACAGCGTGGCATTGATGATGGTGCGGAAGCCGGCACGCTTCGCCGCGGCGATCGCCGCCACGGCGCGATCATACACGCCGTCCTGGCAGACCGAGATGTCATGCTCCTCGCGCGAGCCGTCCAGATGCACCGACCAGGAGAACCATTTGCTCGGCTGGAACAGATGCATCTTCTTTTCCAGCAGCAGTGCGTTGGTGCAGACGATGACGAACTTCTTCCGCGCGATGGCGCCCTGCACGATCTGCTCGATCTCGCGATGCAGCAGAGGCTCGCCGCCGGCGACCACCACCACCGGCGCGCCGCACTCGTCGATCGCCTCCATGCATTCGGCGACCGACAGGCGCTGGTTCAGGATCTCCGGCGGATAGTCGATCTTGCCGCAGCCGGCGCAGGCCAGGTTGCAGCGGAACAACGGCTCCAGCATCAGCACCAGCGGATAGCGCTTACGCCCCACCAGGTGCTGCTTCAGGACATAGGCGCCGACGCGCAGCGCCTGATTCAACGGCACGGCCATTCAAAATCCCCTAAGTATCGGCCAGCTCCTTCGGGAAGCGGAAGCGCACGTCTTCCGCCACGCCGGCCAGGGTGGAAACATCGATCTCGCCGAAGCGGCGGAGCCCGTCCAGCACGCCCTGCACCAGCGTCTCCGGCGCCGATGCTCCGGCCGTGACCCCGACCGACTGAACACCAGCAAACCACTCCGGACGCAGCGTATCGGCGTCGTCGATCAGGTATGCGGGTCTGCCCAGCTCCTCGCCGATCTCGCGCAGACGGTTGGAGTTGGAGCTGTTGCGCGAGCCAACCACCAGGATCACGTCCACCTCGCGGGCGAGGTTGCGCACCGCCTGCTGGCGATTCTGCGTCGCATAGCAGATGTCGCGTACATCCGGTCCGGTGATGGAGGGGAACCGCTCCTTGAGCGCGGCGATGATGCCGCGGGTGTCGTCGACCGACAGCGTCGTCTGGGTGATGTAGGCGAGCTTGTCGGGATCGGTGACCCGCAGCGCGGCGACGTCGGCGACGGTCTGCACCAGGTGCACCTTGGCCGGTACCTGGCCGATCGTGCCCTCCACCTCCGCGTGGCCGGCGTGACCGACCAGGACGATCTCGCGCCCCTGAGAGGCGTAGCGGCGGCCCTCGTTGTGCACCTTCGCGACCAGCGGGCAGGTGGCGTCGATCACCGGCAGATCCCGTTCGGCGGCCATCTGCTCGACCTGCTTGGCGACGCCGTGGGCGGAGAAGATCGTCATGGCGCCGGGCGGGATCTCGTCCAGCTCGTCAACGAACACGGCGCCGCGCGTGCGCAGGTCCTCCACCACGTGGCGGTTGTGCACGATCTCGTGCCGGACGTAGATCGGCGGGCCATACTTCTTCAGCGCCCGCTCGACGATCTCGATCGCCCGCTCGACGCCGGCACAGAAGCCGCGAGGCTGGGCCAGAACGACGCGGATCATTGGCTCTTCTCCAAGCGGCGCCGCGGCGCCGACAGTCCTACCGGGCGCGCGGCATATGGCACGTGGCTCCGGAGGGGGCAATGTCGGGCGGCATATGGCACAAAACCAGGGGTTGCGGTAAGCCCTGGCCCGAATCGAGGCTTGCCGGCCACACATGCGTGTGATTCGTGCAACCGTATCGGAGCCGACGCTCCCATTTGCTTGATGGGACCGGGCCAAATCGAGCGAGGGGTGGTATCGGGACGCATGACATTGGTTGAGACCAATCTGTCTGCCGCTCTGTCGCGGGTGGCCGATGTGGTGGAGGCCGCGCTCGAGGCGCTGCTGCCGCCGTCCGACGAGGCGGAGGGACGGCTGATCGACGCGATGCGCTACGCAACGCTGGGCGGGGGGAAGCGGTTGCGAGCCTTCCTGGTGATGGAGAGCGCGGCCCTGTTTGCGGTGTCGGAGACCTGCGCGGCGCGGGTGGCAGCCTCGGTGGAAATGCTGCATGCCTACTCGCTGGTGCATGACGACCTTCCGGCGATGGACGATGACGACCTGCGGCGCGGCAAGCCCTCCACCCACAAGGCGTTTGACGAGGCGACCGCGATCCTGGCCGGCGACGCGTTACAGACCCGCGCCTTCGAGGTACTGGCGGAGCCTGACACCCACTCGGACCCGCAGGCCCGGTGCGAACTGGTGGCGGCGCTCGGGGCCGCGGCTGGGCGCGCACGGCATGGCCGGGGGCCAGATGATCGACATGCTGGCGGAAGGCCAGACGCTGGACGGCCCTGCGGTGACGAGGCTGCAGTCGCTGAAGACCGGACGGCTGATCCAGTTCAGCGCCGAGGCGGGAGGGATCCTGGGCCGCGCGCCGCAGTTCCAACGGCACCTTCTGGCGGCCTACGGGCGCGACCTTGGCGCCGCCTTTCAGATCGCGGACGACCTGCTGGACGCTGAAGGCAGTACGGAGGAGACTGGCAAGACCGCCGGCAAGGATGCCGCGGCCGGCAAGGCGACCATGGTAGCCGTGTTGGGAACCGAGCGGGCGCGGGCGCAGGCAGAACTGCTCGCCCGCCAGGCGGCCGGACATCTCGAGGGCTTCGGCGAGCGGGGCGAGCTTCTGCGGTCACTCGCGGCCTACGTGGTGAACCGGCGAAACTGAACTTCGAAGCGAGAGAGCATATGAGTCCTGCGAAAACCCCACTGCTGGATCGGGTGCGCTATCCGGCGGACATGCGCAATTTCTCGGTGGAGCAGTTGCGGCAACTGGCGGACGAACTGCGGGCGGAGACGATCGACGCGGTGTCGGTCACCGGCGGCCACCTCGGGGCCTCGTTGGGGGTGGTGGAGCTGACGGTTGCCATCCATGCAATCTTCGAGACGCCGCATGACCGGCTGATCTGGGACGTCGGGCACCAGGCCTACCCTCACAAGATCCTGACCGGGCGGCGCGACCGGATCCGCACGCTGCGCCAGGGCGGCGGCCTGTCCGGCTTCACCCGCCGTGCGGAGAGCGAGTACGACCCGTTCGGCGCGGCGCATTCCTCCACGTCGATCTCGGCCGGGCTGGGAATGGCAGTGGCGCGCGACCTGAAGGGCGAGGAGCGCAACATCATCGCGGTGATCGGCGACGGCGCGATGAGCGCCGGCATGGCCTATGAGGCGATGAACAATGCCGGTGCGCGGCATACGCGGCTGATCGTGGTGCTGAACGACAACGACATGTCGATCGCGCCGCCGGTGGGGGCGATGAGCGCTTATCTGTCGCGCCTGATGTCCTCGCACAGCTTCCTGTCGCTGCGCGAGCTGGGGTCGCGGATGGCACGGCGCTTCCCGCGGGGCATCGAGCGGACGGCACGGCGGGCGGAGGAATACGCCCGCGGCATGCTGACCGGCGGGACCCTGTTCGAGGAGCTGGGCTTCTACTACGTGGGCCCGATCGACGGGCACAACCTGGACCATCTGCTGCCGGTGCTGCGCAACGTCCGCGAGGCGGAGGAGACCGGGCCGATCCTGGTCCATGCGATCACCAAGAAGGGCAAGGGCTACGCGCAGGCGGAGGCTTCGGCCGACAAGCTGCACTCAGTGTCGAAGTTCAACGTGATCACCGGCGAGCAGGCGAAGGCGCCTCCCGGGCCGCCTTCCTACACGAAGGTGTTCGCCAATGCCCTGATTGCCGAGGCGGAGCGTGATCCCGCGATTGTGGCGATCACCGCGGCGATGCCGTCGGGCACCGGGCTGGACGCCTTCGGAAAACGGTTCCCCGATCGGACCTTCGATGTGGGGATCGCCGAGCAGCACGGGGTGACCTTCGCGGCGGGGCTGGCGACCGAGGGGATGAAGCCGTTCTGCGCGATCTATTCCACGTTCCTGCAGCGGGCCTACGACCAGGTGGTGCACGACGTGGCGATCCAGGGGCTGCCGGTGCGGTTCGCCCTGGATCGGGCCGGGCCGGTGGGCGCCGATGGGGCGACACACTCGGGGTCGTTCGACCTGGCGTATCTGGGGTGCCTGCCGGGATTCGTACTGATGGCGCCGGCGGATGAGGCCGAGCTGGTGCACGCCGTGGCGACCGCGGTGGAGATCGGCGACCGGCCGTCGGCGCTGCGCTATCCGCGCGGCGACGGGGTGGGCGTGGAGCTGCCGGCCCGCGGCGAGGCATTGGCGCTGGGCAAGGGGCGCGTGCTGCGGGAGGGCAACAACATCGCCATCCTGTCGCTTGGGCCAAGGCTTGGGGATGCGCTGAAGGCGGCCGATGAGCTGGCGGCGCGCGGGCTGCCGGCGACCGTTGTTGACGCTCGGTTCGCCAAGCCGCTGGATGCGGCGCTGGTGGAGCAGCTGGCGCGCCACCACGAAGTGCTGATCACGATCGAGGAAGGGTCGATCGGCGGGTTCAGCTCGGCGGTGATGCACCACCTGGCGTGGAAGGGACTGCTCGATCGGGGGCTGAAGGTGCGGCCGATGGTGCTGCCTGACGTGTTCATCGACCACGACTCGCAGGCGAAGCAACTGGCCGAGGCGAGGCTGAGCGCCAAGGATATCGTGGCGACGGCGCTGAGGGCCATCGGTGTGGGCGAGGCGCTGCCGGGAGGGCAGGCGATCACGGCGAGGTAGCGGCGGCGCGTCCTCGGCCATCCGGCCATGGTTGCGGCCTGGGTTGCGGCGGGACTCTCGGCTGTCGGTCTGGTGCAGGGTGGCGTGGGTGCGGTGCTGGTGTGGCGGTTCTCGCATCGTCCGCGGGCGGAACCTGTCGCGGTCGCGCCAATCACGGTGCTCAAGCCATTGCATGGTGACGAGCCTCTGCTGGAAGAGGCACTCGCCAGCGTCTGCCGGCAGGACTATCCGGCTTGGCAGGTGGTGTTCGGGGTGCAGGATTCGGGCGATTCGGCGCTGCCGGTCGTGCGCCGGCTGCAGGGTCGGTTTCCCGACTGCGACATTGCTGTGGTGGTGGATGCCACGGCGCATGGACCGAACCGCAAGGTGGCCAATCTGATCAACATGCTCCCGGCGGCGAAGCACGACGCGCTGGTCATCGCCGATGCCGATGTGCACGTGGCGGCGGACTGGCTGTGGCGGGTTGGTGCGGCGCTGGAGCGCCCGGGTGTGGGGCTGGTGACGACGGTCTATACCGGGCTTCCGGCGTGTCGGCCCCCTCCCCCCGCCCCCCTCCCGCGAGGGGAGGGGGAGTCTTGGCGTGTCGCGCCTGGGCGCATTGCAGATCAATCAGTACTTTCTGCCCGGCGCGCTGCTGGCGCGGGGGATGGGACGGCAGGACTGCCTCGGGGCCACCATGGCGCTGCGGCGGGAGACGCTGGAACGGATCGGCGGATTCGCCGCACTGGTGAATCATCTGGCTGACGACAACGTGCTCGGGCGGCTGGTGCAGGGGCTTGGGCTGCGGGTCGCACTGGCAGACACCATCCCTGCGACCACTGTTGCGGAGACCTCGCTGGGGGCGCTGTGGCGGCACGAGCTGCGCTGGGCGCGCACCATCCGCGCGCTGGAGCCGGTGCCATTCGCGGCATCGGTGCTGCAATACCCGCTGGTCTGGGCGTTGCTGGTTGTGCTGGTGTCCGGCGGCGCGCTCTGGTCGCTGGCCTGGTTTGCCGTCGCGTGGGGCATTCGCGCGGTAATCGCTCGCGGCATCGATCGGGTGCTCGGCCTTGCCAATCGGACGCCGCTCTGGCTTCTGCCCGTGCGCGAGCTTATGTCGGTGGCTGTCATGGTCGCGAGCTATGCCGGCCGCCGCGTCGACTGGCGCGGCCATACCATGCAAGCGGAGGGGTTCGACCCGCGATGATGAAGACGCTGTTCCTGCATCCGCCGTCGTTCGACGGGTTCGACGGTGGCGCCGGCTCGCGTTACCAGGCGCGGCGGGAGATTCGCAGCTTCTGGTATCCGACCTGGCTGGCGCAGCCCGCCGCGCTGGTGCCGGGGAGCAAGCTGATCGACGCACCGCCCGCGGGCATCGGGCTCGACGCGGTGACGGCGCAGGCGCGCGATTACGAGCTTGCGGTGATCCATACCTCGACGCCGTCGTTCGCTTCCGACGTGAAGGTGGCGGCGGCGCTGAAGGACGCGAACCCGGCGCTGAAGATCGGCTTCGTCGGCGCCAAGGTGGCGGTGCAGCCGGACGAGAGCCTGCGCCAGGGCGCGCCGATCGATTTTGTCGCGCGCAACGAGTTCGACTTCACGGTGAAGGAGATCGCCGAGGGACGCGACTGGGCCGAGGTTGACGGGATTTCGTATCGCGATGAGGCGGGCGGGATCGTGCACAACCAGGACCGCGCGATCCTCGAGGACATGGACGCACTGCCGTTCGTCACCGAGGTATACAAGCGCGACCTGCGCATCGAGGACTACTTCATCGGCTATCTGCTGCATCCTTACGTGTCGCTGTACACGGGGAGGGGCTGCAAATCGCGCTGCACGTTCTGCCTGTGGCCGCAGACGGTGGGCGGGCATCGGTACCGGGTGCGCTCGCCGGGACATGTCGCGGAGGAGATCGCACTGGCGCGGCGATATTTTCCGCAGGTGCGGGAATTCTTCTTCGACGACGACACGTTCACCGACAACCTGCCACGCGCGGAGGCGATCGCTCGGGAGTTGGGGAAGCTGGGCGTGACGTGGTCGTGCAACGCCAAGGCGAACGTGCCGCGCGAGACGCTGAAGGTGCTGAAGGACAACGGGCTGCGGCTGTTGCTGGTCGGCTACGAGAGCGGCAACCAACAGATCCTGCACAACATCAAAAAGGGCATGCGCATCGAGGTGGCGAAGCAGTTCACCCGCGACTGCCATGAGCTGGGGATCAAGATCCACGGCACGTTCATCCTCGGTCTGCCGGGCGAGACGCAGCAGACGATCGAGGAGACGATCCGCTTCGCGACCGAGATCAACCCGCACACCATCCAGGTGTCGCTGGCGGCACCGTATCCGGGGACGTTCCTGCATCGCCAGGCGGTGGAGAACGGCTGGCTCGACGAGACGCACGCCGAACTGGTGGACGAACACGGGATACAGATCGCGCCGCTGGCGTATCCGCACCTGTCGCACACCGAGATCTTCGACAACGTCGAGACCTTCTACCGGCGATTCTATTTCCGGGCACCGAAGATCGCCTCGATCGTCGGCGAGATGGTGCGCAGTCCGCAGATGATGAAGCGCCGGCTGCGCGAGGGCGTGGAATTCTTCCAGTTCCTGCGGGAGCGGCATCGGGTCGCATAGCCGTCTCGCATCCGTCTCATAGTTTCGATTTGAGAGACGAAGGAGCCGATCCTGCGACGACCTCCCGGCGCTGATCGAGTTCGCGCAGGATGGGGCTGGTGCCGCTGACCAGGGCGTCGACGATCTCCGGCTCGGGCGGGCCGAAGTCGAGCCTGGCCGGCAGGCCGCGGCTCGCCCGGATGCGCGCGGCACGATCGGGGTAGATGACGGCATATTTCTCGGCCTCGGTGAGTTCGGCCTGGGCGGGCGGCTCGGCCGGAGCGGGCTCAGGCGCGGGTTCCGGCACTGTCGCCTCCCTGAACCAGTAGCCGGCGCGCTCCATGGCGGCCGGGTGCATTTCGTTCAGCGCCTTGTCGCGCTCCGCCTGCATACGCCGGTAGTCGCGCAGCAAGGCACGCATCTCCCGCATCGCGCTGGTGGCCTGAGCGCGACAGCGGAGGGTGACGGCGAGGTCGTTGCGGTGCTGGACGGCGAGGCGCTGGCAGTCGGCGACCTGTGCGTCGGCGGCGACGATCTGGGCGGCGAGCTTGGCCTCGAAGGCGTCGGCGGGATGCAGGGCGGCTGCCGCGTCCATGGCGACCGCGTCACTCTCGGCGCGGGCCTCCGGCGTGTCGACGGGCGGCGGTGGGAGGCGGGCGCAGAGTTCGGCGAAGACCACGCGGGAGACGGTGGCGGGGAGAGCGTGCGGGGGGCTGGGGTTGGTGAAGGCGTCCATGAGGTTCCGGCCCTTTGCTGGGGGAAAGGGCAGATGTGTGTGTTAGGCAGGTTATCTTCAATAGTCAGACTCACGGACGGGAACCCCGGTGGCCGTGGGCGTCAGTTTAAGGATTCAACACGGAGGAAGTGCGGAGGACCACGGAGGGCCACAGGAGTTCGAGCAGCTCTGAAACCAGCAGCCCAGCCCGATGACCGCTTCGGGCGGAGCCGGCACTTCAGGGTCTGATGAGCCAACGGGGGTAGCGCCGGATACCGCAATGTGCATCTCTGCACGATCCCATGGGGCGATTGATGATCCGCGCATGAGCAAAAGGGGCACGGTCAACGGGTTCGCGAGTGAGCCCGACGCCCGGCGGCGCATTAGATTTCGCGCGGATCATTGCGGAACTTCGGCTGCGGCTGTTAGCGCAGCGTACGGTAGAGCTGCGCGCGTCGCTCAGCCTTTGTAAAGCACGATATCAAACATCACCAACTTCGACCCAGCTTCAAGGTCAGGGGTGGGATCGAGGATCTTTGTAAGAAGCATCTCCTTTCTGCCGGCGCTGTTCAGAAATGGATCGGTCGCATTGTAGGGATCGCCTCGAAATACAATTGTGTGACCAGGCGATCCTGTATTCCGGTCACCTGGAAGTGAATGTGTGCCGGCCGCATCGAGTTCGGGCCAGTGGGATAGGCTGCCGGCTTTATCGTTGTGGACCGATACCGTCCCTCTGCGTCGGTGGTCAGGACCGCTAAGGACCCGTCGGACAATGAGTGCTACAACTCGCGGCCGGCGTTGTACTATCGTCATGGCCGGCGCAGGCCGGCCATCCATGTCTTTCCTTTGATGCCAACAGCAAAGTCGTGGATGGCGGGGCCAAGCCCCGCCATGACGATCAGGCAACACCGCGCACGCCTCGATTCACTTATTACGCAGCAAGCCCTAAGCCATGGAAGTTGGGATCAAGGGGCGCTGGGTTTGGGTGGCTCGGATGCGTGTACCGGCCATGGGAATTGGCCTGCCATATTTCCACCTTGGCACTGCGGACAGGCTCGCCGGCTAGATTCAGAACCTTCCCCATGACATTAAGTATTTGTCCTTCCGCTCGACCGGGGCGGCCGGGCAGTCGGGTCAGGTCGGTGGTTTGTGGCATTTCCGATAGCGGATAAAACGGCCCAAGTATCTGTTCCGGAGTGCGTCGCAACTTGGTTTCTGCTCCCGCAGGCATTGTCCAGCCGGATAGGCCGAAGGATGCCGCGACGGCCGACATCAGCAGGATTTCACGCCGACCGAGGTCCGAAATCGAATAGGTCGCCATCGTTTCCCTCCCTCACCGGCCGTGCCGCGGTTGCGCGGAAGTTGCTCGTTGGTCTCCACAGTGGTTATGACGGGATGCGGCAGTTTGGCGCAACCAGAACCGCTCACTACTGGGCCGGCTGCAGCGACCCGCATGACGGCGGCGGCGTTCATCGCGAAGTGGCAGGCCAGCACGCGGAACGAGCTAACTGTTATGGCAGGGGTCAGAAATCTATTTTGCAGGCTACAAGCGAACTACGGATGCGGCGCCGAGTTCGCGTGTGTCCACACTGAAAAATGGAATACGCTTATGGGGTGGAGCTTCCTAGCCCTCCAGGAGGAGCTATAATGGACTACGATCCGTTCGCAGGAAGTTAATCGCTTCGTATGCTGAGTTATTCCTGCCAGTAGTCGCAGAGATCAACTGACGGCCAGCATGAGCTTGGCGACACGGCGGTTATCTTCGTGCCGCGCCGCCTTATGCGCGGCGGAGAAGGCGTGGACTAGCCACACAGTGGTGATAACCGGTCTCGCCACGGCGAATGCGTTGGCCGGTGGAACTGTCCGACGACGAAATCCTCCGCCGACTGCTTGACCTCAACCAGGCCCGCGCGGCAATGGGTGGCGTCGCAGTCTGAATGTCGGCATCGTCATGGCGGCTGTTCCACACAGCGGACTTCGTGGCGGGACGATCAACGCGACATGGAGAGGGGCGGAAATGGACAAAACATCAGCTGCTGCAGACAGGCACATCGACCGGCGTGTCGTGCTAAGGGCCGGCGCGGCTTTCGCTGCTGCAGTGCCGGCGATGCTGCACGGCGGGCTTGCTGAAGCGCAGCCGTCGGCCAATCGTGCAACGGCGCAGTTCGCCTATGTTGGCGCCTTCACGACCCCGGAGCGCCGAGGGCATGGCGGCGGTATCAACGTTTACCGGGTGGACTCGGCCTCGGGCGCGTGGACGCACGAACAGCTTCTTGAGATCGCCAACCCTTCCTTCCTGACGCTCGATCGGGCGCAGCGCTTTCTGTATTCGGTACATGCCGACCTCGACGAGGTCAGCGCCTATGGGATCGACAAGCAAAGCGGTCACATTACGCCGCTCAACAGGCAATCCTGCGGCGGCAAGAACGCAGTGCATCTGTCGATCGACCCGACCGGTCGCTGGATCATCACCGCCAATTACGGCGCCGGCTCGGTCGGCGTGGTTCGGATCGAGAAGGATGGAACCTTGGGGGCGCGCGCCGATCTGGTGAACCTGCCCGGCGAGCCGGGTCCAAATCGGAAAGAGCAGGCCAGTTCGCACCCGCACAACGTCGTCTTCGATCCGAGCGGCCGGTTCATCGCCGTGCCCGACAAGGGGCTCGACCGGATCTTCGTGTTTCGCCTCGACGCCGAGACTGGAAAATTGACGGCGAACGACCCGCCATTCGTCGCCGCGCGCGCGGGCGCCGGTCCGCGGCACATTGCCTTTCATCGCACTATGCCGTTGGCGTACGTGATCAACGAACTCGGTTCGAGCGTCACCACGTATCGCTTCGACGCGCAGCGCGGCAGCCTGGATCCGATCCAGGTCGTGCCGTCCGCCCCTCCGAGTTACACCGGCGAGAATACCGGCGCCGAGATCGCCGTCGCACCGTCCGGTCGCTTCGTGTACGCTTCCAATCGGGGCCACGACAGCGTTGCGATCTTCGCCGTCGATCGACATTCCGGAACCTTGACGCCGATGGGCTGGGCACTGACCCACGCAAAGTCGCCGCGCTTTTTCGGCATCGACCCCGCAGGCAAGTTTCTCTACGCGGCCAACGCTGACGAGGGCCAGGGAGGACGGGGTCAGCAGAACACCGACACGATCGTGGCGTTCAAAGTGAACCAAGCGGATGGCGTTCTGACGCCGACCGGTCGGGCCATCACAGTCAACAGCCCGTGCACGATCGTCTTCGCTGGCGCTTAGTGGGCGAGCGGCGCGTGGCGCGAATCGAGCAGACCATGTGAAAGAGCTCGCCGCGCCGCGCGATGCTGTTTCGGCTATCTCCGAAATCGGAATCCCGCCACACTTGTCACTCCCGGCAGTTCCATGCGCCGCGCTACGGCCGCACGATGGAAGTGCCACCCGAACCGAAAATGACGTCGTCGATCTTTATCGGGAGATGGACCCCAAGGATCTTGTTTTCGCTGCGGGAGAAACCGCGGCGACACGGTGAGTTGCGTCGCCACCTCGGCGGCATCTCCCAGCGGATGCTCACGAGAACCCTTCGCAATCTCGAATCCACGGGATTGATTGCAAGGCGTGTGACGACATCGAGGACCGTTGCTGTCGAGTACTCCTTGACCCCGTTGGGAAGGACAATCCTTGCTCCACTCAGAGGTATGTGCCGGTGGGCAAGACGATACGGCAGGGAGGTGAGTGCTGACGTGCACTCGCCGGAGTAGGCGCACAATCCGGATCAAGCCTGGGTACACACATGTGCCTAATTGCGCCTGGCGCGGACCGACGGCCAAGCTGAGGTGATGTCGATCGGCGCAAGAAGGCGTGAGGAGTTGATGACCGATCCCAGCCTGACTCGCGCTGCGGTCGTGATCGGTGAGGCCATCGGAATCCCGTCACACTTGTCACTCCCACCGGTCGGTGCCCAGTCCTTATGTCACGGCTACCAACCGGCACGTTGTGGTGAGAACAGAGCGGACGACAGTCGGGAATAACATCGTGCCGATCAAAGGAGAGATACGATGACGACACATATGAGCGGGACACGGGAAGAATGGCTTGCTGCACGGCTCGATCTGCTCAAGGCGGAGAAGGAATATTCGTGCCAGGGCGACGAGCTTGCGCGTCGACGGCAGCAATTGCCGTGGGTCAGGGTCGACAAGGAGTATCGCTTAGATACCGATGAAGGGAGCGCCTCGCTCAAGGACCTCTTCAGCGTGCGCTCGCAGCTCCTGGTCTACCACTTCATGTTCGGGCCCGACTGGAAGGCCGGGTGCCCCTCGTGCTCGATGATCGCGGATGCCTTCAACGGCTCCGTGGTTCACCTGGCCAATCATGACGTGATGCTGTGGGCGGTTTCACGCGCGCCGCTGCCCAAGTTGCAAGCGTACAAGCGCCGGATGGGCTGGACGTTTCCCTGGGCCTCCTCGTTCGGTGGCGACTTCAATCTCGATTACAGCGTTTGGATCACCGAAGAACAACAGCGCGTGGGCGGCGAGTACAACTACCGGCGTGAGGCGCCGACGAGTGACGCATTTCGCTGGCGCGCGGGCGAGGAGGGCGGCGGTGACTCGGCGGAAGGCAAACTTGCGGCCGCGTGCGGCGTTGACGTGCCCGCCTATCACCGCGACAGACCGGGCATGAGCGCATTCGTGCTCGAGGACGGCGCCGTATACCACGCGTATTCCACCTACGCACGCGGCGTGGACCCGTTCTTTGGCGTGTACCACTGGCTCGATCGCGCTCCCAAGGGGCGCAACGAGACAGGCGTCTGGTGGCACCGTCACGACGAATACGACAAGCGCTGAGCGACACCGTTGCTGATGGAGAGAACGATGAGCGATATCATGAGAGATGAACCAGGAGCACCCAAGATAGTCGATCGGAGCACCTTCCAGACAGAGCTGGATGCTTTGCGAGTTCGGGAGAAGGCGCACATGCGCTCGGGCGACGCTATTGCGGCCGCTCGCCGGCGACTGCCCATGGTCGAGGTGGATGGCGCCACACCGCTCATTGGTGAACGTGGCGCGGTGACACTATTGGACGCGTTTGAGGGACGCCGGATGCTCATCGCCTACTACTTCATGTGGCACGCCGGCCACCCGGCGCCGGAACAGTGCGAGGGGTGCAGCTTCTACACATCGCAAGTCCGCGAACTGTCCTTTATTCATTCCCGCGATGTCACCTACGCCACGTTCTGCCAGGGCCCGTACGAAGAGGGCGCGCGCTATCGCGAATTTATGGGGTGGGAGATGCCTTGGTACTCGGCTCCACGGGACTCGCTCGAGACCCTCTTGGTTGGACGTCGCGTGGGCATGATGCACATCGTTTGCTACCTGCGACAGGGATCCAATGTCTTCGAGACTTACTGGACGACGAGGCGCGGCGTCGAAGCGATGGATAACAGCTATCGGTTGCTCGACTTGACCGTCTATGGGCGGCAGGAGAGATGGGAGGACTTGCCGACTGGCTGGCTACAGCGGCCGGAAGGCGAGCACAGTTACCGAACTGATGGACGTCCGATCGTCCAGTGGCCTCGCCTGAAGGCTGGGTATTCCGACGACCTGGGGACTGGCCGCCGCTGACTTTATGTCGGTCGGCTGCGCCGCCTTTGCGAATGAGTTCAAGGGAGTCTTGCTGACCATGAAACTCTACATCTTTCCGCCATCGGGACGTGTGCTCGGCATCGTGGCGTTGAAAAACTATCTTGCGCTGGACTGTGAGGTGCAAGCGATTGACCTCGGACGGGGCGACCAACTTACGCCGCAGTACCTGGCTCTCAATCCCAACAAGAAAATGCCGACGCTGGAGGACGATGGTTTCGTGCTTTGGGAGTCGAATGCCATCTTGTTCTACATGGCGGCCAAGCATTCCAACAGCGGGCTGTGGCCCTCTGATTTGCAAGGTCAGTCGGACGTTCTGCGCTGGCTCGCATGGGAAAGCGCGCACTGGGATGCCGAGTCAATCGGTATGGTCTCTTACGAGAAGGCCTCGAAAGTTGTGCTCAGTCGTGGCCCCTCCGACCCCGCCTTTATTGCGCGCGGGGAGCAGAATTTCTCCCGCTTCGCGGCGGTACTCAATGATTCTCTCAGAGGCAAGACCTGGCTCATCGGTGAGCGGCTGACCATTGCGGATTTCTCGGTTGGGGGGCTCGTGCCTTCAGCCGAACGCATGGGGCTTCCCGTCGGAGACTTCCCCGAAATCCTTCGCTGGTACAAAGGCCTCGCTGCGTTGCCGGGTTGGCGGGAAGCCCTGGCAGCCAAAGACGCGGCCATGTCTGCATGACAGTCGCCGGCTCGTTTCCAGGTTCGGCGGGCAGGCTCGGTTTCTGCTTAGTCGCCAACGTTATGCGCCAGCCAGCCACTGACATTGCCCGCTTGATGTGCAGTTTGACCGGGTGACAGGACGACAACAGTCGCGGTCCGTCCCGTTACCAGACGCACGTCAGCGGGCACGTGATCAAGTGCGATCCGAACGGGTACGCGTTGCGCCAACCTCACCCAACTGAACGTGGGATTTACGTTGGCGAGCAAGTCGGCGCTGCCTTGCCGCTCCCGGTCCGCAATTCCGCCCGCTATGCTTTCTACATGTCCCTCGATCACGGCCGGTTCGCCAACCAGATAGACGCGGGCCGGATCGCCGACCTTGATGCGCGGCAACTTGGTTTCCTCGAAGTAGCCGGCCACGTAGAAGCTGTCGCTGTCGATCAGAGCGAAGAGTGGCTTCCCGGCGTCGACGTAATCGCCTGGCCGCATGTCGAAGTTGGTGATGAAGCCGTTGACCGGCGCGCGCACCTGGGATCGAGCCAGGTTGAGCGCGGCAAGATCGCGGCTTGCCAGAGCCTGCTGGTAGGCGGCGTTCCCCTGTGTAGCAGCAGCGCTGCGTTGTTGTTGCTGCTCCTCCGAGACCGAGAGCGCATTGAGCCGGTTATAGCGGCTCGTCTCACGTTCCGCCTCCTGGGCGGCAGCCAGTTTGCTATCGACATTGGCTTGCGCATCCCGGAGTGCGATCTGGAAACGGGCTGGATCGATGCGGAACAGCACTTCGTCTTTCTTTACCGCCTGGTTGTCGTGAACCAGGACGTCCGTGACCAGGCCGGTGACGTCAGCGGCGACCTGGACGACGTCGGCGCGCACGCGCCCGTCGCGCGTCCATGGCGCCTCGAGGTAGTAGATCCAGAGCTGCCACCCTATGACCGCGGCAACGCCGACTGCTATGGCGGTGATCGCGAAGCGCCCCAGGAGCCGACCGAATTCTACTGGCGACGGAGCTCGCCGAGCCATGTTCGCCGATGCGAGCGAGCAATCTCATGGTGCTACCTCGCGCGCGGAAACGGCGACCACGACCCCCAGCACGATGACCAGCAACGCCAGGTCGAATAGCGCACGATGCCAGACGAGGCGATAGAAGCCGAACCACCGAAGCAGTCGCCGTAGCCCCGCCGTCAGGGGGAGCGCCGCTCCGACCCACACCAGGAGTGAGGGGACGAAGACGCCATAAACGTCTATTTCGCTGACCATTTTGCTATGCAACCACTTGCTGGCTCAAGGCGAGTGCTGTCTCGCGGGTATATGGTGGAGCGTTGGGGAACAGCCCACGCCTGATCCCGCCGAGCTGCAGCAACAGCTCTCGGGTCATGGTAGCGGGATCCTGAACCGCGATGGCAATGACTCGGTCGATGATGCTGAGCAGTGTGACATCTGCCTGGTCCAGGTTACGCCGGCGATAGTGGGTGGCGATTGCGTCCAGCATTCGACGGACGGCGCGGCGAAGCTGTTCCGGCAGGTGCATCGCGTCGCGCTGCAGTTGGATGATGTTGACGCCGACGCGAATATCGGCCAGCGCGGACGTGGCGGCACCGTCGGCGCCCTCGGCACTGACGGCGAGACGCGGCACGACCAGGCTGAGCCGGTCCAGCATCAGCGCAGCGAACACGTTCAGTGCGGCCGGACTTCTGTTGGCGGCGATATTTGCAACCTCGACGCGGTTACGCCGTAGCAGCCGCCAAGCCGTCCATTCGGCGCTGACAGAGCGGAAGATGCGGATGATGATCGCTGTCGCACCGAGCCCGAGGATAGCGGCTGCTGCGCTATTGGCGTACATCGTGAAGTCGGCGTTGTAGCTGCTGGACAGCGCGAGTTGGGTGGCGGCGATGAAGCTGATGGGGCCGCTTGCCCGGGCGGTCGCCGGCATGCTGGTCAGCGCCCCGAGGATCAGAAACACCGGCGCGAACGCCAGTAAGAGCATCTCGAAGTCATGCGCCTGGGGCAGGATGGCAAACAGGTAGATCGCATCGATAACGATCGCGATGACTGCCGCGACGAGAAAGCCGAGGATATTGGGCGCCGGATCGTCCTGGGCGGCAAAGAAGGCGCAGGCGACGGCCGCCAGGCTCGCGGCTCCGGCGCCTTCAGGCCAGGCGGACGCGATCCAGAACGCCGAGGTCAGCCCGATGGCCAGGATGGTTGCCAGTGCTGAATGCAGCGCCATCACGTGATCACGATGCTGCAGCGTACGGATGGTCTCGCCTTGGGCGAAGGTCAGCTTCGCCAGCCTCGGCTCCTCGGCCCTGATCTGCCGCCGGAGTGCAATGATGTCGTGAACCAGATCCGTCAGCTCGCGCAGCCGTACAAGCAGACCGACCAGCACGACGGTCTTCCACTCGGTGGTGGCATCGATCTCCGGCTCCAGCGCATCGATGTCAGCATGAACCTCGGCGGCTTCCGACAGGTCCGCGGCGCTGCCGGACTGGATCCATGCACTGATGCGGCCAAGCACTGCGCGGAGGCGTGGCGTGATCTCGTCGATCTCGCGCAGGGTGCGGATGCGATCGGCTGCACCGCTGACGACCGGCAACAGCAGGAGCACGCGCTGGTGTAGAATCGCAACCGGCACGGTAGCGGTTTGCAAATTGGACGTATCGTAGGCGAGATGCGTCGCCAGCATCGCGATCTCGACGGCATCGCCGGCGACTTTGCGCCGTGCTGCGACAGTCGTGGCGTCTTCCGGCGCCCCTGATAGAACGCCCATGGTCCAGTCTGCCGCATTTCGAATCCAGTTATCCAACCGGGCTGTCAGGGCGGGGCCGAGCGGGATTGGAAAGACGACGCTGCCGATCACGGTGGTGCAGACAATTCCTAGCGTAATTTCCTCAACCCGGGCCAACACCACGTCCCAGACCGTATCCGGCGCGTCCACAATCGGAAAACCGATCAGCGCCACGCTGTAGCCAGCCAGGAGGAAGACGTAGCTCCGTGGTGTCCGATCCAAGACAGCGAAATAGATGCAGCCCCCGATCCAAAGGGACAGGGCGGCAATCAACAGCACAGGTGCATCGACCAGATTGGGGACGAGCGCGAGGGTGGCAACGGCTCCGAGCAATGTCCCGTAGAAGCGGTAAGCCGCTTTGGAGCGCATCGCGCCGGCGAGCGGTTGGGCAACTATATAGGCCGTTGCCATCGCCCAATACGGGCGGTCGAGCCCCATGCGCAACGCGATCCAGAGCGCCAGCATCGCGCCGGCAAAGGTTTTTGCGGAAAATAACCAGTCACGCCAAGACGGCAGCATTGTCCACCCTTATCCGGCTCTGACTATCCCCCGACCGAACGTATAACCCTCTCCGGAGAGACAAGAAAGCGGATCGCTGCGATAGGTGGGTAGCTACCGTTCCTCTGTGTTCCCGGGTAACATTCTGCGAGTGTTCAGTACGGCGCGACTATGATTTGGTACTCTGGAAGACGTGGCTTGAGGGTACGTCACTTTTCCGATCCCCGCATAATCCGGCATAATCTCATTCCAACTGAACGGCTCAGACGCATGCAACACGACCACACCGCACCCTCATCGACATCGGTAATCCGATGGGGGCCGTGCCTATGAGCACACCGGAGATGACAGGCGGCCCGGCAGTGGATCCACAGCCGGTTGCCGGCCCGCTCACGCGTGCGGCGATCTTTCTCGTCGTGGCGCTGAATCCGGGCGACGATAGCCGCCTAGCCGTCCGCTCGCTTTGCGCCGATTTCGCCGCGCTGGTTCGCGCGGTGGGGTTCCGCGACCTGGATGATAAGCTCTCATGCATCATGGCAATTGGATCTGATGCGTGGGACCGGCTCTTTGGCCCGCCGCGGCCGGTGGAGCTGCACACATTCCGGGAGATCCGCGCCGATTCACGCCATGCCGTCTCGACGCCCGGCGACCTCCTGTTCCACATCCGTGCCGAGCGCCTGGATCTGTGCTTCGAGTTGGCGACGCAGATCATGACCCGGCTCGGTGCCGCCGTGTCGCCGGTCGATGAAGTGCACGGCTTTCGTTATTTCGATGCCCGCGATCTCCTCGGCTTTGTCGACGGAACGGAGAATCCCACGGGCCGAGCCATCGACGATGCAACGCTCATCGGCGACGAGGACGCGCCGTTCGCCGGCGGCAGCTATGTCATCGTGCAGAAGTACCTGCACGATCTGGCCGCGTGGAACGCGCTGGCCACCGAGGAACAGGAGCGTATCATCGGCCGCACCAAGCTCTCGGATATCGAGCTGGACGACGCGATCAAGCCAAGCAGCGCCCACAGCGCGCTGACCGTGATCGAGGAGGACGGGCGCGAGATCAAGATCCTGCGCGACAACATGCCCTTTGGCCAGGCTTCGCAGGGCGAGTTCGGTACCTATTTCATCGGCTACAGCCGGTCACCGCGCACAATCGAGCAGATGCTCGAGAACATGTTCGTCGGACGTCCGCCCGGCAATTACGACCGGCTGCTCGACTTCAGCCGCGCGGTGACGGGCAATCTCTTCTTCGTGCCGTCAGCGACATTCCTCGAGGAAGTGACGACGGACGCATCGACCGTCGCGGAGCCCGAACCGATCGCGGCTGGGAGCGAAGGTTCGCTCAGCATCGGCTCCCTCAAGGGAGACCGTCACGATGCCGCCCCCGCCGAATAACGATCGATCCCATCCACGCCGGTCTCCTGCGCGAGGCGGCCTTGTGCGAGCATGTGGTTCACGTGCGCCAGAACCTCGCCAAAGGCGAAGCCGGTCTGGTGCTCATCGAGAATTCGATGAAAGACATGCGGTACGAGTTCAGCAACTGACAGCGGCTGCTGCTCGCATGCATCGGCGATCGCGTTGCAGCGCTGCGCATGGTGTTCGAGCAGTTCAGCGATGCGTATGTGCAGTCCGTAGAACGGCAGTCCGTGGCCAGGCAGCACCAGCACGTCCTGTGAGACCGCATCACGCAGACCCGATAGTGAGCGCAGATAGATGCCGAGTGCATCCAGATCCGGCTCCATGGCGTGCACGCTCACATTCGGCGATATGCGGGCGATCACCTGGTCCGCTGCGAAGAACAGCCGCTCATCGGGCTTGTACAGCATAGCCTGCTCAAGCGCATGGCCGCCGCCCGTGATTATCTGGAAGGCGCGCGCGCCGATGTGGAGTTGATCGCCGTGCTGTATGCGATGATAGGTTGTGGGAACACCCGTCGTCCGCCGCAGGTATTCATGTCCGCGGCTCAGCACGGCTTCGGTGATCTCTGGCGACAGCCCGTGTCTGCGGTAGAAGGGCCGATGCATATCGGCACCCAGATCGCCGGGGGCATATTGCAGGGCCAAGCTATAGAGATACTCCGGACGGGGCATCGAAAGCGGCAGGTCGAAGCGATCGGCAAGCCAACCCGCGAGGCCGACATGATCGGGATGGAAGTGCGTTACGATCATCGAGGTCAGGCGCTGCCCGCTCAGCGGTCCGCTGAGGATCGATTCCCACGCGATGCGGCAGGCGTCGGTGCCGAGACCCGTATCGAGGACCGCCCAGCCATCGTCGTCCTCGATCAGGTAGATGTTCACATGATCCAGCCTGTACGGCAGCGGCAGACGGAACCAACGAACGCCAGGTGCGATCTCGACCAGCCTGCTTGGCTCCGGCGGCTGCGCGTTAGGGAAGAACAGAGCAGGGGCGTGAGGATCTTGCCGCATCGTTTTAGTTTAGCAGGGTGTCGGCCTTGCCGGCGAGGGCTGGGTGTGTGTCTGATAGCGACGCGGCAATCCTGCGCCGACCACGTCGGACATCGCTGGCCTCGGCAGCGTTCCCGGCACGCCCATGCACTCAGTTGACTCTGTTCGAACTGTCTTTCACCTTCCACGAGGCAATTTCCAGCTTCGGACCACACGCACATGAGCCTGTCGGACGCTGCGTGGCACCAATTGATCTCCGCATTGCACGCGTCGGGTCGCAAGGCTGCACTCGCGATAACCGGTGGCGGCAGTGGTGCGGTCGGCGAGTTGCTGCGTGTTCCCGGCGGCTCCCGGCTGCTGATCGAGGCGCAGATTCCCTACGACGAGCGGGCGCTTGCGGCGTTTCTCGGCTTCGCGCCGGTGCAGGCGTGCAGTTCCGACACCGCAATCGCGATGGCACGAAGCGTACGGGCACGCGCGGCCAGGCTGGTGCCGGCGGGCACCGATGTGGTTGGCCTCGGCGCGACGGCGGCGCTGGTGAGCGATCGCCCGCGTAAAGGCGAGCATCGATTCCACATCGCGTTCGCCGACTCTGCCCGCACCGCGCATTGCACGGGCGTGCTGGCCAAGGGCCGGCGTGATCGCGCGGCTGAGGAAGACCTCGTTTCGCGCGCGATCGTCCTGTGGCTGGCCTACGCATGCGGGATTGCCGCACCGTCGCCGCGCAGCCTGCTCGATGTGGATGAGCATTTTGCGGAGATGGTCGTCGAGACTGTGGATGCTGTCGATCAGCTCGTGGCGGGCGAGCTCGATCGCGTCACCGTCCAACCCGATGGCCAAATGATGCTGTCAGCGCCGCTTCCCCCTGTGCTGTTGCCAGGTTCTTTCAACCCGGTGCACGCGGGACATGTGTTGCTCGCACGGGTGGCCGAAGAGGTCAGGCAGCAACCCGCGGCGTTCGAAATCTCTGTCACGAACGTCGACAAGCCGCCGCTGGTGGGCGAGACGGTGAGACACCGGGTCGCGCAATTCGCCTGGAAGTCGTCCGTCGAACTGACGAGAGCGCCCACCTTCGTCGAGAAGTCGCGCTTGTTTCCGAGGACTACGTTCGTGATCGGGGCGGATACGGCGGAGCGGTTGGTTGCGCCGAGATATTATGGCGATGACGAGGTTCGAATGCACGTGGCGCTCGAGGAAATCGCTGATTCCGGGAGCAGCTTTCTGGTGGCCGCGCGCATCGACGCGGCTGGGCGCGTACGCGCGCTGAACGACATCTCCGTGCCGCGGCGCTATGCCGATCTCTTCACCGAAATCCCGGAGCACCGTTTCCGTTTTGACACCTCCTCATCCGAGGTTCGTGCACGGGGACGTGTGGTTGGTAATTCATAGCGAGCCCCACGCGCGGTCATCCAGCATGGAATTCCTTCGCAACACTTGGTACGCGGCGTTGTGGGCACAGGACCTGGCACCGGGCGAACTCGTGCCGCGCACGTTCCTGAACGAGCCGATCGTGCTGTTTCGCCAGGCCGACGGGCGCGCTGCCGCCATCGCCGATATCTGTGCGCACCGGTTCAGTCCACTGTCCAAGGGCAGGATCGTGCACGGCGACCATGTCCGTTGCCCGTATCATGGCCTGGAGTTCGATGGTCGCGGACAGTGCGTCGGCAACCCGCATGGCAATGGGCGCATTCCAAGCAACATGAAGGTCCGCAGCTATCCGATCCACGAGAAGCACTCGATGCTCTGGATCTGGATGGGCGAGCGGCCGGCCGATCCGGGACTGATACCGGATTTCAGCCTGCTCGATCCGGACGGCGGCCGGATGGTGAGCAAGCGCGACTGGATCGTGATGGACGCCGGCTATCGGCTCATCACCGACAACCTGCTCGACCTCAGCCACACCGCCGTGGTGCATGAGGGCATCCTCGGCAGCGAGCATACCATCCGCGCCGATCTGACGGTGACGCAGAGCGGCAACCAGATCCTCGTCGCCCGCGGGCTGCCGAACGTTCCCGTGCCGGGGCTCTACGACCTGATGTTCCGGCGCGATGGCGGGCGAGTCGATCTGTGGATGGACATGCGCTGGGATGCACCTGGCTGCCTGCTGAACGATACCGGCGTCACCGACCCGGGGGCGACACGCGACCAGGGCACAGGATTCTGGGGCACGCACTTCCTGACGCCGGAGACCGGCGATACGACCTATTACCTGTTCGCGGCGGTGCGCAGGAACCCGATCTCCTGGGGCGAGCCGCTCGATACAGAGATCCACAAGCAGCTCTCCGAGCTCCGCCGTATCGCTTTCGAGGACCAGGACCAGATGATTATCCGGGCGCAGCAGCAGAACATGCGGAAGGCGCCCTATCCGCTCAAGCCGGTGCTGTTCGATATCGATGTGGGACCAGTGCGCTACAAACGCGTGCTCGATGGGCTGATCCATCAGGAGACGGAGCGGCGCATGATGCGGGCGGCGGCGGAATAGAGCAGGCTGCGGGCCGCGCCGCCATGTCGCGTGTCATCTTCACGGCTGACGATTTCGGCCTGTCGGAAGGGGTGAACGAGGCCGTCGAGCGCGCACATTGCGCCGGCGTGCTGCACGCGGCCAGCCTGATGGTCGCCGGCCCCGCCGTTGCGGATGCCGTGCGGCGTGCGCGCTCGCTGCCGAACCTGCGCGTCGGGCTGCATCTCGTCGTGATCCAGGGGCCTGCTGTTCTGACGCCGGCCGAGATCCCCGACCTCGTGGATGGCGATGGCTGGTTCCCGTCGGGCCAGTTGCGTCTCGGCATCGATTACTTCGGTCGTCCACGTGCTCGTCGTCAGCTCGCCGCGGAGGTGCGCGCGCAGTTTTCGGCCTTTGCCGCCACGGGGCTGACGCTGCATCACGCCGATGCGCACAAGCATATGCATCTGCATCCGACGGTGGGGCGATTGATGTTGGAGATTGGGCGGGAATTTGGTCTTTCGCGGGTGCGTGTGCCGGCCGAGCCGCCCGCGGTTCTTGCGCGCTGCGGTACGCGCGTCGGGGTTGGCGCGCATGCGCTGTATCACTGGACGCACGTGCTGCGCCGGCAGGTGAGAGCGGCGGGGATGACGACGACCGACCACTGCTTCGGCATCGCCTGGAGCGGTCACATGACGATGGAGCGTGTGCGGCGGCTGATGCGGGAGCTGCCGGACGGGGAGAGCGAAGTCTACTTCCACCCGGCGGTCGCACGCGATGCGACGCTGCGGCGACTGATGCCGGATTACGAGCACGAGGCCGAGCTGGCGGCGTTACTGGAGGCACCCTCACCCGGCGCTGCGCGCCGACCTCTCCCGCAAAGCGGGAGAGGTGGCTTCCTAGGCTAATGCAGCCAGCCTGCGAGGACTGCGAGCAGCAGCAGCGCCACGATGTTGGTGATCTTGATCATCGGGTTCACTGCCGGACCGGCGGTGTCCTTGTAGGGATCGCCCA
Source organism: uncultured Alphaproteobacteria bacterium (assembly GCA_963791495.1). Taxonomy (GTDB): domain Bacteria; phylum Pseudomonadota; class Alphaproteobacteria; order Acetobacterales; family Acetobacteraceae; genus JAMXLO01. The sequence goes on from CAWBST010000030.1 coordinate 120,320, forward strand.
CCGTGTCGCCGGTCACTGCCGCCTTGTGCGCCTCGGAGCCTTTGCCGCCGTGGTTGCCTTCCTCGATGTACTTCTTGGCGTTGTCCCAGGCACCGCCGCCTGAGGTCATCGAGATCGCGACGAACAGCCCCGTCACGATCGTGCCGAGCAGCATCGCTCCCAGCGATGCGAACGCCGCCACCCGTCCGGCGACGATGTCGATCACCACCCACAGGATGATCGGCGCCAGCACCGGCAAGAGCGATGGCACGATCATCTCGCGGATCGCGGCGCGGGTGAGCATGTCCACGGCACGGCCGTATTCCGGCTTTCCCGTGCCCTCCATGATGCCGGGGATTTCACGGAACTGCCGCCGCACCTCGACCACCACGGCGCCGGCTGCGCGGCCCACGGCGGTCATGCCCATTGCGCCGAACAGGTAGGGCAGCAGGCCGCCTACGATCAGGCCGACCACCACGAACGGATTCTGCAAAGTGAAGTCCACTTTCAGGCCCGGGAAGTAGTGCGTCAGGTCCTGCGTGTAGGCCGCGAACAGCACCAGCGATGCGAGGCCCGCGGAGCCGATCGCATACCCCTTGGTCACGGCCTTGGTGGTGTTGCCAACCGCGTCGAGCGCGTCTGTCGTGATGCGCACATCGGCGGGAAGATCAGCCATCTCGGCGATGCCGCCGGCGTTGTCGGTCACCGGGCCGTAGGCGTCCAATGCCACGATCATGCCGGCGAGCGACAGCATGGTGGTCACGGCGACAGCGATGCCGAACAGGCCTGCGACCATGAAGGTCGCGACGATGCCGATGCAGATGACGATCGCCGGCAGAGCGGTTGCCTCCATCGACACAGCGAGGCCCTGGATCACGTTGGTGCCGTGGCCGGTGGTGGAGCTCTGCGCAATCGAGCGCACCGGGCGGTACTCGGTCGCTGTGTAGTATTCGGTGATCCACACGATCGCACCGGTCACTGCCAGGCCGATCAGGGCACAGATGAAGAGCTGCCAACCGGCGACAGAACCACCACTGGTCAGCGGCAGCGGCGTGGCGAAGCCGATGAACCAGGCGATGATGATGGCGATACCGACGATCGACAGGGCCCCGGTCACCAGCAGGCCCTTGTAGAGCGCCTTCATGATGCCGTTGTCCGGACCTAGCTGGACGAAATACGTGCCGACGATCGAGGTGAGGATGCAGATGGCGCCGATACCGAGAGGCAACATCAGCATGGCGTCGCGCACCTCGCCGGTGAAGAAGATCGCCGCCAGCAGCATGGTGGCGACGATGGTCACGGCGTAGGTCTCGAACAGGTCGGCGGCCATGCCGGCACAGTCGCCGACATTGTCACCGACGTTATCGGCGATCACGGCGGGGTTGCGGGGATCGTCCTCGGGAATGCCGGCCTCGACCTTGCCGACGAGGTCGGCGCCGACATCGGCGCCCTTGGTGAAGATACCGCCGCCGAGACGGGCGAAGATGGAGATCAGCGAACCACCGAAGCCGAGTGCGACCATTGCCTCCAGCACGCGGCGCAGTTCGTCGTCGCTGGCGCCGGTCATGCCGCTGCGCAGGACGAAGTAGTAGCCGGCGACGCCGAGCAGGCCGAGGCCGACCACCAGCATGCCGGTGACGGCGCCGGCCCTGAAGGCAAGAGCCAGGCCGGCAGCGAGGCCCTGCTTGGCGGCCTGCGCGGTGCGGACGTTGGCGCGCACCGAGACGTTCATGCCGACATAGCCGGCAGCCGCCGACAGCACCGCGCCGATGATGAAGCCGATGGCGACATGTATGCCGAGGGTCAGGCCAAGGATGATCAGGATCACAACGCCGACAATGCCGATCGCGGTATATTGGCGGTTGAGGTAGGCGCGGGCGCCCTCCTGGACGGCGGCGGAAATCTCCTGCATGCGCGCGGTGCCGGCGTCGGACGCCAGGACCTGCTTGCTGGTGACCAGACCGTAGACCAGCGCCAGCAGACCGCAGACGATGATCACGTATGGGGCCAGTTGCATCCGGGGTTATCCTCTTATGGAATAATCGTTTCGAGGACCGGGCAGCCACGCCGGCGCGCCGGCCACCGCCCGGTGAGCGTAGGGGCGGCCGTATGCCAGATAGGTGAACAAGTGGCAAATGTGCGGTCCAGCACAATCGGTGGCCGTATTGCGCGGCTTGCACCGGCCGCCGGGGTGGGGCAGACCAAGCGGACACTGCGCCTGTAGCTCAATTGGTCAGAGCGGGCGGCTCATAACCGTCTGGTTGCAGGTTCGAGTCCTGCCGGGCGCATCAATGAAAACAATGCCGTAGCGAGCGATTTCTCGGCCGCGAAAGCGGCAATGCATCGGGACAGCAACGAGGGCCGATTTGAACGACACAGACGCCGATCTGCCGACCCCGCGCACCACGTTTGTTGAGGACTTCCACGCCGAAATCGAGGAGCGGGTGGAGAGGAGCCTCACGGACAAGCCCACGGAACTGACAATGAAGCGCTACAGGCTCAACGTCTGTGCGATCCTGGCGGGCCTCGGCGTTCTCGCGCTGATTGAACTTGCGGACTTTTTCGGCTTCGCCAGGTGAGCGACGGTCAGGACATCGTGGAGCGCGCCCCCGCGCGACCGAGGCCGTAACCGCGCCAACGACCCATCAGCGCCTAACAGCGGTCCCGACGAATCCGTCCGGCATGCGATACAGTATGCTGGAAGGATGCAGTCTCAATGTCGCCCTCTCTGTCGTTGTATCTCGACCTGACGCGGTTCGCCGCCGCGCTCGTCGTGGTCCTGGGCCACTCCTGGCTGGTCTTGCTTCCAGCCTATCCGCTGCACTGGCCCGGTCCGGCTGCGGTGATCGTGTTCTTCGTGCTGTCCGGGTTCGTCATTGCGTATGTGACCGACGGGCGCGACCGCACGCTGGCGGACTACGCGCTTAACCGCCTCTCACGGCTGTGGTCGGTTGCGCTGCCGGCGCTCGGTTTCGGTATGGTCCTTTTCCACTTCGTGGGCCATTCGGCGTTCTCGCCGGAGCCAGCCGATCCCGGCACATTGATGAGCACGGCCGCGAACGCGTTGTTCGTGGGACAGGCTTGGTTCCTTAATTCGACGCCGCCTTTGAACGGTCCGTTCTGGTCTCTGAACTATGAGGCCTGGTATTACGCAATCTTCGGCGCCTGGACGTATCTGCCGCGCCGTACCAGGGCGTTGGTCGCGACGATGCTGGCCATCCTTGCTGGCCCGAAGATTCTGCTGCTGATGCCGTGCTGGCTCCTGGGTGTCCTGGTTTACTGGAACATCGGGCGTTGGCGCCTGTCCGGCAGGTCCGCGGCGACGTTGTGGGCATGCACCCTCATTGCCGCAGTGCTTCTGATCAAGAGCGCCATTGGCACCACTCTGCACGACAGGTTCCTGGCCGGCTGGCCGAAAACGGCCGCCTTGCTGGCATATTCCGGCTACCCACTGACCGATTACGCCCTGGCCCTTCTGGTAGCGCTCAACTTTTATGCGGCGGCGCACGCCCACGGTCTCGGTCGGGTCCTGTTGCTGCTGGCAAAACCCATACGGCTGCTGGCCTCATTCACCCTGACGTTCTATCTGTTCCACTTGCCGTTGCTCATTCTGTTCTGGGACGTGCTGCACGCTCCGGCCTGGATCTGCGTCGTGGCCCTTTTCAGCTCAATGGTCGTCCTCGGATACCTGACGGAGCATCGGCGCCGAGACCTGCGGGCGCTGCTTGCGTTCATGCTGGAGCGGTCTTTCGCGGGGTTGTGCTCCGCATCCATGCTGGCGCGCGCTGGCCCCGGCCGGGTGCACATCGCAGGCAGCCCCTCCCTCCCGCCAGCTGGCGGTGCCGGCAATACGACTTCAGCCATCTGCTGAACCCGACATTCCGATAACCAAGTGGAAAGAGTTCGGTGCTAGCGTCCTCGGATGGCGGACGCGGTGCATCTCGGACCGGCTGTTTCTCAGGCCGCCCGCGGCCATCACGGCAGTCAGGCTGGGCATGTGGCGCGGGGTCGTGCCGGCGTGGGTTTCCGTCACGTACTGGCGGCCGCGATGACCGGTGCGCAGTCTCCGAGAGCCAGCGCATCGGTGGGTTCAGGCATCCAGACCGCGGCGCTGCACGTGCCGCTGCAGATGCCGGTGCAGATGGCCCATCCGAGATGGGTGGAGAAGCCTGACTCGGTCCTTCCGGCCCAGTCGGATGCGGCACTGTCGCAGGCGATGAGCGCGGAAGGCGTGCCGCAATCGTGGCAGTCGGGGCTGCGCTTCATCATGGCACAGGAGTCCGGCGGCCAGGTGAACGCGAAGAACCCTGTGCACTCGGCGCGCGGGTTGTTCCAGTTGACCGCGGCGAATTACCACCTCAATCCGAACGGTGCGGGCTCATTCGGCAACGCCGTGGAGGAGGCGCAGGGCGGCATCCGTTACATCCAGCAGCGTTACGGCAGTGCCGACAACGCTGTGGCGTTCTGGCGGCAGCACCACTGGTATTGAGCGGGGTGTAGCCCCCACCTAGAACCCTCGCGCTAGTTCGAGGGTGGGGCCATGGCCAGCTATCAGTACGTTTATGTCATGAAGGACCTGACCAAGGCCTTTCCCGGCGGCCGCGAGGTATTTCGCGGCATCACGCTCGCTTTCCTGCCCGGCGTGAAGATCGGCGTGCTCGGCATCAACGGCGCCGGCAAATCGACGCTGATGAAGATCATGGCCGGAATCGACACAGATTTCGGCGGCGAGGCCTGGGCGGCGGAAGGCGCGCGTGTCGGCTACCTGGAGCAGGAACCGCAGCTCGATCCCGACAAGACCGTGGGGGAGAACGTCGAGGAGGCGTTCGCCGACCTGAAGTCGGCGCTGAGGCGGTTCAACGAAATCGCGGAAAAGTTCGCCGAGCCGATGAGCGAGGCGGAGATGAACGATCTGCTGGCCGAGCAGGCCGACCTGCAGACGAAGATCGACGCAGAGGAGGGCTGGGACCTCGACCGGCGCGTGGATATCGCGCTGGACGCGCTGCGCTGTCCGCCGGCGGAGGCGTCGGTCACCACCCTGTCGGGGGGCGAGCGGCGGCGCGTCGCGCTGTGCCGGCTGCTGCTGGAGAAGCCGGACCTGCTGCTGCTGGACGAGCCGACCAATCATCTGGATGCGGAAAGCGTCGCGTGGCTGGAGCGCACGCTGCACGACTACGCCGGCACGGTGATGATCGTGACGCACGACCGCTATTTCCTCGACAACGTCACCGGCTGGATCCTGGAGATCGAGCGCGGGCGTGGCTATCCGTTCGAGGGCAACTACTCATCTTGGCTGGAGCAGAAGCGCAAGCGGCTGGCCCAGGAGGAGAAGGAGGAGAGCGCCCGCCAGCGCGCGCTGGCGATGGAGCAGGAGTGGATCGCCGCCTCGCCGCGTGCGCGCCAGGCGAAGAACCGCGCGCGCATCCAACGCTACGAGGAGATGCTGGCGCGATCGCAGGAGCAGGCGGCGGGCGTGGCGGAGATCGTCATTCCGCCGGGGCCGCGTCTCGGCAACGTGGTGATAGAGGCGGAAGGGCTGCGCAAGGGCTACGGCAACAATCTGCTGATCGACGATCTGAATTTCCGGCTGCCGCCGGGCGGCATCGTCGGGGTGATCGGTCCGAACGGCGCGGGCAAGACGACGCTGTTCCGCATGATCATCGGGCAAGAGCAGCCGGACGCCGGCAGCCTACGTGTCGGCGAGACGGTGAAGCTGGGCTACGTCGATCAGTCGCGCGATAGCCTGAACGCGAACAACACGGTGTGGCAGGAGATCAGCGGCGGCGAGGACATTGTCTACCTCGGCAAGCGCGGGGTGCCGTCGCGGGCTTATGTGGGGGCGTTCAACTTCAAGGGGCCGGACCAGCAGAAGAAGGTCGGCATCCTGTCGGGCGGCGAGCGCAACCGGGTGCACCTGGCGAAGATGCTGAAGGTCGAGCACAACGTGATCCTGCTGGATGAGCCCACCAACGATCTGGATGTCGATACGCTGCGTGCGCTGGAGGATGCGCTGATCGAGTTCGCCGGCTGCGCGGTGATCATCAGCCACGACCGGTGGTTTTTGGACCGGCTGGCGACGCACATCCTGTCGTTCGAGGGTGACAGCCGAGTGGAATGGTTCGAAGGAAACTTCGAGGCGTATGAAGAGGACAAGCGGCGGCGGCTGGGCGATGCGGCGGTGGAGCCGCATCGGATCAAGTACCGGCCGATCGCACGGTGATACCGGGTACGTGGGGCGTGGCGCGCCGGAGGAGGACCAAACGAGTCTTTCTCCTCCGGCGCTGAAACGCCCCCGAACGTTCAGGCTACATGCAATGTTTCGGTCGTGTGTCCGGAGAATTGTGGTCCCCAGCCTTCGCCGAAAATCGTGGCCCCAGTGACCGAGTCCACCACCGCGTGTCCTGCACCGCCAAAGTTTATCGTGTAGTCGCCCGGGCTGAGACCCTCGATCATCGCCCACCGGCCTACCTCTTCAGTGTAGGGGAGGTTTTTAACAGATGGGTCGAGGGCTGTTATGCCGAAGGTCCTAAAGTAGTTCATAATCCAGCTGTCGGGCGTCACCTTGCCTAGCGCAAATTTGCCCGAGTCCTCAGCGTAGCGCGAGGCGGTTCCCTCATGCAGGTCGACAATCGGTGTAGTCTCGCCGACTTTGGTGATAGTCAGATATGAGTCGTAGATGCTGTCCTGAACGAGACCAGTGACGTATTTGGCCTCATCAGCGTACGAACCTCGATCCGGGTAGTAGCCGGAAATGGTCTCGATTCCCTTGCCTTCAGTGTCGAAGGCGTTGATCCTCGGAACGAGGATCGGCTTCCCCGCTGGGACATCAATCGTCTGCCCGCCAGGCCCACCTGCCAGGAAGAAGATCTTGCCGTCGTTATGATAGTGAGTCGCCGCGTACGAGGCCGAGTCCAGTGGGCCCGACCCCGCCGGCGCACCAAGGGCCCATTTCGTCCAGTCATGCGTCCATTCGGCAATGGTCTCCCCGGCCACCTTCGCAGTCGGATCGTCTATAACTACACCCTTATGGTTTTGAGCATTGTCAGTGGTCACTGAGCATTTCTGTTCTCCTCGATAGAAAACAACTTCATCAAATCTCTCTGTCGAGCCTACGTCATTGATGCAAATCAACCGTAGCGATAAGCAAACGGTCAAGTTGTTGGTTTCCACGTGCCCGTTTGTTGTTTCAGGCGTCTGCTGGCTCAGCCAAAGGCAAGTTCGAGCGTCAGGATTATTTGAATATTCTTGCGACTGTTGATGCATGGTGGTCATGGAAAGGTTCACGATCATTGATTCTGGTATCGGCTGGCAACGCACATCCTGTCGTTCGAGGGCGACAGCCGGGTGGAATGGTTCGAGGGGAATTTCAAAGCGTATGAAGAGGACAAGCGGCGTCGGCTGGACGCAGACGCGACGGAGCCGCACCGGATCAAGTGCCGGCCGATCGCTCGGTGAGGCCTAGGCAATACCAGAGCATCTCGCGGCATCTGCGTTAGAAGATGACGCTGGTATGATAGCGTGACGACCCGTGTCGTGAACCGGCTCCGACGAGAGTGACGGACGGAGTGGTCGGGCAAGGGGTCGCACGCGTGTTCACCAAGTCAGGTCACGACAATATCCCGGTGCCGAACCATCGCGGCGACCTCCCGACCGGAACGCTGCGCTCGATCGCACGAGCTGCCGGTTGGGAATGGCCGCCGCAGCGATGAAGGAGAGGACGATGGCGCACTACTATGCGATTGCCGAGCGCGGGCAGGGTCGCACTTGGTGGATCAGCTTCCCCGGGCGCGACGGGATCGTCTCCGCCGCTGATGATGCCGGTGACATCATCGCACAGGCGCAGGATGCGCTGGCGTCGGCCGCCATGCATGAGGAGGGCCGGCTGCCGCTGTCGGTCGAGGAAGGCGCCAAGCCGCCGACGGACATGTCCGAATTCGAGCAGCCTATTATGATCGTGCTCATCCCTTTCGCCGCACCGGCGACACGCGCCGCGGCAGAATAAACTGATGATGCGATGCGGCGGTGGAGCCGCATCGGATCAAGTACCGGCCGATCACGCGGTGAGCAAGTCGTCGGGTACAGCCGCGACGATTAGCCGGGACAGTGTCCAAACTTGCACGTCAGGCTGCTTTCGGTGGTATTGGTTTCGACCAGCTTGCCACCTGAGCCAAACACGAACGTTACGCTATGTGTCGTGATCGTAGTCTCGGCACCGCCAGCCCACCGAGCATACGCTACATGGCTCTGTGCATTCCCTGCGGCGCTCTTGGAAGTATAGGTCAACGCGAGACCACCATCAGGGTTTTGAACCGTTTGCTGCGGTTGACCGAGTTTCGCTTCAACCTCAGTCACGGTCGTGACGCCCTTCTGAAATTGGTCAATCTGAGCCTGATCGACCTGGATTCCGCTCGTCTTGGCTGCGTTCGAAGCCGATGTTGTGGTTGCTGCGACTATGTTGGGTATGACACAGCCCGACAGGAGCAGTCCGCAGCCAAGCAGGGCGACTGGCAGGATAATGGGATGCCAACGCATCTTCTTTTCGCCTTCCCAGAGATTTGGAATATTCCGTAATCGACATAGTGCAAACTCTGGCCGATAACGTCTTTGATGTGGATCAAACATGGCTATTGATCGAAGGATCAACTCCCGATTGTCGAACGGATGGCGCCGGCGGCAGGCCACATGCGGTGACGCGCTTCCTGCAAGCGGGGCTGGCGGAATACCCGTCACGTAACGGCCCCGCCGCACGTCTCCCGAGTCCGGCGCCTCAGTGCCGCAAGCTGCGCGAATGAACGGGCGACGGCCCCCCTGATCGATGGGCGGTCGCACGTCTGAAAGTGAGGGAACCTGCGCCAGTCAATTTGGTTGGGGTGTCTCGGGCGTGCAAAGGACAAGAGACACAATGCGAATTCTGCTGCCGGTCTTGGCTGTGATCACCCTCGGCCTAGGTGCATGCCATCAGGAAGGGCCAGCCGAACGTGCGGGCCGAAACCTGGACAATGCCGGTCAGCGGATCGGCGACACCCTCGATCCACCTCAAGGCCCGGTACAGAACGCGGGGCGGAAGGTCGACCGAGCACTTGGCAATTGACGCTCCGCCCTCATCGGGAACCGGAACCGAAGCGATCGATTTTGGAACCCGGCACCCGGGCAAACGTTTCAGCGACGCTGAAGAAGGGGAGCACTCATGGCGAAGGAAAAAACCAAGTCCGAGGACATGATTCCTCAAGCTGACAAGCAGGCACAAACTGATATTGCCCAGCACGAGGGCCACGAAGGAGCGCAGGCTCGCGTGATCAATCGCGAGAAGGCGGAAGAGAGCAAGAAGGACTGATCGTGCATGATCCCTGCCGATCCTCGGCAGGGATCACCCCGGCTGGCAAGCAACGGCGCCGGTTTGCCGCGCGAGGCGCGAGGTCGTGTCGGCCCTCACGACAACGGGCCAAATGCCGGCGGCGGGATGCGGCGCTTTGAGGCCGCCTCGTAGGCGGACGCAATCCGCAGCAGCACATCTTCGCGACCCGGTTCGGCACGGAATACCAGCGAAAACGGCAGTCCCGGTGCCGGGATCGTGGTCGGCGTGTCAGTTGCGACGGCGAGATAGCGCGTACGATCGGGGCTCAGCTTGAATACCGGATCGTAGACGGTGGTCACGTAGCCGGCCGGGACCAGCACCTCGGTCAGACCCGCGTTCGGACCGTAGAATGATTCGAGGCGCAGGTTCTGCCGCACCCCGGGCTCCGGTGCGCCGCCGATCTTGGCCGGCGGCAATGGCGTGTGCAGCCGGACCAGCGCGTCGAGGCGGTTCTCCAGCATCACCATCATGTCGACCCGGCGCAGCAGCTCACGCAGCATGATGCGCTCGTCGACGCCCTGACGGCCGCCGAGCGTGTTGCGCGGATCGGCGACCTCCTCCCAGTTGCGGAACGCGGCGCGGCCGTCATCGCCCCAGAACTTGGAACGCCGGTTGAGCGCGGCGAAATCCGTGAGCGTCTCGGTGAAGCCGCGCGCCTTCCAATCGGCCGCCCGGCGGCTCAGATATTGCCGGATGTGAAAGCGGAACGACATCGCCAGCTCCTGGTCCTGGATCGTGGCGATGTCGAGGTTCGCGGGCGGCTCGATCCGCCCTTCGGCAAGTTCGACGCAATAGTCGATCGGCGTGAGCGAGCCGGTGCCGAAGAATTTGCCGGGTGCGAACTCGGTCGGTCGGATCGCTGCCGCGAACTCCTTGAACAACGGCTCGCCGCTCGGTGTCAGGCGGAACAGTAGGTCGGGCATGAACACCGGCACCAGCCGCGCGAGCGCTGCGCGGAAGTCGGGGTTCATCTGCTCGATGTCCGGGTCCGGGGGCCAGGCGGGGTCGGTCGATTCGACCAGTGTGGCGCCGAGCCTTGCGCCGAGCATCGCCTTGATCTCCGCGGCGGCGGCGGTGGCGATCGGCACTGGCGCCTTTTCGCCAGGCAGCACCAGCATCAACTCGCGGACGATGCCGATGCGCACGCCGCTGAGCGATCCCGGCGAACCGGGCATCGTCGCGTGACTGGCGTAGGGCGTCGGCAGAACCGATGAGCGCGGCACTGTCGTGTAGGGATCGCGCGGATCGTAATAGCCCGTGACCGGATCCTTGAGCGCGTCGAGCACCTTGGCGCAATCGGTGATGGTGCGAGCGAGGATGCCGCTGCGGTCACAATAAATGTCGGCGCCGATCGCGCCACCGTCGAAGCCGAGCATCGCCTTGTGCGGCAGGATCAGCGCTACGGCGTTGTGGTTGGCCGGGCCGCGACATGAGGCGCGGGTTTCCTCGCCGAGACTGCACATCACCAGGTTTGCGCTGACCGACACGCCTGATCCGGAGCTCGAGCCGAGCGAGGCCGCGCGTGTCGTGTCATATGAGTTGGCGGGATTGCCGGCCCAGCTGCTGCGCTGATAGCCCAGCACCGACGGCAGCACCTTGTCGGGGCTGTGTCGGCCGCCGGGATCGCCGGCGCGTCCGTTGTATTCGGTGTTGACCGCCTTGGCGAAGATGATGGCGCCCTTGTTGCGGAGCTGTTCGACCAGCACATGGTCACGCGCCGGGAAATCGATGTCGTAGTTCGCGTCGCCGCCCGCGGTGGTGCGCATGTCCTTGGTGTCGAACGGGTCCTTGAACGAGAACACCACGCCGTACATCGGCATCGCTTGCAGGTCGGGATTTCGCCCGTAGAGCGCATCGAGCTCGGCCGCCCGTTCGAGTGCATCGGGCAACTGGCGAAACATCTCGCAGACCGGCGGAGCGCCCGGCGGCAACGATCCGAGCGACGGGTGACGGTCGAACTCGCCGCGACAGGTGACCGAACGCTCGCCGCGGATGTTGAGCGTCGCCAGCGCGTTCAGCTGACCGGCGTTGGGGATGCCGGTGATCATGCCGTATTGCTGCTGGACGCCGGGATCGGAGGCTGTCGCTTCCATGCGGCCGAATTCGAGCGGCCTGCCACGATACTGGTCGAGGTCCGGCAGGATGGTCGAGGCTTTGACCGTCTCGGTCGGGAAGCGGAGCGGCGCAAGCGCGCGCACCGCACCTGGTGATTCGGGGATCGTCGCGCCGTCCTCGGTGACGAGTAAGCTGGCGACACCGTTATAGGCCCGGGCTCGCTCGATGTAGTGCTGCACGACTGCGACGCACGTCGTCTGGCCGGCGCGGATTGCCGCGTGCAGCTGCTCGATCGTCGCCTCTTCGAGACTGAACGGCGTGTCAGTGGCACCCTGCTTCTCTGTCATGTGCTTGTCCTTCCAGCCCCGGCGCACTGTGGCGATCCGGCTCGCGGGAGGATAGCGTCGGCGCATCGGGAGGACACGCGATGGCCCACGAAACCGTTCGCCTCGCAGAATATGCGTCGGGTCTGCGCTACGATGACCTGCCGCCGCAAGTGGTGGAGCGCGCCAAGGACTGCATCACCGACACCGTCGCGGTGATCGTGCAGGGGAGCAGCCTGCCCTGGAGCCGCATCGTGGCCCGCTATGCGCAACGTATCGGGGCCGGCGGACGGAGTCATATTCTCGGTGTTGGCGGTTCCGGCGTTCAGGCACCTGCGGCGGCACTGGCCAACGGCGCTTTCGCCCATGCATTCGAATCCGACAATCTGACCAGGCCAGGTGCGGGCGTGCATCCGGGCGCCACGTTGCTGCCGCCCGCGCTGGCGATCGCGCAGGAACACGGCAGCAGCGGCCGCGACATGATCGCCGCGATCGTCGCTGGCTTCGAGGTGATGTACCGCATCGGGCGAGCGACGAAGCACAGCAATGAGCGGCGTGGCTTCCATGCCCCGGGCACAACCGGGCCATTTGGTGCGGCCGTCGCCGCAGGCAAGCTGCTGCGGCTCGATACAACGGCGATGACCAATGCGCTTGGCATTGCCGGTTCGCTGGCATGTGGGCTGATGGAGTTTGCGCGATCTGGCACCGGCGCCATGGTGAAGCGGCTGCACCTGGGGCGCGCGGCCGAGAGTGGTGTGCTCGCGGCCAGCCTGGCGGCCGATGGGTTTACGGGCCCGGACAGCGTGTTGGAAGGCGAGGCCGGCTTTCTGAAGGTGTTCTGCACCGAATGGGATACCGCCGATCTGACTCATCGGCTTGGGAGCGAATTCGCCACACCGAACCTGTGTCTGAAACGCTTTCCGGTTCACATGACAGCGCAGACCGCAGTGCAGGCAATCCTGGAGTTGCGGGCCGAGCACGGGTTCAATGGCGCGCAGGTGGACCGGGTGACGGTGGCCGGCAATGAACGCATGGCCACGGTGAACAATATTCCTGATCCGACCGACATCATGATGGGGCAGTATTCCATTCCGTTCTGTGTGGCTCTGGCTCTGTTTCGCGATCCCCGTGATCCTGCGTCGTTCGATCAATCGGCACTGGTTGATGCGGATATCCGCGCCATGTGCCGACGTGTTGCAGTCACTGTGGCGGCTCCACCGACCAAGGTGGCGGGGGCGAGCATCGTCACGGTCCTGTTGCGCGATGGCCGAAGCTTGACGCGTGAGGTGGAAGAGTTCGATGGGACGCCGGCTCGACCGCTCGATCGCGCCGAACTGCGTGCGAAGTTCATGATGTTGATGGGGGCGCCTCGCGCTGTTGAGGCTGGAGGTGTGTTTGCGCGGCTGCAGGACCTGGAGAGCGAAGCGGACGTTCGATGGGTCGGTGCCGCGTGATGGCGTGGCGCGTAACATTGATGGGGATTGCTTCGCTTCGCTCGCAATGACATCCTTTGGAGGCTTAGTTCAAGAGAGCGGGCCGAGAGAATGGACATTGAGGTTGCCACCGAGAGAACTGCCGCCGACGCTGACTGGAAGGCGCGCGTCGACCTCGCCGCGGTATATCGCCTGCTTGCCCACCACGGCTGGGGCGACGTCATCTTCAACCATGCCGCGATGCGTTGCCCTTCCGACCCGCGACATTTTCTGATCAAGCGGCACGAGTTGCTCTACACTGAGGTCACCGCCTCGAACCTGGTCGAAGTCAGCATGGACGACGACCTGGATGAGCGCTCCGGCGTGAACCGCCCTGGTTTCACACTGCACAGCGGCGTGCTGCGCGGCCGACCGGACGTGAACTGCTCGGTGCATGTCCATCCGGATGAAGGGGTGGCGATATCCGGTCTCAAGCACGGTCTGCGACCGGTGTCGCAAAGTGCGATGCGCTTCTACCAGCGCGTGGGCTACCACGACTATGAAGGCCTCACCGACAGCTTCGATGAACGCGCCCGCATCGTCGACGCATTGGGCAAGAACCGGGCGCTCGTGATGCGCCATCACGGCATCACCACGGTCGGTGCGACAGCGCGCGAGGCATTCAGCCTGATGAAGGAGTTCGTTCGCGCCGCGCGCATCCAGTTGATGATGGAAGCGACTGGTGAGCCGGTGCTGGAGATCGCGCCGGCGATCTGCGAGCACGTCGCGGCTCAGTATGAACAACACGACAGGGGGCGGGCGTCGGCTGAATGGCCCGCGTATCTTCGCCTGCTCGACGGTATCGATCGCAGTTATCGCGACTGACCACGCGCCCACGGGCGGGTCATGAACCCGCTGTGGGTCCTGCGTACGGCGCGGCTGGTGCTGACGCCGGTGAGCGGCGCCGACCTGTCCGATCTACGCGCCATCAAGGCAGATCCGCAGGTGTTCGCCATCATGCTTGGAGGGGTCCGTTCGCCTGAGCAAACGGCGGAAGAGTTGGCGGATGATGTCGTGGGCTGGGGCGCCGACGGCTTCGGCATGTGGGCGATCCGCGAGGCTGGCCAATTTCTCGGCATCACCGGTCTCGAGCGGCGGCCGGACGGTCGCGGCGTCGCGCTGCGCTTCGCGCTTTGGCCGGAGGCGCAGGGTCGCGGTCTCGCCCGTGAGGCGGCCGGTGCGGCGCTGCGCTTCGGTCATCAGCAGGCCCGACTGCCACGCATCATCGCGGTGGCGCGGGAGAGCAATTTCGCCTCGCGCATGGCGCTTGGCGGCATCGGCATGACGGAGTGCGGCGACTTCGTGCAGTTCGGCTATCGCATGGTGATGTACGAGAGCGTCACATGTTCGGCTGGGTAGGACGACGCGCCGGTCGTTTTTTCGGCCACGCCAGACCACGACCGAGGACGACAATCATGCTTGCCAGAAGCTGTAGGCCGGCGGCGATCAGGAACGGCAGGGCGTAGCTGCCGGAGAGTTCGCGCAGAACGCCGAGGATCGCGGGGGCGAATGCGAACACCGCCTGGTTGACGGCGGTCACCAACGCCACGACGCGCGGAACATCGGACGGTGCGAAATCCCGCTGCGCGATCAGTGGCGGCAGCAACAGCAGACCGCCGACGCCGAGACCGAACAGAATGCAGCCGGGAAGCAGCACGGTTATTGTCGATCCGACGGCGAGCAGCGTTACCCCGCATGCCTGCATGGCGAAATTGCCGGCGGCAACGATGCGCCTGTCCACGCGGCCGAGCAGAACGCCGAGCAATATGCGCCCGATCACGGCGCATGCTGTCGTCAGGCTGATCGCATCGGCTGCGTACTGTGCACCGAGCAGAGGCGCGAGACGCGTGACGATATGCGAAGTGACGCCGACCTGAGCGAACATGCCAATGGCGAACGCGATCGATAGCGTGGCGAACGGCCAGCTTTGCATGAGTGAGAGGAAACGCGCGGGCGAGCGTTGGGGTGATGCGACACGATGCGCTTCTGGTTGGATCGTATCGCCATCCGGCGCCAGTCCGAGGCTTTCCGGCGTCGGCCGCAGATATCGCCAGACCAATGGTCCGAGCATTGCGAGCGTCACGATACCGATGACAGCGACCGCCTCGGTGAACCCGACTGCGGAAATGACCAGAACCCAGAGTGGCGCGAACAGAATTCCGCCAATGCTGGCGCCGTTGAGGGCGTGACCGAGCGCCAGTGCGCGACGTCGGTCGAACCACGGCGATACCATGGCGATGATCGCCGCACCGCTCGTCGCCGCCCAGCCAACCCCACTCAACGAGGCTGTGACGAACAGTTGCCACGGCGCGGCGGCCAGTGACCAGCCCAGCATGCCGACCAGCAAGGCGACCACGCCGGCCAGCGTGACTGGCGCGATGCCGAAGCGGGCGTGCGCATCAGGCAGGTAGGGAACCAGCAGCGCGCTGACCAGAAAGTGCACAGTGATCGCGGTGGAGATGAGCGATACCGGCCAGCCGTGCTGCGTGTGCAGGACGTTCAGGAAGACTGCAGGTCCGAAGTAGCCGAAGCCGAACGCGCAGGTTGCAATGACGCAGGCCGTGGCGACGACCTTCCAGCCGAAGAAGACCGTCGTCGTACGAGGCGGCATCAGATCATCCAAGAACAGCCTCCGTCTTGTCCGCTGTGTCGTGCTGGGATTACACGTGCCGAACGGCGCCATGGCTCGCCGGAATCAGAACTCCGTCGCTGATGGAGGCGCACGTGCTGGATCCGATGGAATGCGACCGCGCACGGCTGGCGCGCGATGCTGCGTATGACGGTCGGTTCTACACGGGCGTGCGAACCACGGGCGTCTATTGCCGTCCGGTATGTCCCGTGCGGCCGGCGCAATCACGCAACGTGCGCTTCTTCCCATCGGCGGGAGCGGCCGAGGCCGCCGGGTTCCGGCCATGTTGCGCTGCCGTCCCGAGACGGCGCCGTTCTCGCCTGCCTGGAATGGCTCACGCACGACCGTGGCGCGCGGGCTTGCGGCTGATCGCGCGGGGCGCGCTGGATGGATGTGAAGCAACAGTCGGGGCGCTGGCCGCACGGTTGGGCATTGGCGAGCGGCATCTCGCGCGGTTGTTCACGCGGCACCTGGGCGCCAGCCCTGGGCAGATCGCGAAGACTGCGCGCGTGCAGCGGGCGAAGCGGCTGCTCGATACCACGGACCTGCCGGTCTCCCAGGTTGCACTGGCCGCGGGGTTCGGCAGTCTGCGCCGATGCAACGCGGTGTTCTGCGAGGTGTATGGCCGGCCGCCGACGGAAATCCGGCGTGGGCGACCGGTCACCAAGCGTCCGGTGCAATGACGTTCTGTGGCTTCGGCCCTAGTAGCGCCGCACGCATCGTTTCGGCCGCCTTTACCCGCGTGTCCTCCCACGCCTGCGGCGAGAAGAATGCAGCGTGTGGCGTGATGATCAGCCGCCCCTCCGCCCATGGCTCCCGCGCGCGATAGGCGCGGATCAGTTCGGGCACCGGCTCGACCGGCGGTTCCACCGGGACGACGTCCAGCCCAACGCCCGCCAGGTGCCCGCTCTTCAGCGCCGCCGCCAGCGCGTCGATATCGATGATCGGCCCGCGCGCCGTGTTCACCACCACCGCGCCCTTCGGCAGCAGCGCGAGTTCCGCCGCACCCAGCATCCCGCGCGTCTCCGGCGTCAGCGGTGCATGCACTGACAGCGTGTCGGTCGCACGCAGCAGTTCCTCGAGCGTGCGCGCCCGGTCGATGCCGAGGCCCAGTTCCACGCCGCTCGGCAGATGCGGATCGAAGAACATGACACGGCAGCCGAACGCTTTCGCCCGCAGCGCGACCGCGGTGCCGATGCGGCCCATGCCGATGATGCCGAAGGTCTGCACGCCCATCCGCTTCACCAGGGGATCGCGCACATGGGACCACGCCGCCGGCGGGTCGCGCCGCTGAGCGTCATGGTGCAGCAGCAGTCCGCGCCGCAGCGCCAGCGCGAGAGACATCGCGTGATCGGCGACCTCGGTGGTGCCGTAATCCGGCACGTTCATCACCAGCACCTGGCGCTCGGCCGCCGCCTTGCGGTCGATCGTGTCGTAGCCGACGCCCTGGCGGCAGATCGCGCGCAATTTGGGGAAGCGGGCGAAGTCCGCCGCGTCGATGCGATAGGTCACGAGCAGCAGCCCGTCGGCGGCGGCGCAGTCAGCGTCAGGGATGTCGGCCAGCGACCGGTTCGGGTCCGCCAGGATCACTCGCACGTCGGGTCCGTAGATACGCCGCTCGACGCTGTCGTCGCCGAAGATGTTCTCCGCATAGAGCACTGTGAATGGCATCGCTTCCCCCCGTTGGCGAACGTTGGAACACAGTTGCCAGCCGCCCGGCGCTCGCGCAAGTTCCAGGCAATGTGCCTACGAAATGCCGTTCAAACTTGACGGGCGCGAAGGATGAGCAAGTCTCACATCCTCATTGCGGGTGGAGGTATCGGGGGTCTCACGGCTGCCATCGCCCTGACCCAGCGCGGCTTCCAGGTATCCGTGTTTGAACAGGCACCCGAGCTTCATGAGCTTGGGGCGGGTGTCACGATCACACCGAATGGCTCACGTGTGATGACCGCACTTGGTTTGCGGCCTGCCATCGAGCAAATCGCCTCGCCGCCAGAAAGCAGAGCCATGCGGTTGTTCAGCACAGGCCAGACCTGGCGGCTGGCAGTGACGGATGCCTCGGCAATCGGCTCGCCCTTCTGGCTGGTGCATCGCGGCGACTTGCACCAGGTGTTGGCGAAGGCGTTGGAACAACGCGCACCAGGTTCAATTCATGTCGGCGTTCGCTGTGTGGGCTTCGAGCAGGATGCAGATGGCGTCTCTCTGCTGCACGACAACGGCGGACGGACACAGGGCGATGCACTGATCGGCGCTGATGGAGTCCATTCGACAATTCGGCGCGAACTGTTCGGCGAAGGCCGCGCGACCTTCACGGGGTTCATGGCATGGCGTGCGGTTGTAGCGATCGAGCGCGTGCCGGTCCGGCTCAGACAGCAGGTCTTTACGGCCTGGATGGGACCGTCCGGCCAGATCGTCACCTATCCTTTGCGGCAAGGTACGCTGCTGAACATTGCCGCGACCGTCAAGCGCAGTGATTGGCTGAACGAGAGTTGGTCGGAAGCCGGCACTGTGGAAGAGTTTCGGAGCGATTTCGCCGATTGGCATGAGGACGTACTGGCGATCATCGAGGCCATCGAGGTTCCTTATAAATGGGCGCTCATCGGCCGTCCGCCGTTGCAGCATTGCTCAGCCGGTCGCGTGACGCTGTTGGGTGACGCCTTTCATCCGACACTGCCAATACTGGGCCAGGGCGCCAACATGGCGATAGAGGACAGCATGATCTTGGCGAGATGCCTGGAGATCTCCGCCGATACCACCGAGGCATTGCAGCGCTATGAAGTCGCGCGCCTGGAGCGAACATCGCGCATCGTGCGTGGCTCTTATGAGCGTATTGTACGGATCGGCAATGAGCTTGCTGATCCAGATCAGGCGCAGGCATTCATGGACCGTCAGTTCGCGTCCGCGTCGGGCGCGACCTACGATTGGATTCACAGGTACGATGCGATGAGCGCGCCTCTTTAGAGCCTGCAATGGCGTCGGTCCGTCATTCCCGCGCAAGCGGGAATCCAGTACGCCGGTGGAACCTCGTGAGGCTGGATTCCCGCTTGCGCGGGAATGACGGAAGAGGCGTAGCGCAGCGACGACGCAATCTTCATCATCAATGCACGCGCCCTACCACTGGCCGGGGGATTGCTTGGCCGGGTCAAGCCCGGCCACCGCTGCGCTCCTCGCAATGACAGCGTTTGGGTCAGAGCACTGGGAGTTGCCCCGCCGGCCTTAACCGGATAGGGACCTCAGGTAATTCGTGAATCCGAACGGCGTCCCGGCAACGATGCCGGGCAAACTTCGGGGGGAACGTCTGTGATTGCCGACACGATATCCGTTCGGCGGCATATGCAATGGCTGCGATCTGCTGGTCTGATCGTTCTGCTACTCTGCGTTGCGAATGGCGCCAACGGCACCGACATTCATCCGCTGCGTCCGCCCGACACTTCCAGCCCGCGAGCGACGCTTCAAGGCTTTATCGAGACGACCGATGATGTCTATCGCCGCATGGCGGAAGTGCTCGATTCATACGGCAAGTCTGACCGACTGTATCCGAGTGCCGACGAACGTCGCCAACAGTCGGAGGCGCTCGAGGACGCGCTGAAGCTCGGCCAATACTTTGACATATCCGCTATCGCACCCGTGCTGAGGGACACGGTCACGGGGGAGCGTATTCTGCAACTCAGGGAGGTGCTGGATCGCATCGACGTCCCGGCGGCGGCGGACATACCGGATCGGGAGGCGATGGCCCGGGTGGGGTCGAAACGTTGGCGGCTGCCGAACACGGAGATCGACTTCGTTCTGGTCGAGAACGGGCCACGCGCGGGCGAATTTCTGGTTTCTGCCGAGACGGTCGATCGCCTTCCAGAGTTTTACGAGAGGGTGAAAGCTCTGCCCTACAGGTCCGGTCCCGCGACGCACCTGAGCGAAGTCTATCGCGCAATCAGTCTTGGCGGATCCACTACGATCCACGATGCCTTCCTGAGCTCTCCTGTCGGGTTGAGCTACATCGTCCCACCGCGGTGGATGCTGAGCCTGCCCGGTTGGGTGAAGGCTCGCATCGCCGGTCTGGCTACGTGGCAATGGCTGGGTCTTGGCTTCGGTTTGTTCATGGGTGGCCTGGTCATTTTCGGCAGCCACCGCGCGACACGTCGTCGCGACGACGACAGCCAGAACGCAACGGGTGCCCACTGGGGCGTGCTGCTGGTTCCATCGGCTGTCATCCTGGTGGGCGGTCTGTTCGTGCCATTGCTCACTGCTGTCCTTCGCATTGGCGGAGCGACGCGTGTCGCCATCGATTATGCCCAGACCGGCGTTGTCTTTCTTGGAGCGGCGTGGCTGGTGCTCGTCGTCTCCGTCGTGGTCGGCGAGGCGATCGTTGCGTCAGAGCGTTTGACGAGCCGAAGCCTCGACAGCCAGCTCATAAGATTGGGCACGCGCCTGGTCGGTCTGGTGGCTGCAGCGGCGGTCCTGATCGAGGGAGGCGACGAACTGGGCTTTCCCGCCTACTCGGTGCTCGCCGGGTTGGGCGTCGGAGGCTTGGCCGTCGCCCTGGCGGCGCGCGACACGATTGCGAACCTGATCGGCTCACTGCTTATCACAATTGAAAAGCCGTTTCGCGTTGGTCACGCCGTGCGCATAGGCGGAACCGAAGGCACGGTGGAGGACGTCGGCTTTCGCAGCACCCGCATAAGGACGCCGGACAATTCGCTCGTGACGATCCCGAGCAGTGCGGTGGTGAACACGACGGTCGAGAACCTCAGCATACGGACGAAGCGGCGCCAGCGTTTCTTCATTCAGGTCATGTACGATACGCCGCGTGAGAAGGTGGAAGAGATCGTCACACGCATCAGGCAGCTCATCGTCGATCATCCGCTGACCGAGGAAAGCACCTGCCAGGTGCGCTTCAACAACTTCGCGGAGAGCAGCCTGGATATCCTGGTGATCTTCAATCTCATGGTCGAGGATTACGCCAGCGAGTTGCGGGAGCGAGAGGCGGTGCTTCTGCAGATCATGGATCTGGTGAAGGACGCCGGCGTGGAGTTCGCATTCCCGACACGGACGCTTTACATCGAGAATGGCACCGGAAGCTCCGCGGCGCGGCCGGCACCTGACAGGCTGGTGAGCGCATTCGTCGGCCGATCCTGAGCGGCGAAGCGGAAGCGGTTGCCAGACGGCACTGCCGGTGCGCAAGTTCCGTCGAACCCGCCACGCCGAAAGGACCCACGCATGAATGGCGCCGAAAGCCTCGTCCACACCCTGCTGAAAAGCGGCGTCGACACGTGCTTCTGCAATCCGGGCACATCGGAGATGCACTTTGTGGCGGCACTGGACCGGGTGCCCGGTATGCGCTGCGTGCTGGGCCTGTTTGAGGGCGTGGTAACGGGTGCGGCTGACGGCTACGCGCGCATGTCCGGCAAGCCGGCGGCGACATTGCTGCATTGCGGGCCTGGGCTCGCGAATGGATTGGCCAACCTGCACAACGCTCGCCGCGCGCAGACACCGATCGTCAACATCGTGGGCGACCAGGCGACCTATCATCGCCCGAACGACGCACCGCTGACCGCGGACACCGAGGGCTGGGCGCGCGGGGCGTCGGCCTGGGTTCGTACCGCTACGTCATCCGCCACGGTGGGGGCCGATGCCGCCGTGGCGGTGCAGGCCGCGCGCACCCATCCTGGCCAGATCGCCACGCTGATCCTGCCGTCCGACACATCCTGGGATGAGGGTGGCGTGATCGCCGAGGCACTGCCGGTGCCGCCGAAGCCGCGCTCTGATCCCGCGCAGGTGCGCAACGCTGCCGACATCCTGCGACGCGGCCTGCCCACACTGATCGTGCTGGGGGGCGAGGCGGTGTGCGCAGAGGCGCTGGAGAACGCGCATCGGATTGCGGCGGCGACGGGAGCGCGGCTGATCGCTCAAGGGGCGAATGCGCGCGTTTCGCGCGGTCGAGGGCGCGTGCCGGTCGATCGCATCCCGTACGTCGTCGACACCGCGGTGAAGGCGCTGGCCGGTACGCGGCACGTCATCCTGTGTGGGCTGCGGAAGCCCGTGACGTTCTTCGCCTATCCGAACAAGCCGACCACGCCGGTGCCGCCGGATGCCGACATCCACGTGCTGGCGCGCACCGACCAGGACGCGGCGGAGGCGCTGGCGCGGCTGGCGGACGAACTCGCCGCCCCACGCGCCGCGATCCCCGATCCGGGTCCTCGTCCGGAGCCGGTCCGTGGCAAGCTGACGCCGGAGTCGGTCGCCGCCACTCTGTCGGCGCTGCTGCCGGAGCAGGCGGTGGTGACGGACGAGGCGGTCACCTTCGGGCGCGGGTTCTTCCCGTTCACCTATGCCGCCGAACCGCATGACTGGCTGAACTCCACCGGCGGTGCGATCGGCTGCGGCCCGCCGCTTGCCACCGGCGCCGCGGTGGGCGCCCCTGGCCGGCGCGTGATCGCGCTGCAGGCCGACGGCTCGGCCATGTATACGCTGCAGGCGCTGTGGACCCAGGCGCGCGAGAAGCTGGATGTCACCACGGTGCTGCTGTCCAATCGTAAGTATCAGATCCTGCTGGGGGAGCTTGCGAACGTCGGCGCCAATCCTGGGAGGACCGCACTTGATATGCTGGATCTCGGCAGTCCCGATCTCGACTGGACCAAGCTTGCCGCCGGCATGGGCGTGGAGGCGGCGCGGGCGGACACCTGCGAGCGGTTTGCCG
This sequence comes from uncultured Alphaproteobacteria bacterium, assembly GCA_963791495.1. Taxonomy (GTDB): domain Bacteria; phylum Pseudomonadota; class Alphaproteobacteria; order Acetobacterales; family Acetobacteraceae; genus JAMXLO01. Next base: position 142,827 of record CAWBST010000030.1, read on the forward strand.
ACCTGTTCGCCCAGGCCAACGCGCGGAAGGGACCGTTCCTGATCGAGCTGGCAATCTGAGCCGACCCTCCCCCCAACCCCCTCCCGCAAGGGGAGGGGGGGATAATGGTGGTGCTTGCTCCGCCACTTGCGGTTGTGCCAGAACGACCGCGAGCTCATGGACACTCCGGTCGCCTCCCTGTGCCCTTGCGGCAGCGGCCTTCGCGCCGTGCGGTGCTGCAGCATGCAGCTTCAGTCGCCGCCTCCGGAGGCTATCCGCCACCTCGTTCCGCTGGTGGAGCGAGCGGTCAAGGCACATCGCCAGGGCGCGACGGAAACCGCCGAACGGCTTTGCCTCGACGTGCTGGAACTTGCGCCAGACCGTCCCGGCGCGCTGTCCATCCTGTACGACATCCGCAAGGCGCAGGGGAAAGCGCGGGCCGCAGAGGCGCTGATCCGCCGCATCGTCGCGCTTGACCCAAACAACCTCATTGCGACCAACGAGCTCGCCCTGATCCTGCTGGGCAAGGGCAACCTGGCCGAAGCGGAGCACCATGCCCGCAACGCCGTTCGCATCGCACCGGAGAACCCGCAGGCGCACAACCTGATGGGCATGATCCTGACCGAGGCAAACCGGCCGCAGGTTGGCGAATACCACTATCGCCGCGTGTTGGAGCTGACCGGTCAGCGCGATCCGATCCTGCTCGCCAATCTGGCGTGGAACCTGAAGAACCAGGGCCGCATGAAGGAGGCACGCGCGCTCTACGAGGAATCGATCGCCGCGGCGCCGGCAATCCGCCAGACACTGCTCGGGTTCGCCCGCCTGGAAGAGGCGGACCGCAACTTCGATGCGGCCGCCGCACTTCTCGACAAGGCGGACGCGCAGTTCCCAAACGATCTGGGTGTTCGCCTGACGCGCGCCGTGCTGCTCGGCCGCATGCGCAGATACGACGAGGCGCTGGCGATCATCGATGCGTCGGCGGATGACCAAGGGCGTTTGGGTGCGAACGAACTGCTGGAGAAGGGTCGGCTGCTCGATCAGCTTGGCCACTACGACGATGCCTGGGCGGCATACGCGGAAGGCAAGAGGCTGGCACGCGAACTGTCGGGGCAGGCCTATCTGGACGACGAGGCGCGCCAGCAGGTCGATCGGCTGAGCAAGTTCTTCACTGCCGGAAGACTGCGGCTGGTTCCGCGCGCCCACGTGCGTGGGGACGTGCCGCAGCCGATCTTCATTCTCGGTTTCCCGCGTTCCGGCACAACGCTGGTGGAGCAGACGCTGTCCGCGCATCCGAAGATCGCCGCGGGCGACGAGCTGCCGCTGATCCACGAGATCACTGCGATCATGCCGCGCATGCTGGCAAGCCCGTTGGGTTATCCGGAGGCGCTGGCCGAGCTATGGATGGGCGATCAGCGCGAGGGCCTCGACAACCTGCGCGACTACTATCTGCAGAAGGTCCGGCAGATGGGTGTGCTGCGCGAGGGCGCGACGCGCTTCACCGACAAGATGCCTCTGAACGAGACGCATCTCGGCTTGATCGCTCTGCTGTTCCCCGAGGCGCCGCTGATCCACGTGCTGCGCCATCCGCTCGACATCATGGTGTCGGCGTTCTCCAACCAGTTCACTCATGGCTTCTTCTGCGCCTATGACCTGGAGACGGCAGCGCGTCACTATGTGCGGGTGATGGACCTGGTGCAGCACTATCGCGCCGAGATGACGCTGCGCTATCTGCCGATCCGCTACGAGGACATTGTCGCCGACCAGGAAGCCAGCGTGCGCGCAATGCTCGCGTTCGTCGGCGAGGATTTTGACCGCGCCTGCCTGACGTTCCATAAGAACCGCCGCTACGCGCGCACCGCCAGCTACGCGCAGGTGACCGAGCCGCTGTACGAGCGTTCGGTGCATCGCTACCGCCATTATCGCGCTCACCTCGAGCCGGTGCTGCCGATCCTGCGGCCAGTCATCGAGCGTCTCGGCTACACGGTGGACTGATGGAGACGCCCGCGGCGGGCACTGTTTCGCTGCCGATCGGCGAGGTTCTGCGCATCGCCAATGAATACGAGCGCGGCGGACGGCTGGACGACGCGACGCGGCTGCTCAACCACATCCTACGCGTCGCACCGGATCAGGGCGATGCGCTGCATCTCGCGGGCATCGTCGCATTTCGCCAGGGTGACGTCGCGAAATCACTCCATCTGCTGGAGCGCTCGCTCGTGTACGGCATCGATACGCCGCTTTACCTGCGCAATATCTGCGAAGTGTATCGCGCGGCAGGTCGGCTCGATGAGGCGCTCGATGCCGCGCGTCGTGCCACCGCGCTGGCGCCGGCCGATCCGCTGTGCCTGCACAACCAGGCCGTCATCCACTATCACCGGGTGGAGCTTGACGCGGCACTTGACTGCGCCGGACGCGCACTGCGTATCGATCCGAGCCTGCCCGGGGCGCATTTCGTGCGTGCTGAGGCGCTGTTGCTGCGCGGCGAGTGGGCTGAAGGTTGGGACGAATACGAATGGCGCTTCCGCATCGGCGGTGCGGCACCGCTGATGCCGCCGACCAGCAAGCCGCAGTGGGATGGCGGGGCTTTGCCGGACCGTAGGTTGTTGCTGGTGGCCGATCAGGGATTTGGCGACGTCATCCAGTTCGCGCGCTACATCCCCTGGGCTGCCGAACGCTGCCCTGATATCGCGATCGCCGGCAGCGTCGAGATGCGGCCGCTGCTGCAGCAGATCGCCCCCGGCGTGCCGCAGTTCGTTAGCTGGCAGGACGCGCCCAACTACGCGGTCTTTTGTGCGCTGTCGAGCCTCCCTCGGTTGGCGGGCACGCGCATCGAGAACGTGCCTGCACCGACGCCCTATCTGCGCGCGGACCCGAAACGCGCGGCGCAATGGGCGAAGCGGATGGACGGTCTTGTGCCGCGTGGCTTTCGCCGCGTCGGCGTGATCTGGGCCGGCCGGCCGACACACAACAACGATCGGAACCGTTCGGCGCTGCTCGCCGATTTTCGGCCGCTGGCCGATGTGGGTGGGATTGCGCTGCTGGCCTTGCAGAAGGGACCGAGGACCGACCAGGCCGGCGCGTTTTACGGGCGCGCGCCGCTGATCAACATCGGCGCCGAGATCCACGACTACGACGACACGATGGCGATCCTCGACAATCTGGACCTGCTGGTGACGGTCGATACTTCGGTCGCGCATCTGGCGGGCGCGATGGGAAGGCCGGCGTGGATCATGCTGCCGCGCGCGCCGGACTGGCGGTGGCTGCTCGATCGCAGCGATACGCCGTGGTACCCGAGCGCGCGGCTGTTCCGCCAGGAGACCGCGCGCCGGTGGGACGATGTAGCGCAGGCGATTGCGGCGGAGCTGGCGGAGCGCGCGTGGGACGCAATGCCGATCAGCCGGCGCGCGTGACTGCCTCGATTTCGTCGTCGCCGTAGCCGAGCTCGCGCAACACCTCGTCAGTGTGTTCGCCGAGCGCCGGCCACAACCGTCGCACCGATGGCGGCGATGCGGAGAATTGCGCCGGGATCGCGGTGATGGTGACGTCGCCATCGATCGGATGCCGCGCTCGCTGGAAGAAGCCCGTCTCCTGCAGGTATTCGTCCTTCAGCAGGTCTTCCAGCGTATTGGCCGGTCCGCATGGAATGTCGAGCGCACTCAGCGTCGCCAGCCATTCCGCCGTCGTGCGTTCGCGCATCCCTTCGGTCAGCACCGCGTAAAGCGCGTCGACATTGTCCGATCGCGCGGCGATGGTGGCGAAGCGCGGGTCGTCGATCAGCGACGCGCGGCCCATCGCCTCGAACAGCCTGCCCCAGTGCGCGTCGCTCACCGCGATGACGGAGATGTAGCCGTCCCTGGTCGCATAGGGCCGCCTGTGCGGCGTCAGCATCCGTGGATAGCCGAGACCCAGTTCCGGCCGGTTGAACACCGCGCCCCACATATGCTCCACCAGGAGGAACGACAGCATTGTCTCCAGCATGGGCACGTGGACTTCCTGGCCTTGCCCCGTGCGCTCGCGATGGAACAGAGCCATCCCAATCATCGACGCCAGCATCTGTCCGGTCAGCTTGTCCACGATGACGCTGGGCACATAGCGCGGCGCACCGTCGGGGCCGGCATTCAGTGCGGCCATGCCGCTCATGCCCTGGATCAGGTCATCGAACGCGGGATGTTCCTGCTTGCTGCTGCCCTTGCGGAAACCGGACGCGCACGCGTAGACCAGACGCGGATTGCGCGCAGACAGCGCGGCATAGCCGAGGCCAAGCCGCTCCACCGCGCCGAGCCGCATGTTGTGCACGAAGACATCGGCGCCGTCGATCAGTCGCAGCAGTGCATCGCGTGCGGCTGGACTCTTCAGGTTCAGCACCACGCTTCGCTTGTTGCGATTGAGCATGGCGAAGTAGCTGCCCATGCCGGTGTCGCTGTGCGGCCCGATCCAGCGGCAGTTGTCGCCCTCCGGCGACTTCGACCTTGATCACATCGGCACCCATGTCGCCCAGCGTCTGCGTGGCGAATGGTCCGAGGACAACAGTGGTGAGGTCGATAACCCGAACGCCGGCGAGCGGACCGCGCGGCACTGTCAACCGCGGTCTCCAGTATCGGGTGGGACGAGCGGGAGAAGCAGTGAGACCAATCCTGGCAGCTTGGCCGTACACACGTCCCAGAGGACGTCCAGACTGACGTTGGAGTAATTGTGAATCAGCCTATTCCGCATGCCGACGATATCGCGCCACGGAATCTGAGGATGCGTGCTACGGAAATTCTGCGAGACCTTGGTTGCGGCCTCTCCGACGACCTCGATGCTTCGTGCGACTGCGTTCTGATGCAACCTGCTGGACGCGAACTGCGCCCGATCCAGCGCAGCGACAAAGCCGATCGCCTCACGGGCAGCCACGAGCATATCGAGCAGCAGTGCTTCATCCCGAGACATAAACCGGCTGTGCTTCCTGCAATATCCGGCGTCGCCGCAGGTAGTTGCGACTCTCTTCGACGGCTTGACGTTCGACCAGGTCCACCGGTCGTCCGATCACCTGCTGCAGTGCTTCCTCCATATCCAACAGAGCGGTGATGTCGGACTTTGTCCCCGGCTCGAACTCGACCAGGAAATCGGCATCGCTACGGGTTGGATCGAAGTCTTCACCGCGTGCAGCGGAACCGAAGACATCCAGCCGACGAACATGGAACCGACGGCATAGCTCGGCTAGCGCGTCCAGTCGGCTACTGACGAGGGCATGCATCGATTGGTCCCACTGCCATGACCATCAAATCAGTGGCAATATGGCGGAAAGCAAGAGGCGGAGCAAAGCGCTCCGCCTCCGTGGTTCTCCGTGTCTCTTGGCAAAACCTAGCTGTGCCAGCGGAACTCCTGTGCCTTCCGCTGCGAGCCCAGGCTGAGCTTGACGTTGACCAACGCCGGCCCCCTGAAGTTCATCGCCTCGTCGAGCGCGCCACGCAGATCCTTCGGGTCCTCGACATAGAAGCCCCTGCCTCCGAACGCTTCCATCATCAGGTCGTAGCGGGCGCCCCAGATCAGCGTGTTCGGCCGCATGTTGAGCATCGGGTTGTTCGGGATCTCTTCCATGCCCGGCCCGATGCCGCCGTTGTTGAACACGACGATCTTGGCCGGCATCCCATAACGACACAGCGTCTCCATCTCCATGCCGGAGAAGCCGATCGCCGAGTCACCCGAGACGTGGATGATCGGCTTGTCGGGATGCACGACGCAGGCGGCGATGACGATACCAAGGCCGACGCCCATCGTGCCGTAGCTGCCGGCATCCAATCGCGAGCGCGCGTTGTAGTTCGGCAACTGGGTGCGCCCGATGTCCATCGTGCTGGCGCCCTCGCTGCAGATGATCGCGTTCTTCGGCGCCCAGGCTGCGACGTCACGGAGCAGGCGATAGTAGCCGCCCGGCGCCGAGTCATCAGCGATCTGCGGCGCGATCAGCGCCGCGTTCTCGGCCGACTTCTTGGCGATCGCCGCGCGCCACGGCGTCTCCTTCGGATAGAACCACTGCCGTGAGGCGAGCGCCTGGTTGAGTTGCCCGACGATTGCCTTGCCGTCGCCGACCAGCGCGACCTCGGCCGGCTTGTTCTGGTGCATCGCCTCCGGCTCGATGTCGAGCTGGATGACGCGCACGTCCTTGTTGTAGCGCGGCGGCAGGCCGAAATGCATGATCCAGTTGAAGCGCGCGCCCATCAGGAACACGACATCGGCCTGTTGCAACGCGAGGCTGCGCGATGCGCCGACCGACAGCGGATGGTCATCCGGCATCACACCCTTGCCCATCGGCGAGGCCAGGAACGGCAGCTGCGTCTTCTCGATGAACGCGCGCACTTCGTCCTCGGCGCGCGAGAAGGCCATGCCCTTGCCGATGATGACGAGGGGCCGCTCGGCAGACTGCAGCACGTTCAGCGCCTGGTCGATGTACTCCGGCATCGTCTGGATGCGCGGCGGGTCCGGGCATTTCGCGGCCTCGACTACCTTGTCCGTGTCGCATGAGCCGGTGATGATGTCGTCAGCGATGTCGAGGTAGGTCGCACCCGGCCTTCCGTAGATCGATTGCCTGACCGCCATCTCCACGTAGAACGGAATGCGGTTCACGTGCTCGATGGCGTGCGCCCATTTGCTGACCGGCGTCGCGATCACCACCTGGCGCTCTTCCTGGAAGGCGCCCATGCCGTTGCGGTAGGTCTCCGATGCGCCACCGATCAACAGCATCGGCCAGCAATTCGACTGCGCGTTCGCCAGCCCCGCAAGGCCGTGGATGACGCCTGGACCGGTCACGACAATGCACGCTCCGGGGCGGCCGGTCAGATAGCCGACGGCACCGGCGGCATAGGATGCGGTCTGCTCGTTGCGCATGCCGATATAGGGAAGACCGACCTTCTGCGCTGCCTCGGCGAGCGGTCCGACCGGGAACCCGACCACGCCAAACATATACTGCACGCCTTGTTCCTTGAGGCTCTTCGCCAGCAAATCGGCGCCTTTGATCTCAGCCATGTTTCCTCCTGTCAGCGGGCGGCCACGACCGGGCCCCGTACGAAAAAAGCCGAACGACGATCACATTACGCATATATGGCGCCACGGCAAATGGAGCTATCCCGGCGGCGGCACCTCGTTGCGCCGCCGGCATCAGTGACAAGCTGAACGATGTAGCGGGCGGCGTCAAATTTTTGCCGGCATCAGCCAGCACGCCGCTGAGCAGCGCTGACCGGTCGGGATCAGCGCGGCTTCAATACCGCCCATGCGACGTCCCTGTCATTGCGAGGAGCGCAGCGACGCGGCAATCTCCACCGAGTTGTGCGCGCAATGCTCGATGGGGATTGCTTCGTCGCTACGCTCCTAACAAGAAACCCCGACACCGGCCTCGCCTCTTCCGTCATTCCCCCGCAAGCGGGAATCCAGTACACTGGTGAGACCTCGCCACGCTGGATTCCCGCTTGCGCGGGAATGACGGGTGGAAGCTGCGCGCGACGAACTGCGCCAGTCTCATCCAGGGCGGGTCTGCCCGACGGCCGGTGAGGAACTCGCAATGACAGTGGTTGGCGGCATTGCACAGAACACCATCAGCCGTCGGAGCGAGCCTTCTTCCAAACCTCGAAGTCGCGCTTTGCCTCTTCGCCCGCGGCTGGGAACAGCCCTGGCAACGCGCGTCCGCGCGCAACTTCTTCCTCGGCAAATTCCTCATAAAGCGTTGTGCTGAGTGCTTCCTCGGCGACCTCATCGACGATGTCCGGCGGGATGACCACGACGCCATCGCAATCGCCGACGATGATGTCGCCCGGATACACCGCGACGCCACCGCACGCGATCGGCAGATTGAGATCGCATGGATGATGCGCGATCGGGCTCGGCGGTGACGAGGCACGTCGATGGTAAGCGGGCAGACCGGTCTTGAAGATGCCGTCCGTGTCGCGGAGGCCGCCGTCGGTGACGATGCCGGCGCAGCCGCGCGCCTTCAACCGCCCCACATAAAGGTCGCCCGCCGACGCGGCGCGTGCGTCGCCGCGAGAATCAACGACGAGAACATGGCCCGGCGGACAGGTCTCCATTGCCTGACTCTGGATCTGCCCACGCGGACCGCGCGCGGCGGGGCCATCCTTGTCCTCGCGCGATGGGATGAAGCGCATGGTGAACGCGATACCGACCATGCGTGGAATGTCGTGGCGGATCGGCCAGACATCCTGCATGAACATGCTGCGCATGCCACGCCGGTTCAGCACACCGGTCAGAGTCGACGTTCCGACGCGGAGCAGCGCCTCGCGCGTCTTCGGCGACAACTCGCTCATTTGTTTCCCTCCACATTCACCGGCCGTCGCGGTATCATCGGCGCGTTGCGAATGCTGCTTAGATCTATGTCCGGCATCGCCACGTTCAGTTGGCGCAACACGCCGTTGGCCAGTTCGTTGTAGCTGTCGAAACTGGTGCGCAACCGCTCACGCCAGCGAGGAATTCCACCGTTGGCGTGCAGCTCGAACGCCGACTCACGGGCGTCCAGTGCGGAGGAGACGTGGTCCCATGCCATCTGCAACAGCGCCGCGCGTTGTGTCGCGGTGTAGCCGCCGCCGCTGAAGGAAGCCTCCAGGCCGGCAGCCATCTTGGGATCGGCAAGGTCGCGGTCGGTCGGCGCGACAACCAGCGAGGAACCGGGGACGATGCGCAATATCTCGCTCATGCGAGGGCGTGCCTTCAGCATGGCGATGCTCCCGGCGGCAAGATGGCTGACATTGGGATAACAATATCCCGCCGGTGTGAACTGCGGATCACGCTCCGCCGCCACCTGGCAGCTACGCACCGTCTGCACGTCGGTCATCAGATCGAGCAGATAGTCGATCGTCGCTGCATCTCTCATCAGCCCCATCGCATGCGTGCAGGCGAGGGCCAGACCCAGCGTGACCTCGGCCTTGGACAGCCAACAATAGAGCTGATGCCAGAACAGCCAGCGCGCGATCAGCTCCGGCGACGCGTCGACGAGGAACATGCGGTCCCACGGGATATGCACGTCATCCAGCCACATCTGGCCGTCCAGTTCGTCGTAGCGACTACTGAGCGGCGCGGTGAACGTATTGGTGTCGCGCGCCGAAATCCGCCGGCAGATGACCGTTACGCCCGGCGCATTCACCGGCACGATGAAGGTGGCACGCTGCTTGTCGTATTCCGCGCCGCACAGTGCGCCGACATAGACGTCCTCGGCGTACGGGGGACTGGTGTGCATACCGATCTTTCCGCGCAGCACCACGCCGGAGTCGGTCTCGCGCACGATGCGCAACGCCACGCGCTCCGCGGGATCCGGACGCATGCGATAGCCGATGGTCGGGGCGCCTGAAGAGAACGTCAGGAAGCGTCCGGTCTTGGCAATGCGGTGGCGATAGGACTGCGCGCTGGCGATCTGTTCCGGGTGGAGGCCGAAGTGCTGCACCGCACCCAGGATGCCGAGCGCGATCAGGAGTCCATAGGCTGGCGTGTGCGTGATGTTGCCGGCACTGAGGAAAGTCGTGGCCGAGAAGCAGCGGCCCATGCCGACGAGATCGTCAGCGCTCTTCGGCAGCACGTAGCCCCAGGGCAGGGCCTCGTCTTTGAGCAAGGTTTCCTGCCATGCCGGATCGAAGTGCCGGTCGTACCAAGCGACATATTCATCGACCATGGCACGCGTGGCCGGATGCGTGGTGACGTCTTCGACCGCGCCTTCGCCGATGACCCAGACCTTGCGTCCGTCACGCAGCGCCTTGCGATACTCGGCACCGGTTCTCAGTTCGTGCACCTATGCGGTCTTCGCGTTGCGGATCGCGCGCCAGACGCGATCGCTGGTCGCCGGCATGTCGAGCTCGCGCACGCCGAGCGGCTCCAGTGCATGCATGATGGCGTTCATCACCGCGGGAAGCGCGCCGACGCAGCCGGCCTCGCCGGCGCCCTTCGCGCCAAGCGGGTTGCCCTCGGTCGGCACGGGATTGGAGACGATGCGCATGCTGCACATATCGTCGGCGCGAGGCATGCAGTAGTCCATGAAACTTGCAGTCAGCAACTGGCCTGATTCCGGTTCGTAAACCACCTGCTCCATCAGGATCTGGCCGACGCCCTGCACGACGCCGCCGTGTATCTGGCCCGCCAAGGTGAGCGGATTGATCACCGTCCCGACATCATCGACGACTAGATAGGATTGCAACGCCACCTCGCCGGTGTCGGGATCGATCTCCACCTCGCAGACGTGGCAGCCGTTGGGGAACGTGTTGAGCGTCGGAGCGTAAGTGGCGTGCTCGTAGAAGCCGGGCTCAATGCCAGGCGGCAGCCGCGCCGGCTGGAACGCCGCACGCGCCACGTCCTTCAGCGCTATCGCGCGATCGGTGCCCGCGACGCTGAACCTGCCGTCGGCGAACTCGATGTCGGCCTCGGCCGCCTCCAGCAGGTGCGCGGCGATTCGTTTGCCCTTGTCGATCACCTTTTGTGCGGCGAGCGTCAGCGCGGAACCGCCGACCACCATCGAGCGCGATCCGTTCGAACCCATGCCAAATGCGACGCGGTCGGTGTCACCGTCGATGAACTGCACTTCCTTCGGGTCGATCCCGAGGCGGTCGCACAGGATCTGCTTGAAGACAGTTTCGTGCCCCTGTCCGTGTGTCTTTGTGCCCATCAGCAGGATCGCACTGCCGCTCGGCTGAAACCGGATTTCCGCGTATTCGGGCGTCGGTCCGGCGGCCTGCTCGATCGCGTTGGCGAAGCCGAAGCCACGCAGCATGCCACGCGCACGCGATGCCTCGCGCCGCGCCGCGAAGCCCGCGCGGTCGGACGCTTCCAAAGCCATCTCCATGTTCCGGCTGAACTGCCCGCAATCGTAGAACGGCCCGAGCGCCGTCTTGTAGGGCATCTTCGCATCGGGAATGAGATTGCAGCGGCGCAGTTCGACCGGATCCATCTTCAGCTCGCGCGCCGCTGCCTCCATCGCGCGCTCGATCAGATAGCTCGCTTCCGGACGGCCGGCGCCGCGATAGGGCGCGGTCGGACTGGTGTTGGACAGCACCGCGTCGATGGTCACGCAGGCGGCCGGAATGTCGTACATGCCGACGACGGTGCCGATCTGGCCGAACGGCGTGAGCAACTGGCGGTCCGAGGCGATATAGGCGCCGATGCTGGCCAGCATATGCAGCCGCAGCCCGATGATCTTCGCATTGGCATCGAACGCCAGCTCGATCGTGCCGACGTTGTCGCGCCCGTGCTCGTCGGCAAGGATGACCTCGGAACGTTCGCAGCGCCATTTGACCGGGCGTTCGATCTTGCGCGCGGCCCATAAGGTCAGGCGGTGCTCGACATACTGCCAGCCCTTGGCACCAAAGCCGCCGCCCACGTCGTGGCACACCACGCGCACGCTGCTCTCCGGGACCTTGAACACCATGTTGGCGAGCATGTTCCGCACGCGGTGCGGATAGTTCACATCGGCATACAGCGTGTACCGGTCCTCCGCCGGATCGTAGGTGCCGATCGCGCCGCGTGGCTCCATGTACTGTGCGTGGACACGCGTGACGACATAGCGTCGCTTCACGATGTGCGCGGCTTGCGCGAACGCCGCGTCGGTGGCCTGGCGGTTGCCGCGTTCTGTCGTGTGCGAGATGTTGTCGGGGTTCTCATCCCACACGCGCGGCGCATCCGGCTCCGCTGCCTCAGCGACCGATGTCACCGATGGCAGCGGCTCGTAGTCCACTGCGACGAGCTCCGCGGCGTCCTTCGCCTGCGCCAGAGTCTCGGCGATCACCATCGCCACCGGATCGCCGACATAGCGCGCGCGATCGACCACGAGCGCGGGGCGTTGCGGCGCGAACATCGGCGAGCCGTCGCGCTTCTTGCGCGGCATCGCCGCCTTCGGCATGGCGATGCCGTCATTCGCGTAGTCGGTGCCGGTGAACACCGCCACCACGCCTGGCGACTGCGATGCCGCCTCTGTGTCGATCGAGCGGATGCGCGCGTGCGCGTGGTGCGAGCGCACGAACACGCACCAGGTCTGCCGGTGGAACGTCTGATCGTCCTGGTAGCGACCCTTGCCGGTCAGCAGCCGCACGTCCTCGAGGCGCCGGATCGGCTGGCCGATGCCGAATTTCATCGTGGCGGTGGACTCGGGGATGTCGTTCATGGCACCACGACCCTCACCCGGCTCGCTCCGCTCGCCGACCTCTCCCGCACGCGGGAGAGGTCGAGGGGGCTCGATCGCATCCGGTCAGGACAGGACGGCGATGAAGTCGGCCTGAACCAGGGCGCGGCTGTCGGCGGGCAAGGGCTGCGTGTGCCGCGCCGGGCGCGCATCCGGGTCGGGGAACATCCGCACCCACTCGTCGTTCAGCGCGGCGCGCTGCTTCGCCGGATCCTTCACCCAGAACGTGATCTTGATGATGTCATCGACGGTTCCGCCGGCTGCCTCGATGTCATGGCGGATGTAGCCGAACACGTTGGCGACCTGCTGCTCCAGCGTCGGCGGCAGCTCGCGCGTGCCCGGATTCGATCCGCCGATCACGCTGGACATGACGACGTTGCCGATGCGGCTGGCGTTGGGGATCGGGTTCTCGTGCCGCGCACGCGACCCGTTGACGCTCTGGCGCTTCGCCATGGCGGACCTCACACAGTGGCGGGTTGCTTGAATACCGGAACGTCTTCCGTCTTGTCGCGTAGTGCTTCCGGGCCCTCGGTCGGCAACTGCTCCGCGAAATTCAGCGCGGCGTCGATGTCGCCTTCCCAGACCTCGCGCGGCAGCTCGTAGAGCAGCTCGACGCCATAGCCGTTCGGGTCGTGGATGTAGAGGCTGTGGGTCATGCCGTGGTCGACGCGACGATCGAACTTGATGCCACGCTCCTGCAGATAAGCGAGCTGCTTCAGCCATGCCTCACGATCCGGGTAGGCGATCGCGATGTGGCTGATCGCGCACGGCATGCCGGTCATGGACCATTCGGCGGGCGGAGGCGGCAGGTTCGGGTTCTCGATCATCGCCAGGTCATGGTGGCTCATGGCGCCGCCGCCGTGATCGCCGCTGTAGAAGCGCATCTTTGGCGGGTTGGGGCGCTTCGGCGTGGCATGGATCTCGCCGACCTGTTTGAAACCGACGATCTCGGTCCAGAACCGGTGCGATTCCTCGATGTTGCGCACGTTGAGGACGAGGTGGTTGAGGCCGACCGGCGCGGCTGGCGCCCGTCGGGTCGAGGTATCGATGTTGTCAGCCATAGGAGTGCTCCTTTGGAACGGGTTGGAATTGTCTCAGTTGCCTTGTGCGGCAGCAAGGGCCACCGGCTCCGCTACACGGGCCGGTTGCGGCGGCCTTGCCTCGGCGTCCACCAACTGCTTCACGATGCCGCGGAACAGATTGGGGCCGGCATCGGACGACAACGACATCATCGGCTGGTCCGGATCGAGGTCGATCACCTTCTGCTGCGCCTCGATGATCGCCTTGTCCTCGTGGAAAGCCGTCTCGGTGAAGCGGAACATCTCGTCGGCCAGCGCTACTGTCGCATCGGCGCTGCGCGCGCCGGTTGCATAGAAGTATCGCGATGTGCGCTCGGTCTCGGCGATCACCGCCTGGTCGTCGCAACGCACGAACAACGGCGGTTCGGTGGGAGGCTGCATGTTCATGCGCTTCGCGGTTCCCGGCGGATACCAGGCCGGGCGCTGGATGAAGATGCCGGGCACCAGGAAGTCATAGCTATGCCACAGGTCGTAGGCCTCGCCTTCGCGTCCGTAGTAGTGGGCATGCGGGCGGTTCTCGAACCAGCGCTGGAACCGCACGCCTCGATCGAGCCGCGTGACCTGCGGGCGCTGCCCCGCCCATTGCGGCATGTTACGGCCCAAGGTTTTCTCGTGAACGAAGCTCAGATGAGATAGGTCGAGCAGGTTGTCGTTGATAAGCTGGTAGTGCGCGGCGTAGTCGAGATAACCGGTCTTGATGTGCCAACCAGCGTCGGTCGTGGCGATCGTCTCCGGGATCAGTGTCGCATCCACCAGGCTGGCGTCGCCCATCCACACCCAGATCCAGCTTCCTCGCTCGACGACTGGATAGCTCTTCACCGCGGCGCGCGGCGGAATGAGGTCTTGTCCGGGTATCTCGATACAGCGTCCGTCCGCGGCGAACTTCATCCCGTGGTACATGCAACGCAGGTCATCCTGCTCCAGCCGACCCTTCGACAGCGGCGCGAGGCGGTGGCAGCAGCGGTCCTCCAACGCCACGACGCAGCCGTCAGCCTTGCGGTACAGCACCAGCGGTTGGTTGATGATCGTGCGCGGCAGCAGCGCGGCGTGACTGACGTCATGCGACCACGCGGCGACATACCAAGCGTTGCGAACCCACATGGCATCCTCCCAAAGCGCATCACGTCCAGGTCGCTCTGCAACGGCGGATTCTCGACAGCTCGCGAAACCAGACGGTACACTACGGAGAAGCGGCGGCCACGAGAACTGGCCGGGGCGCTAATTCGACATATTAGCGGAGCTTATGGATCCGGCAATGGGCAGGAAACCACGCGCCGCGGCGGCGCACAGGCTTCGGACCCGCCGAGGGTCGGCCAGCGGCGGCGATAACGTTCCCGCGACGGCGGTCGAGCGGAGCCTGGCGCCGCGACTCAAGCAGACCAGGCTGGATCTGCTGCCGATCCTGCATGAACTGCTGCGCACGTGCAGCGTCACTCAGACCGCCCGCTCACTCGGCATCACCCAGCCGGCGGTCAGCCAGGCGCTGCAGCGTCTGAGAGAGACGTTCGGCGATGACCTGCTGGTGTCGCTCGGGCGGGACCTGCGATTGACGGATCGCGCCGAGGCGCTGGCGCAGCCTCTGCGCGATGTGCTGGAGAAGATCGATCGGCTGCTCCGACCGTCAACGCCGTTCGATCCGGGGACGGAAGACCTTCACGTGGTGATCACCACGGCCGACTATGTCAGCCTGCTGATGGCGCCGATCCTGGCCGAGATATGCGCCACCGAGGCGCCCAACGTGGTCTTCGAGTTCATCGAAGGCGGGGTGCGCAATGCCGACGACCTTGCGCGCGTCGATTTCATGATCGCGCCGCGGGCCTTTGGCCACACGCTCGGCAAACGGATCGGCGCCATGCCGCTGTGGCAGGACGACGTGGTGTGCATCGCCGCGGCAAGGAACACCGCCATTCCCGCCCGCATCACGCCGGAGGCATTTCGCCGGTTTCGTCAGGCGGCATTCCAGAGGAATCCGCTGGTCTCCGACAAGGTGCGGATGCTGCTGCAGCCGACCTCCGTTCTGGAGACCAGACGCGTGTGCACTCTGCCGAATTTCCTGGTGCTTGGTGCGGTCGTGGATCAGGCGGATTGCGTCGCGCTGGTGCCGCGCAAGCTCGCTGAGGAACTCGTGCGTTGGCGCGATCTGAGGATCGTGGAACTCTCCTACGCCAACAAGCATCTGGCGATCGACGCATACTGGAGCCTCGCGGCCAACGGCAAGCGCGGCCACGCCTGGTGCCAGTCGCTGCTTGCACGGGCTGCGGGCCGTATTGCCACCGGCGCAAGGGGCGCGGCGTAGAGTTCGCTGAGGGAGACGGGATGATGCGATACAGCCGTGACCATATTCTCACCAGCCATGCGGGCAGCCTGCCGCGGCCGACCGCGCTGATCGAGGCGAACAATGCGCGACAGGGAGGCGGCAACATCGACGAGGCGCAGTACCAGGAGCAACTGAAGTCGGCGGTGGTCGATGTGGTGCGTCGGCAGAAGGAACTCGGTGTCGATGTTCCGGGCGATGGCGAATACGGCAAGGCGATGGGCCATCGCGTCAACTATGGCGCATGGTGGCACTATTCGTTCCAGCGCCTCGGTGGCCTCGATCCGACCGGGCCGGGACTGTACGACATGCCGGCACGTCGTTCGCAGCCGGACCAGGTGATGCTGACCAGCTTCGCCGATCGCCGCGACCGGCAGCGATTTGCCGCCGCCTATGGCGATCCGGAATCCGGCATTACGACGGGTCCGCGTGCGCCGAGGTGGCCAGTGTGCGTCGGCCCGATCACCTACATCGGCCACGATGCGATCGCGCGCGACATCGCGAACTTCAAGGCAGCGCTCGACGCGTGCGGCGTCGCAGGAGGGCTTCATGACCGCGATCGCGCCTGGCAGCGCCTCGCGCATCAGCAATCGCTATTACCAGACCGAAGAAGAGTTCATGGCCGCGTGCGCTGATGCGATGCGCGAGGAGTACAAGGCGATCATCGATGCAGGGCTGATCCTGCAGCTCGACGATCCCTCGATCGCGGAGAACTGGGACCAGGTCAACCCGGAGCCGACCGTCGAGGCATATCGGAAGTTCACCATGCTGCGGGTGGAGGCGCTGAACGCCGCGATCAAAGGGCTGCCGCAGGATCGCATCCGGTTCCATCTATGCTGGGGAAGCTGGCACGGGCCGCACACCACCGACATCCAGATGAAGGACATCGTCGATGTGATGTTGGCCATCAACGCCGGTGCCTATTCCTTCGAGGCGGGCAACGTGCGCCATGAACACGAGTGGCGCGTCTGGGAGGAGGTGAAGCTGCCAGACGACAGGCTGATCCTGCCTGGCGTGGTGAGCCACGCGACCAATGTCGTCGAACATCCGGAGCTGGTCGCTGATCGCATCGTGCGGTTCGCCAACCTGGTCGGGCGTGAACGCGTGATAGCGGCGACCGATTGCGGACTGGGCGGGCGGGTACACGCGGACATCGCCTGGGCGAAGCTCGACGCGCTCGCCCAGGGTGCCGCGTTGGCCAGCAAACAGCTTTGGCGGTGACTACGTCCTTTCGATGACCTCCATCTGCGCGCCGTCGGGGCATTCCACGAAGGCGACGTGACGGCCGTTGTTGGGCGGCAGCTCTTCCAGGATGCGTACGCCGTTGCGGCGCAGCGTCGCCAGAGTGCCGGCGTAGTCGTCGGTATCCACCGCCATGTGCTCGATGCCGTAGTGCTGCTCGTGGTTCTGCACGGAGATCAGCGTGGTGATGTTGAGCTGCAGGCCGTGCAGATCGACGCGCACGCCGCGGCCGGGAATGTCGCCCTTCAGCGTGGCGCCGAAATTGTCGATGTAGAACTGCGCGGTCTTGCGCGGGTCGGGGGTCTTCAGATGGACATGTTGGACAGCGAATGGCATGGCCGTTTCTCCCTTTGGTTGACGCGGGTTGCGCTAGCGAAAATACTGCTTGATGAAAGCACTTACACCTAGAAATTGACAAATGTCCGGGAGGCTGTCGATGGGTATTTCGGCACGGTTCAAGCCATACACCCTGGCGCTCCTGTTCGCGGCGTTCGTCTGCCATCCCGTTGCGGCCCAAACGCAGAAGGGGACGCTGGTCTTTGCGGTGGAATCGCTCAGCGCGCAGACGTTGGATCCGATCCTGGAGGCGCGGCCAGGCAATGCGATCTATCAGGCGGTGATGTATGATTCGCTGGTCGGGTTCGACCTGCAGAAGGGCGGTGTCGGTCCCGGTGTCGCGCTAAGCTGGGAACTGGCCGAGGACGGCCTGACCTGGACGTTCCATCTGCGTCCCGGCCAGAAATTCCATAACGGCGATCCGCTGACGGCGCAGGACGTGAAGTTCAGCCTGCAACGCCAGATGGCGCCGAATTCCCTCGCAGCGGCTGCCCCAACCATGCGCCGCACGATCAAGAGCATCGACGTCGTCGACGATCTCACGTTGAACATCAACACGACCACGCCGCAGATCGGCCTGCCGCCGTCGCTCAGCCGCGCGGTGGCGCCGGAAGGCGCGGTGATGCCGAAGGCCTATATCGAGAAGGTCGGCGAGGAGGAATTCCGCCGCAAGCCGATCGGCAGCGGTCCGTGGCGCTTCGTGCGCAGCGTGCCCGGCGACCGGCTTGAATTCGAGGCGGTGGATTATCCGCACTGGCGCGGCACGCCGCATTTCAAGAACCTGCAGATCCTGTTGGTGCCCGAGGAAAGCACCCGCATCGCCATGGTGCGCACCGGCGAGGCGGCGATCGCCTCGATCGGCCCGGACACGATGTTGAGTGCCTCGCGTGGCGGCCTGGAGGTGCTGTCGGTGCCGGGGACCATGCAGGCGCTCTACCAGTTCTGGGGTGCCTATCGTCCCGAGTTCAAGGACAACCCGATCGCCAATCCGCGTGTGCGACAGGCGCTGTCGCTGGCGATCGACCGCCAGGCGATCATCGATCAGGTGATGAACGGCCTGGCGAGCATGCCGTATCCGTTCGCGACCTTCCGCTACACCGAGTACTACAGCGCCGATCGCTGGGGAGAAGTGGGCCAAGGATGCCTATCGCTATGATCCTGTGCTCGCGAAGAAGATGCTCGCCGATGCGGGCTATCCCAACGGGTTCGATCTGAGCTTTGCCAACACCGCGCTGCCTGGCACGCAGTTCATGGTCGATGTCGGCACCGCTGTCGTCGACATGTGGACCAAGATCGGCGTCCGCGTGAAGTTGACCAACTACGAATGGGGTTCGTTTGCGCCGCTGGTTCTGGGTGATCAGGCGCGTCTGGCAGGCAACGCCTCGATGTATCGCACCGTCGGACGACCGGACGTGCCGTGGCGCTACAACGGTTCCTTCGCGTCGGACAGCGACCAGCATCTGATCGGCGACAAGAACACCTGCGACGCGACCTGCCAGGAATATCAGAAGGTGGTCAAAGACCTGCTGGCCGAGCGCGATCCGGCGAAGCGCACCGCGCTGACAGATCGCATGGTGGAACTGGTGGCCGACACCTGGATCGCGGTGCCGATCATAGAGGGCATGGGCTACTATGCGATCAACCGCAAACTGGTCGGGCAGTTCGCGGCCATCCCCGGCCGGCACGAACTCGGCGACGTTTTCGAGCGCATACCGCGACCCGAAGAGAAGCCCTGGCCGAAATAGCGCCGGCAGACTGCCGCCATGAAGCGATACATCGTCCAGCGCCTGCTCCAGGGAGTTGTGCTGCTCTTCATGGTAGCGGCCATCGTGTTCTTTCTCGGGCGGCTCACCGGCAATCCGGTCGATCTGATGCTGCCCGAAGGCTCCACACCGGAAGACCGTATCGCCCTCATCAAGACACTGGGGCTCGACGGTCCGTTGTACCAGCAATTCCTGATCTTCATCGGCAATGCGCTGAACGGCGACCTTGGCACGTCTATCCGGATGCGCGAGCCGACGGTCGACGTGTTCTTTTCGCGTCTGCCGAACACGCTGGCGATCATTCCATGGGCTATCCTGTTTGCCGTGTTGGTGGGTATTCCGCTCGGGGTGGTGGCGGCGCTCAATCGCGGCAATATCGTGGACCGCGCCGCCGGTGCCATCGCAGTGCTGGGTATCGCGACGCCGAGTTTCTGGCTCGGCGTGGTGTTGATCTTTGTGTTCAGTGTCGAGCTGGGCTGGCTTCCCTCGGGCCGCATGGGCGGACCCGAACACTACGTCCTGCCGGTCATTACACTCGGCAGCTTCCTCATCGCGGGCTTCATGCGGCTGGTGCGCTCCAGCATGCTGGATGTGATGGGCAGCGAATTCGTCAAGCTGGCGCGCATCAAGGGGCTGAATGAGGGAGTGGTGGTCTGGAAGCACTGCCTGCGCAACGCGCTGATCCCCGTGCTCACGCTGTGGGGTGTGTTCGTCGGCAATCTGATCACCGGGGCGATCATCGTGGAGACAGTGTTCGCCTGGCCAGGTGTCGGCCGGCTGACCTACGAGGCGGTGATCTATCGGGACTTCCCGCTGCTGCAGGCCATCATCATCCTGAAGGCGATGCTGATCCTGCTGATCAACCTGACGGTGGACATTCTGTACGCCTACGTCGATCCGCGGATCCGGCTGGCGTGACGGGAAGCGCATGATGCGCAACGCGCCGTGGGTGCCGATCTGCATCATTTCCGTCATGATCTGCATGGCGCTGTTCGCGCCGTTGCTCGCGCCCTTCTCGCCGATCGATCAGGCACTGCGCGAACGGCTGGTCCCGCCGTTCTGGATGGACGGCGGCAGCATGAGCCATATCCTCGGCACCGACGCGTTCGGGCGCGATGTGCTCAGCCGGCTGATCTATGGCGCGCGTGTCAGCCTGCTGGTGGCGCTGCTGGCGCTCACCGCCGGCGGCGGTGTTGGCCTCGTGATCGGCATCGTATCCGGCTATATCGGCGGAACATTGGACAACCTGCTGATGCGGTTGGTGGATGCAGCGTTCACCTTCCCCGCCATTCTGTTCGCGCTGCTGCTCGCGGTGACGATGGGCCAGGGGCTGGTCACACTGGTGATCGCGATCAGCCTGCTGTTGTGGGCCAGCTTCGCGCGCGTGATCCGCGGCGAGGTGCTGACGCTGCGCCAGCGCGACTTCGTGGCGCTGGCCAAGGTGCGGGGCTGTTCGTCGCTGCGCATCATGCTGACCCACATCCTGCCGAATGTGCTGAACACGTTCATGGTGCTGGTCACGCTGAACATCGGTGTCGTCATCATCGCCGAGGCCTCGCTCAGCTTTCTTGGCGCGGGCATTCCACCGCCCACGCCGACCTGGGGGCTGATGATCTCGGAAGGCCGCGGACGCATCGCCGATGCCTGGTGGGTCGCGCTGATCCCGGGGTTTGCGATCACGCTGCTGGTGCTGTCGGTCAACCTGTTCGGTGACTGGCTGCGCGACCGGCTCGATCCGCAACTCCGCCAACTATGAGCGGCGAGGTCATTCTCGAGATCCGCGATCTCCACACGCACTTCTTCCTGCGCCGCGGCGTGCTGAAGGCGGTCGATGGAGTCAGCTTCACGCTGCGTCGTGGCGAGGTGCTGGGGCTGGTCGGCGAATCCGGCTGCGGCAAGAGCATGACCGCGCTGTCCATCATGCGGCTGCTGCCCGAAGGGATCGGCACGCACTGTCGCCGGTCAGGTGCTGTTGGGGGGTGACGACCTGTTGCGCAAGACCCCGCGAGAGATGCGCGAGATCCGCGGGGGAAGGATTTCGATGATCCTGCAGGACCCGCAGACCTCGCTCAACCCGGTGTTCAGCATTGGCGATCAGTTGCGGGAGGCGATCTTCCGCCGCACCCACGCGGCGAGGCGCGATGTGATGCGCGAGGCTGTCGCGGCGCTGCGCCATGTCGATATCGCCGCACCGGAGCAACGCATCGCGCAATATCCGCATCAGTTGAGCGGCGGCATGAAGCAGCGCGTGGTCGGCGCCATCGCCATGAGCGGGCATCCCGAGGTGCTGATCGCCGACGAACCGACCACCGCGCTCGATGTCACCATCCAGTTGCAGTACCTGAAGCTGCTGAAGCGTCTGCAGCAGGAGAGCAACATGGCGATCCTGTTCATCACGCACGACTTCGGCGTGGTGGCGCGGATGTGCGACCGGGTGGCGGTGATGTATGCCGGGCAGATCGTGGAGTGCGGACCGGTGCGCGAGGTGTTCGAGCACCCGTCGCATCCCTATACGCAGGCGCTGATCGCCTCGGTGCCGCAGTTGTCCGGCACGACCGGCCGGCTGGCAACGATCGACGGCCAGCCGCCGTCCATGCTGGATCTGCCGCGCGGATGTCGCTTCGCGCCGCGCTGCAAGTATGCCATGCCGCGTTGCCGCGACACGTATCCTGACAGCTTCGATGTCGGCGTTGCGCATACCGCGGATTGTTGGCGGCTTGCCCCCGCATGACCGGCGAGCCGCTGCTGCGGGTGGAGCACCTGCGCAAGTACTACCCCCTCACCCAAGGTGTGCTGCTCGCCATGACGCTCGGCGAGGTGAAGGCGGTGGACGACATTTCGTTCGCCATCGCCGCCGGCCGGACACTCGGCCTGGTGGGCGAGTCAGGCTGCGGCAAGACGACTACCTCGAAGATGATCCTCAACCTCGAGCAGCCCACCAGCGGGCAGGTACTGCTGGATGGACGCCCGATCCACGGGCTGCACGGCAAGGCGCTGCGTGAGTACCGCACATTGGTGCAGGCGGTGTTCCAGGATCCATGGTCCTCGCTCAATCCGCGGATGACGGCGGGGCGAATCATTGCCGAATCGCTGATCGTGGCTGGGTGGGACCGGGTCAGGATCGCAGAGCGCGTCAGCGAACTTCTGGAGCATGTCGGCCTGCGAGCCGAACAGTCGGCGCAGTATCCGCACGAGTTCAGCGGCGGGCAGCGCCAGCGCATCGCGCTGGCCGGAGCATTGGCGTCGCGGCCACGGCTGATCGTGCTGGACGAACCGGTTTCCGCGTTGGATGTCTCCATCCGCGCGCAGATGATGAACCTGCTGAAGGACGTCCAGGCACAGGACAACGTGGCCTATCTGCTGGTTGCACACGATCTCGCCACGGTGCGCTACATGGCCGATGACACCGTCGTCATGTATCTCGGAAAGATTGTCGAGTACGCTCCGACGCGATCGCTGTTCGACAATGTCCGCCACCCTTACACGAAGGCGCTGCTGTCCGCGGTGCTGCCGCCGCGTGTCGATCGGGCCGATGACGAGATCGTGCTGACAGGCGAAATTCCATCGCCGCTCAATCCGCCGCACGGCTGCCGGTTCCATACGCGCTGTCCTTTTGTCATGCGGCGTTGTAGCGAGGAGGAACCTGTCCTGCGTGAGGTCACGCGGGGACATCTCGTTGCGTGCCATCTGGAGGTTTGACATGACTGCACCCCACGGACCGCTTCAGGGCGTCAAGGTCGTTGCGTGCTCCACCGCGCAGGCCGGAACCGTGCCTTACATGCTGATGGCCGATCTCGGCGCGGAGGTCATCAAGATCGAGGTGCCGGAGGGTGGCGACAACTCGCGCGGCAGCACCGTGCTGCCCGGTCTCCCTAGCACATACTTCGAGACCAACAATCGCGGCGTGAAAAGCGTGACACTGAACCTGAAGACGCAGGAGGGGCGCGAGATCCTGCACAAGCTGGTCGCGCGTGCGGAGATATTCGGGCAGAACTTCCGACCGGGCGCCGCGGAGAAGAACGGCTTTGGCTACGAGGATCTGCGCAAGGTCAATCCGCGGTTGGTGTATGTGTCGATCTCCGGCTATGGCCCGAAGGGACCGCATGCCGATCTGCCGGGTACTGACTCGATGGCGCAGGCGCTGGGCGGTATTGCCGAGGCGTACTCGGCACCGGGACAGCCGCTGCGCACGGGCATCGTGTCCGTCGCGGACGAAACCTGCGCGATCCTGGCATTCGGCGGCGCGCTCGCGGCGTTGACGCATGCCCGTGCGACAGGCGATCGGCCAGAAGGTGGATTGCTCGCTGCTCGGCGGGCAGATCCGGCTGATGGGCTGGACGCTCACCACAGCGATGTGGCGCAACCGCAATCCGGTGACCGGGCAGGCGCGCGTCACCGGCACGCCCGAACGACCGGGGCTGAGCGCAAGCTTCAATGACCGTGACGGCAAGCCGCTGGTGTTCCAACTGAATGGCGCGCGGCACTGGAAGACGGCGATGACTGCGCTCGGTTTTTTCGAAGTGCTGGAGAAGGCGGGCTTTGGCAGCCTTGGCGTGATCATCGGCTCGGACGAACGGCGCGAGACGCTGTTGCGCACTTTGGATGATCTGTTCGCCACCGGGTTGCGCGATGACTGGGTCGCCAGGCTGCGTGGCGCGGACATCGTGTCGGCACCGATCAACACGCTGTTGGAAGCGTCGAACGATCCCGACGTGGTGGCGAACGGCTATGTCACCGAGGTGGCGTATCCAAAGCATGGCAAGACGCTGAAGGTGCATGGCACGCCGTGGCAGTTTTCGGAGACCCCGGCGCGGATCGGCGTTGCGCCGGAGCTTAGTGCGCACAATGAAGAAGTGCTGGGCGAACTAGGCTACAGCACGGAGCAGATCCGCGACCTGCGAGAGCGGAAGATTATCTGAATTCCCGCGCTTGTGACAGCGCGCACGCAGCGTGGGCCAACCGACGCGCTGCGCGGTATCCTGCTGATGTGCGCCGGCGTCTCGACGTTTCCCTTCATGAACGTCGCGGTCAAGCTGCTCGCCGTACATTACCCAGCGGCGCAGATCACCTGGGCACGCTTCACCGGACACCTGATCGTCATGCTGGTCGTGTTCCTGCCGCAGCATCGCTGGGGACTGTTACGCTCGCGACGACCAGCGGTACAGATCGGCCGCTCCGTGCTGATGCTGGCAAGCAACCTGATATTCGTCATGGCGATCGGCAGAGTGCCGCTGGCAACCGCATCGGCGATCGGCTTCAGCGCGCCGCTGATCGTCACGGCCTTGTCGGTCCCGCTGCTGCACGAACAGGTCGGCTGGCGACGGTGGAGCGCGGTGGTGGTCGGCTTTGCCGGTACCCTGATGGTGATCCGGCCCGGCAGCGGCTTTCGCGAGCCGGCGGTGCTGTTGTTGCTTGTCTCGTCGTTTGCCTATGCGCTCTACATGATCGCCACGCGTCTGGCCGGCCGCTACGACAGCGCGGCAACCGGGATCATCTTCGCGGCGCTGTTCGGTTCGCTCGGGATGAGCCTGGCGATGCCATTCGTCTTCGTAATGCCGCGGTCGATCCTGGATGGGCTGCTGTTCTGCAGCCTGGGACTGCTGGGCGGTTTCGGACACTACCTGGTCATTCGTGCATTCCAGCTCGGACCGGCCGCAGTGATCGCTCCGCTGGGCTATGTCGAATTGGTCGGCACCGTCATACTTGGCTACGTCGTGTTCGGGAATTTTCCCGATCTTTGGACATGGGCCGGCGCGAGCGTGATCATCACGTCCGGTATCTACATCGCCTTGCGCGAACGACGGCGAAGGGAGGAGCGAACCGGCGTTTCCGCCCCTCCCGCACGCTTGGCCGATTGACCTGCCTCAGCCCGGCACGCCGGTGCGCGGCCGGTTTTGCAGCGGACCTAGCGCATCGCGTGCCACGCGTTCGACGACCCGCAGCAAGGCCGCACTCGATTCAAGTGCGCGATCGTGGTTTCCGACATCGTCATTCTCCTGCTCCAAAAAACTCGCTGGCGGCGTCAGCAGACCACCGCCTGCGAGCAAGACACTTTTGCTGTGATGAGGTTTCGCCAGCGGCCTTTCGATGAAGGCTGGCTTGGCGACCCAAATTATCCTGACGTTGTCGGGTATGATTGTAGCGGTCGAAGCAGATGGTGCGGTAGTCGCGTTGTCGTGAGTCTCCGAAATTACTTGCAACCTTACAGCAAGCACGCGGCAAGCGGTTGTTCCATCGGGAGATGAAGAAATTGCAATGATCCTTGTCTGGACGGAGCCATCGTTGCAACGACACGATGACCTCCGATGGAAACGCTTGCGTCTCGTAGCTTCCGCGCATCCAATGCCGGTGTCCGGGCACTCATGCGGGAAGGGGGACGGCCGGCATGCAGGCTGGAGCGAACGGGTCCGCGGACGATGCGGACAGCCGATGGATGACGTACACGGAACTGGCGCAAGCCCGCAGGATTGCCACGTCTTCTGCGATCAAGCTGGTGTTGCGCCGAGGCTGGCGGCGCCAGAAGGACAACCACGGCATCATGCGGGCACTCGTTCCGCCCGCGTGGTCCGAGCCGGCGCTGGGCAGGATCTTCGATGCCGACGGCCATGTCAGTCAGGCCATCAGCGCACTGGAGGCGTCCGTTGCCGTCCTGCGCGAGCGGGCGGAGGCCGCGGAGCATGCGGCGCAGACCGAGCGGGAGCGGGCGGACCGCGCACAGCAGGCGCTGAACGCGGAGCGCAGCCGCGCCAATTTGCTGCGTGACCGGATCGATGCGCTGCGCGATGACCTGGCGGAGGCCGAAGCGGCCATGGAGGCGGCACGCTACGCGGCCTGGGAAGCCGCGCAATCCGCCGACGCCATGCGCGAAGCCGAAGCCGAGTGGCAGGCACTCGGCTGGCTTGCGCGTATCCGCCGGGCGTGGCGGGGTGGATAGGGAGCCGGCTATCTTTTCGGAGCAGGCACCGGGATTCCCGGAATCTTTACATTGACTGCTCCGAGATGATTCCGGCTGGTGAAGTATAGCGTCTTCCAGTCGTCGCCACCGAACCCCAGATTGGTGGTGGCAGGCGCCCCGTGCACAATGCGGCCAAGCTTCCTGCCTTTCGCATCCATGATCCACAGGCCGCCGGCGCCGCCACAGTAGACGTTGCCTTCCACATCGACCTTCATGCCGTCAGGGACTCCCGGTTGGTCGCCGCGAAGGTCGACGAACACACGGTCGGTCTGCTTGGCGAGCGTGCCGTTCGGCAACAGATCAAACGCACGGATGTGCCCGCGGCGAGAGTCGTTGATGTAGAGCACGCTTTCATCGGGCGAGAATGCAAGGCCGTTCGGCACGATGAAATCCGCGATCAGCAGCGTCATCGTTCCCAGATCCGGAGTGACGCGATAGACGCCGGAGAACGTCAGGTCCCACTGCTCGGCTGGCGCGGGACTGGTCCACGGATCGGTGAAATAGATGCAGCCATCAGACTTCACCACCACGTCGTTCGGCCGGTTTAGCTGCCTCCCCTGGAAGCTGTTCGCGATCACCGTGGTACTGCCATCCAGTTCCTGTCGGGTGACCCGTCGCGAGTCGTGTTCACACGCGATCAGCCTGCCCTGAAGGTCTCTGGTCAGTCCGTTGGCGCGATTCGTCGGCTCCTTAAACACCGTCACGCCGCTGCCAGCCACGTACTTCATGCGTCTGTTGTTGTGGATGTCGCTGAACAACAGGCAGCGATCTTCCTTCCACCACAGCGGTCCTTCCGCCGGTCCGTGCGGCCCGCCGAAGCCGTCGGCGAGGTGGTGAATGGTCTCCGATACGGAGATGATGCTTTCGAGTTCCGGAGCGAGTTGTTCTATCCGCTGCGTGCGGCTGTCCGACATGGTGAACCTCCCTTGTTTCTACAGTCCCAGACCTCCGTCGAGCAGTATGGTCTGCCCGGTCATGTAATCCGACGCGCTCGATGCCAGGTAGAGCGCGAGATACCCGACTTCGCGGAGCCGCCCGGGGCGCCTCAGCGGCACGGTCTGCTCCGCTCGCTGCGTGCTCTGCCTCACACGCTCTTCGCCCGATGTCACGACGTCGGGAAAGATGCCGGGTGCGATGGCATTGACGTGCACGTTGTACGGCGCCCATTCGAGCGCCTGCGCCCGGGTAAATCCGGCGAGTGCGGTCTTTGCTGTCGTGTAGATGACCATGTCACGGCCGCCCTGATGCGCGGTCCACGACGCGATGTTGATCACCTTGCCCGAGCGGCGTGCCAGCATGTGCGGGCCGACCGCGCGCGTGCAAAGCAATGCCTCCGTCAGGTTGATGTCCATGATGAACCGGAGTTCGTCGTCGGAAACCCCGGGCGCGTCGGCACTCCCGGGCAGCGTCACCAGTGGCTTGCGGATGGAATCGCCCAGCGCATTCACCAGGACGTCGATCCGGCCGAACGTCGCGAGGATCGAGTCGATGGCGCGTCGGACTTCGTCCGCCTTGGTCACATCGGCGATGACAGGAACAACGCGCCGTCCTGACGCCGCCGCGATGTTCGCCGCCGCGTCTTCCACGTATTTCGGTGTCAGCGCATTGAGGGCGATATCCGCGCCGGCCTCGGCCAGCACCTCCGCAATCCCCCTGCCGATGCCGCGTCCGGCCCCTGTGATGAAGACGACTTTCCCCGAGACGTCGAACTCCGCAGGCATCATGACGCACGCTCCATGGTTCATCGTCGATGGACGGTACGAGCGCCTGATCCTACTGTAGCTTGTCGGCAACGCATAACCGGATGGGCGCAATGAGCCTTGGTGACGGTGCGGGTAATGAACGTTTCGACGTGGTCTATCTGGTGCTCAGCGGCACTTCGACAGCGTCACGTTGCCCCGAGTTGCTGCGCGGACTGATCGGACTTGGATTTTCGACCGTTATTGCGATCCCGACGCCAAACGCCTCCCGCGTGATTGCGCCGCGCGATCTGGCCGATGTCGAGGGCGTGCAGGTGGTCGAGTCATACTTCGATCTCGCCATCCGTCCACGACCGCCGCGTGGTGTGGTGCTGTTTGCGCCGTGCAGCTTCAATTCGCTCAACAAACTGGCGCATGGCATTGCCGACAGCCTCGCGCTGTCCGTGGTGGCCGAGGCGATCGGGCGCGGCACGCCGGTGATCGTGGGTCCGTCACTGAACCAGCCGCTACTGGACCATCCTGTCGCTCAGGCGTCGCTCAGGACGCTCCCCACCTGGCGGGTTACGATCGTGCCGCCGGTGGACGAGGGCGAGGGGCCGCGACTGGCCCCTTCTGCTCGGTTGTTCGATGCCGTTCGGCCATATGTCCGTCGGGGGTAGTGGCGTTCACCTGCCGCGGCACGGCTGGCCGCGCGTTGGATCGTGCGAAGTGAACCCGCCTTCAGGCGGGTCCGGAGGACATGCCGAAGCTTCCGCGCCGGCGCGCCGCCAGTGCGGCTTGGGCCTTCGCCACAGGGTCGTCGCTGATCCGCCGCTCATCGCCGAACGCGCGGCGTCCCCGTTCCTGCACGTTTCCTAGTACCCGTGATCAGCTCAGCGGCGGTCTCCAGCTCTCCTGTCACACAGGAGGCGTGGAAGACAGCCTCCATACGGTCCGCCAGCCGACGCCGTAGGGTCTTGTTGAGCCGTTCCAAAACCCCGTCAGGATCATAGATCGGCACTTCTCTATTCGCATTAAGAGCCGAGAACCTGGCATCGCGCGCGAGGCGCGGATTTCTGAAGTGAAACGCCATCGCGACCTATCCCTCCGATCGCAGAAGTCTCATATTATACCGGATACCGGACCATTTGCAATACAAAACCAACATTTCTGGATTTTTCTGACATTGGGGACCCGCCACCCATTGGCCCGGGTCCACCGAGGCTGCAACTGCCCTTCGGCTAGGGGCCGCGCTTGAGGGTGCGCACCGGCGGGGGAGGAGCGAGCGACGCGTCCGTCAAAGCCGCCTCGGTAGCGGCCAACGCTCACTCCTGCTTCAACGCGAGGCGGACCAACCGATTCCCACGGGCATGGTGTCGTCGGCTCGCCAAGGATTGGGAGAACCGTAACCACAGCGCGCTCGCCTTCCTTCGCCTTGGATTTATTCGCCGCGTGCTCATAAAGGGGAATGGAAATCCTTTATGAAGCCCCTGGGCGGGCTCCAAGCGTGCCGGGGCGGTCTCGAGGTCGATCGGACAGCCCGCGTATACGACTTTCGGAAGCCAACGCGAGGGCGCTACGTGGAACGGTCGGAACGTGCGGCGCGATAGCTGTCGATTGCGCCTCGGCTTCATCGACCTCACCCAACTTTTGGAACCCGGCCACACCGAACAGGAAGCCGGTCATGAGGATCAGGTCGGGCGCTTTTCGACCAAGCGAATTTGAAGTCGAGCAGATCAACAACGTCGCCATGATGATCAACCAGCCAACGGGCCTGTTGGCGCGCTGGCCGAGATGCCACAAAAACAGGAACAGCGACCCGACCAAAACCGGGAATCCGACTAAGCCAAGGCCCAGGAACGTCAGCAGCCAGGGGTTTTCGATGTCCGCGCCTATCCCAGTGAGCCCGACCTGTTGCTTAAGACTGTTGACCCGATCGATCGGCACGCCCAACAGAGCCTCTTTCAGATTTAGGTGTCCGAGCACTCGCCATTGGACGATGCGCACCTGCGCGCTGTCGTCCAGATAAAGGTGCGTCATGATTCGATCGCCAATGCCCGTTGTGGAGACCAGCAGGATGAACAAGGCTGGTAGCACAAACACACTGCCGATGAAGGCGCCGAGGAAGCCGACGTTGAGACGGCGCGTGGCCAGGCCGGCGGCAAGTTGGAACAACGCCGCGGACGTGAGCATCAGGATCGTCGTCACCAGCGCGGCACGGCCACCGTAGGCGAGCAGGCCAATGGCGAAGATGGCAAGCAGAACGACGACACGACGCCAGCGCATTCCCATACCGAGCACCATGAGGGCGGCCATGGCCGTCGCGAGCGCGCCGGTCAATGGATGGGTCCAGAACGCAAAGCCACGAAATTCACTGGCGTCGGCAGAAAGCGCCTCATATTGAGCAGCCGTCGCCTGTTCGATCGTGTCCAGCTCGCCCTGCGGCAGCAAGTGGTCCCCTACCCTGACCTCGTAGACAGCGAGCAGCACGTCGAGCACGCAGATCGTTACCATGATGGTGCCGACAATTCTGCGCTGCCGGTCGGATGCGACATTGAACGCAATCGTGGTCAACATTGCCGCAAGAAATGTGTCGATATAGACGGCCACGCCGCTGACGCCTACCACAAGGAGCGAATAGGCCATGCAAAACAGCAACAATGCCACCGCCCAGCCGAGCGCAGGCTGGTCACGGAATAGTCGGATCATGCCGCCGTCGTTCCTCTTGCCGCCGTACAGGGCGAACCAGGCGGCGAGGAACGACAGATAGGTGGCAGGATGGAGTTTGGTCAGCGGGTTGCCGCCGGGCTCCATGGAATAGAGGCCATAGTAGGACAGCATCGAAGCCGGCAGCAATAGTGTCGCCAGTATGACGCCGGTGCCGGCATAGAACGCCCAGCGATTTGGCGCGAACCGCTTCTTCAACCCGATCGTATCGGCGCCGGGAAAAGACGAAAGTGATCTCTCTCGCCCACTGACCGTGGTGCCGAGGGTGCGGGAAGCGCTCATGTCACACTCCAATCCAGTGCCATGCCAGCCACTCGATCCCGCTGCGCCCACCAGGACCAGCGGCCGGTCAGCGACCGTGCAATAGCTGGCCCGTCTCGGCCATGTCTACAGCGCAAAAAGAGAAGCGGCGGGAGGAGTCACTACTCGGTGTTGCCGGCAAGCGTGGCAATACAAGCCGATAAGCAGGGGGCTGCACGGTTAAGTGATGGCCTGCTCTCGCCAATCATCACCATGACCCACCGTCGAGCGAATGTACAGCAGGTTCAGGAAAAATGCCCCATAGATTATATGCAGTCCAACCATGATCAGCGTACCGGACGGTATGACGAGCCGCATGGTGCGCACTACGCTCAGGGGACCGAAATCGGCGTTGCTCCAGCTCATCAGCGCCGTCACACCCAGTGCCACGCCAATGAGTACAAGCGTGCCGCTGCTGATCAGACAGCGTTCCAGCGTAGCGTGGCTCAAAATTCGAAGGAATTCTTGATTCGGTGAAACAATGCCTTCGCGCATGCCATAGACCTGCCCAAGAATCCAGAACAGGGTGGAATGGACACCGATGACGACTGCCAATGCCGCGTAGAACAATGTATGGATATCGAATGTAACCCCCCTAACCACACGTGATCCGGGGATCAACCACGCCATCGTCGCGGCCCCAAGAAAGGTCAGTGCCATCCCCGGATACAAGAACAGCCAGCTCGGTGAGAAGAGCAGCAGAAAGCGCAGATGGCGCCACCCGTCTCGCCAGCTCCGCAAATGCGGTGGGCGTGACCGCCCGTCCGGTGAAAGCGTGGTTGGTACTTCCGAGATGCGAAGATTATGGACGGATGCCTTGACCACCATCTCGGTGGCAAATTCCATGCCGGGACTCTGCAGGTCAAGACCGAGGATCGCGCTACGCTCGAAGCCGCGCAATCCACAATGAAAGTCCCTACAGGGGCTACGAAAGAACAAGCGTCCAATGGCGGTCAGCACGGGGTTGCCAATATAGCGGTGGAGAGGTGGCATGGCCCCTGGCAAGATGCCGCCCGTGAAGCGGTTGCCCATCACAAGCTGACAGCCGCCGCGGAGCTTTTCGACAAAATCGTCCAACAGGCTGAAGTCGTAGCTGTCGTCGCTATCGCCCATGATGACAAAACGACCGTGCGCGGCACGGATGCCACTTCGCAGCGCGCTGCCGTAGCCTCGGTTGGCTACCAGAACGACGCGAGCGCCAAGATTCTCCGCAATCGTCCGCGAACCATCGATGCTGCCGTTGTCCGCGATCAGGATCTCGCCGCTGATTCCCGTTCGAGACAGGAACAAGCGGGCCTTTCTGATGCAGAACGCCAGCGTCTCTGCCTCGTTGAGGCAAGGCATAAGGATCGTTAGTTCGACCGTATCGTTCGCGGTCAGTCCCTGCATCACTGGTCTCTGCCGGACGCCAGTTGCTTCTTGCGCATTCTCGTCGGTTTCGCAGCAATAACAGCGAATCCGCAATGGTCGTTCACGTACGAAAATCGATCAGCGTCAAAAAAAGTCACCACCGCTGGGTAGCAGCTTGGGTGAGGCTCGGTCAAAGCCAGGCTGGCGCCTGTGGATAAACTTTTAGGTGAGGCCCGATGTCTGGAGTACCGGTTCCACCAATTCATCTGCGGTGCTTCGCGTTGTAAGCTGTCCGCGACCAGGCTCGGGTGCCACCCACGATCACCTCGAGGTGAGGAAGGAAGCGTGTGTGTGACCGTCCCTTTGAGTGAGTTCACGTCGCGTTGAATGTGCCAATGCAGCCTCAGTACAAGGCACCAATCGGACTGGTGTCTGATGCAACAGGCTGGAGGCCGGTCTGCAATTGCGTCTCCAGATCGGCCCGCGTCCGCGACCGTTCTACGTCAAGCACCGATGCTCAACGAGGATGTGAAAGAATGCCGCGATCGACAACAATGGACAATTGGCTGGCTCGGTTTCTATCAGCCGTTTCCCGCCAGCTGCTTCCGGCACTGCGGCACTCTAAGGGTTCAGCACGATCCCGGGCCTGCCTGAAACCGCATTCAGGCTGCGTCGCTGTGAGTGACCCTTTCCATACGGTGGCTCAACGTGGCTGATCTGGTCAGGCAAAATCCGAGGCTTACCTGGCTCGCCAATATCTCCCTTCTTGCGGTGAACTTCGCAGTCTTGTGCCTGCCAGCCATGGTCAACAGGTCGCCTATCGTCTTTGAAGACACCCGCGTCTATTACAAAGGCGGAAGGGCGGCGATCGACAAGATCGCTGCCATGTTTCACCCAAGCCATGGGGCAGCGACCGAAGACGCGTTGCGCATGGCAAAGGGCGTGCGATCTGCCTATTATTCACTATTCGAATACATCGCGACGAACGTTGGCTCGCTCTGGTTGGTGATAGCGATACAGGCAGTGATCGTTGCTTTGATGCTGCGTTTGGCGTTCGAGATGCTGTGCCCAAAACTTCCAGTTCGGTATTACACAATTGTCATCATGTCCGTCGCAATTCTCACCACCGGATCATGGACCGTTTCCTATGTCATGCCGGACATTTTCAACGGTATCTTAGCGCTGGCGATCATAGTGGCTGCCCTTTTTTGGGAGCGGCTGAATAGGTTGCGCCGCATCTGCATCCTCCTGCTCGTAAGCGCAAGTTTCGTCATGCATATGACCAACCTGATCACAGCACTGGGCTTACTGATTGTCGCGGCGCTGCTGAGATGGAAACCATGGGCGCATCTAGCGGTTCTAGGGGCTGTAATGGTTGGGATTGTCGCTCTGCTTGCAGTTGGCGTGGTGGGGTTCAAGGAGTGGTCGATTACCCCGCAGTCACCGCCTTTCTTGATGACTCGGATAATTGTCGACGGACCGGGACGGATCTATTTGCAAGACCATTGCCCACAGATTAATTGGGCTATCTGCCACCATCTCGATAGGCTCAATCTCGATCACGACGACTTCTTGTGGCACGAGAACGGTGTCTACTCATCTTCGATTATCTCACCAGACGAACGGGCCGAGTTGCGCTCCGAAGACAAGAAATTGTTTGTCGCTGCGGCACGCGAGCATCCATGGCTCACGATCAAGCAGATGTCACTGAACCTGGCTAGGCAACTCGGCATGTTTACCTTGGAGAGCTATATCGTGCCCTCCTGGGCCACTCAGACGTCGTCTGAGATGACACTTTGGCCTCGATCTTATTCGGAACCGCGATGGCAAAAGATTTGGAGCGGTGTGATTTACGCCGCGGTTTTTACCAGTCTTGGATATCTCTTGCTCTTGAGCACCCGGGGGTTGCTTACGAGGGATCAGGCCGACTTCTTCATCCTGTCCATCGCTACCGCATGGTTGGCAGCCCTTGCAGGAGCCTTGTCCGATGTGTCGCCGCGGTATGAGGCACGCGCCATATGGCTGATTCCTCTTGCCGCCACCCTGGTGTTTGTCTCACGCCGTCCCGAACGGCTGGGTTCAATGAGTGCATCCGCTCCCGACTACACTATACCATCGCATCGGACCGGAGACCAAAAGCAAGCAGATGGTGGCTGACCTGACCGTCGCTCAGAACCGCGCCATTCCCGGCGGCAGACCGAACAGCACGCGGCCGACCGGCTCCAGATTTGCCTGCATGCTCACTGCAATATGCTGCCCCGCCGCATGCACATCGCGCATGCACCGCTCCAGCCGGCCGCTCTGAAACAGCGCCGCCCCGCCTGCCGTCTGATACATGAGATCGACCGCCTGGATTGCGCATTGCGTCGCCTGACATGCCGCCAGCCGCACCGCGGCGCGTGCGCGCAGTGAGATCGCGTCGGCCCGCCATCGCATCCTCCCACATCGTCCCCAGCTCACCGAACAGATACGCCCGCCCCGCACCCAGCAGCGCCTCGGCCCGTGCGAGGTCGGCCTGTGCGAGCGGCTTGTCGCGGAGCACGGTAGACGAACCGGCGGTCTTCTTCTCCGCGCCGATCTCGATCAGTGCATCGATCGCGGCCCGCGCAATGCCCAACGCGACGGTGGCGATGCAACTGACGAACGTACTTGTCATCGGTACCGCATACAGCGGACCCGGCCTTCGCGGCGGCGGCTGGAAGTCGACCAGCTGGATCGTGTGCTGCTCGGGCACGAACAGGTCGGTCACCTGGTAGTCGTTGCTGCCGGTGGCACGCAGGCCGCCGACATGCCAGATGTCGAACACCTCGACCTCGGTGCGCGGGAACAGGCACAGCCGGAATTCGGGGCTACCGTCAGCGCCGCGCCGCTGGCCGCCGGCATCTTCCGTGATGCAGTTGCCCAGCACCCAGTCGCCGTAGCCGATGAAGCTGCCGTAGCTCCAGCGCCCGCTCACCCGGTAGCCGCCCGGCACGGCCACCGCCTTGCCGGTAGGGTTCAACGTGCCGACCAGCACACCCATGCCAGTCCCGAAAATTTCCCGCGCGACGTCCTCCTCCAGTGCCCCGGCCAGGCGGCCGTACCCGGCGGGAATCACGGTGCACCAGCCCAGCGAGCCATCCTGGCGCGACAGCTCCTCGATCACCCCGAGGAACGGCAGCGGCGGCAACTCGGCGCCGCCGATGGCGCGCGGCAGCCACATGCGGAACAGGCCCGCCGCATGCAGTTCATCGACCAGCCGGCGCGGCAGCTGGCGGTCCTGGTCGAACCGATCGCGAAGCTCCGCAACCAATGGCTCCAGCCGTCGCGCAGCAGTAAGGAAATCCGCTTCACTCATGACGCCTCCGTCCTCCGTTGCCAGGCACCCACGAAAATGATGCTCTGACCAGACGACGGAGGGACTCTATGAAAGCACTCACCCAGGCCCAGGTGGACTCCTATCGCCACAATGGCTTCCTCTTCCCGATCCCCGCGTTGACGCCGGGCGAGGTCGCCACCTGCCTCGCAGGCCTGCACCGCCTGGAAGCCGACCTGGGCTGCCCGGTCGCCGAAGCGGACATCAAGTGGCGTTCCCACGCCTACGCCCACTCCCCCTGGTTCAACGACCTGATCCGCCACCCGCGCATCCTCGACGCCATCGAGGACGTGATCGGACCCAACATCCTGGTCTGGACCAGCACCTTCTTCATCAAGGAGCCGAACTCGCCCACCTTCGCCGCCTGGCACCAGGACGGCACCTATTTCGGCCTCGAGCCGCAGGAGCAGGTCAACGCCTGGGTCGCGCTGACCGACGCAACGGCCGAGGCCGGCTGCATGGAGATGCTCTCGTCCCGCGGCGCCCCGCGCCAGTTGCACCATGCGGCGCTCGGCCTCGCGCACAGCATCAACCGCGCCGGCCAGACCATCACCGGGGCATTCGACGACGCCGACCCGGTGGCGATGGCACTGCCCACCGGATCCTTCTCCCTGCACCACGAGCTCGCGGTGCACCGCTCCGCACCCAACCGCGCCGCGCATCGCCGCATCGGCATCGGGCTGAACTACATCCCGACCCATGTCCGCGTGAACAGTCCCATCCGTCTGATGGCGATGCTGGTCCGCGGCGAGGACACCTACGGCCACTTCGACCTGATCGACCCGCCGGCCGCCGAACGCGACGCCGCGGCGCTCGCCGTGCATCAGGAGGTCAGCGACCGCTATCGCGCCAACTACAACATCCAGGTCAAGCGCCACGCGGAGCAGTTCCCGACTGCCGCGTGACCCAGGCTATGATGCGGCGACACGCAACAGGAGCCGCTCAATGCGCCCATCCGGCCGCGCCGCCAACATCCTCCGCCCGGTCTCGCTGACGCCTGGCTTCGCGCGCCATGCGGAAGGTTCCTGCCTGATCCGCATGGGCAACACCGAGGTGCTCTGCGCCGCCAGCGTCGAAGG
Source organism: uncultured Alphaproteobacteria bacterium (assembly GCA_963791495.1). Classification (GTDB taxonomy): domain Bacteria; phylum Pseudomonadota; class Alphaproteobacteria; order Acetobacterales; family Acetobacteraceae; genus JAMXLO01. The sequence goes on from CAWBST010000030.1 coordinate 179,121, forward strand.
CCGCGTGCCGCCGTTCATGCGCAACTCCGGCCAGGGCTGGGTCACCGCGGAATACGGCATGCTGCCGCGCGCCACCCACACGCGCGGCGAGCGCGAGGCGGCCCGCGGCAGGCAGTCGGGCCGCACACAGGAGATCCAGCGCCTCATCGGCCGCGCCCTGCGCGCCGTGGTCGATCGCTCCAAGATGGGCGAGGTCACCATGACGCTCGACTGCGACGTGCTGAACGCCGATGGCGGCACGCGCTGCGCCGCCATCACCGGCGCCTGGGTGGCGCTGAGCCTCGCCTTCCGTCACATGCTGCGGATGAACGTGATCAAGACGCTGCCGCTGACCGGCCAGGTCGCGGCCGTATCGTGCGGCATCACGAGCGGCGAGCCGGTACTGGATCTCGACTACGCCGAGGACTCCTCGGCTGAGGCCGACGCCAATTTCGTGCTGACCGATGCCGGCGGCATCGTGGAGATCCAGGGCACCGCGGAGCGCAGTGCGTTCTCCGAGGCGCAGTTCCTCGGCATGCTGGGGCTCGCCCGCCAAGGCGTCGCGGCGCTGTTCGAGGCGCAGCGTGAGGCGGTCGGCGCGGCGTGATGGCTCGCCGGCTCGCCGATGGCGCGAGGCTTGTCCTGGCCAGCCACAACCCGGGCAAGCTCGCCGAACTCACCGACCTGCTGCGCCCGCACGCCGTCACGGTGATCTCGGCGGGCGCTCTCGGCCTGCCGGAGCCGCCGGAGGACGCGCCGGACTTCGTCGGCAACGCCCGCATCAAGGCGCTGGCAGCAGCGAAGGCGAGCGGCCTGCCGGCACTGGCCGATGATTCGGGCTTCTGTGTCGCCGCGCTGAACGGCGCACCCGGCGTGCATTCCGCCCGCTGGGCAGGTCCCGACAAGGATTTTGCGCCCGCCATGGCGCGGGTGCAGCGTGAGATCGCGGCCGCCGCCGATCGGCGCGCCTGGTTCGTCGCCGCCCTGTGCCTCGCCTGGCCTGACAGCCACACCGAGACCTTCGTCGGCCGCGTCCATGGGCAGGCGACATGGCCACCGCGCGGCGACAAGGGTTTTGGCTACGACCCGATGTTCCTGCCAGGCGGCAGCGGGAAGACGTTCGGCGAATTGGACCCGGCCGAAAAGCACGCGGTCAGCCACCGCGCGCGTGCGTTCGCCCAACTGCTGATCGCATGCTTCGTGGCATCGAAGTCGAGCGAGAAATCCTGAGCGCCGCTGTCGGCTCGCAGCCCGTCAGCACGTCCTTCGCGCATCACCCTATCAGTGGAGATGAGAGGAGATGACAATGGATGCCACCGCGCGCACCTCGACGACCGCCTTGTGGATCGGTCGCGTCATGACCGGTCTCTTTGTGTTGTTCATGCTGTTCGACGTCGGCATCAAGCTGCTGCGTCTGCCGATCGTCGACGAGGCGATGAACCAACTCGGCTATCCTCCCGGACTTGGTTTCGCGATCGGCGTGCTCGAGGGCGCACTGCTGATCCTCTACCTCATTCCCCGCACCGCCATCCTCGGCATGGTGCTGTTCACCGGCGTGTTCGGCGGCGCGATAGCCAGTCACCTGCGGGTCGGCGATCCGCTGTTCAGCCACGTCCTGTTCGGCGTCTATCTCGGCGCGATCGCGTGGGGAGGACTGTGGTTCCGCGATGCATCGCTGCGCGCGCTTCTGCCGCTGCGCCGCTGAGCGGGCGGCTATACCAAACCTCAGTGTGTCCGACCCATTCGACCGTGCTCTCTCCGGTCATTCCCGCGCAAGCGGGAACCCAGGTGTAGCGGCAGACATGTGGCCGGCCTGGGTCCCCGCTGTTCGCGGGGATGACGATGAGGTGCGCGCCTGCATGAGTTCGCGACCAGCGGAAGCTGGTATTACATGCTCCGCACGACGACCGCCGCGAACTGAACCCGCAGCCGCTGACAAAATCGCGCGCATGCTGGCTCGGCTCGATCAAGCGGCGGAGCCGCGCCAACTCGACTTGCCGGACTGGCGACTGCATCCGCTCAAGGGCGATCTCGCGGGTTATTGGAGCATTGCGGATAGGGCTTGCTGCGTAATAAGTGAATCGAGGCGTGCGCGGTGTTGCCTCATCGTCATGGCGGGGCTTGGCCCCGCCATCCACGACTTTGCTGTTGGCATCAAAGGAAAGACGTGGATGGCCGGCCTGCGCCGGCCATGACGATAGTACAACGCCGGCCGCGAGTTGTAGCACTCATTGTCCAACGGGTCCTTGGCGCCAACTGGCGGATCATTTTTCGCTTCGAGCAAAGCGACGCGACAGACGTTGATTTGATCGATTACCACTGACAGGAGACACCGCTATGCCTATGAAGAACCCACCTCATCCCGGTTTATCTGTTCGACATGATTGCATCGAGGCTCATGATCTGACCATCACAAAGGCCGCTGAAATCTTGGGTGTCACGCGCCAGACGCTCAACAATTTGGTCAACGGCAAGAGCGGCATTTCCGCCGACATGGCAATTCGGCTGGATAAGGCGTTTGGCGGCGACGCGGAGACGTGGCTGCGCCTGCAAATGGCCTACGACCTCGCGCAAGCCCGCCAGCACGAAGGCGACATCAGCGTTAAGCCGGTGCGTAGGCACAAGCTGGCAGAACCCCGCCCCTAGTCAAGGCTTTTGAGAGAAAGCACGACTTTCCATTAATCGCCCTTATGCTGCATACGGCATGGCCCTTCGCAACTCCTTGCGTGATGGGCGGGCACGGGTGACGTCGCAGCACCGAGTCCGACATCTCTGCCTATTGCGGTGACGACAAATGAAACCCGCTCGGCATGATGAATGCTTGAGAGTGGGTAATGCTATGACGCAAGACTTTGGATGGCTCGTACCTCCTCGTCATAATAGAATTTCCTAAGTGCTTGATCGCTGGGAAATTCGATGAGCACAGCTCGTCCCTTCACAAGATCGCCTTCCAGGTTCTCCGCACCGTCTACCGCGGAGACCAAGCGACCGCCATGCTTTTCAATCAGTTTTAGAACGGCAGGTACGTATTCACCATCGTACCTTTCTCTGTTGTGAATCTCGATTAAAACGACGAGATAGACACTCGTGGTGCTGTCAGACATGGTTTTCCCCTCTATGGATTCGGAGATAGATCCTCGTCACAATAACACACCAGTCGCCACCGGGCCATTCCGGCGAATTGGTAGCTGCGCAGATGTCAAGATTTTTGCATAAACCATAGGCGCCCGATTTCTTTAAGCTTTGCCGATGCGAAAATTCTGATGCGGAATCGGCGCGTGGCGACCTACGGCTACGCCCGCGTCTCCACCGGCACGCAGGACCTCACCGGCCAGCATATGGGCCGACCGCCGAAGCTCACGCCTCAGCAGCGGAACGAAGCATGGCGGCTCAGAGCCGAAGGTGCAACGCTCAAGGAACTGGTGAAGAGCTACAACGTCGGCGTAGCGACGATTTAACGGCTGCCGGCGGAGATAGCCGCACGAACTGCCCTCGATGAAATGGCCACTGCTGCGCCAGCTTGACATAAGACGTCGCCGCCGCGCGGCGGCAAGGGTTTTGGCTATGATCCGATGTTGCTGCCGTCGAGCAGACGCGTACGTTCGGGGACCTGGAGCCGGCGCATGGTCAGCCATCGGGCGCGGGCGTTCGCCCAGTTCTTGGGGCGTCCTCCGCAGGACGCTCGACAAGAAGACGATCGGAATCGGCCTCTGTGCTAAGCTACGCATGTTGCATGTTGGGGGTATCAATGATTGAAGGCGATAGCGTAATCGGCCGGCCCTTCTTAGCGATCCTTGCAGCGAGGAGGACAGGCACGACGAGTGAATTACCCGGCCGCTATTGCGCGCAGCAAGATGTCTGGGTCATCGATGGCCGGAACGGGCCGACACCTATTGTTGTGAGCTACCAGGAGCACTCAGCAGCTCCTGTGACCAAGGTGAAGGGTGAAAGAGACGAGTTCTGCGCGTCTCGGATATTGGAACTGTCGACGAAGACGAAAACGGAACTGGAGCGCGATGACGTAAGCCCGCGCAGCGCGGCCCTGCTGCCCGAGCTGGTCACGAAGACCGACGAAATACGGGAGCGGGACGATCCCTCGCCTCGCCTACTCCTGGAGCTTGCGACGAAAACGGAAACGAGGAGGGAACGAGACGATCGATGATACTTATTGTCAGCAATGAACGGGACATCACAAGCGACTATGTGGTCCTCGAATTGCGGCGACGGTGTATTTCCTATTTCCGACTGAATTCGGAGCGACTGTCTGATGCCAACGTGCGGTGCCAGTGGAGGTTTGGACGCCCTGATTGGGACTTGTCTTCGCCGACCGGACGCTGCTGACGTCGGATGTATCGGCGGGGTTTTTTCGGCGCCCTGGGGCACCATTGGTGAAGTCGAGCGTCACCGATCCTGCGGAGCTCCGTTACTGTGGCGACGAGTGGGCGGCCGTTTTGCGGTCAATTTATGTGGCGCTAGGCGATCGGTGGTTGAATGCACCTGCAAACATAGCCTGGGCCGACGATAAGGCACTGCAGTTGGCGGTGGCCGATGAGGTTGGGCTGCGGGTCCCGCCGACCGTCGTCACCAATGATTTCGACACGGCAGTAGACTTCATGAGCGGAGGCGCCACCGTCGGGAAGGCGTTTCACACGGGCTTTCTCGATGAAGCGGACGGCGAAGCCGGCCGCGTCATCTTCACAACGCGACTTGATCGCGGCAATCGACCGACGCGTGAGTCACTTAGCATCGCTCCGGTAATCCTCCAGCGGGAAATCGTGAAAGCCTATGACGTGCGCGTCACTGTCGTCGGGCGTCGCATGTTTGCCGCGACCATCAATTCGCAAATCAATGCTGATACTATCGTCGATTGGCGTCGGGGCTCTTACCCCGATCTACCCCACGCCTGTCACGAACTCCCTGAGGAGGTGGCGTCGAGATGCGTATCGTTGGTCCGACTGCTGGGGTTACGGTTTGCCGCGATCGATCTTGTACTTGACAGGGCTGGAGAGTATTGGTTTCTCGAAGCGAATCCGAACGGCCAATGGGCTTGGATCGAAAGCCGCACAGGGCTACCGATCGCCTCGGCCATCGTGGATGAACTCATTGCTATCTCAGGAGATCATGGCGACGGGACCAAGTGAGCCGGTTCACGGATTTCTTTTGGCCTATCCTCGAAAAACCGACGCCTGCTGAGCTTAAAGATGATGCCGCGTCGGAAGCAGCCGACATCGCGACCGCCCGCACCGAGAGCTGGGCGCGAAGCTCGGAGCTTGCATTGCAGGAAGCACGTCGCCTGGCCGACTCGGAGGAGGATCGGCGCCGTACGACAGAGGGTAAGGCTTCAACCTATCTGTTGTTCGCCGCGGCATTCGCGGCCGCACTCATTCCGTTCCTTCCCGGTATCCTAGAGGGCAAGACAGGTTCGGCACCACGGTGGCTGATCGCCATCATTCTCATCGTCGCAGCGCTCTATCTCATGGCCGCGGGGACTTGGGCATTCCGCGCGCTACGTGTCGGGACGTATCATCGATTGGATGTGGCCGAGCTGGCGCAAATATGGCGGCACAAGAGTCCCGCTCGCGCCTTGACCCGGGAGACATTCGCGCTGGCACGAATGAACTACCGCGCCGTCAACGAGAAGGTTTCGTGTATCAAGATGGTGCATGAGTTCATGGCACGGTCGTTTGTGGCGTTCGGAGTGTTAGTGGTGGTTGAAGCGGGATGGGAAGCCGTGCATTCGGTGACAGAGACGTTCCGGTCTCAACCCGTCATCGACCAAAGAGGCAAGTCCAAGCAGGACGAAAGCGGTGCTGCTGGATCGAATTCTCATGCGCCCGGCTCTCCCGGCGCGACCCCGCCCAGATCGGCCGCACAACCGCCGAGCGGAACGGTGAGTGGCATAGACAAATCAGACACCAATTCATCGCCCCAGCCCGCCGCAAAGGTCGGAACGCCGAGTTCGGGGACAAACGCTCCGCCCGCTCCTGCCGCGCCTGCCGCGCCTGCCGCACCCGGCTCTTCTGGCCCGACCGGAGGGACTCCAGGGAACAGGTAACCCCGAATGACGGCTCTGCACCCAGAACTGACGTTCGCTCGTCCGAGTTACGGTCGCACGGCGCGGGGTTACTCACCTGCTATTTTCACACTTGCTCACACAGGGAGCCCCTAGCCGCCGGATTTTCCTTGCCTCCCGGCCGCCTCCTGTGTTCTACCTTTGTTCATGTTCGCCGCGGCTCAAGCGCCCGCCCTAACTTTGGACCCCGATCCACCCGGGGCCGGCACGGACACGCCCAGCCGCATCGGCCGCGTCCTCGGCGTGCTCCGCAAGCTGATCGACTACGGCAGGCACCTCGCCACCACGGTCCAACAGCGTGCCGCCGCCCCTGGCTTCGCCCTATTCGCCAGACCCTTCGGCACCGCCGACCTCGCCGTCATCCTCGCCCGCATCACCGCCGGCCTGCACCGCGCCGCGACCCTGGAATCCAGGCTCTGCCAGCGCGCCGCACGCGGCCGGGACCTGACACCAACGTCCATCCGCCTGCCCGCCCCACGCCAGCCACGCCCGCCACGGCAGGTCGCGCCGCCCGACCACCAGCCGGCCGACCCCGCCGGGGCGCCGCGCCTCGCGGAGGATCCCCGCCTCGCGCGCCTCCCCACGGAACAAGAGATCGCCGCCGAAGTGCGTCGTCGCCCGGTCGGCGCCGTCATCGTCGACATCTGCCGCGACCTCGGCATCAGGCCCGGCGACTGCGACCGGCCGTTCTGGGACGAACTCTGCCACGCCATCATCGCCTACGGCGGCCGCCTCGCCGGCTTCTTCGACAGGCTGAACAAGCGGCCGTTCGACTACGACCTCAGCGACGATGCGGACCCCACATGGCCCACGGCACCGCCGAGACCTCCGGCGCTCGCCACCGGCCCGCCCTGACGAAGAAGATGGAACCGCAGATAAACGCAGATGAACGCAGATACGATCAGAGGTTATGGACGATCCGTCGGATCTCCAGGCGCGGCCTGCCGAAGTTCAGCAGCAGGCAAAGATGCATGCCCGTTGCCCGCAGGTAATTCATGCATTGCGCCTGATGTATATCATCGAGAGCCCTGACGGCTTTCAGTTCTACGAGGACGGCCGCCTCCACCAGCAGGTCGGCGGCATATTCGCCGACGATGACATCGTCATAGGTGACTGAAACACCTTGCTGCTGCGCAACCCTCAGCCCCGCCTTCCGCAACTCGTGCGCCAGGGCATTTTCATAGACCTTCTCGAGGAACCCAGACCCCAGCCCATTGGCGACGGCAAAGGCGCAACCAATGATCCGCTCCGACAGGGCATTCAGCGTATCTGCGTTCATCTGCGTTCATCTGCGGTTCCATCTTCCTTCCTGCCCCCACCAACTTGCCAAAGCGTTTACCCTGCCCGCACCGCCGCCACCGTCGCCCCGGTGATCCGCCGCAGCTCCTCCGCCGTTGTCTTGAACACGTGGCTCGGCGAGCCCGCCGCCGCCCAGACCGGATCGAGCGCCAGCAGGTCCTCATCCAGCAGCACCATCGGCGGCGCCACGTGCCCGACCGGCGCGACGCCGCCGATCGCGAACCCGGTCACCTGCCGCACCCAGTCGGCATCCGCGCGCCCGAGCTTCACCCCCAGCGCCGCCTCCGCCTTCGCCTGATCCACCCTGTTGGCTCCCGACGTGATCACCACGGCGGCCCGCATGCCGCAGCGGAACACGATCGACTTGGCGATCTGCGCCACGGTGCAGCCGACCGCCGCCGCCGCATCGGCCGCGGTGCGCGTGCCCGTGGGAAACTGCGTGATGGTGTCGGCATGGCCCGCGGCCAGCAGTGCCGATCGCACGCGCTCCACCGAGCCGCCTGTTTCAGCTGGCGGACATCCTATATCTCCCCGCAATGGAACCTCTGGCCCTCTATATCCACTGGCCGTTCTGCCTGGCCAAGTGCCCGTACTGCGACTTCAACTCCCACGTGCGGGAGCGCATCCCCCAGGCCCGCTTCCGCGCCGCGCTGCGCCGAGAGCTGGCCTGGGAGGCGGAGCGGCTCGGGCGCGAAGGTTGACCACACCGTGCGGAAACGCAGCCAAACTGTTACGTGCTCGCTGGCCATCTGGTCCGGAGTTGTGGGTTGTATCTGCCAGGCCGATGGTTAATCACCCCACAACAGTATTGACGTCGATCCGGAGTTCGTGCAGCGCCGCCCCAAGTGCGCAATTGGCACATCGCCATTGCTGTCGCGGACCAGACTGGCGAAGTCGAGATTGACGGATTGCTTGCACTCAGGAGCAGCACAATTGCCTGTTACATATAAAGGCTTCCACTAAACGTCCAAGCTGGCGAGGCTTCGTGAACAATCTGACAGCGGGCCAGTAGGTGATCCTTTGGATTCCATTGCAAACTCGTTTGACTATTGGCGAGGTAGCATTTCGGCACATTGTGAGGGCCGAGGACTGCACACTTCTTTTCGAGAAGAAGGCGACGCATTTCGTCACGATCCCACGGTACGCCTTGGTGCCATTCCGTTTGATCTGCGCATAAAGCCCGGGCGACGACCTCGTCGAGGTCAGTATCGGTCTCACAGCGATGGTGAAGGGCCGAAAGAAATCCGTCCACTATCTTTTTCACTGATTTAGGGCTTAACGACATTAAAGGACGATGGTCCCCGCACGACCAAGTGCACTTCGAAGTCAGAGTGACCATCCCAGACTGCCTCGCCCGTGCGCCACGTCGCTGCCCTGAAGACTTTCCACAGCGGCCCGGCCCCATTCCCGAAGTTGACTTTGTGGCATGGCGATGTCACGCATTCCGCAAGCATGCGGCTCTCCGGCGGTGTCACTCCGTGCTCCCCGACGACTTTGTACCGGATATGCGCAGCTGCGTTCGGCACGCTCAGTTTGCCAATTCTCTTCTCGAATAATAGAAACCCACGTTTTCCGAAAGGCTTGCCGCTCTGGCTTACATTGTAGAGCAGCAAATTTTCAAGGTCGCACCGTGGCGGCCAATGCTGACAGGTGTAAGTAGCACGCAAGCCTGCTCCGGGGGTCAGCTGCCCTAAGCGCCTTTGCAGCTCTTCGCGATATCTGTCGTCCTCTTCCGTATTGGATCTATCGCGGAAATGCAGGTGCCAGCTTGTCCACGCCTCGACAACTTGATTATCCGATTGCACAAAACCGTATGGCATGCACCCTGAATCCCTTGCGTTGCACGATTCGATTATCGGGCTGCTGGGTTTTCGATCATTGATCTGTGTCAATGACCGCCTGACTGGATCCGCCCCAAGCTTGCACACGCCATGCAGCGGGCACCGGACTGATGGAAGTCGCCGGGCGGACCTCGATGACTGGATGTCGCGTCCCTCCAAGCCGGGTTACGCTTTCCCCGCAATGGAACCTCTGGCCCTCTATATCCACTGGCCGTTCTGCCTGGCCAAGTGCCCGTACTGCGACTTCAACTCCCACGTGCGGGAGCGCATCCCCCAGGCCCGCTTCCGCGCCGCGCTGCGCCGAGAGCTGGCCTGGGAGGCGGAGCGGCTCGGCCGCCGCAAGCTGACCTCGATCTTCTTCGGCGGCGGCACGCCCAGCCTGATGGAGCCGGAGACCGTGGCCGTGCTGATCGAGGACGCGCGCCGCCTGTTCGACCCGTCGGACGACATCGAGATCACCCTCGAAGCCAACCCCACCAGCGTCGAAGCAGAACGGTTCGCGGCGTTTCGCGAGGCCGGCGTGAACCGCGTCTCGATCGGCGTGCAGAGCCTCGATCCGGCGGCGTTGCGCCTGCTCGGGCGGCAGCATTCGGCGGCGCAGGCGATCGCCGCACTGGAGACGGCGAGGGCGGTCTTCCCGCGCATCTCGTTCGACCTGATCTGCGCACGCCCGGGCCAGACGCTCGAAGCGTGGCGGATGGAACTGCGCCAGGCACTGGCGCTGGCCGCCGATCATCTGTCGCTGTACCAGCTCACGATCGAGCCGGGGACGAAGTTCGAAGCCATGCATCGCCGTGGCGAAATCGCCCTGCCGGACCAGGACACCGCCGCCGCGCTCTACGAGGCGACAGCCGAGGAGGCAAGCCGCTTCGGCCTGCTGGCCTACGAGGTGTCGAACTACGCGGTGCCCGGCGGCGAGAGCCGGCACAACCTCACCTATTGGCGATACGGCGACTACGCGGGTATCGGCCCGGGCGCGCATGGACGGATCACCCTCTCTCCAGCTCCAGGTGCTGGTGCTCCTCCTCCGTCATTCCCGCGCAAGCGGGAATCCAGCACCCCAAGGCCCGCCGGTGTCCCCCTGGATTCCCCCTTGCGCGGGAATGACATCATCGCCACGCGCCGGCATCGCGCGCCCGAGCCGTGGGCCGAACGGGTGGAGCGCCATGGTCACGGTACCGTCGAGGAAACCACGCTGCAGCCAGCGGATCGCGCGCGGGAAATGCTGCTGATGGGGTTGCGGCTCGCCGAAGGCATCGATACGGCGCGATTTGCCCGGCGCACCGGCGTGCAGCTCGAGGCGGCACTGGAACCCTCCGTACTTCAGCAAGCCCTCGACGAAGGCTACCTCGAATGGCGGAACGACCGCCTCGCTGCCACGGCGGAGGGCCGGCTGCGATTGGACGCGTTACTCGCGGCGATGGTTCGCTGACCCGCTCAGCGCCAGTGCCCGCGCATACACCAGCTTGCGTGGCAGACCGGTCGCAGTAGCGACGAGAGCGGCGGCGTCCTTGACGCTGTTGCCGGCGAGCGCCTCGCGCAGGCGTCCGTCCAGGTCCTCGGGATCCTCCTGCTCCGGCGGCGCCACCACGACGGTGACCTCGCCGCGCGCCACATTGGCCGCATAGTGCGCGGCGAGCTCCGACAGCGTCCCACGCTTCACCTCCTCGAACCGCTTGGTGAGCTCCCGCGCCACCGCGGCGGCGCGCGCACCGAACGCCTCCGCCATGTCCGCGAGCGTCTCGGCCAGGCGATGCGGCGCCTCGTACCAGATCAGCGTCGCCGCAAGCCCCGCCCTCTCGGCCGCCCGCAGCCGGCCGAACGCCGCACGGCGCGCGGCCTGGCGCGGCGGTGGAAAGCCCAGGACCAGGAACGGCAGCGGCGGCAGGCCGGACAGCACCAGCGCAGTGACCGCCGCATTCGCCCCCGGCACCGCGCCGACCGGCAGGTCCTCCGCCAGGGCCGCACGCACCAGCCGATAGCCGGGATCGGACACCAGCGGCACACCCGCGTCCGACACCAACGCGATGCGCCGGCCTTGCCGCAACTGAGCAAGCACACCCGGAATGGCGGCATCCTCGTTGTGCTCGTGCAGCGGCTGCAGCTTCACCTTCGCGCCGATGGCGCTGAGCAGTCTCGCGGTGTGGCGCGTGTCCTCGCAGAGGATCAGGTCGGCGGCCAGCAAGGTCTCGCGCGCGCGGGGCGTCAGGTCCCCAAGGTTGCCGATCGGAGTGGAAACCAGCACAAGACCACGGGGGAGGGCGGAGTGTCCGTCCTGCCGGTGTTCAGGAGATGTGGCGCATGCTTCGTCGGGCATTCGTGCTCCTTCTCGGCACATTAGCACTCGCGGGCTGCGGTGGCGGATACGGGGGTTATGGACCGCGGGGCTTTGGCGGCTACGGCGGACCACCCGTACCGTTGGGCGCCGGCGCGCCAATTGGCCCCGGGCCCACGGGACAGCGCGTCGCGATCCTGCTGCCGTTGTCTGGCCCGCGCGCCGATCTCGGCCAGATGATGTTGCATGCGGCGCAGCTTGCGCTCGACGGGCCGGGCGCGCCGCCGCTGGATGTCAAGGACACCGGCGGCACACCTGAAGGTGCCGCCGCCGCTGCCCAGTCGGCGATAGCAGAGGGCGCCGGGCTGATCCTGGGGCCGCTGACCTCGCCCGAGACGGCCGCCGTCGCACCGGTCGCACGCGGCGCCAACGTCGCGGTGCTCGCCTTCACCAATGATCCGCAACAGGCTCAACCAGGGGTATGGACGCTGGGTATAACGCCTGCCCAGCAAGTACGCCGGCTGGTCGCCGCGGCGCAGGCCCAAGGCAAGTCGCAGTTCGCTGCGCTGCTGCCGGACAATGACTTCGGCCACGCCCTGGGGCGGGCGCTGGAACAGGCAACCACCGGCAGCGGCCTCGGCTCGCCGAACGTGCGCTTCCATGCGGCCGGGATGGCATCCATCAATGCCACCGCGCGCGACCTCTCCGACTATGCGAACCGCCGCGGACCCATCGATGCGCAGATACGCGCGGCGCGCGCACTGGGCACGCCGGATGGTCGACGTCAGGCGCAGGATCTGGCGAAGACATCGATCCCGCCGCCAAACTTCAATGCATTGCTCCTGGGCGACACCGGCGAGGCGCTGGCGGAGGTGGCGGCGGTGCTGCCCTACTACGACGTCGATCGCTCCGCTGTTCAGATGCTCGGGCCCGCGCTGTGGGCGTCGACGTCGAGCGGTTCCGGACAGCTTCCTGGCGCCTGGTTTGCTGCCCCGGATACCGCGGCGCGCAGCAACTTCGAGCAGACTTACTCCGCCAAATACGGCAGCGGCCCGTCGCCCGTGGCGGACCTTGCCTACGATGCCGCCTCAATCGCGCGCGTGCTGGCCGGCCAGGGTTTCTCGGTGGGTGCACTCACCCAGTCGGCAGGTTATGTCGGCGCCGATGGCTGGTTCGCGCTGCTGTCGGACGGCCAGGTAAGGCGGGCGCTGGCGGTGTTCGCGATCGAGCGCGGCGGGCCGCAAATGGTGGAGCCGGCGCCACAGTCGGGCAACGTGCCCGGGGCGTGAGGAGAAGACTGTGAGTGGTGCGCAACCGCACGATCTCGCCGACCGCTTCAATGACAGACTGGCCGTGCGGCTTCGGAGCCCCACGTGGGAGCGTGTCTATCGCACAGCATTCGGCGAAGAGTACCCGGACGAGACCGACTCAAACGGGTACTATTCGCGAACCACGCTGCAGCATCTGAGCGTGGCACTGAAGCTGACGCCCGGCCGCACGTTGGTGGATCTGGGCTGTGGCCACGGCGGGCCCGGATTGTGGGTTGCCAGACAGACGGGGGCTGATCTGATCGGCATCGATCTCTCTGCGGTCGGCGTGGACCTGGCACGTGAGCGCGCCGTTCGATTGGGACTTGGCAACCGGGCGCGCTTTCAGGTCGGCAACATGATGGCTACGGAACAGCCCCCTGCATCCTGTGATGCCGTGCTGAGCCTCGATGTGTTGCTCTTCGTACCGGACAAGGCCGCCGCGGCACGCGAGATCGCGCGGATCCTGCGACCCGGCGGAACGCTGGGGTTCACGACATGGGAGCAGTCAGGCTACTCGGCGCGGCTCGGTGCCGAGCAGGCCGCTGACTATCGCCCGCTTCTGCAGGCTGCCGGTTTTGCAATCGAGACCTACGAAGAACCGGTTGATTGGCGGCGCCAGCAGCGCGCAGTCGCCGAAGGTCTCATCGCGGCCGAAGCGGACATGGCCAGGGAAATGCCAGCTGAGACCGCAGCCGGACTTGCGGCGATGGGTCGTGGAATGCTGGCCGACATGCCGGCGCGGCGATACGTCTGCGCTGTCGCAAGGAAGTTGTGATCAGCGCTACCGCTTCGACAGATCCACGATCGCCGCAAAGCCCTGTTCCGTGCCGATGGCGAGCTGGCTGCCGTCGGGACTCCACGCCAGCGCGGAGACCGGCCCGCGACCCGGGGGCGCGACGGGCAGGACGCGGGACGAGTTGACCTCTGCCAGCACCACCAGGCCGTCGGCGAAGCCTCCCGCCACCATCTCCTGCTGCGGATGCGCCGCGACGCGTGTGCAGGTGATGCCGTCGCCACCGGCGAGTTCGATCGGCGCCTTGCCCATCGGGCCGCCGCCGAAGAACGGCCACAGCACCATCGCGTCCGCACCGCTGGTGGCCAGCCACTTGCCGTTCCTGGTGAACGACAGCGCGACGGTCTTCGCCGGATAGCCGCTCATGCGCATGTGCTGGCTATCGGACAGCCGCCAGCCATGCAGCGCGTTCTCCTGCATCGCAGTCACCACCGCGTCGCCGTCGGGGTGGATGGCGATCGCGGTGTGGCTGCCCTTCCATTCCAGCTTGCGCGGGCTGTCGGTCTTCGCCGCGACGAACCACAGCGTGGCACCGTTGTAGTGTGACGCCGCGACGCGCTTGCCGCGCGCGTCGAAGGTGAGGCCGGTGACGGTGGAGGGATGCGGCAGTTCCTTCAGCTTCTCGCCGGCGTGGTCGAACAGGTGGATGGACTTGCCGACCGCGCAGGCGAGCAGGCCCTTGCCCTTCTCGCCGGGGTGACTGGCGACATGCTCGACCCATCTCGAACGGAAGTCGGCGATGTCGGATGCCGCGCCATCGGCGGCCACCCGGCGGAATTTTCCATCGTCGCCGCCTGAGACGAAGCCTGACGATGCGGCATCGGGTGCGAGGGCGAGCGTCGCACCGTCATGTGCTGCGGCCGCGCGCCAGGTTTCGCGGTCGGCGAGAGAGACCAGACGCAGAGTTCCGTCCCCAAGCGCGAACGCCACGGTGGTGCCGGCGCGATCGAAGCTGGCCGCGACGACGAAGGCCTCGAGGTCGCGTTGGGTTCCGCGTGACTCGAGCAGGAACTGAGCGACGGAATCGCTCATCCGACTATCATTCCAGAATCACTCAACCGCACACCCTTCGAACCCTCGCCTCAGCCGCGGGCGATTCAGATTCCGGCCGATGAACACGATCCGGCTCACCCGCTCCTCGCCCTCCTTCCACGGCCCGATGAAGTCGCCGTCAGCGATCATGTGCACCGCCTGAAAGGCAAACCGGCGGTCGTCATTCGCGTACGACAGTATTCCCTTGGTCCGCAGCAGATCGGGCCCCTGCTCCTGCAGCAGCGCGCCGATCCATGCGTTGAACTTCTCCGGATCGATCGGCTTCTCCACCTCGAAGCTGACCGACGTCACCTCGTCATTGTGCTCATGCTCGCTGTCGGTCAGGAAATCCGGCGACATCTGCAGCACACGGTTCAGATCGAACGCGCCGCGATCCAGCACCTGCGCGATCGGAAGCGCCGCGCGCTCGGTGCGGTGGATCACCGCGAAACGGTTGATCGAGCGGATCTTGTCCTCGACCGCCTGAAGCTCCTCCGGCGTCACCAGATCGGTCTTGTTCAGCACGATGACATCGGCGAATGCGATCTGATCCGCCGCCTCGTGGCTGTCCTCCAGCCGCTGCGGCAGGTGCTTGGCGTCCGCCACCGTCACGATCGCGTCCAGCTTGGCCTTCGACCGCACATCCTCATCGACGAAGAACGTCTGAGCGACCGGCGCCGGGTTCGCCAGCCCGGTGGTCTCGATGATGATCCCGTCGAACCGGTCACGCCGCTTCATCAGCCCGCCCACGATGCGGATGAGATCCCCGCGCACCGTGCAGCAGATGCAGCCGTTGTTCATCTCGAAAACTTCCTCGTCCGTATCCACGACGAGGTCGTTGTCCACACCCAGTTCGCCGAACTCGTTTATCACCACGGCGTACTTGCGGCCGTGCTGTTCGGTGAGGATGCGGTTCAGCAACGTGGTCTTGCCGGCGCCGAGATAGCCGGTGAGCACCGTCACCGGCACAAGCGCCCGCGTCTCCGTATTCGCCATCAGTCAGGCTCCGATTGCATGTCGGCCGGGAATATAGGGCGGCCGAACCGGATCAGCCACCTGCCGGCGGATTGTCGGGGCGGGTAATGGCGTCTATCACCGCGACCCGGTCAGGCGGACAATGACAAGAGCACTGGAAGACGAAGCTGATCCCGATATCCGACTGACCGTGACAGTCGGCGCCCGCGCGCACAATTTCGCCATGCCAATGACAAGATCGTGAGGCAAGCTGCCTAGCATGGGATTTCGCCGCGCTGTTGTCGCGCTGATCGCGCTGTTGACCGGCCTTGGCCTCGGCACACTGCTGGTGCAGGTGCTGGCGCCAGGCGGCTGGACCGTTGCGAAGCTGGTCATGCTCGTGGCGTTTGCCGGAACTGCGCCGTGGACCGGGCTGTGCCTGGCGAACGGCCTCATCGGGTTCCTCATTCTGGTAGCCCGCCGCGAGCCCATGCGCACGTTGTCTCCGGTCATCGACGACCACGCAACGCTACCCCGCACCGCGATCGCGATGACGGTGCGCGACGAGGACATGCGCCGTGTGCTGCCGCCGCTGCGGCGGCTGTTGCATGAGCTGGACCTGACAGGTGCAGGCGACGCGTTCGCCGTCTTCGTCCTGTCCGACACGCAGGACGCAAGTGCGGCGGAAGCGGAACAGCAGGCGGTGGCGGCATTCCGCGCCGAGGACCGCGATCCGGCGCGCATCCGCTATCGCCGGCGCGCCGCGAACATCGGCTTCAAGGCCGGCAACATCATGGACTTCCTCGACCACCACGCCGAGGGGTTCGAGCTGATGCTGACGCTCGACGCCGATTCCGAGATGTCGGCGGTGGCGGTGCTGCGATTGGTCCGGGCCTTGCAGGCGGACCCGACGCTGGCGATCGCGCAGCACCTGACCGTCGGATTGCCGGCGTCCTCCGCCTTTCCGCGCCTATTTCAGTTCGGCATGCGGGCGGGGATGCGCACCTGGGCGACCGGGCAGGCCTGGTGGCAGGGCGACGCGGGTCCCTATTGGGGGCACAATGCGGTGGTGCGCATCGCGCCCTTTCGCGCTCACTGCAGGCTGCCTGCGCTGCCCGACGGTCGGCGCATCCTGTCGCACGACCAGGTCGAGGCGGCGATGCTGCGCGGTGCCGGCTGGGGCGTCCGCGTGCTGCTGGACGAGGGCGGATCAGGCGAGGCCAATCCGCCGGCACTGCCGGAATTCCTGCGCCGCGAGCTGCGCTGGCTGGCGGGCAACATGCAGTATTGGCACCTGTTGCGCCTGCCGGGGTTGCGGTCGATGGGACGGTGGCAGCTTGTCCAGGCGATCATGTTGTTCGCGGGCACGCCGCTCTATCTGCTCTTCCTGCTGGCCGCCGCCGCAGCCGCTGCGACCGATCGCACCTCGGACTTTCCAACAGCACCGGCGCTCGCTCTGACTGCCGCATGGCTCGGCGCTCTCTATGCACCGAAGCTGTTGGGCTACGCCGAGGTGGCGCTGTCGCCGGACAAGCGGAGACGTTATGGCGGGTTGGCGCGCCTCGGTGCCGGTGTCGCAGCGGAGATCGGGTTTACTCTGTTGCTCGACACCATCTCGGCGATGGCGAAGACCGGCGCGATCCTGCGTCTGGCATGCGGCATGCGGTCTGGCTGGGTACCGCAGAACCGTAGCGAACGGAGCGTCACGTGGGGTGAGGCGGCCCGTCTGTTTTGGCCACAGACGGTTCTGGGAACGCTGGCGTTCGCCGGCTTTGCCACCGCCGGCTGGATGGCGACGCTGTGGGCACTGCCACTCGCAGGCGGCCTGCTGGCAGCAATCCCGCTCTGCGTCCTGACTGCCGACCCGCGCTTCGGTCGTTGGTTGCGCGAGCATCGGATCGCGGCGATTCCGGAAGAGGTCAGCGTGCGCGGATGGCGCCCGGTTTCCGTTCATCACGAAACTGCCCTAGCGTTGCTGCCCCAGCCCGAACCGGATTGAGGGGAAACACACCATGCTGACCCGCCGCTCGCTGCTGGCCACCTCGGCCGCCGCTCCGCTGTTGTCCGCTCTCCGCACCGAGGCCGCCACGCCGAAGGATGTGCTGGTCATGGGCAAGACCATCGACGACATGATCGCGATGGATCCCGCCCAGGCCTACGAGTTCTCCGACAACGAATTCGACGGCAACATCTACCGCAAGCTGGTGATGCCGGATCCGAAGACCGGCCAGTCCGTCATCGGCGACCTGGCGGAGAAGTTCGAGGTCAGCAGCGACGGCCTGACATTCACCTTCCACCTGCGTGGCGACGCGAAGTTCGATTCCGGCAAGCCGGTGACGGCGCAGGACGCCGAGTTCTCGTTCCATCGCATCGTGCAATTGAACAAGACGCCCGCGTTCATCATCACCCAGTTCGGCTTCTCCAAGGACAACGTGGAGAAGCTGATCCGTGCCACTGACGACCGCACGCTGGTCATGACCCTGCCGTCGCCGCAGGCAACCAGCTTCGTGCTGTTCTGCATCTCGGCCAACGTCGGCGGCATCGTGGAGAGGGCCGCGGCGCTGGCGCACCAGGAGAACAACGACCTCGGCAACGCCTGGCTGAACAACAACAGTGCCGGCGCCGGTCCCTACAAGCTCACGTCGTGGAAGGCCAGCGACACGGTCATCCTGGACGCCAATCCGCATGCCGCGACGCCGCCGGGGGTGAAGCGGCTGGTGATCCGGCACATGAAGGATCCCTCGACGCAGCTGCTTTCGTTGCAGCGGGGCGACATCGACATCGCCCGCAATCTCGGTGCCGACCAGCTCAAGTCGATCGCCAACAACCCAAACTTCCACGTGCTGTCGGCGCCGCAGGCCAGCACGATGTATTTCGCGATGAACCGCGCGGTGCCGCAGCTGGCGAAGAAGGAGGTGCAGCAGGCGATCAAGTGGGCGATCGACTATGAGGCGATCGCGAAGAACATCACGCCCGGCGTCTGGCACGTGTCGCAGTCCTTCCTGCCGGTCGGGCTGCCCGGCGCACTGCCGGACACGCCGTTCCACAAGGACGTCGCCAAGGCTAAGCAGCTTCTGGCCGCGGCCGGATTGTCGGGCGGGTTCTCGGTCAGCATGGACTATCCGTCGGTGTGGCCATTCCCCGATATCGCGCAGGCGATCCAGGCAGACCTCGGCGCGATCGGGATCAAGCTGGAGTTGCTGCCGGGCGAGCAGAAGCAGGTGGTGACCAAGACGCGCGCGCGTCAGCATCAGATGGCGCTGCTGACCTGGTTCACTGATTACATCGACCCGAATTCGAACGCGCAGGCTTGGTGCGCCGATCCCGACAACTCAGACAACAGCAAGCTGAAGATCCTGGCGTGGCGCAGCCACTTCGCCGACAAGGAGATGACCGACGAGGTGGATCAGGCGACCAAAGAGCTGGACAACAAGAAGCGCATGGCGACCTACGCCAACCTGCAGCGGCAGATGTGGGATCGCGGCCCGTTCGTGTTCCTGCTGCAGGCCGACGAGATCGCGGTGACGGCGAAAAACGTCACCGGGTTCGAGCTGGGACCGACGCCGGATTACTTCCGCTATGCGCCCATAAGGAAGGGATGATCCTTGCGTCTGTCAGGTGGCGTCACGCGTAGTCGCCGGCCACCGTGACGTCCCTGTGCCGGTCTGACGCCACCACATTCAGAATAAGCGACAGCACCACCGCCACTACGATGTTCACGACCAGCGCAGCCAGCGCGATGTAGCAGGGCACTGTCGTTCCGAAGAGCTTCAGCGGATACACCGGCGCGTAGTTCACCGAGGCTGCCATCCAGGTGCCAAGCCCGAAACCGCACACCCAGCCGATCAGCAGCGCCCAACTGTTCAGCATCCTTGTATAGAGACCGAGGATGACGGCAGGCAGCGTCTGGCTGATCCACACGCCGCCCAGCAACTGCAGCCAGAGCGCGTACTGGAACGGGATGGCGAAGATGAAGACCAGTGCGCCAGCCTTGATCACCAGCGACACGATCTTCGCCATGCGGCTTTCCTCGGCGTCCGTGCAGGCCGGATTGATGAACTCGCGGTAGATATTGCGGGTGAACGTGTTGGCCGTGGCGATCGACATGATCGCCGCCGGCACCAGCGCGCCAATGGCGATCGCCGCGAACGCGACACCGACGAACCAGGACGGGAAGATCGCCAGGAACAGCGCCGGAACCGAGAAGTTGTTGCTGTAGCGCTTGAAGCCGTCGGCGAACTCCGGCATCGACTGCACGCCGACAGCGATTGCCATGAACCCCACGAGGGCGAGCAAGCCGAGCATCATCGAATAGGCCGGCAGGGCTGCTGCGTTGCGACGCACCACGCGCGCACTCGATGCGCTCAGGATGCCGGTGATCGAGTGCGGATACAGGAACAGTGCCAGCGCCGAACCGAGGGCGAGCGTGGCGTAGGCGCTGAAGCTGCCGAGTGAACCGGCCGGCGGCGCCGCAAGCAGCAGCTTGGCTGCCGGTATCGGTGAAAACACCTTGTCGTAGCCACCAAGACGGAGCGGCACAACGATGACCGCTGCGATAACCGTGATGTAGATCAGCAGGTCCTTGACGATGGCGATCATCGCGGGCGCGCGCAGTCCGGACGTATAGGTGAAGGCGGCCAGGATGACGAAGGCGATGATCAGCGGCAGGTCGCCGCCGAGGCCGCTCGTCTCGACGCCCATTGCGCCGAGCACGACCTGGATGCCGACAAGCTGCAACGCGATGTATGGCATGGTCGCGAGGATGCCGGTGAGCGCGATCGCCAGCGCGAGCCATCTGTTGCCGAACCGCCCGCGCACGAAGTCGGCCGACGTGACGTAGCCATGCTTGTGCGCGACCGACCAGAGGCGCGGGAAAACGATGTAGAGGATCGGGTAGACCATGACCGTGTAGGGCACGGCGAAGAAGCCGATCGCGCCGGCGCCGAACAGCAGCGCGGGCACGGCGACAAACGTATAGGCGGTGTAGAGATCGCCGCCGATCAGGAACCAGGTGACGATGGTGCCGAAGCGGCGCCCGCCCAGGCCCCATTCGTGCAGCAGGTCGAGGTCGCCCTTGCGCCAGTGCGCGGCGATGAATCCGAGGAAGGTGACCAAGCCAAAGAGGATGATGAAGATGATGAGGGCGGTCCAGTTGATCATGTGCCGTGCCCCGCTCAGTGCTCGAGGCGATAGACGACGGCGATGATCACGGCGCCGAGGACGATCCAGAGGAGCTGGTACCAATAGAAGAACGGCACGCCAGCCCAGGCGGGTTCGACGCTGTTGTAGAAAGGCACCCAGAGCACGGCGGCGAATGGAATGAGCAACAGCAACCGTGCCCATGCGACCGGGCGCGCGGGCAGGTGTTCATCTGGCCTTGCGGACATCGAATCCTCCCGGGTATCGCGAATCGACTACCGCCGGATTGCGGCGAACGCAACCGCCTGGCGCGAACCTACCAGGAGTGCAGCGCCCGCAGACGTGCCGTCTTCTTCGACTGGTGTTCGGTCATCCGCTGCAACAGACCTCGCAGCGCGGTGATCGCCTCGCCGACATTCGGACCCTTGTTGAGCATCACGCACTCGGCGCGGCCGGCCATCGCCGCATCGGTCATCTCGCCGCGGGTCGGTAGGCCCGACTTTACCATCTCCTCCAGCACCTGCGTGGCCCAGATCACCGGCACATGTGCTGCCTCGCACAGCCACAGGATCTCCTCCTGCATTTCGGCGAGGCGCTCGAAGCCGATCGCCACCGCGAGATCGCCGCGTGCGATCATCACGCCGAACGGCTGCTTGCCGGCAGCGCGCACGATGATGTCCGGCAGGTTCTTGACTGCCTGCGCCGTCTCGATCTTGGCGACGATGCCGAGATGCCGCCAGTCGGGACGGCGCCTGGCCAGTTCGTCCTGCATGCGCGTGATGTCATCGGCGCTCTGCACGAACGAGAAGCCGATCATGTCGGCATGGCGGGCGACGAAATCGAGGTCACGCAGGTCGTCCGCCGTCAGCGGATCCAGGTGCAGGTCGGCGCGCGGGAAGGTCAGGCCGCGTTCGGGCTTCATGTTGAAGCCCTTGCGCTGCGTCCGCTGCGCACGGATCACGACGCAACCCGGTTGGCATGCCTCAACGACGCCGGCGAGTTTGCCGTCATCGAATGACACCTCGGTGTTGAGCGCCAGGTGGTCCAGCACATCGGCCGGTTCGCACACGGCCTCGATCATCGCATCGGTGGTGAAAGCCGCGGCATCGGCGACCAGCCGGAATCGATCGCCCGCCAGGATGCGTTCGCCTGGCTGGCGCTTGACCTTGCCGATGCGGAACTTGGGGCCGGCGATGTCCATCAGCACGCGAAGCCGACGGCCGACTGCATCCCCCGCCTTGCGCGTGTTCTCGATCATCGCGCCCCAGGCGTCGGGGCCGTCATGTGCGCAGTTTATGCGGACCACATCCGCGCCTCGCCGCGCGATCTCCAGCATGTAGCCCGGGTCGTGCGCCGCCTCTGTCGGCAGCGTCACCAGGATCCGGCCCCCGTCGTGATCCGCCGCGCCACCCAGCAGGGCATGTGCGTTTGCCAGTAGTTGTCGTTCGCCACTGAAGAATTCTTCGCTGGAGGGCGGCCAGTCGGAAATGGTTGGCCCGTCGATCAGCAGGCCTCTCAGCGCGCTCTCCACAGACGTCAGTGTGACCATCACGCGGCTTTCCAGTCTGCCGAGTGACGACAGGCCGTGGCGCATCAGCTCGAGCTGTAGGGGGCGCAGATCGTGATGCCTGAATGCAAGGTAGTGGGCAAGATTGCTGGCGCTTGCGGTGAATGACGGCTGCTCGATGTCGGGCTGCCAGCGTTCGATCCGCTTCGCGGCCTCGACCGTGATCGAGCGGCGAAGATCGCCCAGTGCGGCAAGCAATTCCTTGGCGGACTTGGACATCGGAAACCTCACGATCAAATAGGAGAGGCAGTTCGATGGCTCAGGAGATTATCGCTGGCCACCGCGATGCGACTTGATCCAGATCAAGCAGGGTGGCAATTGCGCCGGTTGTCATGGATCGGTAAAGCAAGGGCGGCGCGGGTGTAGCTCAATGGTAGAGCTCCAGCCTTCCAAGCTGGCTATGCGGGTTCGATTCCCGTCACCCGCTCCAGGTCAGCGAAGCCCTCACCTGGCGCGCTCCCGCAAGCACGCGCGACGTTCACGGAGGAGACCGTCTCCCCGATGAGCAGTAGCGCAGGTCCCCCGCTCGACCAATGACGCCCTGTTGCCGCGACGCTATCCAGCGTCCCGTGCAGTTCGCGCTGGCGGTGGGTGCCGCCGTTCTCGATCAGGGCGGCCGGCGTGTCCAGTGCCATCCCGTGGCGGAGCAATCCTCGCGTAGCTTGGGCAGCGTGGCGAGGCCCATGTAGATCGCGAGCGTGCCACCACTGCGTGCAACGGCAGCAAAGTCGAGATCGAGCACGCTATCGGTGGTGTGACCGGTGACGAAGGTGACCGAGCGCGACACGCCGCGTAACGTCAGAGGGATGCGCGCCTGTGCGGCACAGGCGAGGGCGGCAGTGACGCCGGGGACGACTTCGAATGGGACGCCAGCGCGCGCCAGAGCCGCTGCCTCCTCGCCGCCGCGGCCGAAGATGAACGGATCGCCGCCCTTCAGCCGCACGACCTTCCGGTGCTGGCAGGCCAGGCGGATGAGCAGGTCATTGATCGCCTCCTGCGGCGCACATGGCCGGCCGGGAATCTTGCCGACATCGATCAGCCTGGCTTCGCGGCGGGCCATCGCCAGAACTTCCTCGCCGACCAGCCGGTCGTGCACGATCACGTCCGCCTCGCCCAGCAGGCGATGGGCACGCAGCGTCAGCAGGTCGGCCGAGCCGGGGCCGGCCCCAACCAGGAACACGGTGCCGATCGCGTCCTCGTCCGATGCAGCGCGATCGAGTTCGCGATGCAATTCCTGCTGCGCGGCCGCCTCGTCGCCGGCGAGCACCAGCTCCGCGACGCGTCCCGTGTAGAGCCGTTCGAGCAGGTTTCGCCGTCGTGGCACGTCAGGCAGACGGTGGCGGATGGCCGCGGTGTAATCGCCGACGAGTGTCGCAAGACGACCGAACGCCGCGGGGATCAGCCGCTCGATCTGCTGGCGCAGCAGGCGCGCGAGCACCGGAGCGGCACCGCCCGAGGAGATGGCGATCGTCACCGGGTCGCGATCGACGATCGCCGGCAAGATGAAGCTGCACAAGGCAGGGCGATCGACGATGTTGACGGGAATGCCACGTGCCTGCGCTGCGGCCGACAATGCGCGCAGGTCCATCTCGGGCGCGTCCGCACCGATCGCGACTGCACAGTCGCTCAGCAGCGCGTCGTTGAAATGTGGCGCCGCGCGCACATCGGCGCCGGCCGCGGCCAACAGCTCTGCCTTGCGCTGTGCAGTCGCGCCGGAACCGACAACCAGTGCGGGCCGGCCGGCGAGATCGAGGAAGGCCGGGAAGTGCCGCATCAGTAGATGTCGCGCTGGTAGCGGCCTTGGCGCGCCAACGCGACGATCCAGTCGCGCGCCTGGCCCTCGTCGAGCTTGCCCTCGGTCATCGCAATGCGGCGCAGTGCCGCATCGACATCGCGCGCCATGCGTGTCGCGTCGCCGCAGACATAGAAATGCGCGCCGTCCTGCAGCCAGCGCCACACGTCGGCGGCATTCTCTGCCATGCGGTGCTGGACGTAATCCTTCTTCGCCTGATCGCGCGAGAAGGCGACGTCGAGACGCGACAGCGTGCCGTCGGACAGCCACGCCTTCAGTTCCGCCTCGTAGAGGAAGTCGTGCGCGCGCTGGCGTTCGCCGAACAGCAGCCAGGCGCGGCCCTTGATCCCGCACGCCGCGCGCTCCTGCAGGAAGGCGCGGAACGGCGCGATCCCGGTGCCTGGCCCGCACATGATGATGTGGGTGCGAGGATCGGCTGGCAGGCGGAAGTGGCTGGTCTGGATGGAGGCACGGATCGGCCCGTGGGCAGTGGCGCGGTCCGCGAGAAAGCCGCTTGCGACGCCGTGGCGCAGCCGGCCACGGCGCGTGTCGCGCACCACCGTGACGCAGAGATGCACCTCGCGCGGCGTGACGCGCTGTGACGAGGCGATGGAATAGAGCCGTGGCCGCAGCTGCGGCAGCGAACGCAGCAAATCGGGGAGCGGCGGGCGGGCGGAGGGAAATGCCTGCAGCAGGTCGAGCAGGTCGGCGTCGGCCGGTTCGGCGCCGGTCTCGCCATCGGACAAGGCACGCAGGGCGGCCGCTTGTCGTGGATGCACTGCGGCGCCGGCGAGCAGGTCGAGGGTCCGGTCGAGTGGACGGGCGATGTCGAGGTCGTTGGTAAGTGCCGCGCGCACCGTGTCGTCGTTGGTGCCGAGAGCGGCGAGGGTCGCCTCCACCAAGGCCGGATCGTTTGGGACGGCGATGCTCAGCGAGTCACCCGGCGCGTATGTCAGGCCGGACTCCAGCAGGTCCACGGCGACGTGGCGGACGTCCTTGCTGGAACCGTGCTCGGTGAGCGGTTCGACGGTGAGCACGCGGACCTCGCGGCCTGCCGGAGCCGTAGGTGCAGGCGCCGCGGCCCCCTGAGGCAGGGTGGGCACCTCGGCCATCAGGCGCTTGAGCGCAAGCTGTGTCGGCTTGGCGCCGGGCACGCAGAGGCTGATCGAGCTTTCGCGTCCCTCGGCCAGGGCGGCGGCGTAGGTCTGGCACATATAGCCGCACTGGCCGCAGTCGAGCTGACCCATCGCCGCCATCAGGCGCTGCGGGAGTGCCCGGCCTTCCGCCAGGGTCGAGCCGATCCGGCAGTTCGAGTACCGGATCGTGCCAGGGGAAGTCCTCGACCTTCTCGGCAACCTCGGGCGGCGCCAGTGACATCGGCTGCGCCGCGCCGCCGTAGAGACCGGCCAGGAAGCCATTCAACCAAGCCCGCTGCGCCGGCGCGAACGGCGCGTTTTCCGGAATGAGCGGGATCGGGGGTGTGACAGCGTTCATGGCAACGCCACCACCGCCCTTCGGTCATCCCCGCGCTCTTCGTCATCCCTGCGAAAGCAGGGATCCAGGTCCTGGGTCCCCGCTTTCGCGGGGATGACGATCGTGGAGAGTACCTCGTCGCTCTGGCGCGCCGTCCAGGCCTGGAAGTCCTCCTCTCCGTCGCGGTGGTTCATCCAGGCGGACAACAGCGCGAGCACCATCGGCGGCAACTCAGGGAACGGCACTGCCTTGCGCACCAGCCGGCCGAGTGCCTGATGCGCGCCGGCACCGCCGCCGACGAGAAGGTCGTAGCCTTCGACCATCTCGTCGCCCTGCTCCACCTTGGTGGCGAGCAGGCCGATATCGGCGACGTAGTGCTGCGCACAGGAATTCGGGCAGCCGGTGAGATGGATGTTCAGCGGACGATCAATCACGATGCGCTCGTCGAGCCACTCGACCAGTTCGGCTGCGTGGCGCTTGGTGTCGCTGGCGGAGAACTTGCAGCCGGCGTTGCCGGTGCATGCGACCAGCCCGCCACGCAACGCCGAGGCGCGCCAATCGAGCCCAAGCGCGGCGATGGCTGCCAGCGCTTCGTCGAGCGCCGCGTCTGGAATGTCGCTGATCAGCAGGTTCTGCCACACGGTCAGGCGCAGCGTGCCGGAGCCGAAGCGTTCCGCGACCGCGGCAAGTCCGCGCATCGTGTCCCCGGGCATGCGGGCTTGCGGCACAACGATGCCGACGTAATTGAGGCCAGGCTGTTTCTGAGGATGTACGCCGATATGGCCGTGCTTGTCCTGCGGCGGCCGCGGCTGTACCGCTGCCAGATCGACGCGCAGCAGCGGCGTGCCGAGGAATTCCTCCATCGCCGCGAGAAAGCGCGGCACACCCCAGCGGTCGAGCACGTATTTCAGCCGCGCCTTGGTGCGGTCGGTGCGGTCGCCCTCGGCGATGAACACGCGCAGCACAGCTTCGGCAACGCGCGTTGCGTCCTCCGGCCGCACGATGACATCGGTGGCATGGGCGAAGTCGCGATGGCCGGTGATGCCGCCGAGACCCAGGCGATAGTAAACGCCGGACGGAACACCGAACCCGTCCGACACATGCACCGCGCTGAATGCGATGTCGTTGGTGTCCTCCAGCACCGCGACGCGTCCGCCGCCGTCGAAGGCGATGTTGAACTTGCGCGGCAGGCCATAGAGCTCGCGGTGGTGCAGGATGAAGTGATGCAGCGCTCGTGCGTGGGGCCGCGTGTCGATCAGCTCCTGCGGATCGATCCCCGCGGTCGGGCTGCCCGTGATGTTGCGGATGTTGTCCGCACCGGCACCGCGCGAGGTCAGGCCGATCTCCGCGAGGCGCATCAGCACCTCGGGCGGCTTGTCGGGACCGATCTCGCGGATCTGCAGGTTGGCGCGTGTGGTGATGTCGGCGTAGCCGCCGCCCAGGTCGTCGGCGATCGACGCCACGCCGCGGAACTGGTGCGCCTCCAAAATGCCGCCCGGGATGCGCAGGCGGCACATGTAGGCGTTCTGCGCGGGTGCGACGTAGAACAGGCCGAAGAACTTGCCCAGGAAGATGTCCGTCCCTTTGGGGAAGCGCGGCTCGGCAGCCATCGCGCCGATCTCATCGAACCGGTCGAGCGGATGCTTCTTCCGCTTTGCCTCCTCCTCTGCAGTGAGCTTGCCGCCGGCAGCGACGGTGCGGTCCTGTGCGGCGCGATGCGGGTCGGACGTCGGCGCTTCGACCGGGGCCAACGGCTGGCCGGTGACGGCACGGCGTGCCTCCACGCCAGCCATGAAGCCCTTCAGGTACTCCTGCTGATCAGGCGTGAATGCGGTGTCGTCGCTCACGGCGCGTCCAGTGCCCCGCTTCAATCGCCCTCGGCGACGGCGGCTGCCGGCACCGGACGCGCGGCGGTATCGCGGCCATAGGTGACGTAGAGCGCCGCGCCGGTGAACAAGGCACCGCCCACCAGGTTGCCCAGCGTGACGGGGATCTGGTTCCACACCCACCAGTCGGCGAAGCTGACCTTGGCGCCCATCATCATGCCGGCCGGGATGATGAACATGTTGACGACGGCATGCTCGAAGCCCTGGGCGAAGAAGACCAGGATCGGCATCCACGCCGCTGCGATGCGCCCCACGGTGGAGGTGGACGACATCGCCATCACCACGCCGAAGCAGACCATCCAGTTGCACAGGATCGCCTTGACGAAGGAGGTCAGCATGCCGGCGGCGCCGAAATGCGCGTAGCCGAGTGTCTTGAGTTCTGCGACCTGGCGGACGCGTTCGGCGACACCGGCGGGGTCGATCTGGCCGGCATTGGTGACCGCGATGACGAACAGGCCGGCGTAGGCGACGCTGCCGATCAGGTTGCCGAGGAACACCCAGGACCAGTTGGTGATGACGGCGGCGGGGCTGGCGCGGCGGGCGAACAGCGCCATGGGCAGGATGGCGAAGCTGCCGGTGACCAGCTCCAGGCCCAACAGCACGATCATGACGAAGCCGACCGGGAAGATCAGCGCGCCGACCAGTATCTGGCCGGTCTGCACCGCGGCGCCGAGGGCCAGGCTGGTGGCGATGCCGAGCAGGGCGCCGGAGAGGCACCCGCGGACCAGCAGGTCGAATGGCCCAAGCTGCGCCTTGGCGGCACCGGCCTGGACCATGCTGGAAACGATGTCGGCGGGCTTGAGCGAGTCCATTTGGCTCTCCGGGCGCTGGCGTTGCCTGGAAGTCGAGCAATGGCCATGCCATTCAGATGGCGCCCTGAGCTTAATGTTGTATCTGCGGGGAATAATTTGGTGGCCATTCGCTCAGGCGCTGAGCGATTCGGCACTGCGAATGCTGATTTTCGCAGCCGCCGGCCTATATTATCACCAGACCGCATGCTCACTGAGCGACGGCGGGTGGGAAAACCGTCCACTTGACACAGGCCCGGGCGCACTCTTTCTAGCCGCCCTGCGCAGGCGGCGGGCCATGCAGGGGTGTAGCTCAATTGGCTAGAGCGCCGGTCTCCAAAACCGGAGGCTGGGGGTTCGAGACCCTCCACCCCTGCCAGCGGCGCGCGAGCGCGCTATAGTCCCCGGCAACAGGTCTCTGGAGAGTAATGACGTGGCGGTCGATCCGGCGAAATTCGTGCGAGAGGTGCGGTCGGAAATGGCGCGTGTCACCTGGCCGTCGCGCAAGGAGACGCTGGTGACGACCGGCCTCGTGTTCGCCATGGTTGCGCTCGCTGCCATGTTCTTCTTCCTGGTCGACCAGTTCATAGGCATCGGCATTCGTGCGCTGTTCGGCATGAATGCCTGAGGAGAATATTCAGGCAATGGCCAAGCGTTGGTACGTGGTGCACGTCTACTCGGGCTTCGAAAAGAAGATCGCCCAGCAGATCAAGGAGCAGGCGGCGCAGAAGGGCCTGGCGGACCAGGTCGATGAGGTACTTGTGCCGTCCGAGCAGGTGGTCGAGATGCGCCGCGGGCAGAAGGTGAACGCGGAGCACAAGTTCTTCCCCGGCTATGTGCTGGTGAAGATGGAGCTTTCCGATGACGCCTGGCACCTGGTGAAGAACACGCCGAAGGTGACCGGCTTCCTGGGCAGCCGCACGCGGCCCTCGCCGATCAGCGATGCGGAAGCAGAGCGCATCATGAAGCAGACGCAGGAGGGCGTGGAGCGCCCGCGCCCGGCGGTGCTGTACGAGGTGGGCGAGCAGGTGCGCGTCGCCGACGGTCCGTTCACCAGCTTCAACGGCACGGTGGAGGAGGTGGACGAGGAGAAGGGCCGCGTGAAGGTCAGCGTCTCGATCTTCGGCCGCTCCACGCCGGTGGAGCTGGAGTACGGGCAGGTGGAGAAGGTCTGAGGTGCGGCAGCCGACCCGTCCCTGTCATCAGGCGGCGAGGCTGGCCCGATCGGTGCCCGTCACGTAGGCCATTCCGCCGCTGCTGGCGCGGATCTCCAGCATCGTTGGGCCATGCAAGGCCGGCAGCGGCAGCACGGCCTCGCCGTTGGTCCACCGACGCATGGCCGTTCCGCTCCGCTCCACCGCCCACCAGCCCCGCGACAGGCCCGGATGGTCGATCGGAACGTCGTGCACCTCGGTCGCACCACGCAGGACGATCCGCTCCACATACACGCCGAGGCGGCGGCGATCATTCAGCCACGGCCGCACATCGGCCGGCGCACCGGCGCGCGAGACCACGCGCACCTCCGTCGCGTTCTTTGGCAGGACGAAGATATGCGAGCCCTTCTCGCCGTAGAGCGGCCGAATGGTCCGGCCGTTGGCCAGGATGTGGAGATCGGCATCGGTGGTGGTGTCGAGTTGCGGCGCGGGCTGACCAAGAGCCGCCGCACGCGCGGCCAGGCGCTGCCACACCGGCCGCACGTTGCCTTCCTCCCACACGAACGGCGCACACGACTTCGCCTCGCGGCTCGGATAGTCGGTCTCGTCGGTCAGATCAGGATGCAGCACCAGCGGTTCGCCTGAATTGGCGAAGAAGCCGCGATTGCCGGTGTCGAGATAGCTCTCCGCCGGCAGGCCTTCCGCGAACAGGATGGCATGCGCGTCCAGCTCGACGTGGAAGTACTCCACCGCGGTCCAGCCCTTCTCCTGGCAAATCGTTGTGCCGTTGACCAGTTGGCGGGCGCAGATCAGCTTGCCGTCGACAAAGATCGCATGGTCGGGCGAGACCAGAAGATCAGTGTGCGGCATATCGTCGGCGAACGCGCCGCGCCGGATGCGAATGGGCGCCACCGTCTCCGGCCTGGGATGCGCCGTCAGGTCGATCCGCCGCCGGCCGAGCCATTTGACCGGCCGCGCGTTCCGTTCTGCGCCCGACAGCGTAACGACAAGGTCGCCCTGCGTCAGGGTCTCGACCCTCCGCTCCCCCGTCGTGGTGAGAATGCGGGTGCCGGCGGCGAAGCACACAGGCGTGTCGCTCAGGAAGACGTCGGTGCCGCTGCCTTCGTCAGCGGTCCAGTGCACGAACGCCCCTGTCACCGGCGCATCGAGATTGAACGAGGCGACCATCGTGTCGCCACTGTCGAACAGCTCGATCTGCTTGCCGCCGTTGCCCAGGCCAGCCGAGGCGATTGTGCCGGAGTTGACCGACGTGAGATCCAGCACATCGGTGGGGGTGATGCCCGTGCCCACGCTCATGCCGCTGATGGTGCCGTTGGTCTCGAACGAGGTCAGCGCGCCCGCGTTGAGCTCCAGTTCCGCACTTTGGTTGGACCCGTAGTCGACGATCTGTCCCGCACCAACAGTTCCTCCCAGCGACAATGTCGATGCATTGTCGATCGAGGCTGTCAGATTGCCGGACAGGTTCCCGTCGATCGCAAGCTGACCGCCGGAAGCCTTGACGAACCCCAGGCCGCCCGGATCGGCCAAGTCGGCCTGGATCGTTCCTGAACCGATGATCGTGCCGGCGCCAGTGATCGCTATGCCGCCCGCGTCGATCAGAGAGCCTCCATCGAGTTTGACGGTGCTCGCGCCGATGGTCTGCGCCTGGTTGACCGTGAGCGCGCCCGCGCTGCCGATCTCCAGTGTTCGGGTCGGATTGCCCAGCTTGATCGCATCCGCGGAGGTTACCGTGCCGCTGAGCTTCAGGGTCGAGTCCACATCGATCGACAGTGTGGGGCCGCTGAGGATCGTGTTGCCGATGTCGAGGGTGCCGCGGGTCGCTTGGATCGTTCCGTTTCCGGAGATGGTGTCACCGTCCACAGTGCCGAACCCGCTGAGCGAGCCCAGGTCGCTGATGCCGCTTGTGGCGGTCAGGCTTCCACCAGTGAGGTCGATGCTCGCAGCCTTGTTGATCGTCGTCAGGTCGCCGACGGTTATCGTCCCTTTCTCCAGCGCCAGCGATTGTGCGTTGCTGCCGTCGCCTACCGCCAGCGTGCCGGCGTTGAACGTGCCGCCGAACACCCCGTTGGTGCCACCGGTGAAGGCCGCATTGCCCGTCACGTTCACCGTCGAGGCATTAGCCTGGGTCAGGCCGCCGCCGGAGACCGCCAGTGAGTCCGTATTGAGCGTGGCGGAGCCGCTCACGGCGATCGACCCCGACGATAGGAACGTTGCACCGCTGGACGTCAGGGTGCCGCCCTGGTCGTCGACGAGGCCGCCCGCAACGGTCAGTGTCGCGGTGTTGAGCGTGGCGAAGTCCCTGATGGTGATCGACCCCGACGACAGGTCCGTGGCGCCCCTGGATCTGAGGTTGCCGTTGGAGGCGTTGATGCTGCCGCCGGCTACGGTCAGCGTGCCGGTGTTGAACGCGCCGCCGGACATGACGTCGGCGCCGCCGGTGAATGCCGCGTTGCCTGTCACGTTCACCGTGGAAGTTAGATCCCCTTGGTTCAACTGACCGCCGGAGACCGCGAGTGAGTCGGTGTTGAGGATAGCTTCGTTCCTGACGGTGATCGTTCCCAACGACAGGTCCGTGTCGCCCCTTGACGTGAGGTTGCCGATGCTGGCGTCGATGTTGCCGCCCGCAACGGTCAGGGTGCCGGCGGTGAACGTGCCGCCGAACTGGCCGTCGTTGCCGCCGTTGAAGGCCGCGTTGCCTGCTACGTTAACAATTGACTGATTGCTCAGTGCACCGCCGGTGACAGTAAGCGAGGCGGCAGACAGCGTACCGCCGAAGACCGCGATGGAACCGGACGACAATGTCACGGCACCGCTGATGTCGAGCAGGCCGTTGGTCTCGGTGAAGGTGCCGCCGCTCCCCAGAAATGCGCCAGTGGAGAGGGTGGAGGTATTGCTGATGTCGATCGTGCCGGCGCTGAGCACGGTGAGACCGGCTACGGTGAGCGTCTTGGAGGCAGCGTTCAGGGCGAGTGTGGCTTCGCCGATCCCAACAGTGAGCGCCGCATAGCTGCCTGTTGTCGGCTCGCTGGCGTTCAGCGTGACGGTGTAGCCGCTGCCAGCCAGGTTTTGATTGAGGAAGACGGAATCGCCGGCGGCCGGAACAAGGTCGCCAGTCCAGTCCGAGGATGAGCTCCAATCCCCAGTGGTATTCGCGAGCGTCCATGTGGCATTAGCCATTGACCGTCACTCCATCGCAATCAGCGACTTAGCAGGCCAGACAGGGCGCCTTCGGGCAGCGCCTCGCCGCGTCGTCCGTCCAGCGTCCCAAGGTCTCGCCAACTCGCGGAAACGCCGTGCCGAGTCGCCGGCGCACTTTGGACGGTCTAGCCGCGAGAATCCATTGATTTCTACAATTACAGATTGTATCAAGGCAGCGGTGGCAATTTATGCGCGAGCAGCGCGGAGTAGGTGAGGCGGTGTACTTCGCCGTCCGGGCTGTGTTGGCGTTGCTACGCTAGGGCAGCGTCACTGGCTTCGCCGCCAGGAACCGCTCTGTTCGGCCAGCCCGCATTTGGAATAGCGAACCCCATGCCGGCCGAGACAATTCCGGCATCGCAATGCAATGGAACTGCGCTGCGCTACATGGTCGGCTTATGGCGACGATCGATCAGAAGAACCTGGCGCTATGACGAACAGCCGCAGCAGTCGCCGTACTGGCGAGTGCCGGTGCAAAAGAGAACAGCAGAGCCTTCCGCGCCTCTAGAATTCTGAGCAGGCATCGCTCATCCACTTCGCCAACAACGTGGCAGAGCGCTCGGGGCCAAGCGTGCAGCTGGTCGTGGATGATGCTCCAACCTACCGGGCTGACCGGCAAATGGAGCGCCACTTCACTCGCCAAAGGAAGCGGCACACGGGTCGCGCCTCTCCTGATCGGCAGAACCCGCAGCATGTCGCTGGTTACTTGCCACACGACGCCGTGGTCGTCGCCAGATTGCACGATGGTACCGAGTGTGACCTTTATCGCGCTCGGTTGGTCGGCAACATAAACATAGGATTGCGCCATACCTGATCCTCCTGACGCGAAGGCAGGGAGACTTGTCAATCGGTGTATCGGCTGCGTCACAATGGCGACAGGCAGGAACGTTACGCTTGCGGCGGTCAGCGCGCCACTCACGATCGAGTGAGACCTACAGCCCCTGCTCGACCATATCGAGCAGGCGCTCTTCGATCCGCCGCACCTGGGCGCGCGTGAGCCTGCGCAACGGACCTTCCAATACCAGCATGGCCAGGCCATGCACCGCCGACCACGCGAGATATTCCGCGCCGGGCCGTCGTTCGGCTGGCAGCACACCGGCTTCGACGAGCCGGTCCAGTGCCGTGCTGAGGAGCTGGAACGGATTGAGGCCGGTCCTGCCAGCCATGGCGGGATTGCCTGTGGTCTCCGGATCGCCCGGCACTGCGAAAGCCATGCGGAACAGCCCCGGCTCGCTTCGAGCGAAGCGCAGGTAAGCGGTGCCGATCGCTCGCAGGCCGGCGCGGGCGTGGTCAGCGCCATGCCTGCCGCGGCGCAGCCGGGCGAGATCCTTCTCCATCGCGACGGCCAAGGCCGACAAAGCGGCGGCGCGCACCGCCTGCAGCAGGGCGTCGCGGCTGGCAAAGTGCCGATACGCCGCGTTGGGGACCACGCCGGCGCGGCGTGTCGCCTCGCGCAGCACCACCGCATCGGGCCCGCCGTCACGGGCGAGGGCAATCCCCGCATCCAGCAGCGACTGGCGCAGGTCCCCGTGGTGGTAGCTGTGGCGCAATCTTTCGCCGCTCGTCGCATCCATCATCACCGCTCCGCGAGCAATGTGGACACCGTCCACTGAATTCACTAGCTTGATGTGGACGCTGTATACATTGCGTCATGGGCACGTTACAAGAGGAGGAGATACGATGCAGGTTCAGCCCTATCTGTTCTTTGGCGGTCGCTGTGAAGAGGCGATCGACTTTTATCGCAGGGCGCTCGGTGCCGAGGTCGCCATGCTGATGCGTTGGAAGGACAGTCCCGAACCGCTGCCGGAAGGCACAGTTCCGCCCGGCAACGAGAACAAGGTCATGCACGCCTCGCTGCGGATCGGCGATACGACGGTGATGGCCTCCGACGGATGCGCCACCGGCGCGACGCAGTTTCAGGGGATTTCCCTGTCGCTCGGCGCATCCTCCGACGCCGAGGCGAAGCGGTTGTTCGATGGGCTGAGCGATGGCGGGCAGGTGCAGATGCCGCTAGGCGAGACGTTCTTCGCTTCGCAGTTCGGCATGGTCGCCGACCGCTTCGGCGTGTCGTGGATGGTGATCCACGAGAAGCCGCACTGAGCGGTGCGCGAGCGGTGGCGCGTGTCGCATTCACCGCCAATCTGGAACGGCACCTGAGTTGCCCGGTGCAGACGGCACCGGGCAACACGGTCCGTGCTGTGCTCGATGGCGTGTTCGCTGCACAGCCGCGGCTACGGTCGTATATACTTGATGACCAGGACCGTGTGCGGCGGCATGTCGCGATCTTTATCAACGGCGAGCGCATCGCCGATCGCGACCGCCTCAGCGATTCGGTCGGCGACGCGGACGAGCTCTTCGTGTTTCAGGCATTGTCGGGCGGGTAGAGCAAGGGAGGATGGCGATGAATGATCGTCTGCTGGTCGGCAGCAAGAAAGGTCTGTTCGAGCTCCGGCGACAGCGTGGCGAATGGTCGATCGTCGGCACGCGCTTTCTCGGCGATCCGATCTCCATGCTGCTCGCCGATCCGCGCGACGGCACGGTGTACGCGGCCGAGGCGCTCGGGCATTTCGGCGTCAAGCTGCAACGCTCACGCGATGGCGGCGAGACCTGGCAGGAAATTCCTGCCCCGGCGTTTCCGAAGAGCGACGCCGATGGTCCCAGCGTGTCGTACCTGTTCTGCCTTGAGACGGGAGGCGCTGATCAGCCCGGCTGGCTTTGGTGTGGCACCATTCCAGGTGCTCTGTTCCTGTCGAAAGACTACGGCGAGTCGTGGGCGCTGAACGAGCCGCTGTGGGGCCTGCCGGAACGCAAGGAGTGGATGGGCGGCGGATTCGACCAGGCGGGCGTCGCGTCTATCTGCGTCGATCCCCGCAATTCGGGGCGCATCACGATCGGCGTGTCAACCGGCGGCGTCTGGTCGACCGGCGATGGCGGTGAGGGTTGGCGCGCCGCTTCCGAGGGTATGCACGCCGAGTATTTTCCGCCGCCGCGAAATCACGCGCCGGAGGTGCAGGACATCCATCGTCTCGTGCAATGTGCGGCGGCGCCGGACACGATGTGGGTGCAGCACCATAATGGAGTGTTCCGCTCGACCGACGGCGCGCGGTCCTGGCGGGAGGTAACCTCGATCCGCCCGGCGAAGTTTGGCTTTGCCGTGGCGGTGCATCCGCACGATCCCGACACAGCGTGGTTTGTGCCGGGCGTGAAGGACGAATGCCGCGTACCGGTCGACGCACGGCTGGTGGTGGCTCGCACACGTGACGGAGCGCGGTCGTTCGATGTGCTGACCGAGGGACTCCCGCAGAGCCACGCGTATGACCTGATCTATCGCCATGCGCTCGCCGTCGATGACACCGGAACACGGCTCGCGATGGGTTCGACGACGGGGCACTTGTGGCTGTCGGAGAATGGCGGCGACACATGGACACTGGTTGCGGGACACCTGCCGCCGATCAGTTGCGTGCGTTTCGGCTGAGCCTTCACATGTTGAGCATGGCGCCGACGAGTGCGCCCTTGGCGGTGGCGTTGAAGGGATCCTTGGCGAGACTGACTTCGCGGATGGCGACCGGCAGTTCGGTTTCGGCGATCACCGATTTGAGCCTGGGAAGAAAATCGCCTGCCATCGCCGTGCCGCCGGCGCACACGACCGGGATGGGTCCAGTGAAGCGCGGCAGCTTCTTCGATTCGGTCATTGCGGTCTGCAGCGCCGTCGCAGCCGTATCGATGACGTCTGCATAGTAGACGGAGAGTGCGCGGTCGATCGAACCGCCTGCCGCGCCGTTGAGCGTGAATCCGCTCTCGGCGGCGTTCTCCTTGTGCAGGCGCACCGTTGTCGGCGTCTCGCCGGTCACCGAGGCGGCACTGTGGTCGATGTAGTCGCCGGCCCTGGTCGTCGCGACAGTGAGGACAGGGAGGCCGAGATAGGCGAGGCAGATGTTGCACATCCCGCCGCCGAAGCTCATGCCGATGCCGGTGAAGTTGGCGTCCTTGAGTTCGGAGTAGACAACGGCCAACCCTTCATTGACCGGCTGCGCCTGATAGCCGAGCTTCTCAAAGATGCCCTGCACCGAACGCTCGTGGTAAATGAGGTCGGAGCCGCGTTCGCGTGGCGCGCTTGGTATGCTCAGGCATAGCTTCTCGCCCTCACTCGCCTTGCCGCACAGGCGCCCGAGCAGCAGTTCGATCATCTGCAGATTTTTGGGCTCGGCCGGGTTGAGGAGGCCGCTCTGCATGGGCCGGCGCGTGTCGCCTTCCAGGAACTTGGCGAATTCATCCGCCCGGTTGCCGTAGGCGTATATATGCGCGCCTTCGACCTCGTGCAGGATGTTCTCCCGCGCCAGCATCTGCTCCGTCATCTTGCTGTAGGGAATGTCGACGAAGGCGTTGAGCTGGGGCGTGAAGCTGACCTTCTGCCCGTTGAGGGTGGCGAGCACGATGCGGCTCGTTCCAAGATCCAGGCCCTTGACGGCTTGCTGCGACGTGGCTGCGGTGGCCATTGGTGAGTCTCCTGATCGAGTGACGTCAAGCGCGCTGAGCATCGAGGTCGATGATCCCGTCGTCGCCCTCCGGTGGCGCCGGCCATTCCGGCTCTCGGGCGGTCTGCTCGGTGCGCTGCTTCCTGAGCACGCGGAGCAGCACTTGCAGGACGGGGCTGAGCTCCGCCTGGAGGGTAACCCTCAAGGCGCGGACGATCGCGTCGGGATCCGTCTCGACCGCGGCGTGCGTGGTCACGGGCGGAGCACTGCGCGTCTGCTCACGCTCGATGACCTTGAGGAGAAACATGATGCGCTCGTTGAGCCGCGCGTTGTCGGCCAGAAGCCGCTCGATCTCGCTGTCGCGCAGATCGGCAATGTCGGTCGAGCCGGCGGTCTGGCTCCGACTCTCGGCTGCCACGTCCGGTACCTGAGTGCCGCTGCGCCGCCCGCCAACGACGGTGAAGGGCGCCGCCGGGGCCGCCCCCTTTCTGGTCTCGCGCAGCGCCACGACGATCTCCTCCATCGTCGGCTCGCGCTCGGCTTGATCCACCATGGCGCTGTCGATTGACGCAGCGCGCTTAAGGATCGGTTAAGGCCGGCTAGCTGATCGCCAACGTGTGCCGCAAAGCCTCGATCCGCTCCGCGGAGTAGCCGAGGGCACCGAGGATCGCATCGGTGTGCTCGCCGGCCGCCGGCGGCTGCATGCGCAAGGCGGGTGCCTCGTCGTCGATGCAGAACGGCAGGCCTGGCAGCTTCGCAACATTGCCCTTCGGCATCCGCACTCCCAGCGCGCGGCCGAATGCGTTGAGCTGCGGGTCGTCGAACAGGTCCGATGGCGTGCGCACCGCCGAGAACGGGATGTTCGCTTCGTCCATGATGCGTTCGAGATCGGCGATGGCATGGTCACGCACGATGTCGGCGACAAGTTCGCGCAGCGCGGGACGATTCCTCACCCGATCGGCGTTCGTGGTGAAGCGTTCGTCCGCCAGAAGATCCGGGCGCTCGAACTTCGCACAGAATGCGCGCCAGTGATTGTCCGAGGTGATGCCGATGAACAGCCGCTCGCCATTCAGAGTGGGAAACGTCTCGTAGATACCCCATGCACCACTGCGCGCGGGCATCGGCGGCGATGGCGTGCCGGTGGCGGCCTCGCCGGCCATGTGCTGTCCCACCAGGAATGCGGAACTCTCATAGAGCGCGCTGGTGATGCGCCGTCCTTCGCCGTCCTTGTCGCGCTGCCGCAGTGCCGCGAGGATGGCGAGCGCACCCATCACGCCGCCCATGATGTCGATCACCGACGATCCTGCGCGCAGCGGCTGGCCGGGTGGGCCGGTCATGTAGGCCAGGCCGGTCATGTACTGCGCGATCTCATCGAGCGAGGGGCGATGCTCGTACGGGCCCGGCAGGAAGCCCTTCAGCGCGCAATAGATCAGGCGCGGGTTCAGCGCATGCACGGCATCCCAGCCGAGACCCAGCCGATCCATGGTGCCTGGGCCGAAATTCTCGATCAGCGCGTCGGCGTGGCGTACCAGATCCTGCGCTACCGCAAGTCCTTCAGGCGACTTCACGTCAACACAGATGCAGCGCTTGTTGCGGTTGAAGTAGGCGAAGAACCCGGTGGCGAAGCCATGCAGCCGGCGCGTGCGATCGCCATCGGGCGCCGGCTCCACGCGGATCACGTCTGCACCGAGATCGGCAAGAACGACGCCGCAGGACGGCCCCATCACGGTGTGGCTGAATTCGAGCACCGTCAGGTCGGCGAGCGGCAGAAGCGCCATCGGTCATGCATCCTCGATCAGATCGGCGCGCGGCGGGTCAGCCCGGACGCGCCAGATGTGTGGTTTCGTCGTGGAGGATGACGACACGATCGCCGGTGTGGAAGCCCGCCTCGTTCACCTGCACGATCGACAATGTGGCGCCGTCGTCCGCGCGCACGATGAATTCCGATCAGCGAACGGCTGCGGTCATTGGCTCGGGCACTGTCGGTGAGCAGCGCGGCGTGCAACGGATCATCGCCGGCGTGCGTATAGACAGCGCGCATCGACAATATCGTGCCCGCGCTGATCGTTGCGGGCTGGGCGGCGACCGGGGGCGGGTTGGCGGGCGCACAACCGGCAATGCCGGCGAGCGCAATGAGACCCAGCAAGAGAAGCGTCAGTGGCAGCGTCTGCGTCTCCGTTGCCTGTCCCACCGTAGCCGGTTTCGCCGTGTGTGAGGAACACGTGTTATCGCGGCTGCTATGAGCCGGTGGACGGAAAAACGCCCTGCCTGAGATAACCTTGCCTCTAACAGCGATTTGGGATAAGCACTTAAAGTCGATTCCTGATTCCTTACCTGAGCGGCGGCCGCCCGGTCGTCGTGCCCTCGGACTATTGCTGCCGCGACACGACGACGGAGGTCACGCCCCGGATGACGCGCCCAAATGGCTCCGCCGTCTCGCGCGTTGCTGCGCTGCGCGGCATCTCCTGTCTGGTGCTGCTGGCGCTGCTGGCGGCGTGCTCCGGGCAGGGGTCGCATGT
The DNA here is from genome assembly GCA_963791495.1 of uncultured Alphaproteobacteria bacterium. Taxonomy (GTDB): domain Bacteria; phylum Pseudomonadota; class Alphaproteobacteria; order Acetobacterales; family Acetobacteraceae; genus JAMXLO01. The sequence continues at coordinate 218,686 of CAWBST010000030.1, forward strand.
TTCCTCGCAGCGGGAGGCGGCGCGCTATGCGGCACGGGCCCGCGGCAACTACGTGCCGCCCGGGCCGCCGGAGGATCCGTGGGGGCCGTATATCCATGAGGCCGGCCAGCGGTTCGATGTGCCGGAGACCTGGATCCGCTCGGTGATGCGCGTCGAATCGGGTGGCAACCAGTACCAAAACGGCCAGCTGATCACCTCCAGCGCCGGCGCGATGGGGCTGATGCAGGTGATGCCGGAGACCTACGACGAACTGCACGACCGCTACAGTCTCGGCGACGATGCGTTCGACCCGCACAACAACATCCTCGCCGGCGCCGCCTACATGCGCGAGATGTACGACATCTACGGGTCGCCTGGGTTCCTCGCTGCGTACAATGCGGGGCCGCGGCGGCTCGACGACTACCTGAGCAACAACCGGCCGCTGCCCGACGAGACGCGGCGCTATGTGGCGATGATCGGTCCGGACATCGTGGGGGTCTATCCGAGCAGCCGCTCGCCGGCCGAGGACTACGCGATGAACGCGCTGCCGATCGACATCCCGCCGGGCACGCGTTACGGGCGCGCGACGCAGCTTGCCAGCAGCCGCGGCCGCGGTGGGCGTGCGCCGATGCGTGGACCGGTTCAGGTCGCGCAACTTGCCGAGCCGACGCGGGCGAACTCGCAGCCGCACACGCAGCAATACGCTCTGGTGCTCCCGCCTTCGCCACCGCCGTCGCGTGGCGGGTTCCGGATCGTGCCTCAGGCCGTGGCAGAGCCGGTGCCGCTACGCCGTGGCGGTCCGCCGACCGGGCAGTGGGCAATCCAGGTCGGCGCCTATTCCAACGAGCGCCAGGCGCAAGCCGCACTCGGCACCGCACGCGAGCACGCGCGGAAGCGAGGTGGCGGTCGCGCATACCGTGGTATCCGGCGTGCACCAGGGACATACGGTTCTGTACCGTGCGCGGCTGGTTGGCCTATCGCGCGAGGCCGCGGTGCAGGCCTGCGGGCACCTCGCGCATGGCCGCACGAGCTGCATGGTGCTGTCGCCGGAGGCGCTGTAGCTGTCCGCGCTGGGACGGCACCCTCACCCGGCGCTTCGCGCCGACCTCTCCCGCTGCGCGGGCGAGGTGTCTCGCGGATTGTCTCATGGTCTCATGTAGCGGCTGGAACTGTTCATGTGACCAAGGCCGGCTCGGCGGGTTCCCTGCCGCTGGTCGAGCCTGGGTGCAGGGCGCGGGCCTCCTGGGTGTCGTCGGCCGGCGGCGGAATGAGTTCCGGAGTTCGGCATAGGCTTGGCGGGAGGAAGGTCGGGAAGGGTGGGCATGGTTCTGGCGGCCGCTTTGCTGTAGGGGGGCTGATATGGAGGTTATCTAGAATTTCTACAAGAGTTAGAAGAGATTGCATTAGGCCCCTTCGCGCAAGGGGGCTCGTTATGCGGCAGCTTGAAGCGCGAGGCGGTGGCGCGCATTTTATCGTCATGTCCACCGCACTCAAAATCCCGCAGCGCATGACGGTGGCTGAGTTCCTGAGTTGGGAACCGCCCTACGGGTGGAACGGGCGGTGGCAACTGCGCGATGCCGAGCCGGAGATGATGGCGCCGGCCTCCGACCGACATGGTTCCATCCAAGCTCGTTTAGCCTATCTCCTCACGGTCCATTTGGATGCGCGCAGCAGCCGGTGCCGGGTTGTCACCGAACCCGGGGTGGTCCCCAGCGAGCGATCGGCGGACAACTGCCTGGTTCCTGACCTCGGTGTCACCTGTGCGCCGCCGACGGATGAGCACCTCATGCGTGAGCCGGTGGTGCTGATCGAAATCCTGTCGCCGACCAATGTGTCGAAGACCCGGCTCAATGTCCGCGCGTACCGAACGATTCCGACGGTGGCGGAGATCGTGGTGGTACATTCGAGTGCGATGGTTGCTGAGGTGCTCCGGCGGACGTCGAACGGGGCATGGCCGGAGCAGCCGGACGTCGTCGATGCGGCGAGCGAGCTTCGGCTCGACAGCATCGGTTTCGCGGCGCCGCTGCGCGAGGCATATCGCACGACGAACCTCGCGTAGGGCCGGCGCACTCCCACGCTCTTACCGTGCACCGCCTTGTCTTCTCTCGCCTGTGGAGACGCCTTCGTGGTATCTCCTCTCCAGGCGGGGGATATTCGTTGTGTCGCTGACCAAGGCATCGGAGCCAGGAAGGCGGAAGCTGATCGCGGTGCTTTATGCCGACATGGTCGGCTACAGCCGGCTGATCGGGCTGGATGACGCGGGGACCCTGGAACGGCTGCGCGCGCTGCGGCGGAACCTGATCGACCCGGCTATCGAGGAGCACGGCGGCAGGATCGTGCAGACCGGCGGCGATTCTCTGCTGGTGGTGTTCGACAGCATCGATGGCGCGGTGCAATGCGCCGTGAAGGTGCAGCAGCAGGTGCCGATCCACGACGGAGACCAGCCGGCGGATCGAGCCATCCGCTTTCGCGTGGGGATCAACATCGGCGACGCGATCGCCGATGGCACCGACCTGCACGGCGATGCGGTGAATGTGGCGGCGCGACTTCAGGCGGAGTGTCCGCCGGGTGGCATCTGCGTCTCGCGGTCGGTGCGCGATCATGTGCATGGGCGGCTCGACATAGCGTTCACCGAGCTTGGCACGCTCCATCTGAAGAACATCGCGCGTCCCATTGAGGCCTTCGTGTTGCAGCCTGGGACCGGCACGACGCCGCAGGCAGTGAAGCGCCTGCCGGACAAGCCGTCGATCGCGGTGCTGCCGTTCGAGAATCTGAGCGGCGATCCCGACCAGCAATATTTCGCCGATGGGCTGACCGAGGACATCCTCACGGCGCTGGCGCGCTTCACCCAACTGGTGGTGATCGCCCGCAATTCCACCTTTGTGTACAAGGGCCGTGCTGTCAGCATCGCCGATGTCGGGCGCGACCTGAACGTCCGCTACGTGCTCGAGGGTAGCGTGCGCCGGTCCGGAGAGCGTGTGCGTGTCACCGCCCAGCTGATCGAGGCCGCGACGTCGGCGCATCTGTGGGCGGAACGCTACGACCGCACGCTGACCGACATCTTCGCGTTGCAGGACGAGATTACCGAGCGCATCGTCACCACGCTGGTCAGCAATATCCAGCGCAGCATCATCGAGCAGGCGCGCCGCAAGCCTCCTGGTTCGCTCGGTGCCTACGAGCTGTTCCTGCAGGGGCGCGAACAGCGCGACTTGTCGCGCTACGAGGGGATGGTCGCGGCCGAGGCGTTGTTCGAGCGGGCGATCGCGCTGGATCCGGACTTCGCACTGGCGCACGCGGAACTCGCGTATATACAATACATCTATATGACGTGGCGGGTGGACCCGGCGCAGCGGAAGGCACAGCTCGCCAAGGGCTTCGCCAATGCCCGCCGTGCGCTGGAGCTGGAAGCCTCGCTGCCGCTCGCCAATCGTGTCCTCGGCAACCTGCATCTGCGCGCCTGCGAACATGACGAAGCGATACGTTGGTCGCAGCGCGCGGTGGCGCTCAATCCAGGCGAGGCGGAGAGCTATGCCTGGCTGGCCAACGTGCTGTCCTATGCGGGACGCTCCGCCGAGGCACTGGAGCAGCTCGAGCATGCGCGACGGTTGGATCCGCTGCACCCACCGCTGTGGGACTTCTACATCGGGCGTGCACTGCTGCACCTGGGGCGTTACCAGGAGGCGCTGGTCTGGTTGGAAACCTGCTCTCGGCGGGCGCCGAACTTCGCATTCGGGCACGCGCGACGTTACATGGCCGCCGCGCTGGCGCAGCTGGGCCGTCTGGACGAAGCGCGGGTAGCGTTGCCGGCCCCCGCAGCGGCGCAAGGCTATGCGTCAATCGGCGAAATCCAGGCCGATTCCTATCGCGAGAGCGACGAGCTCGAACGCCTTGTCGAAGGACTGCGCAAGGCCGGGATGCCGGAATGAGCAGGTGTCCCTTCCCGCGAAGAGGGGTTGGCCATACAGCCGTCTCCATGATATGGGTTTCCATATGAAGACAACCCTGAACATCGACGACACGGTTATGGCGGAGCTCAAGCGTGAAGCCGCTCGCCAAGGCCGCACAATGTCGGAGCTTGTCGAAACGGCACTGCGCCTGCTTTTGCGTTCGCAGCGAAAGCATCAGCCGATCCCTGCGCTTCCGAAGTTCCACAGTGGCGGCGCGCGGGTCGATATCGCCGACCGCGATGCACTCTATCAAGCCATGGAAGGTCGATAGTGCTCGCGGTCGACACCAATATCCTGGTATATGCCGCCGACGCCGACTCGCCGTTCCATCGAACGTGCCGGGACTGGCTCGAACGCCAGCGGTCGCGGCCCGATGCCTGGTATACGAGTTGGTCGATTCTGTATGAGTTTTTGCGCGTAACGACCCATCCACGGGTGATGCGGCGACCCTGGAGCACTGCGGCGGCATGGGAGTTCGTCACGGTGCTGCTCGCCTCGCCGGGCTTATCGGTCCTCGTGGCGACCCAGCGCCACGCCGATGTAGCCGCGGAGGTCTTCGTCGAGCTGCCGCATCTCGCAGGCAATCTCCTGCATGACGCGCATATCGCCATCCTGATGCGCGAGCATGGGATCGGGCGGATATGCACGCGGGATACCGATTTCAACCAATTTCCCTTCCTGGAAGTGATCGATCCGCTTCGCTGACGGCGGAACGGCTCGCCACTGTGCAGACCAACGATGGCGGCAAATTGTAGCGATTTCGCAACACTTGCTGTCCCGTCACCCCGGCGTCACACTGGAACGGAAAACATCATCGGGGAACGTTCGCAATCATGCCCGACGCCAGATTTGCCGGTCTTACGCCGTTGTTCGCACCGCGCTCCGTTGCCGTGCTGGGAGCCTCCAGCGATCCCACCCGCATCAGCGGCCGTCCTCTGGCCTACATGAAGGCGCAAGGCTTCCAGGGTGCGCTCTTTCCGATCAACCCGAATCGCACCGAGGTGCAGGGGCTGAAGGCGTATCCGTCCGTCGCCGCGCTACCGGAAACGCCTGACGTCGCGATCGTCGCTGTTGCCGCGGAGATTGCGGAGAACTCGATCACCGAACTGGCCGAACGCGGCGTGAAGGCAGCGGTGATGTTCACCGCCGGCTTCGCCGAGATGGACGAGGCCGGCGAGGAGGCGCAGCACCGCATGGTCAGGGTGGCGCGCAAGCACGGCATGCGCATCCTCGGGCCCAACTGCCTCGGTGTGTTCGATGCGCGCACCGCTTATTACGCGACATTCTCCTCGTCGTTCGACAGCGGCTGGCCGGTGCCGGGGCGCATCGGCATCGCCTCGCAGTCGGGCGCTTACGGCACGCATCTCTACACGCTGGCGCGCAATCGCGGCATCGGTGCGTCGCTCTGCATCATGACTGGCAACGAGGCCGACGTGACGGTGGGCGAATGCATCGGCTGGCTGGCGGAAAGCCCCGAAGTGGACGTGATCGCGGTGTACGCCGAGGGCATTCGCGAGGCGCCAGGGCTGATCGCCGCGTTCGAGGCAGCGCGTGCGGCGAAGAAGCCGATCATCATGCAGAAGGTCGGTCGCAGCGAGCTCGGCACGAAGGCGGCGAAGTCGCACACCGCATCGATCGCCGGCGACGACGCAGTGACCGAGGCGGTGATGGCCGAATTCGGCGTGGTGCGCGCGCGCAACTCCGAGGAGATGCTGGACATCGCGCACACCGCGACGCGCAAGATATATCCGGCGCGCAACACGTTGGGTGTGATCACCGTGTCGGGCGGCGCCGGGGTGCTGATGAGCGACGTGGCCGACGCCGTCGGCCTGCCGATGCCGGAGATGCCCGTGGCGACGCAGAAGGTGCTGCGTGACCTTGTGCCGTTCTGCGCGCCGCGCAATCCGGTGGATGCGACCGCTCAGGTCAGCAACAACGTGACGCTGATCCACACCTTCACCGAGGCAATGGTGAAGGAGGGCGGCTATGCGTCGGTGCTCGGCTTTTTCAGCATGACCGCGTCGTCACGGCGCTGGCCTGGAATTCGCGAGCAGATCAACAAGGTTCGCGAAGCCTATTCCGATCGGCTGTATGTGCTGTCCGTCATCACGACCGATGAGCGTCGCGCGGAGCTGGAGTTTGATGGATGGTGCGTGCACGAGGATCCGACGCGTGCGGTGACGGCGATCGCCGCGATGGGTCGGTTCGGTGCCGCGTTCGCCGCACCGGCCGCGGCGGCTCCGCCGAAAGTGGCGCCGGTGGAATTGCCCGACAGGACATTGAGCGAGGCCGAGGCGAAGCGTCTGCTGGCCTCTGCCGGGATCCAGTCCGCGCCGGAGCAGGCATGCGACAGCGCCGATGCAGCGGTGGCAGCAGCCGAACTGTTCGACTTCCCGGTGGTGATGAAGATCCTGTCGCCCGACATCGTGCACAAGTCGGAGATCGGCGGCGTGCTGCTGAATGTCGGCGATGTCGCTGCGGTGCGGGATGGCTACGACCTGCTGATCGCGCGCGCCAGGCGTGCGGCACCCGATGCCCGCATCGAGGGCGTGCTGGTGGCGAAGCAGTTGCAGGGCGGGGTCGAGTGCATCCTCGGCATCCACCGCGATCCGGTGTTCGGGCCGATCGCCATGTTCGGCCTGGGCGGCATCTTCGTCGAGGTGATGAAGGACGTCGTGTTCCGCCGCTGTCCGTTCGGCGACGATGTGGCGGAGCAGATGATCCGCTCGATCAAGGGAGCGCCGCTGCTGCTGGGCGCGCGCGGACGGCCGCAAGTGGACATCAAGGCGCTGGCCCACATGCTGGCGCGGCTGTCGGCCTTTGCCCACGCGGCGGGACCGCGGCTGGCGTCGATCGATCTCAATCCGGTGTTCGCGATGCCGGAGGGGCACGGCGCATTTGCCGTCGATGCGGTGGTGGAGGTGGGGTAGCGGTACAGGCGACGCCCCCTCCCCCCAACCCCCTCCCGCAAGGGGAGGGGGAGTTCCAGTTGAGCGTCGCCAGTACCCGTTACACCAGCCCGCGCAGCATCTCGCGGAATGCCCGCATTCCTGGATCGTCCAAGCCGATAGACCGCTCGCCGAAGATACGCGCGCGGCCGATCCTTGCCTGCATCCCGCGCATCCGCTCCAGCGTCGCGTCCACCGCAGATGCAGCGGCCTGCAAGATCTCTGCAGGTTCCGACTTCCCCTCTGCCGCGGCAGCGGCGGCATCCAGCGCATCCAGCACCGTCTTGTCGCCCAGTGCTGCCTTGCCACGCGCCATCATCGCGTCACACGCCGCGCGCAGCAGCGCCGCGGTTTCCGACCACGGCACCTCGGTGCGGCCACGCGTCGCCTTGGCCACCGCCAACAGCCCGGTCGCCAGCAAGGTGCCATAACTCGATCCGGACACCTTGGTGATCGCCTGCGCGCATGACATCAGTGCCATGCCGACATCGGGCGGCAGTTTCGGAAGAACCTCCTGCAACGCACGCCCGCCACGCGTCATGGTGACCCCGAGGTCGCCGTCGCCAAGCTGGCCGTCGAGCGCATTCAGCTCGCCGGACACGGTGTCCATGTGGGCGGCCATGCGCCGCAGGCCGTCAGCCAGAACCGGTGTGGTCAGTGCCATGTCACACCCGCCAGAATGCGCAATCCGCCGGTGCGTGCAACAGCTTCTCCAATTCCGCATCCAGCTTGCATAGCGTGATTGACACCCCGGTCATCTCCATCGAGGTGGCATAGCGCCCGACCAGTGGCATCACGATCGCAGCGCCAGCGTCGCCCAACCGCGCGGCCACGACGCGATACAAGATGTACAGCTCCTCCGGCGGCGTGGCGCCGAGGCTGTTCACCAGCACCGACACGCGATCGCCGCGTGCGAGCGGCATATCCGTCAGCAGATGATCCAGCATTTCGCCCGCGACCGCATCGGCCGGGCGCAGCTTGCCACGCCACACGCCTGGTTCGCCGTGGATGCCCATGCCCATCTCCATCTCGTCCTCGGCGATGGTGAAGGTGGGGCGGCCGGCCTGCGGCACCGTGCATGGCGTCAGCGCCGCGCCGATGGAACGCACCGAGCCTGCCGCCTTCTGCGCGATCCGCGTCACCTCGTCGAGATCGGCGTCTGCCTCAGCAGCGGCGCCGGCTATCTTGTAGGCGTACACCATGCCGGCCACGCCGCGCCGCTTCTCCGCCTCCGCCGGTGGCGCGCTGGCGACATCGTCGGCCAGCAGCACCGTGGTGGAACGCACGTCCTCCATGTCCAGCATGTCGCCGGCCATGTCGAAGTTCATCCGATCGCCGCCATAGTTGCCGTAGAGGCGCAACACGCCAGCACCGCCATTCGCCGCGCGCATCGCCTCCGCCATCTGGTCCACTGAGGGCGAGGAGAACACTTCGCCGATCGCGCATGCGTCCAGCAGCCCCTTGCCGACATAGCCGGTGAAGATCGGCAAATGGCCGGAACCGCCGCCGGAGACGATGCCGACCTTGCCTTGCCGGGGCGGGCCAGGGCGCTTGATGACGCGGCCTCCGTCGCCGGCGCGCTCGTAGTATTGCGGGTGCGCCAGAACCAGGCCCTCGAGCATCTGCTCCACATAGAGCTGGGGATCGTTCAGCAGCTTCTTCATGGGTTCCTCCTAGGCCAGGCTTGTGAACCAAGTCGACAGCGGTGAAAGCCTGCTTTCGCGCAATCTTCACAGAGAGCTTATCAGGCAGGAGGGACAGATACATCGGGAGCCTCGATGCGGCTCAGCGGCCGCGACGTGAGCGGGAGCCGGCCGCCGATGACCTGACTAGCGCTTCCGATACACCCCGCTGAACGACACGTTCATGCCACCGCACTTCATGTTGTCGGCGGCCAGCAGGAATGGTGGCAGGAGCGTCAGCACGACGCGGCACTCATCTGGAGTGCCGCCGGCAAACACGACGGTGTTGCCGGTCGGCGCAGCGGTACCGCCCATATCGCCAATGTTGGGACCGCCAGGGCGAGCTTTCGCCGACGGATGGGTGGATGGCCAGTAGGCTTCGCCTTTAGCCGTGAGTTTCCCGCCAGCGCCGCTCAGCGCGATAGAATTGTCGCCGTCCCGCCACGTGCCCAACCATGCCGCGAGCGGCGGGTTCGCTGGTGCCGGCTGCGGGGCGATCTCGTCCCGCCGCACGTATCCGGCACTGCCTCCTCCTGGTCTTGCGAAGAATGCACAGACATAGCGGCCGCTTGCCACGCCGGTGATCACGGTGTCACGCGGCAGAACATAAGCGCGGCCACGGCACGCAGCGCTGTCGTCCGGGCAAGGCGGGATGTCGGACCGCAGATAGGTGCGCGGGGCGCCAATGACCATGGCCAGGCCAAAGGTTGTCTCCTGGCTGGGGAAGATGCCGTTGCGGCAAATATCGGTATCGGCTGCACGCACTGGGTTGATGAGGGCGACCAAGGACACGATGAGTAATCGGAGCACGCGAACCTCGCCTGCATTGAAGGGTGACACCGGCGATTTCCGGTCTCCCTGCGGGCCATGATAGGCTGGCGCCGTATCTCGGAGGAAACACCAGGCATGATCGACAAGATCGTCCAGTCGATGGCCGACGCCATGGCGGGCATCAAGGACGGTTCCACCGTGCTGATCGGCGGCTTTGGTGCCGTCGGTCAGCCGAACGCGCTGATCGACGGGCTGATCGAGCAGGGCGCCACGAACCTCACCGTCGCGTGCAATAACGCCGGTGTGGGCCGCGTCGGCCTGGCACGCCTGATGGACCTCGGCCGCGTGAGCAAGATCATCTGCTCGTTCCCACGCTCCTCCGATCCGGTGGTGTTCGAGGGCCTGTACCGTGCCGGCAAGATCGAGCTGGAGATCGTGCCGCAGGGTACGCTCGCCGAACGCATGCGCGCTGCCGGCGCGGGGGTGCCGGCGTTCTTCACCGCAACCGGTGTCGGCACCAAGATGGCCATGGGCAAGGAGACACGCGCGTTCGATGACCGCACCTACGTGATGGAGCGAGCGCTCGTTGGCGATGTCGGGCTGGTGGAGGCGTGGGAGGCGGACCGCTGGGGCAACCTGACCTTCAAGGAGTTGGGCCGCAACTTCAATCCCGTGATCGCGATGGCAGCGAAGCTGACCATCGTGCAGAGCCAGCACATCCGCGAATTGGGTGAAATCAACCCGGACCACGTCGTGACACCGGGCATCTTCGTGGACCGCGTGCTGCACGTGCCCTACGGTGATCCGACGGGGTTCTGACGCGTTCCAGCGAAGACCCTATGCCTGCGCTGTCGTAGGACCTAATTTCTCGCGCCGAAAGCAGGGAGACGGCCATGCTCGACGAACCGCGCCTCCTGGCCGCCCATCCATGGGTCACCCGCCGGCCCATCACGGTGACCGAGTATCACCGGATGGGCGAGGTCGGCATCCTGGGCGACCGCGACCGCGTCGAACTCATCGAAGGAGAGCTTGTCGCGATGTCGCCGATCGGCAGCTATCACCACGGCACGGTCAACAAGCTCAACCATGCGCTGGTGCAGGCAGTCGGCGAGCGCGCTGTGGTTTCGGTGCAGGGCCCTGTTCGGCTCGATGAATTCAGCGAACCGGAGCCGGACCTCGCACTCCTTAAGCCGCGGCCGGACTTTTACCAGGACGCCCACGCAGGGCCTGCCGATGTCCTGCTGTTGATCGAAGTTGCCGACACGAGCCTGAACTACGACCGCGCCGTGAAGCGCGCGCTCTATGCACGTCATACCATTCAGGAACTCTGGATCGTCGATCTTGCGGCCGGGGAAGTCGAAGTCTGCCGGCAGCCCGAGGCCGACGGTTACGCGGTGACGGCACGTGTCGGACGGGACGGCGCATTGGAGCCGCAGCTGCTCCCAGGGGTTCGCATTCAGGCCGCGGTGCTGTTCCGCTGAGCGCGGCATTCGGCGACCGTGCGGGCATGACCGGTGGAATTGCTGCTGACGATCGTGGAGCCCTACACATCCGCGAATTGGGAGAGATCAGTCCCGACCACGTGACCCGGCATGTTCGTGGACCGCGTACCGCCTATGCCCTACGGTGAACCCCTTGCCCGTTCCCTGACAGGAGCCAGCCATGCCCGATACCGCCGTGACCGACATCAAGCCGCTGAGCCGCGTCGAGATGGCCGCCCGCGTGGCGCGCGACATCCCTGAAGGCTGGTACGTCAATCTCGGCATCGGCATTCCGACCGCGATCGCCGACCACGTGCCGCTCGAGCGCGAGGTGATCTTCCATTCCGAGAACGGCGTGTTGGGAATGGGTCCCGCGCCGCCGAAGGACGCGATTGATCCGTGGCTGATCAACGCGGGCAAGCAGTATGTCACGCTGCGTCAGGGCGGCAGCTTCTGCCACCATGCCGACAGCTTCTCGATGATCCGCGGCGGGCATCTCGATCTCTGCGTGCTGGGCGCATTCCAGGTGGCGGAGAATGGCGACATCGCCAACTGGGCGACGAGTGAGAACGACACTGCGCCTGCGGTCGGCGGGGCGATGGATCTCGCGGCCGGAGCGAAGCGGCTCTGGGTGCTGATGGAGCACACAACCAAGGACGGCACGTCGAAGCTGGTTCACCGGTGTTCGTATCCGCTCACCGCGGTTGGCGCGGTGAAGCGCGTCTACACCAACCTGGCAGTGCTCGACGTGACCGAGCGTGGGTTCGTGGTGCTCGACATGGCACCGGGCATGACGTTCGACGCGCTGCAGGCACGCACGGATGCGCCGCTGCATCGGGCGGATCGATGACATCCTGGCTCCGCCCCCTCCCCCCAACCCCCTCCCGCAAGGGGAGGGGGAGTGAATTGCGATGATGGATCCGCTCGAACATCTGCAGATGCTGAAGGACAGCGCGGCTGGTATTGCGCCGCGCAAGGGCGATCTGAAGCGGATCCGCGCGCTGCGTTTCACCGAGCCAGGGTTCGATCGCGGCACCTGGCGCGATATGTGTGAGATGGGCTGGCTGGGCCTGCGCATTCCCGAGAATGACGGCGGGTCGGGCCTCGGGGCGCGCGAGTTCTGCGGGCTGGCCGAGGAACTCGGAGCGGGTTTGGTTCCGGAACCTCTGATCGCCGCGGCAATGGCGGCGCAGCTCCTGCCGGCCGATCAACTCGCGCCGGTGCTGGCGGGTGAGCGTATCGTGCTGGCGGCGTGGCAGGAGAAACCGAACAGCATCGACCTGATCGGTGACACGGTTCTGCAGGGCGACAGGCTTAGTGGGCGCAAGGTGTTCATTCCGATGGCCGCAGGGGCCGATGCATTTCTGGTCACCGTGCCGGGTGGACTTGCATTGGTGGAACGCGATGCGCCTGGGGTGTCGCTGGAAATCCAGCAGACGCAGGATGGCGGCAACTTCGGCACGCTGATCCTCGACAATGCGCCAGCCGAAGCGATCGAGGGCGATGCGACCGAGGCGCTGGAACACACCATCATGGCGAGCGCCGCCTATCTGTTCGGGCTGATGGATCGCGCCTTCAGCGATCACGCTCGACTACATGAAGACGCGCGAGCAGTTCGGTCGCAAGATCGGTGCGTTCCAGGCGCTGCAGCATCGCGCGGTCGACATGCAGATCCAGGTTTCGCTGACCCGGGCGACGATCGGAACCGCGTCGTATGCGCTGGACAGCGCGCCGACGTTGGGGCAGCGCCAGGCAGCGGTGTCGCGCGCCAAGGTGCGTGCCTCCGATGCCGCGATGGTGGTGACGCGCACCTGCATCCAACTGCATGGCGGCATTGGCTACACCGATGCCTATGATATCGGACTGTTCCTGCGCAAGGCGATGGTGCTGTCGCCGTTATACGGGTCGCCGTCCGTGCATCGGCGACGCTTCCGCACAGTCGCGCCCGAGATCGCCGATGAGTGATGCGTTGCCGATCCTGACGCAGCGCCGCATCGAGGCGGCGTTCGCCAAGGGCGTCTACGACGAGATGAAGGCGGAATTGGGCGAGGCGACCGCGAAGCGCATCCTGGCCAGGGCTGTGATCAAGCTGGCGAAAGAGGCTGCGGCGGAGATGGCGCGGCAGGCTCCGGACGGCGAGCCAAGCCTCGATTCATTCCGCGCCATCCAGCCGCGCTGGACAGCCGAGGATGCGCTGCGCATAGACGTCGTGAAGTCGACAGACAGCGAGTTCCATTTCAACGTCACGCGCTGCCGCTATGCGGAGATGTATCGTGCGATGGGGCTCGCGGAGCTCGGTGCGGTGCTGTCGTGCAATCGCGACGGCGCATTCTGCGAAGGCTACGATCCGCGGCTGAAGCTGCAACGCACTCACACGCTGATGGGTGGCGCGACGCATTGCGACTTCCGCTATCGGTGGTCGGAGGAGCCGTCTTGAGGCAACGCGAGCCGCGTCGGACATAGCGCAGATCGAATACCCGAGGATTTAGCCATGCCCGATGCCATACCGGTCATTGACGTTGCTGACTATCTTGCCGGCCGGTCCGGCGCGCTGCAGGCGACGGCGCGTCAGCTTCACGACGCGCTCACAACCGTGGGTTTCCTGGTCATCACCGGCCACGATGTACCGCAGTCGCAGATTGCAGAGACATTCGCCGAGGCGAAGCGGCTTCATGAGCTGCCGATGGCAAGCAAGCTCGCGTTGCGGCTGAACGAACATAACAATGGCTACATGGCCATGGGCCGCTACGCGGTGTGGACGTCCGACGTCAACCGGAACGACAAGCCGGATCTGAACGAGGCCTTCTTCATCAAGCGCGAGCGGGCTCCGGACGACCCGCTGCGCCGTTCGGGCCGGCGCTTCGTCGGCGCCAATGTCTGGCCGGACGAGGCGGAACTGCCGGGGTTCCGTCGCCGTGCGCTGGACTACGTCGATACGATGGATGGTTTCGCGCGCCGCATGCTGCCGGCGGTCGCGGTCGCGCTCGACCTGTCGCCGGACTGGTTCGACGAGGCATTCTGGCAGAGCCAGTTCTCGTTCCGGCTGTCGCATTATCCGCCGGTGTCGGCCGCGGCCAATCAGTTCGGCATCGCGCCGCATACCGACAGCAACTTCATGACGTTCCTGGCGCAGACCGATGTGCCCGGCCTGCAGGTGCGGATGCCGTCGGGCGATTGGCTCGACGTGCCTTTCATTCCCGGCTCGTTCGCGGTGAACTCGGGCGACATGATGAAGCGCTGGACCAACGGCCGCTTCAAATCGACGCCGCATCGCGCGCTACCGCCCGTGGGACGTCACCGCTATGCCATTCCGTTCTTCCTCGGGCCGCAATTCGATTGGGTGATCGAGTGCCTGCCGACATGCACCAGCGCGGACAATCCGCCGCGCTGGGAACCGATCACGTATGCGGCCTGGCAGGAATACTGGTACGACGCGAATTACGATCCGAAGGCCCAGAAGGACCTGGTGGCATAAAGGAGGCAGACATGAGACGCAGGAACCTGCTGGCTGGTGGAGCCGCGCTGGCCACGATCGGCACAACGGGTCTCGCGCGACCGGCGATCGCCCAAGGTGCTTCGGCCAAGGTGCTGAAGTTCGTGCCGCAGGCGAATCTGGCGAATCCCGACCCGATCTGGACCACGGCGACGGTGGCGTTCAATCACGGCTACATGGTGTGGGACACGCTCTACGGCATCAACGATGCGCTGGTTGCCAGCCCGCAGATGTGCGCGGGACATGAGGTGTCGTCCGACGAGTTGACCTGGACCTTCACGCTGCGCGACGGCCTGAAATACACCGACGGCGAGCCAGTGCGCGGCATCGACTGCACGACCTCGATCGCGCGCTGGGCGGCGAAGAACCCGTTCGGCCAGCAACTTGCCTTGCAGACCGACGAGATGAAACCGCTCGACGACAAGCGATTCCAGATCCGCCTGAAGAAGCGCTTCCGGCAGATGACCTACGCGCTCGGTTCGCAAGGCTGCTTCATCATGCCCGAGCGCATGGCGAAGACGCCGGCGACCGAGCAGATCAAGGAGTTCATCGGCTCGGGGCCGTTCATCTTCAAGCAGGATGAGTGGGTGTCCGGTTCGACGGCGGTCTGGGTGAAGAACCCGAACTACGTACCGCGTCAGGAGAAGCCCGAATACTACTCTGGCGGCAAGGTGGTGAATTTCGATCGCGTCGAGTGGATCGTGCAGCCTGATCCGGCCACCGCCTCCGCGGCGCTGCAAAAGGGTGAGGTCGACTGGATCGAGTTCCCGGTGCTCGACCTGCTGCCGATGTTGCGCAAGACACCGGGATGCGATGTCGTGCGCTATGATCCGCTCGGTTCACTGGCGATCATCGCGTTCAATCATCTGTATCCGCCATTCGACAATCCGAAGCTGCTGCGCGCGCTGCTGCCGGCTATCGACCAGAGGGAGTACGTCACCTCCTGGGTCGGCGAACAGCAGGACCTCGGCCAATACCCAGTCGGTTTCTTCACCGGCAATTCGCCGCTGGAGAACAAGGCGGGCCTGGAGGCGCTGACCTCGCCGCGGAGCCTGGAGAAAGCGAGGAAGCTGGTGGCCGAGAGCGGCTACAACGGCGAGACGATCGTGATGATGGCGCCATCCGATCAGGCTTCGCTGGTCCCGATCTCGCAGGTGACACGCGAGTTGTTCATCAAGCTTGGGCTCAAGGTCGACTATCAGGTGATGGACTGGGGCACGCTGGTGGCGCGGCGGGCGAAGATGGATCCGCCGGCGCAAGGTGGGTGGAACATTTTCCACACGACCTGGGGCGGGCTCGCGACATCCAATCCGGGCAGCTCCTTCCCGCTGCGCGGCAATGGCAAGGCCGGTTGGTTCGGCTGGCCGACCGATCCGAAGCTCGAGGAGCTGCGCGCGCAGTGGTTCGACGCCGGCGATATGGCGGAACAGAAGAAGATCTGCGAGCAGATGCAGTTGCAGGCATTTGACACGATCCCCTTCATGCCGATCGGGCAGTGGTATTACCCGTGGGCGATCCGCAAGGATCTCACCGACTTTGTGAAATGTGCGGCAGTGCTGTTCTGGGGCGTGCGGCGCGTATGACGGAGAGAGACATGGAAAAGCGCAAACTGGGCCGATCCGGCATTGAACTTCCGCCCCTGATGTTCGGGGGCAATGTGTTCGGCTGGACCGCCGATGAAGCGACCTCGTTCAAGCTGCTCGACGCCTGCGTGGCAGCCGGCGTCAACGCGATCGACACCGCGGACGTGTACTCGGTTTGGGGACGCGGCCACCAAGGCGGCGAGTCGGAGACCGTGATCGGCAACTGGTTGAAGCGCCGCGGCAAACGCGACGACGTGATCATCGCCACCAAGGTCGGTGCCCGGATGGGTTCCGGCGACCAGGGACTGTCGCGCGCCTGGATCATGAAGGAGGCCGATGCGTCGCTGAAGCGGTTGCAGACCGATGTGATCGATCTGTATCAGGCGCACCGCGACGATCCGGGCACGCCGCAGGAAGAAACCGCGCAGGCATTCGCTGATCTGGTGAAGCAGGGCAAGGTCCGCGCACTGGGCGCCTCCAACTTCACCGCCGCGCGGCTGAAGTCGGCGTTGGAGGTCAGCAAGGCGCACGGGCTGCCACGCTACGAATCGCTGCAGCCGCTGTACAACCTGGTGGAACGGCCGGCGTTCGAGGCGGAACTTGAATCGCTGTGCCAGGCGGAAGGACTCGGCGTGATCAACTACTATGCGCTGGCCGCGGGATTCCTCACCGGCAAGTACAGATCGGAGGCGGACCTGCGCAAGAGCCCGCGCGGTGGCGGTGTGAAGCAATACCTCAACCAGCGCGGTCTCGGTGTACTGGAGGCGTTGGACGACGTGGCGGCACGGCACAAGGGGACGCCGGCGCAGGTGGCGCTCGCCTGGCTGATCGCACGGCCGAGCGTTACGGCGCCGATCGCCAGCGCAACCAGTCTGGAACAGTTGCACGACATCCTGAAGGCGGTCGAACTGAAACTCGACAAGCAGGACATCGACTCGCTCAACACCGCGAGCGGATGAATACACTGGGCCCCATCATTCGCTCGCCTGCACGGCCTCGGCTGTCGGAGCGTGGCGCGGGCGGCGCATCAGCAACAACAGCAGCAACGCGGGCATCGTGGTGAAGATCATCAGCACGTAGTCGTCGATATAGGCGATGATCTGTGCCTGATGATTGACGATCCGGTCGAGCATCATCGTGCCTTGGCGGCTCGCCGGATCGAGCCATTCACGCGCGTACCCCAGTGTCTGCAGTGTGCGGTTGAAGGGATTGACGGAAGCACCAATCACCTCGTGTAGGGCCTGCGCGTTGTGTGCGAGCAACGAGGTGGTGACCGAGACGCCGATCGCTGCGCCGATGTTGCGGCCGAGGCTGAACAGCGCGGCTCCCTCGGTGCGGAGGCTGGGTGCCAGTGTAGCGAAGGCGAGCACCTGCAGCGGCGTGAACACCAGGCCCAGGCCCGCGCCCTGCACCGCGATGGTGATGACCAGCTCCTGCGCCGACACGTCGGGCGTCCAGCCGGTCATCACCCAGAACGACCAGCACTGCATCAACAGACCAATTGCGCAGAGCCAGCGTGGGTCGAAGCGCGTCACCAGCCGACCGCACAGGACGATTGTGAACAGATTGCCAATGCCGCGCGGCGCCATCAGCAGGCCTGCTGTCGCCACCGGGTAGTTGGCCAGCGTCTGCAGCCACGGCGCCATCAGCGCGATCGATGAGACCAGAAGAGTGCCGACGGCGAACATCAGCACGAGGCCGGCCGAGAAATTCATGTCGCGAAACAGCATCGTGCGGATCAGCGGATGCGGCGCCCAGGCCATGTGCACCAGGAACAGGTAGATGCCGAGACCGGCTAGCACAGCCTCGATCATGATCTCGCGCGATGTGAACCAGTCCTGGTTGTTGCCGCGGTCCAGCATCATCTGCAACGCACCGATGCCGGTGCTGAGGACAAAGAAGCCGAGCCAGTCGAAGCGCAGATGGCTCTCGCCCTCGGATTCGTGCATGAACAGCAGCAATCCGAGCGTCGCGAGAAGGCCGAACGGCAGATTGATGTAGAACACGTAGCGCCAGTTGTAGGTCTCGGTGAGATAGCCGCCGAGTGTCGGGCCGAGGATCGGACCGATCATCACGCCCATGCCCCAGACCGCCATGGCGAAACCGCGCCGCTCTACGGGATAGATGTCGAACAGGATCGCCTGCGACAGCGGCACCAGTGCGGCGCTGCATACGCCTTGCATCAGTCGGAACGCGACGATCTGTTCGAGGGTCTGAGCCGCGCCGCACAGCATGGACGTGATGGTGAAGCTGACGATGCAGGTGACGAACAGACGCTTGCGACCGAAGCGCGCGGCGAGCCAACCGACCGGCGCTGTCATGATCGCCGCGGCGGTGATGTAGGTCGTGAGCACCCAGGTGACTTCGTCGTAGCTCGCCGAGAAGCTGCCCTGCATGTAGGGCAGCGCGACGTTGGCGATCGTCTGGTCGAGCGACTGCAGCAGGGTCGCGCAGATGATGCACGCGGTGATCATGCCGCGATGCTGTGCACGCTCCAGCAACGTGACGGCGGCGACGACAGCCATCTCGCTCTATTCGTCCGTCCGGGACGGCATGGGGTTTCCTCCGCGCCGCCGGTCGTTGCCGTGGCCGCTTGCTGCACCGTCAGCGCGAAGCGGCGCCGGTACGGGCAAGCGATACTGATCGATCAAGCAGGAGCGATCAAGCAGCCGTGCGCTATTGCCAGCGATATGGCTCGGAACGGTCGGCTGCCACGGGGATCTGTACCGCGCTGCCCGGCGTGTACGCCACTGCCTGTTCGTCGCGACGGCGCAGCCGGTGGGCGATGGATGGTGTCATCAGATCGTAGTGGGCAGCGCGCAATTCCCTCGCGGCGCGCAGCGGCCAGTCGGCGTGGATCATCAGTTCGCGCGCCATGGCCACGAGGTCGGCGTGGCCTTCCTGCAGCACGGCTTCCGCCTGATGCGGTTCGGTGATCAGTCCGACGGCCATGGTCATGATGCCGGTCTCGCGGCGCACACAGGAGGCGTATGGCACCTGATAACCGGGCACGCGCGGCACCAGAGGCATATCGGATTCGCCGCTGATGCCGCCCGATGAGCAATCGACCAGATCGATGTCGCGTGCGCGCAGTTCGTGCGCCAGGGCCACCGTGTCATCGAGGCCCCACAAGCCACCCTTCCCGTCAACCGCGGAGACGCGGAAGAACAGCGGTCTATCCTGCGGCCAGGCAGCACGCACCGTCTCCGCGACTTCTAGAGCGAAGCGCATGCGGTTCTCGCGCGAGCCGCCATAGGCATCGGTGCGACGATTCGACACGGGTGAGAGAAACTGGTGGATCAGGTAGCCATGCGCGCCGTGGATTTCGCAGATGTCGTAGCCGGCATCCGTGGCGCGCCGCGCCGCATCCCGAAACGCTCCAAGGACTGTGCGGATGTCATCGCGATCCATCTCGATCGGTACGGGAAATCCACGACGCGCTGGCAGCGGGCTCGGCGCGAGGCCACGCCATGGCGGCATGCCGGCACGCGCGTCGCGTTCGTCAAGCGCGCGCCAATCTTCCATCGCGCCGTGCGACCCTGCGTTGCGGCCGCAATGGCCGAGCTGGATCGCCGGGACCGCGCCCATCTCCTTGATGAAGTCGGTGATACGGCGATAGCCGCGCACCTGATGATCGTTCCAGATCCCGGCACAGTGATAGGTCTTGCGGCCGCGCGCCTCGACCGCGGTTTCCTCGCCGAACACGATGCCGGCGCCGCCCATCGCGTAGCGGCCGAAGTGCACGAACTGCCAGTCGGTCGGGCCTCCGTCGACCGAGACGTACTGGCACATCGGCGACACCACGACACGGTTGCGCGCGGTGATGCCGCGCAGAGTTATGGGTGTGAACAGGAGGGGGCGCGCGGCGGTCATGGTGTTTCCTATGTTGCGTCAGGGCCGGACGGCCGGCGTCTCCACATGCAACCCGTACGCCCGCGCACCAAGATAAAGCTCCAGCTCCACGAGGTCCAACGCATCGTCCGCGAACGGCTCGGCGCGCACGCCAACCATGCAGTTGCGGATACGGCGCTCGAGCGAACCCATCGCCTGCCACTCAAGCCGATATTCCGGATAGCCGTTGGGATGGCCCTGCGGGATGACGCTTCCGCCCAGGCGTTGCCCTGCCAGATCATCGTGACATTGCGCGCAGGAGAGATTGAACTGGCCCTGTCGCGCGTTGAACAAAGCCTTGCCCGCCTCATAGAACGGTCGCATCGGACCATCGACCGCGACCTGCATCTTCATGCCGCGCGATTGAAGCCCGACATAGGCAGACAATCCGAGCAGCGCGTCGCTGTCCGGCGTCAGCGGTGTCGCTTCCTGTCGCTCGACACGACACTGCTGGATGCGTTGCGCCAGAGTGATCGGCCGGCCGAGATGCGCATCGAATGCCGGGTAGCGCGCTGCCACGCCACGCATCGCCGTCGGCGCGGTGCCATGGCAGTCGGCGCAGCTTCGCCCCGCGCTGCCCGTGCGTTCCGACCACAACGTCTCGCCCTGCTGCACCCACAGAAACCCCGGATTGCTGGTGTCGTCGTCCTGCATGGCGCGCGTTTCCGGGCTGGCATCCTGGTAGCCGGAATGCTTCTCCGTCGCCGCGAGCACGACCAGGGAGGCAAGCGCGATCCGCCAGATCATTCGACCATGACGTTCGCCGTCTCGGTCTGCACCGCGCCGTCGTCGTCGGTGAACGTCATCGTCAGGGTGCCGCTCTCCTGAGCGACGACGGCGAACGACAGGAACGGATTGGCGGCGATCGCGGGGAACAGGTTGGCGCGCAGCACGTCCTCGCCGTTGTAGGTGCAGACGAAGCTGTTGATGATGTCGCGTGGAATCGGCTGGCCCATGTTGTCGCGCCGCTGGCCGCTCTCCATCGGATGCGAGATCAGCAGCTTCACATCGAACGGCTCGCCGCGTTTCACCTGCTTCGGCACGTTGATCAGCACACGGACCATGTGACCCTCAATCGATGCACGCCGCGAGCGTGACCAGCAGATCGACACTGTCGCGCCAGCAGCTTCCGTCGGCGAGCTTCGCCACCGCGATCACCGTCTGCGACGTGGCCAGCCGGATGCGCGTGGCGATACGGGGGGCTCCGGCACGTGGGCCGAAGCGGACACGCAGCACATGCGGCAGTGGATTGCCTTCGGCGAACACATCGATGCTGCGCACGTCGCCCACAGGCGCGTCGACGCTCACCGTCATGCCGACGGAGTTGCCGTTCTCCACCATCACCGGCAGGTCGAGCTTCACGCGCGCATCGTGCAGTTCCGCATCGCCTGCCAGTTCGGCGATCAGCGCGGCCACCTGCGCGGGCGTGGCATGCGCCGGACGTATCGGCGCCAGTGGCACGATGAGGCCGGTGCCGGCCAGCACCAGGAAGCGGCGTCGCATCATGGCGCGCGTAGCGTGGTGAGGAAGGCAACCACGTCCTCGATCTGCTGCGCGCTCAGTGCCGGCCGGCCTTGCCATGCATGTCCCGTCCTGTTGAGCCCATCGACCACGTAATAGGGCGGCATCACGGTGTCCGGATTTAGCCTTCTGGCATCGATCAGCCGCAGGCGGATCTCGCCCGCCGTCAGGCGCGAGCCTACGCCTTGCAGCGACGGCCCGATGGTGCCCTGCAAATGTGGTTCTGGGAATGGGCCGGAATGGCACAGCAGGCAGGCGCTGAGCTGATGGTTCTCGACGATCCGCTGTCCGCGCGCGAGATCACCCGGTTGCGCTGTCAGCGGCATGTCGACGGCATCACCTGCGGCGGCGAGCATCGTGGCGCTCAGCAGCAACGCGAGCGCATCAGCCGAACGTTTCGCTCGTGATCGTCTTGAACCAGCCATCGGCGTATGTGGCTTCCTGCGCGCGCTGAGCGGGCGGTGCGTCGAGTGGGCTGACGCCGCCGGCGCCCTCGATGTCGGTGAGCTGGCCGTTCATCGGACGATACACGCCAGCGACCGAGATGCCGTAGCCGGGCGCGACCAGGCTGTAGCAGGTGTTGATCAGTCGCGGGTCGGCGGGCGGTTTGCCGGCGAGCAGTTGCGCCACCGCGTCGGCGCACACCTTCGCCTGGGCATTCGCCGCGAACGCCGACTTCGGCATCCCGCCGGCGATCGCGGCGTCACCGATCACGTGGATCCCCGGCTGCAATTTTGATTCGAAGGTGACAGGATCGATCGGGCACCAGCCGGTGCGATCGGCGACGCCAGCGGCCACCGCGATGGCGCCGGCGCGCTGCGGTGGGATGACGTTGGCAACGTCGGCCTTGTGCGAGCCGAAGTCGGTCTCGAACGTATTGGTCGCCGGATCGACACGCGTTACCTTGCCACCGTCCGACAGCGACACCCATTCAAGCAGATCGGGATAGAGCTGCTTCCACGCAGTCTGGAACAGCTTCTGCTTGGAAAAGGTGTCCTTGGCGTCGAGCAGGATCAGCTTGGAGCGCGGTTTGTTCGCCTTGAGATACCAAGCGATCAGGCTGGCGCGTTCGTAAGGGCCGGGTGGACAGCGATACGGATTGGGCGGTGCGGAGATCACCACCAAGCCGCCATCCGGCATTGCCTCGAGCTGGCGACGCAAGAGCAGAGTCTGCTCGCCGGCCTTCCAGGCGTGCGGCATTCGCTCCGTAGCAGCTTCGTCGTAGCCGGGCAGTGCATTCCAGGCGAGGTCGATGCCCGGCGAGAGGATCAGCCGATCGAAGGGCAGATTGTTGTCGCCGAACGTGACACTGCGGCGTGAGGGATCGATGGCGGTCGCGGCGGCCTGCACCACGCGGACGCCAGTCTCGGCAACGCCGCGATAGTCGAAGCGCTGCGCGGCTATGTCGCGCAGACCGGCGACTACTTCGTTGCTGAACGGGCAGGCGGTGAAGCTTGCGTTGGGTTCCAACAGCACGACGTCGATCAGTGGATTTGCGCGTCGAAGGAAGCGGGCGGCGGTGGCGCCACCAAAGCCGGCGCCGATGACGATGACACGCTGCGTCGTCTGGGCGCGGGCGATGAAGGGGATCGCAAGCAGCGCGGTGGTCGCCTGAAGTAGCTTGCGGCGAGTCGAGCCCCCTCCCCCCGACCCCCTCCCGCAAGGGGAGGGGGAGGATGCATGCCACGCCTTCACTTCTGCGCCGCCCACCACGTCGCGATCGCCATAGTCTCGTCGTGGGAGAAGCCTTTGGCGATGCGGTCCATCACCGTGGCTTGGCGAGTGCCGGCACGAAACGTGTCGAGCGCTGCAACGATGTCACCCGCGTTGCGGCCGGCAAGCGCCGGCGGTGGCGGTGCGCCACCGTGGCATCCCGAGCAGCTTGATGCGCCCGGTGGTGGCGCCGCGGCGCCCAGCATCACCGCAAGTGCCGCGGCCCCAACCCTCATGCGTGCGCGAGATCGTGCTGCCGCAGCGGCAGGGTGCGGATGCGCTTGCCCGTTGCGGCGAATATCGCATTCAGCACCGCCGGTCCCGCGACCGCGATCGTCGGTTCGCCGACGCCGCCCCAGAACCCACCGGATGGCGCGATGATCGTCTCCACCTTCGGCATGTCGGCGATGCGCATCACCGGATAGGTGTCGAAGTTGGTCTGCACGGCGCGGCCCTTGTCGATGGTGATCTCACCGAACAGAACCGCGCTCAGGCCGTAGACGAACGAGCCCTGCACCTGCGCCTCGATCTGTTGCGGATTGACCGCGTAGCCGGGATCGGTCGCCGCCACGATGCGATGCACTTTCAGCTCGCCCTTGGGCGACACCGAAACTTCTGCGACGGCCGCCGTGTAGCTGCCGTATCCGTAATTCTGGCAGATGCCGCGGAACACGCCCTGCGGCGGCGGCTTGCCCCACTCCGCCTTCTCCGCGACCGCGTTCAGCACGGCGAGGTGCTTCGGACTGTTCACCAGCAGTGCGCGACGGAATTCCAATGGGTCCTTTCCCGCCGCGTGCGCCACCTCATCGATGAAGCACTCCATGTAGATCGCGTTCTGGTTGGTGTTGACGCCACGCCAGAATCCAACCGGCACATGCGTGTTGCGGACGGCGTGATCGATCAGCAGGTTGGGGATGGAGTTGTAGCCGAACTCTTCCTTGGTCCAACTCTGAAAAGCGATCGTATCAACGCCGTTCTGCATGCGCGCTGGCGCGAGATACGCGAGAATCGACTGTCCCGACAGTCGCGCATGCAGCGCGACCATATTGCCGTTGGCGTCCAGTCCGGCGCGCAGTTTGCACTGCGTGATGGGACGGTAGAAGTCGTGCGTCGTGTCCTCTTCGCGGGTCCAGATCAGCTTGACCGGACGCCCGGGCACCTGCTTCGCGATCAGCACGGCCTGTCGCGTGTAGTCCTGCTGACCGCGCCGACCGAAGCCGCCACCGAGGTGCAGCTTGTTCACCTTCACGTCGGCCAGCTTGACACCCGCGGCCTCGGCCGCCGATGCCAGCGAGGCGTCGCCGTTCTGCGACGGCACCCAGATCTCCACCTTGCCGTCGGCGAACTTCGCCGTGCAGTTCATCGGCTCCATCGTGGCGTGGGCGAGGAACGGTGCGGCATACACTGCCTCCACCACCTTTGCCGACGAGGCGAGCGCTGACTCGACATCGCCATGCGTCTGACCGAGCGCCGCTTCCTTTGCGTCGAGGCCGCCCTTCAGCAGCGCCGCGATCTGGGCGCTGTCCACGGTGGCGCCGGCACCTTCGCTCCATACGATCGGCAGCGCGGCGAGCGCTGTCTTCGCCTGGTACCATTTGTCGGCCACTACCGCGACGGCGTTGTCGCCGACAGGGACGACCTCCCTTACGCCAGGCATCGCTTTGATTTTGTCGGTGTCGAACGACTTCAGCGTCCCGCCGAAGACCGGACACTGCGCGATCGCAGCATTCAGCATGTCAGGCAGTTGCACATCGATCGCGAACACCTGCCTGCCAGACAGCTTGTCGGGAGTGTCGAGCCGCTTCACGCCCTTGCCGATCAGCGTCCACTGCGCGGGCGACTTCAGCTTCACCTCGGTCGGCACAGACAGCTTCGCCGCATCAGCCGCGACCTCGCCATAGCGCAGCATCCGGCTGCTTGGAGCGTGGGTGATCGCGCTGTTTGCCGCGATGCATTCGGCGGGCGGCACGTGCCAGCGCTGCGCCGCCGCCTCGATCAACATGGCGCGAGCAGCCGCCCCGCCTTTGCGCACATAGTCGACGGAACCGCGGATGCCGCAACTCCCGCCGGTGGACATGTCGCCCCAGGCACGCTTGTTCGCCAGATTGTCGTCGGGCGACACGTACTCGGCGCGCACATGCTTCCAGTCGCAATCCAGCTCGTCTGCGACGAGTTGCGCGAGCCCGGTGAAAGTGCCCTGTCCCATCTCCGAGCGGGCGATGCGAACGACGGTGGTGTCGTCAGGACTGATCACCACCCAAATGCCGACCGCCTGTCCGCCCTGCGCGAGTGCGACATCGGCCGGCAGATTCCAGCCGAGTGCCAAGCCACCGCCGATGGCCGCGACGGAACCGAGGAAGGAACGACGACGGAGCGCCAGCCTGTTGCTCATGATGTTGCCTCCCTATGCCTTGCCGCCGAGTGAGGCTGCGGTATGGATTGCCTCGCGGATGCGCTGATAGGTGCCGCAGCGACAGATATTGGTGATGGCAGCGTCGATATCCGTGTCGGAGGGCTTCGGGTTCGTCTTCAACAGCGCCGCCGCGGCCATGATCTGCCCGGACTGGCAGTAGCCGCATTGCGGCACGTCGTGCTGCAGCCATGCGACCTGCACGGGGTGGCTGAGCCCGTCGGAAGACAAGCCCTCGATGGTAGTGATCTTCGCTTCGCCGACCGAACCGACCGGCGTCTGGCAGGAGCGTGTCGCCACGCCATCCAGATGCACGGTGCAGGCGCCACATTGTGCAATGCCGCAGCCGTACTTTGTGCCGGTCATGCCGAGCCACTCACGCAGCACCCAGAGCAGTGGTGTATCGGGGTCTGCATCGAGATTGCGCGACGTGCCGTTGACCGTGATTTTGATCATGGTGGTGTGCGCTTCCTGTTCGAAGGTGCGTCGGGCGGACGTCAGCATGACGCGAGAGGCAGGGCAATATTCCGCGCTGTTGGCACGAGGCGTTGCGCACGCCTATTGTGTGACGAATTGTAGCAAGGCATCCGCCATGGAAATGTCCGCTGCCGTCTTCCGCAAGGTTCACGAACCGCTGACCATCGAGCAGGTGGAGATCGACAAGCCGTGGGGCCGCGAAGTGCTGGTCCGCACCATCGCGACCGGCGTTTGTCATAGCGACCTGCACGTTGTCGATGGCAACGGACGGTTCCCGCTGGATCGGCCGTTCGTGTTGGGCCATGAGGGGGCGGGCGTCGTCGAGGCGGTGGGTTCCGATGTCATTTCGATGAGGGTGGGCGATCACGTGGTGGCGTGCCTGTCCGGCTTCTGCGGAACCTGCCCGCAATGTCTGAGCGGTCATCCGAATGTCTGCACCGGCGCTATCGTCGCG
Source organism: uncultured Alphaproteobacteria bacterium (assembly GCA_963791495.1). Lineage (GTDB taxonomy): Bacteria > Pseudomonadota > Alphaproteobacteria > Acetobacterales > Acetobacteraceae > JAMXLO01. Next base: position 245,036 of record CAWBST010000030.1, read on the forward strand.
CGTGCAGAGTTGGCGACGCCGCGCGTTTCACAGAATGGCCAGCCGTTCCGGACATTTGCGGCGATCGGCAGCTACGCCGAGCACATGCTGCTGCACGAGAATTCACTGGTGCGTATCGATCACGAAATTCCGCTGGATCGTGCGGCGCTGGTGGGATGCGGCGTGCTCACCGGCGTCGGTGCGGCGCTGCGCAGCGCGGGGCTGCAGGCGGGACAGACCGTCGCGGTGTTCGGCTGCGGTGGCGTGGGCCTGTCGATCGTGCAGGGCGCGCGCATCGGCGGCGCGCGCCAGATCATCGCGGTGGACATGTTCGATTCCAAGCTGGAAATGGCAAAGGGCGTTGGCGCAACACACGCGGTGAACAGTACCCAGGACGATCCGGTGAAGGCGGTGCGCGGGCTGACGAAGGGACTCGGGGTCGATCATGCATTCGAGGCAGTGGGCGTCGCGCAGCTGTGTCGCCAAGCGATCGAGTGTCTGGCGGTGCGCGGCACCGCGACGATCGTCGGCGTGCTGCCGCCGGATGCGACGATCGAGTTTCCCTGGATGGCGATCAGGCCGGAGTGCAAGGTGCAAACGTCACGGATGGGATCCAACCAGTTCCGCACAGATATTCCCAACTACCTGGAATTCTATCGCCAGGGACGGCTGGATCTGGACTCGATGATCAGCCGGCGTGGTCATCTGGGCGACATCAACGAGGCGTTCCGCGCCATGAAGGCCGGCGAGGTCGCACGTACCGTGCTGATGTTCGATTGAGAGGTTGTCATGCTGACAGTCACGCAGAACATGATGCTGCCGACAGCGATTACCGGGTCGTATCCGCGTCCGCTGTGGTTCGATCTCAGCCTCAACGGCCGTTCGTTCAAGTCGGCTTTGGGCGAATCCGTTTTCCGCGAACAGTATCTCGATGCGGTGGCAGCGGTCATCAACGCGCAGGAAGCCGCAGGTCTGGACATCGTCACCGATGGAGACAGCCGGTTCGATCTCGCGGTGGGTGGCAAGTCGTGGTTCTTCTATCCGATCGAACGCATTCTCGGCGTCGAGGGCCATCGCGACACGTCGCGCGGCTGGATGAGCCGCCACGGTTTGCGTCCGGGTAAGATACTTTGGGAAGTGCAGGAGGCGTATCAGCCGGGCGTGGTGAAGCACAGGCTGGAACGGGGGCCGCTGGAATACACCGCGATCTGGCAGGTCGCGCAGCGCATGTCCGATCGTCCGGTGAAGTTCGGTGCGATCTGCGCGCCGGCGCTGGCGAGCATGCTGTGGAACGAGTTCTATCAGGACGACAAGCAGCTTGTGCTGGACCTCTGCGACATCATGAACGCGGAGTTCCGCGAGATGGCGGATGCCGGCTGTCCGCTGATCCAGGTGGAGGAACCGCCGCATCACGGGCGCTCGCTGCGGCCCGACTGTACCGAGGCGGAGCTGGAGTTCCTGACCGAGGCGTTCAACCGGCAGCTTGTCGGGGTGAACGCGGAGATCTGGGTGCACACGTGCTGGGGCAATCCGAACCAGCAGCGCGTTTACTGGGAAGTTCCCAGTTACGAACGCGCGATGCCGTATCTGCTGCAGTTGAACGGCGATGTGATCACCTTCGAATGCGCCAGCAGCGACGGTCGCGATCTGCATCTGTTCGGCAAGTACAAGACCGACAAGAAGATCGGCATCGGCGTGGTGAATCACTGCAATACGGTGGTGGAGCCTCCTGAGTATGTCGCCGGGCTGATTCGCCGCGCGTTGGAGTTCATCCCGCCTGAGCGGCTGGTGATCACCACAGACTGCGGCTTCGGCCGCGAGGGCCTGAGCCGGCGGATCGCACACTACAAGTGCGTCTCGATGGTGGAGGGCACGAACATCGTGCGACGTGAGCTGGGATTGCCGGAGGCACACGTGCGGGCGGCGGATCCCAAGCTGTATTTCGCGACTGTCGGCGGGCACGCATAGAGGGAGGGAAACGATGGCCAGGCTTTCCTATATCACCAGCAAGGATCAGGTCCCGGCAAAGGACCACGCCGTCTTCGACTCGATCGTGGCCAGCCGTGGCGCGGTGCAGGGGCCATTCACTATGTTCCTGCATTCACCGGAAATCGCCGGGCGCGTCGCGCATCTCGGCGCCTATGTACGATTCGAAGGATCGCTCGACATGCGCGTGCGGGTGCTCGCAGCGATGACCGTGGCACGCGAATACGAGGCGATGTACGTCTGGGGTGCGCAGAGCGGCGGTGCGCGACGTCTGGGCGTGCCGGAATCCACCATCACGGCCATTCGCGAGAATCACTCGCGCGGCATTCCCGCGGAGGACGCGCAGATCGTCGATTTCACCCGCCAGCTTCTGCGTAGGCATCGTATCGATGATGCGACGGCGAGCGCGATGCGTGCGCGGTTCGGCGATGATGAATTCATCCAGCTCACAGGTGCGATCGGTTACTACGCCATGTTGTGCATGACGGTGAACGCCTGCGAGCTGGAACCCGCCGAGGGCGCCGAAGTGCTGAAGGTCTAACGCCGCCGCTTGGATTTTCCGCAGATCAGGTCTAGCGCCGGGTCGAGCATCGCTTCCAGCGACTTGCGCGGCTCGCCGGCACGTGAGCGGATGGCCAGCGTGTGCAGCACGGCGGAGGCGAGCCTGGCCAGCATGGGGGGATCCGCATCGCGCGACAGTTCGCCGTGGTCGCGCGCTAAGCGGATTCTGGCCTCGAATGCGGCGTCGATCTCGTGCAGCGCGTCGCGCAGCGTCCTGCGGACCTCGGGATCGCCGACGGCTTCCGTGAGTGCCGTTCCGATCAGGAAGCAGCCGCGCGCACCGCTCTCGCCTGAATAGTAGAGCGACAGCGCAGCGTCATAGACGCGACGCAACGCCTCGCGCAGCGGCCGGTCATGCGCGAGCGCTTCGCTCAGCCCGGCGCGTCCGAGTGAGCGATAGCGCTCGAGCGTGTGCAGATAGAGCGCCCGTTTGTCGCCGAATGCGCCATAGAGGCTGGGACGGTTCATGCCGGTGCCGGCGGTGATGTCGTCGAGCGACGTGCCGGCATAGCCCGCGGCCCAGAACACCGCCATCGCCTGTGCGAGCGCGGTGTCGGGGTTGTAGGCGCGTGGACGCCCGCGCCTGGGAGCTTCTTTTTGTACCATACCGCATGAAATCCTTGACCCGGCCACTTTCATCCGATATGGTACAAAAAGCAATCATAAGGAGGTCGCCGTGGAACTGTATTTCGCTCCCCTCGCCTGCTCGATGGCTACCCGGATAGCGCTGTACGAGGCCGGTGCTTCGGCAGGCTTCATCCAGACGGATACGCGAACCAAGCGGCTTGTCGACGGTTCCGACTTCCGGTCGATCAATGCCATGGGACAGGTGCCGGTGCTGCGCACCGATGACGGCGAGCTGCTGACTGAGAACCCGGCGGTGCTGCAGTACGTGGCCGACCAACATCCTGAATCCGGGCTGGCCCCGGCCAGCGGCATGGCGCGGTATCGGCTGCAGCAGTGGCTGAACTTCATCACGTCGGAGCTGCACAAGGTGGTGTTCATTCCGCTGCTCGATCCGAGCAGCAGTGACGGCGCCAGGAACTTCGCGCGCGACAAGGCGATGGAACGGTTCGCCTATCTGAATACGCAGCTCGAAGGTCGCGAGTACCTGCTGGACCGGTTCACCGTGGCTGATGCGTATCTCGTCACAGTGCTCAACTGGGCGCGCTTCTCCGGTTTGGACCTCGCGCAATTCCGGGCAGTCGATGGGTATTTCAGCCGGCTGTCCGAACGACCGAGTGTCGCGCGGGCTCTGGCCGAGGAGTTCGCACTCTACAAGGAACAGCAGGCGCGCCGCGCAGCCTGACGCGAGGATGGAGGGGTACGATCATGACAATCGCACATCTCGGCACGCTGTTCCGCCGATGGCGCAAACGCGAGCGAGAGCGTCGGCTGGCGGCACAGTTTACCGACCGCGATCTGTGGGACGTCGGACTGACTCGCGGCGACGTCTACCGCGAACTCGCGCGCCCATTCTGGCGAGCGGATGGCGCGCATGATAGCGTGCGGCCCGAGGCAATCGGAGCCGTGACATGCTTGCAACCTATGAAGGCGGCTGCCACTGCGGCCAGGTGAGGTTTCGTGTTCAGGGCGACCTGGACGACGTGTCGGTGTGCAACTGCTCGATCTGCACCATGAAGGGCATCGTGCATATGGTCGTGCCGCGCGAGCAGTTCGAACTGCTGCGCGGCGAGGACTCAATCGCCACGTATCAGTTCGGCACCGGTGTCGCGAAGCACACGTTCTGCCGGCATTGCGGCATCCACTCGTTCTATACGCCGCGTTCTATGCCGGACGGCATCAGCGTGAACGTGCGCTGCCTGGAGGGCGTGGATATCGCGGGCCTTCACCCGACCCTGTTCGATGGACAGCACTGGGAGGAGTTCATGGCCGCTCGCCGCGCCGCCGGGGAGGCATGACCAGGGGGTGAAGGACCACCTGTCATTGCGGGCGGAGCGAAGCAATCTCGGCACAACTCGGTGGAGATTGCCGCGTCGCTTCGCTCCTCGCAATGACAGTAGACTAGTTCAGGCGGTACAGGCGGGCGACGTTGTCGCAGACGATCTTGCGGCGCACGGTCGGGGTGAACGCGGCGAGGTTCTCCCCCAGCACGCGATGCGAGTCCGGCCACAGCGAGTCCGGATGCGGATAGTCGGAGCCCCACATGATGTTGTCCTCGCCGATCAGCGGCACGATCGGCTCCAGGAAATTGTCCTGCTGGTAGGTGACATAGCCCTGACGGCGGAAGTAGTCGGAGGGCTTCAGCTTGAAGCCGAGGCTGCGGGCGCGGTCATGGTACTCGGTGTCCAGCCGGTCGAAGATGTACGGCAGCCAGGTGACGCCTGATTCGCCGAGCACGAAATTGAAGTCGGGGTATTTCTCGCAGGCGCCGGATGCGAGCAGCGACACCAGTACCTCCATCGTGTCGGTCTGGAACAGGGCCGAGCGCACCAGGCGGTACTGGATGGCGTATTCCTTCTCCATCTCCGGTGTGTCGGGTGCGCGCGCCGCCTTGAAGCCGGTGGAGTGGAACGAGATCGGGAAATGGCATTCGGCGCACGCCTCCCACAGCGCGTACCAGTCGTGGTGCCACAGCGGAATGCCCATGCGCTTGAACGCGAGATCGCCGCCGCGCAGTCCCAACTTCGCGCAGCGCCTCACCTCGGCCGCGGCCGACTTGGGATCGCTGTTCGGCACGATCGCGAGCGGGAACACGCGGTTGGGGTCGGCCTTCCTGGCGAAATCGGCGACCCAGTCGTTGTACACCATGTCCGCCCAGTCGCGCATTCCGGTGTCGCCGATCATCTCGTTGATCATGAGACAGCCGTAGACGATCTCGGCGGCGACACCGTCCTTGTCGAGATCGACGATGCGGGTTTCGGGCGTGGTGGGGCGCGGCTTGGCGCCGCGGTGATAGTCCCACTCGAAGCCGGCATCCTTCATCTCGTCGACATGGTGGAACGTTCCCTTCTGGTATTTCAGGAAGCCTGGGCCGACACCGTTCCACATTCCCTTGTCCTGGCCATCGACGATCCAGTGCAGGCCGTCGTCACGCTCCTCGGTGCGGGGTGCGGTGTCGCGCCATTGGCGCGGCGCCTGCTCGGACCAGAGTTCGGGCGGACAGTAGGTGAGGTCGATGTGGTTGTCGGCGGAAATCAGTTTTTCCGGCATGGGACGCTCCTCGGCTGCTAATGCTTGGCCAAGGCTAGTCCCCCGGATTGCGGACGGGCAAGCGACGCCGCAGACTTCGGCGACTGCGCCGCGGCCCGACCAGAGGAGCCATACATGCTGAACACGACGACGCTTCTGGCGGATGAACTGGGCCACCAGCTATCCCGCGTCTTTCGGCGTACCTTCGGCGGCAGCGACCAGCCCATCGCTGCCAGGCTCGATGAGGCCGCTCGGCTTCTCATCGAGCGGCTGGCCACCAGTGATGCGCTGTATCACAACGCCGAGCACACTGCGCTGGTGACCCTGGTTGCACAGGACATCCTGCGCGGGCTCCGATTGCGGCGGAACATAACCACTGACGACTGGCTGCATTTCATCGTCGCGGCCCTGACGCACGATGTCGGATATCTGCGCGACATCTGCCCCGGGGACAACGGTGAACGCCAGGTCATCGACGCTGCGGGAAATGCGGTGTCGCTGCCACGCGGTGCGTCAGACGCCTATCTGGCTCCCTACCATGTCTTTCGGTCGAAGGAAGTGGTGCGCAGGCGCTTGGAAGGCGATTCCATGATCGACGGCGAGCGGATCGCGCGTGCGATCGAACTGACCCGCTTTCCGATCCCTCACGACGAGGATTACGCGGAGACCGACACGGAGGCGGGTCTGTTGCGCGCTGCCGATCTCATCGGACAACTGGCGGATCCGCTATATCCTCGCAAGCTCAATGCGCTGTTCCACGAGTTCGCCGAAACAGGGATCAACGAGAAACTCGGCTACGCGACCCCCGCCGACCTGGCCGAGCGATATCCACGGTTTTTCTGGGGCAAGGTGGAACCCTACATCGGCGACGCGATACGGTATCTCGAGCTGACGATGGAGGGCCGCCAGTGGGTGGCGCAGCTATACAGCAACGTGTTCGCCATCGAGCATCACCGGCAGCATATGGGTCCGCAGGTCACAGGCCGGACGTGACGGAAGGCGTCACGCCCAGAGCAGCGGTCCCTCAGGATCAAGCTTTCCAGGGATTGATGATCGTCAGGCCTGCCTGCTGAAACGGCATTTCATCGCGCGTGGCAACCCTGAGGCTGCGCGACGCGGCTACTGCCGCGATTTGGCCGTCAGTGACCGAGATTGCGTAGCCTTGCCGCCGGGCGCGTATGACAAGTTCGGCGTACGCTTCGGCGGCCGCGATATCGAAAGCAATGATGCGACCACCGAAGAGGCTCGCAATCTGGCGCTTGAGTGCCGTCGTGAGCACTGACCGGCGTTTCCCGAGCGGGAGGTTCCCTAGGCCAAGCAGCAACTCAGACAGACTTATCGTCGATAGGTAAAGCGTCTCGACGGCTTGGCCGTCGAGCCAGATCAGAACGCGTGGATCAGGTTGCGGCCGCAGCGGCTCGGACACGACGTTGGTGTCCAGCAGGATCATCCGAGGTCGGCCGGTTCCGCTGTGGCCTTGTCCCGGACGATGTTGAGTTCGAGGCCACCGAACCGGCGTGCGAATGCGGCGAGCGCGGAGCCAAGTTTGACACGGGTATCCGGGCGAACCGCCTCGTCCAGGATGGCGCGCGCCTCGGCCTCGGTGCTGCGGCCGTGTTCCGCGGCCCGTGCCTGCAGGGCGCGATGGGTTTCCGGCGAGAGGTTTCGGACGACGATGGCTGCCATGACGACCCTCGATGGCTCAGGTTGCAACGATATCATAAGCACATATGTGATATCAATAAATCTGAGCGGGCTGATGACCGCTGCAGGCGCGCGGCCCTGTGACTCTTCACCGGATCGGCGGCCCACCCTTCCAACCTGTCGGCATCAGCGCGCGCATGCTCGGGCCATGCAGCTACATCACCTGTAGGGCACCCCCATCGACGACGATAGTCTCGCCTGTGCAAAAGCCGGTTCGCATCAGATAGAGGTAGGCCTCGGCAATATCCTCGGGTTTGCCAACGCGGCCAACCGGGAGGCGGCCACCGATTTGCTCGAATGTCTTCTCGCGTTCGGGGTCTGGTAGGCGATGCCATAGTTCAGTATCAACAACACCGGGACAGACGCCATTGATCCTCACCGGTCGAAGTTCGACCGCAAGGCTCTTGACCATTCCCTCCACCGCGCACGCAACCGCGGTATAGATACCGCGGCCCGGAAATGGCCGCCGGCTGGTAATTCCAGAGACCAAAGTGATCGAGCCTGACTTCCGAATTTGCCGATACGCTGCGCTCACGGCATTCAGCTGACCCCAGAATCTGACCTCGAACGCAACTCGCGCCTCTGCGTCCGTCAGCTCCATGACGGGCTTGCCAATCAACGCGTCGCCTGCTGTCACCGCGAGGTGATCAAATGCGCCTTGCCGATCAAAAAATTGTCTCAGCCCGGCCGTGTCAGTGACATCAACACACTCGCCGTTCGTGGCGTTGCCGAGTTGGTCGAGCGCGTGACGTAGCTTTTCGGGAGAGCGTGATGCGATGGTGACCTTAGCTCCCTCCGCGACAGTCGCTGCGGCAGTAGCGAAACCGATCCCAGACGTTCCGCCCAGTACAATGACGTGTTGGCCCATGATCGAGGACATCGCTGAGTTCCCCCTGTGTGAGCAGAGGCGCATCGTGCATGATAGAGCAACTCCGGAACAAGCGGCAGAAGGTCGCCGGAGATCGGGATCGCCGGCGCGAATTCTCTCGGGCATGCAGCCTCGCCGGCGGTCTATCGCTCCAGCCCGGCGTGCACTGCACACCCCGCCGAAAACCCCGCCAGTGTGCGATGGAAATCCGGCTCGTCGAGCAGGAATGCGTCGTGCCCCTTGTCGGAGGAAGCCTCCACATCCCATAGAGGTGGTTTGGCAGCGAATTGCACGTCTGGCTGGCTCAAGGGAGGGAGGGCGTCGGCGCCGGGAGAATGGGCTCGCAATAGCCGGCAGGTCGCAGAGCGGTGTTCCGAACATCGAGAGACCGGGACGTTAGCGCGCCAGGCAGCCACCGCCTGGACCATTTTGGTGGCGCAGAGGGGCGGATTATATCCAGACTCCATGACCGACTACCTTGCACGCCTGAACTCTGAGCAGCGTGAAGCCGTTGAGACGGTGGATGGCCCGTTGCTCGTCCTGGCCGGCGCCGGCACCGGCAAGACGCGGGTGCTGACCACGCGCTTCGCCCATATCCTGCTGACTGGGCGAGCCTATCCGAGCCAGGTGCTCGCGGTCACCTTCACCAACAAGGCCGCGCGCGAGATGCGCGAACGGGTCGGCACCATCCTCGGGAGACCCGCCGAAGGGCTATGGCTGGGCACATTCCACGCGCTCTGCACACGCATGCTGCGGCGGCACGCCGAGCTGGTCGGCCTGAGGTCGAATTTCACCATCCTCGATGCCGATGACCAGCTTCGCGTGCTGAAGCAGGTGATGGAGGCGGAGCGCGTTGACACCAAGCGGTGGGCGCCGCCGGTGTTGATGGCAACGATCCAGCGATGGAAAGACCGTGGGCTTACCCCGATCCGTGTGACCGCGGCCGAAGATACCGACTTCGCCGCTGGCCGTGCCCGTGACCTCTACGCAATGTATCAAGCCCGGTTGCGATCGCTCAATGCCACGGATTTCGGTGACCTGCTACTGCACATGACCGAACTGCTGCGCGAGAAGTCCGACATCCTGGCGCAATATCATCGCCAGTTTCGCTACATCCTGGTGGACGAGTATCAAGATACCAACCTGGTGCAGTATCTATGGCTGCGGCTGCTGGCGCAGGGACACAAGAACATCTGCTGTGTCGGCGACGATGATCAGTCTATCTATTCATGGCGCGGCGCTGAGGTGGAGAACATCCTGCGCTTCGAGCACGACTTCCCCGGGGCCAAGATCATTCGCCTGGAAGCGAACTATCGATCGACGGCGCCGATTCTGGCTGCTGCCTCTGGGCTGATTGCGCACAATGAGGGAAGGCTGGGCAAGACACTGCGCCCAGGCCGGCAGGAGGCTTCGGGTGAGCGCGTAACGGTCGTCAGCCTGTGGGACTCCGATGAGGAGGCCCGCATGGTCGGGGAGCGCATCGAGGCGCTGCGACGCGACGGCGAGGCCTTGGCCGAGATGGCAGTCCTGGTGCGCGCCGGCTTCCAGACCCGCGCTTTCGAGGAGCGGTTGATTACCCTGGGCGTCCCCTATCGCGTGATCGGTGGCGTGCGGTTTTACGAGCGTCAGGAGATCCGCGACGCCATCGCTTACATGCGGCTCGTCGCGCAACCGGCGGACGACTTGGCGTTCGAGCGCATCGTCAACGTGCCACGCCGGGGAGTGGGCGAAGTTGCGCTGCGGACCATGCATGAAGCAGCCAGGGCGGACGGTGTTCCGCTCATGGAAGCGGCTGCGCGGCTGATCGCGGGCGGCGGGCTGAAGGGGCGAGTCAAGGAGCAGCTCGACACCTTGCTGCGTGGCTTCGTCCGCTGGCGCGAACTGCTGGAGACGGACGGTCACGTGGTAACGGTTGCCACGCTGCTCGATGAAAGCGGCTACACAGATATGTGGCAGCGGGATAAGTCGCCCGAGGCGCCCGGACGATTGGAGAACCTCAAAGAACTGCTTCGCGCGCTGGCCGACTTCGAGACGCTGACCGGCTTCTTGGATCACGTGTCGCTGGTGATGGAGAATGACGAAGCGGCAGACGGAGACCGCGTCAGCCTGATGACGCTGCACGCCGCCAAGGGCCTGGAATTCGACACGGTGTTTCTGCCTGGCTGGGAGGAGGGTGTGTTTCCCAATCAGCGGGCGTTGGATGAAGGCGGCCAGAAATCGCTGGAGGAAGAGCGGCGGCTGGCGTACGTCGGCCTGACCCGTGCACGTTGTCGTGCCATTGTCAGCCATGCCTCGAACCGGCGGATTTATGCCAATTGGCAGAGCAGCATTCCCAGCCGCTTCATCGACGAACTGCCGAATGCGGATGTCGAGCGGACCGGTTCGGCCGCCATGGCGCGCGATACGCGGGGACTGGCGACCACGTCCTTCACTCAATTCCCGCTCATGGCACGGCGAACGCATACCATCGAGCCATGGGAGCAGCCGGCACGTCCGGCACGCACTGATCCGATCCCGATTGGCGCTCGGGTGTTTCATGAGAAGTTCGGCTACGGCACGGTCACGGCGGCGGAAGACGACAGGCTGGACGTGACGTTCGACAAGGCCGGGGAAAAGCGTGTGCTCAACCGATTCGTGGAGAAGGCGTGACGCGGGCAAGTGAGCGAACGCCGACGAACCTTCCTCCTACCCCTCCAGCCCGGCGTGCACCGCGCACCCCGCCAGGAACCCCGCCAGCGTGCGGTGGAAGTCGGGCTCGTCGAGCAGGAATGCATCGTGCCCCTTGTCGGTGGGGATTTCGACGAACGACACGTTCGCCCCCGCGCGGTTTAGTGTGCGCGCGATCGCACGGCTCTCGGCAGTGGGGAACAGCCAGTCGGAGGTGAACGACACCAGCAGGAACCGCGTCTTCGTCCCGCGGAAGGCATTCGCAAGATCGCCCCCGCAGTCCGCGGCCAGGTCGAAGTAGTCCATCGCGCGCGTGATCGTCAGATACGAGTTCGCGTCGAACCGCTGCACGAAGGTGCTGCCCTGGTGGCGGAGGTAGCTCTCCACCTCGAACATCTCGCCGAACAGGCTGATCGCCTCGGTCGGGTCCTTTGGAGCGTTCTGTAGGCGCCGGCCGAACTTCCGCGTCAGCGCCTCTTCCGACAGATAGGTGATGTGGGCGCACATCCGAGCCACCGCCAACCCGCGCGCAGGCACCCGACCGCTTTCCCAGTAGCGCCCGCCCTGCCAGTCGGGATCGGCGAAGATCGCCTGCCGTCCGACTTCGTGGAACGCGATGTTCTGCGCCGAGTGATAGGCGGCGCTGGCAATCGGCAGCGACGCGAACACCGCGTCCGGGTAGCTCGCCACCCATTGCAGCGCCTGCATCCCGCCCATCGAGCCGCCCAGGACCGCGAACAGCCGCAATATGCCCAGACGGTCGATCAGCATCTTCTGGGCGCGGACCATGTCCTGGATGGTCACCGGCGGGAAGTCGGTGCCCCACGGGCCGGTGCCGTCGTCGCGCAGGCTGCGCGGACCGGTGGAGCCCATGCAGCCGCCCAGCACGTTGGCGCAGATGACGAAGTAGCGGTCGGTGTCGATCGGCCGGCCTGGCCCCACGACCACATCCCACCAGCCATCCTTGCCGGTGGCTGGATGCGTCTCGGCGACATACTGGTCGCCGGTCAACGCGTGGCAGACCAGCACGGCGTTGGAGCGCGCCGCGTTCAGCCGGCCATAGGTGCGATACGCCACGGTCATGCGCCGCAGCCGGGCGCCGCAATCCAGCGTCATGCCGTCCTCGAAAGTGACGCTTGGGGTGTGTTCGGTGGCGGAGAGTGTGGCTGGCGCGTCCATCCCACGGTTGCATAGGCCGGGCGCCGGGCGGTCGCAACCAGCGTCCCGCTTCCTGGTTTGCACGCAAGTCCGCTTCGGCTATCAGTGCCCCCTCCGTGCCGGCACAGGATGATGCCCCGTACAGCCTCCCTCGATGCGCCAACCGCCCTTGCCGCTTCGGCGGATGAAGCCCCGCCGCCGCAGGATGGCTGGCCTGGGGGCCTGCCTGCCCTGCGCGCCGAGTTGGATCGCATCGATGACGCGCTGCATGCCCTGCTGATGGAACGCGCGCGTGTGGTGGAGCAGGTGGCAAAGTCCGGCAAGCGTGGCGCGTATCGCCCCGGGCGGGAGGCCTCGATCATCCGCCGCCTGCTGCGGCGTCACAGCGGCGCGCTTCCGGCCCAGGCTATTGTGCGTATCTGGCGGGAACTGCTCGCCGGGACCACCGCGATGCAGGGGCCGTTCACGGTGGCGCTGTGCGAACCGGGCGATGGGGCCGTCTTCACCCAGGCGGCGCGCGAGCACTTCGGAGCGCTGACATCGCCGCACGTGCACGGCAGTTCAAGCCAGGCAATTGCCGAAGTCAGGCGTGGTGCTGCCGCCGTAGCCGTGCTCCCTATGCCGTCTGAGACGAACACTTGGTGGACTGAACTCGTGCGGGGAGGCGAACCACGCGTGCATGTGGTGGCGCGACTGCCGTTCTGGGCCGCGCGTCCGGATGGGACGGCTGCTCAGGCGCTGGTGATCGCCACCACAGAACCTGATCCCAGCGGGCGCGACCGCTCGCTCCTCGGCATGGACTTGGGTCCGGATGTGAGCCGGCCCCGCCTTGCCGCGGCCCTGACTGCCGCCGGCTTTACGCCGGGATCGATGGTGATGCGCAGCGACCAGGCGTTGGCTGAGGTCGATGGGTTCGTGACCGATGACGACCCACGCCTGGCTCGCTTCGACGGTGCGCCGCGCCGTCCTGTAGTACTGGGCGCCTACGCGATTCCGGAAACCGGAGGTGCCGCATGAGTGCGCCCCGCCCTCGTCCAGAAATTCTCGAGATCTCCCCTTATGTCGGCGGCGAGTCCACGGTGCCGGGGGTCAACCGGGTCCTGAAGCTGTCCTCCAACGAGGGCGCATTCGGCGTTCCGCCCGGCGCGCAGGAGGCATTCCGGCGCGCCGCCGAGGAGTTGCACCGCTACCCGGATGGAGATGCCACCGAGCTACGCCGCGCGATCGGGGCGCGGTTCAAGCTGGATCCGGCGCGGATCGTGTGCGGGGCGGGGTCGGATGACCTGATCTACCTGCTCTGCCTCGCCTATGGCGGGCACGGCCGCGACCTCATCATGAGCGAGCACGGCTTCGCCATCTACCAGATCGCCGGCACCTACGCCGGCAGCCGGGTGATCAAGACGCGGGAGCGGGAGTTGACCGCGGACGTCGATGCCATGCTGGCGGCGGTGTCGCCGGCGACCCGGCTGGTGTTCCTTGCCAACCCGAACAACCCGACCGGCAGCATGCTTCCGTATGCGGAGGTGGCGCGGCTGCGTGCCGGCCTGCCGCCCGAGGTGCTGCTGGTGCTCGACTCAGCCTACGCCGAGTACGTCGAACGGCCCGACTACGACCCCGGCATCAGGCTGGTCGACGCCGGCGACAACACTGTGATGCTGCGGACATTCTCCAAGATCTTTGGCCTCGGCGGCATGCGGATCGGCTGGGCCTATGCGCCGCCGGCGGTGATCGACGTGCTCAACCGGGTACGGGAGCCGTTCAACGTCACGCTCGCGTCGCAGGCCGCGGCCATCGCGGCGCTGGCCGAGCCGGGCTGGGTGGAGAAGGGCCGCGCGCACAACGCAGAGTACCGGCCGAAGCTGGCGGCAGGGCTGCAGGCGGCTGGGATCAAGGTGTGGCCGTCGGAGGGCAATTTTGTCCTGGCCGACTTCGGCACGCCGGAGCGCGCCAAGGCGGCCGATGCGTTCATGCGGTCGCGTGGCGTGATCACCCGTCCGGTCGGCGGCTACGGGCTGCCGCACTGCCTGCGCATCACGGTGGGGACAGCGGAAGAGGTGGAGATCGTCGTCGCCACCCTGGCGGAGTTCATGCGTGGCTGAACCGCTGTTCCGGCGGCTCGCGCTGATCGGCATCGGCCTGATCGGCAGCTCCATCGCCCGCATCGCGCGCGAGCGGGGAGATCTGGCGTCCGAGGTGGTGGTGACCGCGCGCACCGCGAAAACACTGGAGCGGGTGCAGGAACTGGGCTTCGCCGACCGGATCGAAGCGGACCCGGGACAAGCCGCCGAGGGCGCCGACTGCGTGATGCTGTGCGCGCCCGTGGGCGCTTTCGCCGACCTCGCCGCGGCGATCGCGCCGCACCTGAAGGCGGGGGCGGTGCTGACCGACGTGGGCTCCACCAAGCAATCGGTGATCCGGGATGTCGGGCCCCTGGTGCCTGCCGGCGTGCACTTCGTGCCGGCCCATCCGGTGGCGGGGACCGAATACTCCGGGCCGGATGCCGGGTTCACTACCTTGTTCGAGGGCCGCTGGGCACTGCTGACCCCGCCGCCCGGGACGGACGAGGCGGCGGTGGCGAAGGTGGAGGAGTTCTGGCGGCGCTGCGGCTCAATGGTCCAGCGGATGGAGCCGGGGCATCACGATCGGGTCCTGGCCATCGTCTCGCATCTGCCGCATCTGATCGCGTTCACCATCTGCGGCACCGCCGACGATTTGGCCGACGAGAGCCGGCAGGAGGTGCTGCAGTTCGCCGCCTCGGGGTTCCGCGACTTCACCCGAATCGCTGCAAGCGACCCGGTGATGTGGCGGGACATCTTCCTTAACAATCGCGAGGCGCTGCTGGAGATGTTGGCTCGCTTCGTCGAGGACGCGCAGGCGATGTCGCGCGCAGTACGCTGGGGGGACGCGGCGTATATCGAGGACATGGTGGAGCGGGGGCGGAAGATCCGCCGCAGCCTGATTGAGCTGAAGCAGGCCTGACGCGGCCTCTGGCCCCATTCGGGGCGCGTTATCGCCTTCCCTGTGAAACACTTCAGCGCATTCCACCCACCCAGTCGTCCACTCTCCACGCGTCGCTTACTTCTGGGGGGCACGATGGGGCAGTCGACAGAGACGCTGATCAGAGCCTCTACAGGCACTTACATGCTTGAGAAGCTCGCTGAGCAGCGGGTGCCGACGCCACGGCCGGCGCCACAATATCTGATGCGGTACCTCGCCTCCGTGGGAGGTGATGTACCAGAGCCGATGGGGGCCGAGTTCGAGAGCCGCCCTGGCGCCAATTCCGCTGATCGACGTGGTTATCAAGTTGCTTGACCGTGCGGCGGAGGTCGTCGACAGCGATGGCGCCACCGCGAAGGATTGCATCGCCCGCGCATCCGCTCTGTTGCAGACGGACCAGAACAGGACGGATCGTGCATCCTGTGGGACCACGACACTCGCGCGTGGGGGGTTGGCGCCCTGGCAGGCCCGCCAGGTGACCAAGCATATCGACGCGGTGCTCGCGTCGACCATCAGGACGCAAGACTGTGCCAAGGTTGCACGACTGAGCACCAGTCATTTCCGCCGTGCTTTCAAGGTCAGCTTCGGCGTTACGTTCTACAAATACATCAACCGGAGGCGTGTCGAGCGCGCTCAGGAAATGATGGTGATGACGGATCAGCCGCTATGCCAGATTGCGAGGCAGTGTGGCTTCGCAGATCAGCCGCACTTCACCAGGGTGTTTCGACGACTGGTGGGCTCAAGCCCAGCTATTTGGCGACGCCTGTAGCGCGGGCGCGCGCCTCCCGCATCGGACGACCGCGGCGTACGTTGCGTCCCGTCGTGTTCGACCGCGTGGCATCGAAGCGCGCGGCTGCGGCTCGGCCACTGATCGCCTCTTCGGCCGACTGCCGCTGACGACGCCTCAGGCGAAGGTGCCGATTGTCATCCGGCGAATGCGGGGATCCAGCAATTCATGGGTCGTAGCCTCTGGGCTCCCTTTTTGCATTAACGCAGGCTTTGCGCGCGCAGACAGAGAACCACGTCACTGTTGAGCCGCGAACCACGTCACTGTTGAGCCGTGAAACACTTCAGCGCGTTTCCTGGGTCGCGTCGTCATTCTCCCTCGTGTCGCCGGTTGAGGCGAACGGACGGAGAGGACCATGAGACACACCGCAGCGAAGATGATCAGAGCTTCTCTAGCGATCGCAGCGGTTGTCGCAGGTCTCTTCATGGCCAGCCCGCAGGCGAGCGCGCAGAGCTACTTCGTCGATGGGCGCGCCGCATCGGCCGCGGAAGTCCAGTACCTGGCCTCGCAGGGCATGCCGGCGGGCAACTGGCATATCGATGGCTGGGGCATCGGACCGGCGCAGAACGGAGCCACCAAGCAGCTGGCGTCCGCTGACGCGGGCAATGGCAAGTGCTGGTACGTCCTGGATGTGCCGCTGGGCGATTGCGACACCTCCATGGCGATCGCCAGTCGCGACCCTGCTCCGAGCGCGCTGCCGCAGACTGCCGTCCAGCTCGCAGCGGCTGAAGTTCGGAGATAGGCACCAGCACCAAAGAGTGGTGATCGGACCGGCTCAAGGGGCGCCCTTGAGCCGGTTTCGATTCGCGCATTGCCCTGCCGACCGGGCGTCCGTATCCTTCCCTGTAAGCAATACCCAGCGATACAGGGAGGCGACCGTGTTGAGGCGTGTCATCCAATGTCTTGGCCTCCTGGCGCTGTTTGCCGGTATCACGGGCGCGCAGGCACAAGAGACGGTGAAGATCGGCGTGATCCTGCCGTTCTCCGGGCAGTTCGCGGACACCGGCGTGCAGCTCGATGACGGCATCAAGCTGTATATGCAGCAGCATGGCGACACGGTCGCCGGCAAGAAGATAGAAGTGATCCGCAAGGATGTCGGAGGCATCGCCCCCGAGGTGGCCAAGCGGTTGGCGCAGGAACTGGTGGTGCGTGACAATGCGGATATCCTGGCAGGCTTCGCTCTGACGCCGAATGCGCTGGCGGCGGCAGAAGTATCGGCGCAGGCGAAGAAGCTGATGGTGGTGATGAACGCCGCCACCGCGATCATCACGACGAAATCGCCTTACCTGGTGCGAACGTCGGATACCGTGCCGCAGATCGATGAAACGTTTGGCAACTGGGTCGCCAAGAGCGGCGTCAAGACAGTCTACACGCTGGTGTCCGACTATGGTCCGGGATTGGACGCCGAGGCCGCCTTTACACGCGCATTCGAGGCGGGCGGTGGCAAGGTCGTGGGGTCGGTGCGGGTTCCCGTTGCCAATCCGGACTTCTCTGCATTCGTGCAGCGTGCCAAGGACGCCAACCCCGAAGGGATCTTCATCTTCGTGCCTGGCGGCACGCAGCCGGCAGCGATCGGCAAGGCGCTGGCCAGCCGAGGCATTACACCCAAGAACACCAAGATCTTCGGGCAGGGTGAGATCACCTCTGAGGACGCCCTGAAGAGCATGGGTGATGATGCGATCGGCATCATCACCGCGTTCCACTACGACTACAATCACCAGTCGCCGATGAACGCGGCGTTTGTTGCGGCCTACAACAAGGCGTTCGGTCGCAACCCCGACATTTTCTCGATCGGGGGCTATGACGGGATGCGCCTGATCTACGCTGCGCTGGAGAAGACCAAAGGCAAGGCTGACGGTCAGGATCTGGTCGATGCCGCCAAGGGCATGGCCTGGGAGAGCCCGCGCGGCCCGATCTCGATCGACCCGGAGACGCGCGACATCGTGCAGACCGTGTACATCCGGCGGGTTGAGAAGGTGGATGGCAGGCTCGTTAACGTGGAATTCGACAAGGTCGACAACGTCAAGGATCCGGTGAAGGCACGCATGCCGAAGTGACGTTGATCGACACCATCCGTGACGCGTAGAACACAGTGCGCCGCTGCCCATTGCCATGATCGCCCCGGCCTTCGGCGTGCTGTTCGACGGCTTCGCCTACGGCATGCTGCTGTTCCTGCTATCGGTGGGACTGTCCGTAACGCTGGGCATGATGAATTTCGTCAACCTGGCACACGGCAGCTTCGCCATGCTCGGCGCCTATGTCGTGGTGACGCTGATGGGGATGGGGTGGCCGTTCTTCGCCACCTTGCCCTGTGCATTCATTGTTGCGGCCGTGGTCAGCGTGGCATTCGAACGCTCGCTGTTCCGGCGGCTTTATCGTGCAAGCGATCTGCGCCAGGTGCTGATGACGCTGGGGCTGGCGTTCATCTCCGTGGCCGCCGCCGCCTGGTTCTATGGGACGATGCAGCAGCCGGTGCGCCTGCCGGCGTATCTACGCAGCTATGCGACCTTCATGGGCGTCAATTTCAGCATCTACCGGCTGTTCCTGATCGCTGTCGCGCTGGCGATCACGGTCCTGCTGGTCGCAACCCTGGAGTATACGCGCTTCGGTGCGCAGGTCCGCGCAGCGGTGGACAACCAGCGAATGGCGGAGGGGCTCGGTATCGACGTGGATGGCGTGTTCGCCATCACCTTCGCGGTCGGCAGCGGCCTGGCGGGGCTCGGCGGCGCGCTGGCGATAGAGATCGTCGGCCTCGATCCGAATTTCGCGTTCACCTACCTGATCTACGTGCTGATCGTGGTGGCGGTCGGCGGGCTCGGGTCGATCCGCGGATCGCTGCTGGCGGCAATCGTGCTGGGCGTGAGCGATGCAGCCGGCAAGTACTACATTCCAACGCTTGGCGCCTTCCTGATCTACCTGGTGATGGTCGGCATGATGCTGTGGCGGCCTTCGGGTCTGTTCGGTCGACGCTAGCCCATGGTGGCAGCGCCGCAGCGGATCACGGATCCGCATCGACACCTGGCAGCCAAGCAGCGCTGGCAGCCGATCGAAATCACATTCTGGCTGGCAACGCTGCTGCCGTTCGTGCTGGTGCCGACCTACCTTACGCTGGCGAGCCAGATTGCCATCACGGCGATCTTCGCGGTCTCACTTGATCTGATACTTGGTTATGCCGGCCTGGTCTCACTCGGCCATGCGGCATATTTCGGGCTCGGCGCCTACACGGCCGGGCTGATCGCCAAAGCGGGCTGGGGGGAGCCTTTCTCCGGACTGTTGATCGCGGCGGCGACGTCCGGGCTGTTCGGTTATCTCACCGGCTTCATCGTCGTGCGCGTCCGCCACCTGGCGCTGATCATGATCACGCTGGGCATCGGCCTGTTGCTGTACGAGGTGGCGAACCGCGAGGAGTGGCTCACCGGCGGCAATGACGGCTTGCAGGGTGTGACCATCTGGCCGCTGTTCGGGTGGTTCGACTTCGATCTCTATGGCTACACTGCCTATGCCTACGCGCTGGCGATCCTGTTGCTGGTCGTGCTGGCCGCGCGTCGGCTGGTGCACTCCCCGTTCGGCCTGTCCCTGCGCGCCATCCGCGAGAATGAGCGCCGCATGCCGGCGATCGGCGCGCCGAGCCGGGCACGGCTGCGCATGGTCTATACGATTGCTGCTACAATCGCGGGGATCGCCGGCGGGCTGCTCGCCCAGACGACGCAGTTCGTATCGCTGGGTGCGCTTAGTTTCGAGCGTTCGGCCGAACTGGTCGTGATCCTGGTGATCGGCGGGACCGGCCGGTTGTACGGCGGCGTGGTTGGCGCCGTCGTGTACTTGGTGGCGCGCGACCGGCTCTCCGGCATGAACCCGCAATATTGGTATTTCTGGATCGGCCTGATGCTGATCGGTGTCGTGCTGTTCCTCCCCGAGGGCATCCTGGGCGGCCTCGCCACGCTTCGTCGTCGTTCCCGCGCGGGCGGGGAGAGCGCATCGTGACCATCCCGGCACTGCGCACGGCCGGCCTGCACAAGAGCTTCGGCTCCCTCGTCGTCGCGCAGGACGTTGCGATCGCCCTGCCACAGGGCGCCCGCTACGCGCTGATCGGCCCGAACGGCGCCGGCAAGACCACGCTGATCAACCTGATCACCGGCGCGCTGCGACCGGATGCGGGTCAGGTCCTGCTCGGCGAGGAGGAGATCACCGCGCTCGAGCCGCACAGACGAGTCAAGCGGGGTCTGGCGCGCACCTTCCAGATCAACGCGCTGTTCCCCGATCTGGAGCCGCTGGAGGCGGTGACGCTGGCAGTCTGCGAAAGGCTAGGTGTCGCGAATGTCTGGTGGCGGCGCCTTGCCGGGTTCCATGACGCGGTCGACGAGGCCTATGAGATCCTGGCCTCTCTCAAACTCGGCACGGTCTGCTACCGCGCGACGCGCGAGCTTGCCTACGGGCAGCAGCGGTTGCTGGAGATCGCGCTGGCGCTGGCAACGAAACCGAAGGTGCTGCTGCTCGATGAGCCCGCGGCCGGCGTGCCGCGCCAGGAAGGCGGCGAACTGTTCGAGGCGATCGAGAACCTCTCGGCGGACATCGCCGTGCTGTTCATCGAGCACGACATGGAGGTGGTTTTTCGCTTCGCCAGCCGCGTCATCGTCATGGTGGGCGGGCGTCTGCTGCTCGAGGGCAGCCCCGCGGAGATCGCCGCCGATCCGCGTGTGCGCGAGGTCTATCTCGGCCGATCGCGTCATGGCTGAACCGCTGCTCGCGCTCGACGACATCCGTGCCGGATATGGCGATTCGGTGGTGCTCGATGGCATTTCCCTGGAACTGGCGGAGGGCGGCAGCCTCGCGATTCTCGGGCGCAATGGCGTGGGCAAGACGACGCTGCTGCTGACCATCATGGGCTACACGCGGGTTGCGTCCGGGGGCATCCGTTGGCGCGGGCGCGACATCGGCAGGCTCGCGCCGCACCGCCGGGCGCGCCTGGGGATCGGCTGGTGCGCGCAGGAGCGCGAGATCTTTCCCTCGCTGACGGTCGAGGAGAACCTGACGGTCGCCGCACGGGGCGGACGATGGGATGTTCCAGCGGTTTACCGGCTGTTCCCGCGCCTCGCGGAGCGGCGGCGGAACATGGGAAACCACCTGTCCGGCGGCGAGCAGCAGATGCTGGCGATCGCCCGCGCGCTGACGACCAATCCCGCGCTGCTGCTGCTCGACGAACCGTTGGAGGGGCTGGCGCCGATCATCGTCGAGGAACTGGCCGAGGCGATCGGACGCATGATGGCGGAGGAGGGAACCGCGATCGTGCTGGTGGAGCAGCACACGGCGGTTGCCCTGTCGCTGGCGGCCGAGGCAGTGGTGATCGAGCGCGGAACGATCGCCTTGCGGGGTTCGTCAGGGTCGCTGATGGCAGATCAGGCGAGCCTAGACCGCATGATCCTTGGCGGGCTCGATCCGACGCAGGGCAGCAGCGCACCAGGCTGAACCTCTACAACCTATGAGGGTAGATGTGGCCGGCTCCGGGCCCTTTTGGCCGGGGCCTGCTCCCCGGGGGCTGGTCGGTTCGTCCGGGGCGGAGCGGCAGTTGGGGCCGTTTCGAGCCGCTTGGACCTTCTGGGGCGATGGCCTCTCGATCCAAAGATGGCCTCACTAAGGGTGAAATATGGTTGACTTATCTCCAATTTGGGACGATACATTTACGCAAGGTTAACGGGATGCGGTGGACCGCACCCTCGTCGCCGAGAGCATGCGCCAGAGAGTTACGCAAGGCCAACAGGCCCGCGCCCTACGCGGCGTCGAGGAAGGATCTCAGACCGTGGCTACCAAACCCACCATCACCATCGACGGCAATACTTCCGACTGGATCGCCTCTGAGCGGATCGATTTCGGCGATGTATCAGGCTACAGCCTGTATGCCACCGTTCAGGGGGGCTCTCTCTATTTCGACCTGAATTACACTGGGGTGGTCACGACGGGGGTCGGGCCGAATACCACGATCTGGCTCAATACCGATCTCAACGCCGCCACCGGTTATCAGATCTTCGGATTCGCTGGCGGTGCCGAATACAACATAAACATCAAGGCCGACGGCACGGCCGCGCTCTATACCGGCGCTGACGGCCAAACCCTCGTCCTCGACAACATCCCGATCGCCTACTCGGCGACGTCGGTCGAACTCGCGGTGCCGCTGTCGGCGCTGGGCAATCCCTCCAGCCCGATCGGGGTACTGACCGATGTGAACAACAGCGTATTCGCTCCCGGAAATTATTCCGGTCAGCAATACATCGCCCCCAATCTCGACGGGACGCGCGCGCCAACACACAAGGTCGCCATCGTCTACTCCGACACCACCGCCGCCAACTACTTCAGGGGCCTCGGCGATGCCGCGGGCGCGCCTTCGACCCCCTATTCCGATCTGTTCATGGCGGCGCAGAACCAGGCGCGGATGGCCGGCGTCTCCTATGACGTCATCGACGAATTGCAGCTGACCAACGTCAATAATCTCATCGGCTACGACGCGCTGATCTTCCCGGCGATGGCCAATGTCAACGCGGGGCAACTGCCGGCGATCATGTCGGCCCTGACCTCCGCGGTCTATGATTACCACATCGGCATCATCACCTCGGGCGACTTTCTGACCAACAATGAGACCGGCGCGGCGCTGGCCAGCCCCTACGCCCAAATGCAGACCTTGCTGGGTCTCACGCGAACCTCCGGCGGCAACAGCGGTGACGTGACGGTCACTGCGGCCGACGTCAGCAACCCGATCATGGCCGGCTATGGCGCGGGAGAGGTCATCCAGCACTACAGTGGTGTCGGTTATACCGGCTACACAGCCTCGGGCACCACGCCATACGACGTGTTGGTCAATCAGAATGTCGCCGGTGTCGGCAACGTGCCGGGTGTGGTCGAGACCACGGTAGGCGGCACCACCAACGTGCACTTCGCCACCCAGGCTCTGCTGGGCGACAACAATCTGCTGTCCGATGCCATCCACAGCGTGGTGCTCGGCACCGGCGCAGGTGTTGCGCTGAACACGTCCCGCATGGCGGGGATCTTGGCTGCGCGCATGGACATGGACCAGGCGCAGAATCCCGCGGATGTGTCGCCACCGGTACTCGACGCGAACGGGAATCCGACGGGGGCCACGAGTTCCGGCATCTACGACAAGCTGATCCCGATCCTGACGCAGTGGAAGCAGCAGTACGATTTCACCGGATCCTACTATGTCGACATCGGCGATAATCCAAACCCAAGCGACCCGAACGTCGACCCGACGACAACCGACTGGACGAAGAGCCTGGCTATTATCAGCAGATCCAGGCGCTGGGCGGCGAGATCGGCTCGCACTCCATCACCCATCTGATCAATCCGCCCACCAAGACGTTCACCGCATGTCGGCAGCGCGTCGGCTGGCTCGACAACGATCACCCTCAACCAGGTGCCGGCGTTCTACGGCATCACGGTGGGCATGTGGCTCAGTGGTTCCGGCATCGGTACGGCCACGTTAGCCAGCGGCGCGGTTGTTCATACTCAGGTGACCGCGGTGTCGGGCAACACCATCACCATCAGCTACGACCCCGACGGCGCCGGTCCTGGTGGAAATGTGGGAACGATCGGCCCTGTATCCGGCACGCTCACCTTCTCGATCCCGTCGGAAAACACCAACTTCCTTGAGCCCGCGACCGGCACGGACAAGAGCAGCGACGGGAACCCGTTCACCTATCAATACGAATTCGGTGACTCGAAGACGCTGCTGCAGCAGATGCTCGGCACCACAATCTACGGTGCCGCCGTGCCAGGTGCCGCCGAGAGCCCTGACGACCTCGCAGAACATCCTCGCCTTTTACCCCTCGGGCACCGGGTACACCGGCTATGTCACCGGCGGATGGACCGGCATCGAGTCCGGCTATCCGAGCGCGTTCGGCTACGTCGACCCGACGCATCAAGGTTCCGTCTACATCGCGCCGAACGTGACGTTCGACTTCACCGAAATCCAGTACCAGGGAAAGACCGTCGCGCAGGCGGAGGCGGACTGGGCGGCGCAGTTCAGCGCTCTGACCTCGCATGCCGCCGGCACGCCGATCCTGGTCTGGCCGATCCACGACTACGGCGCCGCGGACTGGAACACTACGACCAATACGCCCGATGACCCGCTGTACACCACGCAGCTCTATGCGGACTTCATCGCAAAGGCATACAACGCTGGCTACGAGTTCGTGACGCTCGAAGACCTTGCCTCGCGCATTGCGGCGCAGGAGAAGGCGCATATCGACTACACGACCTCTGGCAACACCATCACCACGACAGTCACGCCGGATGCGAGCGCGCCCGACCTCGGCGCGATGGCGCTCGATGTCGTCAACAACGGCACTCAGGTAATCCAGAGCGTCACCAACTGGTATGCCTACAATTCGCAGGAACTGTTCCTGCCAAGAAATGGCGGCTCGTTCACGATCAACCTCGGTTCGACGCAGGCCGATGTCACCCACATCGCGGCGCTGCCGATGCGGGGCGACCTGCTGTCGGTCACCGGCGATGGTTCCAACCTCAGCTTCTCCATGGTGGGCGACGGCAACGTCCTCGTCGATCTCGCTGGGACAGCCACGCCGCTGGTAACCGGTGCGACGATCGTCAGCCAGGTCGGCGATCAGCTGACCCTGGGGCTGACTGGGCTCGGTCAGCACGACGTCACGATCCTGCTGCTCGCGCACGTGACCAGTGTGGCGTTCTCGCCCGACACGGGAGCGAGTGCCACCGACTTCATCACCAACGTCGCCGCGCAGACCATCTCGGGCAATCTGAGCGGTCCGCTCGGGGCGGGGGACGTGGTGAAGGTGTCGCTCGACAATGGTGCAGACATGGCTGACGGCTACCGCGGCCGTAGGAGGCACGACCTTCTCGCTCAACACCGTTCTTCCGGCCGGCAGCAACACGCTGGTCGCGCGGGTCGAGAACTCAGCCCACGCATTCAGCACGCCGCTATCGCAGGCCTATATGCTGGATCAGACGAAGCCCGTGGCGCCGGCGGCCTTGCGTGTGGACGCGACCACCGACTCTGGCGTGTTGAGCACGGACGGCATCACCAACGTCACCATGCCGCTGATCGACGGGACCGCCGAGGCGGGCTCGACGGTAACGCTGTATGATGGCACGACGGTGATCGGCTCCGGCGTTGCCTCGGCGAGCGGCAGCTGGTCCATCAAGAGCACGGCGATACTGCCCAACGGTGTGCAGAGCATCACCGCGACGGCGACCGATGTGGCCGGCAATATCGGCCCGGCCTCGACCGTCCTGCCGGTCACCATCGATACTGTGGTTCCGACACCCGCTCCGTCGCAGCCGCAACTCGACCCGGCCTCCGACAGCGGCCTCGGCAACAACATCACCAACACCACCACGCCGATCTTCGACGGCACCGCGAACGCCAACACTCTGGTGACGCTGTTCGACGGCGCCGCCGTGATCGGCGCGGGTACCTCGGCGGCCGACGGGACGTGGAAGATCACTTCCTCGACCCTGGCGGCGGGGGCGCACCGCATCACCGCCGAGATCTCCGACGCTGCCGGCAACTACAGCAAAGCGTCGGGCCAGCTGACGGTGTCCGTCCAGGCCAGCGGTGCGTCCCCATCGACGCCGTTGCTCACCGCCGCCACCGACGCGGGCGCGTCGAAATCGGACGGCGTCACCAACATCACCCTGCCGGCGTTCACCGGCACGGCGCCGCTCTCCAACACGGTCACGGTCTACCTGAACGGCACAACGGTAATCGGCACAGTCAAGGCCAACGCCACGACGGGGAAATGGACGGTCGCCGAGACGACGACACTGGCGGACGGGACGTACAGCATCACCGCCACGGCGACCACACCGGCCGGTGTTGTCAGTGCGCCGTCCTTGCCCATGACACTCGTCATCGACACCAAGGCGCCCGCCGTGCCGCCCGCACCCGCCCTGCTGGCCGGCTCCGACAGCGGCGTGAAAGGCGACAACATCACCAACAGCACCACGCCGACCTTTACCGGCGCGGGGGCCGAGGCAGGAAGCACAGTCACGCTGTTCAACGGCACGGCGAACATCGGCACGGCGGTGGCGGCGGCGGACGGCAGCTGGGCCATCGCCAGCAAGACGGCGCTGGCGAACGGGGCGCACAGCATCACCATCACCGACACCGATTTGGCCGGCAACGTGAGCGTCGCGTCGGCGGCCCTGGCGCTCACCATCGACACGACGGCGCCCGCGCGTCCGGCGCTTCCGGATCTTGTCGCGACCTCGGACAGCGGCGTGTCGAGCACGGACAACATCACCAAGGTCACCACGCCGAGCCTTGCCGGCACGGCGGCGGCTCTCAGCACGGTGACCGTGTATGACGGCACAACGGTGCTGGGCACCACTACGGCCACGGCGCTGGGGGCCTGGTCCCTCGCGCCCACCCTGGCGGCCGGAACCACCCACAGCATCACCGTCAAGGCGGCGGATGCGGCGGGCAACATCAGTGCCGCCTCGAACGCGCTGGCGCTGACCATCGACACAGCGGCGCCAGGTGCCCCAGCCTTCACGGCGGCAATGCAACGACGCTGCGCGGAACCGGCGAGGTGGGTGCCACCGTGACCATACTCAACGGGACGACTGCGGTCGGCACCGCGACGGTGGGTGCGGCCGGAAACTGGAGCTGGAGCTTCCTCGGGGGCCTTGCTCGAGTACACCGCGTTGCAGACCGACAAGGCGGGCAATGCCGGAACCCAGACGGTTGGTTCGGCGCTGATCGGCAACAGCAGCAACAACACGCTGACCAGCACTGCGGGCAATGACGTCCTGGTAGGCGCGGGCGGCACGGATACGTTCTCGTTCAGCGGAGCCTTCGGGCAGGACATCATCACGGACTTTGCCGCGACCGGCGCAGCCCACGATGTCATCAAGCTCAGTGGGACCGGGCTGAACAGCGGGACTGTGCTGACCCAAACAACGCAGGTTGGCACGGGTGTCGTGATCAGCGACGGCACGAACACACTGACGCTGAACAACGTCACCAAGACCAACCTTACCGCGGCTGACTTCAGCTTCGCATGAGGCTGATGCGAGAGCATTCCAAAGGAGGGACGGGCAAACAGACGTCGATCTGATGCCGCAGTGAAGCGCCGATAGAGTTCATCGAGGGGCGGCCAGCGGCTGCCCCGCACTGCGGAGCGCGGCCCATATCGTTGCGATAACGGACTGAACGGAGACTGGAACGGCAAATGGCTAAATATCTCGTCACAGGTGGTTGCGGCTTCATTGGCTCGCATCTCGCCGATGCACTGATCGCACGTGGCCACGCTGTGCGTATCGTGGACGACCTGTCCACTGGTCGTATCGAAAACAAGCCGGCAGCAGCCGAACTCTACAAAGGCGATGTCGCCGATCCCGATCTGGTGGCAACGGCGATGCGACGGGATGGACGGCTGTTTCCATCTCGCGGCGGTTGCGTCGGTGGAACGCAGCAATATCGACTGGAGCGCCACCCATCGAACCAACCTTACCGGCAGCATAACGGTCTTCGATGCCGCCAGGCGGGCAAACGCCCGCTCTGCCATACCGGTGGTGTATGCGTCGTCCGCGGCCATCTATGGCGACAACGACGACGTACCGCTCAGCGAAACCTCGGCCACGCACCCGCTCTCCGCATACGGCGCCGACAAACTCGGCTGCGAGCTGCATGGCCTCGTGGCGTGGCACGTGCACGGCGTGCCGACCTGCGGGTTGCGCTTCTTCAATGTCTATGGTCCTCGGCAGGATCCGGCCTCTCCCTATTCGGGTGTGATCTCGATCTTCTGCGATCGTATAAGGGCCGGACGCGGGGTCGTCATTTTCGGTGACGGCGGCCAGTCCCGCGACTTCATCTTCGTGGGCGACGTGGTCCGGGCGCTGCTGGCAGCGATGGAGCATACGACAGCCGCGGCGCAGAGCTACAACGTTTGCACGGGCAGGCCGACAACCCTCCGGGAGCTGGTCGAAGCGATTGGGGGCGCGCTTGAGACAACTCCGAGCATTACCTATGCGCCGCCACGACAGGGCGACATACGTGTCTCGTGCGGCAATCCGTCGGGAGCCCGCGCCGCGCTTGGTTTCGAGGCTCGTACCAGCCTCGCAGAGGGACTGGTGAGGACGCTGCCGGGTTCCTCTCATGTCGGCAGCATCCCGGGTCGACTGATGGCCGGTGTGCAGGGAGGCGAGTACCGCAATGGTCGAGCAGTCGGCTAAGCGAGAGTTGTGCATGCTCCGGCGTGAGCATGCGATCGTCGGGCCCTGCGGCACAAAGTTTCAAAGGAGGTGGTTCGTGACTTTCCTGGCTTTCATGGCCCTTGGCCTGCTTGGCGGGGCACGGGACAGCCAGGCACGTGGCCATGTCAGGTTCCTGATCAACTACGGCGCCGACGTCGGCGAGCAGATCGGTAACTATGATGTAGCTGTTCTTGATCCAAGTATACCCGCTGCGGCAATCGCGAGACGGAACCCGCGCGCCATCCTTCTCGGCTATCTCAGTCTCGGCGAGGTGCATTCCGGACGTGAATACTTTGCTGACGTCGAGGCCGAGGGGTTGCTCCTGCGGCCCAATGCGAACTGGCCGGACGCGCAATTCATCGATCTGCGCGATCGGCGCTGGCACAAGAGGGTCATCGAGAAGCTCATCCCCGAGATCCTGGCAAAGGGCTACAACGGAATCTTCTTCGATACCCTGGACGATGCCGAATTCCTGGAAACGCAGGACCCCAAGCGGTTCGCGGGAATGGTGGACGCAGCCGCCGACCTGCTGCGCGCAATCCGCCAGCGTTTCCCCGGGGTGCAGCTGATGGTCAATCGCGGCTTCGCCGTGCTGCCACGTGCTGCGGGTGCCTTTGACATGCTGCTCGGTGAGAGTGTGTTCACGACGTACGACACGACCTCCGGCGCCTACAAATTGGCGGCCGAGGCCGACTATCAGTGGCAGATCGATCGGATGCGGGATGCCCAGCGACGCGATCCGAAACTGCGCCTCTTCTCGCTGGACTATTGGAACGCGGATGACCCACGGGGGATCGCGCGCATCTATGCGCAGGAGCGAACCAACGGGTTCACGCCATACGTGGGCACCCGCGACCTAACCCGAATCGTAACAGAGCCATGATCCACTATCCGGTGCTGAGGCGATCTCAGCTTCCACTGCTTGCGCTGGTCGCGCTGGCAATCGGCCTGACCGTGGCGTTGTTGCCGCACGGGAGGGAGATGGCGCTGTTGCGGATGCAAGCGGGGGATTCGCAAGGCGCGGTCTCCTCACTGCAACGGATGGTCGATGCCGGGGATCGTTCGCCAGCAACTCTTTCGGCCCTTGCGCGGGCGCTCTCCCGGGCTGGCGATAGCGCGGCGGCCGCGAAACTGCTCGAGGACCTGGCCGCGGAACGGCCTGGCGATCGGGCTGTGCTGGAGTCACTGGCCGGTTTCCAGCGCGACGCGGGACGCACCGATGGGCTGATGCGCACGTTGCAGGCACTGCAGGCCGTGGCACCCAAGGTCGACTGGCAGCGAGAGCTCGCGCGGCTGCTCGGCGATGCAGGCAGAATGGAAGAGCGCCGGCAGGCTTTGCGGGCACTGATCGAACATTTCAAGGCAGAACCGGTCGATTACGTGGACCTCGCGCGATCGGAACAGGACGCGGGGGATCCGGCGGCAGGTGCGTTGGTACTGCAGAGACTGGCGGAGCAGAATCCCGCAGCGGTGGATGCCAGCGTCGTCGGGCTGCAGATCAGCATGTTGCTGGCTTCCGGTGACGCGGAGCAGGCTCTGCAGAGAGCCCGGAAGTGGCTTGAGGGGCGTGGCGATCTGCCACGCGTCGCGGCGATCATCGGTGGGGCGCTCAGCGCGGGGAGCCGTCCGGATCTCGCGGTCACCCTGTTGGAACCGCTGGCGGGACCGGGTGCCGATCCGGAACTGGTCGCGGCTTTGGCGCAGGCGGAGAGCGACGCGGGACATCCCGAGCAGGCGCTTCTCCGGCTCGAACGGCTGGGTGCGGTGGGCGCGGGAAATGCCGCCATGTTGCGGCTGCGCCTTGCGGTGGCCCTCCGAGAGACGGACCGTGCAATGACAGCGGCGGAGATCGTGGGATTGCGCAATCTGCCGCCCGACCTGCTCGCGGGTCTCTCGCGCATTGTGCTGGCAAGCGGGCGAACGGACGCGCTTCGGCACATCCTGGACTCGGCAGGAGACGGCTTCCTGCAGGTCGATGCGGTCCTCGCCGCGCAGATCCAGCTTGCCCTGGGCGATACAGCGGCGGCACGACGCTGGAGCGAGCGCGCCGCACAGGAGGTGGCCGGCCAGCCGGATCGGATGGTGGAGCTTGCGAATGTGGAATTGCAGCTCGGGCGCATCGATGTCGTGCTGGACCTTCTTGGACGCGCGGTGACCGAGCCCAGCCTGACGCCTGGCCGGCTGATCGACGTGGCCAGGTTCTACATACGCGCAAAGCGGCCCACCGAAGGTGCCCTGGCTCTGGATGCGTTGCGCCGCTACCGGCCTTCGCCGGCAGCGAACAGCGCGTGGGCGCTTGCGGCGACGGCTTCTGGGCACGCCAGTGAGGTTGCTGCCTGGCTTGCCGCCCACAGCGTGAAGGATCTCGCTCCCGACACCCTAGAGGACCTTGTCTATCTCGCAATGGATGCGGGCGGCATGGACCTGGCCGTCAGTGCGGCAGAGCAGCTCCTCGAGGTCCGAAATGGCGCGGGCGAGCGCCTGCTTCTGGCGCGGGCCCTCCTGAGCGCGAAACAACCCAGACGCGCGCTGGATCAGCTGCG
Organism: uncultured Alphaproteobacteria bacterium; assembly: GCA_963791495.1. GTDB lineage: Bacteria > Pseudomonadota > Alphaproteobacteria > Acetobacterales > Acetobacteraceae > JAMXLO01. Next base: position 275,682 of record CAWBST010000030.1, read on the forward strand.
TGCCCTGGCTCCTGATGCGGCCGTACCGGATGACCTGCACGAGGCCGTGTTGTACGGCGCCTGGCACCAGGGCGCTCCGGTCGCCGACGAGCTGCGGGTCATCTGGCTGCGGCATCTCGACGCGGCAACCGAGCCGTCCCAGCGCGATGCCGCGGTTTCTGTGTTGCTCGAATTGAAGGCCTATCCCGAGGTAGTGCCCGTGCTACGCCAGCTCGCGGAGCAGAACCCGGTCAAATGGATCGCTGTCTACAGCGAGGCCGCGGCGGCGGCGGGGCGGCGGGCCGAACTCCCGGCGTTCTGGGCCCAGACGGCCATGCGGCCGGCGCTCCCGGTTGAACTCCGGCGCCAACTGGCATTCCGCGTGCTGGACGCCGGCGAAAAGCCGCGCGCGGAGCAGGTGTTCCGCACGTTGGCGGCCGCCGCACCGCCGCGGAGCCCGGACGTTCGCATGCTGCTGTTCATCTGGGGGCCGCGCCCTGCGGCGGAGCAGCTCGACTGGATCGAAGCGAGGGCACGACGGGCGGGCGGCGCGGATAAGGCCGAATGGATGAATACGCTGGTCGGCGCAGGCGCTGCGACGCGGGCTGTCGCCGTCTATCGTTCAGCCGCTCCCGGAGACGCGTCCGAGCCGTTGTCCGAGGCCTATGCGACCGCTCTCGAGTCGGTTGGAGACAAGGCGGCACTGGCCGCGGCTGTAAAGGAGCAACTTCCAACGGCCTCGTCGCTGAGCCGTCTGCAGCGGCTCGCGCAGCTCGCCGAAAGCTCGGGCAACGGGGACCTCGAACGGGCGATCCTCGACAAGGTCGTGGCGGCCGGCGGGGACCGTCCCGCAGTTCAGCGCAGGCTCGGAACGCTAGCATTTCAGAAGCGAAATATGATAGAGGCGGAGCGCCATCTGTCAGCCTTCGTCACTGCCACCGGGGGTGACTACGAGACCTTGATGCTTCTCGGGAACATCGCCTTCCGCAAGCGCAACTCGGAGGCCGCGCGGATATACTATGCGAAAAGTCTGGAAACCCTGAAGACATCAGGAGACAGGTCATTCCGCGCCAAGACCGTAGAGGCAAACCTGCTGCACCGGCTCGGCCAGGACGCCGAGGCGGACCAACTCTATCAGAAGCTGCTGGCCGACCGGCCGGGCGACACGAATCTGCGCGCAGACTTCGTGGCGATGCTGATGGAGCAGGGAACGTTGCAGCGCGCCCGCGCGGTTCTGGAGCAGCAATGACACAACGCCTGGTCCTTGCCACTGGCCTGGCTGTCCTGGCCTCCGTGGGCACCAGACCAGGCAGCGCGGAGGCTGCACCTCGCCCAGGCGTGCGGAAGGGAGAAACGCCCGCCGCGGCGGAGTCCGCAGCGAATGCGGCCGGCGTCGGTGTCATCAGGATCGCACTAGGCCCCAGGAACGACGGTGGTGTCCTCGCCGCAGTTGCGCCAGCGGCACCGGACGCTTCCGGAAAGACGGCCCGCGGCCAAGGCCAGCCGCGGGTGACCTTCGAAGCTGCGGGCAGTGACTTCCTCATCAGCGTTCTGATGGAAGGAGCGTCGCGGGCAACGCTGCGTCAGGACGGCCGTGAGGTGCTCGTTTCCTTTCCTCACCCGCTTCCGAATTTCGACGCGCAGGCGCTGCAGGACCAGGCGGCTGGCCTGCTGGAGGGGGTGAGCGTCGGATACGACACCCTACTGTTGCGCCTGCCCCCCGGCGTCTCGGTCGCGAGGATGGACGAGGACGGTGGCCTGCGCCTGGCCCTGCAGCCCAACCCCGGTGCAGCGGGGGCCGCGACGCCCGGTCAGCCGGTCACGGAGGCGGACAAGGAAGGTGCGCAACGCCTGCGTCTGCTCGCCGCACAGATCGCGGCCCAGAGCGGGCAGATCGCCGGCGCTCGCGCGCAGTTTGGCGACCTGATGTTGGCGATGCCGGGCAATCCGGAGCCGATGACCGGATTGGCAGGCCTTGAACAGGGGTCCGGACGCTGGCGCCAGGCGCTGGACCTGTACAACAGAGCGCTGCAGCTCGATCCGGGGAATCCATCGGTCGAGGACGCCATTGCGACGCTCCAACGCACGCATGGTTCACGTCTGCGGGCTGATTTGGAGTACCGTCGCACGGACGGCGGTGAAGGGTCGGGGATCTCGATCGCGGCGATCGAAGGGCTCAGTGGCCAGCAGAGTTTCAGCGGTGGCTGGCAGCTCGCCTACTCCGCCAACCTGGCCTGGGCGGATGCGCAAAATGTGCAGCAACCCAGCGGCATAATAGAAGACATCACCGGACTGCGTCAGCGGAGTGAAATCTCGCTACAGCACGACGGGCTCGACGGAATCGTGTTGGCAGGGTCGGCTTACCTGACCGGGGCGATCCCGGGGGCCGGAATTCGCGGCGAGCTGCCAGACGACAGCGGAACCACATTCCTGCGCGCTGATTACCGCCGGCCGGATTGGGATTTCTTTCAGAGCCTCGTCGACAACGGTACCAGGGACCGAATCTCGGTTGGCCGACGCCAACAGATCATCCAGGATCTGACCGCACGCCTGGACTTCGGAGTAAACCGCTACAGTCTTCAGGGCGCCGCGAACCTGGCGACAACTTGGACGGTCAACGTGGATGTCCGCTTAGGCAATGTTGCCGGCGTCCACGGCCTTTCCGTGGCGTATGTCATGGATGGAGAGTATCTGAACAAGATCTCCGTAGGGACCCTGCCTGGTGGCCGAACGTTCGACCGCATCGATGTCGGCGACCGCGAGGTGCACGCCGGCGTTCTCGCCTATGCCGGCACATGGGAAACCGGCAAGAAGGGCCGGCCGGCCAGCTACGAGCTTTCGGCAGGATACGGCGCGGACCGCTACGGCAAGGCGGGTCCGATCCTGGCGGCGGTGCTCACTTACCCCGTCGGGGACTTCGAACTGGGACTGCGGGCTGCCTATGTCAACAACGTCGGCCGCACACCAGGCAGCACGGCGATCTTCGCCGGTTCACTGACGTGGTTCTACTGAGATGCCGCCGGCTCCGGAACACACCCAGGAGCGGCCTCCGCGGAAGATAGCAGGGCTTCGCGCGTCAGCGGTTGTGGAGACCGTTGTCCTCCTCGGGGCCGCGCTGCTGGTCGACAGGTTTCTTTTCAACGGCGATCGGTTCGCCGGGGTTTCGCCGCATCCGTTCTGGATCGTGGTTCTGCTTGTCGCGGCCCAATATGGCACGAGCGAAGCACTGATTGCGGCCGCGCTCGCCAGTGCCGCGCTGCTTGTCAACAATCTGCCCGAGCAGGCGTTCAACGAGGATCTGTACACCTGGCTGCTTCGCATCAGCTGGAACCCGGTGCTGTGGTGCATCGCCGCGGTGACACTTGGGGAGATTCGAGCGGGGCAGCGGCGCAAGGCGGAAGCGCTGCAGGAGGAGTTGACCGCGGCCCAGGAGCAGGCCCGGGCCTTCGCCGACGCCTATGAGCGTCAGTCGGAAATAAAGACGACCCTGGAGGTTCTCGTCGCCGGTCAACATCGGACGGTGAGAACGATGCACGCCGCGGCGCGTGCCATCGAACGGCAGAGCACGATCGAGGTGCTCACCGGAATCCCGCACCTGGTGCGATCCGTCATAGGTCCTGAGAAATTCTCGTTCTTTCTGCTCAACGGCAACACACTTGAGCTGGCGGCCAACAAGGGGTGGAGTGCCGGCGATAGCTTCCGGCGTGCGTTCCATGCGGGCTCCCTGCTGTTCGCGGCGGTGGTGCAGGAACGACAGTTTCTCGTCGCAAGTGATCCAGAACATGAACTGATCCTGGAAGGGGAAGGCCTGCTCGCCGGGCCCTTGTTCAGCGAAGAGACGGGCGAGGTATTCGGCGTACTGAAGATCGAGAGCATGCCGTTCCACGAACTCACACCGGCTGCCTTGCAGAATTTCCAGATCCTCTGCGACTGGGTCGGTACCGCCTTCGCCAAGGCACAACGCTTCGAGCGGCTGCGGAGCGCACACAAACCAGCCGCGCCCATCGAGCCAGCTTCGCTGGTCGAGATCGAATAGTCCTTCAATGGACACTTCACCGTCGCTCCCCACTCGAGGACCATCGTTGCAACGCAGCGCGTGGACGGCCGCGGCCATTGCCGTGGCGATGCTTGCCACTGTGGCCGAATTCGCTGTCGTCACCGTGGGCGTTCTGAAGGTGGCACCGATGTCGGTGCTTTTGGCGGCTCACGTGGGTGTCTGTTTGTTGCTTGGTCCTGGTTTTATGTCCCTGTCCCCGCGCAGTCGCGGCAATCCGGGCTTCCTGCTGTTCACAATCTGCACCCTCGCAATGGGGCCGCTGGGAGCACTGGGCACCGGATTGACCGCAGTCCTGCGTCGCAGCTTCGCATTGCGAGCCACGCCTTTTGAAGAGTGGTACGCGGTGCTTTTTCCCAAGATCACGGCGACGTGGACTCAGGCGCTTTACCGGCGGATCGTCCTCCGTGGCGGCGGTCCGCCCAAGCGGAGCACTGTCGCTCCCTTTCTGGACATCATGGCACTCGGCACGGTGCAGCAGAAGCGAGTGGTGATCGCCATGATCGCCGACAAGTTTCACCCGGCATTTGCACCCGCCCTGCAGAGTGCACTCAACAATTCCGAACCGGCGATCCGCGTCCAGGCCGCCACTGCCGTGGCGTACATCGAAAGCGGCTTTCTCAACCGTTCCATGACACTGCAGGCGAGACGTGCGGAAAGCCCCGACGACGCCGAGGTCATGCTTGAACTTGCGCGGCATCACGAGGAATGCGCGGAAAGCGGGCTGCTCGACGATGGCCGTGCACAAACCGAGCGGACGGAGGCGCTAGCCTGCTACGAGCGCGTCGGCGAGTTGCGGCCAGGCGATCCACTCGTCGCGGAAAGCGCGGCGCGGCTGCTCGTGCGCCTTGACCGCACCGAGGAAGCGATGTTCCGGCTGCAGCCTCTTGTCGCTGGGCCTGACCCTTCCCCGGAGGCTCTGGCCGGCTACTTTGCCTGCCTGTTCCGTCGCGGCCAGTTCGGACGGCTTCGGGAGGCTTGCCGCGAGTTCGGTGGCCGTGTCGATCTGGCGGCTCTTCCCAACGGCGTTGGTGAAGCACTGCGACTCTGGTCAGGCGGCGACGCCGCGATGCGGGCCATGTCGCGCACTGTCGCAACTAGCGGGTCACCATGAGCCGACGTGAGCCTGAGGCCGACATCTGCCTCATCCTGGAGGGCGCCTACCCGTTCATTGCCGGCGGCGTCTCCTCCTGGGTGCACGATCTCATCAAATCACAGCCCCAGTTCACCTTTCATATCGTCGCTCTTTCGGCTGACGATTCAGAGAAGCAACTCCGGTTCGAGCTGCCGCCGAACGTGATCCGCATGACCGAGATCGCACTGCAGCAGTCAGAGCGCAAGGTCGCAGGGGGCTGGGCGGTCGAACGCCTGATCGCCGATATGGAGGCGCCGTTAACCCGACTGTTCAGGAGTGGCGGGCTCGCGGACTTCCGGCAGCTGGTGGCGGCGCTGCGACGGCGTCCCCGCGCTGCGACGCGTGCGGCGCTGATGAACTCCGAGGCTGCCTTCGGCATTTTGCGGCGCATGTACGAAGGCTCGGTCTCTGGAAGCTCGTTTCTCAAGTACTTCTGGAGCTGGCGCTCGCTGGCTGGAGGGCTGTTCTCGGTTCTCCTGGCCGAACTGCCGCGCGCCCGTGTCTATCACACCATCTCGACCGGCTATGCCGGGCTCATGATGGCAAGGGCCGTCCTGGAGACAGGTCGACCTGGCCTGCTCACAGAGCACGGCATCTATACCAACGAGCGGCGTGTGGAAATCGTCATGGCCCACTGGTTGGCCGACAAGATTCCGGGCTCGCTCGATATCGAGGACCGGCGCCGCGATCTCCGCGATGTGTGGATAGAAGCGTTCATCGGTTATTCGCGTACCTGCTACGAGGCGTGTGACAGGATCACCACCCTCTACACCGGAAATCAGGTCATGCAGCTGCGCGATGGGGCGCCGGCCGACCGGCTGGTGATCATTCCGAACGGCGTGGACTATGACGGGTATTCGCGGATTGAGCGCGACACGTCGCCGCGGCCGCCGACCGTCGCGCTGATCGGGCGGGCGGTACCGATCAAGGACGTAAAGACGTACATACGTGCGGCAGCCATTCTGCGCGATATGGTGCCGTCCGTGCGGGTCCTGCTGCTCGGGCCGACGGACGAGGATCCCGTGTATTTCCGCGAATGCGAGGAGATGGTCGCGCATCTCGGCCTGAGCGAGACCTTCGCATTCATGGGGCGGGTCAACGTGCGGGAGTATGTCGGCCGCGTGGACGCGATCGCGCTGACCAGCGTCAGCGAGGCGCAGCCTCTGGTGCTGCTCGAGGCGGGCGCCGCGGGCGTTCCGAGCGTCGCCACCGATGTCGGTTCCTGCCGCGACATCATCGAGGGACGGCGCGACGAAGATCCGCCGCTCGGGCCCGCCGGGTTCATCACGCCGCTGGCAAATCCGTTGGCCACAGCCAAGGGACTCGCTGCCCTGCTGACCGATGCCGATCTCCGTGCGCGTTGCGGAGACGCCATCCGCCGCCGCACCGAACTTTATTACAACAAGAAGGTCGTCGACCAGCTTTACCGCGACCTCTATGAGGAACATCTGGCGATGCCGGATCGCTCCTTCGCCAAGGCAGCGTAATGGCAGGTGTCGGCTTCGCTCTGCGAAAGCTTGCAAGGCAGGACACGCTCTTGTCTGGCCTGCGCGCGTATTCGCATGCTGCGGTCATCTCCTGCGGCCCGTGGCTTTTTGTCGTCGTGTCGCTTGGCGGCGTGCAGTTCCTCGGGCGCACCATGGTGTCCCTGCCGGATCTGCAGCGCTTTTCGTCAGTGGTGACGTATAATTTCTGCTTTTCGCTGGTGGCGGCGGGCCCGATCGCGCTCGTTGTCACACGCGGCCTCGCCGACCGCATCTATGCCAAGGAGGTCGAGTTGGCTCCCGGCTTGTTCCTGGGGGCCCTGTCGCTGCTCTTCTGTGTGCAGGCGGCATTCGGCGTTCCGTTTTATGGTTTCGTCGTCGACATGCAGCCGGCCGAGCGCATCCTGTCACTGATCTGCCTGCAGGTTGCTGGTGGGATCTGGATCGCGTCGCCCTTCATGTCTGCGCTGCAGAACTTCGGATCGATTTCCGCGTTCTTTGCTGGCGGCACGTTCCTTTCCTTCACCTTTGCGGTTTTGCTTGCGCCCTTCTTTGGCGCCGCCGGAATGCTGGCGGGCTTTACCGCCGGGCTGGCATTCATCTTCTTCGGACTCTCGGCGCGCATCTTTGCCGAGTACCCGTATCCCGCGCACTTCCGGTTCTCGTTCATTTCGGAATTCGGCCGTTATTGGCAGTTCGCTGTGATTGGTTTGTTCTATAACGCGGCGATATGGGTGGACAAATGGATCATGTGGTTTGCCCCGGGGCGGGTCGCAGTCACGGGGGGGATCTGGACCAATCCCGCTTACGACGGGGCGATGTTCCTTGCCTATCTGACCATCGTACCGGCGACAACGCTGTTTCTTGTCGCGGTCGAGACGCGCTTTTTCGAGCACTACTTCCAATTCTACCAGGACATCGAGAATCACGCGACGGCCGCTGAAATCGAGCGCAACCACAAGACTATTCTGCGCGTGCTCGGGGAAGGACTGCGCAACATCGCCGTGCTGCAGGCCGCGGTGTGCTATCTGGCCGTTCTCGCTGCTCCGGCCATGGTTGGCATGGCACAAGGCGATCTTACGATGGTGCCGATCTTCCGCTTCGGTGCGCTCGGCGCCCTTTTCCACGTGCTGCTGCTCTGCGTCATGGTGGTGCTCTCGTATTTCGACCTCAGGCGAGAGCTGGTTCGGGTGACCTTGGTATTCTTCACCCTCAATGCCGGCCTGACGTCGGTGACGCTATGGCTTGGCCTGGGTTACGAAGGCTACGGCTACGCCGGCGCAACCCTTCTGTCGCTGATCTACGCGTATTCCCTCGTGTCATCCCGTATTGCGCTGCTGCCATACATGACCTTCATCGGAAACAATCGCGCCCTGCGCTGATGGTGCATGATTGACTGCCTCAGGGCGTCCAGGGAATCCGGTCACCTACTCTCCGTCCGCTGCACCGCACAAACACGATAGACAGACCGACCCACCTTCCTCCACCCTTCCCGCGTGAGCACCTTCGACTTCATTGTCATCGGCAGCGGTCCAGCCGGGCGCCGTGCCGCCATCCAGGCTGCGAAGCTCGGCCGCTCCGTGCTCGTGGTGGAGAGGGGCCGCCGGGTCGGCGGCGTCTCGGTGCATACCGGCACGATTCCCTCGAAGACGCTGCGCGAGACCGTGCTCAACCTCACCGGATGGCGGGAGCGCGGCTTCTACGGCCGCGCCTACCGGGTGAAGAAGGACATCGCCGCCAAGGACCTGATGATGCGCCTGCACATGACGCTCGACCACGAGGTCGATGTGCTGGAGCACCAGTTCGCCCGCAATGGCGTCGAGACCTTCAAGGGAACCGCCCGCTTTCTCGATCCTCACCGGATCGAGGTCACCTCGGATGCGGGCGATATCCGCATCTTCCAGGGTGAGCGCATTCTCATCGCCGTCGGCACCCGGCCGCATCGGCCCGATGGCGTCCCGTTCAATGGCACAAGTGTGTTCGACAGTGACGAGATCGTGGACATTCCGCGACTGCCGCGCAGCCTCACGGTAATCGGCGCCGGCGTCATCGGCGTCGAGTACGCCACCATATTCAGTGCGCTCGACGTCGCGGTGGCTCTGGTCGAGGCGCGGCCCGCCATGCTCGACTTCATCGACCACGAACTGATCGAGGACTTCACCCATCAGCTCCGCGACCGCGGTGTCGCGTTGCGCTTCGGCGCCAAGGTGGAGCGCATCGAGTTCGAGAACGGCTGGCCTGTCACCATCCTGGAAGGCGGCCGGCGCGTGCGATCCGAGATGGCGCTGTACACCGCGGGCCGCGTCGGTGCGACCGATGCGCTGAACCTGGACGCTTGTGGCCTGGCCCCGGATGATCGCGGGCGGCTGAAGGTGGACCCGCAGACCTTCCAGACCTCGGCCCCGCACATCTACTGCGCCGGCGATGCAATCGGCTTTCCTTCCCTCGCGTCCACCTCGATGGAGCAGGGCCGCATCGCCGCCTGCCACGCTTTCGGCGTTCCCGCCCCGCACGCGCCGGAGTTCTTCCCTTACGGCATCTACGCGGTGCCTGAGATCTCCACCGTGGGCATGAGCGAGCAGGAGGCTCGCCAACGCGCCATTCCCTACGAATGCGGGGTCGCGCGGTTCCGTGAGACCTCGAGAGGCCACATCATGGGGCTGAACGCCGGCATGATGAAGATGCTGTTTTCGATCGGGACTCGCCGACTGCTCGGCGTGCATATCGTCGGCGAAGGCGCCACCGAGCTGATCCATATCGGCCAGGCGGTGCTGAACCTGCAGGGCACGCTGGACTACTTCATCGAGAACACCTTCAACTACCCGACGCTGGCCGAGGCGTACAAGATCGCTGCGCTGGATGCGTGGAACCGGATGACGGCATAGCCGGCGAGATCGCCTCTCCCGTGCGGGAGAGTGTACGGTTGTCACCCGACACTTCCTCCCCTTCATCACGCATGCTACCGCCGCCCCGATGAAGCGGCTGTTACAGCATCCCATCGTGCAGGCGGCGTTCGCCAGACTGCTCGGCCTCTATCTTGGCTTTGCGCTGTGGACCACGCGTTGGTCGCTCGAGGGTCGCGAGCACGTGGCACCGCACGCCGCCGGCTCGCCAGTTGTGGTCGCGTTCTGGCATGAACGACTGCCGATGATGCCGATGCTGTGGCTGAAGGCGCGCCAGTTCCCCGAATGGCGAGGCGTCCGCAATCGCGCGCACGTGCTGGTCAGCCACCACCGTGACGGCCGTTTCATTGGCGCTGTGGTCAGCCGCTTCGCGCTCGACGTGGTGCTGGGATCCTCGTCGCGCGGCGGCTCCAAGGGCACGCGCGTGCTGCTCAACCTGCTCGCCGGCGGCGACCATATCGCCATCACGCCCGACGGCCCGCGCGGCCCGCGTCGTAGCGCCGCCCCCGGGGTGGCGCAGCTTGCCGCGCTGTCGGGCGCGCCGGTGCTGCCCTGCGCGGCGCAGACGACGCGCCGCTGGGTCCTGCGAACCTGGGACCGCATGGTGGTGCCAAAGCCATTCGGCCGCGGTGTGGTGGTCTGCCTGCCTACCATTGCGGTCAGCCGTGACGGCTGGCAGGACGCGGTGCCGACGATCGGAGCGGCACTCACCGCGGCGGCCGAGAGAGCGGACCAGTTGTGTCTCATCTGAACCCGTTGGGCACGGCGTGGGCGGTGGCAGCGACCGCTGCCGCGCCGGCGCTGCGGCTGCTGCTTCGTGTGCGCCTGGCACGGGGCAAGGAGGTGCGAGGGCGGCTCACCGAACGTCGCGGCATCGACCCGACTCCACGGCCGCCAGGAAGGCTGATCTGGCTGCACGCCGCCTCGGTCGGCGAGACGTTGTCCATCCTGCCGGTGCTGCCGGCGCTGTCTGAGGGCGTATCGACGATCGTGCTCACAACCGGGACCGTGACCTCGGCCAGGCTGCTGGCGCAGCGGCTGGACCCGCTCCTGGCCGGGCGAGTGCTGCACCGGTTCGCGCCGCTCGACGTGCCACGCTGGGCGGCGCGATTCCTGGACCACTGGCGACCCGATGCAGCGGCCTTCGTTGAGAGCGAGCTGTGGCCCAACCAGCTCGCCGCGTGCCGCGCGCGTGGGATCCCCACGATGCTGATCAATGCGCGGCTGTCAGACCGCAGCTTGGCGCGGTGGCGACGTGCGCCGCGGCTGGCACAGCACGTGCTGGGGGGGTTCGCGCGGGTTCAGCCGCGCAGCGGTACCGACGCCGAACGCCTGCGCGCTCTCGGCTGCTGTCGCGTGGGCGAGCCGGCCGATCTGAAGCTTGCCGCTCCGCCGCTGCCCGTAGATGAGACGGAGCTGCAAAGGCTGCAGGACCTATTGCCCGGCCGGCCGATCTGGCTTGCTGCCAGTACCCATCCGGGCGAGGACAAGCTGATCCTCGGCGTCCATCGCACGCTGGTGGCGGATCATCCCGGGCTGCTGACCATCATTGCCCCGCGTCATCCGGAACGCGGCGGGACCATCTCCGCGGCCGGCTACAGATCACGCGGTGAAGATCCCCCTGAGGAGGGTGTCTGGGTCGCTGACACGCTGGGCGAACTCGGGCTGTTGTACCGGCTGGCAGGCATCGCCTTCATCGGCCGCAGCCTGCTGCCGCCGGGTGGCGGGCAGAACCCGCTCGAGCCGGCTCGTCTCGGCTGTGCCATCGCTGTGGGGCCGCACACCGGCAACTTCACCGATCATGTCGCCATGCTGCGTGCTGCGGGCGGGCTGACGGTAGTGCGGGACGTGACAGAGCTGGGGCGCTGGGTGGATGGGCTGCTGCGCGATCCGGCGCGACGGAAGGCGATAGGTGATGCCGCAGTCGCAGCGGTAGAACGGCACCGCGGTCTCCCATACCGCACTGCCGCGGCACTGATCGGGTTGCTGCGGTGATGGCCATGTCTGTGACGCTGCATCCGCCGGGTTTCTGGCGTCGCGACGGCGTGGTGCCTCGGCTGCTGTCGCCGCTTGCCGCGATCACCGCCGCGGTCACGGCTTGGCGCCTGGCGCGAGCAGGATGGCAGGCACCTGTGCCAGTGATCTGCTGTGGCAACGTCACCGTGGGCGGTGCGGGCAAGACGACACTGGCGCTCGATCTGGGTGAGCGGTTCGCGGCTCGGGGGCGTGCCGTTCACTTCCTGCTGCGCGGATACGGCGGCTCTGTTCGTGGACCGCACCGCGTCGAGACGGGCGACACCGCGGCGCAGGTCGGCGATGAGGCGCTGCTGCTCGCCGCTGTAGCACCGGCCTGGATCGGCGCCGACAGGGCCGCCAGCGCACGCGGCGCCGTGGCTGCCGGCGCGCAGGTGCTGGTGATGGATGATGGCCTGCAGAACCCAGGTCTGCGCAAGGACCTGTCGCTGCTGGTGGTGGACGGCGCATCCGGCTTCGGCAACGGCCGCGTTCTGCCGGCGGGACCACTGCGCGAGCCACTAACGGCCGGGGCATCGCGCTGCCAGGCTGCGATACTGATTGGGCCGGGCTGTGTTGGCCCACTGCCGCTGCCTGTGTTGCGAGCCAGCCTGCGGCCCAGGCCGGAGATTTCGGCCTGGATTGGCCGGCGCGCGCTCGCCTTCGCCGGCATTGCTCGGCCGGGGAAATTCTTCGCTATGCTGGCCGATGCCGGCGTCATCGTCGCCGGCGCCGTGGCGTTCCCCGATCACCACGCGTTCACCGAGCAGGACCTGCGTCGCGTGTTCGGCGAAGCTGAACGGCTCGGCGCGGCACCGCTCACCACGCCGAAGGATGCCGTGCGCCTGCCTGCCGCATATCGGGATCGCATCGGCGTTGTCGGCGTGTCCCTCGCCTGGGATGATCCAACCGCACTGGACAGGTTGCTGGCCGGCTATGCATGACCTCGTATTTCTGTTCGACGTTGACAACGCGCTGCTCGACAACGACCGCGCGCAGGCGGATCAGATTGGCGATCTGACGGTTCTGGAGAGAACGGCGTTTGGCAGCGGGTAGCTACGCCGCCGCCCGACGGAACACTTCCAAGAACCGGTCGATATCCGACTCGTCATTGTAAACGTGCGGGCTGATTCGCATCATGCCGAGCCGCGGGCTGACGAACACGTTCTCTGCCTCCAGCCGACTGATGATGTCGTCCGGCATGCCGCCAGGAAATCGCAGGCACAGAATGTGCGGCGCACGGACGCACGGATCCGACATAAGGATGCCGGAGTTGCGCAGCCCATCTGCCAGACGATCAGTCAGCATGCGCACCCGTTCAATGATGGCATCCCTGCCCCAAGTTGCGACCATCTCCATGCCGATCGATGCCATCTCAAGCGAGATGTAGTGATCGCGCTCACCCATGTCGTAGCGGCGCGCGTTCGCTACATAAGCGATGTCCCGCATATAGGGCGCGCGCTCCGAGTTGAGCGCTCGCCGCTGGGCCCCTGTCTGTTCGATCGGCACGCCGTTCTGCCAGCGTCTGGCAACGTAAAGAAACGCGCGGCCGTAAGGGCCGAGCACCCATTTATACGTCGGGAACACCAGGAAGTCGGGATCGAGCCGCCGCACGTCGATGTGCATCACACCCGCGCCATGCGTCGCGTCGATGACGAAGCGTGCGCCGTGCGGCTTCAGTGCGGCGGCGATCCGATCCAGATCCACGGCGCCGCCGTCGGCCCAGTGAACCGATGAGATCGACGCCATCCCGACCGGTGGCGCTCCCCGCCGCTCAATTGCCGCGAGCAGCGCCGCAGTCCAGTCGCCATCATCGGGACGCAGCACGGTCTCCACGATGAACCCCTGCGCCTCGGCGCGGCCGAGCCACTCCAGCACCGGCGAAGAGTGGTCGTCCTGCAGCAGCAACACGCGACTGCCGCGTGGCACGCTCAGCACCTTGCCGGCGGTCGCAATGCCGTAACTGACCGACGAGATCAGCGCGACGTCGTCCGGATCGGCGTTGATCAACCGGGCGGCGGCTGTGCGGGCGCGCTCGAACTGGCGCTGCGCATTGCCCGGCTCGATCGCCCAGGGCTGCGCCTTGCGCGCGACGCCGATCTCGCCGGCCGCCTTCACCGCACGCGGCAGGGGGCCGACAGCGGCGGCGTTCAGGTAGCAAACATCTTCGGGCATATCGAACAGCGCGCGTTGCGACGGTAGCATGACGGTCTCCGTAAGGATCGCGCAGTCTTTACGGTACGCTGCCGCGCCTGCACAGGATATGGCAGCAGGCGATGTCACGGATGGCGCGCGCCATGCTTGCGCTCTCCGGCGCCGGCAACGCTGAGCGGCTCATGCCATGATGGGCAGCGGTGTCGCGTCCTCGATGGCGAAGCCGTCGCGCAACGCATCGCTGTCCTCGACGACCCATGTCGCGCTGCCGCTGAAAGACGCGGTGCCGGAGACGCGGACCCGCCAGGCGCGATGCGGCCCGAGGCGTTCCGCGGCCATCAGCTCACCGCGGAACGGCACGCCGGAGGCGCCGGCGAATGCACGGGTTGCGCCGGGCATGATCAGGCCGCGCGCGGCATCGACCGCCATACGCGCTGTGACGCCGCTGCCCGTGGCGCTGCGGTCGATCTGGCCTTCGCCGAAGACACAGAAATGGCGGGAGGGGCGTGGTGAGGCAGGCGGTGCGTCGTCGGTCAGGACGACGCTGTAAAGGAAGGAGAGATCCGGTTCGGTCGGATGGCGGACCTCGCCTCGCGCGCGGATCGCCCCCATGATCGCGAGTGCCGCGGCCCGCAGCTGTCCGACCGGCGAGGCGCCGAGATCGAGGCCGACGCGCGAGGCCGGCAGGATGGCGTAGAACGCACCGCCATAGCCGATGTCACAGACGATCCGGCCGAGGTCGGGAACCTCGACTTCGGTGTCGAGCGAGGCGGCGAACGCCGGGACGCTGTCGAAGGCGACATTGGCGCCGCTGCCCGTGACATGCACCGCGACCGGACCGCAGGGGCATTCCAGGATGAAGTCGGCGGTGCCGTCGTGTAGCGGGACGCGACCGGACGCGACGGCCCAGCGGCCGAGAGCGATCGTGGCGTGGCCGCACATCGTGCTGAAGCCGGAGTGGTGCATAAAGAGCACGCCAAACGCGGCGGGCGGGGCGGCTGGAACCGGAAGGGCGCCATACATCTCGGCGTGGCCGCGAGGCTCCAACATGAGACGGCGGCGATGGAGATCGAGCCTGCTGACGGCGTCGTGGCGCTTCTCCAGGACGGTGGCACCGTGGGGTTCCGGAAAGCCCTCAAGGACGAGACGCACTGGCTCGCCGCCGGTGTGCATCTCGACGGTACGGTAGGTGGTCGTGGGGTGGGCAGGGAGCTCGGTCATGGCCGCGGCTGGATAGCACGCGATGAGGCATTCGGTCGGCGGTTTCGTTGACAATGCCCCCATTTTGGAACTAGAGGCGCGGTTCCGCGCGGAGGGGTGCCCGAGAGGCTAAAGGGGACGGACTGTAAATCCGTTGGCGCACGCCTACGTTGGTTCGAATCCAACCCCCTCCATTCTTATTCTTGCAGCATTCACACGAATGTCGGTAGCCATCGCGCCGCGCGATATCGTTCCGATTGTGCCGGCTCACCGCGGCCTTTGGGAGTATCAAGACCCAAATGTCGGCTATTGGCCACTCGTTACCGCCTTCGATCTGCGCTGAATGCCGCTGATTGTGGTATATCGGATGATCGCTAGCCTGATCTCACAGATCCGGACACTTCCATCCTCCGAGCGGCAGCGGATCAGCGGCTGACGCACTGCGCTTCAGGACACACGTATTGCCCACCGCACCGCCGCGAGAGCCTCTGTAATGCTGGCGCAGCCATCGGCTACCAGTTCACCGCCCGGTCGCGTGACGCGCAGACCGTCGGCTTGGAGGACTATCAGGAAGGCGGGCTCCTGGCCGTCGCCGTTCGGGTCGATCAGGCCCGCGTAGGACGCGCCATGGTCAGTGCACCGACTGGTTGCTGACCAGTGGCCGGGTAGGCTCGCTGCGCCCTGCGAGATGGCGAATAGATCGGCCGCCGTCAGCGTGTGCACGGTGTGAGCGCCGGTTGCGGTGGCAGTCAAAGCTGAGGGCTCCCTGGATCGGGTTGATTGCGGCCCGGGGCGCTTCGACCCGGCGCGACAGGAACGGTAACAGGAAAGTTTCGTTCACGTAATTATCCATTGGATCATGATCGTTCGGCCACAAGCCGCCGCTTGCGCGTCGCGTCACGCAAGGACATACGCCGCCGCGTCGAGGCTCAAGGCCATCTGCCGGCAGCTCACCGGGCTTTCGCCCGGCTGGTCTACCCCCGCTGTAGCAGTTCGATCGACACGTTCTGCGGCGCGGTCAGAAATGCGATCCGCACGCCTGGCCGGATGGTCTTGGGCTCCACGGTGAACGGCACACCTTTGGCCTTCAGCTCCGCCACCGCGGCGTCGATGTTCTCCACCGTCAACCCGAAGTGATCCAGCCCCATATATGGCGTCTGCGGCGACGCGCCGGTCGATGCCGGGTCCGCCTTGGCGATGAAGATCTTCTGCCCCGTCAGATCCAGATCGATCCGCGTAGAGCCATCCGGTAGCGGGGTTCGGATCACCTCGGCGCCGAGCTTGTCATGGTACCATTGCGCTGTCGCCGCGGGGTCCGGTGAGCGCAGATGGATGTGCTCCCAAGTGTATGTGGTCATGGCGTCCCTCCCGATAAGATGCCCCGCCATTAATCCCCGACACAGCCGAGCCGACAAGAGTGCCTTCCCGAACCCGCCAACCGACCCCACAATACGGTCATGTCCCGGCGCACGGTGGAGATCACGGCCGACCTTATGCTGCGGGCCTACCGTCACGGCCTGTTTCCGATGGCCGAGACTCGCCGTGGCGAGCGTCTCTACTGGCTCGACCCGGAGCGCCGTGGCATCCTGCCGCTCGATCACTTCCACCTACCGCGCCGGCTCGCCCGCACCGTGCTGTCCGACGCCTTCTCCGTGACGGTGGATCGCGACTTCGCCGGCACAATTACCGGCTGCGCCCAGCCTGCCCCTGGGCGTGACGACACCTGGATCAACCCGCAGATCGAGCACCTGTTCGACGAACTCCACCAGCTCGGCCACGCCCATTCGGTGGAAACACGCCAGCATGGCCATCTCGTCGGCGGTCTGTACGGCGTGGCGATCGGCGGCGTGTTCTTTGGAGAGAGCATGTTCAGCATGGCGCGGGATGCCTCCAAAGTGGCCCTGGTGCATCTCGTGGCGCTTCTTCGCCTGGGCGGCTTCCAGTTGCTGGACACCCAGTTCGTCACCGCGCACCTCTCGCAGTTCGGCGCGGAGGAACTGGCGCGTGACGATTACAAGACACGGCTCGCTCACGCCCTGACCGTGCCGGCCAGCTTCCCCGTCGATCCGGACCCGGCGGTGCTCGCGTCAGAGATCCGCACCCTGGCGGAACGCTGATGCGGGCCCTCGCCGCATCAGGGCAGGCCGGAATGAGGCGTGCCGTCATCCTGGCACTCTGCGCGACGGGGGCGCCCCCGGCGCTCGCTGACCAGCCGCTGCTGCTCCCAAGCCACGACGTCGACGTGACCTATCGCGCTGGTGGCGCGCGAGACGGATCGGGGGTCGAACAGCGGGTGCGCTGGCTGGCCGCATCGCGGACCATGCGCATCGATCCGCCCACCCCTGGGCTGCATGTAATTATCGACTACGTCGCGAGACGTATGAGCGTGGTGCGGGATGCGACACGATCGGTGGTCGAGATGGTGGCTCCGGACAGCATGGCGGGGATGATCGCCGGGAAGCCAGGGGCCTTCGCCCGGCGCGGCGAGACAACCGTGGCGGGCCGCGCCTGCACCGAATGGCAGACGCAGGATCGCGACGCGCACCCGGTGGTGGTCTGCATCACCGATGACGGCGTGCTGCTGCGCGCCAGCAGCGCGGCGCAGGTGCGGGTCAGCGCAGTGTCGGTGCACTACGCGCCACAGGATCCTCAGGAGTTCCGCATTCCGCCGGACTATGTCCGGCGTGTGCCGGGAACGGCGCGGTGATCGTCCCCTGGCGCGACCGGCATGGCCGCTTCCTGCCGCTGAAGGCGGTGGTGCTCGCAGCAGGCTTCATCCCCGGCACGGTGCTGGCGTTCTGGTGGGCAAACGGCATGCTGGGCGGACGGCCGGTGACCGAGGTGATCCACGGCACCGGCGACTGGGCGATCCGCTACCTGCTTATCTCGCTCGCGATCACGCCGGCGGCGCGCGTACTGCACTGGCCTCGGCTGCTGATGGTCCGACGAATCGTCGGCCTGACCGCACTCGCCTATGCGATCACGCATCTCTCGCTTTACGTGGTGGACCAGAAATTTCACCTGGGCGTGGTCGTCTCGGAGATCGCCCTGCGATTCTATCTGACCATCGGCTTCATCGTGCTGCTTGGGATCAGCGTGCTTGGCGTAACATCGACCAACGATTGGGCGCGCCGGCTCGGTCCATGGTGGAAGCGGCTGCACCGGGCGATCTACGTGCTTGGTGCGATCGCGCTGCTGCACTACTTCATCCAGTCGAAATCGAACGTGTCGGAGCCGGTGTTCTTTTCCGGCCTGTTCGTCTGGCTGCTGCTTTGGCGGGCGCTGCCGATGGCCTGGCAGCGCAGTCTGTTCGCGCAACTCGTGCTCGCCATCGTGGCAGCGTGTTCCAGTGCCGGCATCGAATTCGCCTGGTATGGGCTGGCGACCGGCATCAGTCCGTGGCGCGTGCTGGCGGCGAGCGAGACACTGCATTTCGGCCTGCGGCCGGCGCACTACGTGGCGCTGACGGGACTGGCGGTCGTGGTGCTGGCAGGGTTGCGGCGGGTCATCGGGATGGTGCGTCCCAGGTTGCGCATGGCGACATGAGCGATTGCAGTGGCAGCTACCGCGCTGCTCTCGGCTGCACGTTCAGATTTAATTCGGCACGCGTTTCGTCTGGAATACGCAACGCTCGCCTGGATGGCGATTGAGGCCACCGTCGCAATCTGCAGCGCCATACAGGCAGACAGCATTTCCCTCCTGGCCTTCGGCATCGACAGCGTGATCGAACTGGCCTCGGCCTGTGTGCTGATCTGGCGGCTCACGGTCGAGCTGCGGCGCGGACAGGAGTTCGCCGAAACGGCGGAGCGAGTGGCAGGTCGTATCGCGGGAGCGTTGCTCCTTGCGCTTGCTGCCTACGTGGTCGTCGCCGCGGCATGGAAGCTTTGGGCGCGCACCGGCGAACAGTTCTCTTGGCCAGGATTTGTCGTGACGGTGCTGGCGATGCCGGTCATGTATGGCCTGGCGCGGCGGAAGATAGCGATCGCCGATGCACTGGGCAGCCGCGCCATGCGGGCCGATGCAGTAGAGAGCATCACGTGCGGCTGGTTGGCGCTGGTCGTCGTGGCCGCGCTGGTGGTTCAGGCCCTCACCGGCGCTTGGTGGGTCGACGCAGTCGCGTCACTCGGCATCGTCTGGTTCCTCGTCAGCGAGGGACGCGAGGCGCTGCACGGAGACGATGGCTGCTGCAATTAGAACGTGCTGGAGAACCTCCGTGGCGCTCCGTGGCCCTCCGCCTTCTCCGTGTTAAATCCCTTCTTGCGCGCCATCCATCGGTATCAACGCCCAGCGTGGGCTTCGCACGGCCGCTTTGCAGCGTAAATCACGCCACCGCTTCCGCCTCGATCTCCACCATGAACCGCGGGTCGGCCAACCCCGCGACGAACAGCAGCGTCGAGCACGGCGCGTGCCCGGCGTACACCGCGTCGCGTGCCGCGCGGAAAGACGCGAGCAGCGAGCGATCGGTCAGGAACACCGTCGTCTTGACCAGATTGGTGACGCTCATGCCGTTCGCCTCCAGCACCGCGCGCAGATTGGCGAATGCCTGGGCGATCTGGCCTTCCCCGGTGCTTGGCACCGATCCGTCTGGCGCCACACCGACCTGGCCGGAAATGACCAAACGCCGCTCGACGCCTTCCAGCAGCAGGCCGTGCGTGTAACCGGTCGGTGCGCGCACCGCGGGGGGATTACTGGTGGTGATTGTCGCCATGACGGTTCTCCTTGATCTGCTACCGCGCGAGCCACTCCCGCACGGCCTGTTTGACAAAGCGCGCATCGTCCGGGTTCGTCGCCGGATTGCCGGCACGGTGCCCCCAGATGCTGGGTATCGGCTTCAGTTCCGCGCGCGTCAGAAACGGCAGCTCGGCGGCATTGTCGGCGACGCGGAAATAGAGATCGGTCTCGCCCGGCATCAGCAGCACGCGCGCGCGGATCGCCCGCAGCGCACGCGGAAGATCGCCACCATACAGCGCGTTGCCGCTGATGTCCGCGGCATCCCAGGTCCGAAGCTGCGCATATTGATTGGCGGCGGGACGCGCACCGAACCGCTCCTCCCAATCTGTGCGTAGGAACGTGTCGAGGTCGGGGGCACCGAGATTGTGCTGCGGCCCCGACGCAAGATGCAGTCCGGCGCGGTAGAAGTCCTGACTGAGCGCCCAGGCCGCATAGATGCGCCCGAACGCCCGCTTGGCGGCACGCGGCTCCGACGAGAAGCGGCCGTCGCCGGTATGCTCCGGCGCGGCCTCCAACGTCGCCATCAGGCTGCGCAAGAACACCTGGTTGTGCACGGCAGTGCGCGCCACGCCGCAGTTCACCACGATGCGCTCGACCATGTCGGGGAACAGCGCCGCCCAGTGATAGGCCTGCAGCGCGCCCATCGACCAGCCGTACACGCACGCGACTCGCTCGACCCCGAACATCTCCCGGAGCGCGCGGTGCTGGGTCCGCACGTTGTCGAATATCGTCACCAGCGACGGATAGTCGGCGGTATTCGACGGACTGGACGACAGCCCGTTGCCGAACATGTCGAAGATAACGATGAACCAGCGCGTCGGATCCAGCACGCCGTCGGGACCGATCAGCCACTCCAGGTCCGGGTGCTGCGCGCCGTAGCTTGTGGGATAGACGATGACGTTGTCGCGCGCCGGGGACAGCGTGCCGTGCGTCTTCCACGACAGACGCGCGCCGTGCAGCACAGCGCCGGATTGCAGCGTCAGGTCACCGGCGTCAAACAGGCCCTGCTCCGTAGGCCAGGCCATCGCTTTCCCCCTATTGTCCAGGCGAGCCCATCGTCGGCCAATGCGGCACACGGCGGCAAGAGGTGGAGAGAAATGCTGCGTCTGATCGCTGTCGGCAGGTTGCGCGGCGGGCCCGAGGCCGACCTGTTCGCCCGCTACAACACGCGCCTGCGGCCGCCGCTCGCGGTGACTGAGGTCGGCGAGGCACGCGGCGCGTCAGCCGAGGTGAAACGGCGGGAAGGCGAGGCGCTGCTGGCCGCGTTGCCGGACGCAGCGGTTGTCGTGGCGCTCGATCTCGGCGGCGCCATGCCCGACAGCGAGGAACTGGCGCACCTGCTGGAGCGCTGGCTGGCGACCGGCCGCACCCCTTGCTTCCTGATCGGTGGCGCGGAAGGGCTGGATGCAGCAGTGCTCGCACGCGCCGATTATGTGCTGTCACTCGGCCGACTGACGTGGCCGCATTTCCTTGCGCGCGTCATGCTGATCGAGCAGGTCTATCGCGCACGGTCGATCGCCGCCGGGCATCCGTATCACCGGTCGGGGCGGCCGTGACAGCCGCCCCGCCAGTATCGCGCTAGACGGTTGCTCCTGCGACCAGGTCACCGAAGCGCACCCAGGTCTTGCCGTCCCACTTCACGAACTGCATCGACGTGATCGGGCGATGGTCGGTGTGTGTCGTGTTCACCTTGATGCCCGGAAGCACCACCGGCAGCTCGAAGTCGTGCAGGCTTTCTGCCTGCTTCATCACGTTCTCCCGCGAGAAGTCGCCTTTGCACTGCTTCAGCACCTGCTGCATCGTCAGGCTGACCGCATAGGCAAACACGTAGCTCGCATCGGTGATGTCGCCGCTGGGCATGTACTTCGCCATGAAGTCGCGCCATTGCTTCATGCCGGCATCGTCCTTGAACACCGGATCGGTTGGATCCTTCAGATACTGGGTGCTCAGCATGCCGATTGCCTTCTCGGGTCCGGCCGGCGTCAACACGCCGCCCACCGAGATCGCCACGTTGGTCATATAGAACGCCGGCTTCCAGTTGAGGGCGTACACCTTGCTGATCGACTGCGCGGCGAACTTGGGGATCGCAGCAACCAGCAGCACGTTGGCGCCCGAACTCTGCGCCTCGACGATCTGCGAATCGATCGTCGGATCGGTGGTCTCATAGCTGGCGGACTTCACGACGATCTTGTCCCAGTCCTTGCCCAGGATGTCGCGCACGCCGGTCGGGTAGTCCTTACCGAAGTCGTCGTTCTGGTACAGGATCGCCAGCTTCGGATCCTTCACGTTCGCCAGGATATGCTTGGCGTAGATCTGCGCCTCGGTGCGATAGCCAGGCTGGAAGCCCATCGTCCATGGATACTTCTTGATGTCGGCCCACTTGCTGGCGCCGGAACCGACGAACAGGTGCGGCACCTTCTTGTGGTTCAGATACTCGGCAATGGCGGAGTTGCATGGCGTGCCGAGGTTCTGAAAGCAGAAATCGACCTGGTCCTCTTCGACCAGCCGGCGAACCTGTTCCACCGTCTTCGGCGGGCTGTAGCCGTCATCGTATGAGAGGAAGTCGATCGTGTGCTTGTCGACGCCGCCCTGCTCGTTGACCATCTTGAAGAACGCAGTCTCGGTGCGGCCGATCACGCCATAGGTCGATGCGGGGCCACTGTAGGGCATCGTGTTGCCGATCTTGACCGACGTGGCGGTGACACCCGGGTTGCTGGCTGCGCGGGCGCCGCGCAGCGAGGCGGCAGCGGCGACGGCAACACCGCCGGTCAGGGCGGTTCGGCGACTGATCATGTTTCGTTCTCCAGACGTTGTTGGCTCCCGATCCGGCTCGTCGGCCGGTGTCCGCACATTGCACCGTTCCTACTGCCGCCGCTACCGTGACCCGTGAGTGCCACGTGGTGGAGACAAACCATGGATGTTCCGGTGACGCGCGATCTTGCAGGCGACCTCGTCTGGCCGCGCGACGGCGTGACGCGCGTGCCGTTTAGGGTGTTCTCCGATCCCGCGATATACGCCGAAGAGCAGAAGCGCCTGTTCCGTGGGCCGATCTGGAACTTCCTCTGCCTGGAGATAGAAATTCCGAACGCCGGCGACTGGCGCCTCGCCACGGTTGGCGAAGTGCCTGTCGTCGTGACGCGTGACGAGCACGGTGACATTCATGCGATGGTGAACCGCTGTGCGCACAAGGGCGCCTTGGTGTGCCTCCAGGAGCGCGGTAACGCGAAGGCGCTGACGTGTGTGTATCACTCCTGGAGCTACGACCTTGCGGGCCGGCTGCAGAGCGTCGCCTTCCGCCACGGCGTGCGCGGCAAGGGCGGCATGCCGGAGGATTTCGATCCAGCGCAGCACCGCCTGGAGCCGCTCCGCGTGGAGGTGTTCTGCGGCCTTGTATTCGGCACCTTCTCCGATGCGACTGTACCGGTTGAGACGTATCTCGGCGAGACGATGGCGCGCATGATCCGCCGCAACCTCGGGCGCCCCCACCGGTTACTCGGGATGCACAGCCAGATCATCCACAACAACTGGAAGCTGTACGCCGAGAACGTGCGCGACTCGTATCACGCCACGCTGCTGCACACGTTCTACACCACGTTCAAGGTGAACCGGCTGGACATGGATGGCGGCATGCTGCTGTCAGATGATGGCCGGCACTCGATCAGCTACGCCAAACGCAGCACGCTGCAGCAGTCCGAGGAATACCAGAAGGTCCATTCGGCGCAGTACAACTCCGCGCTCGCCGCGCCGCAGTTGCTCGATACCTGGACCGAGTTCGACGACGGCGTCACCCATTGCATCCAGACGATATTCCCGACGCTTGTCGTGCAGCTCACGCTGAACTCGCTCGCGGTACGCTTCTTCACACCGCGCGGCATCGACAAGACAGAGCTGTTCTGGATCTACCTTGGGTATCAGGATGACGATGCACAGCAGACCCGACAGCGGCTGATTCAGAGCAATCTGACCGGAGCCGCCGGGCTGGTGTCGCTCGAGGACGGCTGCATCAACGAATTCGTCCAGCGCGGCACGCGCGGCAGCGAGGACCGCGCGGCATTCCTGGAGATGGGCGGTCGCGATGTCGCGTCATCCGACGGTTCGCGCGCGACCGAGACCGGCATCCGCGGATTCTGGCAGGGCTATCGCGAGCTGATGGGGCTGTGACGGTGCCGCTGTCATCGCGAGCGAGGCGCGGCAATCCACACCGAGTGGCCCTAAGGGGTGGGGATTGCTTCGTCGCTTCGCTCCTTGTATCGAGAAATCGGCTGGTGATGCTAGCATTGCTGGCTCGATAGTGGAGCGGAGCCCGAGCGCTCCTAGGGCGCGGAAGCCCGTTTGCGAGCAAGGTGCCCGCTCCGCTGGTCCGTCTATCCCGAACGGTCGAATGGGCCGCCTGTCGAGCCCGAATCAGCAAGGCCGGGAGCAGGACCATATGTATATCGGTATTGACGTCTCCAAGGATCGCCTGGATGTGCACATTCGTCCGACGGGCGAGGCGTTTTCGGTCACCCGCGACGAAACGGGTCTGGGCGAACTGGTCACCCGGCTGGGTGTGGCCGAACCAGCTCTGATCGTGCTTGAAGCGACCGGCGGCTTCGAGACCATCGTCGCCACCACGCTTGCCGCCGAAGGATTGCCGCTGGCGGTGATCAATCCACGGCAGATCCGCGCCTTCGCCCAGGCCTGCGGACAACTGGCGAAAACCGATGCGCTGGACGCAGCGATCATTGCGCGCTTCGCTGAAGCCGTGCAGCCACAGCCACGCGCCGTTCCTGATGAAGCAGCGCGTGCTCTGGGCGAACTGCTGGCGCGACGGCGCCAGATCATCGGCATGACGGTGGCGGAGCGAAATCGTCGCCGCCAGCTCACCCAGCCGCGCCTGGTGAAGACGGTGGATCGCGTGCTGGCAACCTTGCAGAAGCAACTGTCCGCGGTGGAAACCGACATCGACACCGCGATCCGCGACACGCCAGCCTGGCGCGAGAAGGAGGAACGACTGACCAGTGCGCCAGCGATCGGTCCGAAGATTGCTCGCACTCTGATCGCCGACTTGCCCGAACTCGGCACACTGAGCCGCCGCCAGATCAGCGCTCTTGTCGGCGTCGCTCCGTTCAGCCACGACAGCGGCCAACGCCGTGGCAGAAGAGCGATCGCCGGCGGCCGTCCCGGCGTTCGAGCCGCACTTTATATGGCTGTGCTGGTGACGATCCGCCGCAAGCTGCCGCTGGCAACCACCTACCAACGCCTGCGCGCCGCCGGGAAACCCGCCAAGGTCGCCATCGTTGCCACCATGCGCAAGCTGCTGGTCATCCTCAACGCCATCATGCGGGACAACACAGCATGGCGCGCCGCGTAATCCCGTCAGTGCAACGCGCACAGCTCGCCGTTGTTGCGACCTCGGCCAAATCGCCGGATGCGCCGGCGAGGTCAAGGCCGAAAGCCGCCGAAGGCGGGGGGCCGAAGGGCCCAGCCTTGAGCGCGCCGGCGCATCCGACGACACTCCAAAAAACGCAGCGATTGTCATTGACTCCTTTGACGGTCGCTCGCAATGACATGGTGCGTGAGCAATCATGCGTGACGCGATTGAGGACCTGCTGGGAGACTACGCCGAAGCGATCGACGACGGAGCGCTGGAGCGCTGGCCCGCATTCTTCACCGAGGACGGCGAGTACCAGATCATCACACGCGAGAGCCACGATGCCGGCCTGCCGATCGGGATCCTCTACTGCAACGGCCGCGGCATGATGGAGGATCGCGTGAGCGCGCTGCGCACCGCCAACATCTACGAGCCGCACGCCTATCGCCATATGCTCGGGCGGCCGCGCATCGAGGTTGAGGGCGACGGCTTCGCCGTGCGGTCGAATTTCTGCGTGTTCCGCATTGCGCAGGACGGCGACACGGTGACCTTCGCCACCGGGCGCTACCGGGATCGGATCGTGCGCGACGGTGACGCGCTGCGGTTCAGATCGCGGCGCGTCGTGCTTGATTCGCGGCGGGTGGATATCCTGTTGGTGTTGCCGTTGTAGCACTGGCGTGATATGTGATATCGATATCATATATCGAGTGCCTCAATGCGCACACTGGTGGATATTTCGGACAGCGACCTCCGCGAACTGGCGGAACTCGGCAGGCGGAGCAAGAGGTCGCGGGCCGCGCTCATCCGCGAGGCTGTCGCGGCCTATCTCGCCACACGAAGAGGAGCAAGCGAAGCGGATGCGTTCGGCCTGTGGGGGCCGAAGAGTCCCGACGGGCTCAGCTATCAGAGAAAGATCCGTAGCGAATGGTGAAGGCGCTGTTCGATACCAATATCCTGATCGACTTCCTGCGTGGCGTCCACGCGGCTCGCGAAGAGCTGGGTCGCTACCAACTAAAGGCAATAAGCCTTGTCACCTGGATGGAGGTGCTCGTTGGCGCAACTCCGGCGACCGAGCGAGGCACGCGGGAGTTCCTGAATGGATTTGAACTGGTACCAATAGATCAAGGAATTGCCGAGCGGGCAGTCGCGCTGCGAAAGGCTCATCGCGTCAAGTTGCCCGACGCCATCATATGGGCTTCGGCACAAGAGCGCGCGATGCTCGTTGTGACTCGCGACGTCAAGGGATTTCCCGCCGGCGAGCCGAGCATTCGAATGCCATACACGATCTAGTCGAGGGTCGCCTCGCCTCACCCGCCCGTCACGCTCATGTGCCGCGCGACAGCCGGCCGATCGTGACGACGGTCTATGATGAAGTCGTGGCCCTTCGGCTTGCGGCTGATCGCTTCGCGGATCGCATCATCCAGCTCCGTGTCGGTCGCGCCTGCCCGCAGCACCTCGCGCAGGTCGGCGTCGTCATCCTGGCCCAGGCACATGTACAGTGTGCCGGTGCAGGTCAGGCGCACGCGGTTGCAGCTCTCGCAGAAATTGTGGGTCATCGGCGTGATGAAGCCGATCCGCCGTCCGGTCTCCGCGACGTTGAAGTAACGCGCCGGGCCTCCGGTGCGGTAGTCGGTGTCCTCCAGCGTCCAACGCCGGCGCAGCCGCGAGCGCACAATGGACAGCGGCAGATACTGCTCGGTGCGGTCGCCGGTGATGTCGCCCATTGGCATCGTCTCGATCAGGCAGAGGTCGAAGCCGTGATCGCCGCACCAGGCGAGCATGCCGTCGAACTCGTCCTCGTTCACGCCCTTCATTGCCACGGCGTTGATCTTGATCGCTATGCCAGCCGCCTTGGCAGCGAAGATGCCGTCGAGCGTCGCACCGATCTTGCCCCAGCGAGTGATCTTGGCGAATTTCTCCGGATCGAGCGTGTCGAGCGAAACATTGATCCGGCGGACACCCGCCTCGTAGAGCCCCTCGGCAAGCTTCGCGAGCTGCGTGCCGTTGGTGGTGACCACCAGCTCCTTCAGTCCGCCCTCGCCCAGCCGGGCGGCCAGGCTGTTGAACAGCCTCATCACGTCGCGCCGCACCAGCGGTTCACCGCCGGTGATACGAATCTTGTTGGTGCCCAGCCGGATGAAGGCGGCGCAGACCCGGTCCAGTTCCTCCAAGGTCAGCAGGTCCCGCTTCGGCAGGAACGCCATGTCCTCCGCCATGCAGTAAACGCAGCGGAGGTCGCAGCGGTCGGTGACCGAAACGCGGAGATAGGTGATGGATCGGCCAAAGGGATCAATCATCAGCGGAAGTGACTCCTATACGTCCTGTGACTTGCGCCATCCCTGCTGGGGGTTCAAGTCCCGGGCGCCTCGACTCTTCCGTTGGTCGGGTCGTAACTTGCCTGTGATTTGATCGGCATGCGCGTGTCGCTCCCTCTGGGGAAGGGCTCCTATGGCCGGCATGAACGAAGCGTTGCGCCTGACGGAGCTGCTGTGCGCCCGCCTCTGTCACGACCTGAGCGGCCCGCTGGGTGCGCTGATGGGGGTGCTGGAGATCGCCCGCGAAGAGCAACCGGGTAGCGAGACGCTGGCTCTCGCGGAGGACACGACGGTCGAACTCGTCCAGCGCCTGAAACTGCTGCGGGCCGCCTGGGGTCATGATGCCGACGACATGGATGCGGCCCGGCTGCAGGTCTTTGCGAACAGTCTGCTGTCGAGCCGGCGAGTGGAACTGGACCTTACGGGGCTGGAGCCCGGCGCACTCTTCCCGCCGCCTGCGGCCCGCGTCGTTCTGAACCTTCTCCTGATGGCCGCTGAGAGTCTTCCTGGCGGCGGCATCGTGGCCCTGTCCGGTTCGCCCGGCGACAGCATCGTGGTGACGATCGCCGGTCCTCGCGCCGCTTGGCCCGTCGGGTTCGGCGTTTGGTTGACCGACGAGACTGCGGCGTTAGAGGCCATGATGGCGAATGTCCGCGGCCTGCAGGCACCCCTGACCACGTTGCTGGCGCGCGACCATGGGTTTCGGCTGTCGATGCTGATGCCGGCCGGCGCCGTGAGCGAGGCTGAGTTTGTGCCCCCTCTGCTTGCTGTCGCTCCGCCTGCAATAGCCACGCGGCAATTTACCGTTTGTTCGTCAGCTTCCGGCCAGGATGGGGCTCCGCCTGGCGTTGCGCCGGGCCCATGAGGGCTGCCCATGGACGATCTGATCGCCGATTTTCTGACCGAGACCAACGAAAGCATCGCGGATCTCGACGTCGCTCTCGTCAAACTGGAACGCACGCCGGACGACAAGGACACGCTGTCGCTGATCTTCCGCCTGGTGCACACGATCAAGGGAACCTGCGGGTTCCTCGGCCTACCGCGCCTGGAACGGGTGGCGCACGCGGGGGAGAATGTGCTGGGCAAGGTGCGCGACGGCGTGCTGACCGCGACGCCCGATACCGTGACCCTCGTCCTTGCGGGTCTCGACCGGATCAAGTTGATCGTGGCGGGGCTGGCGGCCACCGGCAGCGAGCCGGCGGGCGACGACGGCGAACTGATCGACTCGCTGAACGCCATTGCGGCGGCGGAGGCGCCGAAGCCCGCCGCTGCCGCTGCTGCGCCGGAACCGGACGAGGAGCCCTCGCCGGAGGTCGTTGCCGCGCCGGTTCCGGAGGAGATGCCGGCACCGCCGCCCGCACCGGCTCCGGTCCAGGCCGCCGCCGAAGCACCCCCAGGCGAACCGGTTGCCACCAACCAGACCATTCGCGTCACTGTGGATGTGTTGGAAGACCTGATGACGCTGGTGAGCGAGCTGGTGCTCACCCGCAATCAGCTTCTGCAGTTGGCGCGCACTCAGGAGAACAACAACTTTACCGTGCCGCTGCAGCGTCTGTCGCACATCACGTCCGACCTGCAGGAAGGGGTGATGAAGACGCGCATGCAGCCTATCGGCAACGCCTGGAACAAGCTGCCGCGCCTTGTTCGCGACCTGTCCCGCGAAATGGACAAGAAGATCGAGCTCACGATGCTCGGCGCCGATACCGAGCTGGACCGCCAGGTGCTCGAGCTGATCAAAGACCCGCTGACGCACATGGTGCGGAACAGCGGTGACCATGGCCTGGAGAGCCCTGCCGAGCGTCGCGCCGCAGGCAAGCCCGAGACCGGCCACATCACGCTGAACGCCTACCACGAGGGCGGCCACATCATCATCGAGATCACCGATGACGGCCGCGGGCTGCCGCTCGACAGGATCCGCGCCAAGGTCCTGAAGAACGGGCTGGCCACCGAGGCCGAGCTTGCCGGGATGAGCGAGACGCAGTTGCAGCGCTTCATCTTCCGCGCCGGCTTCTCTACAGCCGCGGTGGTCACCGCCGTATCCGGCCGCGGCGTCGGCATGGACGTAGTGAAGACCAACA